>NZ_DDJO01000023.1:0-273 GCF_002339505.1 Corynebacterium sp. UBA2622
CGCCAGGACAGGTCCAGATCGGCGAGCGTGATCGGCACGAGCAGGCGCCCGCGCGCCCTGACGGCGGCGTTGATCGGTTCGAGGTTCGACTCGCTCGCCAGCGGCTCGAACGAGGTGACGCAGGTGGCGCGTGCCAGCAGCGGCTCTAAGTGATGCAGCAGCGCGAGTCCGTCGGCGTGACGTTGCTCGGGGCTCGTCGCATCACGACGCTCTCGACGCGCGGCGCGAAGTCGTGTGCGCAAATCGCGCTTGGCGACGCGCTCGCGCTCGTCG
>NZ_DDJO01000023.1:320-240942 GCF_002339505.1 Corynebacterium sp. UBA2622
AGGCCGTCATCCCGGCCGCCGGGCTCGGCACGCGCTTCCTGCCTGCCACGAAGGCCATCCCCAAGGAGATGCTGCCGGTCGTCGACAAGCCGGCCATCCAGTACGTCGTCGAAGAGGCGGTGCGCGCAGGGGTTCCCGACATCCTCACGATCACCGGTCGTTCCAAGGCTGCTCTCGAGGATCACTTCGACCGCCACTGGGAGCTCGAGCGGGCCCTCGAGAAGAAGGGCGACGAGAAGCGCCTCAAGCGTGTGCAGAAGTCGGCCGACCTCGGTGAGGTCCACTTCATCCGCCAGGGCGAGCCGCGCGGCCTCGGCCACGCCGTGCTCGTCGGGCGCAACCACGTCGGCGACGAGCCGTTCGCCGTGCTGCTCGGCGACGACCTCATCGACGAGGACGACCACCTGCTCGAGCAGATGATCGACGTGCAGGCCAAGCACGGCGGGTCCGTCATCGCGCTCATGGAGGTGCCGGACGACCAGATCCACCTCTACGGCTGCGCGGCCGTCGAACCGATCGAGGGCGAGGGCGAAGACGTCGTGCGCGTCACCGGTCTCGTCGAGAAGCCGGCCGCGGGGGAGGCGCCGAGCAACCTTGCGATCATCGGCCGCTACGTGCTCGACCCGTCGATCTTCGCGGTGCTCGAGAAGACGGAGCCGGGACGCGGCGGCGAGATCCAGCTGACGGACGCGCTCGCCGAGCGTGCGAGCGCGACGGGTGAGGGCGCCGGCGTCATCGGTGTCGTCTTCCGCGGCAGCCGTTACGACACGGGCGACCGTCTCGACTACCTCAAGGCCGTCGTGCGTCTCGGCACGCGTCACAACGAGTTCGGTTCCGACTTCCGCTCCTGGCTGCAGGGCTGGGTCGAGACCGACGAGGGCAAGGGGCGCACTCGCACCGAGCGCGGCGCCTGACGCCATCCAGCATGGGGATGACGCCCCGTTCGCAACCGAATCCGGTTGCGAACGGGGCGTTGTCAGTGGTGGGTTGCACAATGGGGGCATGTCGCACGCCCCCGAACTCATCACCGATGCCGAGCACCTCGCGCGCATCCTCGCGGCCGTTCCACGGCTGCCTGCGCGGCGGGTGGCGCTGGCCGACGGCGGCTGGGTCGGTGACGTCCTCGGGCGGGCGCTCGCCGCTGACGTGTGCAGCGGCGTCGACCTGCCGGGGTTCACGAATTCCGCGATGGACGGGTACGCCCTGCGAGCCGAGGACGCTGCGGACGGCGAGCTACCCGTCGTCGGCGACATCCCGGCCGGTGACACACGTGAGCTGACATGCGCGCCGGGTAAGGCCTGGCGCATCATGACGGGCGCGCCGGTGCCGCCCGGACCGGGCGTTATCGTCGTTCCCGTGGAGCAGACCGACGTCCCGCCCGGGCCCGTCCCGCTCCCGGAGTCGGTGACCGTCAACGCCGCGGACCCGGCGCGCAGCCACGTTCGGGTGGCGGGGTCGAGCCTGCCCGCGGGTTCGCGCGTCGCAGCCGTGGGTACGCTTCTCGACGCCGGGACCCTCGCCGCCCTGGTTTCCGCCGGCGTGCGCTGCGTGGACGCCTACTGCGCCCCGCGAGTCGCGGTGATCTCCACCGGTGACGAGCTGGCCGCCTGGCCGGTGGCCCCGGGTGAGGCGCAGCTGCCGGACTCCAACCTCCCAATGGTCACGGCGCTGGCCGCTGCGGCGGGGGCGGGAGACGTCGCCGGGATGCGCGCCGGTGACCGCGCCGGCTCACTCGCCGCGCTGCTGGACGCCGCCGCGGAGAACGCCGACATTATCGTGACCACCGGCGGGATCAGCGCCGGCGCCTTCGATGTCGTGCGCGCGACGGTGGAGCCGACGGGGTGCGCCTGGTTCGGCCGTGTGGACCAGCGCCCCGGCGGGCCCCAGGGCCTGGGACGGTGGGGGGAGGCCGCGCTCGTCTGCCTGCCCGGCAACCCGGTGGCCGCCTGGGTCTCCTTCCACCTCTACGTCGCCCCGCTCATCGCGGCCTGCGCGGGCGCGCCCCACCCCTCCGCCCGCCCGCGTCTCACGGCGCGCGCCGGGGCGGGCTTCACCCCACCCCGGGGTACCTCACCGCAGGTGGTGCCAGTGCGACTGGACTTCACGGGCGCAGTGCCCGAGGCGCACCCCTTCTCCGCCGGGCCGAACCCTTCGAGCGACGTCACCGCCCTGTCCGGGATCACGGGCTTCACCGTCCTCGGGCCGGGCCCGATACCCGCCGACATCACCGTCCACCTCACCCGCAGCTAGAAACACCCCCAGCAAGGAGCACCCGATGCAGTTCACCCATCTCGACACCGCCGGCCGGGCCTACATGGTCGACGTCACCGACAAAGAGCCCACCGTGCGCACCGCCACCGCCCGGGGTGAGGTCGCCTGTTCCCCTGATGTGCTCGCGGCGCTGCGAGACGGAACCGTCCCCAAGGGCGACGTCCTGGCGGTCGCCCGCGTGGCGGGCATCTCGGCGGCGAAGCGGGTCCCCGATCTCCTACCCCTCGCGCACACCATCGGCGTGCACGGCTGCGCCGTCGACCTGGAAATCCGCACCGACCACGTCCTCATCGAGGCGACGGTGCGCACCGCCGACCGCACCGGCGTGGAGATGGAGGCGCTGACCGCCGTGAGCGTCGCGGCCCTGAGCGTGGTGGACATGGTCAAGGGGGTGGACCGCAGCGCCTACATCCGCCGCATGGGCATCACCGCCAAGTCGGGTGGGCGCTCGGGCGACTGGTCGCGGGAGCTGCCCGGTGAGTGAGTGGGGGGACGTCGGGGTCATCGTCCTCGCCGGCGGACGCTCGACGCGCATGGGAGCGGACAAGGCCCAGATCAGGGTGGGGGGCCGGCGGCTCGTCGACAAGCTTCTCTCCACCCTCCCCCCTGCCGCCCCGCGAGTCGTTGTCTCCCCCGCGGATCTGGGCATGCCGACCGTGGCGGAGGACCCGCCCTTCGGCGGCCCCGTGGCGGGGATCGCGGCAGGGGTGACGGAGCTGGGCACACCCCTGGTCGCCGTCCTCGCCGTGGACGCGCCCCGCTCCGCCGCCCTGCTGCCCGCCCTGCGCAACGCGCTCGGTGATGGTGACTGCGCCCTGGCCGTGTCTGACGACGGTTTCGACCAGCCCCTGTGCGCGCTGTGGCGCCGCCGGAGCCTGCTCGATGCCCTCGCCAAGACCGGCTCGCGCGATGCCCCGGCCCGTGCTCTCGTCCGCGCCGCCCGCTGCGTGGCGCGTGTGCCCGGGCGGGGGCTGGAACGGGACTTCGACACGCCCGAGGCGCTGGCCGAGCTGGGTCCCGTCGAGCTGTGATCCCCCCCGGAAACACCGTAGTCACACCGCGTGTCGGGCCCGCGGGTTATGGTCGGGGGACGTAACCGCCGCCAGAAGGGACCACCATGCGACTGACCCGCGTCCTCGCCGCCTCAGCCATCGCCGCCGCCGCGCTGCTCGCCGCCTGCTCCTCGCAGGGCTCCTCCGATGCCCCGGAGCAGTCGGAGCAGAAGACCGACCTGATGGTCCTGGGCGCCGCGTCCACGCGCGTTCTCAATGACGACATCCAAAAGAACTCCGGGGACAAGCTGACCTTCGTCAACGCCGGTTCCTCGGATCTGGTGCAGCAGCTTCGCGACGGCTCGCCGGGCGACGTCCTCATCACCGCCGACCAGAAGACGATGGATGACGCCGTTTCCTCCGGTGTGGCCGAGGACCCGCAGGTGGTGGCCACCAATTCGATGGTGCTCGTCGTCCCGCGCGACAACCCGGCGAAGATCACCCGGATCGACGACGTGCAGCGCGACGGCGTGCACGTGGTCATGTGCGACGCGCAGGTTCCCTGCGGTGCCGTGACCAACAAGCTGGTGGAGGCCAACGGGCTCACGGTCCGCCCCGTCTCGCTCGAGCACAGCGTCTCCGACACCCTGGGCAAGGTCGTCTCCGGCGAGGCAGACGCGGGCTTCGTTTACCGCACCGACGCCGCCTCCGCCGGTGACGCCGTGACCATCGTGGAGATCCCGCACGCCGACGAGCACCCGAACTCCCTGGTTGCGGCCGTCGCCACCCGCACGCAGCACCGCGAGGAGGCGAAGAAGCTGCGCGACGAGCTCTCCAGCGAGGAGATGAAGAAGGCCTGGGCCGAGCACGGTTTCACCCCGGCGAGCTAGGGCAGGGACGTGACGGAGTTGCGTGACGGTGCGTCCGGCCCGGCTGCCCCCGCTCCCCGGCCCGCGCCCCACCCCACGCCGGTGCCCGTGCTCGCACTAGCGCTCGTCGCCCTGGGGGCCGTTATCCTGCCCATCGGGGCGCTCGGCGCCCGCGTGCCGTGGTCCGGCCTGGGCCCGATTCTCGCCGCCCCCGGCACCAGGGAGCTGCTGCGCGTCACCCTCACCTCCGCCGCCGCGGCCTGTGTAATCTCGGTTGCCCTGGGCACGCCCCTGGCGCTGTGGATGCACAACCTGCGCCGCGGCTCGCAGCTGGCGCGCGTGCTGGTGCTGCTTCCCCTGGCCATGCCCCCGGTGGTCGCCGGCCTGGCCCTCTCGGCGCTGCTCGGGCGCCGGGGACTGGCCTCGCCCCTCCTCGACGCGCTGGGGTGGCAGTTCGCCTTCGCCTTCCCCGGTGTGATCGCCGCCCACGTCTTCGTCTCCCTCCCCTTCGTGGTGATCACCCTGGACTCGGCGCTGCGCCAGCTCGACCCGGAGGTGCTCACCTCCGCCGCCGGCGTGGGCATCTCCCCCGCCCGCGCCACCGCGCGCATCACCCTGCCGGCCATCGCACCGACGCTCATGTCCGCGGCGGGACTCGCGGCAGCGCGCTCCCTCGGCGAGTTCGGCACCACGCTCACCTTCGCGGGATCGCTGCCCGGGGTCACCCGCACGATGCCGCTGGGCATCTACCTGGCCCGGGAGATCGACCAGCAGCTCGCCTACGGGTTGTCCGCCATCCTTGCCGGGCTCGCGATCCTGGTCCTCGCCGCCACCATGCTGCCGCCGCTGCTGACCCGGCGCGCCCCCACCCCGCGCCCGCGCTCCACCGGGGAGGTCGATGCCGTCGCGCTGCGCGAGCTGACCCGCCCGGAGGCTGACGGCCCCGACGTGCGCGTCGGCGCGACCACCTTCCCCGCCGGGTCCACGACCGCCCTCGTCGGCCCGAACGGCTCCGGCAAGACGACGCTGCTCGGCACGGTCGCGGGGCGGTTCAGGGGTGCCCCGGTGACTCTCGGCGGCCGGGCCGTCGACCGGCTTCCGGCGCACCGCCGCGGCGCGGTCATGCTCACGCAGAACCCGGGGCTTCCCCCCACCTCGACCCCGCTCAAGGCCGTCGCCATGGTTACGGGCGACGTGCCCGGGGCGCGGGCCCTGTTGGGCGCCGCGGGGCTCGCCGAGCTTGCCGACGTCCCCGTGCGCGCCCTCTCCGGCGGACAGGCGGCGCAGGTGGCCCTCGTCCGCGCCCTTGCCCCCCGTCCTCGCGTCCTGCTTCTCGACGAACCCCTCGCCGCCATCGACATCGACTCCGCCCAGAGGTGGCGCCACATCCTCCGTGCCACCGCCGGGTCACGGACCACCATCGTGGTCACCCACGATCCGCTGGACGTGGCCAGCCTCTCCGACCACGTGGCGGTGATGCGCCTGGGCCGGGTGGTGGCGCTCCGGCCCACCGCCGGGGAACTCTCGGCACCGTCCACCGTCTTTTCCGCCCAGCTGGCCGGGCTGAACTGGCTGCCGGCCACCGCCCCGGCGGCCCGCCCGGGGGAGGCCGTTTGCGCCGCCACCGGGCTCGGGGAGCTGGGGGGCACCGCCCACGGTGGCTGGCCCGGGGACTCACCGGTCGCCGCCGTCTTCTCCCCGTCCGATGTCATGCTGGCCCCCTCCCCCGGCCCGGGGGTTCTCCGCGCCCGCGTGCGCGCCGTCACCGCGACGGCCGGCGGCGGGTTCAGCGTCGAACTCGAGGCACCCGGCGGGGTGCTCGCCCTGCCGGTTGCCCGCGGGGACGCGGTGCGCCTCGGCATCGAACCGGGCTCGCTGCTCGGCGTCCGGGTCGACGCCGACAGGGTCCGGGTGATTCCCGCGGGAACCTAGCCGCCGGCGAAGGGCGGCAGGACGTCCAGGCGCTCCGCACCCGCCGTCGGATCCCCCCGCTGCGCGCGGCGCCCGTCGACGAGGAACGTGCAGCGCTCCAGGACATCGGCGAAGGTGAGCCCCGCGTCCGTTGCCCCGGGGTGGCGGCGGGTGGCGTCGTCAAGCACCTCGCCGAGGGTGGCGAACTCGCCGACCTCCTCCTCGCTCACGCCGGCGGCCGCGCGGGCCGCGGCGAAGTAGTGGATACGCATGCGGCTCATCCTATCGCCGCAGGCGATTCGTTAGGGTGGGCCGCATGAGCAGAACGCCCGATGAGCACGCCGCGGCCGTGCGCGACCTGCTGGGCGCGCTTCCCGCGGAAACCGTGGGGCTAGCCGACGCCGCCCGCCGCCGCGCCCGACTCGCGGCCGCGGTGGTGGCCAGGGAGGACCAGCCGCGCTTCGACAACTCCCAGATGGACGGCTACGCCACCTCCCTGCTCGGGGAGCGCGCGGCGGTGGCCGGCCCGACCGTCCCGGCGGGCTCGGACCCCGATGCCCTCTACCCTCACGGCCTGGGAGGGGCGGCCGCGCCCGTCATGACCGGGGCGATGCTTCCCGCGGGCACCCGCGCCGTCGTCCCCGTGGAGACGTGCGCCCCCGACTCCTTCGTCGCCGAGGGCGAGCCGGTGCACCTCCCCGCGGCGGGCGCGGGCCAGTTCGTGCGCCCCGCGGGCTCCGACATCCGCGCCGGTGACACCCTCGCCCCCGCGGGCGCGGAGATCACCCCGGCCCTTTTCGGGGCCCTCGTGGCCCAGGGCCTTGAAGAGGTTAAGGTGCGGCGGCGGGCGCGCATCCTCCTGGTCACCGGGGGCGCGGAGGTCTCCGGCACCGGTGCAGCCGCGATCCGCGACACCAACGGGCCCATGCTCGAGGTTCTCGCGCACCGCCACGGCATCGGAGTTGCGGGGCGGGTGGCCACCGACGACGACCCGGCCGCGCTGCGTGGGGCGCTGGAGCGCGCCATCGGTGAGACGCGCCCCGACGCGGTGGTGACCTCCGGCGGGATCAGCCACGGCCGCTTCGAGGTCGTCCGCCAGGTGCTCGCCGACGGCTGGTACGGCCACGTTGCGCAGCAGCCGGGCGGCCCGCAGGGGCTCTCGCACCTCGGGGACGTCCCCGTGATCAGCCTGCCGGGCAACCCGGTGTCCACCCTGGTCAGCTTCCGCCTCTACGTCGCGCCCTTCCTGGGCCACGCGCCCGATCCCCTCCTCGCGCCCCTTGCCGCGGAGATTACCGGCCTGGAGGGGCGCGACCAGTTCCTGCGCGGACGGGTGGGTGCCGGGGGGTCGGTGGAGGCCGTTGGCAAACCCGGATCCCACCTCCTCGCGCAGGCTGGGCCCGCGACCTGCCTCATCCGGATCCCGGCGGGCACCACGGTCCCCGCCGGTTCCCTCGCGCGGGTCTACCCCCTATAAAGTGTGCGTGATATGAGAACCGCACGCGTGATTGTCGCCTCCACACGGGCCGCCGAGGGCGTCTACAAGGACCGCTCGGGCGCCGCCGCCGTCGAGTTCCTGCGCTCCCGGGGCTTCGACACCCCGGACGCAACCATCGTGGCCGACGCCGGGATCGCCAGCGCCGTGCGCGAGGCCCTGGCCGCCCAGCCCGCGGTCCTGCTCACCTCCGGCGGGACGGGCATCACCCCGGACGATCTCACCATCGAGGTGGTCCAGCCGCTGCTGGACAAGGAGCTCCCCGGGGTGGTCCAGGCCTTCTGGAGCAGGGGCCTGGAGAGCACCCCCACCGCGGTGCTCTCCCGCGCCGTCGCAGGGATCTCCGGGGAGACCTTCGTGATGACGCTCCCCGGCTCCCTGGGCGGGGTCAAGGACGGGTGCGCGGCCCTCGACCCCATCCTCGGCCACATCATGGACCTCATGGAGGGCTCGCGTGGCCACGAGTAGCGACCCGGGCTACGTCACCGACCAGACCGGGCAGGTCACCGGAACTGCGGTCACCGCCGCCCCGCTCGAGCCGCTCATCCACGCCGCCGCCCGCGACACCATGACAGACGCGATGGGGGCGCTCGTCCGCTTCGAGGGCGTGGTGCGCGACCACGACGGCGGGCAGCCCGTCGCCGCCCTGAGCTACGAGGCGCACCCCACGGCCGCCGCCGAACTGGGGCGCGTGGCCAGCGAGGTCGCCGCCGCCCACCCCGTGCGCGTGTGGGCGGCCCACCGCACGGGAGACGTGGCCATCGGCGAGGTGGCCTTCGCCGTCATCGTCGCCGCCGCCCACCGACGCGAGGCCTTCGCCGCCTGCGAGGAGATCACCGACCGCGTCAAGGCCGAGGTGCCCCTGTGGAAGGAACAGGACCTCGCCGACGGCACGACCCAGTGGGTCGGAGTTGAGTAACCCCCGCTACGCCCGCCAGGTCGCGCTGACGGGGCCGGAGGCGCAGGACAGGCTCACCCGGGCCCACGTGGCCGTCGTCGGTGCCGGCGGCCTGGGCTCCCCCGCTCTGCTCTACCTGGCCGGGGCCGGGGTGGGGCGCCTCACTGTCATCGACGACGACACCGTCGAGCTGAGCAACCTCCACCGGCAGGTGGTCCACTCCACCCCGGGGATCGGGCGGCCAAAGGCGGCCTCGGCCCGGGACCGGCTTCGGGAGCTGAACCCGGAGGTGCGCGTGCGGGCCGTCGAGAAGCGACTGACCTGGCCGGACGCGGTCGCCATCCTGGCCGGGGCGGATGTCGTAGTCGACGGCAGCGACAACTTCGACACCCGCCACATAGCCTCCCATGCCGCCGCGCGCCTCGGGGTTCCCCACGTCTGGGGCTCGATCCTCGGCCACGAGGCGCAGCTGTCCGTGTTCTGGGCCGGCCGCGGGCCCGTCTACGAGGACCTCTTCCCCGCCCCGCCCGCGCCGGGCAGCGTGCCCTCGTGCGCGCAGGCCGGGGTGCTCGGCCCGCTTGTGGGCATGGTCGGCTCCGCCATGGCGATGGAGACCCTCAAGCTCATCACAGGCGTGGGCACGCCGCTGATCGGCCGCCTGGCCTACCTCGACTCGCTCGCCCCCACCTGGGAGGAGGTTCCCCTTACCGCCGACCCCGCGGTGGCCGAGCGCGTGCTTCGCGACGCCCCACCCCACGGCCCGGCAGAGGTCGGCGCCATTGCCGAGGGCGCCACAGTGATCGACGTGCGCGAGACGGAGGAATTCGAGACCTCCCACCTGCCCGGCTCCGTCAACGCCCCGCTGAGCGCGATCCTGGCCGGGCTCACCCCGCCCGAGGCGGAGAACGGTGCGGTGCTCGTGTGCGCCCGGGGGACACGCTCGGCGCAGGCCGTGGACGTGCTGGGGCGCCGGGGCGCGACCGGCCTGGCCAGCCTGCGCGGCGGGCTGGAGGGCCTCGGCGTTCTGCCGGGCTGAGCCGGAGGCAGAATCGGGCCGGCGCTAGGCGTGGCTCAGCTGCGCCGTTACGGGCCCGGCGACTTCGAGGTCGATGACCCGCAGGCCCGCCTCGCGGGCCGCGTCGAGGATCTTCTCCGGGACCGGCTCCGTGCTGAGCACCAGCGCGGTCGGGCCCGCCCCGGAAAGGAAGGCTGCGTAACCGCGGTTGCGCAGGTGGTTGACCCACTCCGCCGTGACGGGCAGCACGTCGGCGCGGTAGGTCTGGTGCAGCCGGTCGCGGGTGCCCTCCCACAGAAGCTCGGGGTGGTGCTGGATGGCCACCGTCATCACGGCCGTGCGCGAGACGTTGAAGCGGGCGTCGGTGTGCGTGACGTGGCTGGGCAGGACCTTGCGCACCGCGTTTGTCGAGGCGCGGAAGTCCGGCACCAGCGCGGTGGCGCGGATCGCGGGGTGCACCGGAACGCCGACGGCCCTGTAGGAGGGCTGGGAAACGCCGTCGACGGGCACGTCGGTCCAGGACACCACCGCACCGCCGAGCACGGAGGCGGCGGCGTTGTCCGGGTGGCCCTCGAAGGCCGACGCGAGCTGCACCACCGCGTCGGTGTCCAGGGGATTTCCCGCCAGGGTGTTCGCCGCCACGACTCCCGCGACCGCCGCCGCGGCGGAGGAGCCGAGCCCGCGGGACTGCGGGATGGCGTTGGTGCAGGTCACTCTCAACCCGGGCGCGTCCGCCCCGGCCGCGGAGAGCCCGGAGCGGATGGCCCGGACGACCAGGTGGGAGGAATCCCGCGGCAGGTCGTCGGCACCCTCGCCGAAGATCTCGACCTCGAGGCCCGAGGGGGTGACCTCGACCTGCACGGTGTCGTAGATGCCCACGGCCAGGCCGAGGGTGTCGAAGCCCGGGCCGAGGTTCGCGGAGGAACCGGGGACGGTGACGGTGGCCGTGAGGCCGACGGGAAGTTCAGTCGCCATGCCGGTCCCCGCTACGCGTCGAGGCGGATGACGGAGTTCACCGCGCGCACGTCGTCGTGTTCGCCGAGCTTGTCGACGATCGCCCGCAGGTCCTTCTCCTTCGCCATGTGCGTGACCACGATGAGGTGCGCCTCCTCGCCGGACTCCTCCTGGCGCACGGCGGAAAGCGACACCCCGGCGTCGGCGAACATGCTGGTCAGCTCGGTGAGCACGCCGACGCGGTCGTTGACGCTCATGTTGATGTGGTAGCGCGTGGACACCTCGCCGAAGTCGACGACCCGGTAGTCGGCGTAGGGGTTCTCGGCCGGGGCGCGCCCGCCGTGGACCTTGTTGCGCGCGGCCCCGACGAGGTCGCCCAGCACCGCTGAGGCGGTGGGGGCGCCGCCCGCGCCGTTACCGTAGAACATGAGGCGCCCGGCGGCCTCGGCCTCGACGAAGATCGCGTTGTAGGACTTGTCCACGCTGGCCAGGGGGTGCTCGTTGGACACCAGCGTGGGGTGCACGCGGGCGTTGACGCCGGTGGTGTTGCCCTCGGCGTCGACCAAGCGCTCACAGATGGCCAAAAGCTTGATGGTTTCGTCCGAGGCCTTCGCCGCGGCGATGTCGTCGGCGGTGATCCGGGTGATCCCCTCGCAGTAGACGTCGTCGTAGGTCACGCGGGTGTGGAAGCCCATGGAGGCGAGGATGGCCGCCTTCGAGGCGGCGTCGTGGCCCTCCACATCGGCGGTCGGGTCCGCCTCCGCGTAGCCCAACCGGGTCGCCTCGGCGAGCGCGTCCTCGTAGCTCATGCCCGTGGTGGTCATCGCGTCGAGGATGAAGTTGGTGGTCCCGTTGACGATGCCGGAGATGCGGTTGACCTGGTCACCCGCGAGCGAGCGGCGCAGCATGCCCACGACGGGGATGGCGGCGGCGACCGCCGCCTCGTAGTAGAGGTCCACGCCGGCTTCGTTGGCGGCCTCGGAGAGCTCGTCGGCGTGGGCGGCGACGAGCGCCTTGTTGGCCGTGACCACGGACTTGCCGTTCTTCAGGGCCTCCAGCACGAGCTCGCGCGGGTAGTCGATCCCGCCGATCAGCTCGACGACGACGTCGATGTCCCCGCGGGAGATCAGGCTGCGCGCGTCGTCGGTGAGCTCGATGCCCTGCACCTCGGGAGCGTCGCGGTGCTTGTCCAGGTTGGACACCGCGACCCCGCGCACCTCGATGCGCCCGCCGATGCGGTGGGCGAGGTTGTCGGAGAATTCGTGGATGAGGCGCAGCACCTCGGTGCCGACGGTGCCCTTGCCGAGGATGGCCACGCCGACCGCCTCGCCAATCCCCTTGCCGGGGTAGTTGCCGTTCCGGTCTTCGGCATGTGTCGCAGTCATGGTCTCCGGGTGCTCCTGTCGTTGCGGTCTCGGTGTGTTCGTGCGGTGCTGGTGCGCGGTGCTGGTGCGTGGTGCTGGTGCGTGGGCCGTGCTGTTCCCCAGGGTGTCCCCAGGGTACCGCCCAGCCTATGCAGCCGGGGTACTTTTATTCGCTTCAGTACTCCCGGGCCAGGATGTCCTCCACGGTCTCCCGTCGCACCATCGGGGTGACCCTCCCGCAGCGCACGGAGACGACGGCGGGGCGGCCGAAGGAGTTGTAGTTCGAGCCCATGGAGTAGCAGTACGCCCCTGTCGCGGCCAGGGCGATGAGGTCGCCGCTGGCGATGTCGTCCGGCCAGGCGGCGTCGTTGATCAGGATGTCGCCCGACTCGCAGTGGGAACCCACCAGGCGGGTTTCCACCGGCTCGCCCTCCGTGAAGCGGTTGACCACCCGCCCGTCGTAGGCGGCCTCGTAGAGCGACGGGCGGATGTTGTCGCTCATGCCGCCGTCGACGGCGATGTAACGGCGCGTGGTGGTGTACGAGGTGTGCACGTCCTTGACGATGCCCGCCGAGTACACCGTCACCGTCGACGGCCCGGCGATCGCGCGCCCCGGCTCCACCACCACGGTCGGGGCGGGGATGCCGAGCTCGTCCGCGACGTTGCGCACCTCGCGCAGCAGGTCGGACGCGATGGCCGCGACGTCGAGCGGCTCCTCGTCCGGGGTGTAGGCGATGCCGTAGCCGCCGCCGAGGTCGAGGTACTCGAGTGCGATGCCGCGCTCCTCCCACACCCGGCGGTACAGCTTGAGCACGCGCTCGGCCGCCAGCTTGAAGCCCTCGGCGTCGAAGACCTGGGAGCCGACGTGGCAGTGCAGGCCCGTCAGGGCGAGGTTGCTGGACTCGATCGCGTCCACAGCCGCCTGGAAAGCCGAACCCGAGGCCAGCGAGAGGCCGAATTTCTGGTCCTCGTGGCTGGTGGCGATGAACTCGTGGGTGTGCGCGTCCACGCCCGGCTTGGCGCGCACGAAGACCTCCTGGACCTTCCCGCACTCGGCCGCGACGGCGTTGAGCTCGGCGAGCTCCTGGTGGGAGTCGATCACCACGTGGCCCACGCCGGATTCCACGCACAGGCGCAGGAAGGAGTCCGACTTGTTGTTGCCGTGAACAGTGATGCGCTCGGCCGGGAAATCCGCAGCCAGCGCGATGAGCAGCTCGTTCTCGCTGGCCACGTCGAGGGCGAGGCCCTCCTCGTCCACCCAGCGCGCGATCTGGCGGGTGAGGAACGCCTTGGAGGCGTAGTGCACGTTGGCGGGGCCGTCGAAGGCGCGGCCCATGTCGCGGCAGCGGGAGCGGAAGTCGTCCTCGTCCACCACCATGACCGGCGTGCCGTATTCCTCCACGATCTCCGGCAGGGGCACACCCGCGATGGTGACCACCCCGTCCTCCTGGCGTGCGGCACCGCGCGGCCAGACGTGGGCGGGCAGGTCGTTGAAGTTCGTCGTGCGCAGCACCACTTACATCCTCTCGGGCGCGCTCACGCCCACCAACCCGAGGGCGTTTGCCAGCACCCGGCGGGTGGCCATGGCCAGCGCGAGGCGCGCCGAGTGGATCGCCTCGGCTTCCTCCCCCGCCTTCGGAAGGATCTGGCACGTGTCGTAGAACTTGTGGAAGGAGCTGGCCAGCTCCTCGGCGTAGCGCGCGACGCGGTGCGGCTCGCGCAGTTCCGCGGCGGCCGTGACCACCGCGGGGAACTCACCGAGCGTGCGGATCAGGTCGCCCTCCTTCTCGTGGGTGAGCAGGGAGACGTCGGGCTGGTCGTAGGTCACCCCCGCCTCGGCGGCCCGGCGCTCGATGGAGCACAGGCGCGCGTGGCCGTACTGCACGTAGTAGACGGGGTTGTCGGAGGACTGCTTCGTCCACAGGCCCAGGTCGATGTCGAGGGTCTGGTCCACCGAGGAGCGCACGAGAGCGTAGCGGGCACCGTCGGTGCCGATCGCGTCGACGAGGTCGTCGAGGGTGATGATCGTCCCGGCGCGCTTGGACATCTTCACGGGCTTGCCGTCGCGCACGAGGTTGACCATCTGGCCGATGAGCACCTCCACTGCCTGCGGGTCGTAGCCCAGGGCCTGCGCGGCGGCGCGCAGGCGGGCAATGTAGCCGTGGTGGTCGGCGCCGAGCATGTAGATCGCCAGCGTGTGCCCGCGGTCGAACTTGTCGGCCACGTAGGCGATGTCGCCGGCGATGTAGGCGGCGTCACCGTCGGACTTGATCACCACGCGATCCTTGTCGTCCCCGAAGTCGGTGGAGCGCAGCCACCAGGCGCCCTCGGACTCGTAGAGGTTGCCGTTGTCCTTCAGCGTGCGCACGGCCTTGTCCACCGCACCGGACTCGAACAGGGAGTTCTCGTGGAAGTAGACGTCGAAGTCCACGCCGAAGTCGTGCAGCGACTGCCTGATGTGCGCGAACATCATCTCCACGCCCTCGGCGCGGAAGACCTCCTGGACCTCCTCGGCCGTACCCTCGAGGGCGTGGGGTCGCTTCTCGAGGACCTTCCCCGCGATCTCGGAGATGTAATCGCCGCCGTAACCGTCCTCCGGCGTCGGCTCCCCCTTCGCCGCCGCCACCAGCGAGCGGGCGAAGCGGTCGATCTGCCCGCCGTGGTCGTTGAAGTAGTACTCGCGGGTGACCTCCGCGCCCGCTGCCTCGAGGACGCGGCCGAGGGAGTCGCCGACGGCCGCCCAGCGCGTGCCGCCGAGGTGGATCGGCCCGGTCGGGTTCGCGGAGACGAACTCGAGGTTGATCTTCTGCCCCGCGTAGGCCTCCGAGCGCCCGTAGTCTCCGGCTGCGGCGAGAATGTCTGTGACGATGCGCCCCTGGGCATCGGCCGCCAGGCGCAGGTTGATGAAGCCCGGCCCGGCTACCTCGGCGGTGGCGATGGCCGGGTCGTCCGCGAGGGCGTCGACAAGCCAGGCGGCGAGCTCGCGCGGGTTGGTGCCGGCCTTCTTGGCCACCTGGAGGGCGATGTTGGTCGCGTAATCGCCGTGCTCGGGGTTGCGCGGGCGCTCGACGGTGACCGCCTCCGGGACGACGGCGGTGTCGAGCCCGTGGGCCCCGAGGACAGCGGTTGCTGCCCGCTGGATGGTTGCGGCGAGATCTGCTGGCGTCATGGGACGCAAGTCTAATTCAGGGCCCGGACATCGTCCCTATTAGGTTGTTTGCCCCTTTTGCGCCCGCCCAGGTGACACCCCGGCCCCTGGCCCCACCCCCGAATTCCGGTAGGCCCCCGCCCGGCCCGTGGCCCGGCCCGGGCGGAAAGCGCTGCGCACACCCTTTTTGCCGCAGCGTGCGGGCGGTGTGAGTCAAGGCATACCCGTGCCGGTTCCTCCCCGCCGGCCCAACAGCGGTAAATGTGGAGGGCAAGGAGTCCGCGGCCCGGCCACGGCCGTCGGGGGTCCTTGTCCGCCCCCGGCGCGGGCGCGCGTTCGGCCGGAAACTGAACCGCGTGCCCGTCAGCCCCGCCCCGTTTGTGTCACTCTCCACCACTTTCTTGCTGTTTAAGGAGCCCCTCATGCGAGTAGCTTTGTTCTCTACTTGTATCGGTGACGCCCTGTTCCCCGATGCCCACAAGGCGTCCGCGCTCGTTCTGTCCCGCCTCGGCTACGAGGTCGTTTTCCCCGAGGGCCAGACCTGCTGCGGACAGATGCACATCAACACCGGGTACCAGAAGCAGGCGCTGCCGATCATCGAGTCCTACGTCGACGCCTTCTCCGACCCCTCCATCGACTACGTCGTGGCCCCCTCCGGCTCCTGCGCCGGCGCCGTGCGCCACCAGCACGCGGACCTGGCCGGAAAGTACGGCTCCAAGGGCCTGTCCGAGGCCGCCGCGGCAACCGCGAAGAAGACCTACGAGCTCACCGAGTTCATCACCGACGTCGCCGGCGTGACGGACGTGGGCGCCTTCTTCCCCCACCGCGTGACCTACCACGAGTCCTGCCACTCCAAGCGCATCCTCAAGGTGGGCCAGCGCCCCTACGACCTGCTGCGCAACGTCGAGGGCCTCGACCTGGTCGAGCTGCCCAACCGCGAGGAGTGCTGCGGCTTCGGCGGCACCTTCGCCGTGAAGATGTCGGAGGTCTCCGCCGCCATGGTTTCCGACAAGACCCGCCACATCAAGGAGACCCAGGCCGAGTACGTCACCGCGGGCGACTCCTCCTGCCTGATGAACATCGCCGGCGCCATGAGCCGCCAGCACCTGGGCGTGCGCGCCCTGCACATCGCCGAAATTCTGGCCTCGACGAAGGAGCACCCGTGGACTCCCACCTCGGCCGTTTACTCGAAGGAGACAATGCTGTGAAGGTCGCACTCGGCCAACCGACGATGCCCCCGCGCGCGCAGGGGCCCAACCACCTCCGCGGCGCCGTCAAGTTCCAGAAGAGGGCCCACCTCGAGCTCGACAACGCCACCAAGCGCCACAACCTGAACCACGCCACCACGGCCATCCGCATCAAGCGCCAGGCCGTCGTCGACGAGCTCGACGACTGGGCCCAGCTGCGCGAGGCCGGCTCCACCATCAAACGCGACGTCGCCGCCCGCCTGCCCGAGCTGCTCGAGCAGTTCGAGGAGGCCGTCACCGCCCGCGGCGGCCACGTGCACTGGGCCCGCGACTCCCGCGAGGCCAACGACATCATCCGCGGCCTCATCGAGGAAACCGGTGAGACCGAGGTGGTCAAGATCAAGTCGATGGCCACCCAGGAGATCGCCCTGAACGAGGAGCTGGAGAAGGCCGGCATCCACGCCCGGGAGACCGACCTGGCCGAGCTCATCGTGCAGCTCGGCGAGGACTTCCCCTCCCACATCCTCGTGCCCGCGATCCACCGCAACCGCGCCGAGATCCGCGACATCTTCGTGGACAAGATGCCCAACACCGACGACTCGCTCACCCAGGACCCGCACGACCTCGCCGAGGCCTCGCGCACCTTCCTGCGCGAGCAGTTCATGAAGGCCAAGGTGGCCATCTCGGGCGCAAACTTCGGCATCGCCGAGACCGGCACCGTCTCCATCGTCGAGTCCGAGGGCAACGGCCGCATGTGCCTCACCCTCCCGGAGACGCTCATCTCCGTCATGGGCATCGAGAAGATCCTGCCCTCCTTCGAGGACTTCGGCGTCTTCCTCCAGCTCCTGCCCCGCTCCTCCACGGGCGAGCGGATGAACCCCTATACCTCGCTGTGGTCCGGCGTGACCGAGGGTGACGGCCCGCAGAACTTCCACATCGTCCTGCTCGACAACGGCCGCACCGCCGCGATGAGCAACCCGATCGGCCGCGAGGCCCTGAAGTGCATCCGCTGCTCCGCCTGCCTCAACGTCTGCCCCGTCTACGAGCGCGCCGGCGGCCACTCCTACGGCTCGACCTACCCCGGACCCATCGGCGCGATCATCTCCCCGCAGTTGACGGGCATGGACTCCGCCGAGGACCCGAACGCCTCCCTGCCCTACGCGTCGTCGTTGTGCGGGCGCTGCGACGAGGTGTGCCCGGTGAAGATCCCCATCACCGACATCCTCCTGGAGCTGCGCCGGCAGAAGGCCGAGGAGCACACCCCGTTCCTCGAGTCGAAGGCCTTTGGCACGATCAGCCTGCTGTGGGGTAAGCCTGCGCTGTGGGACAAGGCCGTGCGCCTCATGTTCCTCGGCCGCGTGCTCGGCGGGTTCAACCACCAGATCGAGACGCTGCCCGCCCCGATGTCCGGCTGGACCAACTACCGCGATGTCGCCGTGCCGCCGAAGAAGTCATTCCGTTCCTGGTGGGACACGGACGAGGCGCAGAAGCTGCTCGCCGACGCCCGCGCCGAGGGCATCCCGGGAAGGGACACGGGGAAGACGAATTTCGAGGACGACCGCACCGGAGAGGTGAAGTAACCGTGAACGCCGCACGCAACGACGCCGCGCGCAACAAGGAAGCCAAGAGGGAGATCCTCGCCCGCATCCGCAACGCGCACAAGCTTTCCGACGCCCCCGACCACGTCGAGGTCGTCCGCGAGTACCGCACCACCTCCGATCTGTCCCCCGAGCAGCTCCGCGAGATCCTCATCGACCGCCTGATCGACTACAAGGCCGACGTGGTCGACACCACCGAGGACACCCTCGCCGGCGACCTGGCCGAGGTCCTCCGGGGTCGAGGCTGCCGGGACGTCGTCTACGCTCCCGGCCTCGACCCCGCGCTCTTCGCGGACTTCGACGGCGCCGCCCGCCCCGACGACGTCTCCGCCGACCCCCGCGAGCTCGGTTCCGTCGACGCCGTGGTCACGGACTCGCACGTCACCTCCGCGCAGACGGGCACCATCACGCTCGAGTCCGACGAGGTGTGCGGGCGCCGCGCCCTCAGCCTCGTGCCGGACCGCCACGTGGTCATCGTCCGCCGCGCCTCGGTCGTCTACGGCGTGCCGGAGATGATCGCCCGGATCGACCCGGAGAAGCCCTCGACCATGATCTCGGGGCCCTCCGCAACCTCCGACATCGAGCTCGTCCGCGTCGAGGGCGTGCACGGGCCGCGCGACCTCATCGTGATGCTCGTGGCCTAACCGCTCGAACCCGCAGCGCACGGGCCGGTCCCCCGCCAGGGGTGGCCGGCCCTTCGCGCTGCCGGCGTTTCCCGTCCCGCGATGTCCACCGCGCCCGTTAGGATGAGCCACGGACCATAAAGAACACCGCACAACTGGTGTCCGCACCCTGGAAAGGCCCGGCATGTCGCCAGCAAAACCCCTGTCCCGCGCCGCTAGCGCCCTCGGCGCCGCACTCGCCCTCACGGCGGGCGCACTGTGTGCCCCGTCCGCCGCGGCGCAGGACTCCCCCGCCGCCCCGCAGATCCGCTGGGAGACGTGCCCGCCCACCGTCACCGCCGCGGGCGCGCAGTGTGGCAGTTTCGACACGCCCATGCGTTACGACGACCCGGCCGGCCCCACCATCTCCGTCGGCGTGATGAGGATCCCCGCCGCCGACCCGGCGTCACGCCGCGGTGTGCTCTTCGGCAACCCGGGCGGACCCGGCGGTGACGCCTACACCTACTTCGGCAACGAGGACGCCGGCTTCACCTGGCCGCAGGAGATCCGCAACGAGTGGGACCTGGTCACCGTCCAGCCCCGCGGCCTGCTCCACTCCACCCCGCTGGAGTGCCCCGCGCCGCCCACCCCGGACCTCTCCTCGGCCGTGAAGTACCAGGTCGAATCGGTGGTCAACACCGGCGCGCAGAGCCGCGCCGCCTGCCAGGGCTCACGCCCCGGCTACTCGGAGACGATCACCACCGACACCAACGCGCGTGACTGGGATGCCGCGCGGCGCGCCCTGGGGTACGAACGCATCTCCGTGATGGGCCTGTCCTACGGCACCTACCTGGGTGCCGCCTACGCCAGCCTGTTCCCGCAGTCGACCGATCGGGTCGTGCTCGACTCCGCGATGGACCCCGACGCGCAGTGGCAGCAGCTCATGCGCGACCAGCAGGGCGCCTACGAGCGCGTGCTCAACGAGTACTTCGCCTTCGTCGCCGCCAACGACGCCACCTACCACATGGGCGACACACCGCTGAAGGCCTACCAGTACTGGTCCAACCGCGTCGTCGCCGAGACGGGCACCAACCCCACCGTTACGCCCCCGCCCGCGCAGGTCGGGGATCTGCCGCCCGCCCTCGCCGCCGTCGGCCAGCCCGGCGCCGACGCGCTCACCGCCACCGGCAAGGCGCGCGTCGAGGGCCAGGGCATCGTCTCCCGCCTGCTCCACCCCGGCGCGAACCAGATCAACTCCCCGCTCCTGTCCGAGACGCGCACCATGCTGCCTCAGGCCATGAACTGGGATACCCTCGCCCGGGCGACCAACGGCACCCTGCCCGCCATCGATCGGCCCCGGCCCTCGCAGGCGCTTATCGACGAGCTCCAGGGCCAGACAGTCGCACTCATGCAGCTGCAGGCGGTGCAGATGTGCAACGAGAACGTCACTCCCCCGGACTACTCCCTGCTGCCCACCGCCGCCTGGGCCACCTACGTCACCGGCGACCTGTTCACCATCCCCAGCGCCACCATCGGCTCGGGCGCGTACTGCTCCGGTGCCGCCCCCGTAGCGGGCCGGATCCCGCTCAGCGGGGCCGGGCTGAAGGTCCGCCCGCTGCAGATCAACGCCACCAATGACCCCCAGACGCCCTACTTCGGTCGGGGCACCATCGCCGGTGAGATGGGCTCGCACCTCGTGACCGTCCACGGCCCCGGCCACGGGCACGTCGCACTGGGCAACAAGGCCGTCGACCGCATCGTGGTGGACTACCTGCGCACCGGCGAGGTCACCGCCACAGATGCGCCGGGTTACTTCGAGGCGCAGTAGCGGGGCGTTTGTCACCCCGCCCGGGCGGGGTGCTAGGGTTGTTATTCGTTGCAGGGCACCTTTGCTTCTGTGGCGATTGTCTTCGTAGCTCAGTGGATTAGAGCATCGGTTTCCGGTACCGAAGGTCGCAGGTTCGAATCCTGTCGGGGACACAAGTTTTTTGGGGGTTAGATGCGCGAGGTCGCTCTTCTTCCGGCCGAGATTGAAAAGGTGAAGCGTCTCCAGGCCCTGACCTTCTCCCCCGGTGCTTCCACGGACTACGACCGGGTGCGCTACGAAAGGGTCATCCCCTCCGGTTTCGATGCCGCCTCCGACCGGTTGATGCACTGGGCCCCGCAGCGGAGTGTTTTCCGGGTTCGGACGACGTGCACTCAGGTGCGGCCGGGCGCGATCGTCGAGATGAGCCTCGGCCCCTGCCTAGGCCCCGCGCGCTTCTACTGCCGCGTCACCGACGTCGTCGACGAGCCCGACCGCCGGGGATTCTCCTACGGCACTCTTCCGGGCCACCCCGAGTCGGGCGAGGAAAGCTTCCTTGTTGAGCGCCGCGGTAGCGGGCAGGTCGTGTTTGTCATCGAGGCGGTGTCCCGGCCCTCCAACCTGTTCTGGCGTGCGGTTCGCCCACTTCTCGATGCGGCGCGGCGGGTCATTACGACGCGCCGTTACCTGACGGCGCTGGATTAGATGCGGTTGGATCTCAAATGAGCGCCATTAAACGAGCGCCAGTCTGGTGGCCGCGAGATCGGCCGGGGAATTCACCAGACTGGCGCTCATTTATAGGCGCTCATTTACGGGGCCCGCCCCGCCGAACAGTCACACTCCCCGCGGCATGACCATCCACGCCACGACGTAGGCGAGGAACCCGGGGAAGAAACCCGTCAGGGACAGCGCGACAAAGCCCAGGCGCACCAGTGTGGAGTCGATGCCGAAGCGCTGTGCGATGCCGCCGCAGACGCCGGCGACGTAGCGGTCGGTCAGCGAGCGGGTAAGTCGGGCGGGCTGGTTGTTGTAGGACGGGTTCTGCATGGACATTGTGTATCCCTTTCGGAGTCGTGGACCTGATACAGCCCATTCAACGCTCGGGGGTTGCCTCCGACAACGGGGAAAACCCTGATTTGCACCCCGACATGTGTCTCGGGGTGCCCCTACTCGGCGGGTACCGCCCGGGAGATCGGGCCGCTGAACCCCGGCGTGCCCGGGACGTTGGAGACGTTTTCGATGCCGTCGAGGAAGCGGCGCAGCGCGGGCATGTCCGCCGGGTCGAGGTGGTCGAACACCGTGCGGCGCACGCTCTCGACGTGGTCCGGGGCGGCCTGCTCCAGGCGCGTCATTCCCTCGTCGGTGAGACACACCAGCACCCCGCGGGCGTCGCCGGGGCTTTTGCACTTGCTCACCAGGCCGCGGCGCTCCATGCGGGTGACCTGGTGGGAGGTCCGGGAGCGGTCCCAGTTGAGGCACGCGCACAGTTCACGAAGACGCATCTTGCGCTCCTCGGACTCACTGAGGGCCACCAGAACGGCGAACTCGGAGGCGGAGAGGTCGGAGCCGGCCTGGAGGGTCTCGTCGATGACGCGGTCGACCTTCCTCGATGCGGCGAGCAATGATCGCCACAGTGCCTGTTCTTCGTCGTTCAGCCAACGCGGTGGTGTGGTCATGACCCGCACGTTACTACGGGCCCCACCGGCCGCGAAATATCCGGAAGGCCCCCACCTGCCGTTTTGGGCGGCGTCACCCCTTCAGCTCACCCATCGACACGGTACGAGCCGCGGTGACCCGGTCGAAGCGTCGGGGGAAGCAGGTGAGCACGAAGACCTGCGCGTCCCGCCCCACGTTGGTGAACAGCGAGTTCATCAGGGCCAGGCGGTCGGGGTCGGTGGCACCGAGGGCGTCGTCGACCATGACGGGAACGGGCACCCGGCCCTCCGAGCCGCGCCCCGCCAGCTCCGCGATGGCGAAGCGGGTGAGGATGGACATCTGTTCCCGGGCTCCCCCTGAAAGTTGGTCCAGCGCCACCGTCGTGTCCCCGACGGTGCGGGCCTGCACCTCGAGGTTCTCCCCCAGGGTGAACTCCACGTCCGGGCCGAACACCACCGCCGCGTACCGGTTCAGGGCGCGGGCGAAGGGCTCGGCGTAGCGGGCGCGGGCGGCGTTGCGGTGCGCGCACATCGTCTCCCAGAGTCGTTTCACCGCCTCCGCCCTGCGGGTGGCCCGGTGCAGGTCCAGCTCCGCGGCCTCCAGCACCGCCTCGGCGCGGTCGAGCTGCTCCGCGGCGCCCGCCGCCACCTCGATCTGGCTGCCCAGCTCGGCGCGNNCGGCGACCCGCCGGTCCGCCTGAGCGCGGCGCTCGCGCAGGTTGGCAAGGCGGGCGGCGGCGCCCTTCAACAGGTCCTCGGCGAGGGCGGGGTTCACGCCCGCGACTTCCTCCTCCAGCGTCGCTGCTTCCGCGGCGATGCCGCGCAGCGCGGCAGCGGCGGATTCGACCGCCGCTTCCAGGCCCGCCAGCGGGGTCGACTCCTCGGCGGCGGCGAGGTCGCGTTCCGCGGCCGCGATCTGCGCGTCCTTGAGCTCCTTCTTCGTCTGCAGCACCGACAGCTCCGCCGAAGCCGCGCGCTCCCCCCAGGGTTTGAGGGCTGCCTCGGTCTGCTCGGCCTTCTCGGTGGCGCCGTCAAGCGCGCGCTCCGCCTCGGCGACCGCAACCCGGGCCTCGCCCTCCGTTATTCCCGCGGCGTCCGGGGCCTCCTCCTTCAATCTCGCCAGCTCGGCGCGCAGCTCGCGGCCGTCGGTGCCGGCGGTGAGCTCGTCGCGGCGGGCGCGGGCGGCGTCGAGCTCGGCGGCCAAGCGGGCATGCTCGTCGCGCCTGGCCCGCGCCTCCTCCGCGTCGGCGCAGCCGGTGGTGGTCAGCGCGTCGGCGAGGTCACGTTGGGCGTCCTCTAGAGCCGTTCCGGACCCGCTGCTAACCGCCCCGGCCCTGTACACGGCGGTGAACCCGCCGAGGGTGAGGGTGGTGCCCTCGCTCAGGGCCACGGTGGCGGTACCGTCGACCTCGACGTCGGTGCCGTCCACGCTCACAACCGAAGCAGTTTCGGCGGTGATGTCGAGCTTGGCGGAGGTGGCGTCGAGAAGCCTGCGCTGCAGGGCGACCTCGCTGGCGGCTTTTTCGATGCGCCGCACTTCCTCGTCCGTGACGGTGCGGGCGGGGCGAGCGGCGAGCGCCCGGTCGAGCTCGGCATCCGCGCGGTCGAGCGTGCCCACCAGCTCGGTGAGCTCCGTCAGGCGCTGCCGCGCGCGGGCCGCCTCGTGGGCGCGGCGGGCTTCCTTCAACGCCTCCCGGGCGCCGTGGACGACCTCCCGAGCGTCGTCGCGGGCGGCGGTGAGGCGCTCGATCGTTTCCTTCTCTTCCCGGGCGCGCTCGGCGGCGGGCTCGAGCAGCGCGGCCAGCTCGGCCGCCTCCCGCCGCAGCGCCTCAACCCCCTCGCGCGCGGCCTGGCGCGCGGCGAGGTCCCCCTCCGCGCGGTGCAGGTCCACCTCGGTGCGCTCCTGCTTCTCGCGGGCGGCGTCGGCGCGGGCCTTGACCTCGCGCGCCGCCTCCGCGTCGGCGGCCCGCTGCGCGTGCTCTGCCTCCGCCTCCGGCAACTCCGCGTCAATCGCGCTGATTTCCGCGTTGCGGCGCTCCACCTCGTCCACGGCCCCGGCGAGCCGCTGCACCTGGGCCCGCTTGTCCTCCACGGCCTCGCGCGCGTTGGCCGCGGCGGTCTCAAGCCCCGCGTAACCCGCCTTCTTCTTCCCCTGGGCGGTGAAGTACTCCCCGTACTCCGCGGCAATCCGCCCCATGAGCTCGGTGTCCTCGGTGCCCGCGAGGGTGCCGTCCGCGCCCTCGTCCAGCGCGCGGGTGACCGAGGGGATGCCGGCGGCGGCGATGCCCGGGTCCGCGGCACCCTGGCGCAGGAAGAGGGTCGCAGCGAGGTCGGCGTCAAGGTGCTCGGCGAGGATCGCCTCCAGCTTGTCGTCGGCCTCGCGGNNGGGGCCCTCGTCCCGGCCCACGGGTTCGAGCACGCGGATCTCCCTGCCCCCGGAGGTGTGCCGCACGTTCAGCACGGCGTCGAGGGCGTCCAGGATCGTGGATTTGCCCGCCTCGTTCTCGCCGTGGATGAGTATGACGCCCGTGTCCGGCAGGTCCCGCAGCTCCAGGTGCCGGATCGCGCGGACGTTGTCGATGATGAGGTCGTGGATGCGCACGGTGCTCAGGCCTCCTGGGACAGTCGGAAGAGAAGGTTGACGGCGTCGCGGGCGGTGGCGTCGCCCGCGCCCGCCGCGGAGACGAGCTCGGCCATAGCCGAGCTCGCGAATCCGCTCAGGGGGAGGTTCGCCAGCTCCTCGTCGCCGGGTTCGAGGTGGAGATCCATCAGCCGGGTCCGCTCGTAGAGCGCGCCGAACACCGGCTGCAGCTCGGCGATACCCTGCTCCAGCTGCCGGGTCGCCTCCAGCCCCAGCGTGCCTGACAGCGAGTACTTCACCACGGTGCGCGGCTTGTCCGGGTACGCCGCCAGCTGCTCAAGCACGCGGGTGACGTCGTCTGCGTCGGTGACGTCCCAGTGCAGCGCGTCGAAGGTCCAGGCACCCACCGGGACCTTCTCCACCTCGGCGCCGCCCTTTTGCGCGGTGACCACCAGGGCGTTGCCGGAATCCGTCTCGTTGCCCGTCACCCCCGGGGTGTGGTCGTGGAAGTCCGTCGTCTCCGGCGAACCGGAGAACCACACCCGCCCGGTGGAACCGAGCGACTGCGTGGAGTGCGTGTCGCCCAGCGCCAGGTAGTCGATGGTGCCGTCGGCCAGGCGCGCCTCCACGTTCGCCAGGTCGATGGTGTCGGGCGCCGCCTCGCCCGAGCGCGCCTGCGTCTGCCCGTGCCCCACGGCAATGCGGATCGCCCCGGTGGGCTCCAGGGGGCGCAGCGCCCGGGCCACGAGGTCCTCCGAGGCGTGCTTGGCCATCAGCGGCGCGCCGACGATCTCCACCCCCTCCCGGACGACCACCGGTTCGAACGTGCCCAGCACGCAGACGTTGTCCAGGTCGGCCGTGCGGGCGAACATCGAGTCCGCCACCAGCGGGTCGTGGTTCCCGGGCAGCAGGTACACGGGCACCGGCAGCGCCTTGAGCGCCTCCAGCGCCCGGCCGCGCGTGCGTTTCTCCAGCGCGTTGTGTTCGAAGACATCCCCGGCCACGACGATGAACTCGGCTCCGCGCTCGGTGGCTAGCTCGCCCAGGCGGGCGACGGCGGCGAGCCGGGCGTCGTCAAAGCGCGACTGCGCCTCGGGTGGCAGGAACTTCCGCGTCATGCCGAGCTGCAGGTCGGAGGTGTGGATGAAGGTCACGGCGCTCATAGGTCAATGTTTAGCACGCCACCCGGACACGCCCCTGGCCTGCGCAAACCTACCGCGTCAACTCGTCGTAGAGGTCCTCGATGTCCGCCACCGCCCGCATCTGGTCGATGTTGGTGAAGGACACCGTCTGCATCGCCCGGTGCAGCAGGTCCAAATCGGAGTCGTCCACCATCGGCGCCACCTTTGGCCTGGGCAGCTCGGGCAGCTCCCGGCCGGACCAGAAGTACTCCGAGCCTTCCGCCGAATTCTCCTTGGCCACGGCCGCCGCCTGGTTGCGCACCCCCTGCTCGATCATCGGCAGGCTGAGCCCGCGCAGCGCAAAGACGACGGAGGGGTCGGCGTCGATGAGCTCGGCCGCCTTTTCCGCCACCGCCACGGCGTGCTTGCACACGGGCGCAGAGTCGGGGCAGGTGCAGTAGAAGCGGATCCCCTGGTCGTCGGGGGCGATGAGCAGCGAGAGCACCTCCTCGTCGAACTCCCCGCGCTTCGCCTTCTCGACGCTCCCCGCCCGCCGCGCCAGGTGCTCCAGTGCCTGCTGGATGTCGCGCGCGCTGCGGCGCGGCAGCTGCAGGGAGACCGTGAAAGGGTCGTTCTGGCTGCCGGCGACCACCCCGTCGAAGCCCGCCGGGCGCGGCGTGACCTCGAGGACCTTGCCCTCCTGCACGTACTGCTGGCCGCGTTTCGCCCGCTGCGGGTCCGTGTTACGCAGCGCCGCGAGGAGCACCCGGCGCGCGGCCCGGGAGTGCCCGGCAATGGGCACCACCGACTCCCCGGTGCTGCCCGCCTCCTCCGGCCGCTCCACCCGGCGGCGCGCGCCGAAGTTGGCGTAGATGACGTTGTCCTCGCTCGGCCGCTCGGCCATTACTCCTGCCCCCTGTAGCTCATGAGCTGGGCCAGCTCCTCGGTGCCCAGCTCGGTGATCCAGCCCTCGCCCTCGCCGACCACGGCACCGGCGAGGTGCATCTTTCCGTCGAGAACGTCCTGGATGGACTCCTCCAACGTGCCGCGCGTAATCAGCTTGTACACCGAGACGTTCTTGTCCTGCCCGATGCGGAAGGCACGGTCTGTGGCCTGGTTCTCCACCGCCGGGTTCCACCACCTGTCCATGTGGATGACCACCGAGGCCGCGGTGAGGTTCAGGCCGGTGCCTCCCGCCTTGAGCGAGAGCAGCATCGCCCGCGGGCCCGTCGGTGCCTGGAAGCCCGCGACCATCGCGTCGCGCGCGTTCTTGCCCACCCCGCCGTGGAGGAAGGGAACGGGCTCACCCAGGCGCTGCGCCAGGTAGGGCTGCAGGATGTCGCCGAATGCCTTGTACTGAGTGAAGATGAGCACGCGCTGGTCCGAGGCCACCGCCTGCTCCAGCAGCTGCATGAGCATCTCCACCTTGCCCGAGCGGTGCTTGCCCTTAACGGTCACGGGGGAGCCGTCGCCGAGAAAGTGGGCGGGGTGGTTGCAGATCTGCTTGATCCGCGTGATCGACGCCAGGACGAGCCCCTTGCGGGCCATGCCCTCGCGTTCCTCCAGTTCGCGCTTCATGTCGTCGACAAGCGCCTTGTACAGCGCGGCCTGCTCCGCGGTCATCTCCACGGCGAGGACGCTCTCCTGTTTTTCGGGCAGGTCGTCGATGATCGTCGGGTCCGTCTTCAGCCGCCGGAGGATGAACGGCGCGGTGAGGCGCTGCAGGCGCTCTCCCATCTCGTCGGCGAGATCCTCGTCGCGGCGCGACTCGATGGCCTTGGCAAAGTAGTTGCGGAAGAACGTCTGCGAGCCGAGCATGCCGGGGTTGACAAAGTCCAGGAGGCTGCGCAGCTCGCTGAGCTTGTTTTCGATCGGCGTTCCGGTCAGCGCGATGCGGTGCCGGGCGGGAATCGCCCGCACGCTTTTCGACGCCCTCGTGCCCGCGTTCTTGATCGCCTGCGCCTCATCCAAAACCACGTGGTCCCAGCGCGTGCGCGCCAGTGCCTCCACATCGCGCGAGGCCACGCCGTAGGAGGTGATGAACACGTCCGTGTTCGCGATCTCCTCCTCCAGGGCCCGCCCCTTCAGGCGGGCGGGGCCGTGGTGCACCCCCACGCGCAGGCCGGGGACGAAGCGGGCGGCCTCGCGCGCCCAGTTGCCCACCACCGACGTCGGCGCCACCACAAGCGTCGGGCCCTGCGCCCGTCCCTGCTCGTGCTCCACCGCCAGGAGGGCGAGCAGCTGCAGGGTCTTGCCCAGTCCCATGTCGTCGGCCAGCACCGCGCCGAGATTGTTGCGGGACATGAAATACAGCCAGTCCACGCCCCGGCGCTGGTACTCGCGCAGCTCCGCGGCCACGGTGCCGGGAATGTCCACGCGTTCGGGCGCGGGACGGTCGGTGCCGCCGACGAGCGAGGTGAACCAGGGCGAGCCGGTGAACTCCACCGGCGCCTCGGCGGCGGATTCCACGGCGAGCTCGCGCAGCTCGCCGGCGGTGACCACACCGGAGGTCTCGCCACCGCCCTCGCCAAGGGAGGACTGCGCCAGCTGCGACATGTATTTCTTGGTCTTGGCCAACGCCCTGCCGTCGGCAAGCACCCACTCGCCGCGCAGCTTCACCAGGCCCGACTTGGAGCGCACCAGCTCCGCCATCTCGTCCTCGGTGAGCTCCACCCCGCCGACGGAGATGCGCCAGTCGTAGTTGACCAGGGTGTCAAAGCCGAAGTTGGTCGTGGTGGAGGAGTCGTGCACGTCGCCACCGCGGGTGACGTGCAGCTTGGCCGTCGTCTCCGCCTGGGACCACGCCCGCGGGAGCATGACGGCGAAGTTGCGGGCGCGAAGCTTGATCGCGTCGGCGGTGATGAAGCGGACGATCTCCTCGGTGGTGAGGTAGATGTCCCACTCCCCCTCGTTGCCGGTCAGGGGTGTCCACGGCTGGCGGGGGTGTCGCTCGGGGTCGACCAGCTCGACTATCTCACCGGCGCGGGCGAAGTCACGGCGCAGGGTCTGGGCTGTCTGCGCGTCGTAATCCGCCAGGTGGATCGGGCGCGGCGAGTCGGTGCCGGCGCGCACCTGGACGCGCACGGGCCACTGCACCGCCGCGCCCGTCACGCCGGAGTCGGTCCACTCGGACCCGCCTTCATCCTCGAGGTCCGCGGGCTGCTCGACGATGAACACCAGCTGCAGGTTCACCGCGGTGATCGAGCCGTTCCACTCGCTGACGCGCTGGGAGAGCTGCCCCCCGCCGCGGCGCAGGGGTGCGGCGTAGAGGAGGGAGTGGACGAAGTCGTGCCACGGGTAGGGCCGGTCCTCCTCCTGCGCCCCGCGCAGCAGCGCGGTGGCCACCCAGTGCACGAGGGTCTGGGCGATGTTCTCGCTCAGGTTCGGGTTGTTCACCGTCAGCACGCCGGGGGCGGCGGCGATCATCTCCGCCAGCCAGCCGCGCTCCTCCACGCCGGTGCCCAGCTGCCACTCGGCGTACCAGAGCCCCTCGCGGTAGGGCACGTGGATGCTTACGCGGCCGGCGCGGACGAACTGGCTCACGCCGGTGTAGGCGCGGATCAGCCAGTACAGGTCGGGGGCGATCGCCTCGCGCTGCGCCGCGGAGGCGGCCGGGTTGCGGTCGTCCAGGAAGGCCAGACCCGCCAGCAGCGCCACGGCTCCCTCGGGGGCGTAGGCGGCGGTGGGCACCTTCAGATTCACCTGCCGCCCGCGGGGGGTTTGCAACCGGATGCGGGCGCGGTGGCGGAAGTGGGCGTCGTCAAGCACGGCCTCGACGGCGGGGGGAAACGTGCCGGAGGGCACCTGCGAGGGCACCACGATCTTGTGCCCTTCCACCTGCTCAACCCACAGGTTGAGGCCGGACTCGGCCAACCAGAGCCCGTGCAGGAGGAATTTTGGCATAACCACCCTTATACCACGCGGGGCCAAAATCGCTGGTTCTGCGCGTGAGCGGTCAGGCGGTGAAGTACCCTCAATGGATTGTTGAACGCCCCCATTGTTTCCCGCGCCCTGCGCCCATCGGAGGATAGATGACTGACAGTTTCTGGCTCGTCCTGGCCATTGTGTTGTACTTTGGCGTCATGGTCGCCATCGGGTTCTACTCGTGGCTCAAGACCGACAAGTACGACGACTACGTCCTGGCGGACCGCGGCCTCAACCCCTTCGTCGCGGGCCTTTCCGCCGGCGCCTCCGACATGTCCGGGTGGCTGCTCATGGGCCTGCCCGGCGCCCTCTACGTCGCGGGGATGAGCGAGCTGTGAATCGTGGCCGGCCTGTTCGTGGGCACGTGGGCCAACTGGCGCTGGATCGCCCCGCGCCTGCGCTCCTACACCGAGGTGGCCAACAACTCGATCACGCTGCCGTCCTTCTTCGAGAACCGCACGCACGACACCTCCCGCATCCTGCGCGTGGTGGCCGCGGTGATCATCATCGTCTTCTTCACCTTCTACGTCTCCTCGGGCATGGTCTCCGGCGGGCGTTACTTCGAGTCCACCTTCCACGGCGACTACCTCACGGGCATGCTCATCGTCGGCTCGATCACGGTGCTCTACACCTTCATCGGCGGCTTCCTCGCGGTGTCCTACACCGACGTGGTCCAGGGGGCACTGATGTTCCTCGCACTGATCATCGTCCCCGTCATGGCGCTGTTCGCCCTGGATCACCCCGCCGACATCTTCTCCTTCGCCACCGACCACCCCTACGGCCCGTGGCAGGACGGCAACCCCACCTACTTCAACATGGTCGCGGGCGTGTCCGCGGCGACGATCATCGGCAACCTCGCCTGGGGGCTGGGCTACGTGGGCCAGCCGCACATCGTCACCCGCTTCATGGCGCTGCGCTCCCCCGCCCAGGCGGCCTCGGCGCGCCGCACCGGCACCTTCTGGGTGTTCTTCTGCTATCTCGGGGCGGTGTTCACCGCCCTGGTCTCCACCGTCTTCTTCGCGCAGAAGGCCGACAACGTGACCGACCAGACCGGCTTCGAAACGATCTTCCTCGACCTGGCGCGCATCCTCTTCCACCCGCTCATCGCCGGCATCGTCCTCACCGCCGTGCTCGCGGCGATCATGTCCACGATGTCCTCGCAGCTACTCATCACCTCCTCCGCGCTCATCGAGGACCTCTACCGCATCGTCGCCCGAAAGGCACCCTCGCACACGACGCTGCTCGTGCTGTCCCGCTCGATGGTGGTGGCCATCGCGGTCATCGCCATGCTCCTGGCCATCCACCCCTCGGACACGATCCTGGGCCTCGTCGGCTTCGCCTGGGCCGGCTTCGGTGCCGCGTTCGGGCCGGTCGTCGTGGCCTCGCTCTACTGGCGCCGCCTCACCGCCCCCGGCGCCATCGCCGGCATGATCGTCGGCGCGGTCACCGTCTTCGTCTGGGGCTCCTCCGAGGCGCTCTCCGGCCTGATTTACGAGATCGTCCCGGGTGTCGTCCTGGCCACCCTCGCGATGGTCGCCGTGTCACTTCTCACCCGCCGCCGGCCCGGCATTGACGAGGAATTCGACGAGGCCGTCGACGTGACCGCCTACGCGGTGCGCCACCCCGAGTCCACCTTCGCCGACGCCCTCGACGAGGTGCGCGGGGAGCGCGCGGGCCGCACCCTCCCCGGGAACCCGGACGGCTCCGCTGCCGTCTAAGCGGGGCATGCGCCCCTTCCTCGTCGTCCTCGCGCTTCTCACGGCGCTCGTCATCCCCTTCCCCACCGGCATGTCGCGCTTCGAGGCACCTCCCACCGTTGCCCAGCGCGCGACGGTCCTCGGCTACTCGCGCGCCGCGTTCGGCGAGGGGTGGCAGAAGCTTGACGACGGCTGCACCACCCGCACCACAGCCATGGCCCGCGCGTTCTCGGCCGAGTCCTGCCGCACCCCGCACCGCGACTGGTCGGTCGACCCGATCACCGACCCCTACACCGGCAAGGCCCTCGTCCCCGGCGACGTGGAGATCGACCACGTGGTGCCCCTGTCCGCCGCGTGGGACCTGGGCGCCCACGCCTGGCCGGAGGAGCGCCGCCGCGCCTTCGCCAACGACCCGCGCAACCTCGTGGTCACCTCCTCCAGGGCCAACCAGAGCAAGTCAGACCAGCTCCCCGGCGAGTGGATGCCTCCGCAGCGCAGGGCGCGCTGCGCTTACGCCCGCCAGCTGGTGGCCGTGGCGCGCGAGTACCAGCTGCCTCTTCCGCGCCAGGACCTGCGGGCCTCCCGACTCGTCTGCTCGGGGGTGTCCGGGCTTGTTGCGCGCCGCAGCCTCGTGGTACCTCGGGAGTTGAATCCCGGATCAACCGCTGCCGTCCCGTAAGGTTGGGGCCATGCATACAATCCTTGTTTTTGTTCACGTGGCGGCGGCGATCCTACTGCTCGGACCCGTCATGGTCGCCACATCCATGTTCCCCGGCCAAGCCGAGAAGGCTCACGCAGGCGGGGAGGAATCAACCGGCCGCGCCGCAATGCTGCACAGCATCACCAACCGATACGGCGTCCTCTCCCTTCTTGTTCCCCTCCTCGGTGCCGCTGTTCTCATCGCGGACTGGGGCGACTACAAGACCAACTACTGGTTCCACACCGCGATCATCCTCTCGGTGATCGCCTGGGCCATCCTGTTCTTCATGGTCGTGCCGCAGCAGCGCAAGATCATGGGCAGCATGGGCGCGCTCGCCCCCGGTGAAGCCGACCCCGCGGATCGCACGTCCAATTTTGAAAGCGCGAAGGCGAAGACCGCCGCTGGAGCCGGCGTGTTCAACCTTCTATGGTTCCTCGTGCTCATCCTCATGTTCCTCCCCGCCCCCGGCGCATAGAGGCGCTGGAGTCCACTCCGAAGGCCGCGGCTTGTTGGCCGCGGCCTTTTTGCAGACTTTGGAGCCGTTTCATGAGTGCACGAGAATCCCGCTCACCCGCACTAGGATGGTGCAATCTGTTTGGGATCCACGCCGGCAGTTCGGATGATGTTTGGCTACGGCGGCTTAAGAACACCTGCAGAAGGGCCCATCGAGCGCGTAGGTGCACGAGTCAACGCACCCGCGCTTAGATCAGCGTCCACGCAATTACTGGAGAGCTAGGACCAAAGATAAGTGCCACCCCCTAGGGCAGCTCCAAACCAAGCGCTCCGTTGAAACGGGTCGAATTTACGGACAATTGCCATCCAAATAAACGGACTTACGAGTAGCCACCGCCTTCAGCGCCTCCTTGAATCGCACCCCTTCTGAGACCGATGGAGCATCCCAAGTACCGAGCTCCGCCAATACCTGAGACGACGCTGAATATTCTGTAACAGCCATTTGCATTTATCTAAAAGCTGGGATTCAATTTTAGGATATATTTTGTATTATAAACCTAACGATACTGGCGGCCTGTTCCCCTTCGGAGACTGCGGGACCCCCTTTGTAATCTGGAGCCAGCAACACATTGAGGTTGACTAGGAGGCGAATGCTCATATGAAGAAGTTAGCCACTACGCTTCTTGCGCTGAGTTTTCTGGGGGGAACGCTTTGCGGGTGCACCTCTAGCGAAAAGAAGGAAGCGGAGGCTCGTGAAAAGGCGCGCCAAGAGGCCTTCTGCTCGGCGGTAGAAGACTTCATACACCTCGACCGGGACACAATAAGCAACTCCACCACCATAGATGACCACGCCCGCGTAATCTACAACAATGCCCCACCCGAAGACCGGGTGGAGTTAGAACCGACGGTCAGCTACATCCTGAGCACACATAAGAAAGTTGAGGGAGCTGCGAATAACGAAAACTTCTGGGAAGGGATGGGAACCCTGTTAGGTTGGACGGGATTGCAGGTTGCCACAAACCACCCCTACGGGCAGGCCGTTTCCCGGCTCGAAGAATATGCTTGGGCCCACCGGTGCTAGATGCCCGATCCTTCTCTACAGAACTTCGGAAGAACCTCGGGCGTTACGCAGCCACCCTCGGCTGCGGTCGCCGCAGTGCGATTCCCTTCGGCCGGGGTTCCAGGCATGCGAAAACGCCCCCTCCCGGTTCCGTCTCAGCAACGGTATAGGGAGGGGGCGTTCAGGCTATGAGGATGCGGTGGGACTAATCCCGCCACTCCCGGCGCTCGCGTCCACCGCGGTCACCCCGGTCGTCACGGTTCCAGCCGCCGCGTCCGCCGCGGTCACCACGCCCTCCGCGGTCGCCCCGGTCGTCACGGTTCCAGCCGCCGCGTCCGCCGCGGTCACCACGATCTCCTCGGTCATCGCGGTTCCAGCCACCGCGTCCACCGCGGTCATTCTGGCCCCCACGGCCGCCGCCGGCGAAGCCTCCGCGTGCCGAACCCTGGTCGCGCTTGATGTCGATCAGCTGACCGGAGATGCGGGTGTCCGAGAGACGGTCGAGCACACCGCGGTCCAGGTTCTTCGGCAGCTCCACGAGGGTGAAGTCACCGCCGATGGTGATGCGGCCGAAGTCCTTCGAGTTCAGGCCACCCTCGTTGGCGAGGGCACCGACGATCGCGCCGGGGCGCACGTGCTGGCGCTTGCCCACCGCGAGGCGGTAGGTGTCAAAGTTCTCGCTGTCGCCCCGGCCACCGCGCGGTCCGCGGTCGTCGCGCCGACGGTCGTCGCGGTCGAAACGGCCACCGCGGTCGCGCCCACCGAAGCGGTCATCGCGTCCCCCGCGGTCGTCGCGATCGCGGCGGTCGCGCTTGTCCTTCGGCGGCTCCTTCATGAGGAACTCGTCGCCGGTTTGCGCCTGGATGGCGAGGGCGGCGGCAATGTCATCCATGGGGACGTTGTTCGCCGAGGAGTACTCGCGAACCATCGACTTGAAGATCTGCAGGTCGCTCGACTCGAGCGCCTCCGTCACGGAGTCCATGAAGCGCATCTTGCGACTTTCGTTGACCTCGTCGACGGTCGGCAGATCCATCTCATCGATGGTCGCGTTGGTCACGCGCTCGATGGAACGCAGCATCCGGCGCTCGCGCGGGGTGACAAAGAGGATCGCCTCGCCCGTGCGGCCGGCACGGCCGGTGCGCCCGATGCGGTGGACGTAGCTCTCGGTGTCGTTCGGGATGTCGTAGTTCAGCACGTGGCTGATGCGCTCGACATCCAGGCCGCGGGCGGCGACGTCGGTGGCCACCAGGATGTCGAGTCGGCCGTCGCGAAGCTGATCGACGGTCTTCTCACGCTGCTGCTGGGCTATGTCGCCGTTGATGGCGGCGGCGGAGAAGCCGCGGGCGCGCAGCTTCTCGGCGATCTCCTCGGTCTCGTGCTTGGTGCGCACGAAGACGATCATCGCCTCGAACTCGGTGACCTCGAGGATGCGGGTGATCGCGTCGAGCTTGTTGCGGTGCGCGGTGAACAGGTAACGCTGCGTGATGTTCGTGTTCGTGCGCGTTTCCGACTTGACCGTGACCTCAGCCGGGTCGTTGAGGTACTGCTTGGACAGACGACGGATGCCGTTGGGCATGGTCGCCGAGAAGAGCGCGACCTGCTTGCTGTCGGGGGTGTCGCTGAGGATGCGCTCGACGTCCTCCTGGAAGCCCATGTTGAGCATCTCGTCCGCCTCGTCGAGGACGAGGAAGCGCAGGTTGGAGATGTCGAGGGAGCCCTTCTCCAGGTGGTCGATCACGCGGCCCGGGGTGCCGACGATGATCTGCGCGCCACGGCGCAGCCCTGAGAGCTGGATGCCGTACGCCTGGCCGCCGTAGATCGGCAGCACGGAGATGCCGCCGAGGTGGTCGGCGAAGGACTGGAAGGCATCCGAGACCTGCAGGGCGAGCTCGCGCGTCGGCGCGAGGACGAGGGCCTGCGGGAAGCGGTCCTGGGCGTTGATGCGCGAGAGGACCGGCAGCGCGAAGGCGGCGGTCTTGCCGGTGCCCGTCTGTGCGAGGCCGACGACGTCGCGGCCCTGCATGAGAAGCGGGATGGTCTCGGCCTGGATGGCGGACGGCTGCTCGTAGCCGACCTTCTTCACGGCCTCGACGACGCGCTCCGGCAGGCTCAGCTTGTCGAAGCCGTTCTCGGGCTCCTCCGCATCCTGGGCCGGCTCAACGGTGTCTTCAGTGGTGTCCGGAGCGTTGTCGGCCCCGTTGGTTGCAGTGGCTTCGGTCTCGGCCGAAGCGTCGCTCTGCTCAGAAGTGCCCGCGTCCCTGGTGCCTTCGTCAGCGGCCTGTTCGGCCACGGCATCCTGCGGGTTTTCCTGAGATTCCGACAGATTCATATCCGGCTCAAACTCGCCGCCGGTAGCGTTTTCGGTAATGCTCATTGTTTCCCCACCGTACGCGACGTGGGCGGATATTACCATTTGGGGACGGTTCAACAGTTTCCTGATTCCCCCGCGTCCGATACAAACGTGACTTAAACTCGCGTCCATGCCACAGCACATTGAGGTCGTCGGAGCCGTCTTCCTTCGGGACGGAACGGTGCTCGCCGCCCGGAGGGGACGCGACAAAGCCCTCCCGGACAAGTGGGAATTTCCGGGAGGCAAGATTGAACCTGGCGAATCCCCAGAAGACGCTCTCGCCCGAGAACTCGCCGAGGAGCTGCTTATCGACGCCCGCGTGGGTTCCCACATCGCGACCACTTCATATCCTTACGATTTCGGAGTGGTAAATCTCGCAACTTTTTACTGCGACATTGTCTCCGGAAAACCTACGCCTACCGAGCATTCTGAGGTCCGGTGGGTACCAGTGGACGAATTACACTCCCTCGACTGGGCTCCTGCTGATCTCCCGGCCGTCGAAGCCATTGCTCAGGAGCACAGCGGTCATGCCTGACAAATCCCTTCTCCGCCAGGATGTGGAACACGGTTTTATAGAGGCGGATCACCGCGTATCCCACTTTGACAATCCCCAGTTGGTATCAAACAGAGACGGTACGACAATGCTAGGGGCATTGCGATCGGAGCTCGAAAGTGCCGACTCGTTTATTTTCTCCGTCGCCTTCGTCACCGCAGATGCCCTCGGAATGATCAAACAACAACTCAATAGTTTTACGGGTGCTGGGACAATCGTGACGTCTGATTACCTAGACTTCAACGATCCCGATTCACTGCGAGAGCTACTGACGTTCAAGAATGTCTCGGTCAGGATCATGAGCGGCCAACCTCACCACGCCAAGGGGTACATTTTCCACCACGGTGATCACGTCACCGCCCTCATCGGTAGCTCCAACCTCACGCGCAAAGCGCTGTCCGAAAATAATGAGTGGAACCTACAGTTTTCGAGCCACCGAGATGGTGATATCGCCGACCAGTTAAATCGCGCGGTTCGGTGGCAGGTACAGAACTCCGTGCCTCTTACCGAAGAATGGATTGCGCGCTATGAATTGGGGCGGGAAAAGCGAGTCATTGTCTTTGAAGATGATCAGCCTCTTGCCGTCTCCCCGGGCGGGGATCGAATACTTCCCAATCTGATGCAAGTCGAGGCTCTAGAAAACCTTCAAAAGGTGCAAGAGAGCGGTGAGAAGCGGGCACTCATCATTTCTGCAACCGGAACGGGCAAGACGATCCTCGCCGCGCTCGCCGCGCGCCAGATGCACCCCCAGCGCGTTCTCTTTTTGGCCCACCGCGAGCAAATCCTCAACAAAGCAGCTGAGGAATTCATGCGCGTTATGCAGTGCACATCCTCCGATATCGGGGTCCTAGCCGGCGCGCGCCACGACCTGGATAGAAGGTTCGTTTTTGCAACGATCCAGTCTCTGAGCCGGCCCGACAACCTGGCCGAAATCTCCCCTCTCCAGTTTGATCTCGTTATCGTCGATGAGGTTCACAGATCCGGAGCGGAGTCTTACCGGAAGGTGTTGAACTATTTTCGTCCTGCTTTCACGCTGGGCCTGACCGCCACACCAGAACGGTCTGACGGTTTCAACGTCTTTGAATTGTTTGATTACAACGTCCCCTACGAGATTCGTCTCGAGGGCGCGTTAGAGAATCGCATGCTTGTCCCTTTTGATTACTACGGTGTCAGCGACTATCAATCCCCGTACGGATTCACTATCACAGACGATTCAGACCTGACCGCCCGGACCTCTGAGCAACGAGTGGACCACCTTGTCTCAGTGCTGGAGGATTATTCCTTCGCGCGCGGCACCAAGGGTTTGATTTTCTGCAGTAGCAACGATGAAGCCCAGCGTTTAAGCGACAAGTTGAACGGCAGGCGCGTCCATGGTCGCCCATTGCGAACGGTTGCGTTGTCGGGTTCCAATTCCATCGAGTCTCGCGAACGTGCAGTATCTCAACTCGAAGACGGGGCCTTGGATTACCTCCTCACCGTCGATATTTTCAATGAGGGCATCGACATTCCCGCGTTAAACGTCGTGGTCATGCTACGAGGCACGCAATCTTCAATTGTGTTTACCCAGCAGCTGGGGCGAGGCCTACGTAAACACAGCGACAAACACTCACTGCGCGTCATCGATTTGATCGGTAATTATGCAAACAACTATTTGATTCCGATCGCACTCACGGGCGATCGATCAGGAAGCAAAGACCACATCCGCGAAGGGATCCGTCGCACTCGTCGGCACACCGTGGCTGGGTCATCCACGATTAGTTTTGACCGAGTCTCGATGCAACGGATTGTTGAATCGTTGCAGAAAGCACGGATCACTAGCCGCCTCGCTAAACGCGAGGCCATCCTCGCATTGCAGTTCCGCCTCGGCAAAGTTCCACGGCTCATCGATTTCGAAAATCATGGATCCATGAATCCCTTTCTCCTGGCCTCCTCTGACTCCAAGGCTCGGAATTACTGGACCCTTCTCAATGAGTTGAAGTTCGTAGCATCGGGGCCGAGTGCACACGAGGCTGCGATTCTCGACATGCTCTCCCTGGAACTGTTGAACGGTAAGCGTCCGCAGGAGCTGCTGCTCATTCGGGAATTGCTCAAGAAGGAATCAGTCAATGTAGAAGACTTCCGCTCGCTCCTTTCAGAACGAAATCTCGACCATTCAGAAGCGCTGCTCGACTCCGTAGTGCGGGTTCTAGACCTGTCCTGGTTTGTCACGACCGCTAGGACGCGATATGGCGATTCCCCCCTCATCGTTCGGCGCGGAGATGTTTTGCGCCTGGGTGAGCGCTTTTCGGAACTCTACTTCTCCTACAACGGGGATCATCCCTCTCCGGCAATCAGTTTCCGAGCGCATGTCGATGACATCATAGAGACAGGTTTATTGCTGAATCGCAAGCATTATGGCTCGAGCGATCACCTTCTTCCAGGGAAAACTTACTCCCGCAAAGACGCCAGCCGCCTCCTCAACTGGAAGATGAATTCCGAAGCCACGATCATGGGCTACAAGGTCGATAAAGATACAGCTACCTGCCCGATCTTCGTGACCTATCACAAGGATTCAGAGGTCAACGCGAGCCAACGCTATGAAGATTCATTGATCGATCAATCGACCATGCAATGGTTCAGCCGCCACGGCCGAACGCTGCAAAGCGCGGAATTGCAACCCATCCTCCACGGCGACGTATCTATTCACCTCTTTGTTAAACGGGAGGATGCAGACGGCCTCGAGTTTCATTACCTCGGCCAAGCTGAAGCTACGCGTGCGGACCAATCTACGATGCGTGGAAACCGTGGCGAAACGCTCGACGTAGTGATTGCAAACCTCAAATTACGCCAGGAAGTACCCCGTGATTTGTTCGAAGCGATTACTGCGTCCCTGGCGGTCGAGGCTCCCCACTAAGGAGCGTCCTCCCCACTAGGGAGCGTCGTAAGCTTTTCGGAGACCCTAATCCTCCGCCCGCGCGTGCCGCACCGCGTCCAGGTCGGTCTCCCCCTCGCCGCCCCCGAAGAAGCGTGCGTGCACCCCGCATGCCCGAAGGAACTCCTCGTGCGCGGCGTCGATGTCGGCACCCGTGACCAGCAGCGCGTTCGGCTCCCGCTCCCACATGTCCCGCAGATCGGCCACCGAGGTCCCGCGCATCAGCTCTGATTCGGACTCGACGTCCACGGCTGTGGCGGTGGCGTCGTAAGGCACGGTCCCCAGCGCCACCAGCACGGTGAGCAGGTCGTGCACCTGCGCCCGGTAGCCCTCCCCGACTTCCTCGTGGAACTCGAAGTAGAACCGCAGGATCTCGGGGAGGTGGGCGGCGATCGGGGCGCGCCCCAGCGTGTCAGCGACCCCCTCCAGCGCCCCCGGATCCAGCACCATCCGCTCGGTGACACCCAGCGAGCACACCGTGACGGGCACGGGCGCGGCGGTGAAGACCTCCTTCGCGGCGTGGGGATCCACCCAGAAGTTCCACTCCGCGCTGGGGGTGGTGTTACCCGGGTAAGTGAAGGCGCCGCCCATGACGGTGATGCGCTTCAGGCGGGAGAAATGGCCGGGGTGGAGGCGTCGAAAAGCGGCGAGGTTGGTCAGCGGACCGGTGACGATGAGGTGGAGGTCGTCCGTGCCACGCTCGATGGCGTCGATCCAGAGGGCGTCCCAGTCTGTCTCCACGCCGCGCTCGGGCGCGGTGACGTAGCCGAGGCCGGAGTCCCCGTGGGTCTCGGGGGTGGTGGTCAGCTCATACTCGAGGGGGCCGGGCAGGCCCGCTGCGACGGGGATGGTCGGCAGGCCGCACTGGCCCAGCACCCAGGCAGCGTTGACGGCGCACTGCCGCGCGCCGACGTTGCCCGCGGAGGTGGTCACGGCCTCGAGCTCGATGCACTGCTCGTGGTGGGCGGCGGTGAGGTAGATCAGGGCGAGGGCATCGTCGATGCCTGGGTCGCAGTCAAGGATCACGCGCACGGGTTACTCCTCCACTCCTTCTGTGCCTGCGGTGCGGGTCTCGGTGCCGCGGGTGAGCCAGATGGCCAGGGACACCAGCGCGATGGCCCCCGACGACGCGAAGGCCGCGGCGAAGCCGAACTTCTCCGCGAGCATACCCACCACGATCGGGGCGAAGATGGCCCCGGCATCCTGCGTCATCTGGAAGGTGGACAGCACCTTTCCACCGGAGCGCTCGTTGCCGATGATGTCCGCCAGCGTGGCCTGCTGGGCGGGGTTCATCAACCCGCCGCCCACGCCCGCCAGGGCCGAGGCGATGATGAGCGGCCAGAAGCTGGTGGCAAAGCCCATCAGGCCGGTGAAAACGGCGATGGTGACCAGTCCGGCGAGGATCATGGGTTTGCGGCCCAGCTTGTCCGCGAGGATCCCGGAGAATTGCAGGGTGACGGCGGTGCCCACGGCGTAGGCGGTGAGCGCCAGGCCCGCGGCGGCCCCGCCGTTGGCAAAGACCGAGGCGGCGAACAACGGCAGGACGGCCACCCGCGCCCCGAAGTTCGCCCACCCGTTGGCGAAGGCGGAGGTGAGCAGGCTCTGGTACGTCGGCAGGCGCAGCGCGCTGCGCAGCTCCATCGGCGGCAGCTTCGCGGGCAGCTCCACCCGTCCGCGGGGAGTGGAGCAGGCGACCCACACGATGGTGGCTGCCAGTGCCACACCCGCCCCGTAGATCATGAACGGGATGCGGAAACCCAGGTAGGACAGGGCAGCGCCGATGATCGGGCCGAAGATGTTGCCCAGCAGGAACGCCGAGGCGTAGACGGCGTTTGCCCTGCCCCGGATGCGCGGGTGCGTGACGCGGACGATGAGCGCCTGCGCGGAGAGCGTGAACATCGTGGAGCCGAAGCCCGCGATGAAGCGCAGCGCGAAGATCTGCCAGTACGCCTGCGCGAAGGCGACCAGGAAGGTCGCCCCGCCCACGATGAACAGGCCCGTGATGTAGACCGGCCGGGAGCCGAGCCTGTCCACCAGAACGCCGGCACCAGGCGCGCCGATGAGGCGTGCCGCCGCGAAGACCGACACGACGGCGCCGGCGGCCGCCATGGAGACGCCGAAACTGGCGGTGAACTGCGGGAGGATGGGGGCGATGAAGCCGTAGCCGAGTGCGATGATGAACGCCGCGACGGCGAGCACCCAGATGGTGGAGGGGATCTTTGGCTTCAGCTGGGAGGGGGTAACTGCTGTTGTCATTTCCCACCCAGCGTAGACCCCGGGGCCGGTGCCCGGAATTTGCCGCACCTCTCGAACGCTCGTTCGATAAATTGCGCGGCCGTGTCGATCACCCGTTCTATCGTTTGCCCCATGACCAAGAAGAACATGATGTCCGCATTCCCCTCCTCCCCGTCCGCCCCCGCAGATCCGGCTGCGCTCGCGTCCGTCATCAACGACCGGCACTCGGCCACCCTGAACACCCTGCGCAGTATGATCCGCCACCCGCGCTCGCTTGCCCGGCCGAGCGCCGCATGGCGCCCACCCTCGCGCGACCTGCCCCGCACGGGCCTTGACGACGACCTCACGGTGGCCGTCACGCGCCGGCGCGTCGGCCCGCGGGCCCGGGCGCGCGTCAAGGGCTACGGCGAAACCCACGACCCCGCATACCTGATCGAGCTACGCATCACGGACCGCTCCGGCCTGCCCGCCGACCCGGTCGTCGCGGAGGCGTGGGTCCGCGCGCTCGTGCCGGGCAACCTTGTCTCGGCCGTGCACGAGATCCCCGCACCGCGCGCCATCAGCTACGTCTGGCTAGTCGACGGCACCTACGCCCCCGTTCTCTCCCCCTCCTCGATGTTCGAGGACCTCTCCGCGGCCTAGACAGTGCGCGATGGGTCAGGCGCGCCCACCCGCCACCGCGGACCTACACCTCGTCGACGTCCGATGTCTCGGGCGACGGGTCGACCCCGGTGGACTTGAGCGGTGCGGCGGACGGCTCCTTCGCGGGAGCCGGGCGGGTGACGGAGTACGCCCCGGCATCGTCCGCGTCGATGGCGTCCCCGTCATCCTCATCGTCTTCACCGTCTTCGTCGTCGAGGTCCAGATCGGGGTCCAGGTCCTCCACCAGCTCGGGGTCGTCCTCGCCGAAGATGTCGTAGACATCCGGTTCGTCGAAGTCCTCCTCCACCGGCAGCAGCTGGGACTCCCAGTCCTCGGCCTGGTCCGCGGCGAGGGAGAGGACGTCGAAAAGCCGGTCGAAGTCCTCGTAGGTGCCCAGATCCAGCACCTCCGCCTCCGAGATCGCCTCACTGTGGATGTTCTCGAAAAGGCGCAGGCGGTCCTCTTCCGTGAGCTCGGCGTCGCCGTCGGACTCCCACAGCTCTCCGATGGCGTCGTCCATGAACTCGTCGTAGTTGTCCGACAGTGCCACGAAGGACACCGCGGCGCGCGGGGTGCCGTCGACGACCTCGACCAGGACCTGCAGTTCGGCGCTCTCCCCGACCTCGGCGCGCACCAGCTGGCTGTTGACGCGGTCGGAGAAGAACTCCAGGTCCGCGATCCTTTCGTCGGTGCCCTCGAGCAGGTCGCGCAGGACGGTGACCACCTCGTCGGTGGCCATGTGCTCCGCGACGGTGGTCACCGCGTCGTCCACCGAGAAGACCACACCGACGAGCACGGCCTCGAACTCCTCGTCGTCCTCGTCCACGTCCGCCGCGGCGATGTAGACGTTCGCGGCGGGAAGGTGGGGGTCCACCTCGACGAACTGGATCTCCACATCCGCCGTGATCGGCACGAACATGGTCTCGTCGTGCACCCTCGACTCAATTCCCTCGCGGTCCAGGGCGGCGGCGATGTCCTCGAAAAAGCTCATGGCGCACCAAATCCTTCCAGTTGCTGTACGGAGAATCCGACTCTTCGGAGGGAGGCGGACGTTCAGTCGACGTTCGACCCGCCCCAGCCTAGCCACCGCGCCCCGGCTTCGCCGGTGGCGCCGCCCGGCGCGCTGACAGCCGACGGTGCGGACGGGACGGGATCACGCCCCGGTGTCGCGGAAGAACTCGGTGATGGAGTCCATCAAGTCCTCGCGGTGGCTGCCCCACTCGCGCATGTCGAACTCCTCCCACGCGCGCCGCTGGGCGGCCTTCGGGTCGTACTCCACCTGGAAGTTCTCCTGGAACACCGCCGTGGCGCGGCCGGGGACGTCATCGCTGCGGAACCCGTACTGCGGCCACTCCCCGCCCGGCGCGCCCGAGTGGAAGAACCGGCCCCAGTGGTGCTGCATCGCGCGGCTCACCTCCCCGAAGCCGTCCTGGGAACCGAAGCGGTCGATGCGCGAGGCGCGCGTGGCGCGCGGGTCACCGAACACCGCGCCGAGGTCCGAGGTGTGCATCGCCCCGAGGCCCAGGCGGCGCATGGTCGCCGAGGCGTAGTCGAAGCGGTACATCCACGTCGGCGCCACCCTGCGGTGCGCGGTGGCCAGCATGACGGAGGGGCCCCAGAAGATGGCGTCGGCGATGAGCTCGGCGAAGTCGCCGCGCCTCACGGCCTGCCCGTACGCCTCCAGCACCAGGCCCGCGTTGGCGCCGTCGAACACTTCCAGGGCGCGCAACGCGGCGCGCTGGCGCGAACGGGCGGTCTGGTACATCGCCTTGGCAAAGCTCGCCTCGTTCAGGTTCGTCCCGATGATCAGGGGTACCGCAGCCTGGTCACCGGCCTCGAAGGTGTCTATCGGGTGCGCCGGCAGGGTGGTGCCGTCCACCGTGGGCATGAACGCCGTGTTAAACCTGACGAGCTCGCGGCTGTTGCGCAGCATCGACTGGCCCACCCGGACAAGCTCCCGGGCGTCCTCGCGGCGCAGATCGTCGAGGGTCGTCAGGCGGGACAGGCCCATGCCGTCGATAAGCGCGCGCACCCACATGGTGGCCTGGACGCGCGAATGCACGCTGGCGCACGGCGCCGACTGCGCGATGCCGCGGTGAAAGAGCCCGCGCGCGGCGGGCGCGGACATGAGGTGGGTGACGGCCGCGCCGCCGGCGGACTCGCCCATGATGGTCACGCTGCCCGGGTCACCGCCGAAGGACGCGATGTTGTCGCGCACCCACCTCAGGGAGAGAATCTGGTCCAGCAGGGCGGGATTGGCCACGCAGTCGTACCCCACGGAGCGGAAGTCCAGGTAACCGAGCACGCCGAGGCGGAAGTTGACCGAGACGTAGACGACGTCGGTGGCCCGGGCGAGCTTGTGCCCGTGGAGCACCTTCTCGTGGCTCGCCCCGGTGACGAAGGTGCCGCCGTGGAAGTACACGACCACCGGCAGGACATTGTCGGTGTTGGGGCGGACCACGTCGAGGGTGAGGCAGTCCTCCGTGCCCATTACAGCGTCCTTCCAGCCGAACGTGCCCTGCAGGGCGGGCAGCGCGTAGCGCGCGGCCCCGCGCACGCCACCCCACGGGTCCACGGGCCGGGGCGCGCGGAAGCGGTGCGGGCCGGAGGTGTCGGCACCGTACGGGATCCCCCGCCACGTGGCCACGCCGGAGAGGGGGTCGATGACCCCCTGCACCGCTCCCGCCGTCGTGCGCACGACGGGGCCTGTCGCCGAATCCATGCCACCCACACTAGCCAGCGGTTAAGATTTGGTCTCTGCGGGAATCAAACCCTCCCGCGGGGTGCTGCACTCTACGGGCACCCGCTTCACCTGTAGTTATCCGCGAATTCACCCGTCGGCCCCCGAGGCCCGGCGCACATAGTTTTCACACCCACGCCCACGCTGAACTCCAGCCAACCCACCAACGAACCCGCCCCGCAGGAGGACACCAATCATGTTCGGCCGCACCAACCACCGCGACACCGCCGGTGCCGAAGCCCGCTACCACTCCGACGACCCGGAAGTGCAGCACATTATTACGGACGCGCTGAGCTCAGACACCGCCACGCTGGAAAAGGAGGCGGGCCCCACCGGCCGGGCGTTCATCTCCACCGTGGACAAGGCGGTCCACCTCCAGACCGGCCCGATCCGCAACTACGTCGAATGGGTCCGCCGGCAGAACCCGGAGCTCTCCCCCGCCGCCGTGCAGAAGGTGATGGACGGGCACTTCCGCAACGCCGTCTCCGGCACCGGTGCCGGCGCGGGTCTCGCCGCGGCCGTCCCGGGCGTGGGGCTGGTCACCGGCACCGCCGCCATCGCGGGAGAGTCCGTGGTCTTCCTCGACGTGGCCGCGTTCTACACCATGGCCAGCGCCTACCTGCGCGGGGTGGACATCACCGACCCCGAGCGCCGGAGGGCGATCGTCCTCGTCGCCCTCACCGGGTCGAAGGGGCTCGCCGTCGTGGACACCCTCCTGGGCGAAGACGCCACCGTGATCCCCACCGCCGCGACGCTCTCGCGCTTCTCCGGGCCCAAGCTGGTAGAGGCCAACAACATCCTCACCCGCGCAGCCATGAAGTCCATCTCGCGCCGCATGCGCCGCGCCTGGTTCGGCAAACTGCTGCCCCTCGGCCTGGGCGCCGTCGCCGGTGCCACCGCCAACCGCAAGCTCGCGGGCACGATCATCGACAACGTCGGCCCCAGCCTCGGGCCCATCCCCGCGCAGTTCATTTTCGCCCTGCCGGAGAAGGCGGAGGGCGGATCGAAGTTCAAGGGCGCGCTGAGCCCGAGCAACTTCGTCGAATTCGTTTCTAACGCCTTCGGCCGCGGCGACGGCGGGGACGACACCGCCGAATCGCGCACCGACGAATCGCACACCGGCGAGGCAGCCACCGGCGCGCCGGCCCGGAGGAAGGGCATCCTCCGCCGCGGCAAGTAGCGCCAAAATCCCCCACCGGAACCGGAAGGCAGGACCCGCAGCGTGAGACACCCAACCCCCGGAACGTGCGGGACATCCCTGATCACCCGGTCCATGGCGGCGGCCCGGACCACCGCGGTCGCCGCCTTCACCGCCTCCGCCGTCGCCGCCGCCGCGCAGGTCGCCCTTCCCGCCCTGACCGGCCACGCCATCGACATCGCCTCCGGAACAGCCCCCGGGTCCGTACCGCTGATCGCGGGGCAGATGATCGGGGTTGCCCTGCTCACCTACGCCATGGCGTGGATCCGCCGCTGGACGGCGGGGCGCCTCGCCGCCGAGAGCCAGCACTGGGTGCGCACCCGGATCCTGGACACCCTGCAACGCCTCGACGGGCCCGGTCAGGACGACATCGTCACCGGGCAGGTGGTCTCGCGCTCCATCTCTGACCTCAACCAGTTCCAGATGGTGCTCGGATCGCTGCCCATCTTCGCCACCCGCGCGCTGCAGCTCGCCCTCACCCTCGCGGCCATGTTCGTCATGGACCCGCGTCTGACCCTTCTCTCCCTCGCCCTGTTGCCCCTGATCCTCTGGGAGGCGAACCGCTCGCGGACGGCGCTCTACGCCGCAACGTGGGTCAACCAACAGGCCGCCGCGGATCTCGCGGAGCACGTCGAGCAGACCGTATCCGGGGTGCGCGTGGTCAAGGCCTTCGGCCGGGAGGAACGCGCCATCGACGAGCTCGACCGCTACGGCCGCACGCTCTACGCCGTGAAGATGCGTTCGGCGAAGCTCACCGCCCGCTTCCAGCCCGTCCTGAGCCAGCTGCCCAAGGCCGCGCTGGTGGTCACGATCATCGCCGGCGGCCTGACCGCCATCACCGGGGGCATCACCGTCGGCGGCTTCGTCGCCTTCACCTCCTACCTGACCTCCATGACCAGCATGATGAGCATGCTGACCAGCCAGTACGTGCGCCTCCAGATGGGCTTCAGCTCCGTCGACCGCCTCGACGAGGTCCTCTCACTCACCCCCGCCCACCGCGAACCCGCCACCCCGGCACCCGCCCCGGACGGCCCCCTCGGCATCCGCTTCAGCGATGTCACCTTCATCACCGGCGGCCACCGCGTCCTCGACGGCCTGACCCTCGACGTGCGCCCCGGCGAATTCGTCGCTCTCGTCGGCCCGGCTGGCGCGGGCAAATCCATGGCCGTCCAGCTCGCCGGCGCCTTCTACGAGCCGGACGGCGGTGCGATCTCGCTTCTCGACGCCTCCCTCACCCCCACCGGGTACAGCTCGCTGACCACCTCCGCCATCCGCCGGCGGGTGACGTGCGTTTTCGACGAGGCCTTCCTCTTCTCCTCCTCGGTGCGCGACAACATCGCGATGGGCGCCCCGGGCGGCACCGCCACCGACGCCGAGGTCCGCGAGGCCGCCCGCCTCGCCCGCGCCGACGAGTTCATCGACCGCCTCCCCGGGGGCTACGACACCCTCGTCGGCGAGCGTGGCCTGACCCTCTCCGGCGGGCAGCGCCAGCGCATCGCCCTCGCCCGGGCGCTTCTGGCCCGACCCGCCGTGCTCGTGCTCGACGATGGCACCAGCGCCATCGACGCGGAAAACGAGGCCGCGATCCTCGCCAACCTCCGCTCCGCGCTCACCGGCGTCGCCGTCATCGCCGTCGCCCACCGGCAATCCACCGTGGACCACTCCGACCGCGTCGTCGTCATGAGGAACGGACGCGCCGTCGCCGACGGCCCCCGCGACGAGGTCACCCGCACGGCCGACTACACCGACCTCATGGCACCGGAACCGCAGACGACCACCAGCCCCGCCGAGCCCCGGCACCGGGACCTCTGGCCGGAGGCCGCCCGCGCCAGCTCCGAGCACATCCTCACCGCCGCGCCCGCCACCCCGGGCAAGCCGGGCCGCGGCGCCTCGACCATCACCGCAACGCCTCAGCTGCGAGAGCGCGTCGCGCGCCTGCCGGCGGCGACCGAGGCCCCTGGCATCGACACCGCCGCACTGCGCCAACCCGGCAGGCCGTTCAGGGTCCGCGACCTCTTCCTCGCGGTGAGGTGGCTCATCGCCGCCACCGTGGTGCTCCTGGTCATCGGGGTCCTGGCCGACCTCGCCTTCCCCACCCTCGTGCGCGCCAGCATCGACCGCGGCATCCAGCCCCGCGACCCGGCCACCCTGTGGCGCGTCGGCGCGCTCGCCCTCGGTGTGGTCGCGGTGGCGTGGGCGAGCGAGGCGCTCATGACGGTGCTCAGCTCCCGCTCCGGCGAGCGCCTCCTCTACGGGTTGCGCCTGCGCAGCTACGCCCACCTGCAGCACCTCGGGCTGGCCTACTTTGAGCGCCAGCTCTCCGGTCGCATCATGACGCGGATGACCACGGACATCGACACCCTCTCCAGCTTCCTGCAGACGGGTCTGGCGGAAGCGATCGTGGCGGTGGGAACCCTGGCCGGTGTCTCCGCCATGCTGGTGGCCACCGACGCGGGTCTGACCCTGGTGGCGCTTGCCGCCGTGCCGGTCATCGTCGCCGCCACCGCCGTCTTCCGCCGGCTGTCCAAGCGGTGGTACGAGGCATCGCGCACCCAGATCTCGGCCGTCAACGGCGAGTTCGCCGAGCTCATCGGCGGGGTGCGCATAACCCAGATGCACCTCGGCGAGGCACGCACAGGCGAGCACTTCTCACGGGCCTCGGAAACGTACCGGCGCTACCGCATGCGCTCGGTGACCCTGGTGGCCACGTACTTCCCGGGCATGCAGGCGATATCGCAGGTGATGACGGCCGTTATCGTCGCCGTCGGCGGGCAGCGCGTCGCCCACGGGGACCTCTCCGTGGGCGTGCTGGTGGCCTTCACCATGTACCTGAGCCAGCTCTACGGGCCGATCCAGCAGCTCGGCCAGATCTTCGACTCGTGGCAGCAGGCGACCATCTCCTTCGGGCGCATCACCGAGCTGCTGGACACCCGCACCACTGTCCCCGACACCGGCACCGACCCCGGCGCGGCCCTCGCCGCCCGCGGCCCGCTGGCCTTCTCCGGGGTGACGTTCAGCTACGACCCCGCCGCACCGCGCGACCGTGCGGAGCTCCGGGACCTGGACGTGACGCTGCGCCCGGGCGAGACCGTCGCGCTCGTCGGGCCCACCGGGGCGGGCAAGTCGACCGTCGTGAAGCTGCTCGCCCGCTTCTACGACCCCGTGGAGGGAACCGTCGAGGCGTCGGGAAGCGACATCGCCCGCTTCCCCCTCCCCGAGTGGCGCCGCGCCGTGGCCCAGGTTCCGCAGGAGACCTACCTCTTCCCCGGGACGGTGGCGGAGAACATCGCCTACGGGGTCGACGGGGTGGACCCGCGGCGCGTCGAGGACGCGGTGAGGCGGATCGGGGCGCTCGGGGTCGTGGCCACCATTCCCGGCGGCTTCAACCATCCGGTCGGTGAGCGCGGCCGTGGGCTGAGCTCCGGGCAGCGCCAGATCATCGCGCTCGCGCGTGCGGAGATACTGGAGCCGGACGTGGTGCTTCTCGACGAAGCGACCGCCACACTCGACCCCGCGACGGAGAAGACGGTGCTGGACGCATCCGAGCAGGCGACGGCCGGGCGCACCTCCGTTATCGTCGCGCACCGCCTGGCCACGGCCGCCCGGGCGGACCGTGTACTCGTCATAGATAAAGGACGTATCATTGAGGACGGTACCCATGAGGCCCTCCTCCACCGGGGCGGCGCGTACGCCCGGATGTGGTCCATCAACCGCTAACGGGGGTGGGCGTTACGCACACCAAAACAACATGCCGGTAGCGAGTTAGCGCTCGCCCGCGGCGGACAATTAGAGTCAGACCGAGTTACCGCTATATACACCAACAGAGAGAGGCGAGCACCTGCCGTGAGCAGTGACAACACTTTCGGACAGAATGACTGGCTGGTAGACGAGATGTACCAGCAGTACAAGAAGGATCCGGGCTCCGTGGACAAGGAGTGGCGCGAGCTGTTCGACAAGCAGGGCTCGCCCGAGACCGAGGCCACCGTGCAGGTCGCCCCCGACGGGGACAGCGAGGCCCCCTCCTCGGGTGCAAAGACGGACCCGAAGGTCTCCGCCACCACCGCCGCGCCGAGCCAGGACGGCCGCCAGACCAAGGTCGACCAGGCCGCGCAGAACGCCGTGCAGAAGCGCACCGACACCCTGCCGAAGCCGAAGGTCTCCCCGCTGGACAAGCTTGACAAGACCACCGTTGAGCCGGGCGAGGCGCAGCTCAAGGGTGCCTTCCGCGCCATCGCGAAGAACATGAACGAGTCCCTGAGCGTGCCCACCGCCACCACGGTGCGCGATATGCCGGTCAAGCTCATGTTTGAAAACCGCATGCTGATCAACGACCACCTCAAGCGCACCCGCGGCGGCAAGATCTCCTTCACCCACATCCTCGGCTACGCCATCGTTCAGTCCACCAAGCTGCACCCGGACATGAACAAGAACTACCGCGAGGAGGGCAACAAGTCCTTCGCCGTCCAGCCCGAGCACATCAACCTCGGCCTGGCCATCGACCTGCCCCAGAAGGACGGTTCGCGCTCCCTCGTCGTCGCGGCCATCAAGGGCTGCGAGAACCTCTCCTTCAGCCAGTTCGTCGCCTCCTACGAGGACATCGTCAACCGCGCCCGCGACGGCAAGCTGACGATGGACGACTTCCAGGGCGTGACCATCCAGCTGACCAACCCGGGTGGCATCGGCACCCGCCACTCCATCCCGCGCCTCATGGCCGGGCAGGGCACCATCGTGGGCGTGGGTGCCATGGATTACCCCGCGGAGTTCGCGGGCGCGTCCGAGGACCGCCTCGCGGAGCTGGGCGTGGGCAAGCTGGTCACCCTGACCTCCACCTACGACCACCGCGTGATCCAGGGCGCCGAGTCCGGCGAGTTCCTCCGCGACATCTCCCAGCTGCTCATCGACGACAAGTTCTGGGACGAGATCTTCTCGGCCATGGAGATCCCCTACTCCCCGCTGCGCTGGGCGCAGGACCTGCCGAACACGGGCATCAACAAGGACACACGCGTCATGCAGCTCATCGAGGCGTACCGCTCGCGCGGCCACCTCAACGCGGACACCAACCCGCTGCGCTGGCACCAGCCCGGCCTGCCCAAGCCCGACGCCCGCGACCTGCTCATGGAGACCCACGGCCTGACCCTGTGGGACCTCGACCGCACCTTCCACGTCGGCGGCTTCGGCGGCAAGGAGACCATGACCCTGCGCGAGGTCATGTCCCGCCTGCGCTCCGCCTACACCCTCCACGTCGGTGCCGAGTACACCCACATCCTCGACCGCGACGAGCGCGAGTGGCTGCGCGACCGCATGGAGGCCGGCATGCCCAAGCCGACCAACGCGGAGCAGAAGTACATCCTGCAGAAGCTCAACGCCGCCGAGGCCTTCGAGAACTTCCTGCAGACCAAGTACCTCGGCCAGAAGCGCTTCTCCCTCGAGGGCGCCGAGACCCTCATCCCGCTCATGGACGCGGTCATCGACACCGCCGCGGGCCAGGGCCTGGAGGAGGTCGTCATCGGCATGCCGCACCGCGGTCGCCTGAACGTGCTGTTCAACATCGTGGGCAAGCCCGTCGCCACAATCTTCAACGAGTTCGAGGGCAACATGAAGTCCGCCCAGCAGGGCGGCTCCGGCGACGTGAAGTACCACCTGGGCTTCCAGGGCGAGCACATCCAGATGTTCGGCGACGGTGAAATCAAGGTCACCCTGGCCGCCAACCCGTCCCACCTCGAGGCCGTCGACCCGGTGCTCGTAGGCATCGCCCGCGCGAAGGACGACCACCTCAAGCACACCCAGGGCCGCGACGACCACCCGATCGTCCCGATCATGCTGCACGGCGACGCCTCCTTCACCGGCCTGGGCATCGTCCAGGAGACCCTGAACCTGTCCAAGCTCAACGGCTACACCGTGGGCGGCACCGTCCACATCGTGGTGAACAACCAGATCGGCTTCACCACCACCCCGGACTCCGGGCGCTCCACCTACTACGCCACCGACCTGGCCAAGGGCTTCGACTGCCCCGTCTTCCACGTCAACGGAGACGACCCCGAAGCCGCCGCGTGGGTTGCACACCTGGCCACGGAGTACCGCCGGGAGTTCGGTAAGGACGTCTTCATCGACCTGATCTGCTACCGCCTGCGCGGCCACAACGAGGCCGACGACCCGACCGTGACCCAGCCGCTCATGTACGAGCAGATCCAGTCCCACCCCTCGGTGCGCACCCGCTACACCAACGACCTCATCGGTCGCGGTGACATCACCCAGGAAGAGGCCGAGATCGCGGCCCAGGACTTCCACGACCAGCTGGACTCCGTCTTCTCGGACGTCAAGGCCAACGAGGGCAAGCCCAGCGAGCAGACCGGCATCACCGAGGCCCAGGAGCTCACCCTCGGCCTGGACACCTCCATCAGCGAGGAGACCTTCAAGCGCCTCGCGGCAGCCTACAAGGACCTGCCGGAGAACTTCGTGGCCAACAAGCGCCTCAACTCCGTGCTGAAGAAGCGCGGCAGCTCCTTCGAGGACGGTGACATCGACTGGGGCTGGGGCGAGCTACTCGCCTTCGGTTCCCTCGCGGAGGATGGCGAGGTCGTCCGACTCGCCGGCGAGGATTCCCAGCGCGGAACCTTCACCCAGCGCCACGCGGTGCTGTACGACCCGGAAAACGGCGACGCCTACAACCCGCTGGACGAGAACGCGAAGAAGGCCGGTAACGACGGCCGCTTCGAGGTGATCAACTCCGCGCTGACCGAGTACGCCGGCATGGGCTTCGAGTACGGCTACACCATCGGCAACAGCGACGCCGTCGTCGCCTGGGAGGCCCAGTTCGGTGACTTCGCCAACGGCGCCCAGACCATCATCGATGAGTACCTCGCCTCCGGGGAGACCAAGTGGGGCGAGCTGTCCTCGCTGATCGCCCTGCTGCCGCACGGCTACGAGGGCCAGGGCCCGGACCACTCCTCCGCCCGCATCGAGCGCTACCTGCAGCTCGTCGCCGAGGGGTCCATGACCATCGCCCAGCCGTCCACCCCGGCCAACCATTTCCACCTGTTGCGCCGCCAGGCGATGGGTGAGATGAAGCGCCCGCTGGTCGTCTTCACCCCGAAGTCGATGCTGCGCAACAAGGCGGCCGTATCCCAGCCGGCCGACTTCATCGAGGTGGACCGCTTCCAGTCCGTCATCGACGACCCGAACTTCGTCGAGCGCGGCAACAAGAAGGTCTCCGGTGCCGACCACTCCAAGGTGGAGACCATCCTGCTCTGCTCCGGTAAGATCTACTGGGAACTGGACAAGCGCCGCCAGAAGGACAAGAGGGACGACGTGGCCATCGTGCGCGTGGAGATGCTCCACCCGATCCCCTTCAACCGCCTGAAGGACGCCTTCGCCAACTACCCGAACGCGAAGCAGATCCGCTGGGTCCAGGACGAGCCGGCAAACCAGGGTGCGTGGCCGTTCTACAACGAGCACCTGCGCAACCTCATCCCGGACATGCCCGAGATGGTCCGCGTCTCGCGCCGCTCGCAGTCCACCACCGCCACCGGTGTAGCCAAGGTCCACCAGCTCGAGGAGAAGCAGCTTCTCGACGAGGCCTTTGCCAAGTAAACCGGCGTAAACGCCGCGGCACCCCCGCCGCGGCGCGCCGGAGCCGACGCGCGAAAGAACCGGGCCGGTCCGCTCCATCCCCACGGATGGCGGACCGGCCCGGTTTGTCGTCCCAGTAAGCGAGTCAGCCGCGGATCTGGGTTGTGTCGGGGCTGTCGCGCACCTCGGTGCGAGCCTGCTCCCTCAGCCATCCCCGCACCGCCTCGGTGGCGGGTTCTCCCCCGCTCACCTTCCGCGCCATGTCCGCGACGCCCTTCGTGTCCAGGGCGCGGTTGATGAAGTTGATCCGCTGCGTCTCGTCGCGGGTGAACTCCGCCTTGGGGAAGATCGGGATGAGGTTGCGGGGCAGCTCCAGGGCGCTGCCTCCCGTATCACCCGCCACGTCCGCGCACCCCTCGGCCGGCGAGAGATCCACCGTGGTGACGTCCCCGGGAAGTGCACTCACGGCGGCGTCGTAGGTTTCCTTCGCCCCCTCCGGCTCCGCGGTGCCGGGCGCGGGCGCGGCCATGTCGCCCGCAAGCTTCTCGGCCGCGGCGCGGTCCAGCTGGGTGAGGAGCGTGCCCGTGCACGCGACGGTGAAATCCACTCCGTCCTCCGCGAGCAGGTCAACCGCGTGGACCCCGTGGCGGGTGTCCACGGCCCGGGTTTCCGCGTCGCGGCCCATGGAGAAGAACATCTGGCGGTAGACCTCGCCCAGGGCGACCTGCTCGTCGGAGCCGGAATCCACGCCGATGACCACCTTCGGGTGCTCCCGCGCTCCCTGCCACGAGCGGGCCTCGCCAACGACGGCGGGCGCGGCCACCGCGACCGCGATGGAGGCGGCCGCGAGACCCACCGCGGCCAGGCGCCGGGGCCGTCGGCTCTCCGACGCCGCCGCGCGTGTGGTCCCACTCATCTTCCCGGCTGTCCTTTCTCACGTGCACGGGCCGCGGGCGCGGCCGGCTGTCGGGCCTTACTGTACCCGGCCGGCCGGGCGCCGTTACGCGCGCGGCTCCCCGCCGGGGTTCTGGTCCCGTCCGGCGGGCGTACCACCCTGCGCGGCGGTGCCGAAGCTCATCTGCGCGATGGCGTCGCGGGCGCGCGGGGCGGTGGACGGGTCGCACAGGACGTCGTAGTGGCCGGCGACGATGGCCGTCGCGGAGGAGAAGTCGCGCCTGCCGCCCGTCAGCGCGTAACCGATTGCAGCGAAGATGAGGCCGAAGACCGCGCCGATGAGCAGCGCCCAGACGGCGACGCCCCAGCCCTCCCCCGGCGTGGAGAACAGGGCGAACAGCAGGCCGAAGAAAAGGCCCATCCACGCGCCGGACAGCGCACCACCGCCGAGGACGCGCGGCCAGGTCAACCGCCCCGTGACATTCTCCACCTGCATGAGGTCCACGCCCACGATGGTGAGGTGCTGGACGGGGAACTCCTGGTCGGCCAAGCCGTCCACGGCGCGCTGCGCGTCCTCGTAGCTTGTGAAGCTTCCCACCGGCCATCCGCTGGGGCGCTGCCGCGCGACCGGCTGGTTCGCCCGCCCGCCCATCGGGTTCATCGGCTGCGTCATGTCCATCACGTCCTTCGATTCGGATTAGTTATTGCCGGTTCCCAGGTTAGTACCCGGGGGCTGTTGGGGCGTCGATAAGCGGGTGCGCTCGAGGGGCCTATACTCGACGGCAAATGTCTGAGACCAGAGAAATCACCAGAGAGACCGTCCTTGAGGCGCTAAGCCGCGTTGACGACCCGGAGATCGGCAAACCGATCACGGAGCTCGACATGGTCGAATCCATCGCTATCGATGGGGCGGACGTCGCGGTTGGCGTCTACCTCACCATCGCGGGCTGCCCGATGCGCGGGACCATCGAGTCCAATACCCGGGCGGTGCTGGAGGAAATCGAGGGGGTCGGCGACGTCTCCGTGACCATGCACACCATGAGCGACGAGCAGCGCCGGGCGCTCAGCCTGAAACTGCGCGGCGCCCAGACCACCCCGGAGATCCCCTTCGCGGACCCCGACACGCGCACCCGCGTGTACGCCATCGCCTCCGGCAAGGGCGGCGTGGGCAAGTCCTCCGTGACGGTCAACCTCGCCACCGCCCTCGCCGCGGAGGGGTTGACCGTCGGCATCCTCGACGCCGACATCTACGGCCACTCGATCCCGGGCCTGATGGGATCGGGGGATCAGTCCCCCACCGTCGTCGACGACATGATCATGCCCCCGATCGCACACGACGTGCGCCACATCTCCGTCGGCCAGTTCGTCGAGGGCAACGCGCCCGTGGTGTGGCGCGGCCCGATGCTCACCCGCGCCATCCAGCAGTTCCTCTCAGACGTTTACTGGGGCGACCTGGACGTGTTGTTCATGGACCTGCCCCCGGGAACCGGCGACGTGGCCATCACGGTGGCGCAGCTGATCCCCAACGCGGAGCTCGTTGTGGTGACCACCCCGCAGGCCGCGGCGGCGGAGGTCGCCGAGCGAGCCGGCACCATCTCCCAGCAGACCGGCCAGCGCATCGCCGGCGTGGTGGAGAACATGTCCGGGATGGCCATGCCCGACGGCTCCGTGATGAACGTCTTCGGCGAGGGCGGCGGCCAGCGGGTCGCCGACCGGCTGACCGCGCTCACGGACAACGGCGAGGTGCCCCTGCTCGGCTCCGTGCCGCTTGATCCGGCCCTGCGGGAGAACGGCGATGCCGGCACGCCCGTCGTCCTCTCCCAGCCGGACTCCCCGGCCGCCGGGGCGCTGCGGGCCGTCGCCGCGAAGCTCAAGGTTCGCCGCGACTCCCTCGCCGGGAGGAAGCTCAACCTGGGGGTTAACCGCTAGGACGCAGCCCCCGCGGAAGCTGGCTGAAAAAACCTAGGTGATGTCCGCCCACGAGAAGCCCCCGCTTCCGGCCTCCCCCCGGCCGGGGCGGGGGTTGTCCTGTGCGCCACCGATGTCGACGCGGGTGCTGCCGGGACCGGCTGGTTTCCCCGGGGCCGGGCGCGGGCCGGAGGGGCGCGAAGGTGCGCGGGGGTCGGGCTCGTCCGGGTTGCGGGCTGGGGCGCCGGGGCGGTCGTCGGGGTCGTCGAAAAGCACCTTCGCCACCGCGCGGCGCGGACCGAGGGCCGCGTACTCCGTGACCGCGTTCAGCGGCTTGCGGAACTCCTCGAACTCCTCGAACCCCGCGTCGAGCTCGAGCTCCTTCTTGGCGTTGTTGATCGCCTTGCGGGCGGCGTAGATCCCGGCGCGCACGTCCGCGACCACACCCGGGAGGCGCTCCGGGCCGATGACGATGAGGCCGATGAGGAGAATGAAGAAGATCTCTCCCCAGCCGATGTTAGAAAACACGGCTCAACCCTACCCGCGCCGCTTCAACGCGCGGAGGATCGCGTCAACCTTGCCGGAGGCACCGCCTTGGGCGCTTCTCGACGCCCCATCCTCCCCCGCCGGCATCTGCTCCCCGACCTGGCTGAGCCGCTCGACGAGGGTCCGCGGCGCGCGGATCGACTCATCGGCCCCGCAGGAGCGCAACCGCTCCGCGGCGGAACGCTGAATGTTGACCTCCCTGCGGCACTCCTCACAGGCGACGATGTGCACCCGGGCCCTGTGAGCTGCGTGGCGACTGAGCTCGCCGTCCGCGAAGGCGGCGATGGCCTCGGTGCTCAGGTGGTCGGTGGGACGAAACGTCGGCTGGGATCCCGCGGCGCGGGGAGACGACCCCGGCAGGTGAATATTGATGGCGGAGCCTCCTTCCCTTTCCGGCCGTGCCCGCGCGCGGTGGGCGCGCGGAGGGTGCGCAATGACGGCGCAACTGCTCCCCTTTATACCGCGACTGCCCGCGGTCGTGCCGGAGGAACCCGGTCCCGGTGGCCGGGTGGGCCTCAGCGGGCGCGGATCAGCTCGCGGGCGCTGGCGTCGCTGAGCGCCTGCGCCTCGAGGCTCTGGCGCAGCTGGGTGCGCCCGCGGTGGATGCGGGAGCGCACGGTGCCCATCTTCACCCCGAGGGTGTCCGCGATCTCTTCGTAGCTCATGCCCACAACGTCGCAGAGAACCACGGCGACGCGGAAGTCCGGGCCGAGGTCGTCGAGGGCGCGCTGCAGGGCCGGGTCGAGGTTGGTGGCGGTGTACGCCTGCTCGGGGGTCATCTCGGTGCCGGGGACGCGCTCGTAGTCCTCGGGGAGCGCCTCCATGCGGATCTTCGCCCGGTGGCGCACCATGTCCAGGAAGAGGTTGGTGGTGATGCGGTGCAGCCACCCCTCGAAGGTGCCGGGCTGGTAGCTCTTCAGGCTGCGGAATACACGCATGAAGGTCTCCTGCGTCAGGTCCTCCGCGTCGTGCTGGTTCCCCGAGAGGCGGAACGCGAGGCGGTAGACGCTGTCGGCGTGCTCGGAGACCAGCTCACTCCACGAGGGCATCGCCCCCGCACCGGCATCGAAGGCGGCGGTGCCGGAGAGATCGGCGGATTCCGGGTTTCCTGCCGGGTCTTCCGCGGCGACCGTGCTGCTGTCACCCGGACCCGTGGCGGGGTCCTGCTGGGCGGCGGGGTGCGGCTCGAAGCCGCGGGCACGGTCGTTTTCCATGGGAATGATTGTTTCAAACTCGTATGGCAAACGCCAGAAAAGCGGCCAGCAAAACGCTGCAAGCGGATAACAATCCGCTAACAGCTCGCGGCTGCCCGTCGCTTCCCCACCATGGCCCTATGATGAACACCGTGACTGACTCCGCCTTTACCACCATGAACTCGTACATCGCCGGGCGCGCGCGCCGAGGCGAGACCGCCTTTGACCGCGGCCTGCAGCAGGCCCGCACGGACGCGGAGGAGAACTACCTCTCCGCCCCCAGCGCGGGGCTCGGCTCCCTGCTGACCACGCTCGCGGCCACCGGCGGGTCCAGCCACGGCGCCGTCGTGGTCACCCCCGCCGCGGGTGTGGTGGGGCTGCACATCCTCCACGGGCTGCCCGAGAAAGCCACTCTGACCTGCATCGACCCCGAGGCGGAGCACCAAGCTGGCGCGCGCGGGGCGTTCAGGACCGGCGGGTTCGCCGGCTCCCGGGCCCGCTTCCTCACCGCCCGACCGCTCGACGTGATGAGCCGGCTGGCCCCCGCGTCATACCATCTCGTCTACGCGGACGTCGCCCCCGTGGAGCTTTCGGCCCTCGTCAGCGCCGCCTGGCCACTCCTGGCGCCCGGCGGCACGCTCGTCATCGCGGACTCGCTTCTCGACGGCACGGTGGCCGATCCCACGCGCCGCGACCGCGACACGGATGCCGCCAGGGCGCTGGCGGATGACGTCGACAAGCTCGCTGACGACGCCGGGGCCGTGGTGACCCGCCTCCCCCTGGACGGCGGGGTCACCCTGGTCACTCGGCGGTAGCTAGACCACGCGGTTCTTGCCCACGACGACCACGCCGCCGTCGGAGACCGTGTAGTTCTCGCGGTCCCGGTCGTGGTCGACGCCGATGATCTCGCCGTCGGAGACGTAGACGTTCTTGTCCAGGATGGCGTGGCGCACCACCGCGCCTCGGCCGACGCGGACACCCGGCATGAGCACGGAGCCCTCGACGGTCGCCCCCTCCTCGACGCGCACGTCGGTGGAGAGCACCGAGTTGCGCACCGTCGCACCCGAGACGATGGAGCCTGCGGCGACGATGGACTCCTGGGCGATGCCACCGAGGACGAACTTGGCGGGCGGGAGGTTGCTGTCCTCCGTGGAGTGGATCGGCCACGCCTTGTTGTACAGGTTGAAGATCGGGTGCGAGGAGATCAGGTCCATGTGGGCATCGTAGAAGGAGTCGATGGTGCCGACATCGCGCCAGTATCCCTTGTCGCGGTCGGTGGCACCCGGGACTTCGTTGTGGGAGAAGTCGTAGACGTTGGCCTCGCCCTTGTTCACGAAGTACGGGATGATGTCGCCGCCCATGTCATGGTCGGAGTCGTCGTTTTCCTCGTCCTCCAGCAGCGCCTTGATCAGGGCCTCGGTGGAGAAGACGTAGTTGCCCATGGAGGCGAAGGTCACCTCCGGGTCGTCCGGGGTGCCGGGCGGGTCCGCCGGCTTCTCCAGGAACTCGGTGACTGTGCCGTCCTCGTCCGCCTGGATGCAGCCGAAGGCGGTGGCCTCCTCCCGCGGGACGCGGATGCCGGCGACGGTGGCGGCCTTGCCGGAGCGGATGTGGTCCTCCACCATCTGGGAGGGGTCCATGCGGTAGACGTGGTCCGCGCCGAAGACGAGCACGTAGTCCGGCATGTCGTCGTAGATCAGGTTCAGCGACTGCACGATGGCGTCGGCGGAGCCGTTGTACCAGCGCTTGCCGCGGCGCTGCTGCGCCGGGACAGACGCGATGTACTGCGGTGTCGGGCCCGAAACGTTCCACGCGGTGGCCACGTGGCGGTCGAGGGAGTGCGACTTGTACTGGGTGAGCACCGCAATCCTCATGTACCCGGCGTTGACCAGGTTGGACAACACGAAGTCGATGAGCCGGTAGTTCCCCCCGAAGGGGACGGCCGGCTTGGCGCGGTCAGCGGTCAGCGGGAACAGGCGTTTGCCTTCGCCGCCCGCAAGGACAATGGCAAGAACTCTCGGCTGGCTTTTCACACTTTTCCAGCCTAGTCGTTTCCGGCCCCGGTGCACGGGGAATATCGGCCCCGCAGCACCCGGGCCCCGCGCGGTTTGACGCAGGCCGAATGCCGTGCGGGCTTCTGCAGCGCCGCTGAATCCTCACTAGGCTCGGCGGGTATGAGAGTCGGAATGATGACCAGAGAGTATCCGCCGGAGGTCTACGGCGGTGCCGGCGTCCACGTCACGGAGCTCACCCGCTTCATGCGCGAGATCGTCGACGTCGACGTCCATTGCATGGGTGCGCCCCGCGACGAGGAGAACGTCTACGTTCACGGGGTCGACCCCGAGCTGGAGGGCGCCAACGGCGCCCTGAAGACGCTCTCCACCGGCCTGCGCATGGCCAACGCGGCCGACAACATCGACGTGGTGCACTCCCACACCTGGTACGCCGGCCTGGGTGGACACCTCACCGGCCTGCTCTACGACATTCCGCACGTGGCCACCGCGCACTCGCTCGAGCCCGACCGCCCCTGGAAGCGCGAGCAGCTCGGCGGCGGCTACGACATCTCCTCCTGGTCGGAGAAGAACGCGATGGAATACGCCGATGCCGTCATCGCCGTCTCCTCCGGGATGAAGGAGTCCATCCTCGCCGCCTACCCGCGCATCAGCGAGGACAGGGTCCACGTGGTGCTCAACGGCGTAGACACCTCCAAGTGGTTCCCCGGGGAGGGGACGATCACCGAGGAGCTCGGGGTGGACCCCTCCAAGCCGATTGTCGCCTTCGTCGGGCGCATCACCCGGCAGAAGGGCGTGCCCCACCTGCTCAAGGCCGCGCGGCATTTCGATAGGGACATCCAGCTCATTCTGTGCGCCGGGGCACCCGACACCCCCGAGATCGCGGCGGAGACGCAGGCCCTGGTGGACACCCTGCGCGCGGAGCGCGAGGGCGTGTTCTGGGTCCGGGACATGCTGCCCGCCGAGAAGGTGCGCGAGGTCTACGCAGCCGCCGACGTTTTCGTCTGCCCCTCCATCTACGAGCCGCTCGGCATCGTCAACCTGGAGGCGATGGCCTGCGAAACCGCCGTGGTGGCCTCCCGCGTGGGTGGCATCCCCGAAGTTGTCGTCGACGGTGAGACCGGCATCCTCGTCGACTACAACGAGTCCGACCCAGGGTCCTTCGAACAGGGGATCGCCGAGGCGGTGAACAAGGTCGCCGCCGACAAGGAGCGCACGGCTTCCTTCGGTCGCGCGGGCCTCGAGCGCGTGCGCAGCGAGTTCACCTGGGACAAGATCGCCCGGCAGACCGTGGACATCTACAAGAGCTTGATTTAGGGGATCACATGGGTATCTACAGACCAGAACTGCACTTCACCGCCGAGCGGGGCATCCTGCAAGCGGCCGCGGGCGTGCTTCGCGACGGCTCCACCAGCGACCCGTCCGATCCCACCGGCTCCGGTGACACCTGGCACATGTTCCACCAGTACGCCCTCGCCCCGGGTGAACCCAGCCGCTGGGGCCACGCCGTCTCGGACGGCAACCCCTTCGACTGGGTCGAGTGCAACGACGCCATCGTGCCGGCCGGGGATGAGACCACCGTGCGCGCCGGTGCCGTCGTTGCCTCCCCTGGGGGCATCGACCTCTACTTCACCTCCGCCACGGAGGCGGGCAGCACCATTCAGATCGCCCACGCCGACGACCTGGACGGCGACGACGAGGACATCAGCGAGGAATACTCCGCCAGCGCCGCCTTCGTGCGCCGCGGCGACGCAGTATCCGACACAGGCGGTTTCACCAGCTTCCGCTCCCCCTGTGTCGTACAGGGGTGGCTGAGCAACGATGACCGCGACCGCGGCGAGTCGGGCTGGCTCATGCTCGCCGTCACCGGCCCCACGGACGCGCCCGTGGTCACCGTGCTCACCTCCGAGGTGGGTGCCGACTGGACCGTGCTCGGCGCTCTCGAGTTCGACGGCGACCCGGGCTTCGACCCCGCCGGTGAGTCCGTCGTGGCTCCGCGCATCTTCCGCCTGCGCGACGAGGTCGACGGGCAGATTTACGACGTCCTCCTTCTCACCCTCGAGCGCCGGGGACCCGACGGGGGCAACCGGGACGAGACCGTCTACGTCACCGGAAAACTCGACGGAAACGAGTTCACCGTGGTCACACCGGCTCAAGTGATCGACCACGGCCATGATTTCTCCCGGCCCCGCACCACCACCTACACCAACGGAACGCGCGAACGGCAGAACCGCTACGACCGCGCCTACCTCTACGGCTCCATGCGCCGCTCCGGGCGCAACGCGGACCTGACAACGGAGAAGAACTGGGAGGCGGCAGGCTGGGCCGGGGCGCTCACCCTGCCGCGACGGGTGACCCTGCAGCACGGCCACCTCTACCAGACCCCCGCCCCGGGGCTGCCGGACGCGGTGGAGGAATCCCGGCGGGCCAAGATGTGGACCGGCATCTGCGAGATCCCGGTCGGCTCGTCCGTCGTGGCCGAGATCCTCGACGGCGACGGCGAGCCCGCCGCCATCGTTACGCATTCGGGCGACACCATCGCCCTCGACCGCCACGACGGAACCCCGGCCGAGTGCGGCCTGCACGACGAGGACGAGGACAACATCACCATCATCGTTGACGGCTCCACCATCGAGGTCTTCGCCGGCGGCGGGGCTGCGGTGCTTTCCTCGCGGTTCTGGCCGGAAGGCGGCTGCTCCGGCATCCGGGTGCGCTCCACCGGCGACGCGGAGATCTTCAGCGAGTGGCGCCGCGGGCACTAGTACCGGGCTGCAAAGAAAAAAGGGGCCGGCGGCCCCTTTTTTTCATGCCCTCCGCTACCCCGCCTTGCGGAAGCGCAGCAACCGTGCCCGCGCGGTGACGTCCATGTAATCCGGCAGCGCCGCGATGCGCTCGCGCAGCTGCCCGGATTCCACGTGGCGCGCCGAGGGGCTCATGCCCACCTGCGCGGCGATGGAGCCGCGGTCCAGGCGGATGGGGTACTCGATCAGCTCGGTCTCGCCCAGCTGCACCAGGTGGCCGGAGGCCTGCTCGAGTAGACGCTCCACCTTGTTGCCCTCCACGCCCAGGATGCCGAGTGGCTCGCGCAGCTCGTCGAGGTGGCCGGTGTCGGCGACGAGGATGACGGCCTCGCCATCATCGGCGAGCACGCGGGCGAACTCCGCGGGGTTGCGGGGCGCGAAGATCACGGTCAGGGCGTCGACGGAGGCGTCGAGAAGCGGAAGGCCCTCCCATACGTCCGCGACGACGGCCCCGATGCGCGCGTGCGCCTTGGCCAAAAGCTTCGCGGCGGGCGTCGAGATGTCGATGCCCACACCGCGCGAGCCCTCGATGCTGTCGAGGGTGTGGGAAAGGTAGTAGCCGGTGCCCGCGCCGACCTCGAGGATGACGGGCTCGGCGGCGTGGGACTTCTCGACGGCATCCGCGACGCGCTCGGTGACCGTCTCGACGAACGGGGCGAAGTGGCCCTGGGAGAGGAAGAGCTCGCGGGCCGTGACCATCTCGGCACTGTCACCCTCGTGGTGCAGCCCCCGGCCCCCGACGAGCGTGACGTAACCCTGGCGGGCCACGTCGTAGGAGTGCCCCGTCTCCGAAACGAGGCGGGCGAAGTCGTCTGCGCCGGTCAGCGGCGAGCGGTCAACGGGGTCCGCGAGAACGTCAACGATGTCTCTGAGCATGGCGTGATCCTACCGCGCCGCGCGCGGGCGGGGTTGGACGGGCGGAGAATGACCCGAACAGCCGGTGAGCTCAGGCGTCGGCCGCTCCGGAGAGGAGGCGGCCCAACTCGGCGGCCTCCTCCTTGCTCATCTCCACGACGAGGCGCCCGCCGCCGTCGGAGGGGATGCGCATGACGATCTTCCTGCTCTCCTCGACCGCTTCCATCGGTCCGTTGCCGGTTCTCGGTTTCATCGCTGCCATAGTGGGCCTCCTGGTTCTGCTCCCGCGCGCGGGTCAGTCGTGTTCGACTCGTGTGGTCTCGGTTTCATAACAGTCTACGCCGTTTTGCGCGGCGGGGGCCGCCGGCTGGGACGCCCGCTCAGCCCGGCGGCCGGCACCCGGTGCCACACCCTGAACCACATCCCTCTGCGCCGCCAGCTGCTCCACCAGTGCGTCGACCTGGTCCATGCGGTAGCCGCGGTGCACCACCTCGAGGGTGATGCCGTCGAGGTCCCCGGCCTCCACCGCGCGGCGGTTACCCTCGATGATGTCCGCGCTCGGCGGCAGGGGTTCGAGGGCTTCCCCGCGGCCGAACACGCGCGAGGAGATCATGAGCCCGATGACGCAGACGAGCGCGATGATGATGATCAGAAGGATCCAGGACAGCATGGGTTAGATAGTATCGCCCGCCCACGCGGGACGCTCCTCCGCGGGCGTGAGCGCGGGGACGCACCCGGCCCGGGAGAGCAGGGTGCGGGCGACGACCTCGGCCATCGGCGCGAGCTCCCCGAGGGGCCGGTTGCGGTGGGTGCGCGCCCCGAGGTCGACCTGTGTGACGGAATCCGGGCCGTGGCGCCGCGCGACGTCGACGAGAAGCCCCGCCTCGACCCCGTAGCCGCCCACGAAGGGCAGGCGCAGCGCGGTGGAGCGGCGCACGGCGTACTCCCCCGCCAGCGGCTGGTCGATGTGGGCCAGCTCGGGGAACAGGGCGCGGATGAGGGGCTTCGCGGTGAGCTCGGTGACCCGCCCGCCCCCGGTGGGTCGGTCGTCGATTCCGCGGTCGTAGGAGGCCTTCACGAGGTGGACGGCGGGGTCGGCGAAGGGTGCGGCGAGCGCGTCGGCCCACCAGGGTTCAACGGAGGTCACGTCGGCGTCGACGAAGACGACCACGTCGCCCGCCGCAGCCCGGATGCCGCGCCAGAGAGCCTCCCCCTTGCCCGGCCGCGGCCTGATGTCGGGGGCGACACCGCGCCAGTTCACCACGCGCGCGCCCGCCCCGGCGGCGGCACGGGCGGTGCCGTCGGTGGAGTCCGGGTCGATGACGATGACCTCGTCGGCCGAGGACTCGAGGCACGTTGCGACGACCCCCGCCACCGTGCTCTCCTCGTTGAGCGCGGGGATGACTACGCTGATGCCGACGCTCACGCCAGGCCGCGCACCGTGTCGAGGGGGGCCACCTCACCGGCGATGGCGGCGGTCATGCGGATCACGTCCGCGGTCTCGCGGACCTCGTGGGCGCGAAACGCCGCCACCCCGCGGGCTGCGCACCAGGCCGTGGCGGCCAGGGTGCCGGCCACGCGCCCGCCCACCGGGCGGGCGAGGGTCTCGCCGACGAAGTCCTTGTTGCTCAGCGCCATGAGCACCGGCCAGCCGGTGGCCACCAGGCGGTCGACGTGGCGCAGGATCTCCAGGCCGTGAAATGTGTTCTTGCCGAAGTCGTGCGCCGGGTCGATGAACACCTTTTGCTCGGGCACCCCGGCGGCGGCCGCGCGCTCCGCCAGGCGGGTGGTCTCGCGGATCACGTCGCCGACGATATCGTCGTAGTGCACCCGGTGGGGGCGCGTGCGCGGGGTGGCGCCGCCGGTGTGCGAGCAGACGTAGCCCACGCGGTGTGCCCCGGCGACCTCTACGAGCTCGGGGTCGTAACCCGCCCAGGTGTCGTTGATCAGGTCCGCGCCGGCGGCGACGGCCCGCTCGGCCACCTCTGAACGCCACGTATCCACGGAGATGGAGATGCCGGGGTGGCGCCCGCGGATGGCGTCGATCAGCGGCACCACGCGGTCGGCCTCCTCGTCGGCGCCGACCTCCCCGCCCGGGCCCGCCTTGACGCCGCCGACGTCGACGATGGACGCGCCGTGCGCGATCGCCTCCTCCGCCCGGGCGAGGGCGTCGCCGAGGGCGAAGGTCGCTCCCCGGTCGTAGAAGGAGTCGGGGGTGCGGTTGACGATCGCCATTACGCGGGCGAGCACCTAGCGGGCACCGCCCTCGCGGATGCGCTCGTCGGTCATGACCTGGTGGGCCTCGACGATGTAGCCCACGGCCTCCTCGACGGAGTCGGTGACCAGGAACAGTTCGTCGTCCCCCTCGGAGACGAGGCCCCGGGCGAGCTGCTGGTCCCGGATCCACTCGACCAGTCCACCCCAGAATTCGGTGCCCAGGAGGACGATCGGGAAATTGGTCACCTTGCCCGTCTGCACCATCACGAGCACCTCGAAGAGCTCGTCGAGGGTGCCGTAGCCGCCCGGCAGGGCGACGAACGCCTGCGAGTATTTGAGGAACATGGTCTTGCGGGCGAAGAAGTAGCGGAAGTTCAGGCCCAGGTCGACCCAGTCGTTCAACCCCTGTTCGAAGGGCAGCTCGATGCCCAGGCCCACCGACATGCCGCCGGCGTCGTGGGCGCCACGGTTGGGCCCCTCCATCAGGCCCGGCCCGCCGCCGGTGATGACGGCGTAACCGGCGTCGACAAGCGCCGCCCCCAGCTCCCGCGCCTGCTCGTACTCGGCCGTGCCCTCGCCCAGGCGGGCGGAACCGAAGACCGTGACGGCCTTGGGCAGGTCGGAGAGGGCGTCGAACCCGGCGACGAACTCGGACTGGATGCGCATGACGCGCCACGGGTCCGCGTGCTTCCAGTCATGGTCCGAGCTCCCGCGCGACTCCAGCAGGCGCTGGTCGTGGGTGGAGGACTGCTTCGCGGCCGAGCGCAGCATGATCGGCCCGCGCAGCTTGCGGTCCTTGTGCGGCTTGGCGTGCTCCTCCACCTCCTTGCGGAGCTTGGAGTGCGGCTTGGGGGTCTTGTGGGGCGCCAAGGTTGCCTTCTTCCGGTTCTGCGGTTGGTTGGGTCCGGGCCGCTGCCCTACCCGGCCAGGTAGGCGTCCAGGATCCGCGCCACGGTGCGGATCTGTTCCACCGGGCACTGTTCGTCCTTCGTATGGGCGTATCCCGGGTCGCCCGGACCGAAGTTCACGGCCGGAACCCCCAGGCTAGAGAAGCGGGCAACATCCGTCCATCCGAACTTGGCGCGGTACTGCCCGCCGACTGCGGCGACCAGCGCCGCCGCGACCGGGTCGTCCAGGCCCGGAAGCGCTGCGGGGGCCACGTCATCCCACACCAGCTCGAGGCCGTCCTCGAGGGCGAGGACCTCCTCCAGGTGCGCCTTCGCGTCCTCGACGGAGCGGTCGGGGGCGTAGCGGAAGTTCACTGTCAGCTGCGCCTCGTCCGGGATGGTGTTGGTGGCCACGAAGCCCTCCATCCCCACCACGTTGAGCCCCTCGCGGTACTCGCAGCCGGCGATGGTGACCCGGCGCGGCTCGTACGCCGCGACCCGTGCGAGCACGCCCGCCAGCTCGTGGGCGGCGTTGACACCCAGCCAGCTGCGCGCGGAGTGGGCGCGCTTCCCGTGCGCGCGGACGAAGACGCGGATGGAACCCTGGCAGCCGGCCTCCACGACGGCACCCGAGGGCTCGCCCAAAAGCGCGATGTCGCCCTCGAGCAGCTCCGGGCGGTCGCGCTCGAGGTGGAACAGGCCGTTGTACTCGGTGCTGACCTCCTCCGCCTCGTACGCGATGAGCGTGAGGTCGAAGGCGCTGTCACTGGACGTCGCAAAGCGGGCGAAGGCCCCGAGGTAGCAGGCCAGGCCCGATTTCATGTCCACCGAGCCGCAGCCGTAGAGCACGTCGCCCTCGATGCGGTGCGGGGTGTTGCCCGCCAGGGGCACCGTGTCGATGTGCCCGGCGAGCACGACACGCTGCGCCTTTCCCGCGTGCGTGCGCGCCACGATGGTGTTGCCCGTGCGGATCAGCTCGATCCCGTCGAGCTCGGCCAGGGCCGCGTGGATCGCATCCGCGATGTCCCCCTCGTTGTGGGAGGGCGACTCGATGTCGATCAGCGCCGCGGTCAGGTCGACGGGGTCTGCGAACAGGTTCAGTGAAGCCACGCGGGCCATCCTAGCGGGTGCGCGGCGGCGCCACCCGGGCCGATAGGATGGCAGTCATGGTGCCGTTTCGGACAGTAGGAGCTCAGGCAACGGGGATCGCGAACATCGCGTCCGACGGGACGGTGCTGGACACCTGGTACCCCTCCCCCGCGCTGATCGAGGACGGTTCGATGAGCGGCGAGCTTGTCGACGGCACCGTGCGCGTGTCCGCCCGCGACCTGTCGGACCGGTTCCTCGCCATCGTTGGGATGGACCGCGACCGCCTCGTGGAGCTCGTGCCCGTGCGCACCACTATCACGGACCTCTCCCTCCCTCCCCGCGACGCCCACGACGTCTACCTGCGCCTGCACCTGCTCTCCCACCGCCTGGTACGCCCCCTCGAGCTCAACATGCACGACTGCCTCACCCACCTCGTGCCGGTGGTGTGGACCAACAAGGGCCCGTGCCTGCCGGACAACTTCGAGTTCATCCGGGCGAACCTGCGCTCGCGCGGGCAGATCCACGTCTACGGCATCGAGCGGCTCCCGCGCATGGTGGATTACGTGGTGCCCTCGGGGGTCTCCATCGCCGAGGCCGAGCGGGTGCGCCTGGGCGCCTACCTCGCGCCGGGCACCTCGGTGCTGCGGGAGGGCTACGTTTCCTGGAACGCGGGGGCGCTGGGCCCGGCGCGGATCGAGGGGCGCCTGTCCTCGGCGGTGACGGTCGGCGAGGGGACGGACCTCGGCCTGTCGGCCGCGCTCATGGCGGGGATCGGCGAGGGGCGCAACCGCGCGCCGATGCGCGTGGGCCGGGGCTGCCGGCTCCACGCCTCCGCCGGGGTGATCGGGGTGGACCTCGGGGACCGCTGCGAGATCGGCGTGAACGTGATGCTGGAGCCGTCGACGGCCATCTTCGACTCACGATCCGGGAGGGTGGTCCCGGCCAGTGAGATTGCAGGTCACAGCGATATTGCCGTCCTCAACGAGCCCAACTCGGCCTGCCCCGTGCTCCGCCCGCGCTAAACCCGCAGGCTGACACGGGCAACCTATGCCCCGCCGGGCGTGGCGGGTGTTTAAAGTGAAGCCATGCCACACACCGTCCCACCACCGTCCCCCGGGGCCGGAGCAGCGCCCGAGGCGGGCCAGCCGGACCCCGCGCCCGGGCTGCGGCGCGAGCTGAAGACCCGCCACCTGACCATGATGGGCCTCGGCTCCGCCATCGGCGCCGGGCTGTTCCTCGGCACCGGTGTCGGCATCGCCGCCGCCGGCCCCGCCGTCGTCCTCGCCTACCTCGTCGCAGGCGCGATCACCGTCTGCGTGATGCAGATGCTCGCCGAGATGGTCGCGGCGCGACCCTCCTCCGGCACCTTCTCCACCTACGCCGACCAGGCCTTCGGCTCCTGGGCGGGCTTCGCCGTGGGCTGGCTGTACTGGTTCATGATGGTGATGATCATGGCCGTGGAAATCACCGGCGCCTCCGCCATCATCGCCGGCTGGCTGGGCATCTCCGCCTGGATCCCGGCGCTGGCGGCCATCGTGGTGTTCACCGCGATCAACTTCGCGGCGGTGCGCAACTACGGGGAGTTCGAGTTCTGGTTCGCCCTGATCAAGGTCACCGTCATCGTCGCCTTCCTGGTCCTCGGCGTCCTGCTCTGGCTGGGCGTTCTGCCCGGCACGGACTTCGTGGGCCTGCACAACGTCTCCGGCGTGGGCTTCATGCCCAACGGCTGGGGCGGTGTCGCCACCGCGCTCCTGGCCGTGGCCTTCGCCTTCGGCGGCATCGAGATGGTGACCATCGCCGCGGCCGAGTCGGAGGAGCCGGAAACGGCGGTGCATTCCGCGATCCGCTCCATCATCTGGCGCATCGGCACCTTCTACATCGGCTCCGTGCTCCTCATCGCCCTGCTGCTGCCCTACGAGGAGATCGGCGGGGCGAAAGACGCCTCCGAATCGCCCTTCACCTCCGTGCTGCGCCTCGCGCACATCCCGGGCGCGGTGGGGATCATGGAGGTCGTCATCGTCATCGCCCTGCTCTCCGCCTGCAACACGCAGATCTACGGTTCGTCGCGCTTCCTGCACAACCTCGCCGAGCGTGGCGACGCCCCGAGCTTCTTCCGGGCCACCGACCCGCGCGGCGTGCCCCTGCGCAGCGTGGTGCTCTCCGTCATCTTCGGTTTCATCGCCGTGGGCCTGCAGTACTGGAACCCGCCGGGCCTGCTCGCCTTCCTGCTCAATGCGGTGGGCGGGTGCCTGATTGTCATTTGGTTCGTCATCGCGTTTTCCTACCTTCGCATCCACCCGCGCATTGTCGCCTCCGGGGAGATCACGCACGTGCGCATGTGGGCGCCGAAGGTGCTGCCCTGGGCCACCGTCGCGCTGGCCGCTGTCATCGTCGTGCTCATGGCCACCACCGCGGAAGGGCGCTTCCAGATCCTCGCGGTGGCCGTGGTCGTCGGAGTGATCACGCTCGCCGGCGTTGCCTACACCCGCTCCCCCGCCTTCCGGCGCCGCTCCGCCGACTCCCCCGAAAGGACCACCCGATGAGCTTTACCAGCCACACTCCCCCTCCCGCCCGTCCGCCGACAGGCGCCGGGGCGTCCGACACCGCCCCCCTCGGCAACGGCCTGAAGTCGCGCCACCTGACCCTCATGGGGCTGGGCATGTCCATCGGCGCCGGGCTCTTCCTCGGTGTCGGCGCCGGCATCAGGGCCGCCGGGCCCGCCATCCTCCTCGCCTACGTCATCGCGGGCCTGGTGGTCATCTCCGTCATGCGCATGCTCGGTGAGATGGCCGCGGCCCGGCCGTCGCCGGGATCGTTTTCCACCTACGGCCGCCAGGCCTTTGGCCGCTGGGCCGGGTTCCTGCTCGGCTGGCTGTACTGGTTCCTCCTCACCATGGTCGGCGGCGCGGAGATCACCGGCGCCTCCGCCATCATGGGCGGCTGGTTCGGGGTGCCGGCGTGGATCCCCGCGCTGGTCGCTGTGGCCTTCTTCGCGGTGGTCAACCTCGCACAGGTGAAGGGCTTCGGCGAGTTCGAGTACTGGTTCGCGATGATCAAGATCGTCGTCATCGTAGCCTTCCTCATCATCGGCGCGGCCCTCTTCCTCGGCCTCCTGCCGGGCACCGGGTTCGCGGGGCTGGACAACGTCCGCGAGTCCGGCTTCGCGCCCAACGGCATTCCCGGCATCGCCGCGGGCCTTCTCGCGGTGGCCTTCGCCTTCGGGGGCATCGAGGTGGTCACCATCGCGGCGGCCGAGTCCGCCGACCCGGCCCAGGCCGTGAAAAACGCGGTGAACTCCATCATCTGGCGCATCGCGCTGTTCTACATCGGCTCGGTGATCATCATCATCCTGCTGCTGCCCTACGCACAGATCGACGCCGCGGACACCGCCGCCGACTCACCCTTCACCCAGGTCCTCTCCCTGGCCCACATTCCGGGCGTTGCCGGGTTCATGGAGGCGATCATCGTCCTCGCGCTGCTCTCCGCCTTCAACGCCCAGATCTATGGCACCTCGCGCATGATCTTCCAGCTGGCAAAGGACGGCGACGCGCCGCGGGTCTTCCGGCGGACAAACAGCAGCTCCGTGCCGACCAACGCCGTGCTGCTCTCCGTCTTCTTCGCCTTCGTCTCCGTCGGGTTGCAGATGTGGAACCCGCCCGGGCTGCTGGACTTCCTCATGAGCGCAGTGGGCGGCTGCCTCATCGTCACCTGGGTGATGATCACCCTGAGCTTCATCAAGCTGCGCCCCGAGATGGACGCCAGCGGGGAGAACTCCGCGGTGCGCGCCCACCGCGGGTCATGGATCCCGTGGGTCACCCTCGCCGCGCTCGTCGGGCTCACGCTGCTGATGCTGTCCGACCCCGCCGCCCGGGGCCAGATCCTCTCGGTCCTCGTCATCTCGGGCTTCCTCATCGTGGTGTCCTTCTTCACGCGCGGTGCCCGACCGTCGGCCGCGGACGATGATCTAAGCTAGCGGGCATGACTTCTGCGATCGCGCGTGGAATTGCCACGGTCACATACGACGGTACTGTCCTCGACGTCTGGTTCCCCGCCCCCAAGCTGGGCGAACCCGTCACCCAGAACGGCACGAAACGCCTGGAGGAGGCCGACGCCCGCTTCGAGCACCTCGTGGGGCCGGACGAGGACCGCGGGGTCGCCCGCGTCGCCGTCGAGACCTCCATCGAGGACCTCAGCGCCCCCGCGATCGACGCCTACGATGTCTACCTGCGCCTGCACCTCCTCTCCCACCGCCTCATCGCCCCGCACGGCGCGAACATGGACGGCGTCTTCGGACTGCTCGCCAACGTCGTGTGGACCAACTACGGCCCCTGCGCGGTGGCGGACTTCCAGATGACGCGCGGCCGGCTCGCGGCCAAGGGCCCGGTGGTCGTCTTCTCCGTGGACAAGTTCCCGCGCATGGTGGACTACGTCGTCCCCTCCGGCGTGCGCATCGGCGACGCCGACCGCATCCGGCTCGGTGCCCACCTCGCGGAAGGCACAACCGTGATGCACGAGGGCTTCGTAAACTTCAACGCCGGCACCCTCGGTGCCTCGATGGTCGAGGGGCGCATCTCCGCGGGGGTGACCGTCGGCGACGGCACGGACATCGGCGGGGGCGCGTCCATCATGGGCACGCTCTCCGGCGGAGGCAAGGAGACCATCACACTCGGTGAGCGCTGCCTCCTCGGCGCGAACGCGGGCGTGGGCATTTCGCTTGGCGACGACTGCATCGTCGAGGCCGGCCTTTACGTCACCGCCGGCACCAAGGTGGCCCTGAGCCCCGAGGTCGCCGCCGCCCTGGGTCAGCCCGAGGGCGCGGAGGTCAAGGCCCTCGAGCTGTCCGGGAGGAACGGCCTGCAGTTCCGCCGCAACTCGCTCACCGGCTCCGTGGAGGTCGTTCCCGCCAAGGGCATCGAGCTGAACGAGGCGCTGCACAAGAACTAACCGGAAACCGGGCAGAAGAAACAGCGAGAGCCGGGCACCCGCGCGGGTGCCCGGCTCTCGTGCTGCCCGGGGTAGGTCAGAGCGCGGTCTCCAGGGGTGCGACCTTGGGTTTGCCGAAGGCCCAGAACTTGTTGATGATGAAGTTCACGGGCATCGCGATCAGCGTGGAGATCGCCTGCGCCCAGTAGGATTTGGTCCGCAACCCGCTTGAGCCGTCGAAGACGTCGCTCGGCAATGCGATGGGTGAGGTCGGGTTCATCAGCAGGGTGAGCAGCGTCAGCGAGACCACGAAGGCGACCAAGCCGGTGGCGAGGAAGGGAAAGAAGCCCCGCAGCCACGACTTCTGGGGGATCCTGCGGAACGTCCAGGAGCGGTTCAGCTGGTAGTTCCACACGTTCGCCACCACGAACGCGATCGTCGACAGGGCGTGGTACCAGCGCACGTTCCACCGCGTGCCGAAGAGGTTGAACAGGGCGTCGTACTCGTGGCCGCCGCCGTGCTCGAGCATCTTGTTCGCCACGTAGAAGATGAGGAAATTCACCACCACGCCGGAGCCACCGACGATGCCGAACTTCACGAATTCCCTCATGCCGGTGGCGAAGCGGACCGCGAAGCTGCCTCCGCCAGAGTGGTTCACCTGCGCGGATTCGGTTGCGGGCATGAGGCTCCTTTACGGGATGGGCGGGCACAAACTAACCCGTCGATTCTAGTTGTCACCCCTCCCGCGCGAGGAACCCGGCACGCGGACACGGCATCCGGCGCAGTGTGAGCTTGCCTACTCCGCGAGGCGCCGCGCTGCGGCCGCGATGCGGTCGTCCGTGGCGGTCAGGCCGATGCGCACGTGGTTCGCGCCGGCGGGGCCGTAGAAGTCGCCGGGGGCAGCGAGGATGCCGCGCTGCGCGAGCCAGTCGAGGCTCTGCCGCGCGTCGGCGCCGTCGCGCCGCGCCCAGAGGTAGAGGCCCGCCTCGGAGTCGTCCACCCGGAAGCCGGCGCCGATGAGCGCCTTGAGCAGGACGGCGCGGCGGTGGGCGTAGGTGAGGCGCTGAATTTCCTCGTGCGTGTCGTCGAGAAGCGCCGCAACCATCGCGTGCTGGATGGGGCCGGGAACCATGAGGCCGGCGTGCTTGCGCACGAGCAGAAGCTCCTGGATCAGCGCCTCGTCACCGGCGAGGAATCCCGCGCGGTAGGAGGCCATGTTGGAGGTCTTGGACAGCGAGTGGATGGCGATGAGGTTGCTGTTGTCGCCGTCGGTCACCCGGGGGTCGAGGATGGAAACCGGCTCGGCCGACCAGCCGAGGCCCATGTAGCACTCGTCGGAGGCGATGATCGCGCCGGTCTCCCGGGAAAACTCCACCCAGCGGCGCAGCTCGTCGACGCCGAGCACCCGGCCCGACGGGTTGGACGGGGAGTTGATGAACACCAGCGACGCGCCCTCGACGGGCTCGTCGGAACGCGCGATGCCGCAGCCCGCGATGAGCGCACCGACCTCGTACGTCGGGTAGGCGACCTCGGGAATCACGACGGTGCCACCGCGCAGGCCGAGCGTGGTGGGCAGCCAGGCGATGGCCTCCTTCGTGCCCACCACGGGCAGGACGGAGGCCGGTCCCAGGCCCGCCGCGTTGTAGCGGCGCTCCAGGGCGGATGCGATGGCGTCGCGAAGCTCGGGCGTGCCCATCGTCTGCGGGTAACCGGGGGCCGCCGCGTTCTCGGCGAGCGCGAGCTGGATGGCGGGGTCGACGGCGTCAACCGGGGTCCCCACGGACAGGTCGATGATGCCGTCGGGGTGCGCGGCGGCCTTCGCCTTGACGTTCGCGATGGTGTCCCACGGGAAATCGGGGAGCCGGGCCCCCAGGGGTGTACGGTCCATCAACGTCTTCGCCTTCCTGCGCGCTGGGAGTGTGGGGTTTTCTAGTCCTGGTTCTGCGGCGGCAGGGCGGCGATCATCGGGTGATCGAAGTCCAGCTTGCCCGTCTTGGCGGCTCCGCCCGGGGAGCCGAGCTCGTCGAAGAAACCGACGTTGGCGTCGTAGTAGTCGGACCACTCGTCCGGGGTGTCATCCTCGTAGAAGATGGCCTCGACGGGGCAGGCCGGTTCGCAGGCACCGCAGTCGACGCACTCGTCCGGGTGGATGTAGAGCATGCGCTTGCCCTCGTAGATGCAGTCAACGGGGCACTCCTCTACGCAGCCGCGGTCCATAACATCCACGCATGGTTGGGCAATCACGTAAGTCATGCCCGCCATTATGTCACTTGCGCCTGGCCAGGGGCCAAACGCCACCCACCACGCCCGCCAGCAGCAGCGCCACCGTGGAGAGGCTGGCCGGCACGAGCATCGTGCCCGCCGCGGCGGGCAGGGCGAACATGAACGCGAACAGGCACACGAGCCACACCCCCAGCGGGATGAGGGCGACCGCCGGATTCGGGCTCCACAGCCGTGCGGTCCTCGTGAGAACGGCGTTGAACAGCGCGGCCACGACCACGGAGAGGGGAAAGGGCACACCGAACACGCGGGCGCCGAGGTAGACCACCTCGAGCAGGGCGGACAGCGCCGCCCCAACGCTCAGCCAGACCAGGCCGCCGATCGCTTCCGCCCGGGAGAAGTCGTCGCGCACGACCGGCCGGGTCACCTCGCTCCCCCGTCGTGGTCCCCGCGCTCGATCCCGTCCAGCAGCCCGCCGCCCGGGGTGAGCGGCAAACCGGCGCCGCTGCGGTAGTGCTCGCGCCGAGTGACCACCTGGGTGACCAGGTTCGACAGCGCGTAGGCGGTCAGCTCCCCGCCCGCCACAGCGGCGTGGGGGTTGGTCTCCGAGGTAGCGCCGTCGCCGATCCAGATCTGGGTGGCGTGGGCGCGCATGGCCTCGACCTTGGCCGCGTAGGTCTCATCGTCGAGCTCCACCCACGTCTCCGTCTCGTCCACCGCGTCGAGCTCCCCGGGGGCGGGCATGGTCCAGCCCTCGGGTGCGGCGGCGGGCAGGCCGGCCTCGAGCTCGGAGCGCAGCCGCGCGGCCCACACGAGCCGGGGCACACCGGTGCGCTCGGCGGCGGCGTGGGCCAGCTCGTGGGCCCGGATGTGGTCCGGGTGGCCGTACCCGCCGTCGGGGTCGTACGTGATCACCAGGTGCGGGCGCTCCGCCGCGAAAATGGCCGCGAGCTTCTCGACGCCCCCCTCACCGCTGTTCACCAGGGACCGCGGGTTCCGGCTGGCCGGCGAGCCCGCCATCCCGCTGTCCCGGTAGTGCCCGGCGCCGCCGAGGAACACCCCTCGCACCCCGAGGATGCCGAGGGCGCGGTGCAGCTCGTGGATGCGGAAACCGCCGAGCTGGTCGGCCTCGTCCTGGATGAGCTGCTGGTAGGTCTCCCCGATCACCTCCCCCTCCTCACCGAGGGTGCAGGTGACCACCAGAACGTCCGCGCCGCGGCGCGCGAGGTCCGCCAGCGCCCCGCCGGTGGAGATGGATTCGTCGTCCGGGTGGGCGTGGACGGCGACGACGCGGTACCCTTCCAGGTCCCGTGTCCTTCCCGCGCCGGGGGTGTGCTCGCTCACGTTTCTCTTCTCCTCGTTCGTCGGCGGTGGGGTGTCAGTGCTCTGAGCTGCCCCAGGTTGGTCTGGGGTGACCTGGGCTGACCTAGGGCGTGCGCGCCGGGGCGCCGAGCCGCCACGTGGGCGCGGTGGCCACCCCGTCGGGCCACGCACCGAGGTCCACGTCCGGCCCCACGATACCGCCGGTGAGTGCGTAGACCCGCTTCTCCCCCAGAAGCGGCACCCACACGTTCGCGCGGTCCAGAGCCTCCGCCACGGCGGCCGGCGCGTTGTCGGCGGTGACGCGCCCGGCGAGCACGTCGTTGGCCAGGGCCTCCGTCGCGGGGGTGCACAACCCGGAGAGGTTGCCGGCGCGGTACTTCTCCGGCGGGCAGTACAACCGGCCCGCCAGGTTGGCGGCGGAGCCGGTGTCCGTGGACCAACCCACCACCACGTCCAGCTCACCGGAAGGCAGCCCCTCGGAGGCCATGCGCTGGGTGTCGGTGGAGACCACCTGGGAGGTCACACCGCGCGAGGCCAGCAGATCAACCAGCGAGCGCGCCGCGGCGGCCGCCTGAGGGTCGGCGGGGTCCGCCCCCACCCGCAGCGGGCGGTTGCCCTCCACCAGCCGGGGCAGCATCGCGGGCGGGTCCTCGCGCACGGGGCCGTGATCGGCCACCACGAGGTCGGCGGTGCGCCCCGCGGCGACCCGGGCGATGAGGGGGACGTCGATAAGCGAGCGTAGTTCGGCGCGCGCCTCGTCCGTGGCGAGCAGCGGCGAGGTGACCGACAGCGTCACCCCGAGCGTGCGCGGGGAATCGACGAAGCGGGTCTGCACACCGGGGACCATGGAGAATACGGTCCCGCTCGTCTCGGCGGGCGTCGCGTCGACGAAGGCGACCTGTCCCACGCGCAACTGGTCGGCAGTCTGCGTGGTGTCGCGCACTCCGTTGAGGGTGAGCACGTCAATCTGCGCCGGGTTGGCTCCCCAGAACCGGTCGTTGCGGTTGAGCGTGACGGTCCCCCGTCCGCGGTCGACGTTGGCCACCATGTAGCGCCCGGCGGAGGCGGGGATGGTCGTGCCCAGCGCCCCGGCGAAGTCCGAGGCGTCCGCGGCGAGCACGTGGGAGGGCAGGAGGAAGTCGAACAGGGAGCGCCAGTCGCGCACGGGGGCGGAGAAGTCGACGTCGACGACCTTGCCGTACCCGCCCTGGATGCGCACCTGGGAAATGGCCCGGTAGCCGGCAGGGTCCACCACCCCGGGGGTGCGCGTCATGCCGCGCCAGAGGTAGGCGAAGTCGGCGCCGGTGATGGGGGTTCCGTCGGACCACTGCGCCTCGTCGGCGATGATGTAGCGCACCGTCATGGCCACGCCCGGCCCGGGGGTCGTGGGCAACTGCGTCGCGGCGCGCACCACGTCGGGGTTGCGCCTGCCGTCTACGAAGACGCTGGGCAGCACGAGCTTTGCGACGGAGCGCACCACCTCCGACTCGTCCGCCACGAGGTGCGGGTTCAGACCGTTGCGCACCGGGTCGACCCCCACCTGCACCTGCGTGCGCGCGGTTGGGTCGGGGGCGGCGGGCACCGTGGTGGTGGCGGTGGTGGTGGTCCCCGCCGCCGCGCGCTCGGGCTCCACCAGCGGAGGCGGGCCGGGGTTGGCGGCGCAGGAGGCGAGCACGCCCGCAGCAAAAAGCACCGCGCCCACCTTCACGGAGGCGGCGGGCGGCGGTGCGATCGTGCGTAGGGGTTTCATCCCCCGGGATATTACTTGTTCTGCTGCTTGGCGCGGGAGCGGGCGCGGCCGCGCTCGGTGGAGTTGAGGATGATCTTGCGCACGCGCATCGCCTCGGGGGCGACCTCGACGCACTCGTCCTCGTCACAGAACTCGATGGCCTCGTCCAGGGAGAGGGTGCGGGCCTTCGCCAGCGTCACCGTCGTGTCCGCGGAGGCGGCACGCATGTTGGTGAGCTTCTTCTCCTTGGTGATGTTGATGTCCATGTCCTCGTCGCGGGTGTTCGCGCCGACGACCATGCCCTCGTAAGTCTCCGCGCCGGGCTCGACGAAGAAGTCGCCGCGGTCGGCGAGCTGCGTCAGGGCGTAGGCGGTGACCTGGCCGGTGCGGTCGGCGACCAGCGAGCCGGTCGGGCGGCCCTTGATCTCTCCGGCCCACGGGCGGTGCTCGATGGAGTAGGAGTTGGCGATGCCCGCGCCGCGGGTGTCGGTGAGGAAGGTGGTGCGGAAACCGATCAGGCCACGGGACGGAACGTCGAACTCCATGCGGACCCAATCGCCGGCGGCGGCGTTGCTCATCGCCGTCATCTGGCCCTTGCGGTTGGCCATCAGCTGGGTCACCGCCCCCTGGTACTCGGAGGGCACGTCAATGACCATGTGGTCGAAGGGCTCGTAGGTCTTGCCGTCGACCTCCTTGGTCACCACGCGGGGCTTGCCCACGGTGAGCTCGAAGCCCTCTCGGCGCATCGTCTCGATGAGCACGGTCAGCGCCATCTCACCGCGGCCCTGGACCTCCCAGGCGTCCGGGCGCTCGGTGGGAAGAACGCGGATGGAGACGTTGCCGATGAGCTCCTGGTCCAGACGCGCCTTGATCATGCGGGCGGTGAGCTTGGTGCCGCCGCCGCGGCCCGCCATCGGCGAGGTGTTCACGCCGATGGTCATGGAGATGGCCGGCTCGTCGACCTGGATGCGCGGTAGCGGATCAACGTGGTCCGGGTGGGTCAGCGTGTCGCCGATCATGATCTCGTCGATGCCGGAGACGGCGGCGATGTCGCCCGCGACAACCTCACCGGTGGCGGGAACGCGATCCAGGCCCTCGGTGACGAGGAGCTCGGCGATCTTCACGTTCTTCACGTGCTGGCCGCCCTCGGAGTCGTAGTGGATCCAGGCCACGGTGTCGCCCTTCTTCACGGAGCCACGGTAGACGCGGATGAGGGCGATACGGCCGAGGAAGGAGGAGGAGTCCAGGTTGGCCACCTGCGCCTGGAAGGGGGCACTCACGTCCGCGGAGGGCTCGGGGAGGACGTCGTAGATGACGTCGAAAAGCGGCTGCAGGTTCTCGTGGTCGGGCAGGTTGCCGTTGCCCGGGTTCTCCAGGGAGGCGCGGCCGGCGCGGCCGGAGGTGTAGAGCACGGGAAGCTCCAACAGGCCCTCGGCGGCCTCGGCGGCCTCCGGGTCCTCGAGGCCGGCTCCGAGCTCGAGGAGCAGGTCCTGGGCCTCGTCGACGACCTCGTCAATGCGGGCGTCGGGGCGGTCGGTCTTGTTCACACAGATAATGACGGGCTTCTTGGCCTCGAGGGCCTTGCCCAGCACGAAGCGGGTCTGCGGGAGCGGGCCCTCGGAGGCGTCGATGAGCAGGACAACACCGTCGACCATCGAGAGGCCGCGCTCGACCTCGCCGCCGAAGTCGGCGTGTCCCGGGGTGTCGATGACGTTGATGACGAGGTCGGCGCCGTCCTTGCCCTGGCCGACGCGGCGGATGGCGGTGTTCTTGGCCAGGATGGTGATTCCGCGCTCGGATTCGAGTTCACCGGAGTCCATGACACGGTCACCGTGCTCGCCGTGCTCGCTGAACACGCCGGACTGCTCCAGCATTGCGTTGACGAGGGTGGTTTTACCGTGGTCAACGTGCGCCACGATGGCGACGTTGCGAAATTCAGGATGCGACACTGACTCGGTGCTCCTTAAAGCATTAGGTGTAAATAACGTTTAAACCCTACCCCCTACCCCGCCGGTGCGCAGTGTGCGGGTGGCGCGGTGAGGCAAATTATTGACGCCATTCGCAGGCTTCCCGCTTGACTGGGAAACTCAAGTGACTATGGTGACTAGAGTTACATAAGTTGCCTAATGCTCATTGTTTTCTCCACATAAGGATTCCACGTGTCCCCTGCCGCAGCCGCGCCGCGCACCCGTCGCCTGATGCGCACCGCCGCCCTGACAGCCGCGCTCACCCTCGGCCTAACCGGGGTCGCCGCGGCGGACCCCGCCGCCAATGCGCAGTCCTCACCTTTCCTCGACGAGCTGGGCCGACCCACCCCGCTGACCGTCCAGAAGGTCAACGAGTTCGCCAACCAGCCCTTCGTCCCCCCGCAGATCGCCGAGACCCTGCGCACCGCGGTGCGTTTCTACGCCGGACAAGGCCAGCCGGGCGGCCCGGCCCTCCCCGAGGGCGGGCCAGCCTTCACCCAGTTCCTCTGGCCCACCGTCGCGCTGAACTGCATGGGGCCGGGCATGAACTCCACCGCCTCCGCTATCGCAGTCCCCGGCCCGACCTCCATTCCAGCCCCTGGCGCGCGCGAGGGTCAGGCGGTGTTCACCTTCACCGCCCTGGGCACCCCGGCCGCCGCGGAGGAGCAGGGAGGCATGAACGTTTACTGGGTGAACGTGTCCAACGCCCGCGTCGGCGTAACACCCTTAGGTAACAATCGTATAAACCCAACAGGACCGGCGACGCTGTCCGGCACCGCCGACACAGGGGCCGGCACGGTGCTCGCCGTCGTTGGCGGAAGTGTGCGCACCACCTCCAACGTCTGTTTCTTTGCCCCGACCGCCGCTAGTTTCAACGTGAGGTAACCATGAGCGCCGACCTTCACCCCGTGAAGCAGGAAACCTTTGACACGGCGACCAACACCAACACCGATCCGAAGGGCTACCTGCGGGAGGTGGACACCTTCAAGGTGACGGACTTCGGCCTGTACATGGCCCGCGGGGCCAACCACCCCAAGTTCGGCTACCTGGAAAGCTGGCTCCTGCCCGACCTCGGTCTGCGCGCCAACATCTTCCACTTCCGCGAGGGCGTGGACGTCGAGCAGGACTTTTACTTCGACGTTGCCGACATCGAGGTTGACGGGGACGTGTGGCACGCCCGCGACCTGTATGTCGACCTCGTCTCCCAGACCGGCAACCCCATCGACGTGCTCGACATTGACGAGCTCGCCGCCGCCACCTCCGCCGGTTACATCAGCGCCGAGGAGGCAGAGAAGGCCATCGATGTCACCCTCACCGCCGTGGAGGGCATCACCCGCCACGACGACGATGCCATGGAGTGGCTGCGCACCCTCGGCATCGAGCTGACCTGGGCCAAGGATGTCGATCTCGCCCCTGCCGGTTAGCCCGGGAACGTCACCGCGCTCGTACCGCAAACCCCGTCACCGCACCGGTGGCGGGGCTTTTTCGTGCCCGGCGGGGGATTTACTTTCACGGTGAATACCATCGGTGAGCAGCAATGTTCCCACCCCTAAACACCGGGTCGGAAATTCGTCGACGAATCGTATGAGACGCAGGCTACATATCGGTTAATTTGTAATCAGCCCCATAGCCGAAAGGATCCCGGACATGAACAAACGTCTTCGCGTCGCAGCCATCGCGGGTATTTCCGCCCTCTCCCTCACCCTCGCCTCGTGCGGCTCCGACGGGAAGGAGAACAACGGCGGCTCGTCGAGCAACTCCAGTAACTCCAGCAGCCAGAAGGGGGGCTCCGGCAAGGGCTCCTCGGACGTCAGCGCCTCCGGCGACTACAACCCGCTGGAGCGGGACCAGATCAAGGACGGCGGCGAGCTCACCCTCCCGCTGACGGAGATGGCGGAGCAGCAGAACGTCTTCCACGCCAACATGAACCTCTACACCCGCAACGTTTGGACGAAGTACAACCCGCAGGTGTCGCTGTTCGACGGTGACGGGACGTGGCACGCCAACCCTGACTACCTCACCGACGTGAAGAACGAGACCGTCGACGGCAAGACGGTGGTCACCTACACCATCAACCCGAAGGCCGTGTACAACGACGGCACCCAGCTGGACTGGACGGCATTCGAGAACACCTGGAAGTTCAACAACGGGAAGATGGACGGGGTCCAGGTCAACTCGACCGACGGCTATGAACTCGTCGAGTCCGTCAAGCAGGGCGCGGACCCGAAGCAGGCGGTAGTCACCTTCGCCCAGCCCTACCCGTGGTGGCAGGGCCTGTTCGGCGAGCTCCTTCCGCCGCAGGTGAACACCCCGGAGCTGTTCATGAACGGCTACCTCAAGCAGCTCCACCCGGAGTGGGGTGCCGGCCCGATGAAGGTGGACAGCTTCGACCCCAACAACGGCACCGTCACCTTCGTGCGCAACGAGAAGTGGTGGGGTGAGCCGGCGAAGCTGGACAAGATCACCTACCGCGCGATGGAGGACCAGGCCTCCCTCAATGCCTTCCGCGCCGGCGAGCTCGACGCGACGAGCGTGGCCACCCGCGACCGCCTCGCCACCGCAAAGGAAATGGGCGACTCCGTCGACATCCGCAAGGCCCTGCGCCCCTCGAACTTCCTCCTCACCCTCAACGCCAAGGCCCCCGGCCTGGAAGACAAGAAGGTTCGCGAGGCCATCATGCGCGGCATCGACCGCTCCCAGCTCGCGGCCATCCGCTTCCAGGGCCTGGATTACTCCGAGGACCTCCCGGGCTCCTTCGCCCTGTTCCAGACCCAGAAGGGCTACGAGGACAACTTCGGCAGCGTGGTCCAGTACGACCAGGACAAGTCCCGCCAGCTCCTGGAGAGCGCCGGCTACACCAAGGGCGCCAACGGGATGTACGAGAAGGACGGCCAGCCGCTTTCGCTGCGCTACGTCACCCTCGGTGACTCCCCGATGGTCCAGGCGACTACCAGCGCCGTGCAGGCCATGCTCAAGCAGGTCGGCGTGGACATCAAGGTGGAGGAGCGCCCCTCCTCCGACTTCTCCAAGGTCACCTCGCAGCGCGACTTCGACCTGTTCATGATGGGCTTTAACAGCTCCGACCCGTTCGGCGTGGCCTACTTCGGTCAGACCTACGCCTCCGACTCCGAGCTGAACAAGTCCGGAACCGGCACCCCGGAGATGGACAAGAAGATCGAGGAGCTGCAGAAGATCGAGAACCCGGACGACCAGATCAAGAAGGCCAACGAGCTTGAGAAGGAGGCCCTCGGTGAGTTCGGCATCATGCCCTACGCCAACGGCCCGGATCTCGTGGCCACCAAGAAGGGCCTCGCCAACTACGGCGCAATGTCCTTCGCCGTTGTCCCGCTCGAGAACGTCGGCTGGGCCAAGTAGCAGCTCGCAGTAGCGCCCCGCCCACATGAAGCAAGGAACCGCCCGCTGAGCCGCCGGGCGGTTTCGCGCTTCCACTCCCCTGCCGCGAGCCGGGCTTTCCACCCGCGCTCCGCCCACAACCCCGTGAGAGGACCGATGTTCCGCTACCTCATCCGGAAGATCCTGAGCTGGAGCCTGATCGTCTTCCTGGCCACCAACCTCACCTTCTTCCTCGCCAGTTTCTTCCTCGACCCCCGCTCGAACTATGCAGGGCGCCGCCCCCCGCTAAGCCCCGACCAGATCGACCAGCTCCTCGGGCCGTACAACCTCAACCCCAGCACGCCGATCATGGAGCGCTGGTGGACGTGGCTGACGGGCATCCTGCTGCACTGGGACTGGGGCGTCTCACCCCTCGGAGACTCCGTCAACGAGCAGATCTCCTTCCGCATCTGGGTGTCCGCCCAGCTCACCCTGCTGGCGACGCTTCTGTCGATCCTCCTCGGCGTGGCCGTCGGCGTGTACACCGCCTCGCGACAGTACAAGCGGGCGGACCGGGTGTGGCAGGGCCTGTCCATCATCACCATGAACACCCACGTGGTCGTGGCCTCCATCGCCGTGGTGTGGCTCGGGCTGAAGATCAACGACTGGACCGGCAAGCGCATCTTCTTCGTCACCGGCTCCGCTTCCCCCGGCACGGAGGGGATGGGAGCGAAGTTCGTCGACTACGGCCAGCACCTCATCCTTCCGACGCTGTCGCTGCTCATCATTTCCTACGCCGCGTACCACTTCCTGCAGCGCACCCTGCTCCTGGACACCCTGAACGCCGACTACGTGCGCACCGCCCGCGCCAAGGGCCTGACCAAGTCGCAGGCGGTGCGTCGCCACGCGCTGCGCACGTCCCTGATCCCCGTCGCAACCTCCGTGGCGTTCTCCGTGCCCGGCATCTTCACCGGTGCCGTGATGACGGAGCAGATCTTCGCCTGGCAGGGAATGGGCCAGTACTTCATCCAGACCATCTCGCGTAACGACGTCCACGGGGCCGTGGCAGTCGCCGCCTTCGGCGCGGCCATGACCGCCGTTTCCGCGATCCTCGCGGACATCCTCGTCGTCGCCCTCGATCCGCGCGTCCGCGTCAGCTAAGGGGAATGACATGACCGACAACCCAAACTTCATCGAGCCGGGATCGGGCAACGCGCCCGTCACCCCCGTCGCGAGCATCCCCGTCAACGACCTCACCCCGCAGTCCGAAACGGGGGCGCAGGGCCTGGGCCTGATCGCGGAGGAACCCCAGAGCGCCGTCACGGTGCGCGGGACGAGGAAGCTGACCATCTACCGCCGCCGCTTCCTGCGCAACAAGATGGCCGTCGTGGGTCTGCTGATCTTCGCGGCCCTCGTGCTGCTGGCGGTCTTCGGCAAATTCGCCACCCCGTGGTCCTACGACGAGCCGGACTTTCTCAACCTCTCGGTGGGCCCTTCCGCGGACCACTGGTTCGGCACCACCGACTCCGGAAACGACCTCTACGCGCAGACCGTCCACGGTCTGGGCCGCTCGCTGACCATCGCGGTTCCCGCCGCGCTGGCCATCTCGCTCATCTCCGCCCTGCTTGGTGCGGGCGCGGCACTCTACGGCGGGTTTCTGGAGAAGGCAGTCCTCGCCGTGATCCACTTCATGCTCGCGGTGCCCACCTTCCTCATGATCGCCCTGCTGGTCTCCGGCTCGGGCGGCGACTGGAAGGTGCTCACCGTCGTGCTCGTTCTTTTCGGCTGGATGTACCCGGCGCGCGTGATCTGGTCGCTGGCGCTGTCCGTGCGCGAGAACGACTACGTGCGCGCCGCCCGCTTCATGGGCGTCTCCCGCCCGCGCACGATCGTTCGCCACATCATCCCCAACGTCGCCTCCCTCTTGATCATCCAGTTCATGATGGGGCTCGTTGCCACCATCATGTCCGAGACGGCGCTGTCATTCCTGGGCTTGGGCGTGAAACTTCCCGACGTCTCCCTGGGCACCCTGCTTCAGGTAGGCACCACCACGTTGCGCACCGCGCCGTGGCAGTTCTACTTCCCGGCCCTCGTCCTCACGCTGCTCACCACCTCGATGGCGTTCATCGCCGATGGTTTGCGCGACGCCCTCGACCCGAACTCCAACTCCGGAGGTAAAGCATGACAACCGCAGTGACCGGAAACAGCTCCAACGGGGGTGCCGCGGGCGGAGACCCCCGTGCAACCTGGCCCATCCTCAGCGTGCGGGACCTCAACGTGTCCTTCCCCTCCGAGGCCGGTGTGGTCTCGGCGGTGCGTGGCGTGGACTTCGACCTCTACCGCGGGCGCACCCTCGGCATCGTGGGAGAGTCCGGCTCGGGCAAGTCCGTCACCTCGCTCGCGGTCATGGGCCTGCTCCCCGACTACGCCAAGGTGACGGGCTCCGTCGTTTTCGAGGGCGAGGAACTCCTGGGCAAGTCCGACAAGCAGATGTCCCATATCCGCGGCTCCGGCATCAGCATGATCTTCCAGGACCCCCTCTCCGCGCTGACACCGGTCTACGACATCGGTACCCAGCTCGTCGAGGCGATCCAGACGCACCAGAACATGCCGCGAAAGCAGGCGCTCGCCCGCGCGGCGGAGCTACTGGATCTGGTGGGCATCCCCGAGCCGCAGAAGCGCCTCAAGTCCTTCCCGCACGAGTTCTCGGGTGGCATGCGCCAGCGCGTCGTCATCGCGATCGCCATCGCGAACAACCCGAGCGTGATCATCGCCGACGAGCCGACAACGGCGCTCGACGTGACCATTCAGGCGCAGATTCTCAACGTCATCAAGGTCGCCCAGAAGGAGACGGGGGCCGCCTGCATCATGATCACCCATGACATGGGCGTGGTGGCGAACATCGCGGACGACGTCCTCGTCATGTACGGCGGCCGGCCCGTCGAAAAGGCCGACGTGCGCACGCTGTTCCACGCCCCGCGCATGCCGTACTCCATCGGCCTTCTCGGCTCGACCCCGCGCGTCGATCAGCCCTCCACCGAGCCCCTGACCTACATCGAGGGCAACCCCCCGCAGCTCATCGATGTCAAGAACCAGTGCCAGTTCGCCCCCCGCTGCCCCGCCGCCGTCGAGGCGTGCCTCTCCGGGGAACCGCCCATGAAACCGGTGGAACCCGGCACCACCCACGAGGCCGCGTGCATCCGCAGGGACGAGATCTCCGGTGGCATGATCGGCGGCAAACCGCTTTACCCCGTGCCGAAGCTTCCAGACGACCCCTTCGCCGGCGTCCCCCGCGAGAAGCGCGAGGTGACCCTGGAGGTGGAGAACCTCAACAAGGAGTTCGCGCTGACCAAGGGGGCGCTGGTGAAGCGGCGCGTGGGCACCGTGCAGGCCGTGAAGAACGTGTCCTTCGACCTGCGCGCCGGTGAGTGCCTGGCCATCGTGGGCGAGTCCGGCTCCGGCAAGACCACCACCCTGCTGGAGATCATGAACCTCGAGCCCGCAGAGGGCAGCCGCATCGTGCTGCGCGGAGAGGACGCCTCGACCTTCAACCACGCCCGGCGCCAAGCCGCCCGCCGCAACCTGCAGATGGTCTTCCAGGACCCGATGAGCTCACTGAACCCGCGCATGACGGTCAAGGAGATCCTCAGCGAGCCGCTCGACGCGCTGGGTTACGAGGGCGACAAGGACACCCGCGTGGCGGAGCTCATGCGCACCGTCGGACTGGACGCGTCCCACATCGACCGCTTCCCCGGGCACTTCTCGGGCGGGCAGCGTCAGCGCATCGGCCTCGCCCGCGCATTGGCGACGAACCCCTCCGTCATCGTGCTCGACGAGCCGGTCTCGGCCCTGGACGTGTCCATCCAGGCGGGTGTGATCAACCTGCTCGAATCGCTGAAGCGGGAGCTGGGGTTGTCCTACCTCTTCGTGGCCCACGACCTGTCGGTGGTGCGCCACCTCTCCGACCGGGTCGCCGTGATGTACAAGGGTGACTTCGTGGAGTTCGGCGACGCCGACGAAGTCTTCGACAACCCGCAGCACCCCTACACCCGGGCACTGCTCTCGGCCATCCCGATCCCGGACCCCGACGTGGAGCGCAACCGGGTGCCGCTGAAATACACCCCGGAGGCCGGTTAAACCACGCGCACGGTGACGTCGACGGGCGGCCGCGGCATCCCCGCCTCCTGCGCCGCCCACATGTCCCAGTAGTCCGCGTACCCGGGATCGCGCTGCAGGGCCCGGGACCTGCGCACACCCGCTGCCGCGACCACCCGCACGGTGGTCACGTCTCCGCGGGCCCGCGCGGCGCGTATCGACGCCCCCGTCACCGCCCCCACTCCCTCCACAATCACGTCGGCCGCCGGATGGAGCTCCACCCACCCGGCGCGCCGGTGAGCGCCCCAGTCCCAGCGCCAGTACCCCGGGCTCCGCGGGTGCAGGACATCCCGGGCAACCATCCGCGCACCCTCCGCGAGTCCTCCCCACCCGGGGTAGAAATCGTCGAGGTGGACCACGCGGATGCCCAGCGCGCGCCCCATGACTGCGGCAAGCGTGGTCTTCCCGGCGCCGGAGGGGCCGTCGATAAGCACCGTGTAGGGCCTCACCCCACGCTCCACAGGGGGCGGAAGTGGCCGCTGTACCACGCCGCGGCGAGCGCGACCGCGGCGGCCAGGATGCTCAGCACCATGACCAGCCAGTCGATCCGGTACAGGCGCGACGCGCGGGCGTGGCTGCGCGGGGTGCCGCGCCCGAAGCCGCGGGCCTCCATTGCCGTGGCGAGCTTGCCGGCGCGGCGCAGGCTCATCACCAGCAGACCGAAGGCGAGGGAGAGCCAGTAGCGCACCCGGCCGGTGTCGGCGATGCCGCGGGCGCGCCGGGAGCGGCGCATCGCATCGAGGTCGCCGCGCAGGAGGGTGAGCATACGGAACGCGGCGACTGTTCCGATGACGAAGCGCTCCGGCAGGTGGAGAACCTGTGAGAGCCCGTCACCGAGGTCGGTCGGGTCCACGTCCGCGGAGAGCACCACGACGGGAAGCGCGATGGCCAGCATGCGCAGGACGATGGCGGCCGCGAGGCTCAGGGAGAGCTGGGAGACCTCGACGAGGCCCCAGCTGAGGTAGACCTCTCCCCCGCTCTGGCCGTAGAGGGCCATGGGGATGCCGGAGATGGGGGCGACGAGCAGCAGCGGCCACGCGCGGCGCAGCGTCCTCGTCCAACCGACCCCGCACAGCGGGGCAACTGTCAAGGTCAGCGCGATGGCGACGGTGGCGGAAACCCAGTCGATGGTGACCATCAGCGGGGTGGTGAACAGCGCCAGGGCGAGGATGCGGGTGACGGGGTTGACCCCGGCGATGAGGTTGCGGGTCACGTCAGCACCTCGCGGTGGTCGCCGAGGGAGGAGATGAAGGCGTCGTCGTGGGTGATGGACACCACCGTCACGCCTTCCTCGGTCAACTCGCGGATCAGGCCCACCAGCTCAGCGAAGGTGCGGTCGTCCTGGCCGAAGGTCGGCTCGTCGAGGAAGACCAGGCCCGGGGCGTTGACCAGCGCGGTGGCCACGGACAGGCGGCGCTTCTCCCCTCCCGAGAGGGTGAAGGGGTTCGCGCCCCGCAGGTGATCCAGGCGCAGCCGGGACAAAAGGGCGTCGACCCGCTCGCGCGGGGCGCCGGAGAGTTCCATCTCCGCCTGCACCGTGCTGGTGACAAACTGGTGCTCCGGATCCTGGAAGACGTAGCCGATGCGCGCGGCCAGGTCCCGGGAGGGCCACTCGTGGGGCGGGGCGCCCAGCCCGCGGGCCACTTCCGGGGAGTAGTCAGCACGGCCGGCGCGGGGGACGGTCAAGCCCGCAAGCGCCAGTGCCAGGGTGGTTTTTCCGGTGCCGTTGGCGCCGGTTATGACCGTCGAGAAGCCCTGGGGCACCGTGATGGAGCGCGGCGGACCCCACAGGGGCTGGAGACCGAGAGCACGCACCGCGGATTCCGCGCCGTCCGGCACCGCCCGTGCCGGGGGGAGGGTCGGCGGCATGGGCAGCTCGGAGGCGGCGATGCGGTGCAAACCGGCGGGGTCCAGCCGGTAGAAGGTGTCGATGACCCCCGCCCAGTGCATCGGGCGGTGCTCCACCACGATCAGGCTCGCCCCGGTGAGACGGCAGACGCGGTCCACGGCGCCCACGATGTCGTCGCGCCCCGCGGGGTCGAGGTTGGCGGTGGGCTCGTCGAGCACAATGATCGTCGCGCCCATCGCGATAACCCCGGCGAGCGCCAGGCGCTGCTTCTGCCCGCCGGAGAGGTGCGCGGTGTTGTGGTCGAGCGGCACGTCGAGGCCCACCGCGTCGAGGGCCGCGTCCACGCGGCGCCAGATCTCCTCCCGGGGCACACCGAGGTTTTCCGCGCCGAAGGCGACGTCGTCCCCCACGCGGGTGAGGATGGTCTGCGCCTCGGGGTCCTGCATTACCATCCCAACCGCGCCGTCGACCGAAATGGAGCCGAGCATGTGGCCTTCCTCGCCGTCCGAGGCCAACCCGGCGATCACGGAGAGCAGCGTCGACTTGCCCGAGCCGGAATCGCCGGTGATGAGCACCCTCTCCCCCGCCGCGACGTCGAGGTCGATGCCGGTGAACGCGGGGTCCCTCCTCGTCGCGTGGTGGTACCCGAGCCCCCGCGCCGAGACAACCGCCTGCGCCATGCGGCTAGATTCCGCGGGCCCCGAAGCGCTCGCGGCCGGCGGCGAAGCGGTCCAGGGCACCGGTCTTGGCCAGGGCACCCACCAGCCAGTAGGCCAGGAGGCCCGCGAGAACAACGCCCGAGATGGCCATGCACACCAGGTAGATGACGTTGAAGGTGATGCTCATCGCGAGGTTGCCGGAGGTGAAGAGCTCGAGAATGAACGCGCCCACCGCCGAGCCGACGCCCGCGAGGGCGGCGACGGTGAGCGAGAAGCGTCGGTAAGCGAAAATGAGGAAGACCAGCTCCGCGCCGAGCCCCTGGGCCAGGCCGGAATAGAGCGTCTCGATGCCCCACTGGCTGCCGATCAGCGCGGAGACGCTGGCGGCGATGACCTCGACGAACACGGCGGCACCCGGCTTGCGGATGATCAGCCCGCCGAGCGTGCCGCCGAGGAACCACACCCCGGTGAACAACCCGCCGAGGCCCGGAGTGAGCGCGTCGAACGCCTTGAAGCCGGCGTAGCCCACGGTGTTCCACACCCAGAAGATGAGGCCGCAGGCGACGCCGAGCACGGCCGCGGTGACGATGTCGATCACGCGCCACTGCAGGCTGCGCGCGGGAGTTGTGGAGGTAGGTGCAGTCATGGAGTTTTCCTTCCTAAACGCCGGCATTACCCGGATCAGGTTCAACGGTTCGCCCTCAGGCATCTCAGCCCCCGTTCCGGGGAGCACCCGCGTTGTTGCAACGTGTCCGGGACAGCATAGCAAGGCGCGTGGCGCGGCCCGCTTGGCGACGTCCCGCCCGCCGCCCGGGGGAAGGTTCCCGGACGCGAAAACACCCGGGAGGAGACGGTTGCCCGCCCTCCCGGGTGCCTGCCGGCCGCTGGAGTTAACCGACCTCGATACCGAGATCCTCGCCCGTGCCCAGCTCAATGTTGAGGCCGGGAACGGAGTTGATCAGGTTCTTGGTGTAGTCGTCCTGCGGGTCGTCGAAGATCATGTCCGCGGGCCCCTGCTCCACGGCGCGGCCCTGGGACATCACGACGATGTCGTCGGCGGTCTGGCGGACCACCGCGAGGTCGTGGGTGATGAAGAGGTACGACAGGTCCAGCTCGTCCTGGAGGTCGGTGAGCAGGCGCAGGATCTGGTTCTGCACGAGCACGTCGAGGGCGGAAACAGCCTCGTCGAGCACAATGACCTCCGGATTGAGCGCCATCGCCCGGGCGATGGCGATGCGCTGGCGCTGGCCGCCGGAGAGCTCGTTCGGGTAGCGGCGCATGGCCGAGCGCGGCATCTGCACCATGTCCAGAAGCTCGGCGACGCGCGCCTCGCGCTCCTTACGGTTGCCCACCTTGTGCAGGGTCAGCGGCTCCTCGATGCACCGGTAGATCGAGTACATCGGGTCGAGCGAACCGTAGGGGTTCTGGAATACCACCTGCATCTTGCGGCGCATGTTGAACAACTCCCGGCCCTTGAGCTCCGCGACGTTGCGGCCCTCGAAGATGACGGAGCCGCTCGTCGGCTCGAGCAGGCTGAGCACCATGTTGGCCACGGTGGACTTGCCGGAGCCGGACTCACCCACCAGCGCCAGCGTGGAGCCGCGGCGCAGGTCGAAGCTGACGTTGTCCACCGCGCGGAGGATCTTCTTGTCCCCGCGCTGGCCGCGCACATCGAACTCCTTGACCAAGTTCTGCACGCTGACCACAACCTCGCCTCCCACGTGATCGGTGGTGAGCTCCTCCGCCGTGGCCAGGCCCTGCGCCTTGGCGGATTGAATGCGCGCCGACGCCAGCGAGGGCGCGGCCTTGACCAGGCGGCGGGTGTAGGGGTGCCGCGGGTTGCGCAGGATCTTCAGGCTCGGACCCTTCTCCACGATGCGCCCGCGGTGCATCACCACGAGGTAATCCGCGCGCTCCGCGGCGAGGCCGAGGTCGTGGGTGATGAATAGCAGCGCCGTTCCGAGCTCGGAGGTGAGCTTGTCCAGGTGGTCGAGGATCTTCTTCTGCACGGTCACATCGAGGGCGGACGTCGGCTCATCGGCGATGAGCAGCTCGGGCCGCGCCGCGAGACCCATGGCGATGAGCGCGCGCTGGCGCATGCCGCCGGAGAACTCGTGGGGGTACTGCTTCGCGCGGCGCTCCGCGTCGGGCAGGCCCGCCTCGCCGAGCAGCTCGACGACGCGCTTGTGGCGCTCGGAGCCCTCGACGATGTTGTTCGCCTTGAGCGACTCCTCCACCTGGGTGCCGATGCGCCACACAGGGTTGAGGTTACTCATCGGGTCCTGCGGGACAAGGCCGATGCGGCTGCCGCGGATCTCCTGCCAGCCCTTCTCGTCGAGGCCGGTGAGCTCCTTGCCGTCAAGCTTGATGGAGCCGTTGGTCACCTTGCCGGTGCCGGGCAGCAGGCCCAGGATCGACATGGCCGCGGTGGACTTGCCGGAGCCCGACTCGCCCACGATGGCCACGGACTGGCCGGGGTAGATGGTCAGGTCGAAGTCGCGGACCGCCTCGACGGTGCCCGTGGTGGACTCGAAGGTGATCTTCAGGTTGGAGATGTCGAGCAGCGGCTGCTCCCCGCCGGCCGGGGTGGTTGCTGTGGTGCTGCCGCCGGTGGCGGTGGTGGGGGCGCTGGAGGGGGCGCTGTCAAGCGGGCGCTTCTCCCCGCCGCGCGGGTTGGGGATGGTGGGACTCATCGCTTCCTCGCCTTCGGGTCGAGGGCGTCGCGCACGGCGTCGCCCATCATGATGAAGCTCAGCACGGTCAGGGCCAGAGCGATTGCCGGGTAGAACAGAACCATCGGCTTGGTGCGCAGCGACGCCTGGGCGGCGGAGATGTCGCCGCCCCACGACACGACCGTCGACGGCAGGCCGATGCCCAGGAAGGACAGCGTCGCCTCGGCGACGATGAACGTGCCCAGGGCGACGGTGGCGTAGACGATGATCGGCGCGGCGGCGTTCGGCATGATGTGGGAGGTGATGATCCGCAGGTCGGATGCGCCAAGAGCGCGCGCCGCGGTGACGAACTCATCGTTCTTCACGCCCATGACCGCGCCGCGGGTGATGCGGGTGATCTGGGTCCAACCGAACATCGACAGCGCGAAAACGACCATCCAGATGGAGCGCTGGTTCTGGAACATCGACATGACCACGATGGCGGCCAGTACGAGCGGCACCGCGAAGAAGATGTCCGTCAGGCGCGAGAGGATGGTGTCCCAGATCCCGCCGTAGAAGCCCGCGATGGCACCCAATATCGCACCGATGATGGTGACAAAGAGGGTGGTGAGCACGCCCACCGTGACGGAGGCCCGGGCGCCGTAGATCGTGCGCGAGTAGATGTCGCAGCCCTGACGATCAAAGCCGAAGGGGTGGCCGCCGGTGGGGCCCTTCAGGGAGCTGCCGAGCTCGCAGGCGCGCGGGTCGACGCTGGTGAACAACCCCGGGGCGATGGCCAGCGCGATCGTCGCCAGGATGAGCGCGGCGGAAATCCAGAACAGCGGGCGGCGGCGCAGGTAGCGCCACGCCTCGCCCCACTGGCTGGTGGGTGCGGAATCGTCGGAGACGGCGTCGACGGCGCCCAGGCCGGTCTCGTCCGTCTCGGCGATGAAGTAGTCCTGGCCGCGGCGCAGGCCCGCGTCGGCGGAAACCGCATCACGGGTCTCGTTGCCGAGATCGTCGTTGATGTCCCGGGCAGCCGCGGTGTTCCGTGAGGTTTCGTTGTTAGGCATAACGGATCCTTGGGTCGAGAACTGCGTAGAGGAGGTCAACGATGAGGTTGGCCACGATGTAGACGATGACAAGCACGGTGGTGAAGGAGACCACCGTGGCCGGCTCACCCTTGATGATGGCCTGGTAGATCGTGCCACCCACGCCGTTGATGCCGAAGATTCCCTCGGTGACGATTGCGCCGCCCATGAGGGAGCCGAGGTCGGCGCCCAGGAAGGTAACGACGGGGATGAGTGAGTTACGCAGGACGTGGCGGGACATGACCGTGCCCCCGCTCAGGCCCTTGGCCCGGGCGGTGCGCACGTAGTCGGCCTTGAGGTTTTCACTGACCGACTGCCGTGTCAGGCGCACCACATACGCGAAGGAAAGCGAGCCCAGCACGATGGCGGGCATGAGCAGCGCCTCGAACGACGCGTTCCTGCCGACGGTGACCGGCAGCAGGCCCCATTTGACACCGATGAGGTACTGCAGCACGAAGCCGATGACGAAGGAGGGAACCGCGATGACGAACAGGGACACGACGAGAATCGTGGAATCGAAGATGCCCCCGCGGCGCATACCGGCGATGACACCGAAGATGATGCCCAGGACGGCCTCGAAGACCAGCGCCATGATGGCGAGCTTGATGGTCACCGGGAATGCGTGGGCCATCACGGAGGTGACGGGCTGACCGGAGAAGGTCGTGCCGAAGTCGCCCGTGAAAATGCCCTTGATGTAGTAGAGGTACTGGACGAGGAAGGGTTTATCGAGGTGGTACTGCGCCTCGATGCGTGCTCGCGCTGCCTCCGACAGGCCACGGTCTCCACCGAGGGCCTGGACGGGGTCACCCGGCATGAGGAACACCAGCGCGTACAGAAGCAGCGTGGCGCCGAAGAAAACCGGGATCATCTGGAGCAGCCGTCGCCCGATATAACGCAACATGCTTGCGGGCTCTCCTTAGGTATGTGAACGGAATGTACTGCGGTGCAGTGAAATGTATGAGGTGGCGGAAAGACGGGCACCCCCCTGGCACGGGGCCAGCGGGGTGTCGCGGTCTAACCGGTCACGGATTACTTCTTGGTGATCTGCTCGTAGACCGGCACGGACTTCCAGTTGAACTTGACGTTCTCAACCTTGTCCGAGGAGCCGCCGGTGACGTTCGCGTACCACAGCGGGATTGCCGGGAGCTCCTTGAGCAGGATCTCCTGGGCCTCGTTGTACTTCGGGGTGGCCTGCTCCGGGGTGGAGGCGCCGGCCGCCTCCTTCAGGAGGGCGTCGAACTGCGGGTTGGTGTAGTCACCGTCGTTCGAGCTGGCCTTGGTGGTGTACAGCGGGGTGAGGAAGTTGCCCAGGGTCGGGAAGTCTCCCTGCCAGCCGGTACGGAAGGCACCCTGCATGCGGCGGTTCTTGATGTCGTCGCGCAGCGACTTGAAGTCCGGGTAGGCGTTGCCCTCGGCATCGATCCCGAGGGTGTTGCGGATGGAGTTCGTCACCGCGTCGACCCACGCCTGGTGGCCACCGTCCGCGTTGTAGGAGATGGTGAACTTGCCGCTGTAGGGCGAGATTGCGTCAGCCTGGGCCCAGAGGCGCTTGGCCTCCTCGGCGTTGTAGTTCAGGACGTCCTCGCCCTTGAGGGAGTCGGAGTGGCCCGGGATGACCGGAGAGGTGAAGTCGCTGGCCGGGGTACGGGTGCCCTGGAAGATGGTGTCGGTGATCTGCTTGCGGTCGATCGCGCGGGAAATCGCCTGGCGGCGGAGGTTGCCCTCCTCACCGGAGAAGTGCGGGAGGTTCTCCGGGATGGTGAAGGACTGGAACACCGCGGCCGGCTGGTTCACGGCGCGGTCACCCAGCTCGTCGCGGAAGGTGGAGAAGGCGGAGTCCGGCACGGCATCGAGGACGTCGAGGTTGCCCGCCAGCAGGTCCGAGTAGGAGGCGGTTTGCTGCGCATAGAAGACGAACGTCACGCCATCGTTCTTTGCCTTGCGGTCGCCGTTGTACTCGCCGTTGGGGACGATCGTGGCGTCCTGGTTGTGGTTCCACTTCTCCAGCTTGTACGGGCCGTTGGAGATCGGGTTCTCACCGTACTTCGCGATGTCGTCGTAGGCGGAGGGGTGCATCGGGTAGAACGCGGAGTAGCCGAGCTGCGTCGGGAAGTCCGCCTCCGGCTGGGCAAGCTCGATGGTGAAGGTCTTGTCGTCGACAACCTTCAGGCCCTCCATGGACTCGGCACCCTCCTTGTAACCGAGGATCGGCTCGAAGAAGGAGGCACTGATGAGGGATTCCTTGACGGCGTAGTTCCACGCCTTGACAAAGTCCTCGGCCTTGACCGCGGAGCCGTCGGACCACTTGACGTCGTCCTTCAGGGTGACCTTGTAGGTCTTGTCGCCCTCCAGGTCGATGGACTTGGCCATGTCGTTGTGGGTGTGGCCTTCGGCGTCGTAGTAGACGAGACCCGAGTAGATCTCGTCGACGATGCGGCCGCCGCCGGTCTCATTCGTGTTGGCCGGAACCAGGGGGTTCTGGGGCTCGGAGCCGTTGGCCATGACGTAGTTGTCGCCGCCCTTGGACTTGCCGTCGCCGCCCTTGGCGTTGTCGGAACCGGAATCACCGCAGGCTGCAACGCCCAGGGTGAGGGCACTCGCCGCGAACACCGCTGCTGCTTTCTTAAGCTGCACAGCGCCTCCTTCGTTAGTTGTGTCGGGATAACGCGCGTCGAGTGCATTGAGTCACACCCGGCTCGTTGCCCCTTATTCCACCACACGGAAAGGCCGGTGTTGCTATTTTTTGTGAAGTTTCTGTCGCCGTGAAGTTTTTCCTGTACGAACAATGGGAAAACGGGGGTAAAAGTTTACCCCCGGTTAACCTTCGGCGAGAGCCGTCCGGCGCGTCCACCCCACGCCAGCAGAGCCAGCCTCATCCCCCGCCGCCGAGGCGAGGGCATCTTCCACCCATTGTTCGAGGTGTCCGATGTCGCGCGCGGGGGCTTCGAGCGCGAGCATGAGCACACCCTCCCCACAGAGGAGATCGCACATGCTTTCCGGCGCGCCGTCCTCCGCGCGCCGGAAGACGATGTGCCCCCGCTTCTGGTCGGGGTCCCACTCGGTCTCGATGGGTTCCCGGAAGTACGCCGAGAGAACCTTCGCGCGTCGCGCCGGGTTCTCCGTCCTCACCCGCGCCCTGGACGTGACAAGCTGGTACATGCCCACACCTTAGCGAAACGTTAAAATAACCCTCCGGTTATCCGCCCCCGCGGCAGCGGGGTTCCACATACGAAAGGGGTCCCACCATGTCCGGTGGCCTACTCGCCCTGCTTGACGACGTCGCCCTCATCGCGCGCACCGCAGCCTCGTCCGCCGACGACGTCGCGGGGATGGCGGCGAAGACGTCCGCGAAGGCCGCCGGCGTGGTCATCGACGACGCCGCCGTCACCCCCCAGTACGTCTCGGACGTCACCCCGGCGCGGGAGCTGCCGATGATCTGGCGCATCACCAAGGGCTCCCTGCGCAACAAGCTGGTCATCATCCTGCCCATCGCGCTGCTCCTCAACGCCTTCGCACCGTGGGTGCTGGTGCCCATCCTCATGGTCGGCGGCACCTACCTGTGCTTCGAGGGCGCGGAGAAGATCGCCCACCGCTTCCTCCCCTCCTCCCACACGGGCAAGGACGGGGAGGGCGGGGAGGCCGCGAAGGACGAGGATTCCCTCGTCCGCGGCGCAATCACCACCGACCTCATTCTGTCCGCGGAAATCATGATCATCTCCCTGGATACGGTGAAGGACCAGAGCTTCCTCGTCGAGGCCGCCGTCCTCGTCGTGGTCGGCATCCTCATGACCCTCGGCGTCTACGGGGCCGTGGGCCTGCTGGTCAAGATCGACGACATCGGCCAGGGCATGATCCGCCGCGGCCACACCCCGAGGCTCGGGCGCGCCCTGGTCAAGGGCATGCCGTGGGTGCTTTCCGCCATTGGCATCATCGGCACCGTCGCCATGCTGTGGGTCGGCGGCCACCTCATCGTGCGTGGCCTGCACGAGGTTTTCGGCTGGCACGCGCCGCACGAGCTCATCGAACATGCCGTGGAGGCCGTCGGCGGCGGTGCTGCCGGGTGGTTCGCCGAGACGGGCCTCTCCCTCGTCGCGGGCCTCATCGCCGGCTTCCTCGCCCTCGGTGCCGTGCAGCTGGTGCGCCGCCTCCGCCCGAAGGATCGCGCCGCAAAGTAGGGCACCCGCGTAGGCTGTGCCCCCGTGACCACTTCATCGCCCAGCCCGCACGACGCGATCGTCGTCACCGGCGCGAACGAGAACAACCTGCGCAACGTCTCACTGCGCATCCCGAAGCGCCGGCTGACGGTCGTCGCAGGCCTGTCCGGCTCGGGCAAGTCCTCGCTGGTGTTCAACACCATCGCCGCGGAGTCGCGCCGGTTGATCAACGAGACGTACTCCAGCTTCGTGCAGGGCTTCATGCCCTCGATGGCGAGGCCGGACGTCGACAAGCTCGAGGGCATCACCACCGCCATCGTCATCGACCAGGAGCCCATGGGCGCCAACGTGCGCTCCACCGTGGGCACCGCCACCGATGTCACCGCCATGCTGCGAGTGCTCTTCTCGCGCATCGCCGAGCCAAACGCGGGCGGGCCCGGGGCGTACTCCTTCAACGTGCCCAGCGTCTCGGGCGGTGGTGTGCTCACGGACTCGCGGGGGCGCAGGAAGGTGCTGAAGAACTACAGGCGCACCGGCGGCATGTGCCCCACCTGTGAGGGAACGGGCCGGGCGTCCACCTTCGACGTCGCGGAGGTGGTGGACAAGCAGCTTTCGCTTGACGACGGCGCCGTGCGCGTCCCCGGGTACAAACCCGGGTCGTGGCTGCTGCGCCACTACACGGAGTCCGGTTACTTCCCCACCGACGTCCCCGTCGGGGAGTTCACCGACGAGCAGCGCCACATGCTGCTGTTCGCCGAGCCGCGGCGGGTCAACCACCTGGGGATCAACACCACCTACGAGGGGCTCATCCCCAAGCTGACAAAGTCGCTGCTGTCCAGGGAGAAGGAGGGCATGCAGAAGGCGATGCGCGAGTTCGTCGAGCGGGCCGCCACCTCCGGGCCCTGCCCCGACTGCGGGGGCACGAGGCTCGCACCCCATGCGCTGGAGTCGACGGTGGCGGGGCGCAACATCGCCGAGCTGTGCGCGATGGAGGTCCGCGAGCTGGCGGGGTGGATGGAGGGGGTGACCGAGCAGTCCGTGGCTCCCCTGGTCGGGGCGATCCGCGAGACGCTGGAGAACTTCCTCACCATCGGTCTGGGCTACATCACGCTGGACCGGCCCGCCTCGACGCTTTCCGGGGGTGAGGCGCAGCGCATCACCATGATCCGCCACCTCGGCTCGCCCCTGACGGACGTGACCTACGTCTTCGACGAGCCCACCGCGGGGCTGCACCCCGACGACATCGAGCGGATGAACTCCCTCCTGCTGGCGCTGCGCGACAAGGGCAACACCGTCCTCGTGGTCGAGCACCGCCCGCAGACGATCGAGATTGCGGACCATGTGGTGGAGATGGGCCCCGGCGCGGGTTCGGAGGGTGGGAACGTGATCTTCGAGGGCAGCGTGGAGGAGCTGCGCGGCGCCGACACCCCCACCGGGCGCCACCTGCACGAGCGCTACGCGCTCAAATCCGACGCAGAATGCCGCCACGGTGAGGGTGCGCTGGAGATCCGCAGTGCGGACGAGAACAACCTGGACGGGGTCGACGCCGACATTCCCCGCGGGGTGCTCACCGCGGTCACGGGCGTGGCCGGTTCCGGCAAGTCCTCGCTCGTGCGCGCGCTGCCCCTCGACGAGAACACGGTGTGGGTGGATCAGTCCTCCATCTCCGGCTCCCGGCGGTCCAATCCCGCCACCTACACCGGCATGCTGGATTCCATCCGGAAGGCCTTCGCCAAGGCTAACGGGGTGAAGCCGGCGCTGTTCTCACCCAACTCGGAGGGCGCCTGCGCAAACTGCAAGGGTGCCGGGGTGGTCTACGTCGACCTGGGCATCATGCAGGGTGTCGACGTGCCCTGCGAGGTGTGCGAGGGGCGGCGCTTCGACCAGGCCGTCCTCGAGTACACCTTCGGCGGGCGCGACATCTCCGAGGTCCTCGACATGCCCGCCACCGAGGCCGCGGCTTTCTTCGCGGAGCGGGAGCACAAGGTGCCCGCCGCCGCCCGCATCGCGCGGCATCTCGTGGACGTCGGCCTCGGTTACATCCGCCTCGGCCAGCCCCTGACCACCCTCTCCGGCGGCGAGCGCCAGCGCCTCAAGCTGGCCAGCCACCTCAACGACGACGCCACCCTCTTCGTCCTCGACGAACCCACCAACGGCCTGCACGTCGCGGACGCGGGCGCGCTGGTCGACCTCTTCGACTCGCTTGTCGACGCCGGGGCAACCGTGGTGGTTATCGAGCACAACCCGGCCGTCATCTCCCGGGCCGACCACATCATCGACCTCGGCCCGGGTGCCGGGTCCGCCGGCGGCAGGATTGTGGCCGAGGGCACCCCGGAAGCCGTCGCCGCGAACCCTGCCTCGGTGACCGGGCGCTACCTGCGCCGGTTTTCCGGCCTCTCGTAGCCCGCGAAGCCAGTACGCTGGGAGGCGTCCGACAACGACACCCTCACCAAGGAGCAGATATGTCCGACGCACTGCGCAACGACCACGGCCCCAACCCGTTCGCCGTGGACATTGAGAAGGCGACCGTAGACAACGACGCCTTCCGCGACACCCTCTGGACGGGCAAGAACCTTCAGCTCACGGTCATGTCCATCCCGCCTGGGGGCGAAATCGGTGCCGAGATCCACGAGGGACACGACCAGTTCCTGCGCCTCGAGGCCGGCACCCTGCACGCCATGATCGGGACAAGCGAGGACGACCTGGAGCTCGACACCGCCGTCGAGGCCGACGATGCCGTGTTCGTGCCCTCCGGCAAGTGGCACAACTTCGTCAACGAGGGCGACGAGCCGGCCAAGCTGTACTCCATCTACGCCCCGCCGGAACACAAGCCGGGCACGTACCACGAGACGAAGGCGGATGCCGACGCCGACGAACAGGAAACCGACGGGGTGTAGGCCCCAAACGGTGAAGCCCCGGGCCCGTGCGGTCCGGGGTTTTCTGCTGCTTGATCTAGATGAGCGCCGGTAAATGAGCGCCAGTCTGGTGGATTTTCGCGCCGGCCCGCACGCATCCAGACTGGCGCTCATTTATGGGCGCTCATCTGGCCCGGTGTCCCTCGCCCGGCCAGGCGCGCTCAGTTCATCCCCTACGCCAGAACCCGCGCGGTGCCCTCGACCCGGCGGGTGACGCCGCGGGCGTCGAGAAGCTCGAGCAGAGGGATGGCCACCCGCCGCGTCGTGCCCCACGCCTTGCGCGCGTCCGACGCCGTGAAGGGCTGTGCCAGGCCGGCGAGCATTTCTGCTGCGCGGCGCGGAGCGTCCGGCAGGAGCACCACGTCCCTTCCCGCGCCGATGCGCAGCACCCGCCCGGCCCTCTCCGCAGCGGCGAGCTCCTTCGGACCCAGGCCCCATTCGCGCAGGTCGGCAGCCTCAGGGGCTCGGAACGGGGCGCTCCCGAGGTGCCCCTCCAGCCGCCGCACCCCCGCCTCGGCAGCCCCGAGGTCGCGCTTCACCCCCCGCCCGACCACGCCCCCGGATACGGTGAGCTTCGCGGCGGCGGCCGCCAGCGGCAGCAGCTTCGGGTCCGGCAGCGCCAGCTTGTCAACGGCCGCCCCCACGCTCAGCCCCGCCGAAAGCGGATCGGCCGCCTCGTGCTCCTCCACCGCCCGCAGAAGCTGCTCCTTCCACTCCATCACCTGCGCGGCGCGGATCCACCAGCCCGAGAACGCGACGGAACCGGCGGGCGGCTCCTCCCCCACCTCGTAGCCGAGACGCCGCAGGTCCCCCGGGCGCACGGCGACGCGCCGGGCGATCTCGCGGCTGACATCGGGCAGGTGCTCCAGCTCGGCGGAGCGGCGCCGCCCGTCGCCGCGCCGGGCGATGGCCGGCGGGTCAGCGTCGATGACCCTCACGCCGGCCAGGATGTGCTGGGCGCCGGAACCGCGCAGGACAAGGGCGTCGCCGATGCTCAGCGGCAGCTCGGTGGAGAGGACCAGGCGGGCATGCTCCGGGCCGAAGGGCCGGACCTTGGCGGGCACGCCCGCGGTTCCGACGTGGACCACCACCTCGTGGGGGGCGTCGGTGAGGGCGGTGCCGGTCGCGCGGCGGGCGTCGATGAGCCGGGTGGAGTGCCACGCCCCGGGAGTGGTCAGCGCAGTACCGCGCGAGACCGCTTCCGGCGGGACTCCGCGCAGGTTGAGGGCGGCGCGCATGGCGGGCACGGCGAGATCGACGGGCGCGTCCTCGGAGTGGATCCCGCGCACCGTCACCTCGCGTCCGTCAAGATCCAGCACGTCACCGGGGCGGATGGCGCCCGCGGCGAGGGTGCCCGTGACCACGGTTCCCGCACCTTTGATGGTGAAGGACCGGTCCACCCAGAAGCGCACCCGATCGCGCGGATCCCCTGCCCCGGCGGCGCGCAGCACGCCCGCGAGCTCGCGGCGCAGCTCTTCCAGGCCCTCGCCCGTGGCGGCGGAGACCTCCACGACCGGCCAACCGGCGAGCGTCGTCCCCGCCAGCCGCGCGGCCATGTCGGCGCGCACCTCGGTGCGGCGCGCGGGCGAGGCGTTGTCGGCGCGGGTCAGCGCTACAATGCCGGTGCGGATGCCGAAGGCGTCGATTGCGTCGCGGTGGTCGGTGGACTGCTCCTTCCACCCCTCGTCCGCGGCGACAACGAACATCACCGCGGGTGCGGGGCCGACACCGGCGAGCATGTTGGCGATGAAGCGCTCGTGGCCCGGCACGTCCACGAAGGCCACGTCCTCGCCCTTCACGTCCGCCCAGACGAAGCCGAGGTCGATGGTTAACCCCCGGGCGCGCTCCTCCTCCCAGCGGTCGGGTTCCATCCCCGTCAGCGCCCTGACCAGGGTGGATTTGCCGTGGTCGACGTGCCCGGCGGTTGCTACAACATGCATTCGGCCACCCTCGCGGCGATGTGTTCATCCTCGTCTTCGGGCACGCAGCGCAGGTCCAGGAGCAGCCGCCCCTCGTGCACCCGCCCGATGATCGCCGGATCCCCCGCACGCAGCGGCGCGGCCAGTGCCTCCGGCAGCTCCACCGCCCACCCGGGCAGCGGGTGGCCGGGCGCACCCCCGCCGCCGACGCGCCCGTCGTGCTCCACCACGCGCCCGCCGACACGGCCGGCCAGCTTCTCCGCGCGCCGCCTGAGCTTGCCCCCGTCGGCGTGGAGGTAGTCGGCCACGGGGGTCGAGGGCATCCGCACGCTCGCCTCGAGCGCGGCGAGGCGCAGCTTGTCCACGCGCACGGCCCTCGCCAGAGGGTGCCTCCTCAACCTCTCCACCGCGTCACGGGTACCGAGGATCACCCCGGCCTGCGGACCCCCGAGCAGCTTGTCCCCGGAAAACAGAACGATGTCAGCGCCCTGGGCGAGGGCGGTTGCCGCGTCGGGTTCGTCGGGAAGAACAGGATCGGGGTGGAGCAGGCCGGAGCCGGTGTCGACGATCAGTGCCAGCCCGTGCTCGTCCGCGATTTCGCGCAGCTGCGCCACCGACGCCTCGGCGGTGAAACCGTGGATGCGGTAGTTCGACGGGTGCACCTTCAGAATGGCCGCGGCTCCCCCTGCTGCGGCGGCATCGTAGTCGCGCGGGTGGGTGCGGTTGGTCGCCCCGACCTCCGCGAGCTCGACGCGGGCCGACTCGATGAGCTCCGGCAGGCGGAACCCGGCACCGATCTCGATGAGCTCACCGCGGGAGATGATCACCCGGGAGTTCTCCGCCAGCGCCGTGGTGGCCAGAAGCAGCGCGGCGGCGCCGTTGTTGACCACCAGGGCATCCTCTGCGGCGGGGCAGGCGGCCAGCAGGGCCCGCACCGCCCCCGCCCCGCGCGTGGCGGAGCGTCGCCCGGTGCCCAGGTCCATCTCCACGTCCACGTACCCCGCGGCGTTCTCCATCGCTCGGGCGGCCTCGGCGGCGAGCGGGGCGCGGCCGACGTTGGTGTGCACCACCACCCCGGTGGCGTTGAGCACCCGCGTCAGGGAGCTCAGCGGCCCGGCGGCGCGCTCGAGGAAGAGAGGCTCCACGTCGGCCGGGGCGATCTCACCGCGTCGCGCCGCGGCCTGAAGGTCTGTGGCCAGGGCCTTGAGGGCTGCCGGCGCGAACTGCGGGACGTCGAGAAGCGACAAGAGCGCGTCGGTACCGGGAATGTTTCGGCGCGGGTCACCCACGGCTGCCTCCTTGGAAATCTGTGGCGGAGACGGACAGGAATCGAACCTGCCAGACCGGGATGCCCGGCCTCACCAGTTTTGAAGACTGGGGCGCCCACCAGGACACGTACGCCTCCGGCCGGCAACGTTACCATGAGCCGCATGACCGAAATTAAGCTCACTGAGTTCGCCTCCGGTGGCGGCTGCGCCTGCAAAATCCCCCCCGGGGAGCTCGAGGACGCGGTGCGCGGCCTCGTCGGGTTCACCGACCCCAACGTCATCGTCGGGCTCGACGACGGCGACGACGCCTCAGCCATCCGCGTGCGCGACGACCTCGCCGTGATTTCCACCGCGGACTTCTTCACCCCGGTGGTCAACGATGCCTACACCTGGGGAAAGATCGCCGCGGTCAACGCACTTTCCGACGTCTACGCAATGGGCGGCACCCCCATCACCGCGATCAACCTCCTCGGCTGGCCTCGCGACGTGCTCCCCCGGGAACTCATCCGCGAGGTCCTGCGCGGCGGACTCGATGCAGCGACCGAGGCGGGCATCACCGTCACCGGCGGGCACTCCATCACCGCCCCCGAGCCGCTCTACGGCATGGCCGCCACGGGAACCGCCCACCCCGACAAACTCATGCGCAACGACGCCGCCGAGCCCGGCCTGCCGATCACCCTGACCAAGCCGATCGGCTCCGGCCTCCTGAACAACCGCCACAAGACCACCGGCGAGGTCTCGGAGGAGGCCGTCGCGGTGATGACCACCCTGAACAGGGATGCCTCGGCCGCGGCCGTGGACGCCCGGGTGCGGGCAGCCACCGACGTCACGGGCTTCGGGCTGCTCGGGCATCTGTACAAGATGGCACGGGCCTCCGGAATCGACGCCGTCATCGACCACTCCAAGGTCCCGCTCATCGCCGGTGCCCGCGCCGCCCTGGAGGCCGGGTGCGTCTCCGGCGGCACGCGCCGAAACCTCGACTGGGTGCGCCCACACCTGGACGCCGACCCCGCCCTCGGGGAGGACGAGCTGCTCCTGCTCGCCGACGCCCAGACCTCCGGGGGCCTCCTCGTCGTCGGGGAGCTGCCGGGCTACCCCGTCATCGGTGAGACTGTGGCGGGTGCGGGGCGGGTGCGGGTGGTCTAACCCGCGGCGGCGTCAGCGGGCGGTGGTGATGGAGTCGCCCACCTGGCCGCGGCCGACGCGGCGCGCGAGCCGGTTGCGCTGCGTCTCCACCAGATATTTCGGGTCCTCCACGGACTGCCGGCCCGCCTGCATGATGCCGAAGCGCGTCAAGCAGGACCCGGCCATGAGGGCGGCCCCGGCCAGCGCACCCGCCACCCGGTTGCGCCCGGCCAGGGCGGCTGCAAGGCCGCCGCCGATGACGCACCCCTCGGCGGCGCGCAGCAACCTACCCGCCTTGCCGGTCTCCAGCGTCTCCCCCATCACGTCGCCCACGCTGCGTTTCAACGCCCGGGTTGCGGCCACGTCTGCGACGGCACCCGCCACCGCGAGCACCCGGGCCGGGCCGTTGTTGGGCGCGGAGGTGGTTACCAGCCCCGCACCGCCCGAGGCGCAGGACGCGGAGGAGACAAAGAGAGCGGGAAGGACCTTGCGCCCCGCCTGCCACATCGGCACGGAGGTGTCGCCCAGAAGCACGGCGGTGTAGACGGCGAGCGGCGAGCCCAGAAGACCCGCGCCGATTCCCGCCGGGGTGGCGGCAAAGTGGAGGAAGTCGCGCAGCGCCCCGGGCGCAGGGACGCGGCGGCCGGTCATGTCGTCGAGCTCCGCGGCCGCGGGGACGGCGGCCATGCCGGAGAACGCGGCGAGGATCCACGCGCCCACGCTCATCGGGGATGATAGCTTGAACACCCGGAACATGTGCAGCAGGCGTTCGGGCCGCCCGAGATCGAGAACGAGGAACGCAGAGCCGATGCCGGCCGCGCCGAACGCGGTGACGCGCGCGTTGCGCGCAAGCTCGTTGTTGCCCATTGCCCTGCCGCCCGCAGCGAGGAGCGAGGAACCGCCCGCGAGGCCGCCGAGGAAGAGATAGCCGGCGATGGGCCACTCCCACGGAGGAAACTTCACGATGGGTTTGCCGTAGTACGAGTCGAACTGCTCGAACTGCGCCTCGGGAACCATGAGCTCCTCACCGCGGCGCTGCTTGCGGCCGTATCCGCGCTCACCGCGCGGGCCTCCACGGCGGCGCGGCCGGCGCGGTTCCTCCGGCGGGCGGAACTGATCGAACTCTGCCATTAGATTCGTCCCCCAATCAGGAATGCCGCCGCGACGGTGCCGACCATGCCCGCGGCGGCCACGACCGCGCGCTTGGCCAGGTCGGGCAGGTTGGCCGTGGGCACCTCCGGGTCCGGCGGGAGACCGTAGACCTCGGGGGCGTCGAGAAGCAGGAAGATGGATCCCGTCCCGCCGACACCGTCGTTGGGGTTGGCCCCGTAGAGGCGCGCCTCCGTCATGCCCTGCGCGTGCAGCTCGGCGACTCGCTGCCTGGCCACGGAGAGCATCTCGGTGTGCGTGCCGTACTTGATCGACTGCGTCGGGCAGGTCTTGGCGCAGGCCGGGCCCTCCCCGATCGCCTGCCGGTCGAAACACATGGTGCACTTCTGGGCGAGGCCGAGGTTTTTGCGCGGGGCCTTCTCCCCCGGCGTGAAGTCCTGTCCCCGCCGCTCGTTGCGCTTCTCGACGCCCCCGTCCGAGCGCCTCTCGATGACGCCGAACGGGCAGCCCGCGACGCACGTGCCACAGCCGTTGCACACGTCGTCCTGCACCACGACGGTGCCGTGCTCGGTGCGGAACAGCGCACCCGTCGGGCAGACGTCGAGGCAACCCGCGTTGGTGCAGTGCTTGCACACGTCAGAGGACATGAGCCAGCGGAAGTCGGGTGTGTCGGGCGGGGTGATCGACTCCGGATCGGGCAGCGCCTCGCGCACCCCGGCCGGGCCCATCCCGGGCATGCCCAGGGAGATCAGCTTCGCCCCCTCCTCCCGGGCGCGCTCGATCTGCTCCTCGCTCTGTTCGATGAAAGCGACGTGCCGCCACGTGTTCGCGCCCAGGGAGCCCGTGTTGTCGTAGGAGTTGCCGGACAGCTCGTAACCGTCCTCGGGGTTGCGGTTCCACTCCTTGCACGCCACCTCACAGGCCTTGCAGCCGATGCAGATGGACGTGTCGGTGAAGAAGGACATGCGCTCGGAGGCATCGTAGCCGACGTGCGACGGGGACTCCGTCAGGATGTTCTTCGTCTGCATTTAGTCCTCCTTCTCGGACATGTGGCGCTTGGTCGATTCTTTCTCGCCGGCTGCCGTATTGCCCATTTGGGCCTCCACGAGCAGTTCCTGGGATTCGTCGATAAGCATCGTGCCCGTGTTCTCGGTGAGTTTCGCGCGGACCTGGTACTCGCGCACCAGCTTGTCGCGCTCCGCCCCGCGGGGGCGCCTGCCCGGCCGGATGTCCACCGCCGAGACCTTCGACGCCTGGATGTTCACGTTCGGGTCCAGCATGATGCCGAGCAGATCATTCGGGCTGTCGCCCGTGACCTCCGCGTACTTGCCGTTGCCGTAGTGGAAGGGCATGCCGATCTGGTCCACCTCGCGGCCGTCGACCGTGAGCGTCTTGACGCGCTCGGTGACCAGCACGCGGGCCTCGATGGCGTTGCGGGGGGAAATGATGGTCGCCCAACCGCCGTTTTCCAGCCCGAGCTTTTCCGCGAGCTTGTGGGAGACCTCGCAGAACAGCTCCGGCTGCAGCTCGGCGAGGAACGGCAGAGTGCGCGTCATCGCGCCGGAGGTGTACATCTCCGTCAGGCGGTAGGTGTTGAGCATGTACGGGTAGACGTCCAGGCCCTCCTCGCCGTAGTTCGGGGCGGAGAGGTTGTCCGGGCTCTTCATCACGATGCGCGACGGCGACTGCTGCTGCTCGTAGAGAGGATTGGGGAACGGCGACTCCTGGGGCTCGTAGTGCGTCGGCAACGGGCCGTCGACCATGCCGCGCGGGGCGAAGAGCCAGGCCTTGCCGTCGTCCTGCATGATGAAGGCGTCGTCGCCCGCCAGGGCCGCGGGGCCCACCGCGTCACGGGGAGGCTCGTAGCCCGGTGCCCGGTCGGCGGGGAAATCCACCACGTCGTCGGAGACCCACTTGTTTTGCTCCTCGTCCCACCAGACGAGCTTCTTGCGCTCCGACCACGGCCGGCCCTCGGGGTCCGCGGAGGCACGGTTGTAGAGGACGCGGCGGTTGGCGGGCCAGGCAAAACCCCAGTCCAGGGCCATCGCGTTCTGCTCCTGGCCCGGGCGCTTGTTCGCGGAGCGGTTCACGCCGCCGGCGAAGACGCCCGAGTAGATCCAGCAGCCGCAGGACGTGGAGCCGTCGGCCTTGAGGTCGCGGAAGCCGTCGACAAGCTCGCCCTTGCGGGGGCCGTCGAGGTAGTAACCGTTGATCTCGCGCAGGACGGACTCGGCGTCGATTTCACCCTCGGCGTCGACATCGTAGTCCCACGTGATGGCCTGAAGCGGCAGGTCGCGCGGGTCCGTGGAGTTCTTGACCCGCTCCTTGACGCGCTTGCCCAGTTCGTAGAAGAACTGCAGGTCGGACTCGGCGGCGCCGGGCGGGTTCTTCGCCTTGAAGCGCCACTGAAGGATGCGGGAGGTCTGCGTGAACGTTCCCGCCTTCTCCACGTGGTTCGCCGCGGGGAAGAGAAAGACCTCGGTGTCGATCTCCTCGGTCACGAGGTCACCGGACTTGACCTCCGGGGAGTCCTTCCAGAAGGTCGCGGTCTCGATTTCCTGGAAGTCGCGCACCACCAGCCACTTCAGCTTGGACAGGCCCATGCGCTGCATGCGGCCGTTGGACTGCGCCACGGCCGGGTTCTGACCGAAGACGAAGTAGCCGTCGACACCGCCGGTGTTCATCAGCTGCAGCGTGTGGTACGTCGAGTGCGCGCCGGTCAGGCGGGGCATGAGGTCGAGGCCCCAGTTGTTTTCCGGAGTGGCGTGCTCACCCCAGTAGGCCTTCATCAGGCTGACGGCGTAGGTGTCGCCCTTCTGCCAGAAGCCCTTCTGGTCCTTCTTGCCCGTGAGCTCGCGGTAGGTGTCCCAGTCCTGGACCTCCACCTGCGGCATGGGCAGGTAACCGGGCAGGATGTGGAACAGGGTGGGCACGTCCGTCGAGCCCTGGATGGAGGCGTGGCCGCGCAACGCCATGATCCCGGAACCGGGCCGGCCCACGTTGCCCATGAGCAGCTGGAGAATGGCGCAGGTGCGGATGAACTGCGCTCCGAGGGTGTGCTGTGTCCAGCCCAGCGCGTAGGCGAAGCAGGTCGTGCGTTCCCGGCCGGAATTCTCCACGATGGAGTCCGCGAGATACTGGAAGTCCTCCCGCGAAATGCCGCAGGCCTCCTCCACCACCTCGGGGGTGTAGCGCGAGTAGTGGCGCTTGAGGATCTGGAACACGCACCGCGGGTCGGTGAGTGTCTCGTCCTTGCGCACGTCCCAGCTGGTCTCGGCGCCATCGTTCAGCTCGTACTGCCAGGTGGCGTTGTCGTACTTGCCCGCGGTGGGGCCGTAACCCGAGAACAGGCCCTCGAGGTCCTCCGTGTCCTGGAAGTCCTCGTTGATGATCGTCGCGGCGTTGGTGAACGCGCGCACGTACTCGTCAAAGTACAGGTTGTTCTGCAGGACGTAGTTGATTACCGCGCCGAGCAGGATGATGTCCGAGCCGCCGCGGATGGGCACGTGCTTGTGCGCCACGGCGGAGGTGCGTGTGAAACGCGGGTCGACATGGATGATGCGCGCACCGCGCGCCTTCGCCTCAATGACCCACTGGAAGCCCACGGGGTGGGCCTCCGCCATGTTCGACCCCTGAATGACGATGCAGTCCGCATTCGCCATGTCCTGCAGTGGCTGGGTCGCTCCACCGCGTCCAAACGAGGATCCCAAACTGGGAACCGTGGACGAGTGTCATATGCGGGCCTGGTTCTCCAGCTGAATCGCGCCTGCGGCGGTGAACAGCTTCTTGATCAGATAGTTTTCCTCGTTGTCCATTGCCGCGCCGCCGAGGCCGGCAATACCCATGGTGCGGCGCACCGGGCGGCCCTGGTCGTCGGTGTCCTGCCACCCGTTGCGGCGGGCTTCCATGAAGCGGTCGACAACCATCTCGAGCGCCGTCTCCCGGTCCAGCTTCTGCCATTCCGTCGAGCGCGGGGCGCGGTAGAGGATGTCGGTGACGCGGTTCGTCGCGTTGACCAGCTGCTCGGAGGCCGCGCCCTTCGGGCACAGCCGGCCGCGGGAGTGCGGGGAGTCCGGGTCGCCCTCGATCTGGATGACCTTGTCGTCCTTGACGTAGACGTTCTGGCCGCAGCCGACGGCGCAGTAGGGGCACACGCTCTTGACCACGCGGTCCGCCTCGACCGTGCGACCCTGAAGGTGGGCGCTCTTCTGGGATTCGGTGTTGTGCCCGCGGGCGAAGACATCGCCTTCCCGCAGCTGGCGCACGACCGGCCAGTTCAAAGGGCTTATTCGAGACATGGCATTACATTATCGCATCGGGCGGCGTTTATGGGTCACCGGAGGATTCACCCCCGCACTCCGCGGGCCGCGCGTCCCGGGGTTCCGGCGCACCGCGGCTGCCTACAATGGCTCGGGTACACCCTGCCGACCCCACCTCCCCGCCCCGCGGGGGCGGTGCCCGAAGGAGCGATCAATGACCCCGGTGCGCTACCCCCTCGCCCCTTCCGCCTGGGGGGCTGCAGTGGAGGTGCCCGTCACCGCACCCGTCCAGGCCAGCCTGTTCTCCGACTTCACCGCGGCGCGCGGCACCGCCTACGTCGAGGTCACCCTCCACCCCGAGCCGCTGAGCGGTGCGTGGCGGGTGCGCTACCCCGGCGGTGTCCTCGGCGAGATCAGCCCCGCGCAGCGTTCGCGCTTTCCCTCCATCGAGCGCGTCCACGCGGCCGGCCTCCAGCCCGCCACGCTCGCCGGGATTCGGCTGGACCCCGAGCGCGGGCTTTTCGACGCCACCGTCTTCCTGCCCCACCCCGCCCTGGCCGTCCCGCGCGGCGGCGTTCCCGCCGGGGCCCGCGTTCTTCCGCCCGGTGACATGTATGTGGTGGACACCTCCACCGGCGAGTTCACCGGCCCGGACCTCCTTGCCGCATCCCCCGGCCAGTGGCTCGTGGGCCTGAGCGTGGTTGCGGGTGCGGTCGTGGCCACCCTCGACGGCCGCGTCCTCGGCAGCCTCTCCCCCTCAGACAGCGCCGAGATCCGAAACATCATCGGGCCGGTCCTTGACGGCGACCCTGCGGCTCCCCTGACGGCCCGTGCCTACGCCCTCGACGGGATGGTGGGCCTCGACATCGCCGCGCCGGAGGGGCCGTGCCCGGTTGTCCCCCCGCTTCCCGAGATCCCGGCCACGGTTCCGGAACCCGCACCCGAGGGAGGACCGCGGCTCACGGTGTTCCCGGATGGAAGCTGGGCCGTCACCGTCGAGCGCGCGGAGGCCGTCGACCCGGAGGACGTGGTCACCCCGGTTCCGGGCGCGCGCCGGATCGGCCTGCCGGGCAGCGTGGGCGGCCCGGTCGCCCCGCCATCCGGGCCCTCGCTGGCCGACCTGGTCCGGGCCGATACCGGCCCCGCCCCGGTGCCTTCAGAGGGTGTCGACTTCACCCCCACGCGCACCTGGCACATCTCGGCCGGGAACTACCTCACCGAGGTGGAAAAGGTGCGCCTGCGCCGGGAGGCCCGGCGCGCGACCGAGGGTGGCCGGCACCGGCTGGCCGACTAGCCGCCGGGGCGGTGCTTCGTGGTCTAAGATGTGTACTTGGTCCGAATTTCCTGCGCCCTCCCTGTGTCCGGGCGCCCCGTCCGAAGGCGAGTCCCACGAATGCACTTCCCTGTCCGCGTCCTGTCCGTCGTCGCCGCCGGAGCCCTTGCACTCCCCCTCTGCGCCGCACCGGATGCCGCCGCGCAGAGCTCGTTCGGCTCCTCGAGCCGCCCCGCTAACCCGGGCAACCCCGGAGGGCCGGGGGACACTGTGGATAACTCCGACCCCAGCCCGATCAAGAAAATTCCCGGCACGCCGGTCACCATGCCGGGCGGGGTCGTCGTGCAGATAATGGGCGACCTCCTGGGACGCGGTGTCTCCGACAGCGTGGATCTTCGCTCGGGTGATCTTGGCATGATGACACCCGTGGGCGACGGACAGGAGTTCGCAATTGTCTTCGGTGATTCGTTCCGCGACGACACAGTCGGCCAGGGCGAATGGATGAGCCCCGTGGGCGTGCTCGCCCGGATGAACAACGGGGTCATCGAAATCATCCGGCCCCTCAACGCCGGGGAGAGGGTCAACCCCCTCATCCCCTATTACCGTGCCGAGGGTGACAATCTCACCCTCATCCCCTCCGACGTGATCAACATCGACGGCACCCTCTACATGCAGGGAATGTGGAACCGTGGCATCGGCAACGTCAGCCACACCCAGATCTGGAAGTCCACCGATAGCGGGGCAACATGGGTGTCGGTGGGAACAACCGGGGCGGACTACATGCGGGGAATGGGCAACCTCATCTCCTGGGAGCGGGGAGACGACGGCTTCGTCTACGTCGTCTCGTCCGGCTTCAAACGCAACAACCCCGTGTACCTCTCTCGATTCCGACCCGAGCAGATCGGCGACCGCACCACGTGGGAGATCTTCAACCCGGCAACCGCCCAGTGGTCCTCCACCGGCGCGCCCATCCTCGCCAAGAACGTGAAGGCGGGCGAGATGAACCTCCGCCGCATCGACGGGCAGTGGGTTCTGGTGATGTTCAATGAGCAGACGCTGAGCATCGAGGTCCGTGTATCCCGGGACCTCCCCCGGAATTGGGACGACGTGCCAGTCGCTGTCGTCGCGGAGCACGGCCCGTGGTCGAATCCGCAGACCCCGGCAAACTTCTCCCAGCCCTACGGCGGCTACATCGTGCCGGGATCGACGCTCGCAAACATGGACATTGTGGTTTCGCAGTGGAACACATCCACCAACCAGCGCTACAACGCCACGCAGTTCAACGTGAAGGGGCTGGACTCCTTCTTCGGTGTGGGCCGCGGCAACTCCTTCGCGCCGCGCTCTGCCACGGCTCCTGCGGATCCCTCGGTCCTCGAGGTCACGCAGAACCCCGCCGCCGTCACCGCCGACCAGGCCGTGGAGGACAGCCTGCTCATCCAGGCCCCGGACAACGTGGTGATCCCGCTGGCGCAGTAGGGGCGACGCGATTTTCCCCTGCGGTTCAACCGTGGGGGACGCGGCCGCTGTCCGGGGGATCAGGCCCCTTCGCGCAACCAATGCGAACTCCGCGGTTACTCGTCGTACTCCAGCTTATCGACGAGCCCGTTAGCGCACGAGATACCGAGCGCCTCGAAAACGAGCGTGTTGTCAACGGCGCCGATCATGATACCGTTTAGCACCACATAATCTCCCGCCGCGATGCCCTCGAGTGCGTTTTCGCTCCAGACACATACAGGGGTCGACTGAGTGACGAGCGTCTGAACGGAAGTTCCGTCCGGCCGCGGCTTTTCCCTTTTCCCGAGCCCCACCTTCAGGTGGATCATGAAAGCGCTGTAACCCGGAAAATCGTCGGAGGTGCGGGGCGAACCGTTCTCATTCGTTATCAAAACAGGTTCAGAAAGAACCTCTAGCGGCCCAGCGAGAGCGGATATGTGGACGAAATTATCTCGTGCGGGGAAAGGCACCATGATGAATCTTCCGTTTTGCCTAGACGCCAGGGTGCTTCTGGATAAGGTGAACCGCGAAAACCAGGGGCACGAGCCTCAACCCGAGCGGAGACACAAGTCGTGAAATCTGCGAGCGGCCCAGCACCCCAGGAGACGCCACGCGCCTAGCTGGCGGTGATGATCACGCTCGCCTCGTCGGTGTACGGCAGGGCGGTGATCGTCTCCTCCAGGTAGAGGCTGACGGTTTCGGCGTCATGGCTGCTGTAGCCGATGGACAGGTCGCGTCCGATGTGGAGCTCGTAGTCCCCGCCGCGGGTGGAGATCACCAGGGCCTTGTCGAGCGCGGGGGCCCAGATGACGTTGCCGCTGAGAAGCTTGTTCACGTGCTTGATCACCGGATATCCGTCGTCCGTCTCCTCGTGGACCTGCTCCCACATGTCCGCCGGCAGCAGCAGGGAGTAGGGTCCCTCGACGCCCTGGAGGCGCAGCTTGGCAAGGGCCTTGGAGACGGCTTCGGGGAGGTCCTCGATGTCGTCGTAGATGGAGATTTTCTCGTTGGACGAGTGCGGCAGGATGCCGTGGACGGGGCCAGCCGGGTATCCGTTGAAGACGATGGAGTCCTCCACCTTGGCGATCTGCGTGGCGGCATCCTTCACGGGCTGCCAGTCGGAGTCCTTTGATCCGCGCGCGACGTCGTCAATGGCCTCGCGGGTGACGGTGAAGGGGACCCTCAGCTCGATGACCGGGGAGACCTCACGCTTCTTCAGCGAGACGCCGTCGAAGGCATCGGGCATCTTCTTCTGGTGACCCGTCGGCACGGCTGCCAGCTCGGGACCGAGCGGGCCCACGACATCGACGACGCGGCGCCCGGCGATCCAGCGCTTGAACGTGCGGGCGGCCTCCTCCTCAATTTCGGCCCAGGCCTCCGGGGTGATGGGGGCGAGTTCGCGGTGCAGGTTATTGGACACGGTCATGTCAGTTCTCCTTCAGGCTTCCGATTCCCAGGGACCCGTCCGGGCCCGGCGGGCGCGGGCCGGGGGCGGAGCCGGCGTTGTCGTTGTCTGCGCTCGGGCTCTGCGCGGCTCCGTTCCCGCCGTAGACGCTCTGCCCCTGGGGTAACTCGGTGGCGGGCTGGGTGGGACTCTCGTACTCCTCACCCTGCAAGATCCCCGGCCGGGCGTGCTCGTCCGCGGAGTCGAGGAAGTGCTGGGGCGGGGCGAAAAAGTTGCATCCGGTCAGTGCGGTGGAGAAGTCGAGGATGCGGTCGTGGTTGCCCTCGGGCTCGCCAATGAACATGCGGCGCAGCATGAGCTCGGTAATCCGCACGTCGCGGGCGTAGCTGATGAAGAAGGTGCCCTGCTGGCCCGCGGCGTCACCGAAGGCGAGGTTGTCGCGGACGATCTCCAGCTCGTTTCCCTCCGCGTCCTCCACCGTGTTGACGGCGACGTGACTGTTAAGGGGCTTGTCGGCGTCGTCGAACTCTATGTCGGAGTGCTTGGTGCGCCCGATGACGCGCTCCTGCTCCTCGACGGTGGTGACATCCCAGGAGGTGAGGTCGTGGACGTATTTCTGCTCCACGATGTAGCTGCCGCCCGCCCACGGCCCGTCGGGAATGATCGCCGCCTCAATGCCCTCCTTTCCGCGCGGGGACTCCGTGCCGTCGACAAAACCGAGGGGATCGCGGAAGTCCTGGTACTGGAAGGCGTGGACCTCGTCGAAGGTGTCGATAGCGGACCCGAGTACCCGGCAGATGCGGCGCGCCAGCTCAAAGGCCACGTCGTACTCGTCGGCGCGGATGTGGAAGAACAGGTCCCCGGGGGTCGATGGCGCGGCGTGGACCCCGCCCTGCAGTTCCACGAACTCGTGGAGGTGCTCGGGCTTTTCGGTGGTGAACAGCCGGTCCCACAGTTTGGCACCGATGCCCGCCACCGCGCTCAGGTTCGCGGCCGGCCAGCGGAAGCCGACGGCGTCGACAAGCCCGGAAAGCCCCGTCAACGCCTCGATGACCCGGGCCTCACCCCCGCCGCGGATGGTCACGGTGAGGAAGATCGCGTCCCTCGATTGCGGCAGGATCACGGTCTGCGCAACCTCGGCGGAATTCACGTCGCTCATGGGCACCACCCTACGCATTCAGCCGATCGACGCGGGATAATTGCACCCTGTAAAGTTTCGCCGGTGAACGACACCAAACAAAAGTCCCCGTGGCCGGCACTGCTGTCCATGATGCTGGGCTTCTTCATGATCCTGGTCGACTCGACCATTGTTTCAGTGGCCATCCCGGCCATCACCGCCCATTTCGACGCGAGCTACAACGGAGTCATCTGGGTCACCAGCGCCTACCTGCTCGCTTACGCGGTGCCCCTACTGGTCACGGGGCGCCTCGGCGACCGTTTCGGCCCCCGGGTGATCTACCTGCTGGGCCTCGCCCTGTTCACGGTATCCTCCCTCGCCTGCGGCATGGCCTCCTCCATTGAGGCGCTGATCATCGCCCGGGCCTTCCAGGGCCTCGGTGGCGCGATGGTCACGCCGCAGACAATGTCCGTGATGATCCGCACCTTCAGCCCGAGGGAACGCGGCAGCGCCATGGGTGTGTGGGGAGCGACGGCCGGCCTGGCCACGATCGTCGGCCCGCTGCTCGGCGGCCTGCTCGTCGACGCCGCAGGTTGGGAGTGGATCTTCTTTGTCAACGTCCCCATCGGCGTTATCGGTGTGATCCTCGCGTGGATCTACGTGCCGAAGCTCGAGCTCTCCGCCCGCACCTTCGACTGGCTCGGCGTCGCCCTCAGCTCCGCCGGCATGTTCGGCCTCATCTTCGGCATCCAGGAGGGCGACCGCCTGAGCTGGGACTGGCGTCCCTTCACACTCATCGCGGTGGGCCTGGTGCTGCTGGGCCTGTTCGTCCTGTGGCAGGCGCGCACGCGCCGCGATGCGCTGGTTCCCCTCGAGCTTTTCCGCGACCGCAACTTCTCCCTGGCCTCGCTGACCATTGCGACGGTCGGGTTCACCATCTCCACGTACATCATCCCCTGGATGATCTACGTCCAGTCCGTGCAGGGTTACTCCCCCACCCGCGCGGCGCTGCTCATTCTGCCCTCGGGCCTGATTTCGGGCGTGCTGGCACCGTGGATCGGCAAACTGACCAACACGTACTCCCCGAAACCCTTCGCCATCGCGGGCCTGGTTCTCATGGGCCTGTCCGTGGCGCTCACGGCGTGGATCACCAACCCCGACATCAACCCGCAGTGGATGCTCGCGGTGTCGGTGGTGGCCGGCCTGGGCAACTCGATGATGTGGGGCCCGCTGTCCATGATCGCCACCCGCAACCTCGACACGAAGCTGGCCGGTGCCGGCTCATCGGTCTACAACACGGTGCGCCAGGTCGGCGCCGTCATCGGCTCGGCATCCATCGCCGCGCTCATGACCTCCCAGCTCACCGAGCAGCTCGGCCCGGGTGCGAGCGAGAACCCGACGCAGGCGGGCCCAATGCCGGAGTTCATCCACGCTCCCTTTGCTCTGGCGATGGCGCACTCGCTGTGGCTGCCCGCCGCAGTCGTTCTGGTCGGCGCGCTTGTCGCGGCGTTCTTCGCCCGGACGAGGTCCTGGGGCGACTAGGGGCCCGGGCGTGGCCGGGAAACGCGGCCGGAAGCGGCTAGCCCCGCGCCACGTCGAAGGGCTTCTTGTCGTCGAGCGGGATGGTCCACACCGGAGCATCAATCTTGAAGAATCCCAGGTGCTCCCAGAACTCGATGCCGTTGGTGTTGTCGGGGGCCACCAGCAGGTACGCGTCCGTTGCTCCGGCCTTGAGCAGGTGGTCCTTGCAGGCGTCGGCAAGCATGCGCCCCACGCCCTGCCCCTGCAGCCCCGGGCGAACCCCCATCATGTGGATCCAGCCCATGTGGCCGTCGTAGCCCGCGATGGCCACGGCCTCGATGCGCTCGCCCTCCACGACGAGAACCGCCGAACCGGGGGCTTCCATTGCGCGGTCGAAGTCCCGCGGGGGTTCGTTCCACGGCTGGCTGATGCCGGACTCGTCCCACACCTCGATCACTGCCGCCTTGTCGGCGGGGGTCGCTTCACGCACTTTAAGCATGAGCGACAACAATACCCGTTCATGCAGGCGCGCAAACCCCGGCACGGGAAGAAGCGGATCGAGGGCGAGTACCCAATCGATACGGGCACCGCACGCATCATCGCGGACCCGCTTCGCGACGGCGGGTACACCCTCGAGGTCAACAACGTGCCCAGCTCCTACGTCGTGCTCGGGGCACCCGAGGTGCTCGCGTTCGACTACATGGAGTGGATCGCCGGCCTTGTCCCCGCCGCCCCCAAGCTCTCCGTGCACCTTGGCGCGGCAGGGTGCGCGCTTCCCTCGTACTTCTCCTCCCGGTGGGGTGGGCGGACCGTGGCGGTAGACATCGACAGGGGCCTCGCGGAGCTGGTCCGCCGGGCCTTCGACCCACCCGTGGAGATCCGGGTCGCGGAGGCACGGGCGTTCACGCACGCGCTCGCACCCGGAACGGTGGACGTGCTTGTACGTGACGCGTTCGCGGGTCCCGCCACACCGCGTTCGCTGACAACGGTGGAGTTCTACCGCGCCGCCCGCCGGGCCCTGCGCCCGGGTGGGGTGTTCGTTGCGAACGTCGGAGACCGTGCCGGCCTGGCGGAAACGCGGGCCGAGATGGCGGGCCTGGCGGAGGTCTTCCGCTTCACCGGGGCCGTGTCGGTGCCCGCAATGCTGGAGGGGCGGGCGTACGGCAACGTTGTGGTTGCGGCATCGGATCAGCCGCTCTCCTACACCGGGGGCGCCGTGTTCCGGGAAGGTGAGGTGCTGGCGGATGGGGCTCGGGCCCGGTGGGACTGAGAGCGGCGCGGGGTGGCCCGGCGTACGATGGGCACTCACTTCACCGACGGACGAAAGGAATCACATGCACAACGATCCCGCAAAGCCCGGCTACTCCTCCGAGAAGAGCTCCAACAAGCCGGTTGACCGCGACGACGACCAGTTCGCGCAGGACACCGGCTCCCAGCTGGGGTACGGCGAGGAAACCCCCGAAGGCGTCGACGAGACGCAGCGTGAGGAGAACCAGGGCTAACCAAGCCGTAAACCCCCGGGCCGTCGCCCGGGGGTTTACGCATGCCCCGAGGAGATTGGGGAGATTGATAAGAAAACCTCCGTACCCGGCCCGGAATGCGTGAGCGCTCACTATCATTGCCCACTATGACGCACGCTACAGATTCCCGCCCCTCCGCCCAGACCGCGGTCAACCCGATCTACAGCCTGTGGGACCGACTCAGCGACTCCCCCCTCAAGCGCGGCGCCTTCTCCACCGTCTACGCCCTGAAGGCCCCGTACTTCCGCACCGTGCTCCCGCGCGTGCGCGAGGTCATCCCGGGTGAACGCTGCGTGATCCGCCTGGGCAAGTGGTGGGGCGTGAAGAACCACATCGGCACATTCCACGTCATCGCCGCGCTCAACGGCGCGGAGGCCGCGATGGGCCTTCTGTGCGAAACCACCGTGCCCACCACGCACCGCTGGATCCCCCGCGGCATGCGCGCCGACTACCCCGCCAAGTCCACCGGCGGGCTCACCATCACCGCCACCGCTGACTTCCCGGACTTCGCCGAGGTCACCCGCGAGACCGGTGGCCAGCTGGTCACGGTGAAGTGCGAAATCGTCGACGATGCAGGTGTCGAGCCCGTCCTCGCTGAAATCGACGTGTGGATCACCGCAAAGCGCTCGTAGGCCTCTCATGGCGGAAATCTTTACCGTCGGGCATTCCAACCTCGAGTTCGGGGATTTCCTCACGATGCTGCGGGGCGCCGGCATCTCTACGCTTGTCGACGTCCGGAAACTGCCCGGTTCGCGCACATACCCCTGGTTCAATGACGACCACCTAGCGGTGGCCCTCCCCGAGAACGGGATCTCGTATAACCGCCTGGAGGGTCTCACCGGGCGGCGCAACGTTTCCGAAACCGTTCCGTTCGACGTCAACGGCAATTGGCGTAACCGCAGCTTCCACAATTACGCCGACCACGCACTGGGTGCCGAGTTCAATGGGGCCCTGGATGAGCTTCGCGCAATGGCCGTGGCGAACCCCACGGCTGTGATGTGCTCGGAGGCTGTCTGGTGGCGGTGCCACCGCCGAATCATCGCCGACCACCTCCTGGCCCGCGGGGACCGGGTGCGCCACATCATGGGGCACACCGGGAACGGAACGACTCTCTCCGACGCGGTGCTCACCGAGGGCGCGGTCGTTGGTAACGACGACGTGGTGCGCTACCCGCAGCCCGCGCACTAGAACACGTGACCGGTTAAGCCGATCCATCGTGCCCCAAGGATGAAAAGCCAGCGGCGCAGCACACAACCCGTGCACCGCGCCGCTGGCGTCGCTAATCCGATGGGAACCTAGTTCCCCGTCGCCTTCTTCAGGCGGTCGATGTGCTCGGACGCCTGCGCCTTGGTCAGGTTGGCCGGGAGCTGCTCGCCCGCCTGCTTGGCCAAGGTGTCCAGGTAGGACTTCTGGGCCTCGGTCATCGGCTCATCGCCGCTGACCCAGTCGGAGGGGTCCTTCTCCAGGTTGGAGTCCCCCTGTGCATCGCCGGTGGCGCCGATCATTTCCTCGGTGCCCTGGTTATCGGCCGCGGGGCCGTCGATCTCGGGGTCGAAGGGAGGCTCGTTGGGGATGGGTGCGTTTTCGTTGGGATTCGTCATGTGAGCAAGGGTACCCGCGGATCAGACCTCCCACCGCACGTCGGCGGGTTTCTTCTCGTCCCGCCACCCTCGCCACGAGGCCTGCCGCACACGGTTATTCACGGTCCGGCCCGCGAGCTCGACCTCGGCGACCAATTTCGGCGTGACCCACCACGCGTCGGCCCTGTCGGCGGCGGGGATGTCCCCGAGGGGCGGGGTCGCGCGTTCGATCTTCCGCAGCCGCTTTTCGACGTCCCCAAGGTCCCTCCCGGTAAACCCCGTGCCCACCCTGCCTGCGTAGCGCAGCTCCCCCTCGCTGTCCGGCACCGCCACCAGCAGCGAGGCGATGCCGCGCTTGCCGCGGCGCACCCCCACCACCACAACCTCCTGGTGGCGCCGGAGCTTGATCTTGACCCACTGGGGCGTGCGCTCCCCGGGCCGGTACACGGAGTCGGCGCGCTTGGAGACGACCCCCTCCAGCGCGAGGTCCCCGCTCACCTTCAGTGCCTTGTCTAGCTCCCCGGGGAAGGACGGCGGCAGCATCACGCCCTCACCCTCGCGTACCGTCTGCTCGAGCACCACCCGCCGGTCGCTCAGCGGCGTGTCCAGCAGCGGGCGGCCGTTGAGCTCGAGAATGTCGAAGACCACGTAGCGGATGTCCTCCGGCTGCTCCTCCTGCCGCAGCAGCGAGAAATCGGGCTGGCCGTCGGCGTCGAAGGCGACGAGCTCGCCGTCGAGGACGGCCGTGGAGGCGTCGACAAGCGAGGCGAGCTCGCGGGCGTGCGGGAACATGGAGGTGTAGTCCTTGCCGCCCCGGCTGCGCATGGAGACGGTGCCGTGGTCGATTCCGGCGATGATGCGGTAACCGTCCCACTTCATCTCATGGACCCACGTGTGGCCGTCCTGGGTGCTCAGGCGGATGTCGGCCTCCGTGCCGGGACTGGGCAGCATGGGCGCCGGGAGCTCACCGAGCGCGGTCTCCCCTGCCTCGGGCTGTTTCTTCATCAGCTTGAGCAGCCAGTTCGCCTCCCCGCCCTGACCGCTGTGGATGAGCGCATACCGGCGCGGAACCCCGCCCAGCCCGCCGTCGGGGCGGCCGTGCAGCACCGCGATGACCTCCCTGCCCTCCCGCCACTTCTCCACCTCGATGGTCCCGGAGTCCCAGATGGTCACCTCGCCGGCACCGTACTGGCCCTTGGCGATCGTCCCCTCGAAGGAGGCGTACTCCACGGGGTGGTCCTCCGTCTGCACGGCGAGGCGGTTCTCGGAGGCGTCCAGGGGCGGGCCCTTCGGCACGGCCCACGACGCGAGTACGCCGCCGCGCTCGAGGCGGAAGTCCCAGTGCAGCGAACTCGCGTGGTGTTCCTGGATGACGAAGATCGGCGCCTCACCCTGCCTCACCGCCACCACCTCAGGCACGGGTTCGGCGGTCTTGGAGGCGTCGCGCATCGAGCGGTAGGTCGCCAGCGGGTCACCGGCCGTCCCCGCCAGCTCCGCGAGCGGGTCGCCGTCACTCTCCAGGCGTACGAGCACCTCCTCGAACGTGAGCTGGGCCAGGTCACCGCCCTCGAGCTCATCCCACGTGCGCGGCGCCGCGACGGTGGGCCGTTCCCTGCCGCGCAGGGAGTACGGGCTGACGGTGGTCTTGGAGCCGTTGTTCTGGCTCCAGTCGAGGAACACCTTCCCGGCGCGGTCCTTCTTCGCCATCGTCGGGATCACCTTGTCGGGGTGCTCGGCCTCCAGGGCCCGGGCGAGCTCCTTTGCAACGGCGCTGACCTGCTCGGGTGTCGACGTCCCGTCCAAACCCGCGTAAATGTGGATCCCCTTGGATCCGGAGGTGACGGGGAAGCACGTCAGACCCATCCCCTCCAGGATGTCGCGGCAGGTCAGGGCGATCCTGGAGGCGTCGGCGAGCGACGTGCCCTCGCCCGGGTCGAGGTCGAGCACGAGCCGGTCGGGGTTGAGCCGTTCGCATCCGGAGTCGAAGCGCCACTGCGGGGTGTGCAGCTCGAGCGCCGCGACCTGTCCGAACCATGCGAGTGTGGCGGCCTCGGTGACGAGCGGGTACGCATTCGTCGTCTCCTTGTGCTCGATGCTGCAGGTGGGGATCCAGTCGGGCGCGGAATCCTCCAGATTTTTGCGAAAGAAGGACTGCCCGGCGACACCATCCGGCCACCGCTTCCGGGTCACGGGGCGCCCGGCGAGGTGCGGGATCATCACCGGCGCCACCTGCAGGTAGTAGCGCAGCACATCCGCCTTCGTCGTGCCCGTCGCCGGGTAGAGCACCTTTTCCAGGCTGCTGACCTGAAGCGATCGCCCGCCCACCTTGTACGTCGACGTGTCCGCCACCTCGCACCTCCTCGAATTACGTAACCTCTAGGGTATGCGAGCGATCTGGAGCGGTGCCATCACTTTCGGGCTGGTCAATGTGCCGGTCAAGCTGTACGCGGCGGAGGAGGACCACGACATGTCCTTCCACCAGGTGCACGACAAGGACGGCGGGCGGATCCGCTACGAGCGCCGCTGCGAGAAGTGCGGCGAGGTGGTCGAGTACAAGCACATCGACAAGGCCTACGAGGAGGACGGCACGACAGTCGTCATCACCGAGGACGACTTCGGCTCGCTGCCCGAGGCGGAGAACGACGAGATCGAGGTGGTCCAGTTCGTCCCCTCCGACCAGGTCGAACCGATGATGCTGGAGCGCTCCTACTACCTCGAGCCGCAGGCCAAGACCCCGAAGTCCTACCTGCTCCTGCGCCAGACGCTCGAGGCGAGCGAGCGCACCGCCATCGTGAAGTTCGCGCTGCGGCAGAAGACCCGGCTGGGCGCCCTCTACGTGCACGACAAGGTCCTCGTTCTCCAGGCCCTCCTGTGGGCGGACGAGCTGCGCGACGTGGACTTCAAGGGCGCGAAGTCGCGCGCCAAGATCTCCGACAAGGAGCTGGAGCTTTCCGCGCAGCTGGTGGAGCAGTACTCCTCCGATTTCACCCCCGAGGAGTTCCAGGACGACTACCAGGTGGAGCTTCGCAAGATGGTTGAGGCGAAGCTCGAGGCGGGCGAGGGCGCGGGCACCGCCGAGTCCGAGGACCGCAATGCGGACGATTCCGGGGATGAAGACGCCGAGGTCGTCGACCTCATGGAGGCGCTCAAGGCCTCCCTGAAGAAAAAGAAGGCCGGTTAGCCCACGCTGAGGCCGGCCTGGACGCGGATTCCGTCCAGGATAAGCTCCACCCCGGCGCGGAACTGCTCCACATCCTCGTGGGTCTCGAACACGTCCACGACGGAGTGCACGAAGGGGAACTCCTCCGGGTCGAGCTGCCTCCACGCCACCGCGAAGCGGTGCAGCGCCTGGCGCTGGTCCAGGTGCTCGCGGGTCACCTCCTCCGGCAGCTCCCTCATCTCCGCGCCGACACCGGTGACGAAGCTGATCAGGGAGCTCACCGCGTCGAAGCGCTGCATGGGCGTGAGGTCGAGGCCCATCAGCTGCTGGCCGAAGAGCTCGAACATCCTCATGGAGTTCGGCTGCATGGTGACGTCGCGCAGCATGTACGCGCCAAGCCAGCGGTGCTGGTCCATCGTCGCGTAGAAGGTCATCGACAGCTCCTCGAGCGCGTCAAAGGGGTCCCCGGGCAGGCTTAGCGACGCCAGAACCTCGCCCAGGACCTCGTTCGTCGCCCTGTCCAGCAATTCCTCCTTGCCGGAGACGTAGTGGTAGAGGCTTCCCACTCCCGTGTCGAGGCTGTCTGCGAGGCGGCGAAGGGTGAGGTGGGAGGCACCTTTGGCGTCGAGAAGCGAAATCGACTCGGCCACCACCTGCTCGAGCGACAGGGTGGGGCGGCGTCCGCGTCGCACGCGGGAGGGATCGGCGGTTTTTCCTGGCATGCCCCCATCCTCTCATACGGGACTTGCGCTTTACCGAACATGGTTCTATTGTCGAACACCATTCGATAGAACACGGTTCGAGAAAGGACCCACAATGACTACCACCACAGCCCCCACAGAACAGGCGGCCGGCCCGCAGCGGCTTCGCGACGCCTGGGTGCCGCTCACGGCACTCGCCCTCGCCTTCTTCGTCGAGATGGTGGACAACACCATCATGAACCTCGCCCTGCCGTCCATGGCGCGCGACCTGGGTGCAGGCACCACCCAGATGCAGTGGATCACCGGCGCTTACTCCCTCGTCTTCGGCTCCCTCCTGCTCGCCACCGGCTCCGCCGCGGACCGCTTCGGACGCCGCCGCCTCCTCATCGGCGCGCTGTTCCTCTTCGGCGCCATCTCCGCCCTCGTCTGGTTCGTGCACACCCCCGGTGAGCTCATCGCGATGCGCGCCCTGCTCGGTGTCGCGGCCGCCGGCATGGCGCCGGTGACGATGAGCCTCGTCTTCCGGCTATTTGACGACGACGTCGTCCGCATGCGGGCGATTAACGTGATGATCGTCGTGGGCATGAGCTCCATGGCCCTCGGCCCGCTGCTCGCCGGCGCGGCGCTGACCCACGTGAGCTGGCACTGGCTGCTCTTCGTCAACACCCCCGTCGCGCTGATCGCCACCCTCGGCGTGCTCATGGGCATCGACAGGGACCGCCCCGAGGACCTGCGCCCGGAGCCCCTCGACCTGCCTGCCGTCGCCCTGACCATGCTCGGCATCGGCATGCTCTGCTACACCATGACCGCCGGTGTCGAGCACGGCTGGACCTCCGGCATCACCCTCGCCTGCGCGCTCGCCGCCGTCGCGTCCCTGGCCGCCTTCGTCTGGCGCGAGGCCACCGCGAAGCACCCGATGATCGACCTGCACATCATGGCCAACCGCACCGTCAGCGGCTCGGCGCTCGCCCAGGCGGGCTCCTCCGTCGCCATGATCGCGTCGATGTTCCTGCTCTCCATGCACCTGCAGTTCGCCATGGGCTGGACCCCGCTCCAGGCCGGCCTGGGCAACCTGCCGTTCTTCCTCACCATGCTCGTGGCCACGCCCGTCTCCGAGAAGCTCACCATCCGCTACGGCCACCGCGTCACCTGCATGATCGCGGCTGCGCTGCTCACCGTCGGCCTGGTGGAGCTCGCCTGGGCCGCACCCCACGGCTACTGGCCGCTCGTGCCCGGCATCGTGATCATGACCGTCGGCCTGCGCATCATCATGACGGTTTGCGCCATCGCGCTCATCGAATCCGTCCCCGAGGAGCAGACCAGCCTGGGCACCGCGCTCAACGACGTGGTCCAGGAGGTCGGCAGCTCCCTCGGTGTCGCCCTCGTGGGCACCATGATCGCCGCCCTGGTGACCAAGGCGCTCCCCGCCGACGCCTGGGAGCCCGCCCTGCAGGCCAGCTTCTTCGACGGCGAGCGCGTGATCTACGGGGTGCTCGCGGTCATCATCGGAGTGGTTGTGGGCTACGGAGCGTCGACGCTGACGAACTCCCACACCGCCGACGAGCACTAAATTTTTACAGGTCGCGGTGCAAGCGAGATCCCCGAACCCCCATCCCCTGCGCCAGGTGCGCAGGGGATGTCGCGTCTTAGGCCCGGCCACCGCTATTGGTAATGCTTTTCATTATTGCTAGGGTGGGTGCGTGCTTTCCGTCGATACATACTCCCCCACCGCCGAGGACCTCCACGCCCTCCTGGCGGACCATGTGGGCCACGGCCCCCACGAACTTGCGCTGCGGCTCATTTCGCTGACCCCGACGCCCCACCGCGCGACGCTGTCGACCGGGGCCCGGGTGTACACCTGGTGTGTCCTCGATGCCTTCATTCTGGCGGGTCTTTTCCGGTGCGATCTCCGCGTCGAGAGCCGCCCACCCACCTCCGCGGCACCGCTGACCGCCGCGGTCTCCGGTGGGTCGGTTCACGCCGATCCCGACTACGTTGTGTCCTTCCCCCTACCCCGCGACGCACGAGGCGCTCACTTCACGGAGGCGTTCTGCCCCTTCGCCAACCTCTTCCCTTCCGTGGATGCCTACCGCGGGTGGGCGGCCGGGCAGACCAGGCCGACCACGGCGATCGCGGTCGGGCGGGCCCAGTCCATTGCCGCCGCCTTTGCGGGGGGCGTGCTTTCCCGGGAGTCCGGGGGCTCGGCGACGCCCGCGGAGTCGGGGTGCGGCGCCTCCCGCCGCTAGGCCGAAACCGCGATGTTGAAGGCTAGACCAAACTTGTCCGTCACCATGCCGAAGTGGTCCCCCCACGGTGCCTTCTCGAATGGCATGGAAATTTCTCCCCCGTCGGCCGCGAGGGCGTCGATAAGTTCGCGGCCCTGGTCGACGGAGTCTGCCTCCACCATGAACCCGAGATCCCCGCGGGTGAGCCGCGGAGACTTCCCCCCGAGGTTGTCTCCCCCGCCAAAGGTGAAAGCGCGGGTGAGGGTGGCGTGGGCCACCGTCTCGCGGGGCGGGTCGAACGGGAACGGCGCACCGGAATCGATCCGCTCACCGTACGTCGTGATGTCGAGGTGACCGCCGAACACTGACTGGTAGAACTAAAAGGCCTCGCGGGCGTTGCAGTGAAAGGCGAGGTAGGGAATCACTCGCATGAGACCCGATCCTATCCAGCGTTTCCGGTGGGCGCGCAGGGAAACCGCACCCTAGACGTTGAACTTGAACTCCACCACGTCGCCGTCGGCCATGACGTAGTCCTTGCCCTCCTGGCGCACCTTGCCGTGGGCGCGGGCCTCGGCCATGGAACCGAGCTCGTCGAGGTCCTCGAAGGCGACGATCTCCGCCTTGATGAAGCCCTTCTCAAAATCGGAGTGGATCACGCCGGCAGCCTTGGGCGCGGTGTCGCCCTGGTGGATGGTCCAGGCGCGGGATTCCTTCGGCCCCGCGGTGAGGTAGGTCTTCAGCCCGAGGGTCTCGAAGCCTGCCTTTGCCAGCGTCTGCAGCCCGGGCTCGTCCTGGCCCACGGCCGCGAGAAGCTCAGCGGCATCCTCCTCGTCCAGCTCGAGCAGCTCGGTCTCGCTTTGCGCGTCGAGGAATACGGCCTCGGCCGGGGCGACGAGTGCGCGCAGCTCGTCCTTCTTGGCGTCGTCGGTCAGGACGGCCTCGTCGGAGTTGAACACGTAGAGGAAGGGCTTGGCCGTCATCAGGTGCAGCTCCCGCAGCGGTGCGAGATCGATTTCGCCGGCGCGGCTGGCCGCGAAGAGGGTGCGGTCGTCCTCGAGCACCTCCTGGGCTTTCTTCACCTCGGCGACGGTGGCGGCGACGTCCTTGTCCTTGCGCGCCTCCTTCTCCAGACGCGGTAGGGCCTTCTCAATCGTCTGCAGGTCGGCGAGGATGAGCTCGGTGTTGATCACGGAGATGTCGGTGGCCGGGTCGACCTTGCCTTCGACGTGGATGACGTTGTCGTCGGAGAAGGCGCGCACCACCTGGCAGATCGCGTCCGCCTCGCGGATGTTGGCCAGGAAGGCGTTGCCCATGCCCTCGCCCTCGGAGGCGCCCTTGACGATGCCGGCGATGTCCACGAAGGACACCGTCGCCGGCAGGATACGCTCGGACTTGAAGATTTCCGCGAGGCGCCCCAGGCGTGGGTCGGGCAGCTCCACCAGGCCGACGTTGGGCTCGATGGTGGCAAACGGGTAGTTCGCCGCGAGGACGTCGTTGCGCGTCAGCGCGTTGAAGAGGGTGGATTTACCCACGTTGGGCAGACCGACAATTCCAAGAGTAAGGCTCACGGGCGCAATCCTATCCCACCTGCCGGACACGCCAATCGGGGGGCGCGTGTGGCGTCGCAAAGCCCGCGTCCATCGGGCAAGATGGTGCGGGTGAGCTCCCCCACCGCCCCCGACAGCCCCGCCAGCCCCGCCGGAAACGACCCGGCCGCCCAACCCGGGCCCGACGCGGCCGCCACGGTGCGCCCGCCGGGCGACCGGGTGGACCGCGGGGTCGTGCTCAACACGTGGCTCAAGTCCGCCGCCATGTTCGCGCTGCGCGTGCTGGTCATCGCGGTGTTCCTCTTCGCGCTGAGCAAAATCATCGGCGCGTTCTGGGGCGGCATCCTACCTATGGTCCTGGCGCTCATCGTGTGCACGGTCCTCGCACCAATAGCCGGTTTCCTGCGCCGCAGCGGCATCCCGTCCGGTTTCGCGGCCCTGTTCTCCCTCCTCTCCTTCTTCGGCATCGGCGGTTTCGTGGGCACGCTCATCGCCCCGGACATCACCGCCCACTCGCAGATCCTCTACCTGCAGGCGCTCGAGGGCATCCAGCGCCTCCAGCTGTGGCTGCAGGGCCCGCCCCTGAACGTCAACCCCGACGACCTCAACGACGCCGTCAACGAGATCGCGCAGTGGCTTCAGAACCAGGCGGGCGCCATCGCGGGTGGGGTGTTCGCGGGCATCGGCACGGCGGCGGGACTGGCCGTGACCCTCACGGTGGTGCTCGTGCTCACCTTCTTCTTCCTCAAGGACGGCCACCGCTTCCTCCCCTGGCTGCGCTCCGCCTCGGGTGGGCGAACGGGCCTCCACGCCACCGAGCTGCTCACCCGCGCGTGGAACACCCTCTCGGGCTTCATCCGCGCCCAGGCGCTGGTCTCGCTCGTCGACGCCCTCTTCATCGGCCTCGGCATCTACCTCGTGGGCGTGCCGATGGCCTTCACGCTCGCGGTGATCACCTTCTTCGCGGGGTTCATCCCGATCGTCGGCGCCGTCGTCGCCGGGGCCCTCGCCGTCCTGGTGGCGCTGGTCTCGCTCGGTTTCACCAAGGCCCTCATCGTCCTCGGAATCGTGCTCGCGGTGCAGCAGCTCGAGGGCAACGTACTGTCTCCGATCCTCCAGTCCCGGGCGATGGATCTCCACCCGGTTGTCGTGCTGGTTTCCGTCACGGTCGGCGGCGGGCTGTTCGGGCTCGTCGGCGCGTTCCTCGCCGTCCCCGTGGCGGCGATGGTCGCCGTGACCTACCGCTACCTCCTCGACATGGTGAAGATCCACTCCGGCGAGAAGACCGCCGCCGAGCTCACCTTCACCACCCCGGAGGGCAGGGCGATCGCCGAGCTGGAGGAGCGCGAATCCGTATACGAGCGCAGGGAATGGCGCGGCGATCGCGACTGGGCGCCCGCCCCGGTCACCGCGGACGAATCCCGCGGCCAGCAGTCCCCCGCCATGAGCCGCCGGTGGCGCCGGTTCCGGGAGGGGCAGCGGCTGCGCAAACTGGCCGAGGCGTCGCGGGTCGCACGTATGTTCGACAGGAAGGGCGACTCCACCGGGTAGTGTCGGGCGCGTGTGGCACACTGCCACCCATGTCCACCGCTGCCACGCTCACCGTCTTCATCCTCGGCCTCGCGCTCGGAGCTCTCGCGGGCTACGCGGCGCGCCGCGGTCAGACACCGCCTCCCCCGCAGCCCGCGCCCGCGGACATGACCCCCGTCACCCGCGCCCTGGAACGCCTCGCCGGCCAGCTCGACGACATGGACGAGGACCGGGCGGTGGCCTACTCCGCCCTCGCCAGCCAGGTCCAGGCGATCACCCGCACCTCCACCCGCCTGACCGACCGCACCGACCAGCTCATCTCCGCCCTGCGCTCCCCGCAGACCCGCGGCCGCTGGGGTGAAATGCAGCTCCAGCGCGTGGTTGAGCTCGGCGGGATGGTCGAGCACTGCGACTTCGACACCCAGAGCAGCACGCTTGTCGACGGCACCCGGGTCCGCCCCGACATGGTCATCCGCCTCTCCGAGGGGCGCTCCATCGTCGTCGACGCCAAGGTCCCCTTCGCCTCCTACCTCGACGCGCTGAACACGGACGACCCGGAGGAAAAACAGGGGTACCTGCGCCGCCACGCCCACCTGTTGCGCCAGCACGTGGACACCCTCTCCGCGAAGCCCTACATCGAGGCCTTTCAGCCCACGCCCGAGTTCGTCGTCATGTTCGTCCCGGCCGACCCCTTCCTCGATGCCGGCCTGGCCATCGACCCCGAGCTGCTGGACTACGCCTTCGCCCGCGACATCGTCATCGCCACCCCCACCACGCTCTTCGCACTCCTGCGCACGGTCGCGCTCGGGTGGCGCCACGAGGCGATGAACGACAAGGCCAAGGAGATCCAGCGCCTCGGCGCGGAGCTCTACCAGCGCCTGGGCACGATGGGCGAGCACTACAACCGGGTAGGACAGTCGCTGGAGAAAGCGGTCGACGCGTTCAATTCCACGCTTGCCTCCATGGACACCCGCGTCATGGTCACCGCGCGCAAACTCGACGAGATGGGCGTGCCGTCCCGCACCACGCGCGGCCGGGTCGCCCCCCTCAGCCAGATCTCGGCCTCCCCGCGGCACGCCGCCGAGGAGGCGGGGGCGCCTGACGCGCTGCCGGGGGCGACGCGCCCGCCCACTGAAAGCAGGTAGTGCACCTTTCCGTCATCCGGAATAGGTAGACTCAACCACCGTGTCGCACCTGCCCTCCCGGAAATCCAACGCTCACCGAGCGACGTTTGTCGGGCTGCCGACCGGATCCGGCATAGCCATCATCGCCGCCGCGCTGTTCACCGGGGCGCTCGTGTCCGTCTACACCGAGCAGATCGGGTGGCCCTACCTCACCTTCTTCGCCGCCTCGGTCATTCTGGTGACGGCCCTGATGAACCCCAAGGGCCTCTTCCTCACCGTGGCCAGCTCCCCCATCCTCTTCTTCATCGCCCTCATCGGGGCCGGGTGGGCAATCGCGCGGGGCAACAGCCGCCCCGACGGCGCGGGCCTGTCCAAGACCTCGATCCTGGCCATCGCCTACCCAGCCATCGAATTCTTTCCGGCGCTGGCCGCGGTCACCGTCGGATCGATCGTCATCGCGCTGTTGCGCCTGGCCCTGATCAGGAGGCAGAACGCGCGCCTGACAAGGAACGACGTGCGCGAGCGGACCCGTGCCGCCGAGAGCAACCGCCGCACCAGCAAGCAGAGCCGCCGCGCCCGGGAGCGCACAAACGCGGTCACCGTCGAGGAGCTCATGCAGCGGCGCAACCAGCCCGCCCCCTCCACCCGCATGCGACCGGCCCAGAGGATCGGGGGTACAACCCGCCCGGAGCGGGTGGAGCGCGCCTCCCGCACCGAGCGCATCAATCCCCGCGCCAGCGGCGCCCAGCCGTCGGCGCGGGGCACCCATGCCTCGTCGCGCGGTTCCGGCGAGACACCCCGCCGCGGGAGCAGCAGGGTGCGGCGCCCCCTCAACGACGACCTCTACGGCGGCTGATTCCGGCACGGTCAAGGCCGGGCGGCGCGTGATGCGCTGCCCGGCCTTCGTCGCACAGTCCCTGTTTCTATCCGGCTCTTACGTGCGCGCGGGCCGCAGCGCGCGCGGCAGCGCAAAAGTGATCGTCTCGGTGGTCGTGGTGACCTCCTCCACGTCCGTGTAGCCGCGCTCGGCGAGGTGGTCGACCACCTCGCGCACGAGGATTTCGGGCACGGACGCGCCCGAGGTGATGCCCACGGTTTCCACGCCGGCCAGCCACGCGTCGTCGATCTGGTGGGCGTAATCGATGAGGTGGGAGTCCTTCGCTCCGGCCTCCAGGGCAACCTCGACGAGGCGCTTGGAGTTGGAGGAGTTCTGGGAACCCACCACGATCATCAGATCGACCCGCGGCGCGATGGCCTTGACGGCCACCTGACGGTTCTGGGTGGCGTAGCAGATGTCGTCGCTCGGGGGATTCTGCAGGTTCGGGTAGCGCTCGTGGAGCTTGTTGACGATCTCCATCGTCTCGTCCACCGAGAGCGTGGTCTGCGAGAGCCACACCAGCTTCTGGTCGTCCGGGAAATCGGGCAGGCGATCAACACCGTCGAGCCCGTCAACGAGGTAGGTCACCTCGGGCGCCTCCCCGGCGGTGCCCTCGACCTCCTCGTGGCCCTCGTGGCCCACGAGGAGAATCTGGTAGCCGTCGCGGGCGAAGCGCTTGGCCTCGTTGTGCACTTTGGTCACCAGTGGGCAGGTCGCATCGAGCGCAAGCAGGTTGCGGCTGGCGGCGGAGTCACGCACCGCCGGTGAGATCCCGTGCGCGGAGAAGACGAGGTGGCCCCCCTCGGGAACCTCATCCGTCTCCTCGACGAAGATGACGCCGCGATCCTTCAGGGTCTCCACCACGTACTTGTTGTGCACGATCTCCTTGCGCACGTACACGGGGGCACCGTACTTCTCCAGCGCCTTCTCCACGGTCTCCACCGCGCGGTCCACGCCAGCGCAATACCCTCGCGGAGCAGCGAGAAGAACCTTCTTACCCTGATCTGTCATGGAACCCAGGGTATCGAATCGCTGTCTAAAACAACAGGCAGCACTATGCTGGGTGTTTTCGCAGGAGGGGCGGCGCCGACACGCCCGACGCGCCCCGCCCGCGGACCCGGCCACCCGGCAACCCACCGACCATGAAAGGGGCGCGCGACCGCCGTGACCTCATCGCCGAGCACATCCCCGGCCAGCACCCCGGAAAACCCGTGGGCCGTGTCCAAGCTGAACCAGTCGGTGAAGAACTGGATCGAGAAACTCGGCTGGCTCTGGGTCGAGGGCCAGCTGACCCAGGTCAACATGAAGCCGACGTGGAAGCTGTCCTACCTCACGTTGCGCGACACCCAGGAACAGGTCAGCGTCCAGCTCACGGCCAGCACCCAGCTCCTGCGCTCCATGCCCGCGCCCCTGAAGGACGGGGACCACGTGGTCATCCACGGCAAGCCCGCCTTCTACGCGGGGCGCGGCTCGTTCTCCATGTGGGTCACCGAGATCCGCCACGTCGGGGAGGGCGAACTCCTCGCGCGCATCGAGCGCCTCCGCGCCCAGCTCGCCGGCGAGGGGCTCTTCGACCCGGCCCGGAAGAAGCCGCTGCCCTTCCTCCCCCGCCGCGTCGGGCTGATCACCGGGAAGGGATCCGCCGCCGAGCGCGACGTGCTTTCGGTCGCGCAGCTGCGCTGGCCCGCCGTGCAGTTCACCGTGCGCAACACCGCGGTGCAGGGCGCCAACGCGGTACCCGAGGTCGTCGCCGCGCTCGAGGAGCTCGACCGCGACCCGCTCATCGACGTCATCATCATCGCCCGGGGCGGAGGTTCCGTGGAGGACCTCCTGCCGTTCTCCGAGGAGGCGCTGCAGCGCGCCGTCGCCACGGCGGGAACCCCGGTAGTCTCCGCCATCGGCCACGAGCCCGACAACCCGGTGCTGGACAACGTCGCGGACGTGCGCGCCGCCACCCCCACCGACGCCGCGAAGCGCGTCGTGCCCGAGGTTGCCCAGGAGCATGCGCTGGTCGCCGACCAGCGCGCCCGAATGAACGCGGCCCTGCGCGGGTGGGTGCGCCGCGAGCGCGCGGGCATCGACTCGCTGCGCTCCCGCCCCGTTCTGGCGAACCCGCTCACGCCCATCACCCGCCGCCGCGAGGAGGTCGAGCGCGCCCGGTCCCTGATCCGGCGCGACATCACCTACATGCTCGCCGCGGAGAGCTCCGCCGTGCGCAGCCTGCGCGCCCAGGTCTCGGCTCTCGGCCCATCGGCGACCCTCGCCCGCGGTTACGCGGTGGTCCAGGTGATCCCCCGCGACGGGAGCGGCCCCGAGGTGGTCACGGGCATCGGGCAGTCGCCACCCGGCTCGCAGCTGCGCATCCGCGTCGGCGACGGCTCGATCACCGCCGCCGCCATGGGAACCACCAAGGCAGATTGACCCCCAAAGACACCCACACCCGAGGAGTAGACAATGACGGAGAACACCTTTGGAAGCGGCCGCGGCGGGCAGGACGCCCTCCCCGATCCCGAGTCACTCACCTACGAGCAGGCCCGCGAGGAGCTCGTCGAAACAGTGAAGATCCTCGAGCTCGGCCAGATGAGCCTGGACGAGTCCCTGCAGTACTGGGAACGGGGCGAGGCGCTGGCAAAGCGGTGCGAGGTGCTTCTCGACGGCGCCACGCAGCGCGTCGAGGCGGCAATCGGCAACACCGGGGACGGCAACGACGCGGGGGATGCGACTGACGGCGAGAGCTGACCCCCGCTACCGCGGGCTGATCGGCGGGGTGGCCAGGGCCGCCTCGATCACGTCGCGGTGCTCGTCGTCGGTGCCGGCGCCGGTGACCAGCAGGCGAGCGTCGCCCGCGTCGACGGCCCACACGTCGCGCACGTCCTTGTCGTCGGAGTGGAACACCTTAGCCTCAGCCTCGGTGCCCTTCACATCCTCTGAGCGGGTGAAGGAACGCTGGTGGGAGTCGAGGCCGCGAACGGCGTCGTCAAGCGGTGCCCCGGTCTGGGTGAGCTGGATGTAGCCCTGGTCCGGCGTGACCCACCCCACCACGGGGGCGGGGGTGTTGTCGATCATCGAGCGGCGCGCGGAGTTGGTGGTCCAGCCCTCCGGCATCTGCGGGTAGCGCACGGGGAAGGAGACGGCGCGGGCCTCGAGGTCGAGGAAGGCCTTGGCGTCGACCTCCTGGACCGGCCCCTTCTCGGGCTTGCCCGGGCTGAACGAGCACAGCCCGGTGAAGCCGACCACCACGAGCATGGTGACGATGATGATCGCCACGTTGAGCATCATGTCCCGGCCGTCCTGGAAAATGCGGGGTTTCTCGTCGCCTGCCACGCGCACCAGTATGTCACGGAGCCAACCCGCCCCCGAATTCGGCGGGACGGGCGGGCCGGCCCTCAACCGCGCGGATGCCCGGGGCGGATGGTTTCACCCCCGTAAGTGTGTGGGGTACCGGGGTGGGCAGACCCCGAAGTGGAAGAATGGAGACAGCGGGTTGCCCGAATGCACCCCCGTGCCGCGCGAGCGGACACATAACGAACCACAGGTATGCCACCGGCATGCCCACGACATACTTTCAACAGCTCAGGAGGCTGCCTTCGATGACGGAACTGTCTACGGAGTACCCGGATCGTAACCTCGCACTGGAACTCGTGCGCGTCACCGAGGCGGCGGCGCTCGCCTCCGGCCGCTGGGTTGGCCGCGGCATGAAGAACGAGGGTGACGGCGCCGCCGTCGACGCGATGCGCAAGATGATCAACTCCGTCAGCATGGACGGCGTGATCGTCATCGGCGAGGGCGAGAAGGACGAGGCCCCGATGCTCTACAACGGCGAGAACGTGGGCAACGGCTCCGGCGCCCAGGTGGATATCGCCGTGGACCCCGTCGATGGCACGCGCCTCATGGCCGAGGGCCGCCCGAACGCGATCTCCGTCATCGCCGCCGCCGACCGCGGAACCATGTTCAACCCCAAGGACGCCTTCTACATGAACAAGATCGCCGTCGGCCCCGAGGCCGCCGGCGCCATCGATATCACCGCGTCCGTCGAGTCGAACATCAAGTCCGTGGCGAAGGCCAAGGGCATCAAGCCGGCCGACGTCACCGTTGTGGTGCTCGACCGCCCGCGCCACGACGGCCTAGTCAAGGAGATCCGCGAGGCCGGCGCAAAGGTCCGCTACATCACCGACGGCGATGTCGCCGGTGCCATTGCCGCCGCGCAGGACACCAGCTCCATCGACATCGCGATGGGCATCGGCGGAACCCCCGAGGGTGTCATCACCGCATGCGCCATGAAGTGCCTGGGCGGCGAGATCCAGGGCCAGCTTGCCCCCCAGTCCGACGAGGAGCGCGAGCACGTCCTCGCGGCCGGCCACGACCTCGACCTGGTGCTGGGCATCAACGACCTCGTCTCCTCCGACAACTGCTACTTCGCCGCCACCGGTGTGACCAACGGTGACATGCTGCGCGGCGTCTCCTACCGCAAGAACGGCGCCACCACCCGCTCCCTGGTCATGCGCGCCCGCTCCGGCACGGTCCGCTACGTCGAGTCGATCCACCAGCTGGCAAAGCTGCAGGAGTATTCCGTGGTGGACTACTCCGACCCGACCGACTGAGAACCGGTTGGGCGTCGGCTGGAAACCCGTTAGGAACCGGCGCCAACCCGCATCCGGGCCGCACGGATGTCCCCGTGCCCGGAACGGTGAAAACCGCAATGCCCCGACCACCCACGTGGGAACGGGGCATAATCGTTCAACGAAACCCCGCAGCAGACAAAAGGATGGAATTTCATGGCTGATCAGGAATACCGCATCGAGCACGACACGATGGGCGAGGTCAAGGTCCCCGTCGACGCCCTGTGGCGCGCCCAGACCCAGCGCGCGGTGGAGAACTTCCCCATCTCCTTCCGCCCTCTGGAAAGCCAGCAGATCCGCGCTCTCGGCCTGCTCAAGGCTGCCTGCGCCCAGGTGAACAAGGACCTGGGGAAGCTCGACGCCGAAAAGGCCGACGCGATCATTGCCGCCGCGAAGGAGATCGCCGACGGCCAGCACGACGACCAGTTCCCCATCGACGTCTTCCAGACCGGCTCCGGCACCTCCTCCAACATGAACACCAACGAGGTCATCGCGTCCATCGCGAAGGCCAACGGTGTCGAGGTGCACCCCAACGACGACGTCAACATGGGCCAGTCCTCCAACGACACCTTCCCCACTGCCACCCACGTGGCCGCCACGGAGGCCGCGGTCACCGACCTCATCCCCGGCCTGAAGGTGCTGCACGAGTCGCTGGACAAGAAGGCCAAGGAGTGGCACGAGGTGGTCAAGTCCGGCCGCACCCACCTCATGGACGCCACCCCTGTCACCCTAGGCCAGGAGTTCTCCGGTTACGCCCGGCAAATCGAGCTCGGCATCGAGCGCGTCGAGGCAACCCTCAAGCACCTGGGCGAGCTGCCCATCGGCGGCACTGCGGTGGGCACCGGCATCAACACCCCGGCCGAGTTCGGCGGCAAGGTCACCGAGGAGCTGAAGAAGCTCACCGGTGTGGAGCAGCTCTCCGAGGCGAAGAACCACTTCGAGGCCCAGGCCAACCGGGATTCCCTCGTGGAGTTCTCCGGCGCCATGCGTAGCGTGGCCGTCTCCCTGTTCAAGATCGCCAACGACATCCGCCTGATGGGCTCCGGCCCGCTCGCCGGCTTCGGTGAGATCCACCTTCCCGACCTGCAGCCGGGTTCCTCCATCATGCCGGGCAAGGTCAACCCCGTCCTTTGCGAGACCGCCACCCAGGTCGCCGCGCAGGTGGTCGGCAACGACGCCGCCGTGGCCTTCGGCGGCTCCCAGGGCCAGTTCGAGCTCAACGTGTTCATCCCGATGATGGCGCGCAACGTCCTCGAGTCCTCGCGCCTGCTGGCCAACACGGCCCGCCAGTTCGCCACCAAGCTCGTCGACGGCATCGAGCCGAACGTCGAGCGCATGAAGGAGCTCGCGGAGTCCTCCCCGTCCATCGTGACCCCCCTGAACTCCGCCATCGGCTACGAGAACGCCGCCAAGGTGGCCAAGACCGCCCTCAAGGAGGGGAAGACCATCCGCCAGACGGTCATCGACCTCGGTTTCGTCGACGGCGAGAAACTAACCGAGGAGGAGCTGGACAAGCGCCTCGACGTGCTCAGCATGGCCAACACCGACCGCAACTAGCGTCCGACCCGGGTCGCGCGCCCGCTAAGATGAACCCCCAGCACCGACTAGCTGGGGGTTCACCTGTGTCCGATTCCTTTTCCGAGCTCCGCCGCCACGGCGGGTCAAACCGCCCGTGGGTCATCGGGGGCCTGGCTGTCCTCGTCGTCGCCGCGCTCGCGGCCCTGGGCGCGGCGGGCTGGGCGCTGACCCGCCCGGCCGAGGAACGCAACCCCATTCCCCGGGTGGTCACGGTCACGGCGCAGCCGCCGGCCCCCTCCGCAGCGTCCCCGTGGCCCGCCGGCACCCCCTCCCCCGGCACCTACTCCGGCTGGCTTTTCTCCTCCTCCCGCTCGGGCGAGTCAGGGTGGAATGCCGTGCTCACGGTCTCCGGCGACTCGGCGATGATCGCCTACCTCAACGGTGGCTGCACGGCGCTGCTCACCCGCGCCGACGGCGGGCAGTGGCAGCCCCGCGCCCTGAACAAGCCCTGTGGCGCCACCGACGCCGCCTGGACGCTCTCGCAGAGGGAGCCGGGTGTCGTCGAGGCCCACCAGGACCGCGACGGAAACGACGAGGTCAAAGGTTCGCTCTCGCTGGGCAACCCGGAATGACGGGACCGCGTTGACCAAATCTTGCACTGGGTGTAATCTCGCACCCTGTGAAAGAACAATGCAGCGGGCTCCGGGAACGGAAGCGACGCGACACCCGGCGGCGCATCGTCGACGAGGCGATGAAGCTGGTTGAAGCCAAGGGCTTCACCAACGTCACCGTCGAGGACATCTGCGAGGCGGCCGACATCTCCCGGCGCACCTTCTTCAACTACATGGATTCAAAGGACCAGGCCGTCCTCGGCGCACACCCCTTTGAGATCACGGAAGACGCGCTCGAGGTCATCGCCACAACGCAGTCCGACAACGTCCTCGACCTGATGTTCTCCCAGATCCTGGCCGTCCCGGACGCGCACAACCGCGAGCGTCTCATGCGACGCCGCGCCATTCTTTCGCAGAACCCAGCCCTCGCAGGGGCCGTCTACGTGCGCAAGAGCGAGACCCTGACGGAGCTGGGGCAGGCCGTCGAAAAGCACTTCCATTCCTTTCCCGGCGACCGCAAGCTTAACGACGCCCCCCTCGCCATCGAGGTGAACGTCCTCGTCGACCTCTTCTACGCGGCGGTCAACATGTATCTGAGCAACCCGGAATTTCCCCCCACCGAGGCGCAGGGCGTCCAGCCGTTGAAGAATGCGGCACAATTTCACACTGATCTAGCTAAGGAGCTCTCATGGTAGAGACAAAAACTTCTGAGAGGCCGCACGTCGGCCTCATATTTGCCGCGCTGATGACCACGATGCTCATGAGCTCCCTCGGGCAGATGATCTTCTCCACCGCGCTGCCGACCATCGTCGGCGAGCTCGGCGGTGTCGACCACATGAGCTGGGTCATCTCCTCGTTCCTCGTCACCATGACCATCGCCCTGCCTGTCTTCGGCAAGCTTGGCGACGGCCTCGGCCGCAAGTGGCTCTACATCGGCGGCATCGCCTTCTTCCTCATCGGTTCGACGATGGGCGGCTTCGCCAACACCATGACCGTCCTCATCATCGGCCGCGCCATCCAGGGCTTCGGCGCCGGTGCCATGATGGTCAACTCCCAGGCCATCATCGCCGAGGTCATCCCCGCCCGCGAGCGCGGCAAGTACATGGGCGCGATGGGCGCCGTCTTCGGCATCTCCTCCGTGCTCGGCCCCGTGCTGGGCGGCTGGTTCACCGACGGCCCCGGCTGGCGCTGGGGCCTGTGGATGAACATCCCGCTGGCGCTGATCGCCATGGGCATCTCGGCCGTCGTGCTCAAGCTGCGCACGGGTTCCGCCTCCGGTCTGAAGTACGACTGGCTGGGCACCCTGTTCATGGTCGTGGGCACCACCACCCTGATCCTCACCACCACGTGGGGTGGCACCCAGTACGACTGGTCCTCCCCGACCATCATCGGGTTGATCGTCACCTCCGTCGTGGCGTGGATCCTCTTCGTTCTGGTGGAGCTGCGCGCCACCAACCCGCTCATCCCGATGACGCTGTTCCGCAACCGCAACATGCTGCTCACCACCGTCGCCGGTCTCGTTCTCGGCATCGCCATGATGGGCACCCTGGGCTACCTGCCCACCTACCTGCAGATGGTGCACGAGCTCACGCCGACCCAGGCCGGTCTCATGATGCTGCCCATGGTGATCGGCATGCTCGGCACCGGCGTCGGCGTCGGTTTCATCATCTCCAAGAGCGGCCGCTACAAGATCTTCCCGATCATCGGCATGGCCATCACGGCGGTCGGCCTGTGGCTCTTCTCCACCCTCGAGGTCACCACCTCCCTGACCACCCTGGGCCTGTACATGTTCATCTTCGGCTTCGGCCTCGGGCTGGTCATGCAGGTGCTCGTGCTCATCGTCCAGAACTCCTTCCCGCTGTCCATGGTGGGCACCGCCACCGCGGCGAACAACTTCTTCCGCCAGATCGGCGGGGCCGTGGGCGCGTCGCTCATCGGTTCGCTGTTCATCCACAACATGACGCAGAACCTGCACGACCGCCTGCCCGGCGCCCTGGCCTCCATGGGCCCGGCCGGTGCTCCCTACGCGGAGGCGTTCACCTCTGGCGCCAGTCGCCAGTCCCTCACCCCGGCCGCCGTGGGCAAGCTGCCCGAGGCGCTGCGCGACGTGGTCCTCTCCAGCTACAACGACGGCCTGACCCCGATCTTCCTGCTGGTCCTCCCGCTGGCCATCCTGGCGCTGCTGCTGCTCCTGCCGGTCCAGGAGGATCCGCTGAACGACACGGTCGAGGACTCCGGCGAGCGCTCCGGCCACCCCGCGTCCGACGACGCCGCGGGCACCGCCACGGGCATCCCGGTGGGCGACATCGCCCCGGAGCCCGTCGGTGCGGACGTCCCCGATACCGAGGCGTCGGTTCCGACCGCTACCGGCGGCTCCGGCAGCACCGTAGCCACCCCGCGCTAAGGCGCAGCGCGCACTGGCACCCGACCCACGGAAAACCTGAGGGCCGGCGGGAACCCCCGCCGGCCCTTTGCCATGCCCCTAGCCGCGACCACCCCCGTCCTCAGGCTTGGGCAGCAGCAGCTCGTAGATGTCGGTGTCCCGCCAGGCGCCCTCCAGCTCCCCGTAGGTCATCTTCGCCATGTGATGGAAGGTGCCCACCTTTGTGAAGCCCCTGGAAAGGTGTAGGCGCGCGGACCCCGTGTTCTCGGGGAAGATCCAGGAGTGGATGGACCATTTGCCCAGCTCGATGCACGTTTCAATGAGCTGGTCCAGGAGGGCCCCCGAGATCCCCCTCCCCCGCGCGTCGGGGTGGGTGTAGATCGAATCCTCCACCACGCCGTGGAAGACGGAGCGCGAGGAGGCCTTCGCGGCCGAAACCCAGCCGAGAATATTCCCCTCGTCTTCGGCGTCCGCCGCGACGAAGACCGTTTCCAGGAGTTTGCCCTCGGAGAACTCCTCCCATGTCGGAGCGGAGGTCTCCCACGTCGCGTGGCCCGAATCCAGTCCGATCTCGTAGATGTCGCGGACCTGCGGGTAGTCCTCGGGGCGGATGGGGCGGAGCGTGTAACCGTTGTCAGGCATGGGGCCCATTTTTCACACCAGCACACGCCCGTGCAACAGGGCCGAACCCGCACCGCACCGCGCCGCGCACGGGAAAAGCCCCTCCCGCACCCTATACGGGTGCCGGGAAGGGCTCGTCTTGCGGCGCACGCCCCGCAACGGGGGCGCGGCGACCGGTCCCCGGGTCTTACTTCGGGGTGACGGTGGCGCCGAAGACGCCGTCCGGGCCGTGGGTCCAGTCGATGGAGCCGTGCTCGAACTGCTGGGTCCAGCCGTTGCCGTCGGCGCGCTTCTCCTCGGGGGCGGTCGGGAAACCGAGGGAGGAGTCGGCGCGGACGTTGGTCAGCCAGTTGTTGGAGATCTCACCCCAGGTCGGAGCGCCGCCGGTGTTCTGGTTCCAGGTGACGTAGTGCTCCGCGTCGTAGGAGACGATCCAGCCGTTCGGGGTCTCCTCCACGGAGGCGGGCTCACCCCAGTCCTTGCCGTACTTGTCCATTGCGTCCTTGACGCCCTGGGGAACCAGGGTGGTCGCGCCGTCGGCGGTCTTGACCTCCACGGTCTTGTTGGTGCGGTCTGCGGTGCCGGAGGCGGCGGAACCGGTCGCGGAGGACTCGGTGGCGGTCTGGGTCTCGGTCGCGGTCTCCTTCACCGTGGAGGTGGACTCCGAAGTCGAGTCGGACTTGGAGTCGTCGGAGGAGCAGGCGGCCAGACCGGTGGCCAGAACGAGGGCCGCGGCGGACGCGACGATCTTCGTGTTCTTCATCATTGTGGAACCTTTCTATTTGAGGATCTCTTAACAAGGTTAACCGATACGCCTGTTAACGCGAGCGACGCCTACCCGCACCCCGGGAACCGGTTTTCCCAGAATTCCCACGTTTCCCGCCCGGGCGGCGGGGTTTCCCCGCCTGTCCCGTCCTTCCCGGGGCCCCCGATTTACGCGCGGCTTTCGCCGTGGACCCGACGCGGGTCTTCCCCTCCCCGGCGGACCCGCGGGAAGAGTTGGAGGTGCGCCCCTTGGCTACGCCCACAAAATCCTGGATCGCGTCCGAATCCGCCTCCCTGCGCCACACCAGCGCCACGCTCGTCCGAGGTGCGTCCCCACCGACCAGGGCGAGCGTGACCACCTGCTTCTTCGACAGCACCTTCAGCAGCGGAGCGGGCGCGAAGGCCACACCGACGTTGGCGGCCACGACCTGTAGTGCGGCCCGAAGCTCGTCGATGGAGGCTCCCGGCGTGAAGCGGAAGTTCACGATCTCCCCCGCGACATCCCCCGCACGGACGTCCTCCCCCACCTCCGCGTAGACGGAGTCCTTGGGCACCGCTACGCCGGGGGTTTCGTCGTAAAGTGACACGACGTGGTGCGCCGGCCCGACCCGCTCGTCGGGAAGCCTCGCGAGCGCGAGGTCGCACTCCCCCGCGGCGAGGTCCGCCAGCGGGTCGTCGCTGCCCCGGGCCTGCAGCCCGTGCGCGGTCGCCGCCTCGTAGCGCCGCAGCCACTTGCCGGGTTCGGAGCCTGTGACGAAGGAAAGCCTGAGCATGCGTTAATGCTACCGTCGTGACCATGACGAACCAGCAGCCCTCAGGCACCGCGATGAAGCCCGCCACCGCCGCGAAGAAGCTCGGGATCCACCTCCCGGCCACCCCGCAGAACTTCCAGGAGGGCGCCGTAACCCACGGCGAGCTGCGCGATCTTCAGGCCAACCCCCCGGAGTGGCTCCAGGAGCTGCGTCTCAACGGCCCCCACCCGCGGCCGGAGGTGGCCCGCAAACTCGGCATCAGCATCACCGCGCTGAAGAAGAACGGGATGGACGAGCCGCTGACCACCGAGCAAATCAAGAACCTCCTCGCCGACCAGCCCGAGTGGCTGCGCGAGGCCCGCACCGCGCTCGCGGAGGAGCGCGACGCCGGGGACAGCGGGGAGGGCAGTGGAAAAGACGGGGAAAGCTAGAGCAGCTTCCAGTCCTCCAGGTCCGGGTAGAGGGGGTACTTCTCCGCCAGCTTGTCGACGCGCCCGTGCAGCGCCTCCACATCCGCGGCCTCACCCTGGATGAGCACCTCGGCGATGATGTCGGAGACCTCGCGGAAGTCCTCGGCGGTGAACCCGCGCGTGGCCAGGGCCGGGGTGCCGATGCGCAGGCCGGAGGTGACCTTCGGGGGGCGCGGGTCAAAGGGCACCGCGTTGCGGTTGACGGTGATGCCCGCGCGGTGCAGGAGGTCCTCCGCCTGCTGGCCGTCCATGTCGGAGTTGCGCAGGTCCACGAGGACGAGGTGGACGTCGGTGCCGCCGGAGACCACGTCGATCCCGGCGGCCTTGGCGTCATCCTGCGTGAGGCGCTCGGCGAGGATGCGCGCGCCCTCGAGCGTGCGCTCCTGGCGGTCTTTGAACTCGGGGGTGCCGGCGATCTTGAACGCCGTCGCCTTCGCCGCGATGACGTGCATGAGCGGCCCGCCCTGCTGGCCGGGGAAGACCGCCGAGTTGATCTTCTTGTGCAGCTCGAGGTCGTTGGTGAGGATGAACCCGGAGCGCGGCCCGCCGATGGTCTTGTGCACGGTAGAGGACACGACGTGGGCGTGCGGGATCGGCGAGGGGTGCAGGCCGGCGGCGACGAGCCCGGCGAAGTGCGCCATGTCCACCCACAGGTAGGCCCCGACCTCGTCGGCGATGGAGCGGAACTCCGCGAAGTCCTCCTGGCGCGGGTAGGCAGACCAGCCCGCGATGATGACCTTCGGCTTGACCTCCCGGGCCTGCTCGCGGAGCTTGACCATGTCGATGGTGCAGGTGTTCTTCTCCACCTGGTACGCGGCGACGTTGTAGAGCTTGCCGGAGAAGTTGATCTTCATGCCGTGGGTGAGGTGGCCACCGTGGGCAAGGTCAAGCCCGAGGAGGGTGTCCCCCGGCTCCGCCAGTGCCATGAGGACCGCGGCATTGGCCTGGGCACCGGAGTGCGGCTGGACGTTGGCGTACTGCGCTCCGAAGACCTCCTTGGCGCGGTCGCGGGCGAGGTCCTCCACCACGTCGGCGAACTCGCAGCCGCCGTAGTAGCGGCGGCCCGGGTAGCCCTCGGCGTACTTGTTGGTGAACACGGAGCCCTGCGCCTGCAGGACGGAGCGCGGAACGAAGTTCTCCGACGCGATCATCTCCAGCGTGTTGCGCTGGCGGCTGAGCTCGTTGACGATGGCCTCGTGAACTTCGGGGTCGAACGAAGCGAGATCCTGGTAGCGGAGGTCCTCAGACACGTACACCGGGTCCTTTCATTGAATTACAGGTGGGCCTGGCCCGCAGCGGAGCCATTCACTGCAGTATATTCTCCCGCGCGCACGGGCGGGCGGGCGTTGTGCCGCGGGCCCGGACCGGCCCAATCCGCCCCGGCAGCCGCGCAGGTGAGACAATGTCCCCTATGTCCCGCGCTGTCGATACCAGCCCCTACCTCGAATTCAGCCGCGATGCCTGGCGTGAGCGCCGCGCCGCCTGGCCCCAGGTGCTCACGGAGGAGGAGGTGGCCCAGCTCAGCGGCATCGGGGAGAGTCTGGACCTCAACGAGGTTGCCGAGATCTACCTGCCGATCTCACGCTTGATCCACCTGCGGATCCTCGCGCGCCAGCAGCTCACCGCGGCGACGGAAACCTTCATCGGCAGCACCCTGCACGTGCCCTACATCATCGGGGTGGCCGGCTCGGTGGCCGTCGGCAAGTCCACCACCGCCCGCGTGCTGCAGGTGCTCCTCCAGCGCTGGGAGTCCCACCCGCGGGTGGACCTGGTCACCACCGACGGCTTCCTCCACCCCAACGCGGTGCTCGCCGAGCGCAAGCTGATGGACCGCAAGGGTTTTCCCGAGTCCTACGATCGGCGCAACCTCATGCGCTTCGTCACCGAGGTCAAGTCGGGCTACCCGGAGGTCAAGGCCCCCGTCTACTCGCACAACGCTTACGACATCATCCCCGGCGAGTACCAGTACGTGCGCCGCCCCGACATCCTCATCCTCGAGGGCCTCAACGTCCTGCAGACTGGGCCGACGCTCATGGTCTCCGACCTGTTCGACTTCTCCATCTACGTCGATGCCGCCACCGCCCACATAGAGCGCTGGTACATCGACCGCTTTCTCAAGCTGCGCACCACCGCCTTCCGCCAGCCGGGGGCCCACTTCGCCCGCTTCGCCGACCTCAGCGAGGAGCGCGCCACCCGCGAGGCCCGCGAGATCTGGCAGTCGATCAACCTGCCCAACCTCGTGGAGAACATCCTCCCCACCCGGGTGCGCGCCTCGCTCGTGCTGCGCAAGGGCCCCGACCACGCCGTCCAGCGCGTGCGCATGCGCAAGCTCTAGCTTTTCGACGCCCCTACTTGCCGAACCGTCGCGAGCGCTGCGAGTAGTCCCGCAGCGCGCGCAGGAAGTCGATCTTGCGGAACGCCGGCCAGTACGTGTCGGTGAACCAGATCTCGGAGTACGCCGCCTGCCACAGCATGAACCCGCTGAGGCGTTGCTCGCCGGAGGTGCGGATGACCAGGTCCGGATCGGGCTGACCGGAGGTGTAGAGGTTGCGCGAGACGGACTCGATGGTGACCTTCTCCGCCAGCTCCTCGACATGTGTCCCGGCGGCGAGGTTGGCATCGATGAGCGCGCGCACGGCGTCGACGATTTCCTGGCGCCCGCCGTAACCGACGGCGATGTTGACGGTGAGCCCGGGCTTTTCGGTGGTGCTGGCGGCGGACTTGCTCATCCGGTCCGCGACGTGCGGCGGCAGAAGGTTGAGGTGCCCGACCAGCTTCACGCGGCAGGTGTAGTTCTCGGTGGCGAGGTCGTCGACCACGTCGGAGATGATGTCGAAGAGCAGCTCGACCTCCTCGGTCGTGCGCTTGAGGTTCTCTGTGGACAGGAGGTAGATCGTGACCACGTCCACGTCCATCTCGGCGGACCACCGGACCAGCTCGCCGATCTTCGCGGCCCCGGCGCGGTGGCCGTGGGAGATGTCGACGTAACCGGACTCGCGGGCCCAGCGCCGGTTGCCGTCCGCCATGACGGCGATGTGCCTGGGGTGCTCCTTGCCCCGGAGCTCGCGCTTCAACCGCGCCTCGTAGAGGGGGTACAGAATCTTCGCCAGCGCAGCCACGTTTCCAGCCTAGTCTGCCGTGTCAGCGCATCAAATAGCGCATCAAATAGGGCATCAAATGAAGGTCTTGCGGCGGCGGTCAAGCACGCCGGCCTCGGCCATCGCCTTATCCAGGGCTTCCTCGTCGAAGGGGTCGATTCCGTGGGCCTCCGCGAACATGCGCCGGCGCGTGAAGCGGGAGTAGCGGCGGTGGAAGGCGAAGCCGAGGCTGAGGACCAGGACCAGGAGGAAGACGATGATGAGCAGGCCGATCGGCGAGGCCTTGCCGAACTCCGGGCCGACGGGTGTCTCCGGCGGGGCCTGAGCGATGACCCAGCCCGCGGCGGTGGTGAGCGTGGTGGCAGGCATTAGTTCTCCTTCTCGTCCCGGGGCGCGGCGGCATCGCCGGGGCCCTCCGGGCTGGCGGGTTCGTCGGGGATGCCCGCGAACAGGTCCGTCTCGGGCAGGTCCGTCTCCACGCGGGTGCGGGCGAGCTCGAACTCCTCCGTGGGCCAGACCTTCTGCTGGTCCTCCACGGGGCTGGCGAGGAACGCGCCGGCCGGGTCAATCTGGGTGGCGTGGGCCGTCAGGGCCTCGGTGCGCTGCGGGAAGTAGTCGCTGCACTCCACCTGGGTTGTCACGCGCGTCATCACATCGGCGAGGTTTTCCTCCCAGCGCTGGATCATCATCTCGTAGGGGCTGCTCTGGCCGCGCTCGTAGAGGAGGTCCTGGAGCATCTTCATCCGCTGGAGAATGAATCCGTGCGTGTAGTAGAGCTTGAGCGGCGTCCACGCCTCACCGGCCTCCGGCGCGTAGGACGGGTCTCCCGCCTTCTCCCACGCCAGCATGGAGACTTCGTGCACCTTCAGGTGGTCTGGGTGGGGGTAACCACCGTTCTCGTCGTAGGTGATGATCACGTGGGGGCGGAACTCGCGGATCACCCGCACCACCTCGCGGCACACCGCGCCGCTGTCCTCGAGGGCGAAGCAGCCCTCCGGGAGCGGAGGAAGCGGGTCGCCCTGGGGCAGACCGGAGTCGGCGTAACCGAGCCACTCGTGCTCGACACCGAGGGCGGCCACGGAGCGCGCCATCTCCTCCTCCCGCACCTTCTTCATGTTCTCCAGCACACCGGGTCGGTCCATGCGCGGATTGAGAATGTCGCCCCGCTGCCCGTCGGTGCAGGTGAGCACCTTGACGCGATTGCCCTCAGCGACGTATTTCGCCATCGTCGCCGCGCCCTTCGAGGCTTCGTCGTCGGGGTGCGCGTGGATTGCCAGGAGGCGCTTGCCGCTCACTGTTCCTCCAACTTTAGTAGGGGCTTTTCTCCAACCCGGTTCATCTTAGTACCATCGGTTCTGAAGTCATTTTCCCCGCCACCTCCAGCCCCCAAGCCCCCGAGCACCCAGAGGATCCGCCGTGCCCACACCGCAGCCCGCGCCCCAACGCCCCACCTCCCGCTACGGCGCGCGCGCCCGCGGGGGGAGCTCGCGCGCGGCGGGTGCCTCGCCCCGGCCCGGGGCCGCGAGCAGCATCGGCGGCAAGATCGTCGTCATCGGGGCTGTTATCTTCGTTGTCCTCATCGCCGTGGCATACGGGCGCAACGTCATGGAACGCCGCTCCATTCCGGTGAAGGCCAACTTTGTCTCGCAGGAGGCTGTCGACGACCACACCACGCGCCTCTGGGTCGACGTGACCCGGAAAGACCCCTCCGTCCCCTCGTACTGCATTGTCACGGCCCTGAATTACGAGTTTGCGGAAGTGGGGCGTCGTGAAGTGGTGCTCCCCGCCGGCGGTGACGAACTGACCCGCGTGAGCACCGAGCTTCCGGTGCGTGAACCGGCGGTTTCCGGGCGCGTTTACGGCTGCTCGGAGGACATTCCGTTCTACATGGACACCTCCGCCGCGCACAACGAGGCCCGCTAAGGCCACCCCGGGCACCGTGCTAGAATCCGGCTGTATATAACTATTCCAACCGCGGTGCCCACGCCTGTAGGCGCGGGCCCGCGCGACGTATCAGGGAAGGCCCCGCTTCATGGCTGAAACTCAGCAGCAGTACATCACCCCGGAGATGAAGGCCAAGCTCGAGTCCGAGCTGCAGGCGCTCATCGATAACCGCCCCGTCATCGCGGCCGAGATCAACGAGCGCCGCGAGGAGGGTGACCTGAAGGAGAACGCGGGCTACGATGCCGCCCGCGAGCAGCAGGACCAGGAAGAGGCCCGCATCAAGCAGATCTCCGAGATCCTGGCAAACTCCACCACCGAGCGCAGTGGCATCGTCGAGGGTGTTGCCCTGGTGGGTTCCGTGGTGCACGTGTACTACAACGGCGACGAGAACGACAAAGAAACCTTCCTCATCGGCACCCGCGCCGCCTCCACCGGTAACAAGGACCTGGAGACCTACTCCGAAAACTCCCCGCTCGGTGCGGCCGTGGTGGGTGCGGCGGAGGGTGAAACCCGCACGTACACCGCCCCGAACGGCCGGGAAATTTCGGTCACGATCGTGGACGCCGCGCCGTATGATTCTGTTAAGGCCTCCACGCCCCGCTCGCGCTCCTAAACGCCCGCGCGTCAACACATCCCCGGAACTTCACAAGCATAAGGACTTTCCCGTGAACCTCTCTTCCTCCCGCAAAGCAGTGGCTGCCGGCTTCTTCGCAGTCGCGGCCCTCGGCATGGCTGCCTGCTCCCCTCCCGGCCAGGTGGATTCGGCGCAGAAGGTGGACACCGCGACGAGCCAGAACGCCGGTTCCCTGAACGGCGGGGCGACCCAGTCCAGCGAGGGCAAGCCCACGAACGTCGCCGAGGCCTCCTCCGCCAGCGCGTCGGCGAGCACCAGCGCCTCCCCGGTGCCCGCCGGAACCCTCCCCGTCCTGCGCAACTGCGGGGAGAGCTCCCAGACCAAGCCGGCGCGCATCGTCCTCGCCTGCGGTGACCAGGACGACTTCATGGACAACATCGTCTGGCAGGACTGGGGAACCGACCTCGCGACCGGCACCGGCACCCGCATCACCGTGAGCCCGGATCGCCGCGAGGAGGACACCAAGATCGTCCTGGGCAACCCCGAGATGATCGACGGCGAGATGCAGTTCACCACCGTCACCGTCGACGGCACCAAGATCAACCCGGAAAGCCGCGACCGCTAGGTAACCTCCCGCGCAACCCCGCCCCCGAGGCGGGGTTTTTGCTTGTGCACCCGCATTTTTACCCCCGCCCTCCGCAGCGGCTCCGGTCGGCCGCGCACAGCAAAGCGCCCGCCACGGTGATCCGGGCGGGCGCTTTGGTTCGGGTTATCCCGTTGGGGCTAGTTCCTGTTGAAGTAGGACAGCAGGCGCAGGATCTCGGTGTAGAGCCACACCACCGTCACCGCGAGGCCGAGGGCAACACCCCAGGCCATGTTCTCCGGCGCGCCGGTGCGCACGAGGCGGTCGGCCACGTCGAAGTCCTGCAGGAAGCTCAGGGCCGCCAGCACGATGCAGACCACCCCGAAGATGATGGAGAGGGCACCTCCGTCGCGCAGCGGGTTCATCGGCGTGAAGATCGCCATGAGGAAGTTGCCCAGGGCGAGCACCGCGACGCCGAAGATGGCGCCGGTGAGGATGCGGTTGAAGCGCGGGGTGACGCGGATCGCGCCCGTCTTGTACACGAAGAGCATGCCGAAGAAGACGCCCAGGGTGCCCAGGATGGCCTGGAAGATCATCGCGCCGGCGTCTGCGCCACCTACGATCCAGCCGCTGAGCAGCAGCGAGAAGCCGCCGACAAAGAGACCCTCGAAGACGGCGTAGGTCAGGGTCACGGCCCTGCTGCCGTACTTGCGTCCGAAGGAGTGGACCAGAACCGTGATGAACCCGCCGATCGCGCCCACGAGGGTGAGCATCATGGCGAGCGAGTAGCTGGCCACGATGGCAATGCCGAAGTTGATCACGGCGAACAGGACGATCACGCCGAGGGTGATGCCCGACTTGGTCACCACGTCGTCGATGGTCATCGGGCGCTGCGTCTGCATCGGCGCCGCCGCCCCGAACGGTGCCTGGCCGTAACCGGCCTGTGCCTGTCCGTATCCGTAGTCCGCCTGCGGCTGGCCGTAGCCGTAACCGCTCTGCGCCTGTGCCCCCGGCAGGGAGTTCAGCACCGGGTTGTTTGTTTTCACTGCGCCCGTTTCCTTTCGTCGTGGGTTCGCATGGTTCACAGGTTCCAACGCCGTGGACGTGCGTTTAGTTCCCGGGGTGCCGAACGCGGCGGCCGGGCGAGTCCCTCAATCCCCTCCCGCGAGCCGCCCGGCCCGGCTTATGATGCCCCCATGAGCCTCATCGACCGCGCCTTCCGCCTCCCCCGCCGCGGCCCGCGGGTCGGCGGGGATGCGCTGCTCGAGGCGCTGGCCGGGGTGGCAACCCATGACGAGCCCTACCCCTTCTCCTACCAGGGTGCGGCCGACGTCGACGTTCTCGCCCACTTCAGCGCCGAACCCCTCCCCCACGTCCTCTACACCACGTTCGGGCTCTCACGGGTCAAATCCACCGTCCCCGTTGCGGGCGTGCAGATGGAGCTGAGCATGCGCACCCGGGTCACCTCCCCTCTGCCGCTGCAGTGGCCCGCCGACGCGCTCGCCCTGCTGTGCGCCCACGTCCGACGCACCGGACGCACCCTGGAGCCGGGCCACTACATGGAGCTTCCCCGCCCGCACATGGGCCGCCTGGCAGGTTTCTCCTTCGTCGCCGACCCGCTTGTGCCGGAGGTGCAGACAGTCACCGGCGCGGTCCGCTACACCTACGCCGTGGGGTTGACCACCGAAGACCTCGACGACGCGCTGCGGTGGGACCCGGTCAGGTTCACCGGCGAGCTCGGCGAGGTCTTTCCCCTCGGCTTGACGGATCCCGGCCGCGCGGCGCTGCGTCGCGATCCCGCGGCCCGGGCGCGGGTTGAGGCGGCCGTGGCGGAGGAGGGGTCGTCGATTAGCGCCGTGGAGGCGAAGATCCTGGGCATCGAACCCGGCCGGATCGACCTCGACCCCGGCGCGGTGAGTGCGCTCCTGCGGGCGATGCGGGGCAGACTCAAGTTCGGCCGGGCATTTGCGCTGGTCAGCAGGCGCGGAGAGACCTGGGTGAGATTCACACCCGGCGAGGCGACCGAGACCGGGGAAGGTTTCCTCGAGGTGGGCGCGCAACCCGCGCTTGTCGACGAAATCCTCGCCGTCCTCGACCCCGCCCCCGGCGTCTACCGGCTGCGCTCGGCTCCCCTGGAGATCCACGTGGTGGACCCGCGCAGCTGAGGATGAGCGGGTCAGCGGCCGCGGTTCAGCCGCGCGATCCGTGCGTTGAGGGCGGTGGCGAAGGCGCACCACACCGCGTAAGGGGCGAGCCACCACGCGCGCTGGGTCTTTTCCCGGTTCGCGCGGCGCACCAGATCCGCCGAGGACGCGGCGAGGGCGGCGGCGGTGAGCGTGGAGAGGCCACGGCGCCGAGAGCGGAAGAACAGGCCGCACCAGGCCACGTTGAGCGCCAGGTTGACTGCGAGCGCCGCAGCGTTGGAGCGGCCCCGGGGGGTGTCGCCGCGCTCGTAGGCGTCGGCGATGGTGGTCGTCGCCATGACGGCGAGGTCGGCGTAGAGCGCGGTCCAGACGAGGGGGAAGACCGCACCCGGCGGCTGCCACGCGGGTTTGCTCAGTCGCCGGTAGCTCGCCGATGAGGTGTCGGTGAGCAGCGACCCCGCGACCGCTGTCAAGAGGACCGAGGCGTGGACCGAGGAGGCGATCTTGCCGTAGCGGCCCGGGTGCTCGCTGCGGGCGGCGCGGCGGACCGCCTCGTCAAAGCCCATGTGACCGCCCTCGGGAGCACCCACGAGTTCCTCGAGGTCGCGTTCCTTGACCACGGTGCTGGAGGAGACGCTGTCGAAGATCGGCAGGATCTGCGCGTACGTCAGGGGGGTGAGCAGGCCCAGGCCCCACGCGGCGATGCGGCGGGTCATGATGTTCGCGGTGAGAAACGGGCGGTCGTGCTGGCCGAGCGCCTGAGCGCAGCGCGACATCATTTCCACGTACTGCATCGTGTCGGGCCCGCCCACGTCGAAGGTGCGGTTGAACCCGGAGGGCAGGTCAGCCGCGGCGACCAGGTAATGCACGATGTCTCTCGCGCTGATGGGCGTGATCTCGTTGGTGATCCACGTGGGCGCGACAAAGACCGGCACGCGGTCGGCGGCGTGGCGCAAGAGGTCGTAGGACAGCGAACCCTTGCCCAGCACCACTCCCGCCTGGAGCGCCGCGGTGGGCACGCCGGACGCCATGAGCACGTCACCCACTTTGACGCGGGAGGCGAGGTGCTCGGAGAGCTCCGTGCCATCCGGGTGCAGCCCGCCGAGGTAGACGATGCGCCCCACCCCGGCCGCCCTCGCGGCCTCGCCGAAACCGCGCGCCATCTCCTCCTCGCGCTCGGCGAAGCCCGCGCCCTCGTCCATCGAGTGCAGGAGGTACCAGGCGCAGCTGACACCCTCCATCACGCGGGCAAGGTCGTCGGCGTCACCCGCGTCTCCCTCGATCACCTCGACGCGCCCCGGGGTGGCGGGTTCCCCGGGCGCTGTGAGGTGCGCGGCCCACGGCTGCCCGCCGGCCTTGTCGCGGTCGCGGCTCAGGCAGCGCACTGCCCATCCCCGGCTCAGCAGCTCGGCGACCACCAGGCTGCCGACGAATCCGGTCGCGCCGGTGACCAGCGCCAGACGGGCGGAGTTATCCGCGGTGTGGCCTGCTGCGGGATCCCCGGAGCTGGCACGGGAAGGCGACGAAGTCATGCGCCAAAGTCTATACTTCGGCGTTAAGCTGCGCCGGGACACCGGCGCGTCGACGATCCCAGAGAGGTGCCCGCCTTGGCACGCACGCTGTCGTTCCTCCTCCCCTGCGCCGCGGGTGCGGCGGGCCTCTACGCGGCCCGCCGGATGGGTGACGGCACGCCCGGTTACTACGCGGCGACGTGCGTTACCGCCGCGGTTTACCTGGGCGCGTGGTTGGGGTGGGGCCGGCGCGGCTCCTTCTCCCGCCCCGGTGCCGCGCGCGACCTCGCCGCGGGCATCGGCCTCGGGCTCGGCCTGGCGGTGGTGTTCGTCGGCGGAGCCCTGGTGGTCAGCCACGTTCCGCTCCTCGCGGAGCCCGTCGCCGACCTGCTCTCGGCCACGGACCGCGGAGGGCTCCCCGCCACCCTGTTCGTGCTGGTCATTAACGGCATCGCGGAGGAGCTCGTCTACCGCGACGTGGTACCTGGCCAGCTCACGTCGCGGGGCCTCGTCCGCGGCCGGATGAGGGTGGGTGCGGTCTCCGTGGTCATCTACACGCTGGTCACCGTGGCCATGGGCGTTCCCCTCCTGCTCGTCGGCGCCGCCACCCTTGGCGCGCTGTGCCAGTGGCTGGCGGCACGCACCGGCCGCCTCTGGGCGCCCGTGGCCGCCCACCTGACCTGGAGCACCTCGATGCTCTTCCTCATGCCCGTGTTCTTCTCTTAGCGATAGGCTGGTTCCCCATGATCGAGTTCCACGGCGTCTCCAAGACGTACGCCCAGAGCGACACCCCGGCTGTCGAGAACTTCAGCCACACGGTCGAGAACGGCTCGACCACCGTCTTCGTCGGCCCGTCCGGCTGCGGAAAGACCACGCTCCTGCGCATGGTCAACCGCATGGTCGAGCCCGACAGCGGGCGCGTCTGCGTGCGCGGCCGGGATGTCTCCGGTGTGGACCCGGTCAAGCTGCGCCGCAGCATCGGCTACGTCATGCAGCACTCCGGGCTGATGCCGCACCGCACCGTCCTGGACAACGTCGCGGACATCGCGGCGCTGGCGGGGGCGTCGAAAAGCGAGGCGAAAACCCGCGCGGGCGAGATGCTGGAGCTGGTCAACCTCGACCCGGCACTCTACGGGCGCTACCCCGCAGAGCTGTCCGGCGGGCAGGCGCAGCGCGTCGGCGTGGCGCGCGGCATGGTCACCCGCCCGGACATCCTCATCATGGATGAGCCCTTCGGGGCCGTGGATCCGGTCGTCCGGCGGGGTCTGCAGCGCGAGGTGCTCTCGTTGAAGGACGCGATGGAGACCACCATGCTCATGGTCACCCACGACATTGACGAGGCGTTCCTGCTCGGCGACGACGTGGTCATCCTTGGGCGCGCGGCGCGCGTGGAGCAGATCGGCACGCCCGACGAGATCATCGCCCACCCCGCCAACGATGCCGTGCGCGAGTTCATCGGGGCGGACGACCGGCGCCTGCGCACGGAGCAACGCGGTTCGCAGACCTTCGTGGTCGACGATTCCGGCCACATCAAGGGGGTGCTCGCGTGAACTGGCACTGGCTCAGCACCAACATGGGGCGGATAGGCTCGCTCACCCTCGACCACCTGCTGCTGTCGCTGCCCGCGATCGCCCTCGCCTTCCTCCTCGCGGTGCCCCTGGGCTGGCTTGCCCACGCCTCCGGACGCGCCCGGGAGGCCATCGTGGTGGCCACGAGCCTCATCTACGTCATCCCGTCGCTGGCGATGTTCGTTCTCCTCCCGCTCATCATGGGCACCTCGGTACTGTCGCCACTGAACGTCGTGGTGGCCATGACCATCTACGGCATCGCCCTGATGGTGCGCACCTCGGCGGACTCCTTCGATGCCGTCCCGGCGGACGTCACCCAGTCGGCCAAAGCCGCCGGATATACGCCACTGCGGCGCGTTCTCGGGGTCGAGCTGCCGCTGGCCGGCCCGGGCCTGCTCGCCGGCGTGCGCGTTGTCGCCGCCTCCACGATCAGCCTCGTCTCCGTAGGTGCCCTCATCGGTGTGCAGTCCCTGGGCACGCTGTTCACGGAGGGTTTCCAGCGCTCGTTTCCCACCCAGATCATCGCCGGGCTCGTCGGAACCATCCTGCTCGCCGTGCTTGTCGACGCCATCCTCGTCGGCCTCGGGCGCCTCACGATGCCCTGGACGCGAAGGGCGGCCCTGTGATGAACCAGCTCTCCCAGGCCTGGGCCTACCTCGCCACCGCCTCCAACTGGTCGGGCGCCGCGGGGTTCTGGTCGCGCATCGGCCAGCACCTCGGATACACGGCCCTCGCCGTGGGCATCGCGGCGCTGATTGCGGTGCCCCTGGGAATCGCCGTCGGGCACTACGGCCGCGGTTCCAACGCGGTGCTCTCCGCCGCCGGTGCCCTGCGCGCCCTTCCCGCCCTGGGCCTGCTCACGTGGCTCGCGATCGCGCTGCCGCGCGGGGCGACAATGCCGCTCGTGCCCGCGACCGTTGTCCTCGTCCTGCTCGCGGTGGCTCCCCTGCTGGCGGGAGTGGTGGCCGGCTTCGATTCCGTTGAGCGCGACGTTGTCCACTCCGCCCGCGCCGCCGGGTACAGCGAGGGGCAGATCCTCACCCGCGTGGAGCTGCCGCTCGCCGCCCCCGTCATGGTGGGAGGGCTGCGCTCCTGTGTCGTGCAGGTGATCGCCACCGCCACCGTCGTCGCCTACATCGGCCTGGGAGGACTGGGGCGCTACCTCATCGACGGTCTCGCGGTGCAGGACTACCCGCGCATGGTCGCCGGCGCCGTTCTGGTCACCGCCGTCGCCCTCGCAGTGGATCTTGCCCTGGCGGGGGTGCAGCGCCTCGTTCGCCCGCGCGGGGGTGCGAAAACCCGATAGGCTTGGCGGGCATGAAACGCTTAGCTGCCGCGGGCGCCGTCTCCTCTTTGGCCCTCGCCACCCTGACACTTTCCGCGTGCGGGACGACCGACCCCTTCAGCGAGCAAAGCTCCGCGCCGTCGACGGCGGCGGAGGCCGGCACCGTCGTCATCGGCACCGCCAACTTCCCCGAGTCCGAAATCATCGGCCAGATCTGGGCCGAGGCACTGAAGAAGGAGGGCTTCAACGTCAAGGTCTCCTCGGGCATTGGCTCCCGGGAGGTCTACCTCGGCGCCCTTCAGGTGGGCAACATCAACGTCGTGCCCGAGTACGCCGGCAACCTCACCCAGTTCTACGGGGAGCTCCCCGAGGGCGCGGACAAGGAGGGCGTCGAAAAGGCTCTCGCCGGGGCGCTGCCGAGCGGGCTCGAGGCGGGAGAGTTCAGCCCCGCGGAGTCGAAGGACGCCTACCGGGTGACGCGCACGGTGGCGGACCAGTACGGTTTGTCCACCATCGCTGACCTGGACAAGCTGGACAAGATCACCATCGCCGCCCCGCCCGAGTTCGCTGAGCGCCCCGCCGGGCCGAAGGGCCTGACCAAGGTCTACGGCATTGACGCGTCGAAAATCAGCGTCAACCCGATTTCCGACGGCGGCGGCCCCCTGACCGTCCAGGCCCTCGTGGAGGGTGGGGCAAACGCCGCGAACATTTTCACCACCTCGCCGGCGCTTCTCAACGACGGCAAAGAGGCCGACCTGGTGACCCTGACCGACACCAAGAACCTCATCCCGCCGCAGAACGTGCTGCCGGTAACCAAGGCGGGCTCGCTTCCCGACGGAGCCCTCGACGTCCTCAACAAGGTTGACGCGAAGCTCACCACCGACGACCTGGTGGAGATGAACCGCCGCAACGTTGGCCCGGAGCGCGCGGAGCCCGGGCAGATTGCCAAGGACTGGGTTGACCGCAAGCTCTAGCCGGCCCTCGGTCGCCCTCGTCATCCCCTGCCGCAACGACGCCGCGCTGCTGGGGCGCTGCCTGGACAGCTTCGCCCGCCAGTCCGTGCCCGCCGATGCCGTCGTAGTGGTGGACAACGCCTCCTCGGACCACAGTGCCGCGGTGGCGCGCTCCCGCGGGGCCGTCGTGGTCCGCGAACCCCGCGTGGGCATCACCTGGGCCGCGCGGGCGGGCTACGACGCCGCATCCGACCTCGGTTGCGATGTCATCCTCCGCACCGACGCAGACAGCATCGCCCCCCGCGATCTCGTGGCAACCCTCCACTCGGAATGGGAGCGGGCCGGGTTGCGCCCCGGCCGGGAGGTCGTGGGGCTGACCGGCGACGCCACCTTCGACCTGCCCGCATTATCCCGCCCCGTCAGCGCGTTTTACCTCGGCTCGTACCGTCTGGCCGTCGGCTCCGCCCTCGGGCACCCGCCGCTGTTCGGCACGAACTGCTCCTTCACCACCGCCTGGTGGCGCTCGGTGCGCGACGGCATCGACTCGGCGGACGTGGTCTCCCACGACGACATCCAGCTTTCCTTCGCCGTGCGCCCCGGTGAGACGGTCCTCCACCGGCGCGGCCTGCACGTGCGGATGGATTCCCGTGCGCTGCGCGGCCGCGCCCAGATGCGGCGGAGGTTCACCCGCGGGTGGCATTCGATGATGCGTGGTTTCGCCTCGTCCCCGCCCCCGCGCCGGCTCGCGCAGCGGCTGGCCTGGAGACTCTCCCGGTGGCGCAGGGACGCGGCACGGCCGCGATAGACTACGGCAAGCTCCCCGGAACAATTCGGCGGCCCACCTCACCCACCAGCGAAGAGGCAGAATAACCCCATGCCCCACCCCGATTACCTCGCGCGCTACGACGCGATGTGCGACGCCGCCGCGGCGCAGGTCATCGCCCGCTACTCCACGAGCTTCGCCCTGGCCACCCGCTTCCTCGGCCGCGGCCTGCGCCGGGACATCCTCAACCTCTACGCCGTTGTCCGCATCGCGGACGAAATCGTCGACGGTGCCGCCTCCCAGGCCGGCGGGAACCCGGGCCCGCTCCTCGACGCCTACGAGGCCGCCGTCCTCGCCGCGCCGGGTGCCCGGTTCCACACCGACCCCGTGCTGCACGCCTACGCGGGCAGCGCCCGGCGCTGCGGCTTTGACCCGGCGCACATCCGCGCGTTCTTCGCCTCCATGCGCCGCGATCTCACCCAGAACGACTACGACGAGGCTGGTTTCACCTCCTACGTCTACGGCTCCGCCGAGGTGATCGGACTGCTCTGCCTCTCCGCCTTCCTCGCGGGTGAGGAGGTTCCCGCCACCCGCCGCGCCGACATGGAGGCGGGGGCGCGGGCGCTGGGTTCCGCCTTCCAGAAGATCAACTTCCTCCGCGACTACGCCGAGGACCGCGGGGAGCTCGGCCGCACGTACTTCCCCCAGCTCAGGGGCCTCCCACTTGACGACGCCACCAAGGCCGACCTCGTCTCAGACATCCGCTCCGAACTTGACCGGGCCCGGCGAACAATACCGCTGCTGCCGGCGAGCGCGCGGGGGGCGGTGGCCGCCGCCGAGGCGCTCTTCCGGGAGCTCACCGACCGCATCGAAGCCACCCCCGCCGCGACCCTGGCCACCACACGTATATCCGTCCCTAACCACCGCAAGCTCGCCCTCACCGCCCGCGCCGTCGCGCGGCACCGGAAAGGAACCACCCATGAGTAATCCCACCGCCCTCGTCATCGGCGCCGGCTCTGCCGGGCTCGCCACGGCCGCCCTGCTTGGCCGGGAGGGTTACGAGGTCACCGTCGTCGAGCGCCTCGGATCCATCGGCGGGCGCTCGGGTGAGGAGAGCGTCGGGGGGTTCCGCTTCGACACCGGACCGTCCTGGTACCTCATGCCCGACGCCTTCGACCACTTCTTCGCGCTCTTCGGCAAACGCACGGAAGACCTTCTCGACCTGGTCGACCTCACCCCCGCCTACCGCCTCTTCCCCGAGGGGAGGGAGCCCGTCGATGTCACCTCCGGGCGCGCCGAGGCGATTGCCCTCTTCGAATCGCTCGAGCCCGGCGCAGGCGAGCGGCTCGCCGACTACCTCGACTCCGCCGCCGACACCTACGACATGGCCGTTGAGCGCTTCCTCTACACCACCTTCACCTCCCTTCGCCCCTTCGTGGACGGAGGCCTGCGCTCCCGCTACCTCGAGCTGGCCCGCCTCTTGACCGTTCCGCTGGACAGGTTCGTCGCCCGGTGCTTCGCCGACACCCGCCTGCGCCAGATGCTGACCTACCCCGCGGTCTTCCTCTCCTCCCACCCGGCGCGCACCCCGTCCATGTACCACCTGATGAGCCACACCGATCTGGTCCAGGGGGTGAAGTACCCGCAGGGAGGATTCACCGCGGTCATGGACGCCATCCTGGGACTCGCCGAGGAGAACGGCGCGGAGATCCGCCTCAACTCGGATGTTTCCGCCATTACCCACGACGGATCTCGGGCCACGGGCGTCAGGCTTATCGACGGCACCGAGCTGCGCGCCGACCTCATTGTCTCCGCAGCGGACCTCCGCTTCACGGAGACCCGCCTTCTGCCGAAGGAGAAACGGACCTACGACGAGCGGTGGTTCGCCTCCCGCGACCCGGGTCTGGGCACCGTGCTGGTCATGCTGGGCGTGGAGGGCAAGCTCCCCCAGCTCACCCACCACAACCTCCTGTTCAGTGAGCGCTGGGAAGAAGACTTCACGGCCGTGTTCGACGGGCCGACCGAGGCGCGCCCCGCGGGGTCGTCCCGCTCGATCTACATCTCCATGCCCTCGGCCACCGACCCGTCGACGGCCCCGGCGGGCTCGGAGAACCTCTTCGTGCTCGTCCCCGTGCCCGCGGCGGAGGAGTTCGGCCACGGTGACATGTACCGGGGGACGGCGTCGCCCCAGGTGGAGGCCGTCGCCGACCAGGCGGTCGAGCAGATCGCGCAGTGGTGCGGGGTGCCCGACCTGGCCTCGCGCGTGGTAGTGCGACGCACCCTCGGCCCCGCCGACTTCGCCGAGCGCTACCACGCGTGGTCGGGCGGGTCCATCGGGCCCGCCCACACGCTGCGGCAGTCGGCGTTCCTGCGCGGGTCGAACCGCTCCCGGAAACTGAACAACCTCTACTACGCCGGCGCAACTACCGTCCCGGGCGTGGGTGTCCCCATGTGCCTCATCTCCGCCGAGAACGTGCTCAAGCGCGTCCGCGGCGACCGCTCCCCCGGGCCGCTCCCCGAGGTGGGCCGATGACCCTCACGTACCTGGCGTTCCTCGCCTTCTCCCTGGCGGGTATGGCGATCTGGGACCACCGCGGCCGCCTGACCTTCTTCCATGACCCCCGCCGGGCGCTCCTGGTCAGCCTGGGCACGGTCGCCATCTTCCTCGCCTGGGACGGCCTGGGCATCGCCACCGGGACGTTCTTCCGCGGCGACTCGCCCTACATGACCGGCATCGAGCTCGCGCCCGAGCTGCCGCTCGAGGAGCCCGTCTTCCTGTTCTTCCTCACCTACCTGACCATGAACCTCACCGCCGCGGCACGAAAGGTGACCACCCCGTGACCTACCTCCTGATCAGCGTCCCGTTCCTCGCCGCCGCCGCGCTGCTGTGGTGGGTCCGACGCGGGGCACACCCCGGACAGGGTCGGGTTACCCTTGCCGTGACAACCGTCATGGCGGTCTTGACCATCGTCTTTGACAACCTCATGGTCGCGGCGGGACTGATGCAGTACGACACCTCCAACAACATGGGTGTCCGCCTCGGGCTCATCCCCGTTGAGGACCTCTTCTACACGGTGTTCGTCTGCCTCGTTGTGACCTCCCTGTGGCCGAGGAAGGCGCCATGATCCGATCTATCCTCGCTGCCTCACGGCCCATTAGCTGGGTCAACACCGCGGTGCCGTTCGCGCTCGCGTACCTGCTGGACACCCCGCGCTCGGATTGGCTCCTCGTCCTGGGGTTCGTGTTCTTCCTCATCCCGTACAACATCGCCATGTACGGAATCAACGATGTCTTCGACTACGAATCCGACATCCGCAACCCCCGCAAGGGAGGGGTGGAGGGCGCGGTTCTCCCGCGCTCGATGCACCGCCCGCTGCTCGTGGCCTCCGCCGTGACGGTCATCCCGCTTGCTGTGGTGCTGTACGCCGCCGGCACCTTTACTTCCGCGGCATGGCTCTCACTGGCGCTCTTCGCGGTATACGCGTACTCGGCCCCACCGTTCCGGTTCAAGGAGATTCCCCTCCTCGACTCCGCCACGTCCTCCGCCCACTTCACCCTCCCCGCGGTGGTGGGGGCGACGATAACGGATCCTTCGGTGGATGCGCGCTACTTTGCGGGCTTCGCCGCCTTCTTCCTCTGGGGAATGGCCAGCCACGCCCTTGGGGCCGTCCAGGACGTCAAGGCTGACCGGGAGGGTGGGTTGCACTCCGTCGCCACGCAATTCGGGGCGCGCCGAACAACGCTTTTCGCCGCCGTGCTCTACCTCGTCTCGGCGGGGCTGGTGGCTACCCTGCCGTTCCCTGGCTGGGTCGTAGCACTCCTCGGGCTGGGCTACGCGACAAATACGTTGCGTTTCGCGCGGGTCACCGACGAGTCATCGGAGCAGGTCAACCGCGCCTGGCGCGTGTTCCTCTGGCTGAACTACCTCACCGGCGCGGTGGTCACGATCGCGGTCGTGACGAGCGTGTTCTAGCGGGCCGTCACAGGTCGACGGTGGCGGTGTCGCCCTCCGGTTCCTGGCCGGTCAGACGGGTCTTCACAAGGTCGAAGAGAGCTGCCGCGCGTCCATCCTTGTTGCCCCAGAACTGGGCGGACTCGGAGCTGAGCAGCATCACGCCGATGTTCGGGTCGTCCTTGCCCGAGAAGAAGGCGGTCATGGACTCGTCCCACAGCTGCTCGATCTTCGCCGCGCGCTCCTCCCCCTCGAGGAAGCGGACCTTGCCCGTCACCGACAGCCAGGAACCTGCGTCCGAGTACGCCATGTTTACCTGCGGTGAGTCCTGGAGCCACCGCGCCTGATCCGAGTTCGTGCCGACGACAAAGTACACGTCTCCGTCATCGGTGACCTGCTGGGTATCCATCGGGTGGGAGTACAGGCTGCCTCCCCCGCCGACGGTGGTGAGCATCCCCACGGACTTGCCGCGCATGATGTCGATGATGTCGTTCTTCGTGACATTCTCGTTTTGTGCCATGGGGCCACCCTACTGCAAAAACTCCGGTTAAACCGGGCCTCGGGGCATGTATTTTGTGGTTGAAAAGTATTTAAACCCCGAAAGGAACCGCCGTGCTCTTCAGACCCCGACGTGCCGCCGCGTACGCCGCTTCCACCCTTCTCGCGTCCTGCCTCACGGCGCCGGTCGTCTCCCCCGCCGCTGGCGCAGCCGTGCTCGGTTCCGCCGCCGATCTCGCTCCCCCGGCCGTTGTCCAGGGCGGGGAGCCGATGCGTCCGGTTTCCCCCGTGATGCCCCGGTGTTCGACAGCGGCCTGCCCATCCCCGTTGCCGCTGAGCCTGCGGGTTCGCTGCTCGCCGAAGTTCCCCTCGATCCGCGGGTTGGCCTCTCCTCGGCGGGTGCGCAGTACCGGATCGCGTATTCAACCACTAACCAGCACAACCAAAGCGTGCCCGGCACCGGCACCGTCTTTCTGCCCCGCGGTGAGGCCCCGGAAGGTGGCTGGCCCGTACTGGCGTGGGCGCACGGCACGGTCGGCCTCAGCGACGAGTGCACACCCAGCATGAACGCCCCCTCCGCCCGCGATGCCGAGTACCTCAACCACTGGCTGGACCAGGGTTACGCGATCGTCGCCTCCGACTACGCGGGGCTGGGGACAACCGGATTCCACAGCTACCTCAACGGCCGCGTCGCCGCCGCGAACGTCGTCGATGCTGTGCAGGCCGCCCACCGCATGGCATTCGGCCCGGTGCTTTCACAGCAGTGGGCCGTCATTGGCCAGTCGCAGGGCGGCGGTGTCGCGCTGCATGTGGCGCACCGTGCGACCGCGTTAAGCCGGGAACTGGGTCTTGATTACCGCGGGGCGGTGGCCACGGGCGCACCGGCCTATATCGAGGAGATCGTCATCGCTGCGGGTCCGACATTTCCCCCGGTTCCCCTGCCACCCGGAATGACCACCTACGGCCTCTACATCCTCGCTGCCGTGAAGGAGGCCCACCCCGAGCTCGACATCGACTCCGCGCTCACCGACGAAGGCCGCTTCATGATCTCGGAAGCAGGGAAGAGTTGCTACCCGGAGGTCGCGGCCGCGGTGGCCGGCACGAACCTGTCCCGCGCGTTTTCCAAGCCGCTTCGCGACGTCCCCGGTCTCGAGCAGGCGACCCGCGACTTCATGGCTACCCCCGTCACCGGCTACGACAAACCGGTATTCCTCGGCCATGGACTTAGGGACATCGATGTTCCCTCCCCCATCGGCGTGCTCCTGAACAGCGACATGTGGCTGCACCAGTTCAACCTCGACGCCGCCACCCGCAACAACCGGGTGGGGGTGCACTGGTACCCAACCGACCACAGCGGCACGGTGAACCTCTCCACCGCGGATTCCACCCCCTTCCTCCGCAACATCTTCACCACCCCGCCGGCAGCCGGGCTACCGGGCAGCTCCCGGTAACCCGGCCCCCACTACCGGCGCGGTTGTTTGACGTTGTCCCCGATCACGTCCGGCAGCAGCGCGGGAGCCTCACCCAGCAGCGCACGCAGGTTGCCGTCGCGCTCGACCGCGCTGGTCACGGCCTTGACCCGGTTCGCCTTCCTGTCCCGCTCCACCCCGCGGGACGCGGCCCCCGCCGGCCCGCCAACGGGATAGGCCCGGGCAGGGTTCGAGTTAGCCGATGCCCCCGATGCCCCGGGTACGCCCGCAACGCGTGACGACGCCCCAGCCCCCGCACCGGGGCCTCCCAACCCCGCACCCGGGATGCCTGCCCCTACCCCGGTTCCGGTGATGCCACCCGTGCGCGCACCGTTTCCCGCTCCCCCGCCGACGGCACCGGGGAAAGCCCCCGCCCCGAACGAACCCCCATGCAGACCGACCCCGCCGCCCGGGGCCGGTAGCCGCCCACCGAGCGGCCGGCCGACACCCGGGTTGGGGACGCCGCCTGCCCACGCTCCGGCGGTGCCCCCGCGTGGCACGGCACCGGGTGCTCCAAGGCCGGCAGGGGCACCCCGCTGCGCCGCGGAGGCCAGCCCGGGCCCGAACGCGCCGTTGCCCGCCATAAGCGGGGCAGTGGACGCACCACCAACACCGGTCGCCCCGTTTCCGGGCCAGCCCGTTCCTCCGGCCCCCAGGCCAGCGCCGGGATTCAAGGTGGGCGGCATGCTCGGGGCTGCCACGGCCGCGGCCTGGGTCGGTGTCGCCCCCTCGGAGAGGGCACCGAGGGTGTCGGGGGTGATTGCGTCGAACTGCTCGATGACCTCGGTGGGCGTACTGGCCCGGGCCAGGTCGTTGAAGCCGCGCTGGCTGAGGGCGTCCGCGACCACTCTCGGCAGCGGCGTCTTCTCGAACTCGGGCGTACGGGGCACCGATACGGCCTCAGGCTTGTACTCGTCCCCGGGCATGTCTGACAGGGGCGGCAGCAGCTGGTTGAACACCGGGTTCACCGGCACCAGGCTCGTAGTGAGGTTGGGTGCGAAGGGCGCAAGGTACGCGCGCTCGAAGGCGATTTTCTGCTCCATCGTGGGAAGCATGAGCCAGGTGCCGTGTGCCACGGCTGTGTTGATTTGGTTTGCCTGGGCGACGGCCGCCAAGTTCGCCGTGTGGCCCGCCAGGGCCTCCGCGTGACCAGCGTAGGTCCCACCCGCCCACTGGATCTGGTTGATGCGTTCAATGGCCGCCTGGACCCAACTCGTGGTGGCGGAGGAGCCCAGGGAGGCCTTTGCGCCGTCAAGCGAGGCAACGGTTTCGGTCAAGAACTGGGATGTCTGCATCCACTGGGTGGAAGCGTTAGACGCCTGCTGGGGAAACGTGCTAGAGAACTGGCTATTGAGCCCCGGAAGCGAGAACTGCGGGCCGGCCACCGGTAACGCATTGGCGAAACGCCCGGTCGTCGCGTTGACGAGGGCTGGTTCCGGAACTCCCCCGTCCATTGCAGCAACCGCCTTATCCAGCCCCGGCACATCCGCCAAACCAATGTGGGAGAACGCCTTCGAGAACTGGAAATCCGTCAGAACCGTATTTCCTAGGTTTGATTCCAACAGTGAGGCTGCATCAAGGATGTGCGAAGCAAGGGCCCTTGAGGAAACGGGCTGATAATCCTCAGTGATTGTGCCGTGCGTGCGTCCTGCGAAATCCAATCCCGAAACAGCAGAGAAATTGAGAAGATCTGCGAGGGCAGACACGCCAATAAAGGACTCGAGACCCTCTGATATTTGCCGAAGTGAATCAATTGCATTACGTACAGAAGCAATGTCGACAGACATGCTGTTTGCCATTTCGCCCCCCTAAACTGTGGCCCACAACTTGCCGCTATACCGGCACCCCTGCGCCGGTTCCTCGTTGAAGTTAGGGCATCGCGGTTTCTACCGTTGGCCCTTTGGTCACAACATAATGCGCATCGAGGACTTAATCATTTTGCTGCGGAATAGATCCGCTCGAGACCGTCCTGAGCAAGTGCACATAGATAGTTCTGGTCATCGATAGAGACAGAGACGGCGTTGGTGCCGAAGGCTCCTCGCTCGGTGTCGACCATGGCATAACAATTTCCCTGGAGATTGGGGTGTTCGAACACATAAGCGCCCGGAACTGATCCCCAATCATTTTCTGAATGCAGTTTCATCTTGGAAAGGACGATTAGCTTATTTGCGGCATTGGACACGAACCCAATTTGGACCCGCGGGTCATCCGGCTTGAAGTAACAACCCGCCTTTTGGGTCACGGGGTTGTAACCAAGGTCCCGCTTCGCGTGCAAACCCAGCTCAGCAAACTCCTCATCGGATATCTCTTCGCACGGGTTGAACAGATCGTCGCCGATCGTATAAGGGTCGAATTCCCCCAGGACCAGATCCCCGCTCTTGAAGTGGAACGCAGGCTGTTCCTCCTGCGCCACCGTTTCCGCTGGCGCCGCCTCACCTCCACCGTGGGCGACCTCCGCGTCAGATTGTTGTAGTGCGCAGCCGCTGAGCGTCGTCAAGCATGCGAAAATGAACCCCCGAAATGGTTTCACCACTTACCCCCGAAAATCAGTGAATGAACTTCCCCCTGATTCTCATCCGCCGGGGTCCACTCCGCAACAGGAGCGGGACGTTGGTGCCCCCAGTGGGACTCGAACCCACACTGAGCGGATTTTAAGTCCGCGGCCTCTGCCAATTGGGCTATAGGGGCATGCCCGGATATTTTACGTGCGCGGGCTTCGCACGCATCAATCGGTTACTCGCTTACCGAGACCACCTTTTTCTTCCCCGTCACCTTGGTGGAGCCGGTGACCGAGATCTTCTCCACGTCGAACATGTCGGAAAGGAAATCGGCGACCCATTGCAGCAGCTCGAGGTCGCGGAGCGTGGGCTGGTTGATGCCCTTGCCCGCGCGCGGGAAGGGGATCTGCAGCGCCTGGGCAGCGGCGCGGTAGTTCGCTCCCGGGTAGAGCCTCTTCAGCCGCACCTGCTTGGAGTCCGGCAACGCCACGGGCTGGAACTTGATCCGCGTTCCCTGCACCAGGATGTCCGCCACGCCGGCCCGGCGCGCCTGGTGGCGCACGCGCGCGACGGCCATGAGGTGGTCAACCTCCGTTGGCATGGGCCCGAAGCGGTCGGTCACCTCGTCGGCGACCTTGGCCAGGTCCGCGTCGTCGCGGGCCTCCGCAAGCTTGCGGTAGACCTCAAGGCGCAGGCGCTCGGAGTTGATGTAGGACTCGGGGATGTGCGCGTCGACAGGCAGGTCCACGCGGATTTCCTTCGGGCCGTTGTCGGTGGCGTCGATGGTCTCGCCCTTCATCATGGCCTTGAACGTCTCGACGGCCTCGCCAACCAACCGGACATACATGTCGAAACCCACACCCGCGATGTGGCCCGACTGCTCCGCGCCGAGCACGTTGCCGGCACCTCGCATTTCCAGATCCTTCTGTGCCACGGCGATACCGGAGCCGAGGTCGTTGTTCTGGGCGATGGTGGCCAGCCGGTCGTAGGACGTTTCGGTCAGCGTCTTCTCCTTCGGGTAGAGGAAGTACGCGTAGGCGCGGTCGCGGGAACGGCCGACGCGCCCGCGCAGCTGGTGCAGTTGCGACAGGCCCATGTTCTGCGCGTTCTCGACGATCAGGGTGTTGGCGTTGGCGATGTCGAGGCCCGTCTCCACAATGGTGGTGCACACGAGCACGTCGTACTCGCGGTTCCAGAACCCCTCGACGGTCTGCTCGAGGAGCTGCTCGGACATCTGCCCGTGGGCGACGACGACGCGCGCCTCGGGCACCAGCTCGCGCAGGCGGCGCGCGGTGGCCTCGATGTCGGAGACTCTGTTGTGGATGTAGAAGACCTGGCCGTCGCGGAGCAGCTCGCGGCGCACGGCTGCGGCGACCTGCTTGTCCTCCTGGGGCCCGACGTAGGTGAGCACCGGGTGGCGGTCCTCGGGAGGGGTGGTGATGGAGGTCATCTCGCGGATGCCCGTCAGCGACATCTCCAGGGTGCGCGGAATCGGGGTCGCGGTCATGGTGAGCACGTCGACGTGCGATTTCAGCGCCTTGATGTGCTCCTTGTGCTCGACACCGAAGCGCTGCTCCTCGTCGACCACCACGAGACCGAGGTTCTTCCAGTGCACACCCGTCTGCAGGAGGCGGTGGGTGCCGATGACCACGTCGATGGAGCCGTCGGCAAGCCCGGCAAAGATCTCCTTCGATTCCTTGGCGGTGGTGAAGCGGGAGAGCTCCTTGATGTTCACCCCGAAGCCGTCCATGCGGCGGTTGAAGGTGGAGAAATGCTGCTGTGCCAGCAGGGTGGTGGGCACGAGTACCGCGACCTGCTTGCCGTCCTGCACCGCCTTGAACGCGGCACGCACCGCAACCTCGGTCTTGCCGAAGCCCACGTCGCCGACGATCACCCGATCCATCGGGGTGGGTTTCTCCATGTCGTCCTTGACGGCCTCGATCGCGGCGAGCTGGTCCTCCGTTTCGACGAAGGGGAAGTTGTCCTCCATCTCCTGCTGCCACGGGGTGTCCTGGGCGAATGCGTGGCCGGGTGCCGCCTGGCGCTTGGCGTAGAGCTCAATGAGCTCGCCGGCGATCTCCCGCACGGCCGCGCGCGCCCTGCGCTTTGTGTTCTTCCAGTCGGAGCCACCCATCTTGGACAGGGAGGGCTGCTCGCCGCCGGAGTACTTGCTCAAAAGGTCGAGCGACTCCATGGGCACCCATAGCTGGTCGTTGGGCTGGCCGCGCTTGGCGGGCTGGTACTCGAGCACGATGTACTCGCGGCGCGAGTCCTCGTCGCCGGCCTTGACGGTGCGCTCAGCCATTTTGACGAAACGCCCGATGCCGTGGGTGTCGTGCACCACGAAGTCGCCGGGCTTGAGCGCGAGCGGGTCAACGCGGTTGCGCCGGCGCGGGGCACGTCGCTTGGCGCCTGCGATGTCACCGACGCGGTTGCCCGTCACGTCCGTTTCGGTGATGACCACGAGGTTCGGGCCCGGGAACACGAGACCCGCGTGGGACAGCGCCTGGTAAATGGTCACCGCACCCTCGACGGGTTCCATGCCCGGGGTGGCGAGGCGGGCGGAGATACCGTGCTCACGCAGGCGGTCCGCCATGCGCTCGACCGTCCCCTTCGCGGGGGCGACAAAGGCGGCCTTCCCTCCGTTTGCGGCGACATGGAGCTTGATGGTGGCGTAGAGGTTCTCGATCGCCTTCGGGTCACCCTTGAGTGCGGGTGCGGGCTCGAATTCCAGCGGAAGCGTCTCCGAATCGTCCGCGGTGAACATGCCGGGAGGGGCGAAGGTCCACCACGCCACGCCCGCCTGCTCGGCCGAGACCCGCAGGGACTCGAAGGAGCGGTACGAGCTGGCGGAGACATCCAGGCCTTCGACTGCCAGCGGGCCCTCCGCGCCCATCGCGGCGGCCTCCCACCCGGCCTCGAGGAACTCCCGATCAGTCGCCTCCAAGTCCGCGATGCGGGCCTTGACCTTCTCAGGGGAGGTGACCAGGACGATCGAACCCTCCGGCAGGAGCTCCGGCAGGGCCCGGAACGGCTTGTCGGTCAGCGCGGGGATGAGCGCCTCCATGCCGTCCGCGTGCGTCTTCTCCGAGACGCGGGTGAGCAGCTGCACCAGGGTGGGGTTGGAGGGGAACTGGCGGGCCAGGGCGTCGGCGCGGGAGGCGACGGCGTCGTCGATAAGCAGCTGCCGCGCGGGGAAAAGCTTGACGCTGGCGATGTCGTCGATCGTGCGCTGGTCCGCGACTGCGAAAGTTCGGAGGTCGGTGACCTCGTCGCCCCAGAATTCGATGCGCACGGGGTGCTCGGAGGTGGTCGGGAAGACGTCGATGAGCCCGCCGCGGGTGGCGAACTCACCGCGTTTGGCCACCATGTCCACGTGCTCGTAGGCGTAGCCGGCGATGCGCTTGGTGAGCTCGGTGAAGTCGTGCTCCTCCCCCGCTGCCACGGTGATCGGCTCCACGGCGGGCAGGACGGGCTGGCACGCTGCCCGCGCCGCCGCGACGATGACGCGCGGCATGTCCCACAGCACCTTCGCACGCTTGCCGACGACATCCGCGGCCGGCGAGAGCCGCTCGTGGGGAAGCGTCTCCACCGAGGGGAACTGCGCGACCTCCCCCTCCCCGAGCAGGGCTGTGAGCTCGGCGGTCAGGTCCTCCGCCTCGTGTCCGGTGGCGGTGACGAGGAGCACGGGAACCTCGCGGGAGAGAGCCGCGGCGGCCCAGCTGCGCACCTGATCGATGCCGGTGACGTGCAGATGCTCCTGGCCGACGTTGCTCACCAGCCCCTTGAGCTTCGGGTCCGTCAGCGCGGTGGTGAGCAGCCCCCCGAGGGCGGGCGTCAAGTCGGTCATGCATCCTCCGTTTTCTCAGATTCTTTGGTGGGGTTGTCGGACGGTGTCGGCGGGGCGCTGCCGCCTGCGGGTTCTATTTTGGGCGTGGCCTCCATGCCGCTCAAACCGTTCCAGGCGAGGTTGGCCACGTGCGCGGCCACCGTGTACTTGTCGGGCGAGCGCTGGTCCAGCCACCACAACGCGGTGTTCGACGCGGTGCCGACGATGGCCTGGGCGTACAGGGGTGCGATGGTCGGGTCCAGGCCCCGGTGCTTGAACGCCACACCGAGGAACGAGGAGACCTGCGCGATGGACTTGTTGAGCAGCGTGGAAAACGTCCTCTCTTCCCCCGGCACCTGGCCGTGGACGAGGATGAGGAAGCCGTCGGTGTTCTCCTCCACGAACGTCAGGAGTGCGACGATGCTTCCCTCGATGCGTTCGCGCCAGCGGCCGTGCGAGATGGATTCGAGGATCATCACCTCGAGCTCGGCCGCGTCCTCCTCGATGATCGCCTTGTACAGGCCGTCCTTGCCGCCGAAGTGTTCGTAGATCACCGGCTTGGACACTCCGGCGCGGACGGCGATTTCCTCGACGGACACGCCGTCGAGGCCGCGCTCGGCGAATGCCGCGCGGCCGATGGAGATGAGTTGCGCCCTGCGCTGGGAACCTGTCATTCGCTGCCGAGCCATGCCGACCACTTTACGGGCGGGGCCGACATACCCGCAGATTAGGCAACCTGGGGCCGTCCGCTACAATGAGCAACTGATTTCCCCATGGTGTAATTGGCAACACTACGGTTTTTGGTACCGTCATTCTAGGTTCGAGTCCTGGTGGGGAAGCTTTTTGTGGGCTCTTTTTAATTGTTTCTTGAGTTTGGGAGTCTGCGCGAGAGAACACAGTGGACTGAAGCGGTTCATCAGCTCTAGCCATTTCGGATGCCGGGGAAGCCTCGCGGTGCAGACCCGAAATTTTGGCGCTTGAAGTGAACATGTTTCCCACCGCATCGATAGATTGGCCCGTCTCTCCCGCAGCAATCTAATTCAGACGGCCGAAAACGAGGGGCGCCTCAGTTTTTCTCAGGATGTATGCAGACTTACATCCCCAGGAATTATTGCTCTATCCAGCGTGCGTTCAGGTGGAACATCCTTCAGTTAGATCCCGGCGAGCGTGGGGGTACGGCGAAAAAGTCAGATTTTCTTACCGGACAAAGCGATGTCCCATAACATCGGTGCCAGGAATCCTGGATATTTCATACCTTATTACCGTCTGATCGTGACTGGGAGACTGTCAAATCACGGGCCGATCGATGTACGCGACTCAAAAAGAAACCCACTCCCTCAGCCGTCTACCCCTCAAGAAAGTATTGGCCATGAAAAACACCCTCCCCATTCTTGGTGTCATCGTTCTTGCGGGAGCACTTGGTGCCTGCGGAACCGGTGAGATCGGAAACGGTTCGGATGCGACTGAGACGACCACCGTCTCTTCGAACACCACCGTCCCGAGCTCGACGTCGGCCACCCTAACCATGACGTCGACCGCGACCGCAGCCCCACGAGACGCCGCCGCTACGGAGCCAGAAGCTGCGCCCCCGGTCGCTGCACCCTACGTCGTACAGTGCGAGCCGGGTATACCCGGCCCCGCCCTCTGGTCTGATGGTTCAACTCGGTTCAGCCAAGACTGCTACGACCAAGGTGTCGCGAACCGCGGCAGCTACCGGTGCCCCCATACGGATTCATATGTAGATGACCCGTCGAAATGCGCGCCTTGGCAGCGCGACGAGACTCCTTTAGATCAGATCTCTTACGCAGATGGGGGCACCTGCCCCGCGTACAAATGCGGTTACGGGCACGATGCGAATGGAAACCCCAACCCGACATCCGGGGAGACACAGTTGATGAACGGGTGCGAAAAAGGTTATATCAACGACCCGGAAAAGTGTGAGGCTGTGGCGCGGAAGGCCGCACAATACGGCTGGTAACGATTAGTGCCCGTGCATCCCCGCGTGCTTCAACCGCACCTCCTGGCCCGGTTCCGCAACGACGAACTGCCCCATCATCCCCTGGTCCTCGTGGAAGAGCATGTGGCAGTGGAACATGTACGCCAGCGTCGGGTCCGGGTACCACCCGATCTCCACCAACAGGGAAACCGTGGACAGCGGCGGGATGGTGATCGTGTCGTGCCAGCCCGACGTGAACGCGATATTCCCGTTTTCCACCCCGAGCACCTGGAAACGCGCGTTGTGCACGTGGAAGTTGTGTGGCCAGTCGGAGTTCTCGTTGGTCACCTTCCACACCTCGGGCCCCTCGTGGTCGACAACGAAATCGACCCGGCCCATGTCCATGGACTGCTCGTTGATCTGGAACCCGCTGAGCCGGAACTCGCGCTCGACGGCACCCGAGGCATCGGGCTTGACGACGTCGACCAGCCTGCCCGGGAGATCACCCGGTGCCGCCGCGCCCTCCGGCGGTCCCGCTATTTCCAGCAGATTGAAGGTGTCGCGCATGCCGAATCCGTCCGCGGTCTCCCCCTTCTCCAGCCCGCCGTTGTCGGGCACGCCGATCGAACGGAGCGTGCAGTTCCTCCCCGGTTCCAGGTCGACCACTATCTCCACCCTCTCGCCGGGGCTGAGGAGGACGGAGTCGACCTCGACGGGGGCGTCCAAAAGCCCCTGGTCCGTGCCCACGACGTGGACGGGCCTGCCGAGGCTGAGGTTGTGGTAGCGCATGGTGGTTCCGTTGACCACGCGCAGACGCAGCCGGCGGCGCTGCGCGTCGAGACGCGGTTTGGTGATGCCGTTGACCAGCGGGGTGTCACCGAGCAGGCCGTAGGTGGGGTCGATGGTCTCGTCCAGCTGTCCGTCATCGGTGAATTTCGCGTCGGTGATGATTACCGGGATGTCGTCCACCCCGTACTCAGACGGCAGGCCGAGCGCGTCCGCCTCGTCATCGGCCACGACAATGCCGCCCGCCAGCCCGCGGTAGGCGTGCAGGGAGGAGATCTGGTGCGGGTGGGGGTGGTACCAGCAGGTCGCGGCGGGCTGGTCCACCGTCCAGGTGGGGTTCCAGCTCTGCCCCGGGTCGAAGACCAGCGCCGGTCCCCCGTCGGCGGCCGCGGGTAGATTCAGGCCGTGCCAGTGCACGACGGTCGGCTCAGTGACCTCGTTGCGCACCGTCATCTCGACGGTTTCCCCGCGCCGCATGTAGAGCACCGGGCCGAGCCAGGGGCCGTTGAAGCCCCAGGTGTTGGTGCTCACACCGGGGACGATCTCGTACTGGCCCGCTTGCGCGGTGAGGGTGAACCGCCGCGTCGAACCGTCCACTTCACCCTTCTCCAGAGCCGGGACGGGTAGCGGCCGCGCCTCCTCCTTGGCGCCGCGCGGCACCTTCTGGCCGCGGGCGGTGCCGCCTGGGCCGGTGCACGCCGCGAGGACCCCCGCAGTGGTGAGAACCACGCCCCTGAAAAACGTCCGCCGACTGAAACCCATCGTGCGCCTCCTGCCCTGCTTAGCCGAGACTTACCCCAGCGGTGCCTCTCACCCGACCCTACTATTTCCACTCATGAGCGAAACGACCCCTCAGGGGCTTCCGAACCAGGAGGCCAACGCCCGACGGTTCATCTGGGCTAACGGGCTCCAGGGCATTGGGGACCAGATCGTCGCAGCCAAGACCGTCCTGCCGTGGCTGTTCACGGCGGCCGGCGTCCCGGCCGCGTTCACCGCGTTCCTCGTTCCGATCCGCGAGTCCGGGTCCATGCTGCCCCAGGCGGCCATCAGCCCCTGGATCAGCTCCACGCCGGCACGCAAAAGGGTGTGGATCCTCGGTTCCCTCGGCCAGGCGGCGGCGGCCGCGGGCATCGCCGTTGCCGCCCTTTTCCTGCGCGGCCTTGTCCTGGGCCTGGTTGTGATCGCGCTGCTGGCGGTCCTGTCCGTTTTCCGCGCGGTGTGCTCGATCGCGGGCAAGGACGTGCAGGGGCACACCATCGAAAAGGGGCGCCGCGGCCTCATCACCGGACGCGCGACTGCGCTGTCGGGGGCGTTCACACTGGCCATCGGCCTGGCCATGAGCGTGCTTCCCACCCATCTCCCCCGCTGGATCATCGCCGCGCTCCTCGCCGGCGGTGCCGCAACCTGGGTTCTCGCCGCCGGGGTGTTCACGCGCATTGAGGAGCCGAACGCCGAGCACCCGACGGAGACGTTCGACACCGGATGGGTGCGCGCCACCCTGGACCTCGTCCGCGGCGACCGGAAACTGCGCCGGTTCCTCCTCGTGCGCTCACTCATGCTGGTCACGGCTCTTTCCACCCCGTTCATCATCGTCCTCGGCCAGAAGGAGGGCCAGGACCTCAGCAGCCTGGGCGGGTTCATCCTCGCCTCGGGCGGGGCCTCGCTCGTCGGCGGGCGCGCCTCCGGCATCTGGTCGGACCGCTCCTCCAAGAACGCGATGGCCGTCAGCGCCGGCTTCGCCTCCGTCGTACTGGTGTTGTTGGTGGCGGCCGCCCAGTGGGCGTCGACAAGCGTCAATGCCTGGGTGATGCCCATCGGCTTTTTCCTGGTCAACCTCGCCCACACCTCCGTGCGCGTGGCGCGCAAGACCTACCTCGTGGACATGGCCGACGGTGCGCGCCGAACCATGATCACAGGCGCGTCAAACACCATCATGGGTGTGATTCTGCTGGTCATGGGCGGTATCTCCTCGCTCGTGGCGCACTTCGGCCCTGAACCCACGCTCCTGTTCCTCGCGGTTGTGGGCTTCATCGGTGTTTTCGGCGCGTCGAACCTGGAAGACGTCTCCGGGCGCGCGGGCTAAGCGTTATGCTGTTGCACGCTGTGAATTCCACAATTAAAGGAGAGTCTCCGAGTGACTAACCACTCCGAATGCGCCGTCGTCGTACTCGCCGCGGGCGCGGGAACCCGCATGAAGTCGGACAAGCAGAAGACGCTGCACGAGATCGGCGGGCGGAGCCTCCTGTCGCATTCCCTGCACGCCGCCGCGTCCGTTTCCCCCTCCCACCTCGTGGCCGTCGTCGGCCACCAGCGCGATCAGGTCGCCCCGGCGGTGGACAGGATCGCGGAGGACATAGGCACCACCATCCTCCAGGCGGTGCAGGAGGAGCAGAACGGAACGGGCCACGCCGTCCAGGTCGCGCTCGAGACGCTGCCCGACTTCGACGGGACCGTGGTGGTCACCAACGCCGATGTCCCGCTGCTCACCGGGGAAACGATCAAGGCGCTTATCGATGCCCACGAGGCTGCCTCGGCGGCCGTCACCGTCCTCTCCCTCGAGCTGGACAACCCCACCGGTTACGGGCGCATCATCCGCGACGAGGCGGGCGGGGTCCGCGAGATTGTCGAGGAGAAGGACGCCACCGCCTCCCAGAGGAAGGTCACGGAGGTCAACTCCGGTGTCTTCGCTTTCGACGGCGCCGTGCTGCGCGACGCGCTGACGCGCATTGACTCCAATAATGCACAGGGCGAGCTCTACATCACCGATGTGCTCGGCATTGCCCGCGGTGACGGGCGCACCGTGGCCGCCTTCACCGCCCCCGATGCCCGGGAGCTCGCGGGCGTGAACGACCGCGTCCAGCTCGCCGAGGCCGGCCGCGAGCTGAACCGCCGCAGCGTCGAGCGCGCGATGCGCGCCGGCGCCACCGTCATCGACCCGGCCACCACGTGGATCGGCGTCGAGGTCGAGATCGGCCGGGACGTGCTCATCCACCCGAACACCCAGCTGTGGGGCTCGACCGTCATCGGCGACCGCGCGGAGATCGGCCCCGACACGACGCTGACCGACATGGAGGTCGGGGAAGACGCGAAGGTCGTGCGCACCCAGGGCGAACTCGGCGTGATCGGTGCACGCGCCTCCGTCGGCCCCTTCACCTACATCCGCCCGGGGACCGAGCTGGGCGAGGACGGCAAACTCGGCGGGTTCGTGGAAGCGAAGAACGCCCAGATCGGGCCCGGCTCCAAGGTGCCGCACCTGACCTACATCGGTGACGCCACCGTGGGCCGGGAGTCCAACATCGGCGCCTCGAGCGTCTTCGCCAACTACGACGGCATCTCCAAGCACCACACCACCATCGGCGACTACTGCCGCACCGGCTCCGACACGATGTTCGTCGCCCCCGTCAACATCGGCGACGGCGCGTACACCGGCGCAGGTACAGTTGTTACCGAAGATGTGCCCGCGGGCGCGCTCGCCATCAAGGAGGGCCGCCAGCGCAACATCGAGGGCTGGGTGGAGAAGAACCGCCCCGGCACGGACGCGGCCGAGGCCGCGAAGAACGCACGCGAGAAGTAAGGAAAACGATGACCGGATATTCCACCGAGAGCCACAAGAACCTCAAACTCTTCTCCGGGCGCGCCCACCCCGCGCTCGCCGAGGCCGTCGCCAAGGAACTGGGCATCGATCTCGTGCCCACCACCGCGCGCGACTTCGCCAACGGCGAGATCTTCATCCGTTTCGAGGAGTCCGTCCGCGGGTCCGACTGCTTCGTCATGCAGTCCCATGCCCAGCCGCTGAACAAGTGGCTGATGGAGCAGCTCATCATGATTGACGCCCTCAAGCGAGGCTCCGCGAAGCGCATCACGGCTATTCTGCCGTTCTACCCCTACGCGCGCCAGGACAAGAAGCACCGCGGCCGCGAGCCCATCTCCGCCCGCCTCGTCGCAGACTTGCTCACCGCCGCGGGTGCGGACCGTATCGTTTCCGTGGATCTGCACACCGACCAGATCCAGGGCTTCTTCGACGGGCCCGTCGACCACATGCACGCCATGCCGATCCTCACGGACTACATCAAGGAGAAGTACTCCCTGGACAACCTCTGCGTGGTCTCCCCCGATGCCGGCCGCGTGAAGACCGCCGAGAAGTGGGCCAACACGCTTGGCGACGCCCCCATGGCCTTCGTCCACAAGACCCGCGACATCGACGCCGCCAACCAGGTCGTCTCCAACCGCGTCGTCGGTGATGTCTCCGGCAAGGACTGCATCCTGATGGACGACATGATCGACACCGGCGGAACCATCGCAGGTGCCGTCGGCGTGCTCAAGGACGCGGGCGCAAAGTCCGTGCTCATCGCCACCACCCACGGTGTTTTCTCCGACCCGGCCCGCGAGCGCCTGAGCAAGTGCGGCGCCGAGGAGGTCATTGCGACGGACACCCTGCCGCAGTCCACCGAGGGCTGGGACAACCTCACCGTCCTGTCCATCGCCCCCCTTCTGGCCAAGACGATCCACGAGATCTTCGAGAATGGCTCCGTCACAACCCTCTTCGAGGGCCAGGCTTAACGCTCGCTCCTCGACTCCAACACGCCGTGCAGCTTGAGCGCGACGTGGAGGGCGGCGGTCTCCCAGCCGTCGTCAAGCGTGGCCTCACCCATGATCTCGCGCGCCCTGTCGAGGCGATAGTGCAGCGTGGCGCGGTGGATGAAGCATGCCGCGGCTGCCTCGGTGACGTTGCGCCCCAAGTCGAGATACGTCAACAGAGTGCGCCAGTAGGAGTTGGTGGGCGCGTCGAGGAGCGCCGCGGCGTGCGGGCTGACTGCGCGCACCGTTTCGGGGCGCAGCTCCCAGCCGAAGAGAAGGCGCCAGGCCCCGGCCTCACCCCACGCCAACGACTCCACCCCCGAGAGCTTTGCCACCTCCGCGACGAACCGCGCGCGGGCGAGCGCCGCTGCCGCGCTGACGCCGTCGACGGCCCGCGCGGTTCCCCAGGCGGTGATGTCGACGTCGCACGCACGCGCCGCATGGAGCAGATCTGCGGTGACCAAGTCCGTATCTTCCGCGGTGCGCGGCGACTCTATGAGGGTGACCGAGCTGAACTCGGGGTGCACGAGGTAGGGGCGGTGGAAGGTCGGGCGGGCCAGCTCCTCCCCGAAGCGGCGAATGGCTTCCGGGGGCGCCTCGACCAGCACCTTGCGCACCGTCAGTGTTCCGTCCCCCGGCAGCCAGTCGCGCTGGCGGGCGTCGGCAAGCGAGGGCTCGTCCCCGCTGAGGATGAGGCGGGCGACCTCCCCGCGCTGCTCCGCCACGTTCGGGAGAGCGGAATCGCTGCGCTGGACGAGCTCCGCGATGGATGACGCCGCAGCCACCGCCACATCGATTTCGGGGTCGGTCAGCGGCGGGGAGTCGATGAGCCACAAGTGCCCGACAAGCCTTCCGCCGTGCCGCAGGGGTATGCAGATCCGCCCGAGCATTCCATACTCGTCGTTGGGCGGGATGCGCACCGGTGCGGTGGACTCCTGGATGCCGAAGCCGAGCATCCAGGGCACCGGCTCCAGCGGCGGGGTCCGGTTGATGATGGAGCTGATCCGGCTCTGGTCGATGGGCCCGTGCTGGGCGGAGGCGCAGATGACGTGGAGCGAAGGGGAATCCACCTCCACGGAGCGCTTCAACCGGCGGGCCAAATCGTCGGCCGCCTCCTGAATCGGGGGAATGTGCGACATATGTCAAAATTAGTTGTTTGTTTTGTGCGGTGACAAGCAATCCAGGGGCAACGATAATTTCCGTTTAGGCACAAAACTATGTCCCGAATCACACTGGAGGGTAAATATGGCCCACGACAAATCTCCCGTCGCCGCAACGCCCGCGGCGGAGGGACCCGCCGACGAGGGGTTGCAACGCCGGGTGAAGAACCGGCACCTGCAGATGATCGCCTTCGGTTCGGCGATCGGCACGGGGCTGTTCCTCGGCTCCGCGTCCTCGATCACCTACGCCGGACCCGCCGTGCTCGTCTCCTACGCCGTGGTCGGCTTCATCATCTACTTCCTCATGCGCATGCTCGGCGAGATGGCGGTGGAGCACCCCGTCTCCGGCACCTTCGCCGCCTACTCCCGTGAGTACCTCGGCCGTCGCGCCGGATTCATCACCGGCTGGAACTGGTGGTTCACCACCATCGTCGTCGGCATGCTCGAGCTCACCGCCATGGGAACCTTCCTCGATTTCTGGTACCCCAGCATCCCGCACTGGATCACCGCACTGGTGTCCCTGGTGACCATCGTGGCGATCAACCTGCTCCACGTCGGCGTCTTCGCCGAAGCCGAGTACTGGCTGTCCTTCATCAAGGTCGCCGCGCTGATCCTCATGATCGTGGGCGGGCTCGCGCTCGTCTTCGGACTCACCCCGGAGCCCGCCGTCGGCTTCTCCAACCTCTGGGAGCACGGCGGGTTCATGCCGAACGGCGTCACCGGCATTCTCTACTCGCTCGTCGCCGTTATCTTCACCTTCGGCGGCATCATGTCCCTCGGCACCGCGGCCGGTGAGGCCTCCGATCCCGAGAAGGCGATCCCCAAGGCCATCAATTCCGTGATCTGGCGCATCCTCGTTTTCTACATCGGCGGCATCGGTGTCATTCTCCTCCTCGCCCCGTGGGACCAGCAGGACACCAACGCCAGCCCCTTCGTGCGGGTGCTCTCCACGATCGGCGTCAACGGCGCAGCCACGGCCCTCAACATCGTGATCATGGTCGCCGTCGCCTCCGTGCTCAACACCATGACATACTCCGGCAGCCGGATGCTGCGCGACCTCGCCTGCAATGGCCAGGCCCCCGCGTTCTTCGGTGCGACGACGGCCAAGGGCCTGCCCCTCCGGGCACTGCTTTTCGACGCCGCGCTCATGGCCGTCGTCGTGGTCCTGAACTACTTCTTCGAGGGCAAGATCTTCGTCGTCCTGCTCGCCATCATCACCGGGGCGGAGCTCATCACCTGGACCGGTGTCGTGCTGTCCCACCTGAAGTTCCGCCAGCGCTTCAACCGCGCGGGCAACACCGCGCGGTTCCGTGCCCCGCTCTACCCCTTCGCCAACTGGCTCTGCCTGGCGGTGTTCGCCCTCGTTATCGTGCTCATGGGCATCCTGCCCGAGTACCGCACCGGCCTGATCGCCCTCATCGGCTGGATCCTCGCCCTCGGCGTGATCTGGCAGGGCAAGCTGATGAACGACCGGCGCATGGGTGTAACCGATAATGGGGAGAGCCCCCTCGCCATCGCCGCTCCCCGGGTCGCTGCTGACCACGCGGCAGACGGATCGATCATCACCCGCTAGACGCCAAACAACCCCGGCACCCCGCCGGTAAACACAACACCAAGGAGAACACTGTGGCAACAATGACCATCGGTGATTTCGTCATCGACCGGCTCAAGGCCCTCGGCATCCGGGAAATCCTCGGTGTGCCCGGCGACTTCAACCTGAGCTTCCTGGAGCAGATCGAGGCCGCGGACGATTTCCGCTTCGTGGGCACGTGCAACGAGCTCAACGCGGCCTACGCAGCCGACGGTTACGCCCGCCTCCACGGCGTGGGCGCCCTGCTCACCACGTACGGTGTCGGCGAGCTTTCCGCGCTCAACGGCATCGCCGGGGCCCGCGCCGAGCACGTCCCTGTCGTCTCCATCGCCGGTGCTCCCCCGCAGTACGCCACCGAGTACCGCTGGAACCTGCACCACTCCCTCGCCGACGGCGACTACGACAACATGCTCGACGCCTTCCGGCCCTTCACCGAGGTCGCCATCCGCGTGTCCCCGATGAACGTGGTCGAGGAATTCGACCGCGCACTGCGCACCTGCGTGCGCGAGAAGCGCCCGGTGCACATCCAGATCCCCTCCGACATCACCCACCTCGAGGTGGAGGTGCCGGATGCCCCGTTCACCGTGGAGCTCCCGTCGAGCGACTCGGAGCGTCGCCAAGCGGCCGTGGAGAAATTCCTGGGCGAGTTCACCAAGGCTGAGCGGCCGCTCTTCCTGCTCGACCAGGACACGGACCGGCACGGCTTCACCGACGTGTTCCGCCGCATCATCGACCGTGCCCAGATCCCCTACGCACACATGGCGTCCGCCAAGGCGCAGCTCAACGAGCGCCACCCGCTGTGCGTGGGCACCTACAACGGCGCCGCCTCCGCGCCGGGGGTGCGCGAGCAGGTGGAGGGTTCGGACTTCCTGGTCACCACCAACCCGCGGTTCATCGAGGTCAACTCCGGCAACTTCACCCACGCCCTCCCGGAGGACCGGGTGGTCAACTTCGGCGACCAGCACATGGTGCTCGACCAGGAGTTCATCGTGGGCATCAACTCCCTCGAGGTGCTCGAGGACATTGCCTCGGCCATCCCCGAGCGGGCCAAGACCGAGGCGGAGCCGGTCGGCGCGCCGGAGTACGACGTCCAGCCGGATAAATCCCTCACCCAGGCCCGCCTGTGGCCGCGCATCGCCAACTTCATCCGGGAGGGCGACGTGGTCATCGCCGAGGCCGGCACCTCCAACATTGGGCTGGGCCCGCAGCGCATGCCGGATTCGGTGAAGTACATCAACTCGCCCATCTGGGGCTCGATCGGCTTCACCCTTCCCGCCCTCATGGGCGCGATGCTCGCCGCCCCGCAGCGCCGCCACCTGCTGTTCATCGGCGACGGGTCCTTCCAGCTCACCGCACAGGAACTCTCCACCATCCTGCGCGAGGACCTCAAGCCCATCATCTTCCTGATGAACAACCGCGGTTACACCATCGAGCGCTTCATCCTCGGCATGGAGCAGGAGTACAACGACATCCAGAACTGGCAATTCAGCGAGCTGCCCAGGGTGTTCAAGGCCGACACCACCGTGGAGTGCCACAAGGTTTCCACGGAGGGCGAGCTCGAGGACGTGCTGGCGAAGGTCGCCGACTCGGACAAGGGCGCGTTCATCGAGATGCACCTCGACCCCTTCGACGCCCCCAAGGCCCTGCAGGGCTTCGGACCCGCCACCGCCGACTTCGACTTCGGACCCCGCGGCCCCCGCAACCCGTAGACACCGCGCGCCCACCGTACCCCGCAGCACGCGCCGCGGGGTACGGTTCGCAGCGAGCCAGAGTTAACCGACACCGCCCGAAAAGCCCCTGAAGGAGTACACCCCCGTGATCCGACCCGACCTCTCCCACCTCCCCGCCTACGTCCCCGGTGCGCGCAACGACGCGGCCGTGAAGCTCTCCTCCAACGAGATCGCGGAGGGCCCGCTGCCCTCCGTCAAGGCGGCCATGGCGGAGTCCCTCGAGACCATCAACCGCTACCCGGACATGGGCGCCCTGGAGCTGCGCACCGCCATTGCGGGCCACCTGGGGCTCGCGCCCGAGCAGGTGGCGGTGGGCACGGGCTCCTCCGCACTGTGCCAGCAGCTGGTCAACATTGTGGCTCAGCCGGGCGACGACGTGGTCTTCCCCTGGCGCTCCTTCGAGGCCTACCCGATCTTCGCCCGCGTGGCCGGTGCCAACCCAGTCGCGGTGCCGCTCACCGCCGACCACCGCGTCGACCTGGATGGGCTGCTCGCGGCGGTGAGCGAGAACACGAAGCTCATCTTCGTGTGCAACCCCAACAACCCGACCGCGACGACCATCACCAAGGAAGAGTGGAAGGACTTCATGTCCAAGGTTCCGGCCGACGTTCTCGTCGGGCTCGACGAGGCCTACTTCGAGTACAACCTCTCCGGAACCTCCCCCATCGCCACCGAGGAGATCTCCGCCTACCCGAACGTCGTCGGCCTTCGCACCTTCTCCAAGGCATATGGTCTCGCCGGCGCGCGCATCGGCTACGCCTTCGGGCCCGAGGAAATCATCGAGGCCCTGAACAAGGTCGCCGTGCCTTTCAGCGTCAGCTCCATCGCCCAGACCGGCGCCCTGGCCTCGCTGGAGATGCAGGATGAGCTGGACAAGCGGGTGCGTACCACCGCCGAGCAGCGCGAGCGGTTACACGGGGCCCTCGCCCCCCTCGGTTCCCCGGAGTCGCAGACCAACTTCGTCTGGATCCCCGCCGAGTCCCTTGGCGTCAGCCCCCAGGACCTGGCGAAGAAGCTCGCCGAGAACAACCTCCTCGTGCGCGCCTTCCCCGAGGGCATCCGCATCACCGTCACCAACGCGGAGGAGACGGACGCGTTCCTCGAAGCCTGGGATAAGTCCTACTCCGCCTAGTGCGCGTTCAAGGGGCCGTCGAGAAGCGGAGTGCTTTTCGACGGCCCCTTCGGCCGTTCCCGGAAACCCTAGCCCGTGATCACGTGCGGCTGGCCGAGGCCCTTAAGACCCTCGACGCCGAACTCGACGCCGTAACCGGAGTGGCCGACACCCCCGAAGGGGATGCGCGGGTCGACGGCGCCGTGGTTGTTGATCCACGTCGTGCCGGCCTCCAGGCGCTCGGCCACCTTGAGGGCGCGCTCGCGGTCGGAGGACCAGACGGAGGAGCCGAGGCCCACGTCGAGGGAGTTGGCCATGTCGATGGCCTCGTCGAGCGTGGTGTAGCGCACGATCGGCAGGGCGGGACCAAACTGCTCCTCCACCACTAGAGCGTTGCCCGGGTCGATGTCGGCGACGAGGGTCGTCGGGTAGAAGTAACCCTTCTGCCCCTCCTCGGGGTCACCGCCCATGACGATGCGGGCACCCGAGTCCTTCGCCTTCTGCACGAGGTCGGCGACGATGTCGAACTGCGCCTTGTTCTGCAGGGGGCCGAGAACGTTGTTCTCGTCGATGCCCTCGCCCATGGGGACGTTCGCGGCGAACTCGGCGAGCGCGTCGACGACCTCGTCATAGATGGCGTCCGGCACGTAGAGGCGCTTCAGGGCGGCACAGGTCTGGCCGGTGTTGATGAAGGCGCCCCAGAAGAGGCCCTCGGCGACGGCCTTCGGGTCGACGTCGTCAAGCACGATGCCCGCGTCGTTGCCGCCGAGCTCCAGGGTGAGGCGCTTGTAGGTGGGCGCGGAGGCCTCGATGATCTTCTGGCCGGTCGCGGTCGAGCCGGTGAACATGATCTTGTCCACGTCCTCGTGCTTCGACAGCGCGGCGCCGAGCTCGCGGTCGCCGGAGACGTAGTTGAGCACGCCCTCCGGTACGGCGGTGGCGATGAGGTGGATCAGCGCCTTGACGGACAGCGGGGTGTACTCCGAGGGCTTGACCACCACGGTGTTGCCCATGCGCAGGGCGGGGGCGACCTGCCAGACGGTGATCATCATCGGCCAGTTCCACGGGCCGATGGCACCCACGACCCCGATCGGGCGGTACGTCATGGTGGAGTAGGTCTCGCCGTCGTCGACGACGACCTCGGGTTCAAGCTCGAAGGAGGCGGTGGCGCGCAGCCACCCCGAGCACGCGCCGACCTCGAAACGGGCGTTCGGTCCGTTCAGGGGCTTTCCCTGTTCGCGGGAGAGCAGCTCCGCCAGCGGCTCCGCGTTCGCGTCGATGGCATCTGCCGCAGCGTTGAGCATGGCGCTGCGCTCTTCGTGGGTGGTGGTGCGGGACGTCGCAAAGGCCTCCCGGGCGCGCGCGACGGCGCTGTTGAGGTCCTCGACGGTGTCGGTGTCCGCGAAGCCGACGCGCTCACCCGTTGCGGGGTTGAGAATCTCGCGCCCGGACTCGCCGGCATCAATGGCCGCGAGAAGCTCGTCGTAGGAAGAGTAGATGGGAAAGACACGGGGTGCTCCTGTCCTCGGGGGTGTGCAAAAGGTTGTGTTCGAACTCCGCCATCATCTCATGAGCGGCACCTAACTACTTTGACCGTGGTGTACCGTAGTTCACATTCCGTGCACGAATGTTTCATCCGGTGTCAAGGATCAGAGCCAGGGATCTGCCCGTCCCAGGGCGCACCACCGGCGGAAGGAGGCCCCGTGTCCATCCAGGTGAGCACCAGCCTGTCCCTCCCCCAGTGGCGCGAGGCCACCGCCGGGTTCGGTGCGCTGCGCATCAATGCCGATGCCCCCACCGCATTCTCGGGCTCCATCCAGCGCATGGACATCGACGGGGTGAGCCTGTTCTTCCTGGAGACACCGGCCCACACCGTCTCCCTCGACGAGGTCAGCGCCGCCGCGAACGCCCGCCACGCGGGCCCGTACTGCAAGCTCAGCCTCCAGCTTGACGGCGAGCTGGTGGTCACCCAGGACGGCCGGACCACCCACCTCCGCCCGGGCGACCTCGCCCTCTACGTCACACACCGGCCGTACCACCTGTGCTACAGCGGCGATCAGCGCAGCCTGATCATCCTCTTCCCCGAGCGCCTCGTGCAGCTCCCGGGCGCGAGCATCCGCGGCATCACCGCCCGGCGGGTCGCGGCGGACGAGGGGCTGGGAACGGTTATCGTCCCTCTCCTGCGGCAGCTCGCCAACAACTTCTCGCTTCTCGACGGCCCCCACGGCAGCGCCCTGATCCACTCCGCGCTCGACATGCTGGTCGCCGTCCTCGCCTCCGAGCTCGGCCCGGAGAGCGACAACGACCGCACCGACACCCTCATCCGCCGCGCGCACGCCGTCATCGACGCCCACCTTGCAGACCCGGAACTCAACCCACGCACCATCGCCGACGCGCTGTTCATCTCCGTGCGCCACCTCCACGGCCTTTTTTCCGGGACGGGCACAACAGTTGCCGCTGTGATCCGCGACAAGCGCCTGCGCCTGCTGCGCTCCAAGCTGGCGGATCCGCGCCGCGCCGGCGACGCCATCGTCACCATCGGCGCCGAGGTGGGTCTGCCGGACCCCTCGCACCTGTCGCGCCTGTTCAAGGGTGCGTACGGGATCAGCCCGAGCGCCTTCCGTAAGCAGGCCCTTTCCGCCCCCGGCGCGGCCTGAGCAGGCAAACAAAAACCCCGCCCGGCCAGGTGACCGGGCAGGGTTTCAGCCGCACGCGAAGCTACTTGACGCGCTCGTACGGGTCGCGGGTGCCGATGTGCTGGACCTCCGTGTACTCGAGCATCCCCTCGCGCGATCCCTCGCGGCCCAGGCCGGAGGCCTTCACGCCACCGAAGGGGATGGACGCGTCCGAGATGACGCCGGAGTTGAAACCGAGGATGCCGAACTCCAGGTTGTCCGAGGCACGGAACATCATGTCCGGGTTCTCGGAGAACACGTAGGAGGCGAGGCCGTACTCGGTGTCGTTGGCCATCTCCCACGCCTCCTCCTCGGTGGAGAAGGTGAAGATGGGCGCGATGGGCCCGAAGATCTCCTCGCGGAACACCTTCGCGTCCCGCGACGCACCCGTGATGACGGTCGGCTCGAAGAAGTAGCCCCTGCCGTCGACGGCCTTGCCGCCGGTTCGGACGGTGCCGCCGTGGGCGACGGCGTCCTCAACGAGCTCCTTCATGTGCTCGACGGCCTTGGCCTCCACGAGGGGGCCGACCTCCACACCCTCGTCCATGCCGTTGCCCACCTTCATCGCGGCAACCGCCTCGACGAACTTCGCGGTGAACTCCTCCGCAATGGACTCGTGCACCAGGATGCGGTTGGCGGCAGTGCACGCCTCGCCGATGTTGCGCATCTTCGCGGCCTTGACACCCGCGACGGCACCGTCAACGTCGGCGTCCGCGAACACGATGGCGGGGGCGTTGCCCCCCAGCTCGAGCGAGACCTTGATGACGTTCTTCGCCGCAAGCTCCATGAGCGAGGAGCCGACCGGGGTGGAACCCGTGAAGGACATCTTGCGCAGGCGCGGATCCTCCATGATCGGCTCGGAGACGTTGGAGGCGGACTTCGAGGAGACGATGTTGATCACACCGTCGGGAACGCCGGCCTCCACCATCGTCTGCACGAAGTACTGCATGGTCAGCGGCGTCAGCTTCGCCGGTTTGACGATCACCGTGTTGCCCGCCGCCAGCGCCGGGGCGATCTTGCGCGTGGCCATGGACAGCGGGAAGTTCCACGGGGTGATCAGCAGGCACGGGCCCACCGGCTTGTGCACGGTGACCATGCGGTTGCCCTTGGCCGGGTACTGGTTGGTGTGGCCGAAGAAGTGATTCGCCTCCTCGGAGAACCAGAGCAGGTAGTCGGAACCGTAGGCGACCTCGCCCTTCGCCTCCGTAAAGGACTTGCCCATCTCCAGGGTCATGATGGTGGCGAACTCTTCGGCGCGCTCCATCATCAGGTCGTAACCCCTGCGCAGGATCTCGGCGCGGGTGCGCGGTGCGGTGCGCTCCCATTCCTTTCGGGCCGCGTGTGCGGCATCCAGAGCGGCGAGGGAGTCCTCGCGGGTACCGGAGGCCATCGTCGCGAGCACCTCCTCCGTGGCGGGGTTGAGTACCTCGTAGGTCTCCCCCGCCGAGCCGTCGCGCCACTCGCCGCCGATGAACAGACGCTTCTCAATCTTGTTCAGAAGTTCTTCCGTGTTAACCATTTCCCTAGCTCCTTAGTTGTCGTGCGTGAAGTCCGCGGCCAGCGCGCGCGCCGAGTTCGCCAGCAGCTGGACGTCAGCGCCCACGAGGGCGAACGCCGCACCCTGTCGCAGATACGTGCGGGCCTGGTCGAGATTGAAAGCGTTGACACCCACCGGTTTACCAGCTTCGCGGGCGGCCCGGAAGGTCTCTTCCACGGCGGCGAGCACCTCCGGGTGGGTCTGCTGACCCAGCAGGCCCATCGACGCTGCCAGGTCGGAGGGGCCGACGAAGACCTGGTCCACGCCCTCGACGGCGAAGATTTCGGCGGCGTTTTCCACGGCCTGCTTGGATTCGATCTGCACGGTCAGGCTCACCGACTCGCTGGCGCGGGCGAGGTAGTTCTCCACCCCGTTCCACCGGGAGGAGCGCGCCAGGGCGCTGCCCACCCCGCGCACACCGCGCGGCGGGTAGTGCATCGCGGCGACGGCCTGCTCCGCCTGTTCCGGGGTGTGCACCATCGGGACCATGAGGTTCTGCGCCCCCAGGTCCAGATACTGCTTGATCAGCGCGGTGTCCAGCACGGGCAGGCGCACCACGGGTGTCGCCCGGGAGGAGCCGACGGCGCGCAGCAGGTCGAGGATGGTTTCAAGCCCGTACGGGGAGTGCTCGGCGTCGATAAGCACCCAGCTGAAACCCGCGTTGGCGACGATCTCCGCGTTGGTGGCGGAGCCGGAGGTGACCCACGCGCCGACGAGGGCGTCGCCCTCAGGCAGCGCCGAGACCCGCTCGGCGAAGGTGGGGGGAAGTTCTAGACGAAACGGCATGTGATCGCTCCCAGCTTTCCGTAGTCGGCGTGGACGGTGTCGCCCCTGTGCACCCACATGGGCTTGGTGAAGGATCCGGCGAGGATGATGTCACCCGCCTTGAGGGCGTCCCCGTGGCCGTGGAGCTTGTTGGCCAGCCACGCCACACCCATCGCGGGGTGGTTGAGCACCGCCGCGGCGACGCCGGTGTCCTCGAGGGACTCGTTGCGGTAGAGCAGCGCGGAGACCCAGCGCAGATCCACGGCGTCCGGGGCGACGGGGTTGCCGCCGTAGACCATCGCGCCCATCGCGGCGTTGTCGCTGATGGTGTCCACGATGGTGCGTCCCTGCATCTCGATGCGGCTGGAGAGGATCTCCAGGGCAGGCACCACGTACTTCGTGGCGTCGAGGACATCGAAGATTGTCGCGTTCGGCCCGGAGAGGTCCTTCTTCAGCACGAACGCAAGCTCGACCTCGATGCGCACATTGGAGAATTGGCCGTGCTCGATCACGGAGCCGTTCTCGAAGATCATGTCGTCGAAGATGGCGCCGTAATCCGGCTCGGTGATACCGGTCGCCTCCTGCATGACCTTCGAGGTCAGGCCGATCTTGCGGCCGACGAGCCGACGCCCGGCCTGCTCACCCCGGCGCACCCATTCGGCCTGGACGGCGTACGAGTCCTCGACCTCCATCCCGGGGTAGCGCCTGGTCAGCAGAGGGACCATGGAGCGGGTGCTCTCCGCCTCCGCCAGCTCGTCCGCGATGCGGTCGATTACCTTCTTTTCCAGCAATGTCAGTCACTCCAGTGCGTGTAGTTCGGGCCGGTTTTCTTCCCTTGTCAGCGCCACCGCGGGCGCGCCGGTCCTAGAGGCTGTGGCCCAGCTTGAACTCGCCCTGCTTCCAGTCGGGCATCTCCTCGGCGTCGTCCTCGCGGGTGTAGGAGAACCCGTCGGCGCCGATGGTCTGCTCCAGCTCGGATGCGTCGGTGCGGGTGACCAGGTCGACGAGGTTCCCGTCGAGGTCGAGCACGCGGGAACCGTCGCGGTACCAGGAGGGCACGACCGGGGTGCCCCACCAGTCGCGGCGCTGGTTGTCGTGCACGTCCCAGGTCACCACCGGGTTGTCCGGATCGCCGGTGTAGTAGTCCTGCGTGTAGATCTCCACGCGGTGGCCGTCGGGGTCGCGCAGGTAGAGGTAGTACGCGTTGGACACGCCGTGGCGGCCGGGCCCGCGCTCGATGCGGTCGGACTCCCGCAGCGCGCCCAGCTTGTCGCAGATGGCGATGATGTTGTGCTTCTCGTGGGTGGCGAAGGCGATGTGGTGCATACGCGGGCCGTCGCCGCCGGTCATGGCGGTGTCGTGCACGGTGGGCTTGCGGCGCATCCACGCCGCGTAGACGGTGCCCTCCTTGTCGCGGATGTCCTCGGTGATGCGGAAACCGAGGTCCTCCATGTATTCCACGGCCTTGGGCACGTCCGGGGTGATCTGGTTGAAGTGGTCCAGTCGGACCAGGGCACCCGGGATGTGGGCATCGTAGGACCACGCGAGGCGCTTCTCGTGCTTGACGTCGTGAAAGAACTCGTAGGGGAAGCCCAGGGGATCCTCCACGCGCACGGAGTCGCCGATGCCCTTGACAAAGCCCTCCTTACGCCGCTCCACGCGGCAGCCGCGCTCCTCGTAGAATGCGACGGCCCTGTCCAGGTCCTCCGGGGAACGGACACGGAACGAGAACGCGGCCACGGCCGGCTCGGGGCCCTTGCGCAGCACCAGGTTGTGGTGGATGAACTCCTCGTAGGTGCGCAGGTAGATGGCCTCGTCATCCTCCTCGGTGACGACCAGGCCGAGGGTGTCCACGTAGAAGCGGCGGGACTCGGCGAGGTCGGTGACGATGATCTCCATGTAGGCGCAACGCAGGATATCGGGTGCCTGTGCGGTCATGACTTTTCTCCTTGATGTGGGGGTGCGGGGACGGGGCTTACTTGCCCTGCTTGCCGAAGACGGGGTTGTGGACCTCGCCGAGGTTGATGTGGACTGCCTGCTGCTCCGTGTAGAAGTCGATCGAGCGGTAGCCGCCCTCGTGGCCGAGGCCGGAGGCCTTCACACCGCCGAACGGGGTGCGCAGGTCGCGGACGTTGTTGGAGTTCAGCCACACCATGCCGGAGTCGACGTTCTGCGCGAAGTTGTGGGCGCGCTTCAGGTCGGAGGTCCAGATGTAGGCGGCGAGGCCGTACTTGGTGTTGTTGGCCAGCTCGAGGGCCTCCTCCTCCGTGTCGAAGGGGGTGATGGCGACGACGGGGCCGAAGATCTCCTCCTGGAAGATGCGGGCCTCGGGCTTGACGTCGACGAAGACGGTGGGCTGGACGAAGTTGCCCTCCTCGAAGCCCTCGGGGCGGCCGCCGCCGGCGACGAGGCGGGCCTCCTGCTTGCCGATCTCCACGTAGCTCATGACCTTCTCGTAGTGCTCCGGGTGGACCAGGGCACCGACCTCGGTGGACGGGTCGGACGGCAGGCCGACCTTGACGTTGGAGGCCTGGGCGGCGTAGCGCTCCACGAACTCGTCGTAGATCGAGCGCTGGACCAGAATGCGCGCGCCGGCGGTGCAGCGCTCGCCGTTGAGGGAGAACACGCCGAAGATGGTCGCGTCGATGGCGGCCTCCAGGTCGGCGTCCTCGAACACGACGGCCGGGGACTTGCCGCCGAGCTCCATGGACAGGCCCTTGAGGAAGGGCGCGGAGTTGCCGAAGATGATCTGGCCCGTGCGGGACTCGCCGGTGAAGGAGATCAGCGGGACGTCGGGGTGCTTGACCAGCGGGTCGCCGGCGTAGCCTTCCTCGCCGAAGCCGTTGACGAGGTTGAATACGCCCTTGGGCAGGCCGGCCTCCTCGAAGATGCCGCCCCACAGCTGCGCGGACAGGGGGGTGAACTCGGCGGGCTTGAGCACCACGGAGTTGCCTGTGGCCAGCGCGGGCGCCAGCTTCCAGGACTCGAGCATGAACGGGGTGTTCCAGGGGGTGATCAGACCGGCGACGCCGACCGGCTTGCGGTTGACGTAGTTGATCTGGCGGCCGGGGACCTTGAAGGCGTCGTCGGTCTGGGCGACGATGAGGTCCGCGAAGAAGCGGAAGTTCTCCGCGGCGCGGCGGGCCTGGCCGCTGGCCTGCGTGATGGGCAGACCGGAGTCGAAGGACTCCCAGGCGGCGAGGGTCTCGGCGCGGGATTCGACGATGTCCGCGATCTTGTGCAGGACGCGGGAGCGCTCACGCGGCAGGGCGCGGGCCCACGGGCCGTTGTCGAAGGCGTGCTTCGCGGCGGCGACCGCGCGATCGATGTCGGCGGACTTGCCGGAGGCGGCCTTGATGTAGGTCTCGTTGGTGACGGGATCGAGGACCTCGAACTCGTCGCCGTCGAGGGACTCGACGAACTCGCCGTTGATGTAGTGGAGGATCTTCTCCGGCAGGTTGTCGGGCTTTGCTGCACTGTTGTCGTAGGTCATGGTTTTTCTCCTCGGTGGTGGGGTTTCTCAGGGGTTGGTTATCAGGGGGTGTCGGGGTGGTCGACGTGGTCGAGGTAGACCTTCAGCGTCGCCATACGGTGCTGTCGGGCGACGGTCTCGATATAGTCGGGGGACGCCTTCGCGCGGATCAGGGCGATCAGCTGGGAATGCTCCGCGACGGAGGTTGCGGCGCGCTCCGGCACGTAGCGGAAGGTGGACACGCGGTGGCGGTCCAGCTCCTCCCACTCCCGCAGCACCAGGTTGACCAGGCGCCTGTTCGGGCAGTGGCGGAAGAGCGCGCTGTGGAACTGCTGGTTCAGGGCGGTAAACGCCACCGCGTCGAAGTCATTGATCAGCTCCTTCATCTCCTCGTTGATCCGCTCCGCCTCGGCGAGGTCCCCGTCCGTCGCGTGCGGGGAGGCAAGTGCCGTCGCCGCTGCCTCGAGCACCGCGACCGTTTCCATGGTCTCGGCGTACTCGCGGCGATTGAGGATGGACACCCGCGCGCCGACGTTGTGCTCGTAGGTGACCATCCCCTCGGCCTCGAGGATGCGGATGGCCTCTCGGACGGGGACGACGCTGACATCCAGGGACTCGGCGATGCTGGAAAGCACGAGGCGGTGGCCCGGCTCGTACTCCCGGGTGCGGATCCGCTCGCGGATCCAGTCGTAGGCCCTCTCCGTCTTGGATGTTCCGGCGGGCACCTGGGTCGTCGTCACGCGCTGCCCCGCTACTTGCCCGCGTACTCTTCGTAGGCCTTCTTGTTCTCCCCGGTCGGGGGGAACATGCCGTCGAGCTTGTGGCCGGCCTTGACCTGCTCGGCCACCCACCCATCCTGGTGCTCCTTGGCCAGCGCCGCGTCGACGACCTCCTCGACGATCCCGCGGGGGATGACCACGACCCCGTCGTCGTCGCCGACGATGATGTCGCCCGGGAGCACCGCCACGTTCCCGCAGGCGATCGCCGTATCGACGTCCCACGGAACGTGGCGCCGGCCGAGCACCGCGGGGTGGGCGCCCTGCGTGAACACGGGCAGGCCGATTTCCTTGACCGCCGCGTAGTCGCGCACGCCGCCGTCGGTGACCACGCCGGCGGCACCGCGGTGCCGGGCGCGCAGGGCCAGAATGTCGCCCATCGTGCCGGACTCGGGCTGGCGGCGGGCCTCGATGACGATGACCTCACCCTCCCCGACCGCGTCAAAGACCTGCTTCTGGGCGTTGAAGCCGCCACCGTGGGTCTTGAAAAGGTCCTCGCGCTCCGGCAGGAAGCGCAGGGTGCGGGCGGGGCCGACGAGCTTGGTTCCCGGGGTCTGCGGGTACACGCCCTCGATGACCACCTGGTTCAAACCGCGCGCGCGCAGCTCGGCGGAGAGGCCGGCCGTCGGCGCCTCCATGAGCTTTGCACGCAGCTCGGGGCTGAGCGGGGCACCGGCGGGGCTTTCGGGAGCAAGCCCCGCAGCCTCCCGCGAGCCCCACGCGTCCTCGCGCAGCTTGTCGTCCGTTTTCGGCATCAGGCCCAAGGCGGGGTCGAAGTCGCCCGGGCCCTCGACTACGCGGGTGGTCAGCCGCCCCGAGGTCGGTGCGCCAGGCGCACCCGGCGCGTCCACCTCGACCTCGACGACGTCGCCGTCCTTGATCACTGTCGAACCCTCGGGCGTGCCGGTGAGGATGATGTCGCCGGGCTCCAGGGTCATGTGCTGGGACAGGTCGGCGACGAACTGGGCGAGCGGGAAGATGAGGTCCTCGGCGGAGGAGGTGTCGTCCTGGGCGAGCTCGCCGTTGACCCAGGTGCGCAGGCGCAGGCCCGCGGGGTCGACGGTGGAGGCATCGATGTAGTTCGGCCCTACGGGGGTGTAACCGTCTCGGGACTTGGAGCGGGTGTTCGAACCCTTGTCCTGGGACTTGTAGTCGTAGATGCCGAGGTCGTTCGAGGCGGTCACCCAGCCGACGTGGGACCATGCGTCCTCCAGGGAGACCCGGTGCGCCCTCGTGCCGATGATGAGTGCGATCTCACCCTCGAACGCGAGAAGCTCGCACCCGGCGGGGCGCTCGACGTCACCGGAACCGGACAGGGAGCTGGTTGCCTTGAGGAAGTACGAGGGCGCGGAGGGGCGGCGCCCCCGCTGTGCGGCGCGCGACTCGAAAGCCACATGCACGGCGATGATCTTGCCCGGTTCTACCGGGAGGTGGGCGGGTGTGGTCATAGCGAAGGTTCTCCAGGGTGATGAAAGGAATTTCCGGCAACGCCTTGCGTTCGGAACCGAATCGTATATGATTTGGTACACCTACGCAAGTGCTCCGGGTCACACGCTTCCCGTGCCGGAGACGCCCAGCACACCCGAAACCAGAGGTTGGAACATGACACAAGCAACGATGACGAAGGAGCGGGGGCGCGTCGTCGCCGCGACCACGATCGGCACTGCCATTGAGTGGTACGACTACTTCCTTTACGCGGCCACCGCGGGCCTGGTCTTCAACCAGCTGATCTTCGCCGGCCTGGGCTCCAGCACCGCGACCATCGTCAGCTTCCTCACCGTGGGCCTGTCCTTTCTGTTCCGACCACTGGGCGCGTTCTTCGCCGGCCACTTCGCCGACAAGCTCGGCCGCCGGCTCGTCCTCATGGTCACCCTCTTCGCCATGGGCGGGGCAACCGCCCTGATCGGCCTGCTGCCCACCTACGCAATGATCGGCATCTGGTCCCCCGTCCTGCTGATCTGCCTGCGCATCATCCAGGGCATTTCCGCGGGCGGCGAGTGGGGCTCCGCGGTCCTGCTCAGCGTCGAGCACGCCCCCACCGCCAAGCGCGGCCTGTTCGGTGCCGGCCCCCAGGTGGGCGTGCCGGCCGGCCTGCTGCTCTCCTCCGGCGCGCTTGCGTTGATGGACGCCATCGCCCCGGGTGACGCCTTCATGAGCTGGGGCTGGCGCGTGCCCTTCCTCTTCTCTGCCGTGCTGGTCATCATCGGTCTGTTCATCCGCATGGGCGTGGAGGAATCCCCCGTCTTCGAAGAGATGGCGGAGATCAAGGAGGTGGAGGTCACCAACCCGGTCGGCACCCTGTTCCGCCGCTTCAGCCCGCTCGTGCTCATGGGTGCCCTGCTCTTCGCGGCCAACGGCACCGTGGGGTACATGACCACCGGCGGTTACATCCAGAACTACGCCGTCAAGGGGCTGGGCATGAACCGCGGTGACATCCTCCTGGCCGTGACGGTCTCCGGCTTCACCTGGATGCTCTCCACCGCCCTCGCCGGCTACATCTCCGACATCATCGGCCGCAGGAACACCTTCATCCTCGGCTTCATCGTCCAGGGCATCGGCGCGTTCCTGCTGTTCCCCCTGGTCAACTCCGCGGACCTCGGCCGCATCTACGCCGCCCTGATCTTCCTCACCGTGGGCCTGGGGCTGACCTACGGCCACACGGGTGCGACCTACGCCGAGTTCTTCCCGGCCTCCGTGCGCGCCTCCGGGGCCTCGATCACCTACGCCATCGGCTCCATCCTCGGCGGCGCCTTCGCCCCCACCATCGCGGCCACCCTCTACACCCGCACGGGTACAACGTGGGCGATCACGGGTTACCTGGTCACCGCCTCCGTCATCGGCCTCCTCGTGGCGCTGTGCCTGCGCGAGCGCAAGGGCATCCCGCTGGGCCACGACTACGAGAGCGTGCAGGAAACCGGCCACTTCATCTGGGAACGGCCGTGGCAGGAGCAGCTCGCCGTCGAGGGCCGGACCGAGCCCGCCGCGCGACTGTGAATCGTATATTTCATAGCTAGAGGGGTGCGCCCTCCGGTCCCGTACGGCCCCGGCACATGCGCGCCCACCCCAAAACTAAATTCCCACCGCACCCACTACGCTCCCCCCTCCCCCCCGCGGGGGTGGCACGGAAAGGACCCACCCATGCACTTCCATCACAACGGGTACGTCTCCCAGGACCCCCGCAAGGCCGAGGCCGCCGGTTACGGCATCGACCGCTCCCCCGAGCTGCCGGACGAGATGGACGTGCTCATCGTCGGCAGCGGGCCGGCCGGTGCGATCGCCGCCGCTCAGCTGTCCATGTTCCCCGACGTGAACACCCGCATCATTGAGCGCCGGGCAGGCCGGCTCGAGCTGGGCCAGGCCGACGGCATCCAGGCCCGCTCCGTGGAGACCTTCCAGGCCTTCCGCTTCGCCACCGAGGTCACCGACGAGGCCTACCGCATCACCGAGATGAGCTTCTGGGTGCCGGACGAGAACGCCCCCGAGAACATCGTGCGCACCGCACGCCCGATCGACGACGAAAACGGCATCTCCGAGTTTCCCCACCTCATCGTCAACCAGGCGCGCGTGCTGGACTACTTCCTCCGCTTTGCCAAGCAGGGCCCGGCCCGCATCGAGCCCGACTACGGCTGGGAGGCCGAGGAGGTCACGGTGGAGGAGGACGCGGAGTACCCGGTCGTCGTGAAGCTCAGGCGCTCCGCGGGCGCCACCGAGGGCGAGACCCGCACGGTGCGCGCCAAGTACGTCATCGGCTGCGACGGCGCCCGCTCCCGCGTGCGCAAGTCCATCGGCCGCAAGCTCGAGGGCGACCAGGCCAACCAGGCGTGGGGCGTGATGGATGTTGTGGTGGACACCGACTTCCCCGACTGGCGCACCAAGTGCTCCATCCACTCGAAGAACGGCTCCATCCTCCATATCCCGCGCGAGGGCGGCTTCCTCGCCCGCGTGTACGTGGACATGGGCATGGTTCCCGAGGGCGACAACGGCAGGATCCGCGAGACGCCGGTGGAGAGGGTCATCGAGAAGGCGAACGAGATCTACCACCCCTATTCCATCGACGTGAAGAACGTCGCCTGGAACTCGATCTACGAAGTCGGCCACCGGCTCGTCGACGGTTTCGACGAGTGCGACCACGCGGACGAGAACGCACAGCCCCACGTCTTCCTCACCGGCGACGCCTGCCACACCCACTCCGCCAAGGCCGGCCAGGGCATGAACGTCTCCATCCAGGACGGTTTCAACATCGCCTGGAAGCTCGGCCAGGTGCTGTCGGGGATGGCCCCGGAGTCGCTCCTGCGCACCTACCACGGCGAGCGCCAGCCCGCCGCGGCCAACCTCATCCGCTTCGACAAGGAGTGGTCCACCCTCATGGCCACCCCGGTGGACCAGCTGGAGAACCCCACCGCGGTGGAGGACTACTACGTCGCCGCCGAGGAGTTCGCCGCGGGCTTCCTCACCGAGTACCCGGAAAACCTCATCACCGCCGACACCGCCCACCAGGAGATCGCCGAGGGCTACCCCGTGGGACGGCGCTTCAAGTCCTTCCCCGCCATGCGCCGCTCGGACGCCAACGAGAAGCAGCTGGGCCACGCGCACTACGCCGACGGGCGCTACCGCATCTACGTCTTCGCTGACGCGGAGCACCCGACCTCCCCCTCCTCCAAGGTCCGGTCCCTGGCCGAGCACATGGAGAAGGACGACGCCTTCTTCCGCCGGTACACCCCGGCCGGCGCCAACGAGGACGGCACCTTCGAGGTGCACGTGATCTACCAGCGGAACTACCGCGACTACGAGATCACCGACGTGCCGGCTGTTTTCCGCCCCCGCACCGGCAAGTTCAAGGTGGAGCTGTGGGACAACGTGTGGTCCGCCAACCCGAACGGGGCGGGTGACATCTTCGAGGCGCGCGGCATCAGCCGCGACGGCGCCGTCGTCGTCGTGCGGCCCGACCAGTACGTCGGCGCCGTCCTGCCGCTCGGGGACCACGGGGCACTGGACGCGTACTTCGCCAAGGCTCTGCTCCCGCAGCGGTAGGGGACGTCGACAAGCGGTTTTGCGGGCCCCGCCGCCACTGGTAGGCTGTGAGGGTCTCGGCGAGGGCTGCAAGGCCGTTATCGACGCGATATGTATCCCAGACTTTGTTGAAAGCCTGCGATCACTCGACGAGAACACATCCGTTAAGTGGTCGCAGGCTTTTCCTGTGACCCATCCCCGAACCACAGGAGAATGAACGTGGCTACCCAGACCGTCATCAAGGCAGACAAGCGCGAGGAGTTCGGCAAAGGCGCATCCCGCCGCCTGCGCCGCGAGGGCCGCATCCCCGGCGTGCTCTACGAATCCGGCATCGAGAACGTCCATTTCTCCGTGGACCGCATCGAGATGACCGCCCTCGTGCGCAACGAGGGGACCAACGCCGTCCTCGAGCTCGAGGTTGAGGGCCAGAAGATGCTCTGCATGGTCAAGCACATCGACCAGAACGTGCTCACCCTCGACATCGACCACATCGACCTGCTGGGCATCAAGCGCGGCGAGAAGGTCGTCGTGGAGATCCCGGTGATCACCGAGGGCGAGGCGCAGCCGGACGCCGTCGTGCTGCAGGAGGCCACCGTCCTCGAGATCGAGGTCGACGCCATGAACATCCCCGAGGAGATCTCCATCTCCATCGAGGGCAAGGAGATCGGCGACCAGATCACCGCCGCCGACATCACCCTGCCGCAGGGCGCCTCCCTGGTCACCGACCCGGAGACCCTCATGGTCAACATCACCTACTTCCAGGAGGACGAGGAGCTCGAGGCTGCTGCCGCCGAGGCCGAGGAGGGCGGCGCCGAGGCCGGTGCCGACTCCGCCGATAACGAGCAGGATGTCGAGATCGCCGACGGCGGCGAGGGCGACGAGGGCGCTTCCGAGTAAGCCCCGGCGCACCCGCTTCACGACGCCCCCCTGCCCACCCGGGTAGCGGGGCGTTTCCCGTTCCCGGCCTGCCCTAAGATGTGGGCGTGACTGATTCCCCCGTCCTGATCGTCGGCCTGGGCAACCCCGGTGCGCAGTACGCCTCCACCCGCCACAACGCCGGCGTGGTGGTCCTCGAGGAGCTCCTGGTCCGGGCGACCCCGATGCCGGCCCAGCTCAGCGCGCACAAGAAGACCAACACGGAGGTCGCCGAGCTCGCGGCGGGGCGGCTGCTGCCCCGCCGCAGGGTGGTGCTGGCCCGCACGCGCGGCTACATGAACGTCTCCGGCGGGCCCGTCAAGGCGTTGGCGGACTACTTCGGTGCCGCACCCCGCGACCTCTACGTCATCTACGACGAGCTGGACCTGGATCTGGGTGAGGTGAAGCTGCGCGCCGGCGGGGGCGACCACGGCCACAACGGCCTGCGGTCGGTGACGAAGTCCCTGGGCACGCGCGAATACAACAAGCTGGCCGTGGGGATCGGGCGCCCGCCCGGGCGCATGGCGCCGGCCGACTACGTGCTCAAATCCTTCGGCAGGAAGGAGGCGGAGGAGCTTCCCATCGTGGCCGCCGACGCCGCCGACGAGCTGCTTCGCGCGGCGGGTAGCGTGTAGCCATGCGACTCGTCACACTCCGCACACACGGCAGCGATAGCACCCGCGACGCCGACAGCCTCACTGTCGCCGCCCGGTTCACATCCGACACCGAAGCCTGCGTCATTCCTGGCTACTCCGACGTCGGGGCGCTCCTCGCCGACCCGCAGTGGAGGGAAATTGCCGCCGCGGCCGACGGCTCGGCAGTCCGCTTCTCCCCCGCCGACCTCGCCCCCGTGGTCCCCAGCCCGGGGAAGATCATCTGCGTGGGGCTGAACTACGCCAAGCACATCGAGGAGATGGGCCACGAGCGGCCCGACGTTCCCACGCTCTTCATCAAGTTCGCCGATGCCCTCGTCGGCCCCTACGACGAGTCGGTGGTCCCCTCCTTCAACGCCGGAACCCTGGACTACGAGGGCGAGCTCGCGGTGGTGATGGGCACCCGCGCCCGCCACGTCGCCCGCGCGGATGCCCACACCCACATCGCCGGGTACTCCATCATGAACGACTACACCCAGCGCCACTACCAGAAACGCACCCAGCAGTGGCACCAGGGCAAATCGCTCGAGACCACGGCGGGCTTCGGCCCCTGGCTCGACACCGACTGGACCCCCGGCCCCGCGCTGGAGACCACGCTCAACGGCGAGCGGGTGCAGCACGCCCCCACCGACGACCTCGTCTTCGACCCCGCCGCGCTGGTCGAGTTCATCTCGCACCTCTACCCGCTCAACCCGGGCGACGTGATCGCCACCGGCACCCCCGACGGTGTCGGCCACGCCCGCACTCCGCAGCGCTACCTGGCCGACGGTGATACGGTCCGCGTGGCCGTTGCCGGCCTCGGCTACATCGAGAACACCACCCGCGTGGTCTAGCGGGCGGAAGAGGTGAGCCGCGCCTCGATCTCCGCCGCGGGCGCCTCCTCCAGACCCGCGAAGTCTGCGCCGACCAGGCAATATGGATTGTCCGGCACCATAGGCTTGAGGTACGGGTAAATCGCCGGCATGCCGGGGTGATCCCGCGTGAAGCCGGTCTCCACCCCGCGGGCCCACCTGCCGGAGAACGCGCGGCTGGGCACGGACTGCCCGCCGGCGCGCAGCAGCGCGCGGTTGCGCTCGCTGGTACCGGCCTCGTCCGCGAGAAGGAAGGCGCTTCCGCACGCCACCGACTTCGCCCCCAGAGCCAGGAGCTTCTCGACGTCCCCCGGGCCGCGCACCCCGCCCGCTGCGATGACGGGCAGCCCCACCGCGGCCGTCACGGCGGCGAGCAGCTCCTCCAGGGGGCGCTCGTCCGGGTCGTCATCCTGGCTCCACGTTCCCCGGTGCCCGCCGGCGAGAGGGCCCTGCACGATGAGTCCGTCGGCACCGCGCTGCGCGGCCTCGGCAGCCTCCGCCTCGTCGGTCACGGTCACCCACGCCTCGATCCCCGCCGTGTGCAGCAGCGCGATCTCTTCCGCGGTGAAGCACCCGAAGGTGCACGACACCACGGCCGGGCCCGCCTCGAGCACGAGCGCGAACTTCTCGTGGAAGCCGCTGGTCACGTCGGCGTCCGGTATTCCCACACCCAACTTTTCGGCGACGGCGCGTACCCGCTCCCGCGGGGGTTCGGGCTGCGGGTAGAAGAGGTTCACGCCGAAGGGTGCCCGCGCGGCAGCCAGCTGCTCACGCGCACTGTCAACGCTGCAGGTGCCCAGGGCGAGAAACCCGAAGCCCACGGCGTTGACGAGTTCCGGGGTGCTGGGGCCGCCCGCCATGGGCGCGGCGATGATGCGCGGAAGGTCCATGGTTACAGTTATATCCGTGTTCGACTTCCTCAGACGCCGTCTCCCCCGCTCCTCCGCCCCCGCCGGCAGCCCAACCGCAGAGTGGCTCGTCGTGGGCCTGGGCAACCCGGGGCCGCGCTATGAAACCACACGCCACAACGTCGGTTGCATGGCGCTTGACGAGTTGGTCGCGAAGGCCGGGGCCGCGCTTGCGCCCCTGGGTGGGACCCGCGCCCTCGTGGCGATCCACGAGGGTATCGCCTACGCGCGCCCGACAACCTACATGAACGAATCGGGGGAGGCTGTCGGTCCCCTCGCCGAACTCCTGGGGGTGGAACCGGACCATGTTGTGGTGCTTCACGACGAGCTGGACCTGCCCGCGGGCACGGTGCGCCTGCGCCGGGGCGGCAGCGAGAACGGCCACAACGGGCTGAAGTCCGTCAGCGAGCATCTGGGCACGCGCGAATACGTCCGGGTGCGCATGGGCATCGGTCGGCCCCCGAAGGGCACGTCGGTGCCGGACTGGGTCCTCTCCCCCGTCGAGGGCGATTTCTCGGCGGAGGCGGCCACGGCCGCGGACGCCGCCCGGCTCATCACCGCCGCCGGGCTGGAGCGGGCGCAGAACGACATCCATTCCCGCCCCTGACGCGCGCCATTCCTAGGCGAGCAGCGCCTCGAGATCCCCCAGCATGCGGTCGAGTTCGGCCGCCTTCGATGCCCGCGGCGCGATGGCGCCGTCCGCGTAATCCTCGAACATGCTCAGCGCGACCTGGTTGCGCACGTTGGGCATGGAGAAGTTGGAGATGATCTGGCGCCAGTGCTCGACGGCGCGGAGGGCGCCGGCGGAGCCGTAGCCGACGAAACCGACCGGCTTGCCCGTCCACTCGGAGGACAGTGAGTCGAAGGCGTTCTTGAACGTGCCCGGCACGGAGTGGTTGTACTCGGGGGTGACAAAGACGAACCCGTCGCAGGAATCGACGGCCTTCGACCAGGTGTTGACGGCCTCGTCCTCGTACTGCCTGTTCGCCATTGCCGGGACGGTCGCGGAGACCAGGGCGGGAACGTTGAACTCGGCGAGGTCGAGCAGCTCGTACTCGAACCCGCCGCGGCCGGAGGCGGACTCGATGACCCAGCGGGCCGCTTCCTCCCCGAGGCGGCCCTCACGGATGGAGCCGAGGATGACACCGATTTTCATGGAAAACTCCCTTTTGTTGATTCGTCTACAGTTTCCGGAGGACACTATACGCCTGCGCCCGCGCACCGATTCCGGCTCCACCGCTGGCCCGACTAGGCTGTAGGCCTTATGAACACCCTTTCCGAGGCCGCCCGTCGCCGCACCTTCGCCGTCATCGCCCACCCCGACGCCGGTAAGTCGACCCTGACGGAGGCCCTCGCGCTGCACGCCCACGTGATCTCGGAGGCGGGCGCCGTCCACGGGAAGGGAAACCGCAAGTCCACCGTCTCCGACTGGATGGAAATGGAAAAGGACCGCGGCATCTCCATCGCCTCCTCCGCCCTGCAGTTCGAGTACCTGCCGGAGGGCTCCACCGCGGCGGAACCCTACGTGATCAACCTCGTGGACACCCCCGGCCACGCAGACTTCTCCGAGGACACCTACCGCGTCCTTTCCGCCGTCGATGCCGCCGTCATGCTCATCGACGCCGCCAAGGGCCTCGAGCCGCAGACGCTGAAGCTTTTCCGGGTGTGCAAGGCGCGGGGGCTGCCGATCGTCACGGTGATCAACAAGTGGGACCGCATCGGGCGCGAGCCGCTCGAGCTCGTCGACGAGATCGTCACCGAGATCGACCTGCAGCCCACGCCCCTCTACTGGCCCGTGGGCGAGGCCGGGGACTTCCGCGGGCTGGCCCACATCAATCCTGACGGCGAGGCCGACAGCTACGTCCACTTCATCCGCACGGCGGGCGGTTCCACCATCGCCCCGGAGGAGCACTTCTCCCCCGAAGAGGCCCTCGAACGCGAGGCCGGCGCATGGGAGACGGCCGTCGAGGAGGCGGAGCTGCTCGCCGCCGACGGCGCGGTGCACAACCAGGAACTCTTCGAGCAGTGCGTCACCTCTCCGGTGATCTTCGCCTCCGCCATGCTCAACTTCGGCGTTCACCAGATCCTGGACACGCTGTGCGCCATCGCGCCCGCACCCGCGGGGAGGGACTCCGACCCGGCGGCCGTGGAGGCGTCGACAAGCGCGATGGACGCGACCCGCCAGCTTGGAGACGACTTTTCGGGCGTGGTGTTCAAGGTGCAGGCGGGCATGGACAAGAACCACCGTGACACCCTGGCGTTCATGCGTGTCGTCTCCGGCGAGTTCGACCGCGGTATGCAGGTCACGCACGCGCAGTCGGGGCGCAGCTTCTCCACCAAGTACGCGCTGACCGTGTTCGGGCGTACCCGCGACACCGTCGACACCGCCTTCCCCGGTGACATCATCGGTCTGGTCAACGCGGGTGCGCTTGCCCCGGGCGACACGATCTATTCCGGGCGCAAAGTGCAGTTCCCGCCGATGCCGCAGTTCGCTCCCGAGCACTTCCGCACGCTGCGGGCGAAGTCCCTGGGCAAGTACAAGCAGTTCCGCAAGGCCCTCGACCAGCTCGACGCCGAGGGCGTGGTGCAGATCCTGCGCAACGACCTGCGCGGCGACGCCGCCCCCGTCATGGCGGCCGTGGGACCGATGCAGTTCGAGGTCATGCAGGCGCGCATGGAAAACGAGTACAACGTGGAGACGATCACGGAACCGGTGCCCTACTCCGTGGCCCGGCGCACGGACGCGGGGTCCGCGGTCGAGTTAGGCCGGCAGCGCGGTGTGGAGATCTTCACCCGCACCGACGGCGAGCTCATCGCGCTGTTCGGGGACAAGTGGAAGCTGGCCTTCGTGGAGAAGGAGCACCCCGAGCTGACGGTGGAGCCGATGGTGGCCGACTGAGAGGACCGGGCCCCCCGGGCCTCTCAGGCCTCTCAGACCCCTCAGGCGCCGCCGTTGATGAATGCCTCGAGGTCGGCGCGGGCATCCTCGTCGCCGAGCTGAGCCGGCGGGGACTTCATCAGGTAGGAGGATGCCGGGTTGATCGGGCCCGCAAGCCCGCGGTCGAGGGCGATCTTGGCCACGCGGATCGCGTCGATGATCACGCCCGCCGAGTTGGGTGAGTCCCACACCTCGAGCTTGTACTCCAGGTTGAGCGGGACGTCCCCGAAGGCCGTGCCCTCGAGACGGACGTAGGCCCACTTGCGGTCGTCGAGCCACTCGACGTAGTCCGAGGGGCCGATGTGCACGTTCCGGTCCTCCACCTTGCCGGCGATCGGCCCCTCCGTCAGGTTCGACGTCACGGCCTGGGTCTTGGAGATCTTCTTGGACTGGAGCCGGCTGCGGTCCAGCATGTTCTTGAAGTCCATGTTGCCGCCCACGTTGAGCTGCATTGTGCGGTCCAGCCGCACACCCCGGTCCTCGAAGAGCTTGGCCAGCACGCGGTGGGTGATGGTTGCTCCCACCTGGCTCTTGATGTCGTCGCCGATGATCGGCAGGCCGGCATCGGTGAACTTCCCCGCCCACTCCGGGTCGGAGGCTATGAACACCGGCAGGGCGTTGACGAAGGCGCAGCCCGCGTCGATGGCGGCCTGGGCGTAAAACTTGTCGGCCTCCTCGGAACCCACGGGAAGGTAGGACACGAGGACGTCCGCGTCGGCGTCGCGGAGCGCCTGGGCCACGTCGACGGGCTCTTCGGAGGATTCCGTGATGGTGGACAGGTAGTGCTCGCCGAGGCCGTCGTACGTCGGGCCGCGCTGAACCCGGACGTCGAGGTGCGGAACGTCGGCGATCTTGATGGTGCAGTTCATGCCCGCCTCGGTGGCCTCGGAGAGGTCCCTGCCCACCTTGTCGTCGTCCACGTCGAATGCTGCGACGAACTCGACGTCCCCGACGTGGTAATCGCCGAGCTGAACGTGCATCAGACCAGGCACCTTCTGCTCAACCGGGGCGTTCCTGTAGTACTCCACCCCCTGGATGAGGGACGTGGCGCAATTGCCCACACCCGCGATAGCGACCCGTACCTTCTTGTTTCCCATGTTCGCGTGATTCTCCTTAGCGTCCGTTCCGGGCCGACTGATTCGACGAAACCCGGTGCGAATTCACTTTGGCAGCTCCCCCGTCATTCGGTAGCGGATTGTGTGGCTTTACCGATCAAGCCGCCGGAGAATTGTTTTCTCCGTCCTGCGCCAAGCCCGCCGGTGTGATTGCCGGCACACCGCACCCCACTTTGGCACGGGTCAGCGACGGAACCGCCCTCCGGGGCTCCCGGGGAAACTGCCGCCCCCGTGTCAGGCGGCCCCCAAGAACTCCTCCCAGGCCGGCCACTCCGCCTCCATCTGCCGTTCCCCCGCCTCGAAGTTCGAGCGCAGCTTGGCCACGTTCCTCTCTGTCGAGGTGACCTGCATGTCATCCGGGAAGAACAGGTGGGCCCGCCCCTGCCGCTCCAGCTCCAGGAGGCGCTGCTTGGAGGCGTTGTACTTGTCGGGCCGCTCGATGAGCGCCTTACCGACGGCCGGGTTGCGGCGGAACACCTGCCGCACGACGCTGCGGCGCGTGACCTGCGGTCGCACGTAGTCGCGAGGCTTTGTGGCCACGAAGAGGAACTTCTCGTACCCCGCCGCCTCCGCCTGCTGGATCGAGATACCCCCGGACTCTCCCAGGGCCCCGTCGACGTAGGGCACGCCGTCGATAATGCGCATCGGCATGATGAGCGGCAGCGTGGACGAGGCCCGCACGAAGGAGTTCATGTCCGCGCGCTCGTGGATGTCGGCGCGGGTGAAGTACACGGAGTCACCGGTATCTGCGCGAGTGGCCGCGAGGTTCATCTCGGCTGGGTTCGCCTCGAAGGCGTCGTAGTCGAAGGGCAGGTCCCCGTCAGAGGAGGTCTCGTAGATGAACTCGGCGTTGAAGTAGCCGGTGCCCTGCAGCAGGGAGGACACACCGCCGAAGCTGGGGTTGTTGGCGAAGTCGACGAAGCTCTCCTTCGCCCGCCACGCGTCGCGCGAGAGGTAGTTCACCGTGTGACTCGAGCCCGCGGAGACCCCGCCCACCCAGCCGAACTGCACGTCCTCCTCGATGAGCTTGACCACGCAGGCGGCGGTGTAGGAGTTGCGCATCCCGCCACCCTCGAAGATCAGGGCCGTGTCCCGTGCATCAATCACGGTCCCCGACTCTACCGCCGCCCGGACGGGCGCGGGCTACTTGCCGACGGCGTAGAGCGCCTCGAGCGTCCCCTTCGCGTCCGCGCACATTGCGTCCACCGGGGTCTTTCCGTGCACGTCCATCACCGTCACACCGAGCGCCCCACGCCGGGTGTCCACGAACGCGCCGCACATGGGCACCTTCGAGCGGAGGTCCTCCAGCTGGGCGACGTACATCGCGGGGACCTTCTTCGAGGCGTTGACCTCGCGGAGGGTGAACGTGGAATCCAGCTGCGGCAGGGTGTCACGGTCGCCCCTCATGGAGGAGATGACGTAGGCCACCGCCCCCGTGTCCTTCATGGTTGTGCACGCGATCTGGGTGTCGTTCCTGAACGCCCCGTTCGAGGCCGGGCTCAGCCCCGCCTTCTTCAGCTCGTCCGGGGTGATGCCGGCGCAGGCGTCGAAAAGCTCGGGCTCCCCGTTCGCCCGGCCGAGTTCGATGGGCCCGCTGGCGAAGGTGAACCTCGCATCCGCAGGAAGCGGCTCGTCGGGAGGAAAGGGGGGCCGCGGGCTTTCGCTTGGCGACGCCCCCGTGTCTGACGCAGTGACCGTCCGCGAGGCGGATTCCGTCCCGGTGGAAGGGGCCGCCTGCTCCTCACCTTGGCCTCTACCACACCCGGAGGCGAGCGCCGCGAGGAAGATGGTGAGGGTTGCGAGGAACACACGCGTGGTGGCGGTCATGCGGGACATGCTATCCCCTCGAACGGTTCGGTAGACGCACAGAGACCGCGGGGACGGCGTGTGCCGTCTCCCGCGGTCTCTGCGGCACCGGCGGTGTGCCGGTTCGACTTTGCTGGTTCTGCTGAGCCGGTTCTACGGCGTCAGGGCACCGCCGGTGACCGGAAGGGTGGTGCCGGAGACGTAGGAGGCGTCCTCGGAGGCGAGGTAGACGTAGGCACCGGCGAGCTCGGCCGGCTGGCCGGCGCGGCCCATCTCGGAACCCTGGCCGAACTCCTGTACCTTCTCGGAGGGCTGGCCGTGGCTGGGCTGGATAACCGTCCAGATCGGGCCCGGGGCAACCGCGTTGACGCGGATGCCCTTCTTCTGCAGCAGGTCCATCGACAGACCCTTGGAGAAGTTGTTCATCGCGGCCTTGGTCATCGCGTAATCCAGGAGGGTCTCGGAAGGCTCGTAGGCCTGGATCGACGAGGTGAAGATGATCGAGGAACCGGGCTGCATGTGCTTGACGGCCTCCTTGGTCACGCGGAAGGAGGAGTAGATGTTGGACTTCATTGTGTCGTCGAAGTCCTCGTCGGAAATCTCCAGGATGCCGTCGTGGTAAATCTGACGCGAGGCGTTGTTGACCAGGATGTCCAGCCCGCCGAGCTCCTCGACGGCCTTGGTCACGGTGTCGATGCAGGTCTGCAGCTCCCGCAGGTCGCCCGGGATGGCGACGGCCTTGCGGCCGGCCTCCTCGATGGCCTTGACGATGCGGTCCGCATCCGGCTGCTCCTCGGGCAGGTAAGCGATGGCGACATCGGCACCCTCGCGGGCGTAGGCGATCGCGGTGGCGGCACCGATGCCGGAGTCGCCACCGGTAATCAGGGCCTTGCGGCCCTCGAGCTTGCCGCTGCCCTTGTAGCTGTCCATGCCGAGTTCCGGCACCGGGTCAGCCTTGATCTCCAGGCCCGGGTGCTTCTGCTCCTGGGCCGGCGGGGAGATGACGGGGTACTTCTTGCGCGGGTCTGTCAGGTTCGACATGGCGAATCCTCCTATAACGAATTGCTAATTAGTGACATAACCGAGCGTACCGAAATTCACGCGTTCCGGTTTTTCACGTCCTCGGCGGCGCGGTCGAGCCACCGCTGCACGCGCAGGCGGAACTGCACCGCCTCCATCGACTTGGGTTGCGCCTGGATCACGCGCTCGGCGTCGTAACCCACCTGCAGCTCCCGGGCCCGCAGGACCTCCGCGTCGATCTTCACCCCGAGCAGGAGCACCACGTTCATGAACCAGACGAGCACGAGCACCGTGAGAACGGTGCCGAACGCCCCATAGGCACTGCGCACGCCCACCGCCGAGAGGTACAACGTGAACACCGTCCAGCTCGCGGCGCTGACCGCCACGGCGAACACCGAACCAGGCGTGAAGGGGCGGAATCTGCCCCGGCGGGCGTTGGGCGTGAAGTAAAAGAGCATGGACACCAGGCCCAGCGAGACGAGGACAATGAAGGGCAGCTGCAGCCAGGACCACACCGGCAGGAAGATCCCCGTGAGGTACTCCACCTCCCCTGTCAGGCCGAGGGGCCGCGCGACCGGCGCCAGCACGCCCGTGATGATGGACTCCCGCAGCAGCGCGGCGAGGATGATCACCAGCGCCCCCGCCTCCAGCACCAGCGTGACCGCCCACATGGTCACCCACGTGACCACCAGCGTGCGCCCCTCGATGCGTCCGTAGATGACGTTTGCGTTGCGGGAAAAGGACCTGACGTAGGCGGACGCCGAGAGCAGCGAGACCGCGACCGAGACGGCCAGGGCGATCGTGTTCTCCGCCGGCGTGCCCACGATGGTGTCCAGCAGCTCGACGGCCTGGGATTGCAGCGCCTCCGGCACGTACCGGGTGAGCAGGTCCCGCAGCATCTGGGGGGCGTCGGTACCGTCGCGGGGCAGCAGCATGAGGACGAGCGAGTAAGTGGCGAGGATCGCGGGCGCGATGGCCAGGAGCGTGTAGTACGTCAGGCTCGCGGCCCGGTCGGTGACCGCGTCGACGGAGAAGTCCGCGACCACCCGCTTGAACACGAGCTTCGCCCCGGGCCAGCTGAGCCGGTTGCCGGGCGCCGCGAGCGGGTCGGGCAACACCCCGGCGGGCACCACGACATCGAGCCCGCCCACCCCGTAGGGCAGTACCAGCTCGGCGCGGCGGGACGCGGCCTCCGCCTGCGCCTCACCGGTCGGAGCGGCCCCGTCCGGCACGGACCCGGTCCGTCCCCGCCCCGCGGACGCGCCGGACCCCGGCCGCGGTACCGACGGTGTGCGGCGGCCGCTGCCGGGGTCCTCGCTCGAACGGCTCAAACGCATGCGCCTACCCTAACCCGGGCAGGGGGTTACACCAGCCCGATCCACTTCCAGTACGTGGCGGACAGCAGCAGCACGAGGAGGTAGCCCACCACGGTGAGGGGGATGCCCGTCTTGAGGAACTGCTTGGTGGTGAACGCGCCCGTTCCGTAGGCCAGCATGTTCTGCGGCGCGGAGATGGGGAGGAGGAACCCGAAGCAGATGACGAACTGCTGGATGATCACGAAGCCGATGCCGCCGTTCGGGGCGTCGAGAGTCGAAGCCAGCGCGATGAACACCGGGATGAGCGCCGAGGCCAGCGAGGTGGCCGAGGCGAAGCCGAGGTGAATCAGGATGTTGAAGATGGACACGATGGCGATGGTGGCCAGGATCGGCATTCCGGCCAGCCCGATGGCGCCGAAGGTCTTCTCCGACAGCCACGTCGCCGCGCCCGTCTTCAGCAGCAGCGAGCCCAGGGAGATGCCCACCGCGAACACGATCAGGGTGCCCCAGTTGATGTGCTTCTGCGCGTACTTCCACTCCATCACGCCGATGCCCGGCAGAAGCATGATGCCGACCGCGACGAGGGTGATCACGGAGGAGTCGATCGGGTGCAGCACACCCTCCGTGGCCCAGAAACCGAGGAGCACGACGGCGATGGCCGTCAGCCGTTTCTCGGCGCCCGTCATGGGCCCCATCTCGCCGAGCTGCTTTTCGACGAGCTCACGGCCGCCCTCAATGGACTCCACCTCCGGCTTGATGGCCGCGCGCATGATGAAGAACAGCGCGATGGACATGAGCACCGACCACGGTGCCGCCCAGATGAACCACTGGCCCCAGGAGACGGTGGTGTGCATCTGGTCCTCGATGAACCCGACGGCCACCAGGTTCTGGGCGGCCGCGGTCTTGATGCCGACGTTCCACACGGACACCGCCTGGGTGGCGGTGATGATCAGCAGCGCCGACAGCTTCGAGTCGACGGCCAGTCCGAAGGCGGCGACCATGCCGAGGAGGATCGGCACGACGGCGCCCGCGCGGGCGGTGGCCGAGGGGACGAAGAAGGCGAGGATGATCGAGATGACGATGGCGCCGACGACGATGTGCGAGGTCTTCTCCCCCGCGAACTTGAGCACGTAGAGCGCGATGCGACGGTGCAGGCCCGTGGCCTGCATGGCGGTGGCCAGGGCGAGGGCGGCCGCCACGAGCGCCACGGCGGACGTCGAAAAGCCGTTGAGGGCGATGCCCAGCGCCTTGCTCGTGCCGAAGAGCTTCTCCGGCTTGTCCGGGTCGGGCGAGAGGCCGAGCAGCATGGAGATCAACCCGATGATAAGCACGGAGCTGACGGGGTAGCTCACCGCCTCGGAGACCCACATGATGACGGCGAAGGCGAGCATGCCGAGGGCGACCTGGCCCTGCCACTCGATGGAGTCCATCGGAATGAGCAGGACCGCGGCGAGAGCGGCGAAGGAGAGGAAGAACGAGACGAGCTTGCCTGTGCTCATCCGGTGCTCGTCGTCGGGATGTTTGGGCTCCGGGTGTTTCGGCTCCGGGTGGCCCTTGTCGGCGTTGGTGCCGGGCGCGTCACCGGGCTGGCTGGGGGTGTTGGTGTGGCCTGTTGCCGTGGTCACGGCAGACTCCCTCCGTAGAGATTGGTGTTGGTTACGAGTTTAATAGTGGGAACCGTAAAGTCCCAGTTGGGGGCCGGGCGGCCGTCACGGTTTTCGACCCGCCCAGGCGATAGACTGCCGCCATGGGACTTCTGGACAGGCTGCGCGCGCTGCTCGGCGGCACCCCCGCCACCCCTCTGGTGGACTACCCCGACGAATTCCGGCAGGCGGGCGTGGGCGCGCTGCACGTGCACACCGCGAACCTCTCGCCCGACACCGACGAAAAAATGGTGGTTCTCACCCTCCCCGAGTCGGCGCTGACCCGGCTGGCGGACCTCGGGACTCCCCTGCGCCTCACGGCCCCCGAAGGCCGGGCGGTCACCTTCGTGCCGGTCGATGCCCGCGCTAACCCCGCCCTGGACCCCAACCTCGGCTGGATCATCCCCGTCACGGCGGAGACCGCCGCCGAGCTTGCCGCCCTGCCCGCCGGGCCCGGCGCGCACGAACTGCACTCGCTGCACCTGGGTGTGATCGTGGAGAGCGCTTAACCTCTTCCGGGACCGGAGAACGCTAGACGAGGCGCCCCAGCGCCTCCCCGACCCGCTTGCCCGAGTGGATGCACCCGCCGAGGAACGTCCCCTCCAGCGCGTTCTTGCCGTGCATCCCGCCTCCGCCGAACCCGGCCGCCTCGCCGCAGGCGTAGAGGCCCGGGAACACCGATCCGTCCCCGCGCAGGGCGCGGCCATCGAGGTCGGTCTCGATCCCGCCGAGCGTCTTGCGGGTCAGCACGTGCAGCCGAACGGCGATGAGCGGCCCCTTCGTCTCGTCGAGCAGGCGGTGCGGCGGGTGGACGCGGACGATCCTGTCGCCGAGGAAGTTGCGCGCCATACGGATGTAGTTGACCTGGATGTCCTTGGAGAAGGGGTTCATCATCTGCGCGTCGCGGTCGATGATCTGCCGGCGGACGAGGTCGGCGTCGACGGGGACGTCGCCAAGCTCGTTCATGCCCGCGACGAGCTCCTCGATGGTGTCCGCCGTGATCCAATCCACGCCGTGATCCTGGAAGGCCTTGATCGGACCCGGGGTGCCTGGGGTGAGTTTGTCCGCCAGGCGGCGCAACGATTTGTCCGTCATGTCCGGGTTCTGCTCGGAGCCGGAGAAGATGAACTCCTTGTCCGCGATGGCCTGGTTGAGCACGAACCAGGAATACCCGTGCCCCGTGCGCCCGATGTGGGCGAGCGCGGCGAGGTTGTCCGAGCCCGGGAAGAGGTGCGGGGGCAACCGCCTGCCCGTCGCGTCGAGCCACATCGCGCTGGGGCCCGGGATGATGCGGATGCCGTGGCCGGGCCAGATCGGGTCCCAGTTGACCATCCCCTCGGGGTAGTGCCACATCCGGTCGGTGTTGACCAGCCGCGCACCCGCCTCCGAGGCGATGTCGATGCCGCGCCCGTCGACGAACGCAGGCACACCCGTGACCAGGCCCTCCGGGCACGGTCCCCAGCGGTCCTCGGGCCAGGTCCGCCGCACCTTCTCCAGGTTGCCGCCGATGCCCCCGGTCGCCACCACAACGGCATCCCCGCGCAGCTCGAAGGGCCCGGGCTCGTCGCGTGTCGACGCCTCCCCGCGTGCCCCCGCGTCCTCCGCCAGTCGGGCCCCGGCCACGCCAACGGCGCGGCCGCCCTCGACGGTGATGGCGTCGACCCGGTGGCGAAAGCGGAACTCGACGTCCCCGCGCTTTTCGGCCTCCAGCAGCGGCTCGGCGAAGACGCGCACCACCTCGGGGCCGGTGCCCCACGTGACGTGGAAACGCGGCACCGAGTTGCCGTGGCCGGAGGCGTCGCCGGAGCCGCGCTCGGCCCAGCCGATCGTCGGCAGCACCCGCAACCCGAGGTCGCGCAGGTACGCGCGCATCTCCGTCGAGGCGAAGCGGACGAACTCACGGCCCCACCTTCGCGGCCACTCGTCGTGGTCCGCGTCGTCGTAATCCGCCGAGTTCTCCCAGTCGAGCCAGGCGAGCTCCTCGGTATCTTCCACCCTCATGAGGCGCTGCTCCGGGGAACCCACGAGGAAGAGCCCGCCGAGGGACCAGAAGGCCTGCCCGCCGAGGTTGGCCCGGCTCTCCTGGTCGACGATCACCACCCTGCGGCCCGCCTTGACCGCCTCGTGCGCCGCGACCAGCCCGGCCAGGCCGGCACCGACGATGATGACGGGGTTGTCCGCCCCCGCCGCGGTGGCTGCACCCTGATTTTTCATGGGCAAAACCATACCCAACATCCCGGACACGCGACGGCGCTTTCGGTTACCCGTTGTTCACCCGCTTCACCGGGCGGAACCACCGCGGGGCCGGTAACCTTGGCGGGACATTGGCCGGAGGTGCCACCGGTGTCGAGGGGGTGGCGGGAGAAAGGGTGTCGAGTTGAGGGTTGCGGTTCTGGGCGGGGACGGGTTCTGTGGCTGGCCGACCTCCCTGCATCTCTCGGATGCCGGTTTCGAGGTCGCCATCGTGGACAACCTCTCCCGCCGCCGGATCGACGGTGAGCTGGGAGCAGAGTCGCTGACTCCGATCGCGACGGTGAACGAGCGTCTCGCCGCCTGGCGCGAGGTCTCCGGCCGAGACATCGAATTCCACAACATCGACATCGCGCGCGACTTCGACGGCCTCCTCGAGTTCATCGGGGAATTCCGCCCGGATGCCGTGATCCACTTCGCGGAGCAGCGCGCCGCGCCGTACTCCATGAAGAACCAGCGCACGAAGCGCTACACGGTGGACAACAACGTCAGCGCGACCCACAACCTCCTCGTCGCCATCGTCGAGTCCGGCCTCGACATCCACGTCCTTCACCTGGGCACCATGGGCGTCTACGGCTACGGGACCGCCGGGATGAAGATCCCCGAGGGATACCTCGGCGTCACGGTCGCCACCGAGGGCGGCGGGCACGTCGACCAGGAGATCCTCTACCCCACCAACCCGGGCTCGGTGTACCACATGACCAAGGTGCTGGACCAGCACCTCTTCGCCTACTACGCCAAAAACGACGAGCTGCGCATCACCGACCTGCACCAGGGCATCATCTGGGGCACCAACACAGTCCAGACGCTGCGCGACGAGCGCCTGATCAACCGCTTCGACTACGACGGTGACTACGGAACCGTGCTCAACCGCTTCCTCATGCAGGCGGCTGTCGGCTACCCGCTGACCGTCCACGGCACCGGCGGCCAGACCCGCGCGTTCATCCACATCCGGGACATGGTCCGCTGCATCCAGATCGCGCTGGAGAACCCGCCCGCGTGCGGTGAACGGGTGAAGATCTTCAACCAGATGACCGAGACCCACCGCGTGCGCGACCTCGCCGAGCTGGTCGGCCGCATCTCCGGTGCCCGGGTCGCCTACGTGCCGAACCCGCGGAAGGAGTCGCCCGAGAACGACCTCTTTGTCGCCAACGACGCCTTCCTCGACCTGGGCCTCGAACCCACCCGCCTCGAGGAGGGCCTCCTGCGCGAGGTGGAGGATGTCGCAAAGCGCTACGCGCACCGCGCCGACCTGGAGCGGATCCCGGCGCGCTCCCTGTGGACCCGCGGCCAGGCCGAGGGCGTGCCCGACGGCGCGAAGTAGATGCGGATCGCATTGTTCACCGAGGTCTTCCTGCCGAAGATCGACGGCGTGATCACCCGCGTGACCCGCACCCTCGACGAGCTGGCGGACATGGGCCACGAGGTGCTCGTCTTCGCCCCCGGGAATCCTCCCCGCACCTACGCGGGTTTCGAGGTCGTGCGCATCCCCTCCGTGCCGTTCTGGCCCGTCTACCCCGAAATCCGCGCCGGGCTGCCCGACCCGCGCGTCCCCCTGCGCCTCGCGCGCTTCAAACCTGACGTGGTGCACGCGGTCAACCCCATGTGGACCGCCGGCTTTGCCACGCTCGCCGCACGCGCCCTCGGCATTCCCGTGGTCGCTTCCTTCCACACGGACGTGCCCGAGTACACGCTGCGCCTGGGCATCTCCTGGCTTGCCCCGTGCTCGAAGCGGGCCCTCAGACTCTTCCACGGCACCGCGCGCGCGAACCTGGTCACCTCCGCCCCCATGCTGGACAGGGCGGCGTCCTACGGCATCCGCGACCTGGAGCTGTGGCCCAAGGCCGTGGACACCGGGACGTTTACGCCGGCGGCGCACACGCGCCGGATGCGCGCACTGCTAAGCGACGGCTCCCCCGATGCCCCCCTCGTCATCTACGTCGGCCGGATCTCCGCCGAGAAGGACGTGGCGCGCACCCTCGGCATCATGGAGGAGGTGCGCCGCAGCGTCCCCGGCGCCCGGCTCGCCCTCGTCGGTGAAGGGCCGCAGTACCGCGAGCTGCGGCGGACGATGGAGCGCGACTGGATCACCTTCACCGGGTACCTGTCCGGGCCCGAACTGGCCGCCGCCTTCGCCTCCGCGGACGCCTTCCTCTTCCCCTCCACCACCGAGACGCTTGGCTTCGTCGCCCTGGAGGCCCTCGCCTCGGGCGTGCCGGTGGTCGGGGCGCGGGCGGGAGGGGTTCCCTTCGTCATCGAGGACGGCTCCACGGGCTTCCTCGTCGACCCGGCGCTGCCCGACTCGGCCTGGGCGGAGCCGCTCGCGCGCCTGCTCACCGATGCCGCGCTGCGCGGAGACATGGCCCGCCGCGCCCGGGAGGAGGCGGTGCGCTGGTCCTGGCGGGCCGCGACGGAGAAACTGGTTCAGGTGTACGAGGCGGCCGCGCAATCCTCCGGACCCCGGTAGCATCGGCGGAGGTAGTTACCTCCCCGAAAGGACATACCATGAAGGCCCTGACCTACTGCGGCACCGAGGACATCCGCATCGAGGACCGCCCCCGCCCCACCATCCTCGAGCCCACCGACGCCATCATCCGCATCACCACGACCACCATCTGCGGCACCGATCTCGGCATCGCCCACGGCAAGAACCCGGAGATCGAGGACACCGCCCGCCGCGAAACCGGCGAGTGGAAGGGCCGGATCCTGGGCCACGAGGGTATCGGCATCGTGGAGGAGGTGGGCTCCGCCGTGACCAACTTCAAGCCCGGTGACGAGGTGCTCGTCTCCTGCATCTCCCGCTGCGGCTCCTGCGGCAACTGCCAGCGCCAGCTCTACAGCCACTGCGAGAACGGCGGTTCCTGGATCCTCGGATACATGATCGACGGCACGCTCGCGGAGTACGTGCGCACCCCCTTCGCCGACAATTCGCTCTACCACCTGCCGGAGGGTCTGGACAGGGAGGTGGGCGTCTTCCTCTCGGATGCCCTGCCCACCGGCCACGAGATCGGGGTCCAGTACGGCGCGGTCTCCCCGGGCAGCGATGTCCTCATCGTCGGCGCCGGTCCCGTCGGTATGGGAGTACTGCTCACCGCGCAGTTCTACTCCCCCGCCAGCATCACCGTGGCGGACATGGATGACAGCCGCCTGGAGATGGCCCGCTCCATGGGCGCCACGCACACGGTGAACCCCTCCTCGCAGGACTTCGACACCGTGGTCAAGTCCGCCACCGAGGGACGCGGGGTGGACACCGCCATCGAGGCCGTCGGCCTGCCCGCCACCTGGGAACTGTGCACCCGCCACGTCAAACCCGGCGGGAACGTCGCCGTGGTGGGCGTGCATGGCAAGCCCGTCGACTTCGCCCTCAACGAGATGTGGATCAAGAACCTCACCATCACCACCGGGCTCGTCAACGCCAACACCACCGGGATGCTGCTCAAGGCGGTGCAGTCGACGACCCTGCCGATCAAGTCCCTGGCCACCCACCACTTCACCTGGGACGAGCTGGACCGGGCCTGGGACACCTTCTACAACGCGTCGAGCAACAAGGCGATGAAGGTCATCATCACCAACCCGTAGTACGGCGGCCGAAGGGAAACGGCCCTCCCCGCTGGCTGCGGGGAGGGCCGTCGTCACGCGGCTCTAGCGGATGTCCTGGGGCTCCTTGCGCTCCGGGTAGATCTTCGGGCGCACGCCCCCGATCTCCTCGACGATGCGGATGACCTGGTTGGAATAGCCGTACTCGTTGTCGTACCAGACGTAGAGCACCAGGTGGTTGCCGGCGGCGATGGTGGCCAGGCCGTCGACGACACCCGCGTGGGTGCTGCCGAGGAGGTCGGTGGAGACGATGTCCGGGGAGTTGATGTAGTCGATCTGCTGGCGCAGGTTGGAGTCGGTGGACACGCGGCGCAGGAACTCGTTGACCTCGTCCTTCTGCACCTCCTTCTCCAGGTCGAGGTTCAGCACAGCCATGGAAACGTCCGGGGTGGGAACGCGGATCGCGTTGCCCGTGAGCTTGCCCTCGAACTCGGGCAGAGCCTTGGCGACGGCCTTCGCGGCGCCGGTCTCGGTGAGCACCATGTTCAGGGCTGCGGCGCGGCCCCGGCGCGGGCCCTTGTGGTAGTTGTCCGCGAGGTTCTGGTCGTTGGTGTAGGAGTGGACAGTCTCCACGTGGCCGTGCCTGACGCCGTAGCGGTCGTTGATCACCTTCAGCACGGGGGTGATGCCGTTGGTGGTGCAGGACGCGGCGGAGATGACGCGGTCCGACTCGTCGCTGGTGATGTCGCCGTGGTTGACGCCGTAGACGATGTTGCGCACGTCGCCCTTGCCCGGGGCGGTGAGGAGAACGCGGGCCACGCCCTTGGACTGGAGGTGCTGGGACAGGCCCTCGCGGTCGCGCCAGCGGCCGGTGTTGTCCACCACGATGGCGTCGTTGATGCCGTAGCTGGTGTAGTCGATGCCCGCCGGATCATCCGAGTAGATCATCTGGATCGGGGTGCCGTTGGCCCAGATGATGTCCTTCTCGTGGTCGACGGAGATGGTGCCGTTGAAGGCGCCGTGGACCGAGTCGCGGCGCAGCAGCGAGGCGCGCTTGACGATGTCGTCCGCACCCTTCTTGCGCACCACGACGGCGCGCAGGCGCACGCCGCCGTACATGCCCTCGCGGGCGATGAGGATGCGCGCAAGCAGGCGGCCGATGCGGCCGAAGCCGTACAGCACGACGTCGCGCGGCTCGACCTCGCTGCCTGTGTTGATGACCTCGCTGAGCTCCTCCTCGAGGAAGGAGCGCAGGTCCCGGCCCTCCACGCGGGAGTAGTTCTTGGCCAGGCGGCCGAGGTCGATCGAGGCGGTGCCGAGGTTGAGGTTGGCCAGCTCGCGGAGGATCGGGAGGGTGTCATCCAGGGGAAGCTCGCGCTCCACGATGCGGCGGGCGTAGCGGTGCGCCTTGATGATGTCCACGTCGGTCACACCCACCAGCAGACGCCCGTAGATGGAGGTCACGACGTTGTTCTCGCGGTGGAGCTTGCTGATCAGCGGCAGCATCTCCTGCGCGAGGGTCAGCTTGTGGTTCCAGTCGTTCTGGGTGGTCGTTGCTTCAGACACGGTCGTCCTTTACTGGCTTTTCTGGGGGAATCCGAACATTGAACGCGCGAACCGGGGGTGCGCATACGCCCCTCATTCTATCGGAATGCCTGTTCGGAGAATTATTTATGGCTGAAGCGGGCGCGACGGGGGGACCGCCGCGCTCCCCCCGTTAGGAGAGCACTGCCCGGTACTTGTCGGTCCCGGGCTCGGGGGCGAAGGAGGCGTCGTTGGTCTTGTCCTTCAGCACCGCGCGCACACCCTCCGCAAAGTCCGGCTCCCGCGAGACCATCGCACCGAGGACGCGCTCGTTCTCCAGCGAGCCCGAGAGGTCCCGCGCCGAATTGGCCTGCATCAGCTCCGCGGCCGCCACGAGAGACGAGGGCGACGCCTGGGCGGTGAGCTCGTCCGTCAGCTCCTTCAGATCGGCCAGTTCGGGGCTCTCCTCCAACCGGCGTCGAATCTCGCCCCATGAACCGACAAAAACCCTGTCCGCCTGTTCGAACCACCGGGCGAGCCCGGACTCGCCCGGGGCGAGCGCAACCTCGTCGAGGATGCCGAGCCCCTCCTCCGCGATGCGCTCGGCCAACCCGTCGAGAGAGGCCACCTTGTGGGTGGCCAGGCCGGTGGCCAGCATGTCGTCGGGGGTCATCCGGTACCCGGTGAGGGCGAGGAAGGTGCCGAGCCCCTGCGAGGGGTGCGCACTCATGTTCTGCAGGCGCCAGCTCATGCCGACGTCCGTGATGTAACCGATGTTCATTTCGGGCATGGAGGCGAAGGCATCCTCCGCCACCACCATGTGCGAACCGTGGGCGGACACTCCCAGTCCCCCGCCCATGTCAACCCCGCCCACCAGGGCGATGTAGGGCTTCGGATACCTCGCGATGGCGAGGTTCATCGCGTATTCCTCCGCGAAAAAGCGGTCGACCTCATCGGCGCGCCCGTCGAGGATCCCCTCCCGGGCCGCGCGGACGTCACCGCCGGCGCAGAAGTGCTTGCCGGAGGAGCGGATGATGACCTGCTCGATCGAGTTGTCGTGGCGCCAGGCGTTCAGCGCGTCCGTGATGCGCGTGACCATTTCCTGGTTGAGGGAGTTCAGCGCCTTGGGGCGGTCGAGGGTGATGACACCCGTGGCATTGATGACCTGCGTGGTCACGGGGGCGGTGGGGGTTGCGTTCGGAGTAGTCATGCGAGCCAGTGTGGCACAGACCACGCGCCGCGCGCCCGGGATCAACCGTTCGGTTGATTGTTGAGCCCCTGTACAGTCCCTAACCTTAGGTAAGCCTTACCTACTCCCAACCGGAGGATCCCATGACCGCGACATCCGTACTCAGCCCCCTGTCCACCGCCCTGCGCGAGGAGACCGCCTCCGCTCACAGTGACGCCGAGAGCACCCGTTTCATGGCCGACCTCGTCGAGGGCAAGCTGGGCCGCGAGGAGGTCATCGACCTCACCGCCCAGTACTGGTTCATTTACACCGCCCTCGAGGCAGCTGTGCGCCGCCTCTCCTCCGAGCCGGCCGTCGCCGCCTTCGCGGACAGCCGCCTCGAGCGCGTCCCCGCCCTCGAGGCGGATCTCGCCCACCTCATCGGGCCCGACTGGCGCGAGCGCATCTCCCCCACCGAGTCCACCCTTGCCTACGCGGCCACGCTGGACAGCTTTGGGCCTGACGACGCCCCCGCCGTCGTCGCCCACCACTACGTCCGCTACTTGGGCGACATCGCCGGGGGCCAGGTCATCGCCCGGATGCTCTACACCGCGTACGGTCTGGACAACGAAGGCCTGCACTTCTACGACTTCTCCACCGTGGGCAAGATTCCCCCGTTCCGCAGCGCCTACCGCCGCGCACTCGACTCCATCGAGCTGACCCCCGCGGAACGCGACCAGCTGATCGCACACGCGAAGGACGCCTTCACCCACAACCAGAACGTCTTCCGCGATCTGGAACGCCGCAGCAGCGTCATCAGCCAGTGAGACGGCGATGAACCCGAGTGCCCGGGTTCCCGCCGGCCCGCCTACAGTGGCCGGGTACGCCGTTTGACGCAGAGAAAGGTGGCTGGCTTTTCCATGATCGACTTCACCGACACCGCGGACATCGTCGCTCCGCAGCTCCTGGGGTGCCTGGTCACCCACAACGGGGTGACGGTGCGCCTGACGGAGGTGGAGGCCTACATGGGGGGCAACGACCCGGCCGCCCACACCTTCAGGGGCAAAACAGCCCGCAACGCCGCCATGTTCGGCCCTCCCGGCCGGCTCTACGTCTACTTCTCCTACGGCATCCACCACAACGGGAACATCGTCTGCGCCCCGGAGGGCGAGGGCCAGGGCTGCCTCATGCGCGGCGGGGAGGTCATCGCGGGCGAGGATCTCGCCCGCGAGCGGCGCCAGCGCCCCGAGCGCGCCCTCATCCCGCACGAGAACCTCGCCCGGGGGCCGGGGAACCTCGGGCAGGCGCTCGGGCTCACGCTCGAGGACAACGGCACGCCGGTCCAGCTCACCATGCGCGAGGAGGAGCCGGAGTGGGTGTGCGGGCCGCGCATCGGCATCTCGAAGAACGCCGACGCCCCCCTGCGCTTCTGGATCCCGCGCGATCCCACGGTGTCCACGCCGAGGGGTTACCCGAAGGGGTGAAGGGGCGTCGCTAAGCCTTCTTGCCCTTCTTCTTCTCGAGCTTGGAGGCGACGTCGGGCACGTAGTTGAACTCCTCGCGGGGCGGGCGCTGGTAATCGTCGCCCTCGGGGCGCTCGGGGATTTCCGGGAGGTCCTGCTTCACGCGCTCGTAGGGGACGGTGGACAGAAGGTGCGCGATGACGTTGATACGCGAGCGCTTCTTGTCCTCGCTCTCGACGGTGTACCAGGGTGCCGAGGGGATGTCGGTGTGGACGAACATCTCGTCCTTGGCGCGGGAGTACTCCTCCCAGCGTGTGATGGACTCCAGGTCCATCGGTGAGAGCTTCCAGCGGCGCAGTGGATCCTCCAGGCGGGACTGGAAGCGCTTGTACTGCTCCTCGTCGGAGACGGAGAACCAGTACTTTCGCAGCATGATCCCGTCCTCGACCAGGAGCCGCTCTACGATCGGGGCCTGGTGGAGGAAGCGGCGGTATTCCTGGGAGGTGCAGAAGCCCATGACGCGCTCCACGCCGGCGCGGTTGTACCAGGAGCGGTCAAAGATGACGATCTCGCCCGCGGCGGGCAGGCGCTCGATGTAGCGGGCGAAGTACCACTGGGTTCGCTCGCGCTCCGTCGGGGCGGGCAGCGCCTCGACACGGCAGGTGCGCGGGTTGAGGTACTGGGTGATGCGCTTGATGGCCGAGCCCTTGCCTGCAGCGTCGCGGCCCTCCATCACGATGACTAGGCGGGCGCCGGTCTCGACGACCCACTGCTGCATGTCCACGAGCTCGGCCTGCAGGCGCAGAAGCTCCTTTTCGTACGCCTTCTTGGACAGCTTCGGCGGCTTCTGTGGCTTCTTGGTCTTGTCCTCGCTCATGTCACCCAACGCTACCTTGGCCGGGGCGCGCGGTGCCCACCCGCTGTTTAGTCGACCCGGAACTCGGCCATCTCGTCCCACTCCGTCTTGCCCTCGATGGTGGTGTTGATGATGCGCGGGGTCTCGGTGAGGATGGTCGGGAAAAGCTCGGCGGCATCCTTGAAGTGCTGGGAGTTGACATGGGCCTCGGCGCCGTCATCGTGGAAACCCTCGATGAGGATGTACTCGCCCGGGTTGTCCTCGTTGCGGTACCAGTCGAAGAAGAGGCAGGCGTCCTCGGCGCGGGTGGCCCGGGTGAATTCGTCGACCAGCTCGCGGAAGTTCTCCGCGTGCTCGGGTTTGGGCAGGAACCTGACGTTGATGAGAATCATGCGAACCAGGCTACCCGCGGGCGCCACCGCCCCGGCGGGGCGGGCACCGCGCGGGGCGGAGGCCGGGCGGGGGCTCGGGGCCGGCTCACGATAGCGGGCGAGGGCGGCACCCACGGTATAAATGGGGTATCAACCACGTGGGGCGCGGGCGATGACGGCCCGTGCCCCATCCTGTTCGAGGAAGGGTGCACACCGTGAGCACAACCATTGACCTGAACGCGGACCTGGGCGAGACCACCGCGGGCAACCCCGTCGCCGACGACGCCGCCATGCTCACCATGGTCTCCAGCGCCAACGTGGCCACCGGTTTCCACGCCGGAGACCCGCACTCCATCGCCTCCACCCTCGCAGCCGCAGCTGGCGCGGGGGTGGCGGTCGGCGCGCACCCCGCGTACCACGACCCGGTCGCCTTCGGACGGCGCTTCGTCGACTACGCCCCGGCCGAGCTCGCGGACGAGGTCCTCTACCAGATCGGCGCCCTCGACGCCCTGGCCAGGGCCAACGGGACGGAGGTGCGCTACGTCAAGCCCCACGGGGCGCTCTACAACACCATCGTCCACCACGAGGCGCACGCCCGCGCCGTCGTCGACGGCATCAAGGCGTTCGGCGGGAACCTGCCGGTCATGCTGCTGCCGGGCAGCGTCGCCGTGGGCATCGCCGAGAAGGCGGGCCTGCGCGTCATCCGCGAGGCCTTCGCCGACCGCGGGTATAACCCCGACGGCACGCTCGTCTCGCGCCGCGAGCCCAACGCGGTAATGCACGACCCCGCCGCCGTGGCCGCGCGCGTCCTCCAGGTCGCCGCCACCGGTTCCGTCACCGCCGTCGACGGCACCGAGGTAAAGGTCGCTGCCGAATCCGTGTGCGTGCACGGGGACTCCCCCGGCTCCGTGGAGCTGACGCGCAGCGTGGTGGCGCGCCTGGCGGACGAGGGCATCTCCATCCGGAGCTTCCTGTGACCGCCCCCGCCACCGCAGACGTGCGCCGCGTGGGCACCCGCGCGCTCATCGTCGATCTACCCGACCTGGCCGCGGTGATGGACTGGCACGCCGCCCTCACCGCCTCCCCGCTGGAGCACCAGACCGACGTGGTCGCCGCCGCGCGCACGGTGCTGGTCACCTTCGACTCCCCGATCGCCACCACCGCCGCCATCGACATCCTCCGCGGGTTCCGGCCCGGGGCCGCCGAGCGCCCCACCCCCCGCGACATCGAGATCGAGGTGCTTTACGACGGCTCGGACGTCGACGAGCTGGCCCGCAGCCTCGGCATGTCCCCCGCGCAGCTCATCGACTGGCACACCTCCACCACGTGGGTCGCCGCCTTCGGCGGTTTCGCCCCGGGTTTCACCTACTGCGTTCCCGCGGACCCCTCCGCCGCCCTGTCCGTCCCCCGCCGCTCCAGCCCGCGCACCGAGGTGCCCGCGGGCGCCGTCGCCCTGGCGGGAGAGTTCTCCGCCATCTACCCGCGGACCTCCCCGGGGGGCTGGCAGCTCATCGGCACCACCCGCACCCCGATGTGGGACTCCGCGGCCACCCCGCCCGCCCTGGTCGCACCGGGCGACCGGGTGCGCTACGTGGCCGTCGACAAGCTGGCGGACGATGAGTCCCCGAGCCACTTCCACCTCGACCGGCCGCCGCGACGACCCATCTTCACCGTCAACGACCCCGGGCTGCAGACCCTCTACGAGGACCTCGGGCGGCAGGGCAACGGAAACCTCGGTGTGACCACCTCGGGGTCGAGCGACCGTGCCTCGGCGCGCACCGCGAACGCGGCGGTGGGCAACCACCGCAACGCGACGCTCCTCGAGAACGTCGGCGGGCTCACTCTCGCGGCCCTGGCGGAGACCGTTGTGTGCGTCACGGGTGCCGAGACCAACGTGACGGTCTCCGGCCGGCCCGTCCCCCTGGCCACGCCCGTCATCGTACCGGCGGGTGCCGAGCTCTTCGTCGCGCCGCAGCGCACCGGCATGCGCAGCTACGTCGCCGTGCGCGGCGGGCTCATCGCCGACACCGAGCTCGGTTCCGCCGCCACCGACATGCTCTCCGGGCTCGGACCCGTGCCGATCCGGCAGGGTGACACCATCTCCATGTCGCTCACCCCGCCGCAGTCCGCCAACGCGCTGCTGAGCAACCCCCTCCGCGTCGAGCGCGTCGGCGGACAGACCGTGGGCGTGGTGCGCTGCGTGCTCGGCCCCCGCGACGACTGGTTCTCCGCGGAGGCGATCGAGGCGTTCCTGTCCACCACCTTCACTGTGGCCTTCGATTCCAACCGCGTCGGGCTGCGCCTGGAAACCGACACCCCGATCGAGCGCAGCCGCGAGGGTGAGCTGCCCTCCGAGGGGATGGTCGCCGGGTCGGTGCAAATCCCGCCCTCCGGCCAACCCGTCGTCTTCCTGCGCGACCACGCCGTCACCGGCGGCTACCCCGTGATCGCCACCGTCGTCAACGAGGATGTCGACATCGCCGCCCAACTCCCGCCCGGCGGAAAGATCCGCTTCGAGCTCTACCCCCTGTAAGGACTGCACTGATGACCTTCAACGCCGTACTGATCGCCAACCGCGGGGAAATCGCCGTGCGCATCGCCCGCACCGCCCGCGACCTCGGCATTCGCTCCATCGCCGTCTACTCTGAGCCCGACACCGGCGCCCTGCACACCCAGATCGCCGACGAGGCCTACCTCCTGCCCGGCACGACCTCCGCCGAGACCTACATGAACATCCCCGCGCTCATCGACGTCGCCCACCGCGCCGGCGCCGACTGCGTCCACCCGGGCTACGGCTTCCTCTCCGAAAACGCCGGGTTCGCCCGCACCGTCCAGGAAGCCGGCCTGGCCTGGATCGGGCCGTCGCCGGAGTCCATCGAGCTGCTCGGAGACAAGCTCGCGGCCCGCGCGGTCGCCGTCGATGTCGGCGCTCCCCTGGCCCCCGGCACCTCAGAACCGCTGACCACCTGGGAGGAGGCCCGCGACTTCGCCTCCGAGCACGGCATGCCCATCGCCATCAAGGCCGCGTTCGGCGGCGGCGGGCGGGGCCTCAAGGTCGTCTTCGATGTCGAGGACATCGAGGAGGGCTTCAACTCCGCCGGCCGCGAAGCCCGGGAGGCCTTCGGGCGGGGCGAGTGCTACGTGGAGAAGTTCCTCACCCACCCGCGCCACGTCGAGGCCCAGGTCCTCGCCGACACCCACGGCAACGTCGCCGTGCTGGGTACGCGTGACTGCTCCACGCAGAGGCGCTTCCAGAAGCTCATCGAGGAGGCGCCGGCGCCCTTCCTCACCGAGGAGCAGCGCCGCGGCATCGAGGAGGGCGCCCGCGCCATCTGCCGCCGGGCGGGCTACGTCTCCGCCGGAACCGTGGAGTACATCGTCTCCGAGGACGGTACCGTCTCCTTCCTCGAGGTCAACACCCGCGTGCAGGTGGAGCACCCTGTCACCGAGGCCGTCACGGGCGTGGACATTATCGCGGAGCAGTTCCGCGTCGCCGCCGGTGAACCCCTCTCCTTCGCAAGGGGCGGCGGGGACTGCGACCCGGCCGTCAACGGACACGCCTTCGAGTTCCGCATCAACGCCGAGGACGTGACCAACGGCTTCGCCCCCGCGCCGGGAACCATCACCCGCTTCGACGTGCCCACCGGGCCCGGTATCCGCGTGGATACCGGTGTGCGCACCGGCACGACCATCCCGGCCTACTACGACTCCCTCATGGGCAAGCTCATCGTGTGGGGCCCTGACCGGGACACCGCCATCACCCGCGCCCGCCAGGCGCTGAGGGAATTCGCCATCGAGGGTGTGCGCACCGTACTGCCGTTCCACCGCGACATGGTTTCCTCACCCGAGCTCACCGGGGACTCCCTGGGCGTGTACACCGACTGGGTGGACCACAACTACTCGCCCTCCGAGAAGCACAACGTGGCCGACATCGAGCACCTCTACGACGAGCGCACCCAGGTGGTCGTCGAGATCGACGGCCGCCTGCACACCGTCGGCTTCCCCGCGGCGCTGCTCGGCGCCGGAGGCCCGGCGCACCCGGCCGCGGACTCCTCCGGCACCGCCGCGGAGACCCCTGACAACGCCGTGACCAGCAAGTACGAGGCGACCATCGTCGAGTGGCTCGTCTCCGACGGCGACACCGTAGCCGCCGGAGAGGCCATCGCCACCGTCGAGGCGATGAAGATGGAGTCCACGGTCAAGGCCCCGCGCGACGGAAAGATCTCGCTTACGGCCGCGCAGGGCGAACGCGTCCGTGCGAACGCAACCATCGCGACGATCTCCTAGCCGCCCGCGGCGTCGCGTGACGACGCCCCGCGCACGCCCCGGTGCCCCCGCGTGGGGCACCGGTGTTTCGCGCGCCTGAACCCTACGGCACCTGGTAAAAACTGTCGCGTATGTCGGTGACGAGCATCTTCCCCGGCGAGTGGCACACGGCCAGCTCCGGCTTGGAGCTCATGACGATCGACTGCGGTGTCACCCCGCACGCCCAGAAAACCGGGATGGTGCCCGGAGCGATATCCACGGCTTCCCCGAAGTCCGGGGCGGAGAGGTCAGCGATGCCGATGGCGGCGGGGTCGCCGACGTGAACCGGGGCGCCGTGCACCGCCGGGTAGCGCGAGGTCACGCGGACCGCGTCAGCGACCTGTCGGGCGGGGATCGGGCGCATGGAGACCACCATCTTGCCCGAGAACACGCCCGCGGGCCGGCAGTCGATGTCGGTCATGTACATCGGGACGTTGCGTCCCTGGTCGATGTGGGCGACGGGGACGTGGGCGTCGATAAGCGCCTGCTCGAACGTGAAGGAACAGCCGATGAGGAAGGCGACGGTGTCGGGTGTCCAGTACCCGGTGGCGTCGGTGACCTCGTCGACGAGCTCGCCGCGGCGGAAGATGCGGTAGGCGGGGATGTCGGTGCGGATGTCCCCGTCCGGGAGGAGTTCGGAGCTCAGCTGGCCCGGTTCGAGAACCCCGAGGATCGGGCAGGGTTTGGGGTTGCGCTGGGCGAAGAGCAGGAAGTCAAAGGCGTGCCTCTTGTCCACCGCAATGAGGTTGGCCTGGGCGTAACCGCGGGAAAAGCCCGCGGTGGTGGCGACGTTGTTGTCGCGGCAGAACGCGCGGGCTTCGGAGGGGGTGAAGGCGGCGGGGTTCGGGGCGCTGATCATGCCCCGAGTCTATTCCGGATAGCTGGCCGGTCAGCTCCAGAGGGCCGTCAGGCTGGACAGGGAACGTGCGCCCATGTAGATGGTGATGACTAGGACGACAGCGCCGATGACGAGGAGCCACCTGGGGTAGGTGTACCCCTGCAGCAGGTCCCGGCGGCGCCACCCGGCCCAGAGCACCACGGCGAAACCGATCGGCAGGATGAGGCCGTTGAAGGCGCCGGCGAAGATGAGCAGCGTCTGCGGGGCCTTGCCGAGGAGCAGGTAGAGCACGGTGCACGCGGCGATGAAGCCGACGGTGAGCCAGTTGCGGGTGCGCACCGGGGTGGCCTGGGTGGTGATGAAGGAGATCGAAGTGTACGACGCCCCGATCACCGAGGACAGGCCGGCCGCCCAGAGGACGAGACCGAAGGCGCGCAGGCCGAATTCGCCAGCGGCGTGGAAGAAGGCATCGGCGGCGGTGTTGTCCTTCGCCAGCGCGACACCCGAGGAGACCACGCCGAGCACGGCGAGGAAGAGCAGGATGCGCATGATGCCGATGACGACGATGCCGAGGATGGAGGAGTTGCTGATCTGCTTCAGGTTCTCCACCCCGCTGTTGCCGGAGTCGATGAGGCGGTGCACGCCCGCGAAGGTTATGTAGCCGCCCACCGTGCCGCCAATCAGCGTGGTGATCACGAGGAAGTCGACCTTCTCCGGCAGCACCGTCTGCTTCAGCGCCTCGCCCACCGGGGGCTGGGAGACGATGGCGACGTAGAGCATGAGCAGGATCATGATGGCGCCGAGCGCGATGACGATGCGGTCGAGGGCGACACCGGCCCGCTTGGAGAGGAAGACGAAGATCGCGATGGCGGCCGAGACGCCACCGCCGATCTTCGCGTCGACGCCCAGCATGGCGTTCGCACCCAGGCCGGTGCCCGCGATGTTGCCGATGTTGAACACGATGCCGCCGATGAACACCAGCACCGCCATGACCCAGCCGAGGCCCGGGAGCACGCGGTTACCCAGCTCGTTGGCCCGCAGGCCCGAGATGCCGAGGACGCGCCACACGTTGAGCTGGATGGCGATGTCGACGAGGATCGACAGGAGAATCGCGAAGGCGAAGGCGGCGCCCATCTGGACCGTGAAGACCGAGGTCTGGGTAAGGAAGCCCGGGCCGATCGACGAGGTGGCCATGAGGAAGACCGCGCCGAGGGCGGGGCCGACCCCCCGCGGGGCGGCGGAGGTGTCGGAGCCGGTGGTGCGGGCATCCGTGGCGTCGGCTGCAGCGGTGGAGCCGCCGGTGTTCCCGGCAACCGGATTGGGGCCGTGGGGCGTGGGAGCACTCACTGTGGCACCCCTTTCAGTGTGAAGTTAGATGTGACCTGAAAAATAGTAGAGCACACCCGGCGATTCACCCATCCCGTCCCGGGGCCGGTGTTACCCGCTACCCCTCGAGCGCCTCCCCCAGCTCGAGCCACTCCATCTCCAGCTCGTCGCGCTCCGCCCGGATCGCGCCGAGCTCCCGGGTCGCCGCCCCGATGGCCTCGAAATCGGGCGCGGCGGCCGCGGACTTCGCGGCGATGTCGGCCTCGAGCTGCCCAGAGCGCTCTTCCGCCCGCGCGATCTTGCGCTCCAGGGCGTTCATCCTCTTGCGCAGCTCGCGCTCCTCCTGCGAGCTCATCGCGGGGCGCTTGTCGACGCCCCTGTCCGCGCGCCCCTCCCCGAGATCGAGCGTTCCGGAGGCCGCCTCCTCCGCGGCGCGGCGCTCAATGTACTGCCCGATGCCGCCGGGGAGGTTGGTCAGCGTGCCGTCCCCGAACAGCGCGTAGGTGGTATCGGCTATGCGCTCGATGAGGTAGCGGTCGTGGGAGATGACCACCAGGGTGCCGGGCCAGTTGTCCAGCAGGTCCTCGAGCTCCTGGAGGGTGTCGATGTCGAGGTCGTTGGTGGGCTCGTCGAGAAGCAGGACGTTGGGCTCCGACATGAGCACGCGGGTGAGCTGCAGGCGGCGGCGCTCGCCGCCGGAGAGGTCCCCGACGGGGGTGCGCTGGCGCTTCGGGGAGAAGCCGAGGCGCTCGGCGAGCTGGGCCGCGGAGATTTCGCGGCTGCCCATCTGGACGTAGTTGGCCACGTCCTCCACGGCGTCGATGACGCGGCGGGTGGGGTCGAGGTCGTCGAGCTCCTGGCGCAGCCACCCGATGCGGGTGGTTTGTCCCTGGACCCGCCTACCTGCGGAGAGGGGGTACTCCCCCGCCAGGGTCCGGAGGAGCGTTGTCTTGCCGGAGCCGTTGACCCCGACGAGGCCGATGCGCTCCCCCGGTGCGAGACGCCAGGTGAGGTGGTCGACGAGTGCGCGCCCGTCCGGGGCGTCGATGCGCGCATCCTCCAGGTCGATGACGACCTTGCCCTGGCGCTGGCGGGAAAACGCCATGAGCTCGACGGTGTCGCGGGGTGCGGGGACGTCGGCGATCAGCGCCTCCGCCGCCTCGATGCGGTAGCGCGGCTTGGAGGTCCTCGCCGGCGCGCCACGGCGCAGCCAGGCCAGCTCCTTGCGGGCGAGGTTCTGGCGGCGCTGCTCGATCGCGTCGGCCTGGCGGGCGCGCTCGGCCCGCGCGAAGGTCCAGTCGTTGTATCCGCCCTCGTAGACGTCGACGGTGCCGTCGTGGACCTCCCAGGTGAGGCTGGCGACAGTGTCGAGGAACCAGCGGTCGTGGGTCACCACCACGACCGCAACCTTGCGGGAGAGGAGGTGGTCGGCGAGCCATTGCACCCCCTCGACGTCGAGGTGGTTGGTGGGCTCGTCGAGGACGACGAGGTCGAGGTCCTGAACGAGCGCCGCGGCGAGGTTGACGCGTCTGCGCTCGCCGCCGGAGAGGTTGCCCACGCGGGTGTCCAGGCCCAGCCCGACGACTCCCGTACCCTGCAGGACCTCGCGGACCTTGGCGTTGGAGGCCCACTCGTACGTCTGCAACCCGAGCGGTTCGACGACGGCCTGCCCGACGGTCAGCTCGTCGTCCAGGTCGAAGCGCTGTGTGACCACCGCGAGGCGGAGGTCGGAGTTGTGCGACACGCGCCCGGCATCGGGCTTCTCCAACCCGGTGAGGACCTCGAGGAGGGTGGTCTTGCCGCCGCCGTTGACGCCGACGATGCCGATGCGGTCCCCCGTCTGGACACCGAGGGAGACGCCGTCGAGCAGCGTTTTCAGCCCCCAGGTCTTGGAGACGTTTTCGAGATTGATCAGGTTAGCCATAGGACCCCCATAGTAGGCGGTGGCGGCCCTCGCTCAGTCCAGAAGCCGGTTGAGCGACGAGGTGCGCTGGAACATGGCGACGATGTGGGCGCAGGCCAGCGCGTCCGAGTCGGCCCGGTGGTGCTGGAGGGCGAACCCGGGCGCGCAGTAGCCGGCCACCGTGGGCAGAGTGTGGTTGGGCAGCTGCGGCAGGAGCCGCCGCGCGGTGCGGCAGGTGCAGTAGAACTCGGAGGGGAACGTGCCCGTGGCGTAGTAGCGGTCCAGGCCACGCCAGACGGAGGCGTCGAAGGTGGCGTTGTGGGCGTACACCGGCAGCGCGCCGACGAAGGCGTGGACCTCGTCGGCGATGTCGAACCAGGAGGGCGCATCCTCCACGTCGCCGCGGTAGATGCCGTGGATGTGGCTGAACTCGAAGCGGATGTGCTCCTCAGGAGGGCGGAGGTAGGTGGTGATCGCGCCGACGACCTCGCCCGCGCGTACCTTCACCAGGGCGACCTGGCACGCCGAGGCCCCGCCGACGCGGTTGGCCGTCTCGAAGTCCACGGCCACGAACTCCTCGCGCATGAGCGCCTCGCGCGTGGGGATGTACACCGCCCGCCTGCGCCTGCGCCGCGGCGCCGGCCCGCCGACGGGCAGCGGGGGCCCGGCGGCCGGAGCGTAGTCAACCACCTGGCCCAGGCCCCCCGTGTTCCCGTCGAGCCAGTTGCGCAGGGCGCCAGTGAGCGCCGAATCCCGCGCCGGATTGGACACCGGATTGGGTGCCGCATCAGGCGCCGCGTCGTGCCGGTCCATCTCTCCCCCTCTTTCCGTCCGGTAGAAACGATCAACACGCTAGCGCACCCGCCGGACATGTATCGACCACACGTTCGAGGGGCAGCTAAATGAGTTCCGCCCCCCGCGCCGGCCCGGAGGCGGCAAAGGCCTCGTAGGCGGGGAATTCGCCCCGCAGCTCCCCGAGGACCCGGCCCGCGTGCTTTTCGTCGCGGCACAGCACGGCGACGGTCGGCCCGGAGCCGGAGACGATCGCGCGCAGCCCCGCCTCACCGGCCGTGCGCAGCAGCGCGGCCAGCTGCGGGCGCATCCGCAGCGCCGCCGCCTCGAGGTCGTTGTGCATCGCCGCCGCCAACGCGTCCGGCTCACCGGAGAGCAGGGCGCGGGAGAGCGCCTTCGTGTCCAGGCGCGGGACCAGCGAGGGGTTATCGTGGCGCAGGTCGTCGAGAAGCGAAAACGCCTCCCCCGTGGGCAGGCCGACGCCGGGGTTGACGAAGACCCAGTGGTACTCGCCGCGCGAGAGCATCTCGACGAGCTCGTCCCCGCGCCCCGTGCCGAGGGCCGTCCCCCCGAGCAGGCAGAACGGCACGTCCGCCCCGAGGGAGCGGGCGAGGCGCAGCAGCGTGTCCTGGTCCAGGGGGGCGTGGCCGAAGTGCGCCACGTAGTCGTTGGCGGCGGCCAGGGCCGCGGCGGCGTCGGCGGAGCCGCCCGCCATTCCCCCGGCGACGAACACGTTCTTCTCCACCACGATCCTCGCTTGCGGCAGCTCAACGGCCGCGCGGGGGTACAGCCGCCGGTACTCGGCCACGACGGCGTCGACGGCGCGCCACGCGAGGTTGCGCGGGGTGTCGATATCCTCGGCCGGTTCCGACACCCCGAAGAAGGTGCTCATGCCCGCCACCACCGAGCCCTCGGCGACGGGGACCATCTCCGGTTCCACGAGCACCCGCACCGCTTCACGACGCCCCACCGCCTGAAACACCGTCACCAGCTCGTGGTACCCGTCGCTGCGCGCCTCCCCCACCCCGAGGTGCAGGTTCACCTTGCCCGGCGCGGAGGCCCCGAACTCAGTGCGCACGGCCGGCTCCCAGGCGCGCGAAGTCAGCGACGGAGAGCCTCTCCCCGCGCAGGCCGGGGTCGATGCCGGCGGCGCGGAGGGCCTCCTCAGCCGCGGCGGGTGAACCGTAGACCCCCGCCAGGGTCGAGCGCAGCGTCTTGCGGCGCTGGGCGAAGGCGGCGTCGACAAGCGGGAAGACAGCGCCGCGCGTCTCCCTCGGGTAAACGTCCGACACGTCGATGCGCACGAGCCCGCTCTCGATGTTGGGGGCCGGCCAGAAGACGTTCTTGCCGATCACGCCCGCGCGGGAGACCTCCCCGTAGAAGGACGCCTTGACGCTGGGCACGCCGTAGATCTTCGAGCCCGGCTCCGCGGCGAGCCTGTCCGCCACCTCCTTCTGCACCATCACCAGGACGCGGCGGATGGTGGGGAACTCCTCCAGGAGGTGCAGGAGGACGGGCACCGAGACGTTGTAGGGCAGGTTGGCCACCAGGGCCGTGGGCTCGGCACCCTCACCCGCCGCGGCCGCGACGTCGGCGCGGGTGACGCGGAGGGCGTCGGTGTGGATGACGGTGAGACGATCGGCGTACCCGGGGGCGCGCTCACCCACCGTCCGCGGCAGGCACCCGGCCAGGCGGGGGTCGATCTCGAGGGCGATCACGCGCCGCGCGGTGTCGACGAGGCCGAGGGTGAGCGACCCGAGGCCCGGCCCGACCTCGACAACGACATCGTCGGCGGTGAGGTCCGCCGCGGCGACGATCCGGCGCACCGTGTTGGGGTCGTGGACGAAGTTCTGGCCCAGCTTCTTGGTGGGCACCACGTCCAGTTCCTGCGCCAGCTCCCGGATCTCCACGGGGCCCAGCAGATGCGCGTCAGTCATGCCCACATACGTTAGCAGCGGGGCACAGGCACCCCACGGACGCGCGTGCCCCGCTCAGGAGGTGCGGTGCCGGGCGTGGCCTTCGGCCCGGGTTCCGCGCCGAAGTCCTAGCGCAGACCCAGCTTGGCGGTGCAGGCCGGCCACGCGCCCCAGCCCTGGGCGGCCTGGGTTTTCTCGGCAATGGCGATCTGCTGCTCCCGGGAGGCCTGATCGGCCGTCGGCGCGTAGGCGGTTCCGCCGTAGGCGGCCCAGGTGGACTGGTCGAACTGGAGCCCGCCCTGGTAGCCGTTGCCGGTGTTGGTGGACCAGTTCCCGCCCGACTCGCAGGCCGCGATGGAGTCCCACACGGATCCGCCGGCGACGGACGGAGCGACGGCACCCTTGGCGGCGGCGGTGTGCACGGCCGCCTTGGTGCCGCGGGCGACGGTGGCCGGCTTTGCGGCGCGGGTCTCCTTCTCGCCCACGGTCTGGGTGGACTCGATCTTCCCGTTGACCCAGGTGGTGCGGTGGGTGATCTTCTTCTCGCCCTTCACGCCCGGTTCGCGGACCTCCTCGGAGCCCTGGTCGAGGTTGGAATCGTCGACGTAGTTCGCCGGGGCATCGAACTCGACGGTATCCAGCACGTCGGAGGTCTCGACACGGTCGATGCGGATCTCCATGTTCTCCCCGACCGGGGCGTCCAGCGGGACGTTGAGGCGGTCGTTGGAGTCGACGGTGACGCCGCGGTCGGCGAGGAGCTGCGCGACGGTCTTCTTCGCGGCGGAGGTGTAGACGATGTTGCCGCCGTCGTTGATGGAGACGATCTTCGGGGTGGTCACGTCGACGGTCATGCCGTCGGTGACGGGCTGGTCCGGGTCGACATCGGTGGAGGCGGCAGCGGTGACACCGGCCTCACCGATGAGGTCGGCAACGGTGACGGCGGTGGAGGTGAGCTGCTTTTCGGCGCCGTCGACGACGAGGGCGACCGGCTTCGCGGTGCGGACGGTGACGGTTTCCCCGCTGGCGAGCTTCTCGCCCGGTGCCGGGTAGATGAGGTCCTGTGACCCGGGGGTCACACCGGCGGCCTGGAGGGCGCCGTTGACATCGGAGGCGAAGGTCCGGACGGTGGTGGTCTGGCCATTGACGTCGACGGTGACGTCCTTGGATGCAGCGGCAGCCGTAGCGGCGCCACCGACGAGGACCGCACCCGCCACGCCACCCGCGGCGAGGCGCTTGGTGGCGGAAGTGGTCTTGTTAATGCGCTTAGCGGACATAAAGCTGGAACCCCAAAAGTCTCGATTTCATCACGATTGCGTTAAAGATACGCCGCCCCCCTGTACAAGGCCAGCCCGCCGCGCGGGGGACGGTCACAATCGTCACAAACGGAACTCCCCGCCCCTGAACGCTCATCTGACCTGCGCAAACTGTGATGTGACCTTTTTCACTCCCACCCCGGGGCGGGGTGCTACTCCAGCCCGAAAACCCTGTTGAAGGTCTCGTAGACCTCCGCGGCGAGGTCCTCCACCTCCATTCCCCGGGCCTGCGCCACCTCCATCGCGGTATGGCCGATCAGCGCCGGTTCGTTTCGCGCGCCGCGGTGCGGCTCGGGGGTCATGTAGGGCGCGTCCGTCTCGATCAGCAGCTGGCCGCGGGGGGCGAGGGCGGCCGCCTGGCGGAGCTCCTCGTTGCGCCTGAACGTCACGTTGCCGGCGTACGAGAGCACGTAACCGCGCTCGATCGCCTCGCGGGCGACATCGATCGGTGACGAGAAGCAGTGCAGCATCACCTCCCGCGGCGCGGGCGAATCGGCGAGGATGCGCAGCAGCTCCCGGTCCCCCTCGCGGTTGTGGATCATCAGGGCGCGGTCGGTGTCCACCGCCAACTGGATGTGCCAGCGCAGGGCCTCCTCCTGCACGTCGAGCGGTGCGGTGTTCTCTGGGTCGTGCCTGATCCAGTAGGTGTCGATGCCCGTCTCGCCGATGGCCACGCACCACGGATCCGCGGCCATCTCCGCAAGCCTCGCCTTCGCGGCCTCGTCGAGCTCCCCCGCGCGCGTCGGGTGGATCGCGCACGCCGCGAACACGCGCTCGTTGCCCTGCGCCGCCGAGAGGGCCAGCTCCGCCTCGTCCAGGCCGTCCCCGACCGTGCAGACGCGCTCCACGCCCGCCTCCACGGCGCGGGTCACCAGCTCGTCGACCTCCTCAGGCGTGATCGCGCCGACGGAGGCGAGGTGGGTGTGGGCGTCGACAAGCCCGGGGATCGGGTCTGCGGGGATCGGGGTGGGGCGCGGTTTCTTCTTCGACATGCCGTCCAAGCCTATTGTTGGGCCATGGCTTTTTCAGAAATCAGCGACGCCACCCGCACCCGCATCGAGGCCGACCTCGCCGAGGCGGCGGGCCGCGGGATCAACGGCGGTGTCGACGCCATCGCGGCCACCTTCGAGGACGTCCTCACCGAGTACCTCACCCGCGACGCCGACCTGCGCCGCGATTTCCCCCGCGGCGAAACCGCCCGCATCTTCGGCACCGCACTCGGCGAGGCGCTGGTGCGCGACCACGGCTTCGCGTGGCGCATGCTTGCCGACGACTACGGGACCGACCTGGTGGTCGCCCGCGGTGTCGGCGCGCCGGACGAGAAGTACACCGCTCCGCTGGTCGTCGTGGACAGCCGCTTCGAGGACGATGAACCGGGCAAGCTCACCACCTTTGTCACGCAGTTCCTCTCCTAGTCAGCTGCGTGGGAGCTGCCTAGGACCCGGCGTGATCGCCCCGCAGCGCGACGAGCTCGCCCTCGAGCTCGGCGACGCGCCCGCGCAGTTCGTCGATGTCGCGCCGGTAGAGGTCGATGCGCTCCTCCACCTGCTCGCGCGTGTGCCGCGGGGTGATGTACTTGGCGCAGTTGGCGTCGGTCGCGGTGACGTCGACAAGCATTGCCCGCTGGAACGAGCTGCGGATCTCCCCGCCGCCGTCGACCCGGCGGAGGCGCTCCATCAACTCCGGGTCATCGTCGCGCTCCACGATGTGGGCGGTGCCGAAAACCTTGAGACGCGAGCGCGTCGGGTAATCAATGAAGAAGAGGCACACGCGCCCGTCCCGGTCCACGTTGCCCGTGCTGACGAACTGCCTGTTGCCGGCGAACTCGAGCCACCCGAGCCGGGTGGGGCCGAGGATGTGGACGAAGCCGGCCGGGCCGCCCCGGTGCTGGACATAGGGCCATCCGGTGCCCGTGACCGTGGAGAGGAAGAAGTGCGAGCTGGTGGAGATGAGGCGGCGCTCCGTGGGTTCGAGCTCGAATTCTCCTCCGTTGCGCGGCAGCTCCATCTCCAGGGAACCCTGGCGGGCGCGCACGAAGTGGTCGTAGGCGATGTCCTGGTACTCCAAGCCGGAACCGTCGTCCGCGTGCTGCATACCCACCAGTGTTGCCCCCGGCCGCGGGGCTACGCAAGTACGACGGGGCCGGGGCGTGGAGGCGAGGCCCGGGGCGTGGAGGCGAGGCCCGGGCACAAACCGGTAAAACTAAACCGGTAAAACACCAGGTGGATGCCCACCCCCGAATCGGCGAACAGGGGTTTTACCGGTTTAGTTTTACCGGTTTGCGGTACCGCGCACACCGCGCCGTCACACCAGCGCACACCGCGCCCCGCCTCCTACGCCGAGAGCTCGTCCTCGATGAACACCCGCCGGGAGGCCACCACGCCGAGGCAGCCCATCACCAGGGCCAGAACAATGAGCGTGAGCAGAATCGGGCGGAACGACCCGAGCGTCCCGTACGCCACGCCAACGAGCAGCGGCCCGGCCGCGGCGAGGACGTAACCCACCGGCTGGACAAACCCGGCCAGCCGCGCCGTGCCCATGGCGCTGCGCGTGCGCGCGGGCATGAGTGCGATGGCGAGCGGGAAGCACCACCCGCCCAGGCCCAGCAGCGCGCTCCACAGGATCGGGGATGCGGCGGGAGCCAGCAGGACACCCAGGTAACCCGACGCGGTCAGCGCACCGAAGACGAGAACCAGCGGGGCGAGAGTGCGGGCACGGGCGATGACCGTCGGCAGGATCAGCCCGCCGCCGGCACCGATGAGCCCGATCAGCGCCAGCCCCAGCGCGGCGGTGGAGCCCGACACGCCCTGCTGCACGAACATCGAGGGCAGCCACCCCATCTGGATGTAGGCGTTCATGGACTGCAGCCCGAAGAAGAACATCAGCGCAACAGCCGTGCGCGAGTGGTAGATCCGCTTCTGCGGCCCGTCGCCCGCAACCGCCGTTTCGCGGGGCTTGTCGACGCCCACGTAGCGCCCCGCCACCACCCACACGGCCAGCTGCACCAGGGCCGCCAGGGACCACACGCCCAGGGCGACGTGCCATGAATCGGTGATGAGAGCGCTGAGCGGGCCGATTGCCGCGGACAGGGACAACGCCACGGAGTACACCGTGGTCAGCGCCACTATGTTCCTCCCGCCGTACTGCTTGATCCACGCCGGGAGCAGGACGTTGGCCAACGCGATGCCGCCGGCGACCCCCACCGTGGCGAGGATGAACAGCGAGATGTTCGGAGCGAAGGGGCGCAGCGCCAACCCCAGCGTGGCCGCCGCGGCCGCACCGATGAGCGTCGGGGTCAGGCCGACCCGGCGCGCCAGCGGCACGGCGGTCAGCCCGACGACGAAGAAGAGCAGCCCCGGGAGGGCGGTGATGACGCCGCCGAGGGAGGCGGGTGCTCCGTAGGCGGCAATGACGTCGTCAAGCACTGCGCCGACGGAGGCCATCCCCGCGCGGAGGTTGATCGCCGCGGTGACCACGGCCAGGAAAAGAAGAATGACAGGCACCCCACGCACCCTAGCGGGGCGTGCCGCGGTCCCCGACACCCCCCTGTGCTACTGCACGCGCGCCCATTCGGGGCCGGTTTCGCCGAGCTCGGGGTCGAGCTTGGCGATCAGCGGCTTCGGCTTCTCCAGCGGCGTGCCGGGGGTGACATCGACGCGGGCCCAGACCGCCTGCTGGGAGGCGTAGTCGCCGGTGATCACGGGGTAGGTCTGACCCTTCCCGGGCAGGCCGGCGCCGACGAGGTCGAAGTCCGCGTCGTCGGTGACCTCCTCGACGCGGGGCGCGGCGACCCACTCACCCGTTCGCCCGAGGGTCTCGTGGACGCGCTGGGCGGTGTGCGGCAGGAAGGGGGTGAGCATGGCGTTGCAGTCCGAGACCACCTGGAGTGCGGTCCACAGGACGGTGGCCAGGCGCTCGCGCCGCGCCTCGTCCTTGGCCAGCTTCCACGGCTCCTGCTCCGCGATGTAGGCGTTGGCCTCCCCCACCACGTGCATGATCTTTGTGACGGCGTTCTTGAACTTTGCGCGCCCGAGCTCCTCGCCCGCCGCGGTGAAGGTGGTTTCGGCGAGCCCGAGGATCGCCTTGTCCGACTCGCTCAGCTCGCCCGGGGTGGGGACCTCCCCGAAGTTCTTGTGAGCCATGGCCACGGTGCGGTTGACCAGGTTGCCCCAGCCGTTGGCCAGCTCGTTGTTCACGCGGCGGACGAACTCGTCCCAGGTGAAGTCGGTGTCGTTGTTCTCCGGGCCGGCAACGGCGATGAAGTAGCGCAGCGGGTCGGGACCGAACTCCGCCAGGAAGTCCTTGACGTAGATGACCACGCCCTTGGAGGAGGAGAACTTGGAGCCGGACATGGTGAGGAACTCCGAGGAGACGACCTCCGTGGGCAGGTTGAGCTCGCCGAAGGCGTGCGTCTGACCGCCCTTCGCCCCCCTGCCGGTGTAGCCCAGCAGCTCCGCAGGCCAGATCTGCGAGTGGAAGGTGATGTTGTCCTTGCCCATGAAGTAGTAGCCGCGGGTCTGCGGGTCCTGCCAGAACGTCTTCCACGCGTCCGGGTCGCCGGAGCGCGCCGCCCACTCGATGGAGGCGGAGAGGTAGCCGATCACGGCATCGAACCAGACGTAGAGCTTCTTCGAGGGGTTGTCCTCCCAGCCCTCGACGGGGACGGGAATGCCCCAGTCGATGTCGCGGGTCATGGCGCGGGGGCGCATGTCCTCGAGGAGGTTCAGGGAGAACTTCAGCACGTTGGGGCGCCAGTCCTCGCGGGTTTCCAGCCAGGCTTTGAGGGCGTCGTGAAGCGCGGGCAGATCGAGCATGAAGTGCTCGGTCTCGACGAACTCGGGTGTCTCCCCGTTGATCTTGGACACGGGGTTGATCAACTCGGCGGGGTCGAGCTGGTTGCCGCAGGTGTCGCACTGGTCGCCGCGCGCGTCGGTGGCGCCGCAGATCGGGCAGGTGCCCTCGATGTAGCGGTCCGGAAGGGTGCGGCCCGTCGACGGGGAGATCGCGCCCTTGGTGGTCTCCTTCACCATGTAACCGTTGGCGTGGAGCCCCTTGAACAGCTCCTGCACCACCGCGTAGTGGTTGCGCGTGGTGGTGCGGGTGAACAGGTCGTAGGACAGGCCCAGGCCGGCGAGGTCGGAGACGATCTGCCGGTTGTAGCGGTCGGCGAGCTCCTTGACGGTCACGCCCTCCTTGTCCGCCTGCACCAGCAGCGGGGTGCCGTGCTCGTCGGTGCCGGAGACCATGAGAACGTTATTGCCCGCCATACGCTGGTAGCGGGCGAACACGTCCGAGGGGACGCCGAATCCCGCGACGTGTCCGATGTGGCGCGGGCCGTTGGCGTACGGCCAGGCGACGCACACGAGGATGTTCTGCCCCGGTTGAGCTGTCTCAGGAGAAGTCATGCCCCAAGCATAAATTACGACCCCAACGGGCACGCCACCCGGCAAGTGCCCTGCGCCCGCCGCCCGAAATCCGACGGCGTCGGGAGTTCGCCGGGGAACAAAAAACGCAGCGGGTAACGCCGGAGCGCGTTCCCGCCGCGTGGGTGGCGCGGTTGAGCGTCAGTTAGTCCTGGTTGCGCGCCTCGCGCGGGTGGACGAGCTGGCGGATCTGGCGCCGGCGCTCGTCGCGGGCGCGCTGCTCGCGGTGGAGGCGGCGCTCGAACGCCAGCTGGCGGGCGAAGCGCTCGTGCTCCTTCTTGTCCAGGTAGATCGTGTCGTTGGAGACATCCTTGACAAAGGCGAACATCAGCGCCACCAGGATGAACAGGAACGGCGTCGCCGCCACGATGGTCACGGACTGCAACGAGCTCAGGGCGTCCTCGCCGCCGACAACCAGCAGGGTGAGGCCGACGAAGGCGGTTCCCAGGCCCCAGATCGCGGCGAGCCACGGCTTGGCGTCGGTCTTGCCGTTCTGGGACATGGAGGCCATCACGGTCGAGGCGGAGTCGGCGGAGGTGATGAAGAAGGTGCCCAGCAGGATCATGGCGAACACACCCATGATGTAGCCGCCCGGCAGGGCGTGGAGCAGGCTGAAGAGCTGCTCCTCGGCGCCGCCGTCACCCCAGATCGAGTGATCCTCCTGCTCGAACTTGATCGCCGTGCCGCCGAAGATGGCGAACCAGATGGTGGACAGAAGAGCCGGGACGAGCAGCACGCCGAGGCAGAACTCGCGGATGGTGCGCCCGCGCGAGATGCGCGCGAGGAACGTTCCCACGAAGGGCGACCAGGAGATCCACCACGCCCAGTAGAAGATGGTCCACTTGGACAGGAAGCTGCCCGCGGTGCCGTCCGCGCTCGCCGCGGTGCGGCCCGCCATGAGGAAGAACTGGTCCAGGTAGGACCCGATCGCGGAGGGGAACAGGTTGAGCAGGCTCACGGTCGGGCCGAGAACGAACACGAAGATGGCCAGCACCGCGGCGATGACCATGTTGATGTTGGACAGCCACTGGATGCCACGGCCCACACCCGACATGGCGGAGAGCAGGAACGCGAGGGTGAGCACGGTGACGATGCCGATGGTGAGCTGGGTGGAGGGGTTGTCCACGAAGCCGGAGGCCTTAAGGCCGGAGGTGATCTGCAGAGCGCCGAGGCCCAGGGAGCAGGCGGTGCCGAAGATGGTGGCGAAGATGGCCAGGCCGTCAATGAACTTGCCCAGCGGGCCCTCCGCACGCTTTTCGCCGATCAGCGGAATAAAGGCGCTGGAGAGCAGCTGCTTGCGTCCGAGGCGGAAGG
>NZ_DDJO01000023.1:241036-242310 GCF_002339505.1 Corynebacterium sp. UBA2622
TGCCCGCGGCGAACATCATCGCAATCCACGATGCCGTGCTGAACTCGGGTTGCTCGTCCGGCCGGCCCAGGCGGATGGTACCGAAGCTCGAGAACGCGATCGCGAGGATGAAGAAGACGAAGACGGTGCCGAAGAGGATGAACGCCCAGCCGAGGTTGGTGATCACCCAGCTAAACGACGCATCCGCGAACGCGGAGAAGCTGTCGGCGCCGAACAGGCCCCACAGCACCACCCCGGCGACAACCACCGCGAGCGGGGCGATGATGGACCAGTCGATGCGGGCGTTCTCGTCCTCGGCCGCGTGGGAGACGGTCTCCTCGTCGGCGAGGTGGTCGTGGCTCAGCCCGCGGCTGTCGGCCTCGAGCAGGGAGGCCAGCTCGCTCGTCGCGGACTGGGTCGGTCCGGCATCCTGGGTCTCCCCCTCCCGGGCGGACCCGCCCTTGCCGGCCGAGGCTCTGGTGGACCCGGCGGCCTGATCGGCCGCGCCGGGTGTGGACGCGTGCGTGGAATCGGGCTCGTCGTGCGCCATATACCTGCTACTCCTTCTGCAAATATCCGAAATACCAAGGAAAAGAATTGGAAATCAGAAGGCAGGCTAACCCATGGCGTGGGTTTTTACGAACCGGGTCCGCGCCCGGCCGGCAGAAAAACGGGGGTTCAGCGCGCCGCGCGGGCGGCGACGGCTTCGTCGTAAAGCTCCCCCGATTTCGCACCGTGGGCCCGGGCGACGTCCTTCACCGCGTCCTTGAGCCGCGCCCCGGCGTCCACCTTCTCAAAGACGAGCTCGAGAAGATCCGCAGGTTCCGGGGCGTCGGGCTCCCCGCCCTCGATGACCACGGTGATCTCCCCGCGCAGGCCCCCCGCGGCCCACTCGGCCAGCTCGCCCAGGCGGCCCCGCCTGACCTCCTCGTAGGTCTTCGTCAGCTCGCGGCAGACCGCGGCGCGCCGGTCCGGCCCGAGGACCTCCGCCGCGTCGCGCAGGGTCGTCGCGATGCGGTGGGGGGACTCGAAGAAGCAGACCGCGCGCGGCTGGGCCGCCAGGGACTGAAGCCACGCCCTCCGCGGGCCCGCCTTGCGGGGGGCGAAGCCGTCGAAGATGAAGTGACCCACGTTCAGCCCCGACAGGGCCAGCGCGGTGGTCACAGCGGAGGGGCCCGGCGCGCAGGTGACCGGGATGCCCGCGTCGTGCGCGGCGGTGAGGATGGCGTGGCCCGGGTCGGATACGAGCGGCATCCCGGCGTCGCTGACCACGAGCACCGTGCCGCGGCGGGCGG
>NZ_DDJO01000010.1:0-9198 GCF_002339505.1 Corynebacterium sp. UBA2622
CGAGACCGCCGACCCCGCCAAGACGAAGGTGGAGCTTGTCGACGGCGAGTGGACCGTCACCCGCATCGCCGGCGCCACGGCCCGCGTGCCGCGCAAGGCCACGCTGACGCGCACCGTCGCCGGCCAGATGCCCGACGACTTCGACCCCTCCAAGTGGGGCATTCCGGCGCAGATGGTGGACAACATGGACCGCATCGCCGTGTGGAACCTGGTCACGGCGGTCGNNCCCCCGCCGAGCTGATGCGCGCCGTTCACCCGGTGGACGTGGCGACGACCCAGGGCACCGGCATCGGCGGCATGGAGTCGCTGCACAAGGTGTTCGTCTCGCGCCTCCTCGACGAGGAGCGCCAGTCGGACATCCTGCAGGAGGCCCTGCCGAACGTGGTGGCCGCGCACGTGATGCAGTCCCTCGTGGGCGGTTACGGCTCGATGATCCACCCGGTTGGCGCCTGCGCCACCGCGGCCGTCTCTATCGAGGAAGCCGTGGACAAGATCGCGGTGGGCAAGGCGGACTTCGTGGTCGCCGGCGGTATCGACGACGTCCAGGTGGAGTCCCTCGAGGGCTTCGGCCAGATGAACGCGACCGCCGATACCGAGACGATGCGGGAGAAGGGAATCGCGGACCGCTTCATCTCCCGGGCCAACGACCGCCGCCGCGGTGGCTTCCTCGAGGCCGAGGGCGGCGGGACCGTCCTGGTCACCCGCGGATCCGTGGCGGCGTCGATGGGGCTTCCGGTCCTGGCCGTGGTCGCCTACGCCTCCTCCTTCGGCGACGGTGCCCACACCTCCATTCCGGCCCCCGGCCTGGGTGTTCTCGGCGCGGCGCGCGGCGGTGAGTCGTCGCGTCTGGCCCGCTCGCTGCGCTCGCTGGGGCTGTCGCCCGACGACGTCACCGTGCTGTCCAAGCACGACACCTCCACCAACGCCAACGACCCGAACGAGTCCGAGCTGCACTCCCTGCTCTGGCCCGCCATCGGGCGCGATTCCCGCGCCCCGATGTACGTCATTTCCCAGAAGACGGTCACGGGTCACGCCAAGGCGGGTGCGGCACTGTTCCAGGTCGGAGGGCTTATCGACGTCCTGCGCACCGGCGACCTCCCGCCCAACGCGTCACTCGACTGCGTGGACCCCGCGGTGGGCGCGAAGGCGAAGAACCTGGTGTGGCTGCGCGCGCCACTCTCGCTGGGCAAGGGCGCGGTGAAGGCCGCGGCGCTGACCTCGCTCGGGTTCGGCCACGTCGGCGCGCTGGTGGTGCTGGCGCACCCGGGCGTGTTCGAGGCGGCCCTGGCCGCGTCGGGGGCATCGGTGCCGGAGTGGCGCTCGCGTGCGACGGCGCGCCTGCGCGCCGGCGCGGGGTGGCTCGAGGCCGGCATGACGGGCCACCGCGCGCTGTTCGAGCAGGTGGAGAACCGCCGCTTCGCCCCCGGCAACGCGCATGACGGCGAGATCGCGCTGCTGCTCGACCCGGGCGCGCGGCTCGGCGAGGACGGGGTGTACCCGAGGGGGTAGGTCGGAACGGGCATCTAACTCGCTCGGGTCCCGGGATCCGGATCGGGTTGGATGCTCGGCCAGACCGCCTGGGCGTGCCCGGATCGAACCCCTCATTACGCACCAGAAAGCCAGTCGTGAATAGCCCTCCACCCGGGTATGATGGCACCGGCGGGGGCAGCAGATGTCCCCTGCGTTTCAATCGTGGGTGGGGATAATTTTCCGGGGGATGATTCTGTGGGGGAGCAGCCAGAAAAGACCACGATGTGGTCGGGGATCGTCGTGGTGATCTTGGGATTGCTTACCCTGCAGTTTTACATCGCTCTTGTTCTCGGATCCCCTACGCAACGTTTAGGTCTCGTTACAGCGGGCATGACGTTCCTGGGGCCAGTCGGTGCAGCGATCGTCGCTTGGCGCGGTGTCTCCATGACAATGCGGAGTAATCGGCAGCAGGATCTGCTAAAGGAATGGCATTCCAACCTGCGGTGGGCAACTGAGTTGTGCGCCACAGGAGAAAACGGAAAGGTTTCATTGGGAGTAGCGATTCTTGATTCTCTTGATGATCTCCCATTCCTCAGCGATAATGAAAATCATTTGATCGATGCAGTTATCGAAGAAGTGGTTAACGAGTTCGACCGTTCTTAGGAGGCGGATGCCGATGAAGCAGACAAAGGGGCGCGAAGTCTACGTTCCGAAGTCCGGTGTCCGGCCCACGCCGGCCCAGGTTGCGGCGGCAAAACTCATCTTGAAGAGGGACCGTGAGGGGAAGGGGCATGTCACGATTACGCCCAAAATCCGGTACCTCGCGTCATACTCCGACTGAGCTCTCCCCGAAAGCGGCATTCGCGGCACAAGAGTTACCGCTCCCCCCGGTCTCAGCCCCAGATCGCCGCGGTCCAATGTCGCGAGCACGGGGAACTCCTCGACGGCACCGAGAGACGGCTTGAACACGTTTCGATGGATACCACCCAGGTAACGCATCCGCCTGCGCCGCAACTCCCTACACCGGCGCGGCCCCAAGCTTGACGAAGGTAAAGCCCGCGGCCCGCAGCTGGGGGATCGCCGCCCGGACTCTTTCCGCGGTGCCGTGGCCCGGCTGGTTCATGTGCATGATCACGATCGAACCCGGCGCACTGCGCACCAGGTTTTTCGCCACCACAGGGCCAAGCAGCGTCGCTCCCGCGTCGCCGTTGACGGCAAAACCAGCGAGGCTGACGCCCAGGTCCCCAGCGATGCGCACAGCGACGTCGTCGCAGAACGCGGTGCCCGGGCGGAACCAGTTCGACTCCACCCCCAGGAACCCGCGGAGGAAACGGCGGCTGTCCTCGATCTCCTCAACCAGCTCAGCGACAGTGGCCGTGCCCGCGATCCCGTAGGCCGAGCGGCCGTTCACCGACAGCGGCTTGTGCAGCATCCCGTGGTTCTCAATCTGAAACAGGGGGTTGCCCGCGATCTGCCGCGCCCGGTCCGGGTTGGCGTCGATCCAGCGCTTGTTCCAGAACAGCGTCGCCGGCACGGCCAGCTCCTGGAGGGTGGCGAGGAGGGGCTCGTCGACAAGCGAGCCCTGCGGCCCGCCGCAGGCGTCGAAGGTGAGGGCGATCGTCTTCGGGTTCGGATCAACCGTCCGCACAATTCCCGGCAGGTCCAACCCCCAGTCGCGGGCTACCGCGTTTCGGTAACGCTTTACGACGTCCGCGGGCCGCAACTCAGGCGCACCCGTCTCAGCCGTCGGACTGGCGGGTGAAGACCCGGGTGTTTCCAGGCGCGGGTATACGTCACCCCGGCTGGACGGCGCCACACACAATGCCGCGCTCCACGCGGTGTCGATTAACGGCAGCGCCACCCCGGCGCGAAGGAGGTCGCGACGGCTCAGGGAGCGGGGTGCCCGCACCCCACCTGCATCCGCTCCGGCCCCCGCATCATGGTGGGGCGCAGAGGAAAAGTCCATGATTGCTCATTCTATTGGGGGCGGCGGTGCGCTCCGCGACGCGTGGTCAACACCGGGACAGCACAGGATTCCTTGGCCGCGCCTACCCGCAGTCACCGACGCAGCCAACCACCCCGCCCCCGCAGGCCCTTCCTTCGCGACGATTGTCTGCGCGTTTGTCTAGAGCCCCCGGATTACGTCGGCGAGATCGTCCTGCAGCCGGTGCCCGAAAATGGCGGCGGCACGGCGCCGGGGCGCGTCGGGATCAAGGCCGAGAGCGACGTTGATGGCCCGCATGGCGCCTTCGGGGTCGTCGGCAAGCGCGGGCTCCAGACCCATGATGGAAAGTAGCCCCGCAAGCCCGGAAAGTGCGTCATCGTGCGGTGCAGCCGGGGTGACCCCAAACTCCTCCGGGGCGAATTTCAGCCACACCCTGTCCCCCGCCTCTGCACCCATGGGCTCGAGGAACCGGCGGATCGTGGATGTGGACGGCTGCTTCAAGCGGTTCACCCGCACGTGCTGCTCCCCGAGGGCACTCGGGACGGCCACCGACCCGTCCACTTCCACGTGGTAGATCCCGGCCACGCCTCGTGGCACCGCGAACCCCGAACCTCGCCGATGGTCCGCGTTGACCTCGAGAAGAAGGTGCCACGCGCCATCGCGCCAATACAGGTTCTTGGAGTCCTGCGGGTCGTCATCGATGGTCTCGCCGGTGTTGCCGGTGCGGGTGACGACGCCGTCGTGAAGCGCGAAACCGCTTCCCGTCGCGTACGCGCGCACGGAGCTTTCGCTGATCCGCAGCCGGGGCGCCTCGGCGAGCAGGTCAGCCAGGGCGACACCTTGCCCACCCGACGCGTCGACGCGTCGGCCAATCCAGTCGGTGATTGTGGAGAACTCCTCCATCCCCCACTCTTCAAGCGCATAGGCGTTGTTGGCCACCCGCACGATCCGGGGGTCCACGGCCAACTGGTTCGCCATCGACCGCACGTTGACGTTCGGGCCCGTCCTCTCGGCGATCTCCTCCGCTGTCAGGGGCTCACCCGCGAGCGACAGAATCGCCGCAGCTCTGTCCTGATGACTGCGCGCACGGGCCAGGCGCGTGCCCCCGGCGAGCTCAAGGTACCCCGAGCCCTGCAACAGCCACTCCACCAGCACAGGCGCAGAGATACCGGTCTGCGCGGCTACCTCGGCGGGATCAAACACTCCGTACGCGTTCGAGCACTCACCGATCCGCTTCTCGACGTCCTCCCCGACGCCCGGACGGAGCAGCCAGTCGCGCTCGACATCCCACAACCCGTAGAGGCGACGGAAGTAGGTCTCGTAGGTGCACCCCAGCTCGTCGTCCCGGGCGAACAGCTCCGGCACATCCTCCTCGGCGGCCGCGCGCGTGGTCAGCGGGCCCAGCCGGCGAGCGACCTGGCGGGCGGTGGCGTCGCTGAGCTCGGAATGGGAGAGGAAGGCCCCGCGGAGCTGGACCTCCAGCTGCCGGATCCTCTCGCGCGTGACCCCGAACTGCCCGCCGAGTTCGTCGAGCGTGGCCTCTCCGATCCACCTCTGCACCGCGATGGCCCGGGACCGCGGATCGTCCGCGGTGACTTGGGTGAGTTCTCCCGTGCAGGCGGCAAAGAGGCACCCGATCGCGTCACCGGGTGCCCCGGGGTACGGCGCACCCGTGAGCGCAGCCCACCCCTGCACGGTGCGGACTTCCCGCTCCCGCTCGTCCCCACCGCTGCCGGTGTCCAGGTAGATGGAATCGTTCAGGTAACCGCCGTCTCCAAGCTCCGCCGGCTCCTCAGGCGACTCCGCGGCGGCACCTTCGGTATCGATGGCCGCGAGCGCAACGGCCTCGACGAGGCCGCGGAGTCGCTTCGCCCCCACGCCCGGCAGGTCCTGGAGGTCTGCCACTGTCGCCTCGAGCATGCGGGGGAAGCGGCGCTGCCAGACGCTGCCCGCCTTTTCGATGCTCGAGTTCCGCAGGTCCACGGGTTGTCCGGCGTCCAGGAAGTGCGACATCTGCGCCAGGGGGACGTGCGTATGGTGTTCGATCCAGAGCACCGCAACGTGCTCTGTGGACGCGATCGCCTCCCCGTCCGTGGCACCCGTGGCGGCAATCCAGGGGAAGCGTTCGACGGGGATGGTTTCCCTGGGGAGCGGTTCGATGTCGGAGAGCAGCCGCGCGAAGCTCGCCTCATCCACCACGGGAATCCCCAGCTCGCGGGCTCTGGCGGCCTTCCCGCTCATCGAGTCCGGGTTCGCCGCGACCACAACGGCAGTGCGTCGGCTGACCCCGCCGTACAAGAGGCCGAGCTCCCCGACGCGACGCTCCCACTCGCCGCGGGGGAGCCCGAGAGTGCCGGTGAAAGCGACTGCGTCCCCGGGTTGAAGGGTGAAACGGACCGGCGGCGCGCCCTCAACGGGTGCGGCCACCAGTTCGTCCACGAGGTCGGCGGGCACACCCAGCTGCTGGGCCAGGTCATGCAGCTCCGCGCGCTCGGCGGAGGTGATCACGCCGTCGAGCCACGCCTCCACCGCCATCTGGCGCAGGAATTCCTCGTGCACCGCCTGGATGTCATCGAAGGACAACCCGTCACCCAGGGCGATCTGGCTGAGATGCTTGATCTCGGAGGCGGAAAGGCGGCGGTCCACCAGGCACGTGGCCAAGGCATCCCTGTAGCGGTCCACGGCACTGTCCCCCTGGGCCGGCAGCACCTGGGAGAGGCGCGCGAGCCAGTGGGTTGATTCGTCCGCCGCCCGGCGCCGCGAGACTAGCGGGGCCTCGTTGCCCCCGACAGGTTGCGAGAACACGCGCGATGCGGTGGGCACCCCCGCACCCCGGTCGCGGACGAGGACCCGGAGGAGCTCGGCGGTTGCCTCCGCGTCGGCGAGCGCGGCGTGGGGCTGAGAGTTCTCGATCCCCGCCGTGCTCAACGCCGCCGCGAGCTTCGCCTGCCCGAGGTGCCGCCGCGCCAGCACCCGGGTGTCCACCCACTCCATGGCGCCCACCGTCGATTCGACACCTGCCCGTTGGAACTCCTGCGCCAGGAACCTCTTCTCGAAACCGGCGTTGTGCGCGACCGGCACCCGACCCTGGAGAACGCCGGCCAGCTCCCGGGCGATCTGCGCGAACGTCGGGGCGTGGACCACGTCCGTCGCCGTGATCTTGTGCACGAAGCTGTTGGGGATGTCCCTCTCCGGCTGCACGAGCGTGTCCCACGTGCCCTCCCGGTGAAACTCCCCGTCGAGAAGGACAACTCCTACCTCGATGATGCGGTCAGTGCCACCGAATCCGGTGGTTTCGAGATCAATGACTGCGAAACCGGGCGCATCGTTCACAATTAGTTCTCCATCGTCGGGTCAGTTCCGGGCGGAGCGGGCACATCGCGTAACCGCTATTTCCACTTGATTCAAGTTAGACGGTTTCGTGGACACACCTTCCACGTTTTCGAACGCCGTCCCGCTCCCCGGCAATCCACGGCCGCCGGATGGCACTACCGCGTTCCTACTCCCTCCGCTTCCCCGCATCCCCCTCTTCTATCGCGCTCACGTACTCCCGGGTCCCCTCCACGATGGCGACATAGCGCTCGGCGAGCGCGAGGAGCGCACCATTCTCCGCCCCCTTCGCAAGGTAACCGTCACACAAACGCTCCTTGCATCCGTAGGCCGTGAACCAGCTGTACACGTCGCCGAAATCGAGGGTCGAGACGGTCCTCAAATCCTCTATGTGCTCGTACCCCTCGATGCGTTCCCACGCCGCCCCGAGGTGCTCCGCCAAGTAAATGCCGCACCACACCCCGTCCCAGAGCCAATCGGGGTAGCAGATCCACCCCATTTCAATAAGGCCATCCTCTGTTTCCTGGGCGGGGACGAAGGCGGGACTGTACCCATTACGCAGCTCGTCGCGTAAGAGCTTGACCGCCTCGAATTGCTCGGCGGGTGTGAAAGTGCGCACGTCTACCCAGGTCATACACGGAGAATACGTGAACCCACCCACTCCCCTAACCACGCCTATCCTGGTCCCATGACCTTCCTCCAGAAATCCCTCGCCCCGGTCTTCGCTGGCGCGGGCGCCCTTCACTTCCTCAACCCCGCACCGTTCGACTCCATCGTCCCGCCCCGGCTGCCCGGTTCGCAGCGGTTCTACACCTACGCCTCGGGCGCCGCGGAGCTCGCCACCGCGGCGTTGCTGGCCAAAAAGAACACCCGGAAGCAGGGCGGCCTCACCGCCGCCGCGCTCCTTACTGCCGTCTGGCCGGCCAACATCTACATGGCGTGGCAGTGGCGCGACAAGCCCCTCCCGCTCCTCCTCGGCGCGCTTGCGCGCGTGCCGCTGCAGATCCCCCTCATCCGCGCAGCGCTCGCCCTGGCCAAATGACCGCCCCGGACATCCAAGCCGGAATCGTCGACAAGCTTGCCTCCCGCACCCCGGAATCGTCGATCTGCCCCTCCGACGTGGCCCGCGAGCTGGGCGGGGCCGACGACTGGCGCGAGCTCATGCCCGCGGTGCGCGAAGCGGCGCCGCACCTCGCGGAGAGCGGCATAGTGATCGCAACGCAGAAGAACGACGTCGTGGATGCGGTCGCGGCGCGGGGCCCGATCCGCTTCCGGCGCGGACCCCGTTGGCAGGAAGAGCCCAGGTGAGCACCCTTGCTGCGAGCCGTCGCGAAAATAACTACTCTTATTCATGTAACCCATAATCATTTTTGAATAGGAGCAGGTAATGGCCCAAAACCAGACCCCTCAACCCGCCGCGTCCCCGCAGGGTGACCCGGCCCCCGGTACCCCGGGCGGCCACACCCCGCAGGTTCCCGAGCCGACCGCCCCCGCCGCTCCCCCGCAGCCGACGGATGCCCAGACTCCCCCGGCCCCCTACTCGCCGACCGGCTGTCCCTTCCACATCGGAGCCGGTGAGCCCGACCCCCGCGCCCAGCAGGGCGAGTACCTCACCACAGCGCAGGGTGCGCGCCTGAGCGAGACCAGCCATTCGCTGCGCGCGGGTGAGCGTGGCCCCCTGCTCATGCAGGACCACCACTTCCGCGAGAAGATCACCCACTTCGACCACGAGCGGATCCCGGAGCGCGTGGTCCACGCCCGTGGCGCTGGCGCCCACGGCGTGTTCGTCTCCAACGGCAAAGCCTCCACGATCTCCAAGGCCGGCGTGTTTGCCGAGGGCAAGGAGACCCCCGTCTTCGTGCGGTTCTCCACCGTGCTGGGTTCCCGCGGTTCCGCCGACACCGTGCGCGACACGCGCGGCTGGGGCGTGAAGTTCTACACCGACGAGGGCACCTGGGACCTGGTGGGCAACAACATCCCGGTCTTCTTCATCCAGGACGGCATCAAGTTTCCCGATGTCATCCACGCCGCCAAACCGCACCCTGACCGGGAGATCCCCCAGGCGCAGAGTGCGCACGACACCTTCTGGGACTTCGTGGGCCTGCACACCGAGGCCACGCACCACACTTTCTGGAACATGTCGGACCGCGGAATCCCCCGTTCCTTCCGCACCATGGAGGGCTTCGGCATCCACACCTTCCGCATGATCAACGACGCCGGTGAAACCACCCTGGTCAAGTTCCACTTCAAGCCGCGTCTCGGTGTCCACTCCCAGGTATGGGAGGAAGCGCAGATCACCGGCGGCGTGGACCCCGATTTCCACCGCCGCGACCTCGCCGACGCTATCGAGGCCGGCGCGTTCCCCCAGTGGGACCTCGGCATCCAGGTCTTCCCGGACACCAAGGAGGAGATGTTCGAGGGTATCGATCTCCTGGACCCGACGAAGATCGTCC
>NZ_DDJO01000010.1:9387-13605 GCF_002339505.1 Corynebacterium sp. UBA2622
CCAGGCATTCTCCTTCGAGCTGGGCAAATGCTACGAGGAAGCGGTCAAGCTGCGCTACCTGGACGTTCTCGCACACGTGGACCAGGGGCTCGCCGAGACCGTCGCGGACAACCTCGGTCTGCCGCACCCGCAGCCGCACGAGGTCGCGGATGTCACTCCGTCGCCCGCGCTATCCCAGGTGGGCAAGACCTGGCCTGTCGACGGCCGCCAGGTGGCGGTTCTGGTCAACTCGAGCGACCCGGTGGACGGGGTTGGAACCCTGCTCAACGAGCTTTTCGACGCCGGCGTCACCCCCCTCGTCGTCTCCGACCGGGGCGGCACACTGACTCTCGACGGTGCAGAGGTGTCCGTGTCCCGCACGTACCTCACCGCCCGGTCCATCGAGTTCGACGCTGCCGTCGTGGTCAACCCGCCCGCGACACCGGCAGTGGCCACGATGCTGGGCGAGTTCGAACGTCACAAGAAGGCCATCGTCCTCGCGGGCGATGACGCCCCCGTCGCGCTGGGCACCGCGCGCGTCGCAGTCAACCAGCCCGGCATCGTCGCCGTCGCCTCCCCCTCCCAGGCCGCGGCCCCGGTGACGGAGCTGCTCGCCTCCCACCGCGTCTGGGACCGATAGCCCAGGCCGCGCCCGCCGCCTCCCGCGGAGGCGGCGTGGCGGGTACGAAGGTGCGGACGTCCGCGGCATCGAGCAGCTCGTGCAGTTCCGCGCGGATCGAGGCGGCGGAACCCTGCGTCGGCTGGCCCCACTGGCCGCAACGCTGGGCGGCCACCGCCGCGCGGTCCGCCAGTTCGTTGAGCGCGTTGCCGTCGTGGCCGCGCACCCAGCTGACCCGCACCTCCACCACCCCCGTTCCTCGGACCTGCTCCAGCCAGCGCAGGCACAGCCTCTCGTGGTCGCCGGCCCCCGGGCGCGTGGCACCCGCGTTGAGTACCCGGGCGGCGGTGAGGGAGTCCGTGAGGTTGTCCACGGTTTCGACGGACCTGCACCTTTTCAACCGCGTGAGCACCATGGCGATGGCCGCGAACTCGCCTTCCGCCACCGTCGCGGCCCGAACCTGCTTCACCTGAACTTTCCCCGTCGAACCCACCGTGGCGATCCCCACCCAGGCTGTCGCGCGGCTGCTGCGGGGCGTCGGTCGCGTAGACGCGCCGCGCCTCCCACTCCGGCACCTCCGGTTCGTCCGGGCACTCGGGGCTGAGGGTGCCGGGGAGCGACTGGCGGCAGGCCTCCCGGGACGCGCGCAGCGCCACTCGGTGGCCGCGCTGCGAACCTCCAGGCCCGGTCGGGCGTCGGCGGTGTCGGACAAGAGGGCACGCACCGTGGAGTCCCCGAGGTAGATCACCATTCCCCCCGTCCTGGTGGCGCCGTACCTCAGTCCACGCCTCCACCACGGGCGCCAGGGCCTCGAAGCGGGAGGAGGCCTTCTCGTGACGGAGAAAGGCCGTCTAGCCGTCAACCGCGGCCGCCACAGCCACCTCTCCCCCCCCGGGAGCTGTGGCGGTCGAGGACGTGGATCGCGGGGATGCGCCGGGAACGGGTGACGGGGAGATGGTGGGTTCCTTTGCATCGGGTGGGTGTGATGCCCCCAACGCAAGGAGCGGGCCGGGCCCCCCAACCACCCGGCCGAACGCCTATTCCCCGCGGTAGGTCTCCCGGTCGGTGCGGAACGCCGTCGCGGAAGCGTGTTCGTGAACCTGGGTGGCCAGTTCGAGCTGGCCGCGGGCCGCTGTGATGAGCTCCTCGAAGACCTCCGGAGCCAGCCCGAGGTGGGAGGCGTTGTCGCGCAGCACCTCCCAGCCGCCGATCTTCCCCGCGATGGCGGAGCGCAGGAGCTCTGCCTCCAGCAGCAGGGACATCGGGGAGCGCTTCACCGCGCGGCCGTTGGGCTTGAGCCGCCCGGCCTTCTCGCTCACCCAGGCCGCCGCGCTCTGGGTGGCCTTCGGCTCCAGGCCGAGGCTGTGGGTGAGGTATTCCAGGAAGTCGCGGTCGGCACGGATCTCGCGGGCGAGCTGCGCGATCTGCGGGAAGACCGGAGTGTCCTGGTAGTTCAGCGTCATCATGTCGAGCCGCTCGACCGCGCCACGGGCCCCGGTGAGGTGGTTGGCCAGGTAGTCCTGCAAAAGCTCGGTGTCCACCTCGGGTGAGATTGCCGCGCCGTTCTCCGCGACCTCGGCGGTCTCCCCCACCGTCAGGCCCAAGTGGGGCATAGCCTTCGACGCCTCATCCTCGGCCCACAGGCTCGGCGAGTCGTGGCCCTCGCCCGCGATCATGGCATCGATGAGCTCGCGTACCGAGTCTTTCGCCGTGCGGGTGGGCTGCCACCCCAGTTCGGTCTTGGCACGGGTGGTGTCCATCAACGGCACGCCCATGGCCATGTCCACCCAGCCGGCATCCGCGGGCAGCGCTCCGGAACGGTGCGCTGCGGTGACGGCCGCCCGTACGACGGCCGGCGGAAGTTCGACGAACCGGCCCTGCCCCACCAGGTCGGCGAAGTCCTTCGGGTAGAGAACATCGTCGGCGGCGATGTTGAACGCCCCGCTGGCACCAGTGGTTGCGGTGAGGCGGTAGGCCTGCGCAATGTCGTCGGCGTGAACCGCCTGGGCGCGTACACCGCGTGGCAGGGGCACCAGGGGCAGGGACGCCTTGCCCAGGAGGCTGACCGGCACCGCGGAACCGAGGAAGAAACGCTGGATCTCGGAGGCCGCATCAGCCTGGAAGATCAGGCCGGGGCGCAGGCGGGCGACGGTAATGTCGGGGTGCGCGGTGACGAAGGCGTCGAGAAGCTCCTCCACGGCGCCCTTGTCCTCGCTGTAGTGGGAGCCCTCGATGCCGCGGGCCTCGAAGTCCTCACCCCGCAGCGGCGGAGTGTCAGTCGGCCCGTCGACGTCCTTGCGCGCCTCATCCGGGCTGTAGGCACCGATGGAGGAGGCGACAACGACGTGCTTCACCCCGGCGCGCACGCAGGCCTCGAGCACGCGGCGGGTTCCCTCCACGTTGACGCGGCGCAGCAGCTCGCGGTCGTGGTTGGGGTAGATGATCCACGCAAGGTGCACCACGGAGTCCGCCCCCTCGAAGGCCTCGGCGAGGGCGGGAACCGTCTCCTCCTCGCTGGCGGCGGCACCGACGTCGATGCTGTGCCACTCCACGCCGGCGTAGGGCTCCTCGCCCTCGGGCGGGACGCGGCGGGAAATCCCCACGATGTCGGTGACGGTGTCGTCGTCGTGCAGGGCGCGGAGCAGCGCGGTTCCGACATTTCCGGAAGCTCCGGTGATCGCGATCTTCATGGTGCTGACCTCTCTTCTCTGCCTGGGCGGTGCCCGCCCGGCGGGTGGCCGGGAAGCCCGCATAAGACTGTTCTAATTAGTGCAGCCCAGTAAACACCAAAACAGCGGGAACCGTTTTGCCCGCGAAGCGCTTACACCCCGTAGGAGCGGGCCAATGCAGTAGCCATGCACCAAGTAAAGTGATCGGACCGTTAAACTGGGGCGCTATGAGTTCAACGAAACCGGATTTGACCACCACGGCGGGTCGCCTGGAGGATCTCCGCAACCGCTTGGAGGAGGCCCAGGCGCCGGTTGGTCGCGATGCCGTTGACGAGATCCACGCCGCCGGCCGGTCCACCGCCCGCGAGCGCGTGGAGAAGCTCCTGGATGCCGGTTCCTTCGTGGAGACCGACGCCCTCGCCCGCCACCGCGTCGAGGCCTACAAGATGGACCGCACCAAGCCACCGACGGACGGCGTGATCACGGGCTACGGGCTTATCGACGGCCGCCGGGTCTGCGTGTTCTCCCAGGACGCCTCCATTTTCCAGGGCGCCGTCGGCGAGGTCTACGCGGAGAAGGTGCTCAAGCTCTACGAGCTCGCCACCAAGACCGGTGTTCCGGTGGTCGGCATCTACGACTCCGCCGGCCCCCGCATGCGGGAGGGTGTGGTCGCCGCCGCGATGCAGGCGCGGATCCTCCGCGCCGCGACCCAGGCCTCCGGCCTCATCCCGCAGATCGCCGTGGTCGCCGGCCCCACCGCGGGCCTCTCCGCGGTGCCCGTGCCGCTGGCGGATCTGATCATCATGGCCGAGGGCGCCTCGCTGCACCTCACCGACCCGGACGTGGTGACCAAGGTCAGCGGCGCAGAGGCCACCGCCGACTCCCTCGGTGGGCCTGCCGTGCACGCCACCAGCTCGGGCCTGGCCCAGCTGGTCGCCGAGACCGATGCCG
>NZ_DDJO01000020.1 GCF_002339505.1 Corynebacterium sp. UBA2622
GTTCGGCGGCAGGAGCGGGTCGCGCTCGGGCGCGGCGGCGCTGCCGCGCGGGGTTCCGGCGGGGCTCGGCGCCCGCTCGGCCGCGGCCGGGTCACCCTGGGTGGCACCGGGCTCCGCGGGGGAGGGCGACGAGCTGCTGGCGGCGTTTGACGTACCCGCGGTGGTGCGGGTGGAGGTGGGCGCGGACTCGCGCGCCGCACCGCCGTCCGCCCGGTAGTCGGGTTCCTGCGGAGAGGAGGGCAGGGACATCTTCCACACCGCGAGACCGGCGATGATTGCCACCACCACGCCGGCGATCATGAACATCGTGACGCGGCGGCGCGAGTCGTCGTTCATGGTCCTCTCCTCTCCGGCGTAGGCGGCCCCGGGCAACATCCCGGGACCGCCTAAGTTACAAATTCATAACATTCTCACCACTTTTTATATCACAGAGGCAATGTTATGAAAACCCCCTAATGTATCTGGAGCTGTGATCTCCGTCTAAAACGCGCCCGCGGGTGACCGCCCGCTCCCGCACCCCGGATTCTGTAGACAAACGCCCCGTTGAGGGGTTAGTGATTGTACGTTGAAACCAGCGGGACCCCCGTCCACGCCTTCCCCAGAACCGTCACTTCCCAGAAGGAGCACCCCATGAGCACGTGGGACACCGAGATCTTCTCCACCGAGGCCAACGCCGACTTCCTCGACGAGCTGGCGGAGCTCGATTCCGACGGCATCCTCGACGCCGTGCGCGACGCGGTTCTCCTGGCCGCGACCACCTCGGCGAGCGGCGACGAGGTCGACAACGGCCGCGCCGCCGCCACCATCGCCGCCATCTGGGCGGGCGCGCCCTTCAGTGCCGGTGAGGTGGCGGACGCCTACGAGTTCATCCGGGGCGGCTACGCCGACGTCGACGAGCAGCTGTCGGGTGCCGCTTCCGGCGTGCTCGAGCAGGTGGACACCGACGAGGACATCGAGCAATTCATCGAGGCGCTCTCCTAGATTCTCCTGGACTCTCCTGGGCTCTCCTGGGCTCTCCTGGATTCTCCCGGGTTTTTCCGTCGCCGGGCACGGCAGCAGTCGTGGCCGGGTGCTCCGTTAAGGTGGGTTCCGCACGGGGCGCCCGCCCCTCCAGACGCCGGCCGAGACGGGAGATCAGCACACATGACCGACGCGCACATTCCGCCCTCCGCAACCTCGGGGGCCCGATGATCATCGCGGTCGAGGGCATCGACGGGGCCGGCAAGAACACCCTCGTCACGGCCATCCGCGAGGAGCTCGGGGCCGACACCTGTGCGTTCCCGCGCTACGGCGAGTCCATCCACGCGGACCTCGCCCGCGACGCGCTGCACGGAAAGATGGGCGACCTCACCAGCTCCGCCTACGGCATGGCCACCCTCTTCGCCCTCGACAGGGCCGGAGCCAAACCGCTTCTCGACGCCTACGCGGGCGCCCCGGACCGGATCATCGTCCTGGACCGCTACGTCGCCTCCAACGCGGCATACACGTCCGCGCGCACCGGTGACGCGGGTGCGGCGGAGTGGGTGCGCGCGCTGGAGTTCGACCGGCTCGGTCTGCCGGTGCCCGACCTCCAGGTGCTCGTGGACACCCCGCCGGAGGAGGCGGGGCGCCGGGCGAGGCGTCGCGAAGCGGCGGACGGGACCAGGGCGCGCGACGCCTATGAGCGCAACGCGCGGCTGCAGGAGGACACCTTCGCCGCCTACATGCGCCTTGCCGAGGCGGGGTGGGGGAGTCGGTGGCTGCGCTCGGCGGACGCGCAATCTATCATTCAGGCAGTTGTGAACAATTAATAAGGAGCAGTGATGACGCCGAAGATTCTGGTGGTCGACGATGATCCCGCCATCAACGAGATGCTGACGATCGTCCTGGAGTCCGAGGGGTTCGAGGCGCGCCCGGTCATGGACGGTGCCGCGGCGGTGTCCACCTTCCACGACTACGACCCGGACCTCATCCTGCTCGACCTCATGCTGCCCGGAATGAACGGCGTGGACATCTGCCGCGAGATCCGCAAGGAATCGTCGGTGCCTATCGTCATGCTCACCGCCAAGACGGACACCGTCGACGTGGTGCTCGGGCTGGAGTCCGGCGCGGACGACTACATCACCAAGCCCTTCAAGCCCAAGGAGCTCATCGCCCGAATCCGCGCCCGCCTGCGCCGCACCGACGAAGACCCCGCCGAGGTGCTCGAGGTGGGTGACCTCACCATCGACGTGCCCCGCCACATGGTCACACGCGGGGAGGAGGAGATCGCTCTCACCCCGCTCGAGTTCGATCTGCTGCTCGAGATGGCGCGCAACCCCAACCAGGTGCATACCCGCGAGGAGCTCCTGGAGACGGTGTGGGGCTACCGCAACGCCTCGGATACCCGCCTGGTCAACGTCCACGTCCAGCGCCTCCGATCGAAGATCGAGCACGACCCGGAGAACCCGGAGATCATCCTCACGGTCCGCGGCGTGGGCTACAAGACCGGCAAGCCGGGGGTGTAGCACCCTGGACGCGTCTCAGGTGCCGGACACGGTCGGCTCCGCGGGTTCCGCAGAGCGAGCCGTGGGCACCCGCGCGCCCGCCGACGAGCCGGGTGGTGGAACGGAGGTGGTCGCGGATCCCGCGCCGGCCGCGCCAGCCGGTGTAGGCGCCGACAAACCCGCTCCCCCGAAGAAGGGGGCTCCCGGCTCCCACGGGGGTGACAGGGTGCGTGAGCTGCTGCGCAACCGCCCGCTGCGCCGGGTTCGCGAGAACATGGCGGACGCGTGGCGCACCTCCCTGCAGGTCCGGTTCGTGGGCACCGTGCTCATCGTCTCCACGATCGTCATGCTGGTGCTGGGTTTCGCGCTCGCCTCCGTGGTCACCCAGCGCATCACCGCCACGAAGATCGACCTGGCCAGCAGCGAGATCGAGCGGGCCCGCTCGGTGGTGGAGGAGCAGATCGACAGCTCGGCGACCTCCAGCTCGATGCAGACCCGCCTGAACTCCGCGCGCACCGCGGTCTCCCAGCGTTCGCAGCAGAACACGGGGTCGGCCGCGGTCTACGAACCGGTGCTCGTCATCCAGGGCAGCGACGGGGGGGTGATGACCTCCCCGGAGGGGTTCACCATCCCGCAGCGGCTGCAGAACTTCGTCACCGAGGGCAACGTCGCCTACCAGTTCGCCTCCATGGACCGCACGGACGGTTCCTCCTACAACGCGCTCATCGTCGGCACGCCCACGAGCGCGGAAATCCCGGGGCTGCAGCTCTACCTCGTGCTGAACATGGAAAGCGAGATGGCCACCCTGGCGCTCATGCAGGGTCTGCTCGCCACCGCGTCCATCGTCGTGGTGGTGCTCCTGGTGGGTATCGCGTGGCTTGCCTCGCAGCAGATCGTCTCCCCGGTGCGCTCCGCCTCGCGCACCGCGGAGCGGTTCGCCGCCGGCCACCTGCGCGAGCGCATGCCCGTCGACGGCGAGGACGAGATGGCCGTGCTGGCGATGTCCTTCAACAACATGGCGGACAAGATCTCGCGGCAGATCAACCAGCTCGAGGAGTACGGCGACCTGCAGCGCCAGTTCACCTCCGACGTCTCCCACGAGCTGCGGACCCCGCTGACCACCGTGCGCATGGCGGCGGACATGATCGCCGCGGAACAGGACTCGCTCGACCCGCACACCAAGCGCGCCTCCCAGCTCATGACCCGGGAGCTTGACCGATTCGAGGAGCTGCTGGGGGACCTGCTGGAGATCTCGCGCCACGACGCCGGCGTGGCCGACCTCGCCGCCACCACGCTTGACGCCCACGCACCGGTCCAGTCCGCCTGGGAGCAGACCCGGCACCTGGCCCGGGAGCTGGGTGTGGACGTGCAGTTCATCTCGCCGGAGGAGCCGGTGACCATCGAGGGCGACCCGCGCCGCATCGAGCGCATCGTCCGCAATCTGCTGGCCAACGCCATCGACCACTCCGAGGGCCGACCGGTCGTGGTGGAGTTGACCGCCAACGACGAGGCGGTCGCGATCACCGTCACCGACCACGGAGTGGGCCTCAAACCGGGTCAGGAGGATCTCGTGTTCAACCGCTTCTGGCGCGCCGACAAGTCCCGCAAACGCCACTCCGGCGGAACAGGGCTCGGCCTGGCCATCGCCCGGGAGGACGCCCACCTGCACCGCGGCATCCTCGACGCCGCCGGAACCCCCAACGTGGGTTCGCAGTTCCGCCTGGTGCTGCCGCGCGATCCCGAACTGGGTTTCACCACCGCACCCGTGGAACTCGCGCCGCCGCAGCCGGAGACGGGTTTCGCGACGGCGGACGGGGCCGATGGGTCGGCGCGGGAGGAGGCCGGTAATGCGCAGGAGTAGAACCCGGAGCCGGGCGGCGGCGCTCGTCATCGCCGCGGTGACGTCGGCCGCGTCCTCGTGCGCGACCCTGCCGTCGAACACCGAGCCGCACGTGCTGCGCAGTTACGAACCGCAGTCGGCGGTCGCACCCGTCATCGCGCCGAAGCCCGGCAGCGACCCCGATCTGCTCCTGCGCGACTTCTTCGCCGCCTCGGCCGTTCCCACCGCGAACTACGAGGCCGCGCGGACCTTCCTCACCTCGCAGGCGCGCGACGCTTGGCAGCCCACCGACACGACGCTGGTGGTCGACCGCCTGAACATCAACACGGTCGCCGGCGGAACCGGGGGACGGCGCAGCTTCAGCGTCCAGGGCGACATCATCGGGGAGATCCAGGCGGGAGGGGTCTTCCGCCCGAACCGCGCGCTCTACGACGCCACCATGGAGCTCGAGCAGGTCGACGGCGAGTGGCGCGTGTCCTCCCTGCCCAGCGGCGTTGTCATCGAGCGCACGGAGATGCGCAACAAGTACCAGCCCTACAACCTCTACTTCTTCGACAGCACCGCCTCGGAGCTCGTCGCGGACCGCCGGTGGATCTACTCCGAGCGCGACTCCCTCGGCGGGGACCTGCTGAGCATGCTTATCGACGGCCCCTCCGAGCGCCTCCGGCCCGCTCTCCTGTTCGACCTGCCCGCCGAGGCCGCCTACGTGGGCTACGAGAACGGCGCCTACAACTTCACCGGCTTCGGCGCCGTGAACGAGGAGAAGCGCATGCGCTTCGCCGCCCAGGTGGTGTGGGTGCTCTCCAACGCGGGAACGACGGGGCCGATCTCGATCCGCACCGACGGCGACCCGCTCATCGCGGGCATCGACAGCTTCACCACAGACGACTTCGTCGACGTCAGCCCCCTGACGGACGTCGTGGGGGAGACGAGCACGTACTCCCTGGCCAACGGCGCCCTCAGCCGCCTCAGCGGGGGCGAGGCGCAACCCGTCGACGACGCCCTGGGCCGCGGTGGCGACATCGCCTCCGCCGACGTGACCAACACCGGCAACTACGCTGTGGTTCTGGGCAGGGAGGGCAGCCAGCGCTATCAGGTTGGCAGCCTGGGAGGGGCCGCGCGCGAGGTCATGCGCGGGCAGAACTTCACCCGCCCGACCTTCGAGGCGGACCGCACCACGGCCTGGGTCGTGGTGGACGGCCGGCGCGTCGTGCGCACCGTGCGTTCCGCCGCCACCGGCGACATGGTCAGCGGCGAGATCAGCGTCAACCTCCCCGAGGGTGTGGACGGCAACATCTCCGTCCTTCGCCTTTCCCGCACCGGCGCCCGAGTAGTCATGGTCATCGACGGCCACCTGTACACGGGGATCGTGGAGCGCAGCGGGACGGGGCAGCGCTCCATCGTCAACGTCGTCGAGTACGCCTCGGACCTCGGCGGCAGCGTGGTCGCCGCGGACTGGAACCCCGACGGCTCCCTCCTCGTGGGCACCAGCACGCCCGGCTCACCGGTGGTGCGCGTGGAGCAGGACGGCTCCTCCACCACGACGCTCTCCAGCGGCAACCTCACCGCGCCCGTGGTGGCCGTGGCCTCATCGTCGACCATGTACTACGTCACCGATGCCAACGGCACCCTCCAGCTGCCCGCCACGGGAGCCCCGGAGAACCCGAACTGGCGCGAGGTGCCCGGCCTGCAGGGCGTGCGCTCCCTGCCGATCGTGGCCCGCTAGGGGCGGGTGGAGTGTTCGAGCTCGTCCTGCCCCGGCGGTGCGCCGGCTGCGGCGTGGCGGGGGAGCACCTGTGCGGGCGGTGCCGCCGCGTCCTCTCCGCACCCCCGGTGAGGGTCAGCCCCGCGACGCACCCGCACGCGCCCGTCTTCGCGTTCGGCCCCTACGCCGATGCCCACCGCGGGGTGGTGCTGGCCATGAAGGAACGGCACAACCTGGCTGTGCGCGCACACGTGGGGGCTGTGCTGGCGGCCGGTCTCGGGCACCTGGAGGCGCGCGGGGAGATCCCGGCGGGAACCGTGCTCGTCCCGGCGCCCACCCGTGCGAGATCGGCACGGGACAGGGGAGGGGATCCCGTCGAGGCGGTGTGCCGGGCATCGGGCCGCCCCACGCGCGCGGTGCTCTCGCTCGCGCCGGGCACCGCCGACCAGTCCACCCTGGGCGCGGAGGAGCGCCGCGCGAACCTCTCCGGCAGCGTGCGGGCGGCCGGTGTCCCCGCGGGGGAGCTCATCGTCGTCGACGACGTGGTGACCACGGGGGCGACGCTGCAGGGGAGCGTCGAAAAGCTCCTGGCTCTGGGCGGCAGCGTCGTGGCCTGCGTGGCCCTGTGCGCGGCCTGAGCAAAGGGGTTCAATTCCCTCGTTTCCGTCCGATTGGTTATGACCACTTGTATAGTGAAGGTAGCCCCCGTTCCTACAACTCAAGGGAGGAAGCAGATGACCTCTGCAGACAACAACGAAGTCCTGAGCCCCGAGGCCCAGGTGACCATCACTGGCCGCAACGTTGAAGTCCCTGAGCACTTCCAGGATCGTGTGAACGCCAAACTCGCGAAGATCGAGAAGCTCGACCCGACCCTCACCTTCTTCCACGTCGAGCTGCAGCACGAGCCGAACCCGCGCCGCGAGGCGCAGTCCCAGCGCATCCAGATCACGGCCACCGGCAAGGGCCACCTCGCCCGCGCCGAGGCCAAGGAGGACAGCTTCTACGCTGCGCTGGAATCGGCCGTCGGCAAGCTCGAGCGCTCCCTGCGCAAGGTGAAGGTGCGCCGCGAGATTTCCCGCTCCGGCCACCGCGCCCCGAAGTCCACCGGTGAGATCGCCGCGGAGCTCGAGGCGGAGGCGCGCGAGGCGAGGGCCCAGACCAGCGAGAACGACGCCGACCCCTACGCCGGGCTGGTCGACGACTTCCAGCCCGGCCAGGTGGTTCGCCGCAAGGAGCACCCCGCCACCCCGATGAGTGTCGACGAGGCCCTCTCGGAGATGGAGCTCGTGGGCCACGACTTCTACCTCTTCGTGGACGAGGCCACCTCCCGCCCGTCCGTCGTGTACCGCCGCCACGCCTTCGACTACGGCCTGATCGCCCTCGCCGAGGGTGTCGAGGCGACGGGCGCGGCAGACATGCGCGGCGCCGCCGAGTAGCGCCCGTTTCTCCCGGCCGGCCCGGCACTTCCCCGCGGAGGTGCCGGGCCGGTTCCGCGTCGCCTGCACCGGTGCCGGGCCGGTTTTTCGCAGACACCTTTCAGCACCGTGGACCCGTGAATGTCGTGGCCGTGCGTACAATAGCGGGTTGATACTCATTCGATTCCACCGAACGAAGGACTAAACGCACGTGTTTGGACTCTCAAAGTTGCTCCGCGCCGGTGAAGGCCGCACCGTCAAGCGCCTGGGCAAGATCGCCGACCAGGTTATCGCCCTCGAGGACGAATACGCTGCCCTGACCGACGCGGAGCTCAAGGCGAAGACCGCGGAGTTCCGCGATCAGCTTGAGGGTGGATCGACGCTCGACGACATCCTGGTCGAGGCCTTCGCCGCGGCGCGCGAGGCATCCTGGCGCGTCCTCGGCCAGAAGCACTACCGGGTGCAGATCATGGGTGGCGCCGCCCTCCACTTCGGCTCCGTCGCCGAGATGAAGACGGGTGAGGGCAAGACCCTGACGTCGGTGCTGCCCGCGTACCTCAACGGCCTGGGCGGCAAGGGCGTGCACATCGTCACCGTCAACGACTACCTGGCCAGGCGTGACGCAGAGATGATGGGCCGCGTGCACCACTTCCTCGGCCTCGAGGTCGGCGTGATCCTCTCCGAGATGCGTCCTCCCGAACGCAAGAAGGCCTACGATGCCGACATCACCTACGGCACCAACAACGAGCTCGGTTTCGATTACCTGCGCGACAACATGGCCCGCTCCGTGGCCGACATGGTCCAGCGTGGCCACAACTTCGCCATCGTGGACGAGGTTGACTCGATCCTCATCGACGAGGCGCGCACCCCGCTGATCATTTCGGGCCCCGTCGACGGATCCAGCCACTTCTACACCGTCTTCGCCCAGCTGGCGCCGCGCATGCGCGAGGGCATCCACTACGAGGTGGACAAGCGCAAGCGCACCGTCGGGGTCACGGAGGAGGGGGTGGAGTTCGTCGAAGACCAGCTGGGCATCGACAACCTCTACGCCCCCGAGCACTCCCAGCTGGTGAGCTACCTCAACAACGCCCTCAAGGCCAAGGAGCTCTTCGAGCGCGACAAGGACTACATCATCCGCCAGGGCGAGGTGCTCATCGTGGACACCTTCACCGGCCGTGTGCTTGCCGGGCGCCGCTACAACGAGGGCATGCACCAGGCCATCGAGGCCAAGGAAAACGTCGAGATCAAGAACGAGAACCAGACTCTCGCGACGGTCACGCTGCAGAACTACTTCCGCCTCTACGAGAAACTGGCCGGCATGACCGGCACCGCCGAGACGGAGGCGGCCGAGCTCCACCAGATTTACGGCCTCGACGTCGTGGCCATCCCGCCGAACAAGCCGAACCAGCGAACGGACCGCGACGACCTCGTCTACAAGACCCAGGAGGCGAAGTTCGCCGCCGTCGCCGACGACATCGCCGAGCACGTGGAGAAGGGCCAGCCCGTCCTCGTCGGCACCACCTCCGTCGAGCGCTCGGAGTACCTCTCCCAGTTGCTCACCCGCAAGGGCGTGAAGCACAACGTGCTCAACGCGAAGCACCACGAGGAGGAGGGCCGCATCATCGCGGAGGCCGGCCTGCCCGGCAAAGTCACGGTCTCCACCAACATGGCCGGCCGCGGCACGGACATCGTGCTCGGCGGCAACCCGGAGATCCTCCTGGACGCGCGCCTGCAGGAGCAGGGGCTCGACCCCTTCGAGGACGAGGAGCGCTACCAGGAGGCGTGGAACGAGCAGCTTCCGCTGGCCAAGGAGCGCTCCAAGCAGCTCGGCGACGAGGTGCGCGAGTCGGGAGGCCTCTACGTCATCGGCACGGAGCGCCACGAGTCGCGCCGCATCGACAACCAGCTGCGCGGCCGCTCCGGCCGCCAGGGCGACCCGGGTGAGACCCGCTTCTACCTCTCCATGCGCGACGACCTCATGGTCCGCTTCGTCGGCCAGTCCATGGAGAACATGATGAACCGCCTCAATGTGCCGGACGATGTCCCCATCGAGGCGAAGATGGTCTCCAACGCCATCAAGGGCGCGCAGACGCAGGTGGAGAACCAGAACTTCGAGATGCGCAAGAACGTGCTCAAGTACGACGAGGTGCTCAACGAGCAGCGCAAGGTGGTCTACCGCGAGCGTCGCGAGATCCTCGACTCCAAGGACATCAAGGACCAGGTACGGCGCATGATCGCCGACACCGTGGGTGCCTACGTTGACGGGGCCACCCGCGAGGGTTACGTGGAGGACTGGGACCTCGACGAACTCTGGCACGCCCTCGACGCGCTCTACGGCCCCTCCGTCTCCGCCGCCGAGCTTGTCGACGGCGACCGGTACGGCAGCCCCGGCGAGATTTCCGCGTCGCAGCTGCGCGAGGCCCTTGTCGACGACGCGCTGGCCCAGTACGACCGGCTCGAGGAGAACGTCGCCGCCATCGGTGGGGAGGCGCAGATGCGCAACCTCGAGCGGATGGTGATCCTCCCGATCATCGACACCAAGTGGCGCGAGCACCTCTACGAGATGGACTACCTCAAGGAGGGCATCGGCCTTCGCGCGATGGCCCAGCGCGACCCGCTGGTCGAGTACCAGAAGGAGGGCGGCGACATGTTCCGCGCGATGAACGAGGGCATCCAGGAGGAGACGGTGCGCCAGCTGTTCAGCATGCGGCGCCAGTTCGAGCAGCAGGTCGCCGCGCCGGAGCAGGGTGGCTCGAGCGTCGTCTAGCGGCGTTCGGCGGGCCTGGGTCCGCCTAAGGGTTCAGAGAACCTTGAAGGAGACGAGCCTGCCCTCCACGACGCGCGCGACGTAGGCGTAGCGGCGGGTGCCGAGCTGGGCGCTGCCGAAGAACTCCCCGCCCTCGCGGGCGTGGCAGGTGAGAATCTGCACCGGTCCCGCGGGGGTTTTCGCGCGCCTGCGGGCGCTGATGTGATTGCGAACGCCGGGGGCATAGAGGCTCTGTTTCAGTGCCGCGCTGTCACGCATGCCGAACGCCGCCTCCAGGGCGACCTTGACCAGGGGCGACGGGCGCACGCCGCGCCGGCGCACCGGGCTGGGACGCTGCGGCGCCGGCGGGGGTTGGACCAGCACCTTCATGTGCTGGTAACCGGGGACGGGGTAGTACATGGGCTCCTCCTCGCTGTGGAGGGGCGGACGCGACGTGGGGTAGGTAGTATTGTGTCACCCGCGCCAGCCCCGGCGCTTGCGGGGCGGCACACTTAAGTAAGCACGAAAGAGGCGGATTACACCGAATGCAGGGACTGATTATCGACTACTCGGGAGTTCTGGATCTCGACGTTGAAGATCAAAAACGTTGGGTCGCCCTCATTGAGGCGGTGAAGGGCCGGGGCATCTCCACCGCCATCCTCTCGAACGCCGAGTCGGACGGGGAGGAGGCCGAGGCCATCCGGGAGTGGGAGTTCCGCGGAATCGTCGACGCCGTCGTCCTCTCCGGTGAGGTCGGATGGGAAAAACCCGAGCGCGCCGCATTCCAGGCCGCCGCAAACGCCATCGACGTCCCGCTCGCGGACTGCGTGATGGTCGACGACGACATCATGAACGTCCGCGCCGCCGTCGAGCACGGCATGATCGGCATCCTGCACACCGCCTTCGATCGCACCGCGGTGGAGATCCAGTCCCTCTTCGGTATCGAGGGTGAGTTTTAGTGCGCGTGTACGTGCCGGCGACGTTCAGCATGCTCGCCACCCTCGAATCCGAGGGTGTCCTGCACGCCCGAAACGGGTGGGCGTTCGCCGTCACGCCGGAACTCACCGAGTTCTACACCTCCGGAGACCAGGAGGAGCTGGAGGAGATCGCCTTCGACGAGGCCTCCCGCACCTCGATCCGCCTGCTCACCGCCGGCGGCGAGGCCGACTTCCCGCACCGCCGCGTGGTGGTTTCCGCCGACGTCGAGGGCGCCCAGGGCCACCCGGACATGGGGGAGTCCGTGGTCAAGCTTTCAGGGCCCGTCTCGATCGATGACGTCGCCGCGATCCACGTCGACGTGAAAGAGGCCGAGGAGGCTACGGCCCGGGCCATGGAGAACATCGATGCCGCCGAGCTCGGCGACGAGGACGCGGAGCTGGCCGTGGGCGACGCCCAGGACAACTACATGGCGTTCTTCGACCCCAGCGAGCTACCGTTCCTCCTCGAGCTGCTTTAGGTCCCACTCGTTGTTCGAGCGCAGCGCCTCGAGCAGCCGGCGCACAGCTTGGGCTCGCCGCCACGTCACCGTCCCGGGGTCGAGCGCGTCCCACGCGCACTCCGGGTCGGCGGGTGGGCCGAGATGGGTGCAGCCGCGAGGGCACCCCTCGGCCGCCTCGTCGAGGTCCGGGAAGACCTGGATGATTTCCTCGGGGGAGACGTGGGCGAGACCGAAGGAGCGGATGCCCGGGGTGTCGATGATCCACCCCCCGCCCGGCAGCTGGAGCGCCACGGACTGCGTGGAGGTGTGCCGCCCCTTGCCCACGCCCGACACCTCGCCGGTGGCCCGCTGCGCGTCGGGGACGATGCGGTTGACCAGGGTCGATTTGCCCACCCCGGAGTGCCCGATGAGCGCCGATAGACGGTCCCGCGTCAGCGCGGTGAGGTCCCCGATCGGATCGTCGATGCCGACCTCGAAGACCTCCACGTCCAGGTCCTCCAGCTCCGCCCGGAAGATGGCCGGGTCCGCGAGGTCGGACTTGGTGAGGCAGACGACCGGCTTCACCCCGCCGACGAAGGCGGCGATGAGAGCCCGCTCCACGAAGCCCGTGCGCGGGGGCGGGTCGGCCACGGCGACGACGATGAGGAGGAGCTCGGCGTTGGCCACGATGATGCGCTCGTAGGGGTCGGTGTCGTCGGCCGTGCGCCGCAGCACCGAGGTGCGCTCCTCGCGCCTGACGATCCGCGCCAGCGTGTCCTTGGCCCCGGAGGTGTCGCCCACGACCCCGACGCGGTCGCCCACCTCGACGGAGACCCGCTTGAGCTCGCGGGCGCGCATGCACTGCACCACCGCCCCGGTCCCGTCGATGACCACACCCCAGCGGCCGCGGTCCTTCGTCACCACCATTCCGGCCACCGCGTCCTTGTGGAGGGGACGGTCCTTCGTGCGCGGGCGCGATCCCTTGCCGGGGCGGGTGCGCACGTCGGATTCGTCGTAGTTGGCAAAGTCGCCGAAACCGCGGGCCACGCCGCTACGCCCCCACCATGTCGGCCCACATCGTCTCGAACCCGGGCAGCGTCTTCGCCGTCGTGGCGATGTCCTCGACCTGCACGCCCTGCGTGGCCAGGCCGATGATGGCGCCCGCCGTCGCCATGCGGTGGTCGGCGTAGGAGCGCCAGATGCCCGGGTGGAGGGGCATAGGGTGGATGCGCAGGCCGTCGCGAAGCTCCTCGCACCTGCCGCCGAGCTTGTTGATCTCCTCGGTCAGCGCCCTGAGCCGGTCGGTCTCGTGGCCGCGCAGGTGGCCGATCCCGGTGAGCTCGGAGGGGGTGGTGGCCTGCGTGGCCAGGGCGGCGACGGTGGGGGTGAGCTCACCGATGTCGCCCATGTCGATGCGGATCCCGCGCAGCGTGCCGCGCTGCGGACCGCGCACCTCCAGGTCGTAGGAGGCGCCGGTGGAGTGCAGCTCCACCTCGCAACCCATGCGGCCGAGAATGTCGCGGATCACGTCGCCGGGTTGCGTCGTCGGCACCGGCCAGTCGGGTACGCGCACGACCCCGCCCGTGACCGCTGCCGCCGCGAGGAAGGGGGTGGCGTTGGACAGGTCCGGCTCGATCACCCAGGTGCGACCGCCGATCGCCTGCGGTTCAACCTTCCAGGTGTTGGGGGAGGAGGTCACATCCACCCCCGCCTGGCCGAGCATGTCCACCGTCATCTCAATGTGCGGCATGGAGGGCAGGGAGCCGCCCGTGTGGCGCACCGTCACACCGCGTTCGAACCGGGGCGCCGCGAGCAGGAGGCCCGAGACGAACTGGGAGGAACCGGAGGCGTCGAGCTCGACGACGCCGCCCGGGGCGGAACCCGTTCCGTGGACCGTGAAGGGCAGGGTGTCGCCGGCGACGTGGACCCCGAGGCTGCGCAGGGCGTCGAGGATTGTGCTCATCGGCCGCAGGCGGGCCTGCTCGTCGCCGTCGAAGAGCACCTGGCCCTCGGCGAAGGCCGCGACCGCCGGCACGAAGCGCATCACCGTGCCCGCCAGACCGCAGACGACCTCGGCACCGTGGAGCCGCCCGGGGGTGACCTCGAGAGAGCCGTCGGCTCCGTCGGCGAACCCCACGCCCATGGCCTCGAGCGCCCCGCGCATCAGGTCGGTGTCGCGGGAGTGGAGGGCCCCGACAATCCGTGACGGGGCCTCCGCGAGAGCCCCGAGGACGTAGGCGCGGTTCGTCATGGACTTCGACCCCGGCACCACCTGGGTGTGGGTGATGGGGGCCGAGGCGAACGGCGCAGGCCACAAGTCAGTCATGCGGTCAATCATAATGGAGGCATGTGTGGACGCTTCGTACTGTTTACGACGGGCCACGACCTCCTCGGGGAGATCGCGGCACTACCCGGCGTGGGGCCGGTTGCCGCCCCCGACGGCACGCCCCCGCCGCGCTACAACATCGCCCCGACCCAGCAGGTGCCCCTGGTGAGGGTGGGGGAGTCCGGTGCCCGCCTCGATGCCGCACGGTGGGGTCTGCTGCCCGCGTGGAAGAAGGACGAGTCAGGCCCTCCGTTGTTCAACGCCCGGGGGGAGACGGTGGCCGAGAAGCCCTCGTTCCGCTCCGCCTTCGCCGCCCGCCGCGGGCTGATGGTGCTCGACGGTTACTACGAGTGGAAGCGGGAAAGCGGGGGGAAGCAGCCCTACTACGTCGCGCCGGGCGAGGGTCTCCTGTACGCGGCGGCGCTGTGGGACACGGGGCTCGACCGCCTGTCGACGACCATGATCACCACTGCCGCGCCCGAGTCCATGGAGTGGCTCCACCACAGGCTGCCGCTCTTCCTGGCCGCCGACGAAGTGGAGCAGTGGGTGCACGGGTCCCCCGGGGAGGCGCTCGAGCTGGTGCGCCCGTCCCGCGTCGCCGACGGGCTGCGGGCCAGGGAGGCGGCGAGGGAAGTGGGCAACGTGCGCAACGACTATGCGGAGCTGATGTCCGCGAACTGAGCGTCGGTCAGTCGGGCCAGGTCGGCCGGGGAGAGTTGTGCCGACAGGCCGCGCTGTCCCGCGGACACGGTGAGGGTCTCGAGGTCGGCCGCGGAGGCGTCGATAAGCGTGGGCAGCTTTGTCAGCGTCCCGAGCGGGGAAATGCCCCCGAGGACGTAACCGGTGGTGCGCTGGGCCCGGGCGGGATCGGCCATCTCGGCGCGCTTCCACCCCATTGCCCTGGCCGCGTGCTTGGGGCTCAGCCGCGCGGCGACGGGCACGCAGCACACGGCCATCGCCCGGTCGGGGCCCTCGATGAGGAGGGTCTTGAACACCTCGTGGGGATCCAGGCCGAGCTCACGGGCCGAATGCTCGCCGAAATGGTCCTGGCTGGGGGAGTACTCCAGGATCTCGTGCGGGGTGCCCTCCAGTGCCTCGAGCGCGCGGGTCTTCAGTGCCATGGTCTTCCTCCTTCACGTGCCACACGTGCTTCACATGCTGCCGCGAGCGTAGCGCTCGGGTGAGGGGCGTGTCGGGGCGGTGCCCTACAATGTCCCCATGGCCGACACTGACCTGCAACAGCGCTTCAACCGGGAGGCGATGCCCCTGCTGGACCAGCTCTACGGTGGCGCGCTGCGGATGACGCGCAACCCACAGGACGCGGAGGACCTGGTCCAGGAGACCTACCTCAAGGCGTTCAACGCGTTCGACAGCTTCAAGCCGGGCACCAACCTCAAGGCGTGGCTCTACCGGATCATGACGAACACGTACATCAACACCTACCGCAAGAAGCAGCGGCGGCCGCTGGAGACGTCGGCGGAGGACATCACCGACCACCAGCTCTACACCTCCAGCTCCCACGACTCGACGGGCCTGGAGTCCGCCGAGGTGGAGGCGCTGAAGAACCTGCCGAATTCGCGGATCTCCGAGGCGCTGAACTCCCTCAACGAGGACTACCGGATGGTGGTCTACTACGCGGACGTGGAGGGCCTGGCCTACAAGGAGATCGCCGAGGTGATGGACATCCCCCTCGGCACGGTCATGTCCCGTTTGCACCGTGGAAGAAAACAGCTCCGCGAGATGTTGAAGGACGTAGCGAACGAACAGGGCATCGGCCTCGGGGGTGCGGAACCCGCCGGGGCCGCGCAGAACAAACCGCGAGCGGGCCGTTCCCCGGACGGGGACGTCCGCGGAAGCAAGGAGATGGACTGATGGGCGCCGGACACGAACACTCCTCCACCTGCCGGGAGGCCACGACGCTACTCTGCGAGCTTCTCGACGGCGACACCACACCCGAACGCGCCGCCGAGATCCGCGAGCGGCTTGCGGCCTGCCCGGAATGCTTCAGCCACCTGCAGTCGGAGCTTGCCGTGCGCGGCCTGGTCCGCGATTGCTGCGGAAAGGTGCACGCCCCGGAGCCCCTGCGCGAGCGAATCATCACCTCGATCACCACCGTCTCGGTGACGCGCTACCGGATCTAGGGCCGCGCTGCAGAATCGAGGGTCGTGCGCGGTCCCGGATTCAGCAAAAACGCCCCGCCGTGCCGGTGGGCGCTGGGGGGCGTTTCAGTAGAACGCGCTTAGGCGTTGGGGCGCTTACCGCGGTTAGCGCCCTTCTTGCGGCGATCCTTGCGCTTACGACCACGCTTGCTCATGGGGCCCTCCTCTTCCCTGGATGGTTGAAGTTACAGGTTTTTCACTCTATCGCCCCGCCGGCGGGGCGGGGTAATCGGGGCCCGGTGCCTTCCGTGGCCCGGTGCCAGTCACGGCACGCCGGGAAGCTCGGGGGCTTCCACCGGGGGCTGGTGTGCGGGTCAGGCGCTGAGGCGGGCGCGGTTACGGGCGCGCTGCTTGTTGCGGCGCTTCAGTGCGCGGCGCTCCTCCTCCGACAGGCCGCCCCAGACACCGGCGTCCTGGCCGGTCTCGAGTGCCCACTTGAGGCAGGAGGAGGTGACGGGGCACTGGTTGCAGACCAGCTTGGCCTGGGCGATCTGGGCCAGAGCGGGGCCGGAGTTGCCGACGGGGAAGAACAGTTCCGGGTCCTCGTCGCGGCAAATTGCTTCGTGGCGCCAATCCATGATGAATACTCCTTAAACGTGTGCGGTGGTCGTATCTGTTTCTGCGCACGCCGGATGGACACCCCGATGAAGGGGCGGCGTGGGGCGTAATGCGCTGCCAGGTGCCGGGCGGCGTCCTCGGTGGTTCCAAGACCCGTCTTCCGTTTTCCTGGTATTCACCCGGTCGTGACCGGGGGTTAAGGTCTGGGCAAACAAACCTTTAATTTTTGCTACCCGAGAATGATGGCACGTAAACAGCACCCGCGCTAGGGTTCCCGGCTTAAAAGTGACGCATATCATAAACGCTCGCCGTAACAAACCTGCGCCACCGTTCAGGGGATGCTGGGTGTCCCTCCCGGAGGCGGTGAATTACCTGCACAAACGCCCGGCTCTCCGCAGGCACGGAAACGCGCCACAGGTCAAATCGCACCCACCCCGCCCGGAGGGGGCACCTGACACGGCCCCGCGGGTCAGCCGGGATGGGCGGTGGGAGGGCCGTTAGACTGGCCGGGTGAGCACCAACCGAGAAAAGAAGCGGGATGCCCGCCCGGGAACCAACCCCGCCCCCGGCAGCGTCGGCGCGGAGGCGGCGTCCATCCACCAATCGGGTGGGATGCCCTCCGGACCCGGGGTGGGGGAGCCGCCCGCGGTCCTGCGCTTCGGTGCCCTGGTCGTTCTGGCCCAGTGCGTCGCCCTGTTCGGCTACGCCATCTGGCTGATCGTCTCCAACCTCCGCGGGGTGGCGGACAGCAGCATCGAGTCACAGTCCGGAGCGGCGGATTACGTAGGGGTGGGAACGGCGGTGTTCATCCTCGTCATTTTCGGCTTCGTCGCCTACACAGCCGTGCGCCTGTTCGCCGGCCGCTCAGTTGGCGGCGGCGCGATCGTGCTCATCGAGTTCATCCTCGTGGCGGTGGCCATCTACATGTTCAAGGGCGGGGCGGTGCTGCTGGGGGCGGTCACGCTCGTCTCCACGGTCCTGGCCCTCGTCGGGATCTTCCACCCGGCCTCATGGGAGTACTCGCGCGCCGCCTACGCGCGCCGCACCGGACGGTGAGGACCCGCGGCCCCGGGGCTAGTTCGCCTTCAGGTAGATAACCTCCGAGCCGCGCTTTTCGACGACCCCCGCGCCCGCCGAGTCCACGTACACCTCGCCGCGGTAGCCCCCGCGGTCGACCGGAATGATCTGCTCTGTTGCGTTGTTGTCCGCATTCGCGACCGCGAGACCGGTATCGGTGGCAAATATCAGCCGGTCACCGACGGCAGCGCCCGTGCCCCGCGCCCCGTCGAACGTGCCGGTAACGGCGAGCGTTGAGGGGTCGAAGGTCAGCAGGTGGCCGCCCCCATAGAACATCATGTGGTGGGGGAGGTCGGCGGTGGGCAGCACGTGCAGCGTGCCGTCGACGGTGGCGCCCCCCGAAAGCTGCGCCACCGCGGTGGATGCCAGCTCGGAGCCGTCCTTTTTGTAGCTGGTCACCCGGGACGTGGCGGGATCGTAGACGGCCGCGGCACCCTGGCCCACGGCGACGAGATACGCCCCCTCCGGGAGAGCGACACTGGAGTGGATCTCGGGTTTCCTTGAGTCCTCGGGAGTCGCATCCTGCAGACGCAGGAACGTGCCGTCCCCGCACTTCTCCGTGATGGCCAGCAGCTCGGTGCGGGTCAGGGCGGAGGTTAGCGAGCAGCGGTTCGGCTGCATTCCGGCCTCCTGCGGGGCCTCCACCGCGCCGTACTCGACGGTGCGGACGAGGTCGGAGCGCCACAGCTCCACCCGCGAGGTGGAGACGTAGCCGATCTTGTCGTTGGAGCTGATCCCCGCCACCTGCTCGGGCGCGACGGCGGAGCGGGTTCCGGCGTATTGGCCGGTCAGGGCGGTCAGGGCGACAACGTCTCCACAGCCCGCTGGCCCGCGGTAGTCCGCCACCACCTTGCCCCACGCCTGGGCGAGTGAACAAAGGTCTGAGTCGCGCGAATACGTCCAGGCCGTCTCGCCCTCGGGAGTTGTGGCGGTGAGGGTGTGGTCGGCGTAGGTGATGATGAGCCTGTCCGCGACAATGGGGCGCGGGCCGGGGGAGTTGTCGCGGAGGCGGAACGACTCGCTGAGGCTGGAGGGGGCCGCCGAGAGCCTGCCGGTCTTCTCCAGCTCCCGGCCGGCGGGGTTGAGGTGCGATGCGCGCACCGGCGCCGTGAGCACGGCGGCGATGAGGAGGATGACGGAGACAGCGGCGATGACGGCGGTGGCGATGAGGTCACCGCGGGTGCGGCGCAGCGGGGGCGTCACCTGCGGCCCCTCCCGCCGCGGGGGCGGCGCGCGCCGCGGTCGCGGCCACCGTCCCTGCCGCGGTCGGGGTCGCGGTTGCCGGCACCGTC
>NZ_DDJO01000005.1 GCF_002339505.1 Corynebacterium sp. UBA2622
CCCCCCCCCCCACCCCCCCGCGCCCCCCCCCCCCCCCCCCCCCCCCCCCCCCCCCCCCCCCGGCCCACCCCCGCGCCCCCGCCGCCGCGGCCGCCGCACTGTGCGCCACCGTTCTCGCCTCCTGCGCGGGCACGGGCCCGGGCACGCCAGCGGAAGGGACGGCCGCCTCCGGCGGGCGCGGCGACGCGCCCGAGCGGCTCACCGCGGTTGCCCACGAGCGTTACGGCTTCGACCGCCACAGCTTCACCCAGGGCCTCGAGGTCGCCGACGACGGGACGATCTACGTCGGAACCGGCCAGGAGGGCGAAAGCCGCGTCTACCGCCGCGACCTCGGGGGAAACGTCCTGGCGAGCGAGGACCTCGACCCCTCCTTCTTCGGGGAGGGCGTGACGCGGGTCGGCGACCATCTCTGGGAACTGACCTGGCAGAATGGCACCGCCATCAAGCGCGATGCTTCCACCCTCGGGGAAATCACCCGCACGCGCATCGACGGCGAGGGGTGGGGGGTGTGCTCCCGCCAGGGCGAGGTCATATACTCCGACGGGTCGAACCAGCTGCGGCGCATGGACCCCGACACCCTTGCCGAGCGCGAACGGTTCGACGTCACGCTGGAGGGTCGCCCGCTGCGCGGCCTCAACGAGCTCGAGTGCGTGGGCGACGACATTTACGCCAACATCTTCCTCACCACCGACATCGCGCGTATCGACGCCCACACGGGCGCGGTCACCGCAATGATCGATGCCTCCTCCCTGCCCAACAACGCCGCCCCCGACCCGAACAACGTGCTCAACGGCATCGCACACATCCCGGGGACGGACGAGTTCTACGTCACGGGAAAGCGCTGGCCCGACCTTTACCGGGTCACCCTCGAGCGCGCCGGATAGACTTCCGCCCATGAGCTCAACCGCGAAGACGCCGAAGGGGTCCTCCGGGCGCACTCCGGCCTGGGTCCAACTGCTGGTACTGGTGCTGGGCGTAGCCGTCCTCGTCACGGGCCTCTACTTCTTCTGGGAGTGGCAGAAGAACCGGCCCGGCACCCCCGTGCGCGACCTGCGGGTGGAGGTGAGCAACGGTGCCACGCACGAGGAGATCTCCCCGTACACGGTCTGCGAGCTCGACGCCCAGTGCGACGGCGGGGACCCGCCCGCCTACCCGCTCGACGAGTCCTCCCCCGTCACGTTCAAGGTCCCGAAGGAAATCTCCACCTCCAGCTGGAAGCTTCTGACAATCTACGACGACCCCGCCGCGAACGACGAGCAGATCTTCCAGTCCGGCCAGTCCAAGGAGGCGTCCGCGGATGCCGTGAAGGACGGCGCGCACCTCGTGGTGGCGGAGGTGTCGTACCTGGCGGTCGATGAAGGCAACGACGGAAACGAAATCCCGGTCGTTGCCACGTGGTCGGTCTCCTTCGACCAGAACGGTTCCGGGTCCCGGGGCTAGGGCGAACCTTTAGGGCGAAGCTCTAGGCGTCGAGCTCCTTCGCCACGGCCCGGAGGATCTCGGCCACCTGGCGCGCCTCCTTGCGCTCGGGGTAGCGCCCCGCAGTCAGGGCGGGCTGAACCTGTGTCTCAATGAGGGTCATGACGTCGGCAAGCATGCTCCCGAGCTGCTCCGGGTCGCGGCGGTGAACGGGACGGCGCTTGGGTGTCTCGAGGACCTTGACGCGCAGCGCCTGGGGGCCCTTGCGGCCGGCGGCGAAGTCGAACTCAATACGCTGGCCCGCGACGAGTTCCTCCACGCCCTCGGGAAGGACGGCCTTGCTGATGAAGACATCCTCGTCACCCGGATTGGACGCGAAGCCGAAGCCCTTGTCGGTGTCGAACCACTTGACCTTTCCGATCGGCATGGGATTCCTCTCTCTTGGTATGGGGCCACCGTGGCGGGAGCTCGTGAGCCTCGCGCCGTCGTGGACGGCGGGTGCCCGCTCATGGCGGTTGATGCTGGAAAGACCGCCATTCTACAAGCGTTTGACGCGGATTCCTAGCGCAGGTTTACGCGGGGCCGCAAGCGCTGGGACGCAGGAGTGACGTAGTTCACACGCCGCCGCGCCCAATGCGGTGAGCAGGCCAGATACGGGTCACCTCCGCGCGCGGGCGCGGATCCCCTTGCGCTTCCGTGTCGTTTGTGTGACTCAATCGTTATAAACCGATAGAGTAGCCCGCAAGCCCGAACGGGCACCTTGCTCACACAGGCCACGCCGAATTCTGTCCGGCCTGAGGGGGAAGAACAAAACAAACGTCAATCACGAACCAAGGACAGAAGCGGGGAACCCACGGCGCACGCAGCGCACGGAGAGCCACCGGCACTCCTCGGGGTGAAGCCGCGCAACAGCGGCCTGGCACCTCAGCCAGAACCCGACAGCTAACTTCGCAGGCGGACAAGAAGAGAGGAATCGCACTACATGGGACGCCACAACAAGCAGACCGTATCCTTCGCCACCAAGGCGCTCGCCGGCACCGCGGCTGCAGCCGCCCTTTCCGGCCTCGTCGCCCCCCAGGCCTCCGCGGCCCCGGACTCCGACTGGAACCGCCTCGCGCAGTGCGAGTCCGGCGGGAACTGGCAGATTGACACGGGCAACGGCTTCCAGGGCGGCCTGCAGTTCACCACCTCCACTTGGCAGGCCTACGGCGGCGGCGAGTACGCCCCCACCGCGAACCAGGCCACCCGCGAGCAGCAGATTGCCGTCGCCGAGCGCACCCTCGCCGCGCAGGGCTGGGGCGCATGGCCTGCCTGCTCCGCCAGCCTGGGTTTGAACTCCGCTCCGACCGAGCGCTCCGCCCCGGCCGCCGGCGCCGCGGCCCCGACCTTCAAGGCCGCCGCTGCCACCCCCGAAAACAAGACCGCCGGCACCGACGAGGCCACCGAGGCCGGGGACCTGTACAACCAGCTGTCCTCCGCATTCGCCGCCTACAACGTGCCGGTTCCGGCCCAGGTGCGCGACTCCTACAACGCCAACAGCGGCAACTACGAGGCCTTCTACACCGCCAACAAGGCCCTGGTCGACGCAGTGCTCTCCGGCAACCTCGCCGCCGCGCTGGCCGCGCTTCGCTAAACCTCACGCGACGGCGCCCCCGGCCCCGCGCAACAACCGCCTCCCCTTATTTCCACCCGATTTTTCAGGTGGCCGGGGAGGCGGTTTCTTCATTCTGCAGCGGAGCACTAGCTCACCGGCACGGTGGCGTTCTTCACCACCGTGATCTGCCACCCCGCTTCGCGGGTCCGCGCGAAGTCTTCGACGGCGTGGCCGTTGTCCGCCGCCCACTGGGGAATCGACTCGGTGGCCTGGGTGCAGTCGAAGTCGATGACGAGCCTTTCGCCGTCGCGCAGCTGGTCCATCGCCTCCTTGGCCTCGATGAGCGGGAAGGGGCACACGGCCCCCAGGGTGTCGAGCGCGTATCGGCCCTCTCCGACGGGCCGCGCGCCTCCGCGCGGTGCGGTCCCGGACCCCGGAAGCGTGACCAGGCCGGTGACCGTCTGGAACCCGCCGGGGACGACACCCCGGTCGGCGGGGTTTGAGGGGCTGGTGCCGCTGCCGGATGCCCCGTAATTACCGTCGGAAACCCCGCCCCCGGTGGATGGGGTGAGCCAGAGCGCGGAGGCGGCCCAGACACCGGCGGCGATGGCCGCCAGCGCGACCCAACCCTGGTAGGTAAACAGGGAGGTCTGGACCATTCCGTTGCCCACGGTGCAGCCGCCGGCCAGGGATGCGCCAATCCCCATGCCCGTGCCGCCCACGATGGATCGCAGCGTGGTCGCGGCGTCGGGGACGCGGACGCGAAACTCGCCCGACGCCTTTGCCGCGGCGAAGGAACCGAGAAGGAGGCCGAGCACGAGCAGGGTCCCCCAGTTGAAGTACTTTCCGTCCCCGGACACCACGTAGTCGATCACGTGGGCCGTCGGGGTGGTGATGCCCAGGCCGTCGTTGCGTCCGGTGGCGGCGGACAGCGGCCAGGCAGCCACGCCCAGCGCACCGATCAGCGCGCCCGCGAGGTACGGGTGCAGCGGTTTCCGGTACCAGGGCTGGCGGAGCGCCACTTTGGGCGTGGCCGCATCAAGGAGAACGAAGTGCCGCACGGCCCAGGCCGTGCCGAGCGCAAGGGGGACCGCGAACCACCAGGGAGAAACGCCCACGGCGGCCGGGATCGTTGTCCACCCCGTGTCCCAGTGCCGCACCCGGGAGTTGAACCCGCTGAGCGCGCCGGTCTTCATCGCCGCCGCCGACAACCCGTAAAAGAGCAGAGCGAGCCATGAGCCCACCAGGCCCTCGCCGGAGCGGTACCACGTGCC
>NZ_DDJO01000021.1:0-37653 GCF_002339505.1 Corynebacterium sp. UBA2622
ATCCCACCACCACAACCAGGCCGACCCCCGAAACCCGGGAACAACCTCGCCGCGGCGACGAGAAGAAACAATAACCACCACACCCACAACCACGCAAACCAGCTGGTCGGAGCGCGAAAGCGGCGGGCCCGTAAGGACCCGCCGCCGTCGCAAAGCGTCCCGCTAGATGCGCCGCACGCCAGCGAAGTTCTTCTTGCCGCGGCGCAGAACGAGCCACTCCCCGTGAAGGAAGTCCTCCCCGGCCGGCGCCCACTCGTCGGACTCGACGCGCGAGTTGTTCGCGTACACCCCGCCTTCCTTGATCGAGCGCCTGGCGGCGCCGCGGGACTCCGAGAGGCCGGTCCCGACGAGGTAGTCAATGATCGTGTCTCCCTCAGCGGCGTCGTACACCGTGGTCTCCCGGATCGCGGACTCGAGCGTTGCAGAGTCGAGTACACTCAGGTCCCCGCGCCCGAAGAGCGCCTGGGAGGCCAGTTCGACTGCCGCGGTGGCGTCGGCCCCGTGGACCAGGGTGGTCATTTCCTGTGCCAGGCGCCTCTGCGCCTCCCGCTTGAAGGGACGCTCCTCCACCGCGACGGCCAGCTCGTCAAGTTCCTCCCGGGTGAGGAACGTGAACCAGCGGAGGTACCTGATCACATCGGCATCCGCCGTGTTCACGAAGTACTGGTACCAGGTGTACGGGCTGGTCATCTCGGGATCGAGCCAGAGGGAACCACCGCCGGTGGACTTGCCGAACTTCTTGCCCTCGGAGTCGGTGACGAGCGGCACCGTCAGCGCGTGCACCTGCTCCCCGTCCATGCGCCGGTTGAGGTCCACCCCCGCGACGAGGTTGCCCCACTGGTCACCGCCGCCGACCTGCAGCACGCAGTCGTAGGTGCGGCGCAGCTGAACGAAGTCGTTCGCCTGCAGGAGCATGTACGAGAACTCGGTGAACGAGATTCCGTCGTTGTCCAGGCGGCGCTTAACCGTCTCCCGCCCGAGCATGGTGGAGAGCGAAAAGTGCTTTCCCACGTCGCGGAGGAACTCAATGACCCCAAGGTCCCGCGTCCAGTCGTTGTTGTTGACCAGCAGCGCCCCGTTTTCCCCCTCGAAATCGACGAAGCGGGACAGCTGGCCCGAAATCCGCTCCGCCCAGTCGGAGACGGTGTCGGCGGAGTTCATGGAGCGCTCCCCCACGTCGCGGGGGTCGCCGATCATGCCGGTGGCCCCGCCGGCGAGGACGATCGGCCGGTGCCCCGCCATCTGGAAGCGCCTCAGCATGAGCAGCGGAACGAGGTGGCCGGCGTGGAGCGACGGCCCGGTCGGATCAAAGCCGCAGTACAGGGAGATGGGGGCGGCGGCGGCCTCGCGGAGGTTGCCGAGGTCCGTGGACTGGTTGATCAGGCCACGCCACTCGAGCTCGTCGATGATGTTGTTCTGGGTACTCATGGGGCTTTCTGTGTCTAGCTGTGTCTGGTGCCCGCGCCCGGGCGGGAGGCTAGGGCGCGTCGGCCGGGTGGGGCTGGGCTTCGTCGATGAGAAGGACGGGAATGTCGTCCTCGATACGGTAGGCGATGCCCAGTCGGGGGTTGACGAGGAGCTGCTCGTCCTCGAGGTAGGTCAGCGGGCCCTTGTCCTGCGGGCAGGCCAGGACGTCGAGAAGCTGCGGATCAAGACTCATGCACCCCATCCTACGTCGTGGGGTCCTTGCGCACCGGGGCCTGAGCCCACCCGCGGAATTCAGTGTTCGCCCGGGAGACGCGCTCGCGCTGCTCCTCAACCCGCGGGCGCGCCGTCCCGCCGCGGGTGTCGCGCGAGGCGACGGCGCCGTCGATGGTGAGCACCTCGCGCACATCCGGGCTGAGGCGCTTGTCGACGCCCGCCAGTTCCTCATCCGTCAGGTCGACGAGGTCCACGCCACGTGCCTCGGCGATGCGGACGCACGCGCCGGAGGCCTCGTGCGCCTCGCGGAAGGGAACGCCCCGGCGCACCATCCACTCGGCGAGATCCGTCGCGAGGGTGAACCCGGCGGGAGCCAGCTCGCGCATGCGCTCCTCGTGAAAATCAAGGGTGGAAACCAGACCCGTCATCGCCGGGAGGAGGATGCGCAGCTGGGTGACCGAGTCGAGCACCGGCTCCTTGTCCTCCTGGAGGTCCCGGTTGTAGGCCAGGGGCATCGCCTTCAGCGTCGCGAGCAGCCCGGTGAGGTTGCCGATGAGGCGCCCGGACTTGCCGCGGGCCAGCTCCGCCACGTCGGGGTTCTTCTTCTGCGGCATGATGGACGATCCGGTCGACCAGGCGTCGTCGAGCGTGACGTAACCGAACTCCGGGGTCGACCAGGCGATGATCTCCTCCGCCAGGCGCGACATGTCCACCGCCGTCTGGGCGAGAACGAAGGCCACCTCGGTGGCGAAGTCGCGCGACGCAGTGCCGTCGAGGGAGTTGTCCGCCGCGGAGTCGAAACCGAGCTCAGCGGCGATGGCCTCGGGGTCGAGGTGCAGGGATGAACCGGCGAGCGCCCCCGACCCGTAGGGCGAGACGGCGAGGCGCTTGTCGGCATCGCGGATGCGCTCCAGGTCCCGCAGAAGCGGCTGCGCGTGGGCGAGGAGCGAGTGGGCCAGGAGGATCGGCTGCGCCGCCTGGAAGTGGGTCTTGCCGGGCATGATCGCGTCCGGGTGCGCCTCCGCCTGGCGCACCAGCGCCTCGACGAGGTCGGTGATGTCCAGTGCCACGCCGCGCAGCGCGTCACGGCACCACATACGAAACATCGTGGCGACCTGGTCGTTGCGCGAGCGCCCAGCTCGGAGGCGCCCGCCCACCTCGGGCCCGACGCGCTCGATGAGACCGCGCTCCATGGCGCCGTGGACATCCTCATCGGTCGGCTGCGGAACGAAGCTGCCGTCCGCGACGTCGCGGCCCAAGCGGTCAAGCCCGTCGAGCATGGTCTCGAGGTCGGTGTCGGAGAGCAGACCCGCGCGGTTCAGCACCTTCGCGTGCGCCTTCGAGGCGAGGACGTCGTAGGGGGCGAGAACCCAGTCGAAGTGGGTGGACACCGACAGGGCGAACATGGCCTCGGACGGCCCGCCGGAGAAGCGCCCTCCCCACAGGGCGCCCTCGTTCGTCTTGTGCTGTCCCATTTACTTCCCGGCCTCGCGGTCGCGCTTGTTCGCAATCTGCGACGATAGGCCGTGGAGGCGGACAAAGCCCTTGGCCAGGGTCTGGTCGAAGGTGTCGCCGGTGTCGTAGGTGGCCAGGTTGAAGTCGTAGAGGGAGTGGTTGGAGCGGCGGCCGTTGACCACGGCCTTGCCCGCGTGGAGCACCATGCGGATGTCGCCGGTGACGTGCTCCTGGGTGGAGTCGATGAATGCGTCGAGGGAGCGCTTCAACGGGCCGAACCAGAGGCCGTCGTAGACCTCCTCGGACCACCGGGCGTCGATGAGCCTCTTGTAGCGAGCGAGCTCGCGCTCGACGGTGACGTCCTCGAGAGCCTTGTGGGCGGTGATGAGCGTGACCGCACCCGGGGCCTCGTAAACCTCGCGGGACTTGATGCCCACGAGGCGATCCTCCACCATGTCGAGACGCCCGATGCCCTGGGCACCGGCGCGGCGGTTGAGCTCCTCGATCGCCTCCAAGACGGTGACCTGGCGACCGTCGATGGCGACGGGCTTGCCGGCCTCGAAGGAAATGATCACCTCGTCGGGGGCGTTGCCCATGGCCGGATCCTCGGTGTACGCGTAGAGGTCCTTGGTCGGCGGGTTCCACAGGTCTTCGAGGAAACCCGTCTCCACGGCGCGCCCCCACACGTTCTGGTCAATCGAGAACGGCGACGAGGCGGACTGCTCGATGGGCAGGTTCTTCCCCTCGGCGTACTCGATGGCCTTGTCGCGTGTCCAGGCGTAGTCGCGTGCCGGCGCGACGATCTCGAGGTCCGGATCCTGGTTGAGGAAGCCGACCTCGAAGCGGACCTGGTCGTTGCCCTTGCCGGTGCAGCCGTGGGCGACATGGGTGCCCCCGTGCTCCTGCGCCGCCTGCACGAGGTGCTTGACAATCAGCGGGCGCGAGATGGCGGAGACGAGGGGGTACTCGCCCTGGTAGAGGGCGTTCGCCTTGATGGCGGGCAGGCAGTAGCCCTCCGCGAACTCGTCCTTGGCGTCGACGACGATCGACTCGACTGCACCGCAGGCGAGCGCGCGCTGGCGCACGGACTCCATGTCCTCCCCGCCCTGGCCCAGGTCGAGGGCCACGGCGACGACATCACCCTCCAGCATCTCACCCAGGTAGGGAATGGCCACGGAGGTGTCGAGGCCTCCGGAGTACGCGAGAACAACGCGGTTGGTCATGGTGAATCTCCTTTGCCGGGGCCCTTTCCGGGCGCCCGCGATCGAATTATGGGTAGTGGAGGTCTGTCCGTCAGAATACCGGTCCGGCCGGACACGCCGGGCCCGGGGTTTCACAGCACCGGGGAAGCCGTCAGCTCCCCTCCCCGCCCCTCCCCGGAACCCCGGGAGACGGGTCCGCCGGGCCCCCGAGCAGCAGGTCCGCCAGCTCGCGTCCGGACAGGGGGTCCCGGGCCAGGACAAAGATCGTGTCGTCGCCGGCGATGGAGCCTACGACCTGCTCCAGCCCCACACGGTCGATGTAGCTGGCCAGGTACTGCGCGGCGCCCGGCGGGGTGCGCAGCACGGCCATGGAGCCCGAATGGTCGGCGGACACGACGAGCTCGTCGAGCATGCGGCGCAGTTTCTCCCGCGGGCCCGAGTGGACCCGGCCGAGCGCCTCACCGTCGGCGTTGACGGTGTAGAACGCCCTCCCTCCCCCGGCGGGGCGGACCTTCTTCGCGCCAAGCTCGTCGAGGTCGCGGGAGAGCGTCGCCTGAGTAATGTCGATGCCGTCGTCAAGCAACAGCTCCGAGAGCTGAACCTGCGAGGACACCCTGGTGGCGGCGAGGATCTCGAGAATGCGCGCCTGGCGGGCGGTGCGCGAGACGGGCTGCCCCATCACTGGTGCTCCAAAAGCCAGACGAGCAAAGCTTTCTGCGCGTGCAGGCGGTTCTCGGCCTCGTCGAACACGCGGGAGGCGGGACCGTCGATGACCTCCGCCGCGACCTCGCTGCCGCGGTAGGCGGGGAGGCAGTGCAGGAAGATGGCGCCGGGATTGGCGCACCCCATCACCTCAGCGGTGACCTGGTAGGGCAAAAATGGCGTGCGACGGTCCTTGCCGTCGTCCTCCATTCCCATGGAGACCCAGGTGTCCGCGATAACCACGTCTGCGCCGGCAACCTCATCGAGGCTGGTGGAGACGGTGACGCTCGCCCCGGTCTCCCGGGCACGATCCTGCGCACGGTCGATGAACGGCTGTTCCGGTAGGAACCCCTCCGGGCCGACGATGGAGATGTCCATCCCCGCCGTGGCGAAGCCGATCATGTACGAGTTCGCCATGTTGTTGTTGCCGTCGCCCAGGTAGACGGCCTTCCTCCCCTTCAAACCGGCGGGCCCCTCGTCCGGGCAGAGGTTCTCCACGCAGGTCTGCAGGTCGGCGAGGATCTGGCACGGGTGCAGGTCGTCGGAGAGGGCGTTGATCATGGGGACGGTGGCCGTCTCCGCCATGTCCAGCAGGTTCCGGTGGGCGTAGGTGCGCCACACGATGGCCTCCACGTACCGCGAGAGGACCGCGCCCGTGTCCTGGTAGGTTTCCCCCTTGCCCATCTGGGAGTTTCCCGTCTCCGTCACGATGGCGTGGCCGCCGAGGTGGGCGATGCCGGCGTCGAAGGAGAAGCGCGTCCGGGTGGAGGTCTTGTCGAAGAGCACGGCGACCGACAACGGCCCCTCGAGCGGGCGGCGCGACAGGGGCTCGCGCTTCAGCTCCGCGGCCAGCTCGAGCACCTCAGCCTGCTCGGCGGGGGTGAGGTCATCGTCGGCGAGAAAATGCCGGGGGGTGGTGTCCATCAGTGGGTACCTTCCTTCGTGTTGAGGTTGCCGGAGCGGGCGTTCCGGCACGCCGCCAGGGTCGCCGCAATGCGGTCGGTGGCATCGGCGATCTCGCTTTCCGTGATTACGAGCGGGGGCGTGAGCCGCACGACGCTTGGCGACGGCGCGTTCAGGATCACCCCGTGTGCGAGACCCTCCGTGACCACCTCCCTGGCCAGAGGTTCATCGAGAACGGCACCGAGCATGAGTCCGCGGCCGCGCACCTCCGCGACACCGTCGATTTCGCCCAGCCCGCGGGCGAACGCGGACCCCTTTGCGGCGACGGCAGCGGTGAACTCCGCGTCCACCACGTCGAGAACGGCGTTGGCGGCGGCGCACACCACGGGGTTTCCCCCGAACGTCGTCCCGTGGGACCCCGGGGTGAACAGCGAGGCGGCGGGCCCGCAGGCGATGACCGCGCCGAGGGGAAACCCCCCACCGAGGCCCTTGGCCATGGTGACGACATCCGGCGCGACCCCCTCGTGCTGGAAGGCGAAGAAATCGCCCGTGCGGCCGACGCCCGTCTGCACCTCATCCACCACCATGAGGATGCCGTATTCGTCGCACAGTTCCCGAACGCCCCGCAGGAACCCCTCGGGAGCCGGAATCACACCCGTCTCACCCTGGATCGGCTCGGCGAAGATCGCGGCGACCTCCCCGGGGTTCATCTCGACCAGGGTGCGCAGGTAGTCCATGTCCCCGTAGGGGTAGAACTCCGCTCCCGGGACGAGGGGCTCGAAGGGCGCCCTCTTGTCCGGCTGCCCCGTCAGCGCGAGGGCCCCCATCGTCCTGCCGTGGAAGCCGTGGTGCGCGGCGAGCACCCGGCCGCGCCCCGTGAGCCGGGCGATCTTGAAGGCCGCCTCGTTGGCCTCCGCGCCGGAGTTGCAGAAGAAGACGCGGGCGGAGTCGTCGCCAACAATCGCCTTGAGCCGCTGCGCGAGGCGCACGGCGGGTGCGGAGGCGAAGAGGTTGGAGACGTGCCCGAGGCTGGAGACCTGAGCCGTCACGGCCTCCACTACCGCGGGGTGGGCGTGGCCGAGGGCGTTGACGGCGATTCCGGCCAGGAGGTCGATGTACTCGTTGCCCTCAGAGTCGACAACGGTGGCGCCGCGCCCGGAGACCAGCTCAATCGAGGGAGTGCCGTAGTTGTTCATCAGCACCTCACCCCACTGGGAGAGGGTGTCGCTCATGCCTGGTCATCCTTTCGAAAGACGGTTCCTTCTGGGTAGTTCGCCGCGTCGTAGGCGTCGGGAAGCACCATGGTTCCCACTCCCCCCATGGTGAGCAGCTCGAGGAGCACCGAGTGGGCGATGCGGCCGTCGATGACGTGGGCGGCCTTGACCCCTCCCCGCACCGCGGTGAAGCAGGCCTCCATCTTCGGGATCATGCCGGAATCGAGCTGTGGCATCATCTTCTCCAACTGACCCACCTCGATCTTCGAGAGGAGCGAATCCGTGTTGGGCCAGTCGGTGTAGAGGCCCTCGACGTTGGTGAGCACGACGAGGCGGTCCGCCCCGATGGCCGCGGCAAGGGCGCCCGCGGCCTCATCCGCGTTGATGTTGTACACGTCGCCGTCCTCACCCGGGGCGATGCCGGAGACGACCGGGATTCGGCCAGCCTCGATGATGTCCATCACGGCCGAGGGGTTGACGTCGACGATGGTGCCCACGAGCCCGATGTCGAGGAGCTCACCGTCCCGCTCGACTCGCCGGCGCACGGCGCGGAAGAGCCCCGCGTCCTCGCCCGAGGTGCCCACCGCGTAAGGGCCGTGCGAGTTGATCTTCCCGAGCAGGTCGCGGCCGACCTGCCCGAAGAGGACCATCCGCACGACCTCCAGGATCTCCGGGGTGGTGACGCGGAAACCTCCGACGAACTCGCCACCGTCGAGGCCGAGGCGCGAGAGCATGGCGGAGATCTGGGGGCCGCCGCCGTGCACGACGACGGGCTTCGCCCCCACCGTCCGGAGGAAGACCATATCTGCGGCGAAGGCGGCCTTGAGGGACTCGTCGATCATGGCGTTGCCGCCGTACTTCACCACGACGATCTTGTCGCGGTAGTACTGCAGCCACGGCAGAGCCTCGGCGAGCACGTGGGCTCGCGTTTCGTTGTTCAGGGGAAGGACTGGCTCGTTCATTGGGTCACCGGCTTAATGGTTCGGACTGGTTTGGCTGGGGCACGGAACTCCTACGTGCTGTAGGCGGAATTGATCTCCACGTAGGCGTGGGAGAGGTCGGTGGTGCGCACCGTCGCGCGTCCCGGGCCGCCGGTGCCCAGGTTCACCAGCACGTCGATGTCCGTGCCCGTCAGATCGACCTCGCGCGCGCCGGGGGCGCCGGTGGAGTCGATGCACACGGGCTGGCCGTTGAAGCTGACGCTGATGTGCTCTGGGTCCATCTCCGCATCGGCCATGCCGACGGCGGCGAGGGTGCGGCCCCAGTTCGGATCGGAGCCGAACATGGCGCATTTGAACAGGTTGTCACGCCCGATCGTGCGCGCCGCGTTGCGCGCCTGGTCGTCGCTGCCTGTCCCCTCCACCGTGATGGAGACGCGCTTGGTCACCCCCTCGGCATCGGCCTGCATCTGCGCCGCGAGATTGGAGCACACCTTGTGGATGGCCGCTTCGATCTCGGCCTGCGAGGGCACTACACCGCTCGCTCCGTTGGCCATCGCGATGACCGTGTCGTTCGTGGATGTCGAACCGTCGATGTCGAGTGTGTCGAAGGTGAGGGCGGTGGCCTTGCGCAGGGCCTCGGAAAGAGAGGCGCTGCTAACCGACGCGTCCGTGGTGACGCACACGAGCATTGTCGCCAGGGAGGGAGCCATCATGCCGACGCCCTTCCCCATCGCCCCCACGGTCCACCCGTCGCCTCTGAACGAGGCCTCCTTGGCCACGGTGTCGGTGGTCATGATCGCGCGCGCGGCGGCAGCCCCGTTGTCACCCAGTCCGCCGGCAAGCTCGGCGATGCCGGCGCGAACCTTGTCCATCGGCAGCAGCTCCCCGATCAGACCCGTGGAGCACACTGCGACATCGCCTGCGCCGAGTCCGAGCGCGTTCGAAGCGAGTTCCTGTTCCTCCTCGGCGTCGATGTCACCCTGCCTGCCGTTGCAGGCGTTGGCGTTGCCCGAATTGAACAGGACCGCTTTCAGCTCACCGTCCTCCACGGCGCGACGGGAAACCTTCACGGGCGAGGCGACAACGCGGTTGCGGGTGAACACGGCCGCGGCGTTGAACTCGGGGCCCTCGTTGAGCACAAGGGCCATGTCCGGGTTGCCGGAGGGTTTGATGCCGGCGGTTGTGGCGGCGGCTGAGAAACCCCGGGGGGTGGTGACCGTCATGGGCGGGTCTCCTTCGTTTGGATGCGGTCTCGGGCGGCTAGGGGGCGACGCCGACAGTGGGAAGGCCAGCGGTTTCGTCCCATCCGAGGGCGAGGTTCATGCACTGTACGGCCGCACCGGCGGTGCCCTTCGTGAGGTTGTCGATGGCCGCCGTCACCAGCAGCTTGCCCGCCGCCTCGTCCACTTCGGCCTGGAGGTGGCACATGTTGGACCCGACGACGTTCTGGGTCTCCGGCAGGACACGCTCCGGCAGAACGCGGATGAAGGGCTCACCGCGGTAGAAATCCGCGTAGGCGGCGCGTATCCGTTCCGTCGTCACACCGCCCGTGACCGGCGCCGTCACCGTGGTGAGGATACCGCGCGGCAGGGGTGCGAGAACCGGCGTGAAGCTGACGCTGACCGGGCGGTCCGTGACCTCCGCTATGTTCTGCGCGATCTCCGGGGTATGCCGGTGGCGCCCCGCGGTGTTGTAGGCCCGCAGGGAGCCCATGGTCTCGGATCCGAGCATCTGCACCGAAGCCTTCTTGCCCGCGCCGGAGACCCCGCTGACGGAAACGACGGTGAGATCGGGCTCCGCCAACCCCAGCGCAACGGCGGGAAGGGCGGCCAGAGTCGCTCCGGTGGGAAAACAGCCCGGGACGGCCACCCGGGTCGCGGAGGCGATCCGCTCCCGGTGTCCTGGCATCTCGGGAATGCCATAGGGCCAGCATCCGGCGTGCTTTCCGCCGTAGTAGCGGGTCCATTCTCCCGCGTCACGCAGGCGAAAATCCGCGGCGCAGTCGAGGATCAGTACGGAATCGGGAAGCTCGCGCGCGATCTCGGCTGAATGGCCGTGGGGCAGGCCGAGGAAAACCACGTCGTGGCCCTCCAGGACCTCGGCCGACGTGGGTTCGATGACGCGGTCGGCCAGCGGAGCGATGTGGGGCATGAGCGTGGCGACGTCCTGCCCGGCGTTGCTGTTGCCCGTCAGCGCGCCGATTTCAAGCTCCCCCGATTGGAACCGGGGGTGGCCGAGGAGGAGCCGGAGGATCTCTCCCCCGGCGTACCCGGTGGCCCCGGCCACCGCTACTTTCACTGTCATATCCTTGACCGTACGCAATTATGCGCGATTCTGCAAGTTATGCACGCATCTCCGCGCCAAACTTCTCCCGTGCGGCCTCCGCCGCCGACATGCGCGCCTCCGAGGCCTCGGCTTCGGTCAGCGTGCGGTCCGGCGCACGGAAGACGAGCCCGAACGCCAGGGACTTTTTCCCCTCCCCCAGCTGCGCGGAGCGGTAGACGTCGAAAAGCGTGACTCGCTCCACAAGCTCTCCGGCACCCTCCTCCACGGCCCTCCGCACCGCCTCGGCGGGGACCTCCTCGTCCACGACGAGGGCGATGTCCTGGTTCACCGCCGGGAAAGCGGAAAGAACGGGCGCGGGAAGGTTCTCGTCGAAGGGCAACGCTGAAAGGTCGATCTCCATCGCGCAGGTCCGGGCGGGCAGCTCGAGGGTCTCCAGAACCTGGGGATGCAGTTCACCGGCGTACCCGACGACGCGGCCGCCGACGCTGAGCGCAGCGCAGCGCCCGGGGTGCCACGGCAGGTGCTCCGCGGACTCCACGTCGAGCCCGACACCCGCCGCGCGCGCCACCACGCGGGCGGATTCGATGGCATCGGCCCAGGTGTAATCCCGCCCCTGGCCCCACGGGCCATCAAGCTCGCTGGCGCCGATGGCGACCGTGGCGGCGTGCAGGTTCTGCTCGGGCAGGGACTCGATGAGCTCCGCGATCGTCGCCGCGTCCGGCTTCGCGGTCACGGCCGGCAGCGGCGAGCGCTCGCCGCGCTTGAACGCCACCTGGGCGACAGAGAACAGGGAAAGGTCCCGCCGGCCACGGGCTACGTTGCGCCCCACGGCCTCGAGCATGGACGGCAGGAGCGTGGTGCCGAGGACCCCGTAGTCGTTGTCCAGCGGGTTCTGCACACGCACGGTGTTGCGTCGCGGGTCGTCGGCGCCGAGGCCCCATTTGTCGAAGACGTCGTTGGCGATGAACGGTGTGGGAATGACCTCCACATAACCGGAGTACGCCAGAGCGTGGGTCACGGCCCGGCGGCGCTTCTGCACGGGCGAAAGCCCACGGCCCCCGCGGGGCGTCGGGAGGATCGAGGGGATGGCGTCGAGGCCCTCGAGGCGCACGATCTCCTCGACCAGCTCCACCGGCTTGTTCAGATCGCCGCGCCACGTCGGCGGGGTCACACGCAGCACCTCACCGTCGGCGACGACGGAGCAGCCGACCTCCTCGAGGCGGCGGCGCACGGTTTCCGCGCTGTAGTCGACGCCGACAAGCTCGGACGGGCGGCTGGCTCGCATGGTGATGGTGCCACGCTGCGGCACCTCCCCCACCAGGGTGCGGCCGGGGGAGACGGTTCCGCCGGCGCAGTCGACGAGGAGGGCGCAGGCGAGATCGAGTGCCACCTCAACGATGGCGGGGTCCACACCGCGCTCGAAACGTCGTGACGCTTCGGAGCTGAGCTTGTGCCGGCGTGCGGTGCGCGCGACGGTGAGCTCGTCCCACGTCGCCGCCTCGAAGTACACGTTGGTGGTCCCGGAGGAGATCTCGGACCTGGTGCCACCCATGACACCCGCCAGCGACTGGATGCCGGAGTCATCGGAAATGACCACGTCACCGGGGGTGAGGATTCGCACGGTGTGATCGAGCGTCTCAAATTTCTCACCGCCCGCGGCGTTGTGCACGCGCAGGGCACCGCTGATCTGATCGGCATCGAAGGCGTGCATCGGCTGGCCGAGCAGGAGCATGACGTAGTTGGTCACGTCGGTCGCGGCGTTGACGGAGCGGATGCCGCAGAGCATCAGCTCGCGCTGCAACCAGAACGGCGCGGGGGCGGAGGGGTCGATCCCCTCCACCTTGCGCAGGCCGAAACGCTTCGCTTTGGTGGATGACTCGACCTGGACGTCGATGAGCGCACCACTCGCGGCGGGTACGCCGGAGACATCCACACCGCTCAGCACCGGCTCGTCCGCCATGTCCCGGTATTCCAGACCGAATGCTGAGGCGATCTCACGCGTCAGACCTCGGGCAGACAGGGCGTAACCACGGTCAGGAGTGATGTTGACGTCGAAGATGGTGTCGTTGAGCCCGAGGCCCGCGCGGGCATCGTCACCGGGTGCGCCGAAGACCTCCGGCAGCGTGATGATTCCCTCGCTGCGCGCGGTCATGCCGAGCTCGGCGGCGGAGGCCATCATGCCGTTGGAGATGTGGCCGTAGGTTTCGCGGGCGGCAATCTTGAACCCGCCCGGCAGCTCGGCACCCGGCAGAGACACGACCACCAGGTCACCCTCGGCAAAGTTGCGCGCCCCGCAGATGATGCCCTGCGGGTCCCCGGTGCCGTTCGCCTGGCCGACGTCGACCTGGCAGTAGCGGATGGGCTTCTTGAACCCGGTGAGCTCCTCAATCTTGAGAACGCGGCCGACCACGAGCGGCCCGGTGGTCTCGGGCAGGGGTGCGTACCCCTCCGTCTCGAAGCCGACGCGGACAAACCCGGAATCGAGTTCCTCCGGCGTGACCTGCCAATCATCGTTTCCTGCGCGACGCAGGAGGGTGGTGATCCAGTTGTGCGAAATCAGCATGATGTGTGTCTCCTACGCCTGTCTTAGGCCTGTACGCCGAACGGAATGGTGAAACGGACGTCGCCCTCGACCATGTCGCGCATGTCGGTCAGCCCGTTGCGGAACTGCAGGGTGCGCTCCAGGCCCATCCCGAAGGCGAAACCGGAGTACTCCTCGGGGTCGACACCGACTGCCCGCAGGACGTTCGGGTTGACCATGCCGCAGCCGCCCCACTCGATCCAGCCGGCGCCGCCCTTCTTGTTCGGGAACCACACGTCAACCTCTGCGGAGGGCTCGGTGAAGGGGAAGTAGTTGGTGCGCATGCGGGTCTTCGTCCCGGGCCCGAAGAGAACACGGGCCAGGTGGTCGAGGGTGCCGCGCAGGTGGGCCATCGTCAGGCCCTTGTCGACGGCCAACCCCTCTATCTGGTGGAACACGGGCGTGTGCGTCGCGTCCAGCTCGTCGGTGCGGAACACGCGGCCCGGGCAGGCGATGTAGACCGGCACGTCACGCTCGAGCATCGTGCGCACCTGCACGGGGGAGGTGTGCGTACGCAGGACCTGCTTGGAGCCCTCCTCGCCCACGTAGAAGGTGTCCTGGAGGGTCCGGGCGGGGTGGTCGGGGATGAAGTTCAGGGCGTCGAAGTTGAAGTACTCGGCCTCGACCTCGGGGCCCTCGGCGATCTCCCACCCCATGCCGACGAAGATATCCGCGATCTGCTCGCTCAGAGCGGTGATGGGGTGCATTGCGCCCACCTGGGTGCGGGTGCTGGGCAGAGTGACGTCCACCTTTTCCTCGCGCAGCTGCTGCTCGCGGTACTCCGCCTCACGGACGGCGCGGACGGTGGCGTACTCCTTCTCCACCCGTCCGCGCGCCATGTTCACCAGCCGCCCGGCATCCTTGCGCTGATCCTTGGGCAGCGAACCGAGGGCGCGACGGGCTTGGGGCAGAAACGCCTGCTCGCCGAGGTGCTGCCGGTGGGCTTCCTCCAGCGCGGGCAGATCCGCCGCAGCAGAGAAGGCCGCGATGGCCGCATCGGCGGCCTCGTTGAGAGACTGCTCGGTTAGTTGGACGTCGGGGGTGTCGGACACGCTCGTCCCTTCCAGTGACTCGGCATTGTGACGTAAAAGTGATCCCCAGCATACCCGCGCCCACTCCCCCGCCCGCCGGGAGGTCGCGGCGTCCCCGGGTCGGCCCCGGCGGCCGCCAACTCATACAGCAAACGTTCAGAAAAGTGTCGGTAGCTTCACCCCGTCTTCCCCGTCTCCCCGTGGCCCACCCCCACCGTCGGTGCAGCGCAGCACCCTAACCTCTCCTTCACATCACCCGCTCACCCGCTTTCCGCGGGACACCGAAAGGACACATTATGGCTCATCTATTCGAGGGCCGCGCCCTCCACCGCCCGGACGAGGATGTCGAGGATCAGGGCCTCGCCTTCGACCTTGCCACCATCGACGCCCGCGTCTCGCGGCGGCGCCTGCTCGGCATCCTCGGGGTCGGCGCCGGCTCTGTCGCGCTCGCCGCCTGCGCCCCCTCGGGTGCTGGCGCGGGTACCACCGCTCCGGCAACGGCCACGTCTGCGGCCGCCGCCCTGGCGGAAATGAAGACCGAAACCGCCGGGCCGTACCCCGGGGACGGCTCGAACGGTCCCGACGTGCTGGAAAAGGTCGGAGTGGAGCGCCGCGACATCCGCGGCTCCATCGGCGGGGGCGCGACGGCGAGCGGCATTCCGCTCACCCTGAGAATGAACATCGTCGACATGGTCAACTCCAACTCGCCCATGGCGGGCGCCGCCATCTACGTCTGGCACTGCAACGCCGAGGGCAAGTACTCCATGTACTCCACGGGATTGGAGGACGAGACCTACCTGCGCGGTGTCCAGGTCACCGGTGACGACGGGTCCGTCGAGTTCACCACCATCGTCCCCGGCTGCTACGACGGCCGCTGGCCGCACATCCACTTCGAGGTCTTCCGCTCGGTAGACGACATCACCGACTCCACCAAGGCCATCCTCACCTCGCAGATCGCCGTGCCGGAGAATGTGGCCGCGTCCGTCTACGCCACGGGCAACTACGGCGACTCCACTGCCAACCTGAACAAGGTGAGCCTGACCACCGACAACGTGTTCTCGGACGGCTGGGAGCAGCAGCTGCCCACCGTCAGCGGGGGAACCCAGGCGGGCTACGAGTTCAGCATCGACATCCCGATCGACACCACCACGGCCAACAGTGGCGGGGCCATGCCAGGCGGGCCCGGAGACGCGCCCGGGGGCACCCCTCCGATGGGAGGGACCCCGCCGATGGGGGGCACGCCGCCGGAACCGCCGAGCAGGTAGGGGCTACCCCTCCGGCGGGAACAGCGCCTTGGAGGACTCCCACATGCACATCGCGGCGGCCGTTGCCAGGTTGAGCGACTCCGCACTGCCGCGGATCGGGATGGACACCCTGTAGTCCGCGGAAGCCACCAACTCAGCCGGCAGTCCGTGCGCCTCATTGCCGAACAGCCACGCGGTGGGCTCACCCAGACGCTCCCCCGCCTCGCCCAGGGGGACCTCCCCGTCCATCGTTGTCGCCGCGAGCTTCAGGCCCGCCGCGCGCAGCTGACCCATCGCGTCCGCCACGTTGCGCTCGCGGGCGACAGGAACGTGGAACAGCGAACCCGCGGAGGCGCGCACCGCCTTGCCCGACTCGGGGTCCACCGTGTCGCCCGCGAAGACGACGGCATCCGCCCCGCACACGTCCGCGATGCGGATGAGAGTCCCGGCGTTGCCCGGGTCGCGGGTGCCCACCCCCACCGCGACAAACCTCGGCCTCCCGCGCAAGACCGAGCCGAGGGTCCACAGCACCGGGGTGCACACCGCGAAGATGCCGGTGGAGTGCACGGTGTCCGCGAGGTGAGCCGCGGCCCTGTCCGTGATCGCGTGCGCGTAGACGTTCATGTATTCGGCGGTGGTGAGGATCTCGTCGAACTCCGCAGCCGCGCGCTGCGTGACGAAGACGTCGGTCGCGGCCCCGGTGGCCACCGCGGCCTCCACCGAGTTCGCCCCCTCGGCCAGGAAACGCCCGACTTTGCGACGCCCCTGCGCCCTGTTCAGCTTCGCCGCGTTGACGATACGGGGGGTGCGCTCGGTGAAGGGTTCGGAGAAGTCGACGGCCATGGTGGTACAGGATACGCGCCGGGCATACGAGAACGCCCGCCGCACGCGGTGAAGCGCGGGGCGGGCGTCGTGAAGGGTGGAGCTTAGGCAGCCTTGGGGGCGTTGACATCCTCCGGGAGGGCGTTCTTGGCGATCTCGCAGATCGCGGAGAAAGCGGCGAAGTCGTTGACCGCGAGCTCGGCAAGGATCTTGCGGTCGACCTCAACCTCGGCCAGCTTCAGGCCGTGGATGAGGCGGTTGTAGGTGATGTCGTTCATGCGGGCCGCGGCGTTGATGCGCTGGATCCACAGCTTGCGGAACTCGTTCTTGCGCTGGCGGCGGTCGCGGTACGCGTAGGTCTGGGAGTGGAGCCACTGCTCCTTGGCCTTGCGGTACAGGCGGGAGCGCTGGCCGCGGTAGCCCTTGGCGGACTTGAGGATTGCGCGGCGCTTCTTCTTGGCATTGACTGAACGCTTAACACGTGCCATGAGTCATACTTCCTTGTCTGGATCGTTCGGTTGTTTAACTTCGGGCAGTGCTAGGACTTGCCGAGGAGGCGCTTCATGCGCTTGACATCGGCCGGTGCGACCTCGACCGTGCCGGAGAGCTTGCGGCGGCGCTTGGAGGACAGCTTCTCGTTCAGGTGGCGCTTGCCGGCCTGCTCACGGAAGAGCTTGCCCTTGCCATTGACCTTGATACGCTTGGCGGTGCCCTTGTGGGTCTTCTGCTTCATGTTGAAAGCCCTTCAGAGTTGAGAATGAATGCTACTTCTTGCCCTTGCGGGACGGCCCGAAGACCATGGTCATGTTGCGGCCGTCCTGCTTCGGACGGGACTCGACCACCCCGAGATCCCCAATGTCGTCGGCGAGACGCTCCAGGAGACGGTAGCCGAGCTCCGGCCGGGACTGCTCGCGGCCGCGGAACATGATCGTGACCTTGACCTTGTTACCCTTTTCCAGGAAGCGCTCGACGTTGGCTTTCTTCGTGTTGTAGTCGTTGTCATCGATCTTGGGACGGAACTTCTGTTCCTTCACCACGGTCTGCTGCTGGTTCTTCCGCGACTCGCGGGCCTTCTGGTCCTGCTCGTACTTGAACTTGCCGTAGTCCATGATCTTGGCCACCGGCGGCTTTGCGGAAGGCGCCACCTCGACCAGGTCGAGGTCGGCTTCGTAAGCCAGTTTGCGGGCGTCGTCCGTGCGGACGATTCCCACCTGCTCGCCGGACGGGCCGACGAGACGAACTTCGGGAACGCGGATGCGTTCATTGATCCGAGCTTCAGCGCTGATGAGAACTCCTAATGACTAGAGGAAAAACAATGTCGTTCGCTACCGAACCACTCTTGTCGAGTCCATCCCACGCAAAAACCCCCGCGCGCCAACGGCGTCACGGGAGCCCTTCCAGGTGCAGCATTCGCCTTGCGACGCCCACCGTACCCTTGACCCGTATCCTTCCTGTTGCCAGGCGGCGTGGGGTGGGAGAAACTCCACTTGTGGCCCGCGCGCCCCGAAAGGGTGCAACGGGCGGTAGTGCTGTAGAGGTTAGCACGCCTCCCCCGCCGCGCCAAACCGTCCCTGCGCGGCCCGTCCGAGGTAATGTTCGACCCCAAAACCACGTCGACGGAAGGCCTGCGCAATGGACCGCGACCCCACCTCGAAACTACTCGACGACGCCCGCCGCCAGCTCGCTGCGCTCGAGCGCGAGAACGCTCACGCACGCGAGCTTATCGACGCCCTCCGAGCCCACATCTCCCGGGTTGAGGGGCGTGCGCCCGCACCCGCGCCCGCGGTGCCGGCCCAGACGACGCCAACACCCCCCGGGTCGCCGCACTCGCGCCGCCGCGGGAGCGGGCTGTCACCGGAGCAGCGCGCGTTGCGCGTTGTCGCCGGCCTCGGCGGGTTGATCTCAGCGATCGGCGTGATCCTCGCCGTCGTCTGGGCGTTCCAGACCGGCCTCCTCCGGCCCCCGGGGATTGCCCTGCTGGGGGTCATCCTCTCGGGTTCGCTTGCTGCGGCGGGCCTCGCCGCCCGCTCCCGTTTCGGCCCCTCGTTCGGCGTGACCGCGACCTTCAGCGCCTCCTTCATCTCCGCCGTCGGTGTGATGTTCTACGTCACCTCGAACGTCTGGCGCGGCACCTCAATTTCCGTGTCATCGGCGATCCACCTCGTTCTGTGGCTGGTGTTTCTCGGCCTGGCCTACACGCAGCGCGATCACCGTCTCCTCCGGTTCATGCTGGTGATCTTCCTCATCTACGAGTTCGCCCTCGTAGATGATCATCTGGCCGCCAACCTCTGCGCCCTGCTCGTGCCGCTCGTCACCGTGGGGGCGTGTTCCCTGCCGCGTTTGTGCGGGGCGGGTGGGCAGTCCCGGGCCACCGGTGCCCTCGCTTCGGCGGTTTACGCGGTGGGGACCTTCCTCATCGTCTTCGTCACGGACACCGGCTACAACGTCGCAGCCTCCGCCGCGGCCCACTACGTTCTCATCGCGCTGGGCGCCGCGCTGTTCGTGGTTATTGGCTCGCGCGCGCACGCCTCCCCCGCCCGCGGTGCGCAGGGGGCCGAGGTTCTCGGGTTGGCGGTGTTTCCCCTCACCTCACTTGTGCTGGTGATGCTCTTCGCCAGGCTCCACTTTGTTCCGTGGTTCATCGTGGCCGCCACAGCGGGCATCGCGGCCTTCATGGTCCTGCGATTCCGGACGGGAGGGCCGGGTGCGGGCCTTCACCGGCGGCTTGCGGGATGGTGGCTCGCCGCACTGGCCCCCGTCACCGCCGGTGCCCGGGTGGTTTCCGGCCACCTCCTTAACGGGGACCCGCCAAGTTCCCACTTCACCGCCGGGTTGCTCGCGTCCCTCGCCGTGTACGTGCTGCTCTTCTGCGGCGTAGCGCTCCTTCTACGCCTTCTGCCCCCCGTTCCGGGGGACGAAGGGGTCGTAGTCGCATGGATCCTGGGGTACGTTCTCGCCACCGTCTTTGCCCAGGAAATGCTGCGTGATGCCGGGGCGTGGCACCCGGGCAGCGCCCGGATGGTGGGCGAGTCCCTCATTACGGCCGCCTTCCTGGCCTCCAGCCTGTACTTCCGCGATCTGTTTCCCCGCCTGGGCAACGGCGCGCGGGTCATCTGCGGCATCGCGCTGGTCGGTGAGACCCTGCCCGTGATTCTCCCCCCGGTCGGCTCTCTCGTCGCAGCGATGCCGGGCGCGGACCCCGCGACCGGGTTCTGGGTGGGACACGCGGTGACCTCCGTGCTCTGGATACTCACGGCCACCGTCCTGCTGCTCGCACCGCGAGCCCGGGCGTCGGGATCCGCGACTCTGGGGCTCGGGATCCTGTTTGCCGTCCTCGCGTCCCTGAAACTCGTCTTCTTCGACCTGGATTCAAGCAGCGAAATCACGCGCATCATCGCGTTCGTGGTCTGCGGTGCCCTGCTTCTCGCGATAGCGGTCGTCCGCTCGCGCCGGGATCCCGAACCAGCCCCCGAGCCCGCTACGGGAGGATCTGGCTCAGGAACTGCCCGGTGAACGAGCCCTCGACCCCGGCCACGTCCTCCGGGGTGCCCTGAGCGACGACGGTGCCGCCGCCCGAGCCGCCCTCCGGCCCCATGTCGATGACCCAGTCAGCGGACTTGATCACGTCGAGGTTGTGCTCGATGACCAGGACAGAATTGCCCTTCTCCACCAGGCCGTTGAGCACGAGCATCAGCTTCCGGATGTCCTCGAAGTGCAGGCCGGTGGTGGGCTCGTCGAGGATGTAGATCGTGCGACCGTTGGAGCGCTTCTGCAGCTCCGCGGCCAGCTTCACGCGCTGCGCCTCGCCGCCCGACAGTGTCGTCGCGGCCTGGCCCAGCCGGACGTAGCCGAGCCCGACGTCGACAAGCGTGCTCAGGTACCGGTGGATGGACGTGATGGGCTCGAAGAACTCACTGGCCTCCGAAATCGGCATGTCGAGCACCTCTGCGATGTTGCGGCCCTTGTAGCGCACCTCGAGAGTTTCCCGGTTGTAGCGCGCTCCCCCGCACACCTCGCACGGGACATAGACGTCCGGGAGGAAGTTCATCTCGATCTTGATGGTGCCGTCGCCGCGGCAGGCCTCGCAGCGCCCGCCCTTGACGTTGAAGGAGAACCGGCCCGCCTTGTATCCGCGCACCTTCGCCTCCTGCGTCTCGGCAAAGAGGTTGCGGATCTTGTCGAAGACCCCGGTGTACGTCGCGGGGTTCGAGCGCGGCGTGCGCCCGATCGGCGACTGGTCCACCTGCACCAGCTTGTCCAGGTTGTCGATGCCGTCAATCTTCTTCACCCGGCCGGGCACCTGCCGGGCACCGTTGAGCTGGTTCTGCAGGGTCTTTGCCAGGATCTCGTTCACCAGGGTTGATTTGCCGGAGCCGGAGACCCCGGTGACGGCGACGAGCGCGCCCAGGGGGATCTTCACGTCCACGTTGCGCAGGTTGTTCTCCCGCGCACCGGAGATGTGGAGCTGCCGGTCCCTGTCCACCGGGCGGCGCGTTTCCGGAACCTTGATCTCCTTGCGCCCGGCGAGGTAGTCACCGGTGAGCGAGTCCTTCGCCTTGACGATGCCCCTGGGATCGCCCTGGTAGACGATTTCCCCGCCGTACTCGCCCGCGCGTGGTCCGACGTCGACCATCCAGTCGGCCGCCTTGATGGTGTCCTCGTCATGCTCCACCACCACTAGCGTGTTGCCGAGGTCCCGGAGCTTCTTCAGGGTGGTGATGAGCCGCTGGTTGTCGCGCTGGTGCAGGCCGATGGACGGCTCGTCGAGGACGTACAGCACACCCGCCAGGCCGGAGCCGATCTGCGTGGCCAAACGGATGCGCTGGGCTTCGCCGCCCGAGAGGGTCCCCGCCGAGCGCGACAGCGTGAGGTAGTTCAGGCCGACATCGAGCAGAAAGCGCAGGCGCGCCTGGATCTCCCGCAGTACGGCACCCGCAATCATTTCCTCGCGGTATCCCAGCACGAGGTTGTCCAGGTATTCCGAGGCCTCCTCAATGGACAGCTCGGTGAGCCCGGCAATGGATTTCTCGCCGTGTGTGGTGGAATCGAGGCGCACGGCGAGGATCTCGGGCTTGAGGCGCGAGCCCCTGCAGGTGGGGCATGGGATCTCGCGGGTGTAGGCGAGAAGGCGCTCCTTCTGGGTGTCCGACTCGGCCTGCTCCATCTTGCGCTCGAGGTAGCCGATCACACCCTCGTAGGCCGCGGTGAAGGAACGCTGGCGGCCGTAGCGGTTCTTATAGCGCACGCTCACCTGCGTCTTGGAGCCCGAGACCAGGTGCTTCTGCTGCGTCTTGGTCAGCGAGGAAAACGGGGCGTGGGCGTCGAAACCCTCCTCCGAGGCCAGCGCCTCGATGAGTTTGACGAAGTAGCTCTTGTTCGGGCTGGAGTTCCACGGCTGGAACGCGTCGACGGCGGGTGCGTCCGGGTCCGGGATGACCAGCTCGGTGTCGATCTCCTTGCGCACGCCGAGGCCGTCGCAGGCGGGGCAGGCGCCGAACGGGGAGTTGAAGGAGAAGGCGCGCGGCTCGTACTCCTCCACGTCGAGGGTGTGGCCGTTCGGGCAGGCCATCTTCTCGGAGAAGATATGGTAAGCGTCCTCCTCCTGCCCGTTGTCCTGCCCGGCACCGACAAACTCGATGGCCACGAGGCCGTCGGCAAGCTTGAGCGCCGTCTCGACGGAGTCCGTCAGGCGCTGCTTCTGGCTCTCCTTGACCTGCAGTCGGTCAACCACCACGTCGATGGTGTGCTTGATCTGCTTCTCCAGCTTGGGCGGGTCGGAGAGCTGGTGGGTCTCCCCGTCCACGGTGACCCTTGAGTAGCCCTGGGCGGCCAGGTCCCTGAACAGGTCGGCGAACTCCCCCTTGCGCTTGCGCACCACAGGGGCGAGGACCTGGAACTTCGTGCGCTCCTCGCGCTCCATGATCTGGTCCACGATCTGCTGCGGGGTCTGGCGCTGGATGACGGCGTCGCAGACGGGGCAATGGGGCGTGCCCGCGCGGGAGTAGAGGAGACGCAGGTAGTCGTAGATCTCGGTGATGGTTCCCACGGTGGACCGCGGGTTGCGGTTGGTCGACTTCTGGTCGATCGACACCGCGGGAGAGAGTCCATCGATGTAGTCCACGTCCGGCTTGTCCATTTGGCCGAGGAACATGCGGGCGTAGGAAGACAGCGACTCGACGTAGCGGCGCTGCCCCTCCGCGAAGATGGTGTCAAAGGCGAGGGAGGACTTGCCCGACCCCGACAGCCCGGTGAAGACAACCATCTTGTCGCGGGGCAGCTCCACGTCGACGCCCTTGAGGTTGTGCTCGCGCGCACCGCGCACGGTCAGCCGATCAGCCACGTTGTTTCTCGTCCTTCGGTCGGGGGTGGCCGGCCGCTACCCGTGTGCGGGCGCGCCGGAACGACGGTACCTACCGAACATACCAACGACGGACAGGGCCGGTTTATTTCCTCCGCCGCTACGCTGGGATGTATGAACGAGCCACTCACACTGCACCAGGTTTCCGTGTCTGACATGGACAACAATTGCTACCTCCTCGCCTGCGGGGGCGAGGGGCTGCTCATCGACGCCGCCGCTGATGCCCCGGCGCTTCTCGCTCTGGCGGACCAGGCGGGCGTGAGCATCACCGGTGTCCTCACCACCCACCGCCACCAGGATCACGTCGGCGCCCTGCCGGAGATCCTCGAGCGCACGGGAGCCACGCACTGGGCCTCCTTCCTCGACGCCCCGGCCCTGCCCGCGAAGGTCGACCGCACCCTCAACGACGGTGACACCCTCGATTTCGCCGGGCACAGCCTGCCCGTCCAGATCCTGCGGGGCCACACGCCCGGCGGAGCGTGCCTGGTTGCGGAGCTCGACGGCGTAACGCACCTCTTCGTCGGCGACTCCCTCTTCCCCGGCGGACTGGGCAAGACCGATTCCGAGGGCGACTTTGTCCGCCTCTACCGGGACGTCACCTCGCGCCTGTTCGACGCCTACCCGGACGACACGGTGGTCCACCCGGGCCACGGGAAGGGTACGACCCTGGGCGCCGAGCGACCCAAACTGGACGAGTGGTGGGAGCGCCGCTGGTAACCCGATTCCCTGGCACGGCCCACGCCAAACTGTCTAGAGTGGAACGTGGACATTCAATAGGTGGAAAGAAAAGGAATGCAGCTTATGATTCGCAAGTTCGCGCGGCCGATGCTGGCCTCCGTGTACGTAGCCGATGGCGTGGAGACGGTCATGAACCCCTCCGCCCACCGCGACAACGCCGAGGCGGCACTGAAGAAGATCCGCTCCGTGGTCCCGCGGGAGTACCGCTCCTTCGTGCCTTCGTCGCCCGAGACGGCCACCCTCGCCGTCGGCGGCGTCAAGACCGGTGCCGGCGCCCTCTTCGCGCTGGGCAAGGCACCGCGCACCTCCGCCACGCTTCTCGCGGCGACCGCGGTACCCTCCCTCCTCGGTCGCAACGCCTTCTGGGACGCCAAGGACGAGCAGGAGAAGGCCCGCCGCCGCAGCGGCGCCCTCACGGACCTCGCCCTCCTGGGCGGCGTTCTGCTCGCGACGGTGGACACCGAGGGGAAGCCGAACCTGCAGTGGCGCGCCCAGAAGGCCGCCCAGGTGACCAAGAAGAACGTCGCCAAGGCCCTGCCGACCCAGTCCGAGACCGAGAAGGCCATGAGCAAGGCCAGCAACTGGCTCTCCGACACCTCCGAGCAGGTTGCCAACTACGTCGACGACAACAAGGACGACTGGAAGAAGACTGCGGCATCCCTGGCCGACAACGCCACCGACGCCGCCGGAAACTTCCTCGAGGACGCGAAGAAGCAGACCTCCAGCCTCCTCGACACCGCCACCGACCAGGCACAGAGCACCTACAAGGACCTGAAGCCGTCCAAGGTTCAGCAGTTCAAGGCGAAGCGCAAGGTTAACGGCCTCGTCGGCGATCTGCAGTCCTCCCTCGACGATCTCGGTCCCAGCGCCGTGGACAAGTTCAAGGCCAAGCGCAAGGGCAAGAAGGTCGCGGCGAAGCTCCAGGGCCGCGCCCAGGATGCTGTGGATGCCCTCCAGGACACCTTCGACAACCTCGATGCCGCACCCTCCAAGCGCCAGCAGCGCGAGTGGAAGCGCAAGACGAAGAAGGCCCAGAAGCGCGCCCAGAAGGCCGTGAAGAAGGCCCAGAAGAAGCTCGGCTAGACACCGCACGCTCCCCCGCCGAACCCCGCCCCCGCATCGCCGAGGGGGCGGGGTTCCGTGGTGCTAGGATCGTTCGTTTCCAGTCCAACCCTAGGAGGTGCGCGGGTGCGCAATCATTCAGACGACGGGCGCGACGCCGTCGAGGCCGAGCAGGCCCACGCCGACACTCTCTTCGCCCATCTCGACGCGGAGGTGCGCGCGGCGCGCGCGAGGCTCGAACAGGTCCAGGCGGACGTGGACCCCGACAACCCCGACCCCGACGCCCTCGTGCGCCGCGAGACCGAGTACCACGGCCTCAACGCCAGGCTCGACGCTCTCGGCGTGGCCGAAGTTGGGCTCGTGTTCGGGCGCATCGACATCGCCGACGACGCCCCGGAGAACCCGGCTCCAGGCCACCCCTGCCTCGACCGCCGCTACATCGGGCGCATGGGCATCGACGACCGCGCCGACCACTACCGCACCCTCCTGCTCGACTGGCGCGCCCCCATGGCGCGGCCGTACTACCTGGCCACCACCGCCCACCCGGAGGGCGTGGAGAGACGCCGGAACATCCGGATGAAGGGCCGCACGGTCACCGGCGTGGACGACGAGGTCCTCTCCGGCGACTCCGCCCCCGAAGGCACGTCCAACGTGGGCAACGAGGCCGCCCTGCGTGAGGCAATGAACCGGGCGCGCACCGGGCGCATGCAGTCCATCGTGGAAACCATCCAGCGGGAGCAGGACGAGATCATCCGCGACACCACCCGCGGAGTCCTCGTTGTACAGGGCGGCCCGGGTACCGGCAAGACCGCCGTGGCCCTGCACCGCGTCGCATACCTGCTCTACACGTGGCGCGAGCAGCTTTCCCACACCGGCGTGCTCATCGTCGGGCCGAACCGCACCTTCCTCGACTACATCTCGCGCGTGCTTCCCGAGCTCGGCGAAACCGGTGTGGTGCTCAGCACCGTCGGGGAGCTCGTACCCGGATTCTCCCCCGACTCCGACGACGAGCCTCTCGCATCCCGCGAAGTGAAGGGTTCGGCGGAAATGGCGGTCATACTCAAGCGCGCCGTCGAGCACTACCAGCGCGTGCCGGCCAAGCCCGTTTCCCTGACCTTCGACTCCGTGGCCATCGAGGCAACACCCGCCATGGTTAGGGCGGCGCGTACCCGCGCCCGCCGCTCCCGCCGACCGCACAACCGGGCCCGCGACGTGTTCGCCGACGCTCTCACCCGCGCCCTCGCGGAAGCCCTCGCCCACCGCATCGGGGAAGACCCCCTCGGCGGCGAGAATCTGCTCGGGGCTGCGGATGTCGACCAGCTGCACGACGACCTCACCGACGAGCCGCAGGTACGCTCGCTTGTCGACGACCTCTTCCCCGCCCTCGACCCCGTCGAGGTGCTCGACAGCCTCCTCACCTCCACGGAAATGATTGCGGAGATCGCCGGCGACTACGACGACTACACCCGCGACGCCCTCCACCGTGCCCCCGGCACCCCCTTCGCGCCCTCCGACACGGCTCTGGTGGACGAGCTGGCGGAGCTGATCGGCCGGGTCGACCCGGCCGATCAGCGCGAGGCCGAGCAGGAGGAGTGGCGCCGGCAGGTGGCGGAGGCGGAGGACGCCCTCGACATCCTCTCCTCCTCGGAGGCCACCGACAACGACGATGACCAGTTCGAGGCCGAGATCCTCTCCGCCCACGACATCATCGACGCCGAGACCCTGGCGCAGCGCCAGCGCGAGACCGACGTCCGCTCCACCGCGCAGCGCGCCCGGTCGGATGCCACGTGGGCGTACGGGCACGTGATCGTGGATGAGGCGCAGGAGCTCTCCCCCATGGAGTGGCGGATGGTCTTCCGCCGCTGCCCCTCACGGTGGATGACGCTTGTCGGCGACACGGCCCAGACGTCCTCCCCCGCCGGGACGGACGAGTGGGCCGGGGCGCTGGAGCCGTTCATCGGAAAGCGCTACCGCACCCATGAGCTGACCGTGAACTACCGCACCCCGGCCGAGATCATGGGGCCGGCAAATGCGGTGCTCGCGTCGATCGACCCGGTCGCCGAACCCGCCACCTCCATCCGCTCCACCGGCATTCCGGTGCAGTACCTGCCCTCCGGCACAGACCCCGGAACCGCCCTGCCAACCGGGGACGGGCGCACCAGCGCCGTCATCACCGCCGGCAACGTGGCGCAGCACAAAGGCCTCGAGTTCGACCACGTTGTGGTGGTGGAACCCGAGGCCATCGCGGGGGCATCGCCCCAGGGGCTGCAGGACCTCTACGTCGCTGTCACCCGCGCCACGCAGACACTGACGGTGATCGGCGAACCGGGCCCGCTGGCTAGTTGACCGTGTGGACGATCATGACGTCGCAGTCCGACTGGCGCGCGACGTCGGCCGGCACGGAGCCGAGCAGGCGCCCGGTCAGCGAGTTGATCCCGCGGTTACCCACGACGAGCAGGTCGGCCTTGTTGTCGTTGACGATGGCCATGAGCGCCTCGACCGGGGTACCCGGACGGGTGGCAGTCTGCACGTCGGCGGCGCCGGCGGCGCGCGCGTACTCCACGGCCTGGTCCAGGTTCGAGCGGGCCTGGTCGTCACCGAGGATGGTGACGGAGTCCTGGCGCAGGGTCTTGGAGGCCTCGTCCTCGGACTCGTAGTAGGCGGTGCCGATGATAAGGGTGGAGCCGAAGGCGGCGGCGATCTTCGCGGCGCGCTCGACGGCGAAGAACGACGACTTGGAGCCGTCGCTTCCGACCACAATGGTCTTGTAGTTGTCGGCCATGGACAATCACTAACCTTTCGTTAACGGTGGCCCGTGGAGGCGGGACCCTCGGATAAGTGTTTAGTTTACCCGCACGATACTAGTAGTGGCCCTCCGCCCGGGTATCCACCAGCATCACGTCCACCGGCGACTTCTTGGCCACGTTGCCGGGGATGTTGCCGAAGAACCTCCCGGCCAGTGAACGCATGCCCTTGTTGCCCACGACGAGCAGATCCACCCCGTGCTCCTGGACGGCCTCGAGCAGCACGGCGGCTGGCTGGCCGGGGCGGGTGATGAGGTCCACGCGCGGCGCCTGCTCCTCCTCCGCGATGACGCGGGCGGCGGCGAGGACGCGCTCGGCGTCGCTGTCGCTGACGATCTCGATCTTCGATAGCTCCGCGTTGGTGGCGTTGAGCATCGACCCGCTCGCAGAGTAGTGCGCGCAGATCACGGTGAGGTCCGCGTCGTAGACGCGCGCGAGGCTCGCGGCGGAGCGCACCGCCATGAGCGAGGTTGGCGAGCCGTCGGTGCCCACGGCGATCGACGTGTAGGTGTGCATGTGCGTTTATTGCCCTTCCCTAGTTTCCTGTTTCCTTGATACCACGCAGCTCGCGGCGCAGATCGGCGATCTCGTCGCGCAGCCGCCCCGCCAACTCGAACTTCAACTCGCGCGCCGCCGCGCCCATCTGGGCCGTGAGGTCGTCGATGAGCTTCTGAACCTCGTCGGAGGCCATGGTGGACACGTCGGGCTTTTCGACGACCGCGGCCTCTCCTTCCGGCCCGGAGGCGGCCACCCCCGCGCCCTCCTCGGAGTTCTCGTAGACCTGATCCAGGATATCGGCGATCTTTTTGCGCAGCGGCTGGGGGTCGATCCCGTGCTCCCGGTTGTACGCGAGCTGCTTTTCGCGGCGCCTCTCCGTCTCGTCGATCGCGTCGCGCATGGAGTCGGTGACGGAATCGGCATACATGATCACCTCGCCGGAGACGTTGCGCGCGGCGCGGCCGATGGTCTGGATGAGCGACTTGGTGGAGCGCAGGAAGCCCTCCTTGTCCGCGTCGAGGATCGCCACGAGCGACACCTCAGGCAGGTCGAGGCCCTCGCGCAGGAGGTTGATGCCCACGAGGACGTCGTACTCGCCGAGGCGCAGCTGGCGCAGCAGCTCCACGCGCTGCAGGGTGTCGATGTCGGAGTGCAGGTAGCGCACCTTCACGCCGTGGTCGAGGAGGTAGTCCGTCAGGTCCTCGGCCATGCGCTTGGTCAGGGTGGTCACCAGGACGCGCTCGTTCTTCTCCACCCGCTGGCGGATCTCCTCCATCAGGTCGTCGATCTGGCCCTTGGTGGGCTTGACCGTGACCTTCGGATCCACGAGCCCGGTCGGGCGGATAACCTGCTCGACGAACTCGCCTTCGGCCGCCTCCAACTCGTAGTCGCCGGGGGTGGCGGACATGTAGACCGTCTGTCCGACGCGCGCCTCGAACTCGTCGAAGGTCAGCGGCCGGTTGTCCACCGCACTGGGGAGCCGGAAGCCGAACTCCACCAGGTTGCGCTTGCGGGACATGTCGCCCTCGTACATTCCGCCGATCTGGGGGACGGTGACGTGGGACTCGTCGATGATGGTTAGGAAGTCCTCGGGGAAGTAGTCGATGAGCGTCGCGGGGGCAGATCCGGCGGGCCGCCCGTCCATGTGGCGGGAGTAGTTCTCGATGCCCGAGCAGAAACCGACCTGCTGGATCATCTCCAGGTCGTACTCGGTGCGCATGCGCAGACGCTGCGCCTCGAGAAGCTTGCCCCGGTTCTCCAGGTCCTCCAGCCGGTCGGCGAGCTCCTCCTTGATGGCCTCGATGGCCTTCTCCATCCGCTCGTCCGTGGCCACGTAGTGGGTGGCCGGGAAGATGCGGACCTCCTCCTCCTTGCTCAGGATGTCCCCGGTGAGCGGGTGGATGTAGTAGAGCTCGTCGATCTCGTCGCCGAAGAACTCCACGCGCACCGCAACCTCCTCGTAGGCGGGGATGATGTCCACGGTGTCACCCTTGACGCGGAAGGTCCCGCGCTTGAAGTCGATGTCGTTGCGCTCGTATTGGACGTCGACAAGCAGGCGGAGGAACTGGTCGCGGTCGACCTCCTCCCCCGTGCGCAGAACGACGGAGCGGTCGAGGTAGGACTGTGGCGTACCGAGGCCGTAGATGCAGGAGACCGAGGCCACCACCACCACGTCGCGGCGGCTGAGCAGCGCGGACGTGGCGGAGTGGCGGAGGCGCTCGACGTCGTCGTTGATGGACGAGTCCTTCTCGATGTACGTGTCCGTCTGCGCAATGTACGCCTCGGGTTGGTAGTAGTCGTAGTAGGAGACGAAGTACTCGACGGCGTTGTTCGGCAGGAGCTGGCGCAGCTCGTTGGCCAGCTGGGCCGCGAGGGTCTTGTTCGGCGCCATCACCAGGGTCGGGCGCTGCTGCTTCTCGATCAGCCACGCGGCGGTGGCGGACTTGCCGGTACCTGTCGCGCCCATCAGCACGATGTCGCGCTCCCCGCGGCGGAGGCGCTCGTCGAGCTGCGCGATCGCCGCGGGCTGGTCACCCGAGGGCTGGAACTCGCTGACGACCTCGAAGGGCTTTTCCCGGCGCTGGATGTCTCCCACGGGGCGGAACTCGGATTGGGCGAGGACGGGGTGCTCAGCAGCAAAGGCCATGCACCCATCCTATCGCCCGACCCGGCTAGTGAATGACCCTCCCCGTCGCATCGAGCCACTCCTTGAGCTCGCCCGCCTCGCGCCACAGTTCGTAAAGCTCGGAGTGGGCCGGGTCGAGTGCTTCGCGCAGCTTCGCCTGCAGCCAGCGCCGGTCACGGAAGGAGAATTCGAAGTCCAGCGCGGGGGCGTCCTCCGGACGCGGGACGTGGCCGTTGAGTACCGCGTTGAGGGCGACGACGGCCTCGGCGCTCTCGGAGTCCAGCGGGCCCTCGCCGCAGTCGAAGCGGAACTGGTCCATGCGGAACGTGCCCTCGGCAAGCTGGCGCACGGTATCGCGCGCCCTGTCGTTGTCGAACGGTCCATGATCCCACGTACCCATGTCGGGCCACGTTAGGCCCGCAACTTTAATGGGAACTTACCAACAGCTAAACTTCTCGGGCCATTTCCCGGATGCGGGAAACGAGCCGTTCAACCTGCTGTTCCAACTCCTCCGGCGTGCCGTTGTTGTCCAGCACCACGTCAGCACGGGCCTGGCGCTCGGCATCCCCGATCTGGCGGTCGATGCGGTTGCGCACGTCGGACTCCTCCAGCCCGCGCTTTTCGACGAGCCTTGCCACCCGCACCTCCGCATCCGTGTGCACCGCCACATTCAGGTCCATCGTGGAATCCAACCCGAGCTCGAACAGCAGCGGCATGTCGTAGACGGCCGCCTCCGCTCCCCCGTGCTCGAGCTCGGCCAATCGACGTTCGGATTCCTCGCGGATCGCGGGGTGCGTGATCGCGTTGAGCCGGGCCGTGGCCTCCGGGGTGGCGAAGGCACGGCGGGCCAGCTCGGCCCGGTCGAGCGAGCCGTCCGCGCGGAGGATGTCCTCCCCGAACTCCCGCGCGACCTCGTCGAGCACGGGGGAATCGGGCTCCATGTTGTCCCGCGCCACCTGGTCGGCGTCCACCACCGGGATGCCGGCCTCGGCGAGGAGCGCCGCCACCGTCGATTTGCCGCTGCCGATGCCACCGGTCAGTCCAATTCTGAGCATGGCCCCATCATAGGCAACGGCCCACCTCCCGGGCGGGAGATGGGCCGTGGTTCAGCGGCTGGCGCGCTGGCTTAGTTGCCGGCGAGCTTGTCGCGCAGAGCTGCGAGCTGCTCGTCGGACGCGAGGGAGCCGATGGACTCCTCAGGCTGGTCGGCTGCCGGAGCTGCAGCGCCAGACTCGGAGGAGTAGTTGGACTCGGTGCCCTGCTCAGCGGCCTCGGCGGCGGCGGCGCGGTGGCGCTCGATCTGGGCCGTGTGGGCCTGGAAGCGGCGCTCGGCCTCGGCATAGCGGGCCTCCCACGCCTGGCGGGCCTCGTCGAAGCCCTCCATCCACTCGTTGGTCTCCGGGTCGAAGCCCTCCGGGAAGATGTAATTGCCCTGCTCGTCGTAGGAGTCGGCCATGCCGTAGCGGGACGGATCGAACTCCTCGGAGTAGTCCTCGTCGGCCTGCTTGAGCGACAGGGAGATGCGGCGGCGGTCCAGGTCAATGTCGATAACCTTGACCATGACCTCCTCGCCGACGTTGACAACCTGGTCCGGGACCTCGACGTGGCGCTGTGCCAGCTCGGAGATGTGGACGAGACCCTCGATGCCCTCCTCGACGCGGACGAAGGCGCCGAACGGGACGAGCTTGGTGACCTTGCCCGGGACGATCTGGCCGACGGCGTGCGTGCGGGCGAAGACGCGCCACGGATCCTCCTGGGTCGCCTTCAGCGACAGGGAGACGCGCTCGCGGTCGAGATCGACATCGAGAACCTCGACGGTGACCTCGTCGCCGACGGTGACAACCTCGGACGGGTGGTCGATGTGCTTCCAGGACAGCTCGGAGACGTGCACGAGGCCGTCAACGCCGCCAAGGTCGACGAAGGCGCCGAAGTTGACGATGGAGGACACGACACCCTTGCGGACCTGGCCCTTCTGCAGCTGGTGCAGGAAGTCGGAGCGGACCGCGGACTGGGTCTCCTCCAGGTAGGCGCGACGGGACAGCACGACGTTGTTGCGGTGCTTGTCCAGCTCGATGATCTTCGCCTCGAGCTCCTGGCCGATGTAGGGCTCCAGGTCGCGGACGCGGCGCATCTCGACGAGGGAGGCCGGCAGGAAGCCGCGCAGCCCGATGTCGAGGATGAGGCCGCCCTTGACGACCTCGATGACGGTGCCGGTGACAGGCTCGTCGTTCTTCTGCAGCTCCTCGATGGTGCCCCACGCGCGCTCGTACTGCGCGCGCTTCTTGGACAGGATGAGGCGACCTTCCTTGTCCTCCTTGGTCAGGACAAGGGCGTCGATCTCATCGCCGGCCTCGACAACCTCGTTGGGGTCGACGTCGTGCTTGATGGAGAGCTCGCGGGTGGGGATGACACCCTCGGTCTTGTACCCGATGTCGAGGAGAACCTCGTCGTGGTCGACCTTGACGACGGTGCCGGTGACGATGTCGCCATCATCGAAGTACTTGATGGTCGCGTCTACTGCGGCGAGAAAGTCCTCAGCGCTGCCGATGTCGTTGATGGCAACCTGGGGTGCGTTGGAAGTGGGCATAGGTTTAAAGTGCTCCGAAACGGATAGGAGATAGTACTTGGACATGAGCGCGTCTCTCGTAAAACACGGGCTGATGTGCATCGATCCCGCGCCTCGCGATCTCACCTCGGGTGCGGCCGGACCCTCCTACATAGCCCTGAACTCCCCTCGGCGTAGACACGCCTTTGCTACACTAGCCCCTTTCCGCAGCTAGGGCAAATGTTTTGGCCCCGCTCGCGCCCGCATTTCCCCAGGAGGCCACACGTGTCAACCCCGTCACAGGCAAACCGCTCCCACTGGGATGCCGACGCCGGCCGCTACCACGCCGAACACGCCTCCTACCTCGAGGGTTTTCACTGGTCGCCGGAGATGGTCGCCGAGCGCGACGTGCGGTTGCTTGGCAACGTCTCACACGCCGCCGTCCTCGAGATCGGCTGCGGCTCCGCCCCCTGCGCCTCGTGGCTCGCTGACGACGGCGCCGGGTTCGTCGCCGGCTTCGATATCTCCCGCGGCATGCTGTCCCGGGCCCGCAGAAACGTTGCCTTGGTCCAGGCCGATGCGCTCGCGATCCCCTTCCGGGACGGCGCCTTCGACGCCGCCTTTTCCGCGTTCGGAGCCATCCCCTTCGTGCGGGACATCGATGTGCTGCTCGCCGAAGTCTCTCGCGTCCTCGCGCCCGGCGGGCGTTTCGTGTTCTCGGTGAACCACCCGATGCGGTGGGTCTTCCCCGACGATCCCGAGGCGTTCACGGCGGAAATCCCCTACTTTTCCCGCGCGTACGAGGAGCGCGACAAGGCCGGCACCCTGACGTATGCCGAGTACCACCGCACGTTCGGTGACTACGTCCGCGCGTTCAACGCCACGGGTTTCGAGCTCGTCGATTTGCTCGAGCCCGAGTGGCCGGCTGACCTCAAGCAGCGCTGGGGCCAGTGGTCGCCGGAACGGGGGGCGATATTCCCCGGTACGGCCATCTTTGTCACTCGGCGGAGGGGGGCCTAGAAGTTCACCGGGATTTCCCCCAATGTTTGCCGCGCCACACTTACGGGTGGGCTACGATGCCGGGTGTATATCGGGAGCTGCGGGCCACAAAGCCGCGGGGGGCGGCCGCGTGACCCGGGAAAAATCGGGCGCGCCACCCATCCGGGCCGGCGCGCCCCGACCTTTCTAGTGCGCGGCGGCGTCCCAGTTGGAGCCTGTGCCCGCTGACACCTCGAGCGGGACGAGCAGCGTGATCGCCCCGTCCATCTCGCGTTCCACGATGTCGCGCACCTGTTCCAGCTCACCGGGGGCCACCTCGACGACGAGTTCGTCGTGGACCTGCAGCAGCACTCGGGAGTCGAAGTCGCTCAGCGCGCGGTCGACCCGGACCATGGCGACCTTGATGATGTCCGCTGCCGTGCCCTGGATCGGCGCGTTGAGCGCTGCGCGCTCCGCGTTTTCCCGGGCGAGGCGGTTGTCCGAGTTGAGCTCGGGGAGGTAGCGCCGCCGCCCGAAGACCGTTTCGGTGTAACCGTCACGGCGTGCCTGCTCCACCACCTCGTCCAGGTAGCGCTTCACTCCGCCGAAGCGCACGAAGTAGCTCTCCATGATTGATTTCGCCTCCACCGGTGCGATACCCAGCTGCTGGGAGAGGCCGAAGGCGGACAGGCCGTAGACCAGGCCGTAGCTCATCGCCTTGACGCGGCGGCGCAGCTCCGGGGTGACCTGGTCGATGGGCACGTCAAAGACGCGGGAACCGACGAAGTTGTGCAGGTCCTCCCCCGCCCTGTAGGCCTCGATGAGCCCGGCATCCTGCGAGACGTGGGCCATCACGCGCATCTCGATCTGCGAGTAATCGGCGGTGAGCAGGCATTCGTACCCCTCACCCACCGTGAAGGCGGAGCGGATCACGTGCCCGGCCTCCGTGCGCACGGGAATGTTCTGCAGGTTCGGGTCCGTCGACGACAGGCGCCCGGTGGAGGCGACCGTCTGGTTGAAGGTGGTGTGGATCCGCCCGTCGTCCTGCACCGTCTTGATCAACCCCTCAATGGTGGACTTCATCTTCTGGTACTCGCGGTGGGCCAGAAGGGCGTCGAGGAAGGGGTGCGGGTTCTTCGCGGCGAGCGCCTCAATTTCCTTTGCGGCGGTGGAGTAGCCCGTCTTCGTCTTCTTCGTCTTCGGCAGGTCGAGCTTGTCGAAGAGGATGACGGAGAGCTGCTTCGGGCTCGAGAGGTTCAGGTCGGGTTCGTCGACCAGCATGCGCGCGTGCTGCTCCACCTCGGCGACCTTGCGGGTGAACTCCTCGAGCTCGCCCTCCAGCACGGAGGCGTCGACCGAGATGCCGGCGTCCTCCATCTCGGCGAGAATGCTCACCAGCGGAACCTCGAGATCGGAGTAGAGCTCGTAGGAGTCGATGCCGCGCAGTTGCGCGGTGAGCTCCTCGGCCAGCTCGAGCACGGCGGCGGCGGAGTCGATCAGGGTGGTGTCACCGAGGAGGCTGAGCTGGTCGCCACCCTGCTCCAGCTGGCGCTGGAGGTGGCGCTGGTAGACGTCGGGGAGCTCGTAGGTGCGCTGGCCCGGGCGGAGCAGGTACGCGGCAATGGCGGTGTCGTGGGCAATGCCGCGCAGGGCGATGCCGCGGCCGCGCAGCATGTGGATGGCCGGCTTGGCTCCGTGCAGGTACTTCGGGTCCTCCGACTCGGCCCAGGCCTTGAAGGCGGCATCCTCCTCGGGCGAGAGGTCGGCGGCCTCCTTCTGGATGCCGCGGCGCTGCTTGTCGACGATCGCCAGCGCGCGCACATCACCGCGGTGCGGCGCACCATTGCCGGCGAGGTACAGGGCGAGGCCCTGACCTGAGCGCTCCGCGAGCCAGGCGTCGAGGGGGCCGTCGTCGACCTCGATGTCCGAAAGCTCGACGGACTGCACCGGGGCTGCGTCACCCTCGGTCGGAACGGCGGAGAGGACGCGCTCGCGCAGGTTCACACCGAATTCGAGGTCGTCGAAGGCCTTGGCCACGCGCGAGACGTCGGCTGGCTTCATTTCCAGGTCGTCGGGGACGACGGGCAGCTCCACATCCGTGACCATGCGGGTCAGCTCGCGGTTGAGGCGCACCTGGTCGATGCGCTCGCGGAAGTTGCTGCCCGCCACCCCCTTGATCTCCTCGGCGTGCTCGATGAGGCCCTCCAGCCCGCCGTACTGGACGATCCACTTGGTGGCGGTCTTCTCCCCCACCTTCGGCACGCTGGGGAGGTTGTCGGAGGGGTCACCGCGCAGGGCGGCGAAGTCGGGGTACTGGGCCGGGGTGAGGCCGTACTTGCTCTCCACCTCCTCCGGGGTGAAGCGCGTGAGTACGGACACGCCGCGGGTGGGGTAGAGAACGGTCGTGGTGTCGTCGACGAGTTGCAGGTAGTCGCGGTCGCCGGTGACGATGACGATCTCGTATCCGCCCTCGGCCCGCGCCTCGGTGACCAGGGTGGCGACGATGTCGTCGGCCTCGAAGTTCTCCTTGGACAGGGTGACGATACCCAGGTCGCCGAGGATGTCGTCGATAAGCGGGACCTGGCCCTTGAACTCGGGCGGTGCCGCCTCGCGCTGGGCCTTGTACTCGGGGTACTTCTCGGTGCGGAAGGTCTTGCGCCCCACATCGAAGGCGACCGCGGCATGGGTGGGCTGCTCCTCCGCCACGATGTTCGCGAACATGGACAGGAAGCCGTACACCGCGTTGGTGTGCTGCCCGCCCGAGGTGGAGAAGTTCTCCGCCGGCAGGGCGTAGAAGGCGCGGAAGGCCATGGAATGTCCGTCGATGAGGAGGAGGCGCTTAGTCACGGTTCCACAGTGTAGACGCGCGGCCGGTGACGGCAGGTACGTGCCGGTTTCCTTGTTTGGCAGTCGCTGGACGACGGCGGGAGCGCCGTTATAGGCACGCTCGTGCCGGTTTGGGGTTGTGTGGGTGGCGCGGGGGCGCTATGGTTTGCCAAAACGGCGCGAGCGTGCCGGTGTGGGAGGAGTTGGCAATGTCGTTGGACGACTTGGGGGAATTCATCCGCACCGAGCGCAAGAAGAGGGGCCTCGTCCAGGCGGAGCTGGCGGAGCTGGCGGGGGTTTCGGAGCGTTTCGTACGGGAGTGTGAGAAAGGAAAACCGACCGCGGAAATCGGCAAGGTGATGGCTCTATTTTCCGTGCTCGGTTTCGATCTCGTTCCCGCACCCCACGTCCCGGAGGCGCTGCGGTGAGTGTAAACGATTCTGGCGCGATCCACGCGGCGGACATCTATGTCGGCGACGAGCTCACCGCCGCCTTCTACCGGCGCCCCGGCATGACAACGGAATTCCGGTACCTTACCCACGCCACCCGTTCCGTGGCCACATCTCTACCGCTTCACGTGACCGCGACGACACATAACGGCTCCCTCCCACCCTTCTTCACCAACCTGCTCCCCGAGGGGCGTCGGCTCACCGCCCTGCGCAAGGGTGTCAAGACCTCCCTCGACGACGAGCTCGGTCTACTCCTGGCCGTCGGCGGCAACACCGTGGGTGACGTGACCGTCGTTCCGCCCGGGGGCGCACCTCAGACTTCCAGCGCGGTTGTCCTCACCGAACCCCTCGACTTCGGCGCGGCGCTCACATCAGCCGGCATCGCGGACCCGGCCGCGCTGCCCGGCGTGCAGGACAAGGCGTCAGCGCGCACGATCGCGGCTCCGGTGTCAGGTGGCAACACCGACTACATCCTCAAGGTTTCACCCCCGGAGTACCCCGCGCTGGTGGAAAACGAGGCCGAATGCTTCGCGATGATCGGCAGAGCACGGCGACGGTTCCCCGTCGCTTCCGTGGATCTCCGCCACGACCGGCATGGGCGCGCCGGTCTGCTGGTCCGGCGTTTCGACCGCTTACATGGAAAGCGCCTCCACGTCGAAGATGCCGCCCAGATCATGGGCCTCTACCCGGCAGAAAAGTACTCACCCTCGATGGAGGACCTGGCCACCGCACTTAGCGGTGTGTCGGCCTCCCCCACCCTGACCGCCCGGTCAATCGCGTTCCAGACCGCGTGCGCCTGGCTCACGGGCAACGGTGATCTGCACGCGAAGAATCTTTCCCTCATGGATACCGGGAACGGGTTCCAGGTTTCGCCGCTATACGATATTCCGTCGACACTCCCCTACGGCGACACAAGCCTCGCCCTCAGCGTCCAGGGGGCACGCGACAATATCAGCTCGTCAATGTTCCGCACCTTTTGCGCCGAGATCGGCCTGCCGCCCAAAGCCGCCGACAGGGTGATGCACCAGGCTCTGGAGGTGACCGAGGGTGCAGCCGAGCGCCTTATCGCGGCAATTGGCTGCACGCCGCGGCAGGCTCGGGACGTTCGCCGAGTTCTCGGGCGGAGGCGGAAACTGTGGGGCGCCGGCTGAGTTCGCGCCCCTGGGGGTGCGCTGGCGTGGGGGCGTCCTCGAGCCGTTGGATAGGCCAGGCGTAGTGTGCCTTTAAAGTCCGCAACGCGGAGTCGAC
>NZ_DDJO01000021.1:37793-100875 GCF_002339505.1 Corynebacterium sp. UBA2622
ACGCGGAGTCGACGGCGCGCACGCAAGTCCGCAACGCGGAGTCCCGCGCACGCAAGTCCGCAACGCGGAGTCCCTATCCCACCGCCCGAAACTCGAGGGTGCCTCCAAGTACGAAGATTCTGGCCGCAAAGCCGGAAGCGGGTTCACGGGGCGTGTGATGGGCCAACTTCAAGCGGGACCACGCCACGAGGGGGGGGGGGCAGCAAAAAAATTAGGCACCCACCAGGGTGAGAGAACCACTGCCAAGTACGCCCACACTGTCGCCGACTAACCGACGTGTACGGAAAGTTTCACATGCAGTACGGGCGGCACAAAGGCGAAGACAACGACGAAGCCGATAGCTATCGTTAGGACAATCCGCTCTTCCCTGGGGGTGGGAAGCACCATTAATAGACCCCCTGGTGGCAGTCAGGCATACAAGAATGGCGACAACGACCGGTCCCCGTTCTTCGCGCTCGGGGACATGATGGTGGCTCACTCGCCTCCGTTCCATCATCAGGGCGATGATTACCTGCGGGATCGCCCCAGTGAGCGCGGTCGAGACAGCCCCGCTATGCAAATCATCGAGCCTGAATCCCAGAGCTAGGAAGAACCCGAGGCTCAGGATCCATTGTGCCCCAATATCGCTGACTAAGGTTGCATCTTTCGTCGAATGTGATGGTGTCTGCTGCCACACCCACGGGCTTCAGAAGTCCCCACTGCGGACTCCGACCGCGCCATCTAAGCCAGCTCAGATGTCGGGTTAGCCGGGCGGGTGTAGGTGTTCACCACGGGAGACTACTTGGCGGCATCCCGATGGGTCTGGACCAGGGTGTTAGGGTCGGTGTCACCCTCAAGGTCGATGATGACGCGGACGTCGGAGACACCTGTGCGCTTCTCCTCATCGGTGTCCCCCGTCCCACACAGCCGAGATGTCGGTCATGGTCAGGGTGACACCGCGGTGCGTTGCGATGGCCTGGATACCCACGGCGATGTAAAAGACCAGCAGCGCCTGGACCACCTCCGTCGGGCTGGGGGCGGTGTTGTAGCCGAGGAGGAGAGACGGTTCGGCAACGAGAACGGGGGCCAAGTCGCGAACCTGCGGGCAGTTGCGAAACGCTTCGTCTGTCTCGGTGTGGATGCGGATTTGCTTCTTGCCCTCGGTGGGATCGGTGATGTTCTTCTCGGCAAGCGCCTCCAGCGCCTCGGAATCGATGGAGCGAAGGGCTACCCGGCCTTGTGGCTCGGGGTGATCGGTATTCGCAACCGGTCCTAAACGGGGCGCTTAAGCCTTCTAAAGATTCCCTGTGTGGAATTTCCCTGCGGCAGCGTCGTTTTGGTTCGCCATTGCAGATGCCGGCGGGCGTGCTAGACGATAAATTTTGAGTTTGATCACAGGGAAAGACCGCATTCCTGGGTCTTTCCTCGGTTCCTACTAGAAAGAAAGGGAAATCATGATTGATTTAGGGCAAGTCGCGGACCTTGTCGGCGCCGGGGCCTCGCTCGCCGCACTCGCAATCGCGCGGCAGGCAAATCAGCTTGCCAAGGCGACAGCAGACGAAACCTCGAAGCACGTGGCTGAGTCGAACCGCGTCGCACTCGAAGCCTCCCAAAAAGCGGAAGCCCATGCCCTCGAGGCAGACGAGCGCGAAAGAGAGCGGGATCAGCGTGGAATTGCAAGCAACATGCAGGCGTGGTGGGTAAAAGAAGATACGTCAGCCAAAGGTCGCTGGGGAATTCTGGTTTCAACTACAGGGGCAATCAACTCCGTCTTTTTCGAAGTCGTGCTCCATGTCAAGGCCAACGAGAAGCCTCTCAGCATTCAAGTAGCAACTCTCCCCCCCGGTCAGTATTTCATCGAGAGTGTGTGGGGGGCGGAAGGGTTGAAGTTTATTAGCCCTAGACCTGTTTCTAGCAGTGAGTCATTCCTCCCGCTTCTTCACGCGGAATCTCACACGGTCGAAGAAATCTCGTTCCGGGACCAACTGGGCAAGCAGTGGACCTGGAAGCGGGGAACTGGGCTCATGTCAAGCAATTAACAACCCAATTGGCCAAGGGCCCTTCTTTCGAACAAACAGGTAATCGTTCTGCGGCTTCCCGGACCCCGGCCTGTGTAACCGGGGTTGACGGGCGGGGATGGAAATTCCTGTAGGCAACGCCACATTCGCGAGATACCTCTGTGAATACACTCCCGTTAGGCATAATCACCTGAATAGCATCGTTTGAAGAAGTTCTTGATCAGTTACGTGAAAACTAACCCAAGAACAACTATAGGATTGCTTTTAAGAAGTTGATGGTGAACTCCTTCCGCGCAACCCCCACTTTCGCAGGACAGTTCGATAAAGTGTGCCGGTGGGTGGATTGGCGTTGCAACGGCGGGTTGGCAGACACAGGTAGCGACATTGTTGCCCACTGTGTCGATGACCACAGTTAGGTGGCGATCCGGGCAACGTTCGGCGAGCCGACCACGAGCATCCAGAAGGCGCACATCAATTCCGTCTTCGAGGCGTCGGGACATTCGTGTGTCACCGATAAAGGTACGCAGTACTACACCAATGCGGAGGCGGCGGTGACGAACCAGGTACTGGAGACCAGCCGGACCGGCATGGCCGACATCATTGCCGCACCCGTGAACTGGGATGTTGTCTTCCCCGGCTCGGAGATCGATGTCAACCTCACCCGCAAGCAGGCTTTAGCCCCACGCAAGCATCAGGTCGAAGCGGTTGAGAAGGCGCTTTCCGGTTACAGGACTCATGACCGGGGCAAGTTGATCATGGTGTGCGGTACGGGCGAGACGTTTACCGCTCTTCGTTTGGCCGAGCATTTTCGCCGAGGCGCGCCGCGGCAGGGCCCGGGTGCTTGTCTTTGTGCCCTTGATTTGCTCGTCCCCTCCTGCCAACACAATGTGGCGATCCTCCTAAGACATATCAGGCATAAGAGTGAGACCCCGGACTGAAGGGAATCACTCTTACCCATCGAATAACGGCTGCTCGAGTGGAGCTCAGCAGAACCATCGTCGGAATTCACTTGGGCTTCGATGGGGGTAGCGCAGGTTCTTGGAAGAATATGTCGTGGTGCCGGTGTAGTTGGGGCATTTCGCTCCTCGCTCGCGGCTTCGAAGAAAGGTTTATGAGCGTTAGGTCAAAACTCTCCCCCGTTGTCAAGGCCAAAAGAGGCATTCAATGTAGAGCAGGCACGCAATTTCCACGCCCTAGGACCGACCTTTGTGACCTGAGAAAAGAGCGTAAGCCAAGACGAAAACGGGATCGAACGACAAGGAGGTACCCCGGGTCGTAAGCTCCCTCGACTTGCTGTAATGGTGCCCCAGGTGAGACTCGAACTCACACTGGGCGGGTTTTGAATCCGCTGCCTCTGCCAATTGGGCTACTGGGGCGCGAGAGAAAAGTCTAGCGCAGGCCGCGGCGACCCAACAATCGCGCCCCGAGCGGAATTCACGGGAACCGGGCTCCGCTGGTTATTATACGGATATGCGTAAATCTCTCATTGCGGTGGCGCCTGCCTGCGCCCGGGGCACGATGACAGCGCCCGTGACCGCCGAGGCGGGGATCTAGGGGCGACATGAAGGTTCCGGAAAAACAGACACGCTCCCTACGCCGCATTGCCGCGGTGCTGGCTGGGGTGGCGTCGATAAGCATGCTCCCGTCCTGCGTGACCAACGAGGAGGGCGGCAACCCGGAGGGGTGGCAACCCGTCGAGCAGGAAAAGGTTCCCGAGATCGCCGCGATGGTGCCCGAGCAGGTGGCCGCCGACGGGAAGCTGTCCGTGGGGTCCAACCCGCCGTTCGCGCCGTTTGAGTTCAAGGACTCGAAGGGCTCGATCATCGGCATGGAGATGGACATGGGGCGCGCCGCGGCCTCCATCATGGGGCTGGAGTTCGACCCGCAGGACATGGACTTCTCGATGATCCTGCCGGCGGTTCAGGCGGGCAGCCTCGACGCGGGCATGTCCGGCTTCACCGACAACGCCGAGCGCCGCCAGAGCTTCGACTTCGCGGACTTCCTCTACGCCGGCGTGCAATGGGCCGCGGCCCCGGGCAAGAACGTTGATCCTTCCCATCCCTGCGGGCTCACCGTCGCGGTGCAGCGCACCACCGTCTCCGAGACCGACGATGTGCGGCCCAAGAGCGAGGAGTGCGTGGCCAACGGCGAGAAACCGATCACCGTGCTGGCCTTCGACACCTCCGACAACGCGGCGCTGGCCGCGCTGGTGGGCCGCGCCGACGCGATGAGCGCGGACTCCCCCGTCACCGCCTGGGCCGTCGAGCGCTCCGAGGGAAAGCTCGAACTCGTCGGCGACATGTTCGATGCCGCCCCCTACGGCTTCGCCGTGCCGAAGGATTCCCCCCTCGGTCCTGCCCTCGCCGCGGCCATCCAACACCTCATTGACACAGGTGAGTACCAGCGCATCCTCAAGCAATGGAACGTCGAGTCCGGCTACCTCGAGCAGGCGCAAGTAAACGAAGAACCACTGAAAGGACGGGGTTAACCCACGATGAGCACCACCACCAACACCCGCAGCACACCCCCGGAGCGCATCCGGGCGGTGCCGATGCGCCACCCGGGCCGCTGGGTCCTCGCCGCCGTTCTACTGCTCCTGCTCGCCTGGTTTATCTGGGGCGCGGCCCGCAATCAGGCGTACGGGTGGCACACCTACTTCGACTACCTGCTGGACACCCGCATCGCGACGGCCGCGCTGCACACGCTCGCCATCACCATCCTCGCGATGGTCATCGGTGTGGTCGGCGGCATCATCCTCGCGGTGATGCGCATGAGCCCGAACCCCGTGTTCAAGGCCGTCGGCTGGGTTTTCCTCTGGATCTTCCGCGGTACCCCCGTCTACGTGCAGCTGATGTTCTGGGGTTTGCTGGGCGCGATTTACGACTCGATCAACCTCGGTGTCGCCCGCATCCCGCTCGAGCCGTTCACCTCCTCGGCGTTCATGCTCGCCGTGGTGGGCCTGGGCCTCAACGAGGCCGCGTACATGGCGGAGATCGTCCGCTCCGGTATCTCCTCGGTGCCGGAGGGCCAGGTCGAGGCGTCCAAGGCGCTCGGCATGAGTTGGACCCAGACGATGACCCGCACGGTATTGCCGCAGGCGATGCGCATCATCATCCCGCCGACGGGCAACGAGTTCATCTCCCTGCTCAAGACGTCCTCGCTCGTGGTCGCGGTGCCCTACTCCCTCGAGCTCTACGGCCGCTCGATGGACATCGCCGCCGCCCTGTTCGAGCCGGTGCCGATGCTGCTTGTCGCCGCGACGTGGTACCTGGTGATCACCTCGCTGCTCATGGTGGGACAGCACTACCTGGAGAAGTATTTCGACCGCGGAGCCACCCGCCAGCTCACCGCCCGCCAACTGGCCAGCCTCGCCGACGCCGAGGGCACCATCCCCGGCAATGTCGAGGTCATCGGGGCCCCCGAAAGGAAGGGACGCTAATGACAACCCCCACAACCCCCATGATCCAGGCCGTGGATGTCTGGAAGTCCTTCGGCAACCTCGACGTGCTCAAGGGCATCAGCCTCGAGGTCATGCCCGGTGAGGTGACCTGCCTGATCGGCCCGTCGGGCTCCGGCAAGTCGACCTTCCTGCGCTGCGTGAACCACCTGGAGAAGATCACGGCCGGCCGGCTCTACGTCAGCGGCGACCTTATCGGATACCGGGAGCGCGACGGCGTCCTGCACGAGATGAGCGAGAAGGACGCCGCGAAGCAGCGCCGGGACATCGGCATGGTGTTCCAGAACTTCAACCTCTTCGGCCACCGCACGGTTCTGGACAACATCATCGAGGCCCCCGTGCACGTCAAGGGCCAGTCCGTCGGCGAGGCCACCGCCCGCGCACGCGAGCTACTCGCCATGGTGGGCCTCGAGTCCAAGGCCGACGCCTACCCGATCCAGCTTTCGGGCGGCCAGCAACAGCGCGTCGCCATCGCGCGCGCGGTGGCAATGGACCCCAAGCTCATGCTTTTCGACGAGCCCACCTCCGCCCTCGACCCCGAGCTCGTGGGCGAGGTGCTGCGCGTGATGAAGGACCTCGCCGCCCAGGGCATGACCATGCTCGTGGTGACCCACGAAATGGCCTTCGCCCGCGAGGTCGCCGACCGGGTCGCGTTCATGGCCAACGGCCACATTGTCGAGTACGGCACCCCGCAGCAGGTCCTGGACAACCCCCGCGAACGGCGCACTCAGGAGTTCCTCTCGACGCTGTTCTAGCTTCTACCCGATCAGGCCCGTAGCGCCGCGCACCAGGGCCGTCACCCCTCCCAGGATGGCGAGGCCCAGCGCCATGCTGCGGGCCTTGTCCCCCGGCACCCGCGGGGCAATGCGTGTTCCCGCAAAAAGCCCCAGTGCCATTGCGGCGGCTCCAGCGGCCCACAGGTGCCAGCCAATCGACGCCACATTCGCCGCGCCGGTGAGCTCCTTGAGGAGGAACGAGGTCGCTCCGCTGACCATGAAGATGGGTTGGAGCGTCGCCGCGTAGACCTTCTGCGGCCAGCGGGCCGCCTGGGCGAAGACCGTGATGGCGGGCCCTGCCACGCCGGCCAGGGTGTTCATGAATCCGCCGGCCACTCCCGCCACCGCCGCGGGAACGGCGCCGTCAATCGGCGGGACGTAGCGCTTCCCGAGGGTGACCACGCTGAGCGCGATGAGCAGCAGGATACCCACGATGACGAGCAGCAGGTCCGCCGACAGCGCGCGCACGAGGAAGGCCCCGGGGATTGCCCCGGCGACGAGGTAGGGGGCGATGGAGGCGAATTTCTTCCAGTCCACGTCCTCCCGGACCGCGAGCGTGGTCAGCGCCGCGTTCGCCATGGCGAGGATGTTGACCACCAGGATGCCCTCGACGGGTCCGATGAGGATGGACAGCACCGGTCCGGCAATCAGGCCCACGCCCATGCCGGAGACGCGCTGCAGCGTCGAGCCGATGAGCACGGCCAGGAACAGCCCGACGACCACGGTGGTCATCGCAACTTCTCCCGCATCGCCTCGGCGACCTCGTCGGGCACCAGGCCCGTGACATCGCCGCCGTACTTGACCACTTCCTTGCACAGCGAGGAGGAGGTGTAGCCGTACTTCTCGTCGGTGAGCAGGAAATAGGTGTCCACCCCGGTCAACCGGCGGTTCATCTGGGCCATCGGCAGCTCGTACTCGTAGTCCAGCGAGGAGCGCAGCCCCTTGACCAGAGCCGTGACGTGGTGGGCGGTGGTGTAATCCACCAGAAGCCCGCCCCAGAAGTCGACCCGGATGTTGGGCACGTGCCCGGTCACCCGCCTGATGAGCTCCACCCGCTCCTCCACGGTGAACAGGCCGGAGGTCTTCGTGGGGTTGCCCGTGACCAGGACGATGACCTCCTCGAAGTGGCGCGCGGCGCGCTGGAATATGTCCAGGTGACCGTTGGTCACCGGGTCGAAGGAACCGGGGCACACTGCGACGGTCATGGCTACTCTCCTTCTGCGCTGTAGACGGCCATGTCCATCCGGGCTATTCCGTACAGGCGCTTCTTCAGCTTCTGGGTGGTCGGGGTGAAGGCCGCGGGCCAGGCGGTCTCGGGGCTTGCGCGATGGCGCTCGACGACGACCACGGCGCCGTCGACAAGCGAAGGCTCGAGCGCCGCGATCATGTCCGCAACGGCCTCGTCGGCGAGGTCGTAGGGCGGGTCGGCGAGAACCATGGAGAAGTGGCGGCGCGGTGCGCGGGCGAGGTAGGTCGAGGCCTTGACCGGCTCGACGCGCACGTTGGGGTGGCCGACGACGCCGGCGTTGAACTCGATGACCTGAACGGCGCGCGGGTCGTTTTCCACGAGCACGACCTCTGCGGCACCGCGGGAGGCAGCCTCAAGGCCCAGCGCGCCGGAACCGGCGAAGAGGTCGAGCACCGTCTGGTCGACGATGCCGAAGCGCACCTGGAGCGAGGAGAAGAGCCCCTCGCGGGCGCGGTCGGAGGTCGGGCGCGTGCCCTCCGGCGGCACCTTGATCTTGCGGCCACGGGCCTCACCCGAGATGATTCGGTTCATTCCCACGATGTTAGCTTTTCTCCAGGTACTCGAGACGCTCGGGCACGAACGATTCGGTGACCGTGTCGGCCACCCCGCGCGCGAGCTCTGGGTTGTCGGCGACGAGGCGGGCGGCATCATCGTTGGCGCGCACTACGACGTCGTAGTCGTCGACGAGGTTGATCAGCTGCAGCGTGCGCCGGGCTCCGGACTGCTGCGCTCCCAGGACATCGCCCTCCTGCCGGTTGTACAGGTCCAGCTCGGCGAGCTGGAAACCGTCGGTGGTGGCGGCCACCGCCGCGACGCGCTGGAACGCGGCTGACTCCGGCTCCGCGAGGGTGTGGAACAGGCACAGGGAGGCGTTCCCGCCGCGGCCGACGCGCCCGCGCAGCTGGTGGAGCTGGGAGACGCCGAAGTGCTCCGACTCGCGCACCATCATCACGGTGGCGTTGGGCACGTCCACGCCGACCTCGATGACGGTCGTGGACACCAGCACGTCGATGCCGCCAGCGGCGAAGTCGCTCATCACCGCATCCTTTTCCTCGCCCTTCATCCGCCCGTGCAGCACCCCCACCGTGAGGCCGCTGAATTCGCCCGCGGCGAGCCACTGCGCCACCTCGGTCACCCCTCCCTCTCCGTCGATGCGGGGGCAGACCACGTAGGCCTGGTGGCCCGCGGCGACCTCCTCGCGGATCTTCTCCCACGCGCGCGCGACCCAGGAGCTGCGGAACTCGGGAACAACCGAGGACTGGATCGGCTTGCGCCCTCCCGGCAGCTCGCGCAGGGTGGAGACCCGGAGGTCGCCGAAGACCGTGATGGCGATGGTGCGCGGGATGGGCGTCGCCGTCATCACCAGCAGGTGCGGGGTCACGTCCCCCGCCTTGGCGCGCAGCGTGTCGCGCTGCTCCACACCGAAGCGGTGCTGCTCGTCGACGACCACGAGACCGAGCCGGAAGAACTCGACGCCCTCCTGGATGAGCGCGTGGGTGCCCACGACGATGTCCGCCTCCCCCGAGACGATCTTCAGCAGCGCGTCCTGCTTTCGCGCGGCACCCATCGAACCGGTCAGGGCGACCACCCGGGTGGGCACCCCGGCGCGCATAAGCGTCTCGGTGAGGGAGCGGGCGTGCTGCATGGCCAGCACCTCCGTGGGGGCGAGCAGCGCGCACTGCGCTCCGTTGTCCACCGCCTGCAACATGGCCAGAAGGGAGACGATGGTCTTGCCCGAGCCGACCTCCCCCTGCAGCAGCCGGCTCATCGGGTGCGGGCGGGCCAGGTCGCCACTGATCTCACCGAGCACATCGCTCTGGCCCCGGGTGAGTGGGAAGGGCAGGTGGGCTAACAGGCCGTCCTGGTCGCGGCCCTCCACCCGCGGCAGGGGCCGGGCGGTGTCCGCCTCGGCGTCGGCGCGGCGCACGGCCATCACCAGCGCGACGCCCATCGCCTCGTCGTACTTCAGGCGCGCCCGTGCCGCGTCCGGCCCGGCGGGGCCCGGTTCGTGAATCTCGCGTACGGCGCGGTCGAGCGGGATGTGGCCCCGCGGGGTGAAACCCAGCGGCTCCTCCACCTCCGGCAGCGAGCGAAGCACCGCGTGGACGGCGCCCATGACGGTCCAGGAACTCACCTTGGCGGTGGCCGGGTAGAGGGGGAGCCACTCCCGGCCGGAGAGGATCTCCTCCAGGTCGCCGAAGTGCTGGAGCTGTTTGAGGGCCCCGGTCGCCTGCGTCGGGCCGTCGAGAAGCACGAAGTCGGGGTGCTGCAGCTGGGGCTGGCCGCGGAAGGAGCTGAGCTTGCCGGTGAGCATCACCCGCTTACCCTCCGTGAGTACGTTCATGGCGTAGCGCGAGCCGAAGAAGGTGGCGTCTACCGAGTAGGTTCCGTCGAAAACGGTGACCTTGTGAAGCGGGCGCTTCGCCGTGTTGATGCGCCGGGCGGAGACAACGTTGCCGACGATGCTCACGGTGTCGCCCTCCAGGGCGCCCTCGATCGAGCTGCCGGAGCCGTAGTGCAGGTAGCGCCGCGGGTAGTGGCTCAGCAGGTCGCCGCAGGTGTTCAGATTCAGGTGCGTGGCCAGCGCGCGGGCCTGCTTCAACGGCAGGACGAGGTTCAGCGGCCGCGCGTCGTGGAAGCCCAGCACCGCTCTACTCCACCCCGATCTCCGCGACGGCATCGAGGCCGTCGGCCGGGTAGGCCAGGACATCCACACCGAGTTCCTCCGCGAGGGGGCCGGTCTCGAAATCGCCGAACTCCTCGGGCGCGTAGAGGATGGAAACCTGCTCGCCGCCGTGGCGGAGCAGGCGCTCGCAGGCGAAGACCACGGCCTCCCGCGGATCCTCCGGAGCCCGGGCGGTCTCGCCGTGGGCGACGACCACGATATCCCCGGCGGCCACCGGCCCGCCCTGGGCCAGGCCCGGCGCGTCGGCGCGTTGGACGGCGGCGGTGCGCATCTCCCCCGCCGCCTCCGACATGGTGAAGGCGACCGTGGACAGAGGCTGGTCGGGGTCGTGCACCGTCAGGGCCGCGATGCCGGAGACGAAGCGCACGGTCGGCAGGACGGTGACGGTCTGTTCGAAGGCTCGGGCGGCCTTCTCGATGGCCCCGAGTTCACGGCTGCCGAGCTGGCCGTTGGGCAGGAGGATTACTTCGCGCGCCGGCGAGCGGCGGATCACGGCGAGAACCTCCGAAACGACGTCCTCGCCCGGGGCGACGGTGGCCGCGCCCGCCTGCGAATACAGCTCGGCGAGCGACCCGGAGGGGGTGACGGCCACGATGAGGCGCCCGGGGTTGTCCGTCACCGGGTCCGCGGGAAGCACCTCGAGGCGCAGGTCGCTCACGGCACCGAGGGCGAAGGCCTTCTCGATGAGCGTGCCGGCGGTGACGGAGTGGATGTGCACTTTGCCGCGGGTGTCGTCGGCGCGGGCGATGACCAGGCTGGTGCCCAGCGGCGCAATGGCCTGCTCCAGCTCGTCGACGGGGCCCTCGAAGAAGAACATCACCTCGAGGTTCGCGGGCTCGGAGTGGGGCTCCTCAGGTGCCTCGACGGGCGCTGCACCGGGCTCCTCGCCGGTGATCTCCTTGTAAAGCTCCTCCAGGAGGATCACCAGCCCCGTGCCGCCAGCATCGACGACACCGGCGGCACGCAGGACGTCAAGCTGGGAGGGGGTCTTTGCCAGAGCCATGCGGGCGGCGGCCAGGGCGGCGGCGGAGACGTCGGAAAGCGAGCCCCCAGAAGCCTCGCGCGCGGCGAGGGCGGCGGCGCGCAGGACGGTGACCACGGTGCCCTCCACGGGCTCGGAAATCGCGCGGTCGACGAACTTCACGGCCGAGTTGAGCGCCTCCGCGACGACGGCGCCGTCCACGGGCGCGCGGCCCACGCTCTGGGCAACCGCGCGGATGACCTGCGAGAGCACGACGCCGGAGTTTCCGCGGGCCCCGCGCATACTGCCTACGGCGAGGGCCTCGGCGACGTCGACCATGCTGGCGGTCTCACCGAGCTTCTCGGCCTCGCGCACCGCCGCCTGCATCGTGTGGGCCATGTTCGAGCCGGTGTCGGCGTCGCGGACGGGGAACACGTTGAGGTCGTTGATTTCCACCCGCCTGCGCTCGAGCTCCGCGGCGGATCGGCGCGCCCAGGACATCAGTCTCGTGCCGTCGAATACCGCGGACTCAGCTGCAGTGACCATGGTTGGAGAGTCTACAACGACCAATCGACGGGTTCGGCCCCCTGGTCCTGCAAGGCGCGGTTCGCCCGCGAGAACGGACGGGAGCCGAAGAACCCCCGGTGGGCGGACAGCGGGGAGGGGTGCGGGGACTCGATGCGCGGGGTGTCGCCGAGGAAGCGGGCTGCGGACTGGGCGTCGCGGCCCCAGAGGATGGCCACGAGGGGCTGCTCGCGGGCGGCGAGGGCGCGGATGGCCTGCTCGGTCACGGCCTCCCACCCCTTGCCGCGGTGCGAGGCGGGCTTGCCGGGTCTGACGGTGAGCACCCTGTTGAGCAGAAGGATCCCCTGCCGGGACCAGGAACTCAGGTCCCCGTCGGCGCGCGGGGGCACGCCGAGATCCGCGTTGAGCTCCTCGTAGATGTTCACCAGCGAGCGCGGGGCCGCCACCCCGGGCTGGGTGGAAAAGGCGAGCCCCATGGGGTGGCCCGGGGTGGGGTACGGATCCTGGCCCAGGATGAGCACGCGGACGCCGTCGAAGGGGTCCGCGAAGGCGCGGAGGATGTCGTTGCCCCGCGGCAGGTAGTGCCCCTCCGCGCGGAGGAAGTCCCCCATCGCGTGGATCTGCGCCTCGACGGGAGCGAGCGGTTCCTTCCACGACTCATGCACGGGCAGGTCCATCAGAAGCTCTCCCATCCGGTCCGGTAGGCGGGCGCTTCCCCACCCACGGTGACACCGGCGCCCCTGCGGACGGCGCCGATGGTGCGGAAGCCCGCGGGGGCCTCCCCCTCGATCGTGCCCAGCAGGGCGTGGTCCTCCCCGCCTGTTAACACCCATTTCCACGGGTCCTCGCCGAGCAGCTCCCCCGCGGCGGTGAGCAGCGTGTCGGGCGCGATCGCCCCCGGGTCGAGGTCGATGGCCACGGAGGAGCGGTCGGCGAGCAGGCCGCTGTCGCGCACCAGGCCGTCGGAGTTGTCGGTCATCGCCGTCGCACCCGCCGCGCGGGCCACCACGCCGCGGCCCGGCGTGAGGTGCGGCGCCTGGTGGGCTTCCACCAGCGGCTCAAGCTCCCCGGGCACGTCGACCCCCGCGCGCAGCAGGGCGAGCCCGGCGGCCGAATACCCGATGCGCCCGTGGGCGACCACCCTCTGGCCCGGCCGGGCGCGGCCGAGCGTCAGCGGCTCCAGGCTGCCGCCGAGGGAGCCGATGGCGGATATCGAGATGACCAGGCTGGCTCCCCCCGTCACGTCGCCGCCGACGAGTTCGGTCGAGTACTCCTCCACCTTCGAGTGGATCCCCTCGGCGAGCTGCGCAACCACCGCGAGCGGCAGCGAATCGGGCGCGGAGATGGCCAGCAGCGCGGCTGCGGGGCGCGCCCCCATCGCCTCGATGTCCGCGAAGTTCTGCACCACGGCCTTACGCCCCACCTGGTGGGGGGTTGTGTACTCCGGCAGGAAATGCCGCCCCTCGACGAGCATGTCCGTGGTGGCCACCACCCGCGAGTTCGGCGCCGGCGGGGTGAGCACAGCGGCGTCATCGCCGTTGATCGTCGAGGGAGCGGCCTCCATGATCGCGCGGATCACCTGCTGCTCGCCGACCTCGCCCAGCGTGGGCCCGCCGGTGGGGAAACCAGTGCTAATCACGGGGAATAGGGCCCTTTCAGTAGACTGTGGGGTCATGCGCGACATGGACGAGGACTCCCGCACACCCCACGCGGGCCGGGCGGACGAAGACTGGGTCACCGAGGCCGCCGAGCTCGCGGAGGAGGAGGAGAACGAATCCCAACTTAGCCGGAAACTGATCTACGCCCTCCTCGGGCTCGCCCTCGTGCTTGTCGCGGGTGTCCTCGTCGGCGTGAAAATCTTCTACGACCGGGTCGCACTCCAGCCCGTCGCCATGGCGGACGTCGCCTCCCCCGAGGCGGGCTCGCAGGAGTGCACGCAGCTTATCGACGCCCTCCCCGCCACCCTCCTCGGCCACCGCCGCGCCGAGCTGGCGGAACCGGCGCCCCAGGGGGCGGCGGCGTGGCAGTCGTCCTCCACCCAGCGCGTCACCCTGCGCTGCGGGGTGGATGCGCCGCTGCAGTACAACGAGTACACCCCGACGGAGGAGGCGGCCGGCGCACGCTGGATGCGCGTCGACGACGCGACCCCCGGCTCGTCGATGACCACCTGGTACACCGTCGACCGCTCGCCGGTGGTCGCCGTGACCTCCGACGAGGCCGCCCTGAACGGCAGGAGCCCGCTGGACAAGCTGGACCTCTCCTCGCTACACCACCAGGACGTGGCGCCCGCGCCCGCCCCGCTGAGCGCCCTCTCCGCGGGCCCGGCGGAGCACTGCGACGCCCTTCTGGCCGATCTTCCCGACTCCCCCGCCGAAGGTTTCACGCGCCTCGGGGCGGACAGGGTGCGCACGCCGGGCACCGCAGTGTGGGTGGCGCGGGGCAGGGAGCCGATCGTCGTTCGCTGCGGGGTGGCCGACCCGGAGAACTACCGGCCGGGTGTGGAGCTCTACCAGGTCAACGACGTGACGTGGTTCGAGGACACGACCCTGGCCAACGGGACCACCTCGGCGACCTGGTTTGCGCTGGGGCGCACCGCGAATGTCGCGGCGAACCTGCCGCAGTCGGAGGGCAACGCGGCGGTGACGGCGCTGTCGGAGGCTATCGCCCGGAACGTGCCAGAGCGGTAGAGACGAGGGTGTCGAGGAGCTGGCCGTAGGAAAGGCCCGAGGCCAGCCAGACCTGGGGGTACATCGAAATCGGGGTGAAGCCCGGCATCGTGTTGATCTCGTTGAGCACCGGGCCGTTGTTGGTGACGAAGAAATCCACGCGTGCGAGACCCGTGCACGACACCGCGCGGAACGCGCGCTCCGCGAGCTCGCGCAGCTCCCCGGTCAGGGCCGCATCGTAGGGCGCGGGGATCGTCGCGGTGACGGCATCGTCGAGGTACTTCGTCTCGAAGCCGTAGAAGCCCTCCCCGCCGTCCTCGGTGCCGTTGAGTTTCGCGGGCACGGAGGCGACGACGCGCCCGTCGGGGTGCTCGAGCACCCCGACCTCGACCTCGTCGCCGATGAGCTCCGCCTCGACGATGACCTTGCCGTCCGACTCGCGCGCCAGGCGGATCGCCTCGTCCAGGTCGGCCCAGTCCTCCACCTTCGAGACGCCAATGGACGACCCGCCGCTGGCGGGTTTGACGAAGACGGGCAGGCCAAGGCGCCCGCGGTCGGCGTCGTCAAGCGTTTCACCCGGGCCGAGGACGACCTCGTCGGTGATGGCGACGCCCGCGAGCTGCACGAGCTTCTTGGTGTATTCCTTGTCCATTCCGCAGGCGGAGGCGAGCACGCCCGGGCCGACGTAGGGGATGCCGGAGAGCTCGAACATGCCCTGGATGGTGCCGTCCTCACCGTACTTGCCGTGCAGGGCGGGGAAGATGACATCGACGGAGGCGAGGGACTCGCCGCTCAGCGCGTCGACGAACTCGCCGCGGCGCGCCGGGTTCAGGGAGAGCGCGATCTCGCGCCCACCGGTGACCTCCGGCAGCGTCTGCCCCGCAACCGGGTCGAGCTCGCCGACGACCCACGCACCTTCACGGGTGATACCCACGGGGAAGACCTCATAGCGCTCCGGGTCGAGCTCCGCCATGATCGAGCCCGCGGAAATGCACGAGATGGAGTGTTCTGTGGACTGGCCACCGTAGATAACAGCTATGCGAATCACGCCGGTTATCCTACAGCCGCCTACTCCGATTTCTTCGAGCGCCCCATGAGAGCCCGCACGCTCTCGGAGACCGACTGGCCCCGGTGGCAGACAGAGTAGACGGAGTGCGTAATCGGCATGTCCACGCCGTGCTCGCGGGCCAGCTCGTGGATGCTCCGCGAGGAGGTCACGCCCTCGGCTACCTGTCCCTTCGTCGCCTCTTTCGCCTCCTCCACGCTGGCCCCGCCGCCCAGGGCCGCGCCGAACGTGCGGTTGCGTGACAGAGGCGAGGAGCACGTGGCCACCAGGTCGCCCATACCGGCCAGGCCGGAAAAGGTGCGCGGGTCCGCCCCCAGCTCGATGCCCAGGCGGGTGATCTCCGCCAGGCCACGGGTGATCAGGGTGGCCAGGGTGTTCTCCCCCAACCCCTGGCCCGCGGCCATGCCACACGCCAGCGCGATGACGTTCTTGCAGGCGCCGCCGATCTCGCACCCGATGACGTCGGTGTTGGTGTACGGGCGCAGGTACCCGGTTGCGCACGCCGCCTGGACGAGCTTGGCACGGTTCAGGTTGGTGCAGGCGATGACCGTGGCGGCGGGCTGCTCCAGGGCGACCTCGCGGGCGAGGTTCGGCCCCGACAGAACCGCGATGCGCTCCTCGTTCGCCCCCGTGACCTCGGCGATGATCTCGCTCATGCGCATGTAGGTGCCGGACTCGATGCCCTTGGAGATGGACAGCAGCGTCGCGTCGCCGGACAGGTGTGGAGTCCAGGTGGTCAGGTTGTCGCGCATCGTCTGGCTGGGCACGGCGAAGACGACGATGTCCGCGCCATCGAGCGCGAGGGTGTCATCGTGGGTGGCTGTTATGGATTCCGGCAACCGGATGCCGGGCAGGTAGCCGGAGTTCTCGCGGGTCTCCGAGATTGTTTGGGCCAGCTCCGCGCGCCGGGCCCAGAGCGTGACGGTGTTGCCGGCATCGGCGAACACCTTCGCGAGGGTGGTGCCCCACGAACCGGCACCCATGACCGCAACGTTGACCATCTGTCGGCTCCTCGACTCTCGGCGGCTCAGAACCCGTCCAGCTTAGAACAGTTCGCACGCCAGCTTGAAGTGAGCCACAATGATTTCATGGCCAAGGACACCCCGATGAAAGACGTCAAGGGCGCGGCGAAGAAGTCGGCGCCGCACGAGCAGGACAAGGACGCGCACGGCGAGATGTTCCTCACGGGGCGTCACCAGGAAATTCCGCGCCGCCCCGACAAGGAGTTCACCAGGACCACCCTCGCCGCGGGCGCCGTCCTCTGGCGCGGGGAGACGGGGGACGGGGGAAGCGTCGACGGCATTGAGGTTGCCTGCATCCACCGCCCGCATTACGACGACTGGTCCCTGGCGAAGGGGAAGGTGGACCCGGGCGAGTCACTCGTCGCCACCGCCGTGCGCGAGATCGCCGAGGAGACCGGTTACCGCGTCCGGTTGGGCAAGCTGCTGGGCAAGACCGTGTACCCGGTGAAGAACACCACCAAGGTCGTCTACTACTGGACGGGCGAGGTCACCGGCGGGGAGTTCGTCCCCAACGACGAGGTCGACGAGATCCGCTGGCTGCCCTTCGACGAGGCGAAGAAGCTGGTGAGCTACGACCTGGACCGCCAGGTGCTGGAGAAGGCGGAGAAGCGCTTCCGCCTCCCGGCGGACGCGCGCATCCTCTACGTGCGCCACGCCCGCGCCCACGAACGCAAGAAGTGGTCCGGCGACGACAACCTGCGCCCGCTGGACAAAAAGGGTCGCCGCCAGTCCGAGATGCTCGTGCCCATGCTCGCCCCCTTCGAGCCGCAGCGCATCTTCTCGGCCCAGCCCGACCGCTGCCAGACCACCGTGGCCCCGCTCGCCGATGAGCTCGGGCTCGACGTCCACGTCGACGTGCGGTTCGGGGACGCCGGGTGGGAGCAGAGCCAGGTGGAGGCGCAGAAGGCCTTCATGTCCGTCGTGGAACAGGGCGGCACGAGCGTGATCTGCGGCCAGGGCACCATCATGCCGCCGATGATCGCGTGGCTTTCCGCGCAGGGGCGCCTGCCCATCGACGGCGAGATCGCCGTGAAGAAGGGCGGGGTGTGGGTGCTTTCCTTCCACGAAGGCGAGCTCACCGGCGCGGACTACATGCCGTCGGCGCTGCCCGTGCACTAGGGGGCGGGGTGCCGGGAGCGCGGGCGGGGCGTCGCTAAGCGGGGATGCTCGGCTTGAACGGCGGGCGCCGGGCCTCGAAGTCGCGGATGGCACCCTCGTCGCGCAGCGTCAGGCCGATGTCGTCGAGGCCCTCCATGAGCCTCCACCGGGTGTAGCCGTCGATGTCGAAGGTGTAGGTGTTCTCCCCCACCGTGACCGTGCAGTCCTCGAGGGAGACCGTGACACTCTCGCCCGGGCGGGCTTCGAGCTGCTTCCAGATCAGCTCGATGTCCGATTCGGCCATCACCCCGGCGAGCAGGCCCGCCTTGCCCGCGTTGCCGCGGAAGATGTCCGCGAAGCGGGGGCTGAACACGGCCCGGAAGCCGTAGTCGTTGAGCGCCCACACCGCGTGCTCGCGGGAGGAACCCGTGCCGAAGTCCGGGCCGGCGAAGAGCACGGAACCGTCGCGGTAGGCATCCTGGTTGAGGACGAAGTCGGCCTCGTTCTCGCGCCAGTTGGAAAACAACCCGTCCTCGAAACCGGTGCGCGAGACGCGTTTGAGGTAGCGCGCGGGGATGATCTGGTCAGTGTCCACGTTGGAGCGGGTCAGCGGCACACCGACACCGGTGTGGGTGGTGAACTTTTCCATTTGATCGGTCTCCTTCTACAGGTCTGCGGGGCTGGCGAGGTGGCCGGCGACGGCGGTTGCCGCGGCGACGAGGGGCGAGACGAGGTGGGTCCGCCCGCCCGGGCCCTGGCGGCCCTCAAAGTTGCGGTTCGACGTGGAGGCGGAGCGCTCCCCCGGCGCCAGCTGGTCCGGATTCATGCCCAGGCACATGGAGCACCCCGCGGTGCGCCACTCCGCCCCGAAGGCGGTGAAGATCTCGTGCAGACCCTCTTCCTCCGCCTGCTGCTTGACCATCGTGGAGGAGGGCACGACCATCATGCGGGTGCCCTCGGCGATGGTGCGGCCCTTCAGCACGTCCGCGGCGGCGCGCAGGTCCTCGATGCGGGCGTTGGTGCAGGAGCCGAGGAAGACGGTGTCGATCCGGATGTCGCGCAGCGGGGTGCCCGGTTCCAGGTCCATGTAGCGCAGGGCCTTCTCGGCGGCGCGCTTGGTGGACTCGTCGCCGAAGGATTCCGGGTCGGGCACGGACTCGGACAGCGGCAGGCCCTGGCCCGGGTTGGTGCCCCAGGTGACGAAGGGAGTCAGCGCGTCGCCGTCGATCTCCACGACGGTGTCGAACTCCGCGCCTTCGTCGGTGGGCAGGGTCTTCCAGTAGGCGACGGCGTCGTCCCAGTCCTTACCCGTCGACGCGTACTCGCGGCCCTCGACGTAGTCCAAGGTCTTCTGGTCGGGGGCGACCATCCCGGCGCGCGCACCCGCCTCGATGGACATGTTGCAGATGGTCATGCGGGCCTCCATCGAGAGCTTCTCGATGGCCTCGCCGCGGTACTCGATGATGTGGCCCTGGCCGCCGTTGGTGCCGATCTTCGCGATGATCGCGAGGATGAGATCCTTCGCCGTCACACCCTCGCGCAGCTCCCCGGAGACGTTGACGGCCATTGTCTTGAAGGGCTTGAGGGAGAGCGTCTGGGTGGCCATGACGTGCTCGACCTCGGAGGTGCCGATGCCCATCGCGATGGATCCGAACGCCCCGTGGGTGGAGGTGTGCGAGTCGCCGCACACGATGGTCATTCCGGGCTGGGTGATACCCAGCTGCGGACCGACGGTGTGCACGATGCCCTGCCTGACGTCGCCCATGGCGTGCAGCTTGACCCCGAACTCGGCGCAGTTCCTGCGAAGCGTTTCCACCTGCACCCTCGAGGTCGGCTCGGCGATCTCGAGCAGGTTGCCGGTCTTGATGCCCAGGGTGGGCACGTTGTGGTCCTCGGTGGCCAGGTGCAGCTCGGGGTGGCGCAGGGTGCGCCCCGACATGCGCAGACCGTCGAATGCCTGGGGCGAGGTGACCTCGTGGAGGAGCTGGAAGTCGATGAAGATGAGGTCCGGGTCTCCGCCCTGCCCGGGCGTGACCACGTGGTCACGCCAGACCTTCTCGGCGAGTGTCAAGGGTGTGTCCGCCATCGCGTTCCTCCTCACGTCAACCCCGCACATTCTCATAATGCGAGATGGTAGAATCCATGTTGTGAGACAGTATAGCGAAGAATCTGAGTTTTCAGACGTTTCCGGAATCGCCGGGATCTCCGGCATAAAGGTGCTCGACCGCTCCGTCGCGATCGTGCGCTCCGTGTCCTCGGGGGACAAGACGCTCGCGGCGCTCAGCGCGGACACCGGGCTGCCCCGGGCGACCACCCACCGCATCGCCACGGCGCTGGAGCTCCATCATATCCTCGCGCGCACCCCCGCCGGGGCGTGGACGATCGGGCCCGCCCTGGCGAGCTACGCCACCCACACCTCCCCGCAGCTGCTGTCCGCCGCCGCGCCCATCATGCGCGGGCTCGTCGAACGCACCGGCGAGTCCGTGCAGCTCTACCAGCTCACCGGCGACACCCGCACATGCATCGCCGCCGAGGAGCCCTCCAGCGGCCTCACCTACACCGTGCCCGTCGGTTCGCGGCTCTCGCTCTCCGCCGGGTCCGCCGCGCGCGTCTACGCCGCGTTCTCGCTTATCGACGCCCACCCCTTCCCCGCGGACGAACTCGCCGACGTGCGGGAGACCGGCTTGGCCGAATCCGTCGCCGAGCGCGAGGTGGGCCTCGCCAGCGTCTCCGCCCCCATCCGGGAGTCCGACGGCTCGGTGGTCGCGGTGCTCTCCGTCTCCGGACCGGTGGAGCGCCTCACCCCCAGCCCGAAGGAGAAGTGGGGGACGCAACTCGCGGCGGCCGCCCGGGAGCTCAGCGAGGCGCTGTAGCTAGCGGTCGATGTAATCCAGCTCGCGCGCGGGCCACACCACGTTCTTCGCCAGGGGGATCTGGTGCGAGGCGGACTCCAGGATGTGCATGAAGTAGCCGGCGGTGTTCGGGATGGCCACGATGTCGCCCGCCGCCACACCGCGGGGGAAGCGCACCTTGCGGCGGAGGATGAGCTCGTCCTCGATGCAGTACGCGCCGACCAGGAACGCCTCGAGCTCATCCCCGGGGGCGGCGCGCTGGACCAGGATCGGGTCCACAAGGTAGTCGTCCGAGGTGGTGCGGCACTGCGTGCGGTTCATGTGCAGGCCCACCAGGGGCAGCCCGTCGCTGCGGGTCTTGACGAAAGCGACCTGGGCCAGGATGAGCCCGCAGCCGTCGAGAAGCGAGCGCCCGGGTTCGAGGTGCAGCCGCAAGCCGCGGTCGACGAGGCCCTCTGCGATGTCCCCGGCGAGGACGTCCCGCAACCACCCCCCGCGGGTGGGGCTCTGCCAGTAGGGGTAGGTGGTGCGCAGGGGGTCGGCCTTCCACGTGAAGGGGTCGGCGTAACCGTCGCGCTGGGCGGCGATGGCGTCCCGGTAGGCGTGCCACTCGCCCTCGTCGTCGAGGTAGCTCATCGGAACCCCGCCACCGAGGTCGATGAACTCCGGATCGTGGCCGGCGGCGCGCAGAGCATCGACGAGCCCGAAGCATTCCCGCAGCGCGGAGCGGCGCTCGGCGGAGGCGTAGCCGTGAAGGTGGGCGTGCACGCCGACTACCCGCACGTTGCCGGCGGGCTCGGTCAGGTGGCGCACCCAGTTGCGGGACAGCTCGCCGAAGCGGGTGGGCGCCATCGTTACCGGGTCGGGGGCGAGGCGGGGGGCGACCAGCGCCGTCGCCGATCCCGCCAGGGCCCGGATGCGCTCGTACTCGTCGACGTTGTCCGCCGAGATGACGACCCCGTTGTCAATGGCCAGGCGCAACAGCGCATCGGTCTTGATGGCGGCCGAGAGGATGATGCGCTCCCCCGCCACCCCGCGCCCGAGAACCTGGCGCAGCTCGTTCTCGCTGGCCACGTCGACCCCGTGGCCCGCGTCGCGCACGGTGTCCACGAAGGTCAGGGCCTTGTTGGCCTTGCGGGCGAAGAAGACCTTGAGGTCCACTCCGCTGGCCGCGGCAGCGTCGACGAGCTCGGTGATGTTGTCCAGCATCGGGGCGGGGTCGAGGACGTTGACGGGGCTTGAGAAGTCGTCGAGCAGCGACTGGCACGCCTCCGCATCGGCCACGAGGTCGCCCGCCCAGGGCTCGAGGCGCGCCCGCATGGGGGGCAGTCCGTGCACGCGGTCAGGATCCGCCATGGCGGCACGCGTCACCCGGCGCGCCCAGCCGGGAATGACCTCGTGGGCGCCCCGGCGGAGCGTGTCGTGGCCGAGGATCCACCCCTCGCTCATCCGGCCGGCCGCCGCGATATGACGCTGGCCGGTGAGGGTGCCGTCGCGCTCCACCATGATGGAACCCGTTTCCCGGTGCACCCGCGCCAGACCGCTCTCAACAAGCTTGCCCGCAAGGGTGCCGGGCACGGGACCGGGGGGCGCGTTCACGGCGTCGATGACGACGGTCGCACCGACTTCCCGCGCCAGCTCCTCCAGGTTCTCCCCACCGCGGGCAAGGAGGTCGGTGCGGATGCGCCCGGAATCGAGCATCTCCAGTACCTCCCCGGCCGTCTCGGCGGGGGGGCCGAAGGCGACGCGCTCGAGGGTGCGGGTGAGGCGGCCGAAATTCTCCCCGCCCAGGCTGTCGCGACCACCGAAGGAGGCTCGCTCGATGACGGCATCGTAGGCGGCACGGAACGCGTAACCCACGGCCGCCGCCGCAGTCCAGGGACGGGCACCCGTGGCCACCTCCCAGGACCGGCGCAGGTCCTCCACCGGGTCGCCCGCGTCGCGGCCACCGAGGACCGCGCGGATGCCCTGCGGGTCCGCGGGTGAGCCGGTCGCGGCGAGAACCTCCGAGGCGAACTCCTCGAGCGCGGCCGTGAATTCCCCGAGGTTCCCCGCGGCGAGGATTGCATCGGAGGCCTCCCGCAGCGCGGGGCGCAGTCCGCGCTCCGTCTCCTCCGGCGGGTAGGCCTTGACCTCCATGAACCTCCCGCCGCGAGTGACGGGGTAGAACACCCCCGCGCGCGCGGAGCGCACCACGTCGATGAAGGTCAGAGCTGCGCCCCTGATGAGGGCGGTGTCTTCCTCGGTCACGGCGTCGAGCCCCTCCGGCGGGAACGCGGGGATCACGTCCACACCCCCGATATCCGTGTGACGCAGGGAGCCCGGCCAGTCGGGGGCGTGGCCGGTGGTCACCAGGACTTCGCGGAAAAGCGCGCCCTCGATCTCGAATCCCTCCCCGCGCGGTGTGAGCTCGGCGACCGCGGCGTCGACGAAGGAGAGGCTGCAGTTCGCCGGGAGGTGGCCCGCCAGCGCAGCCCACGAGGCGGCGAGGAAACCGCCGACGGCGCGGCGGGGCGGGAAGGTGTCGTCGGCGCCGCGCCATTCGTTGAAACTGCCGAGCTGGGTGCGCACGATACGGGAGGGCACGTTGAGCAGCCACTCGTCCGGCTGGTCGGGGTGGTACGCCCCGGGCCCGCTCGCGCCGGCTACGGGCCCGTCGTTGAACACGGTGAGATTGATGGACGCACCGCGCTCGCGTGCCCGGCCCATGAGCTCCTCCGCAGCCCACAGGCCCCTCGGCCCGGCCCCGATGATTGCAACCTTCATCGCTCTACCCCACGTTCCTTTCGACCCATTCGTCGTTGTAAATCGTGTCCAGATACGCCCGGCCGTCGTCGTGGAAGATGGCGGCGATCTCCGCACCCGGGTAGTCGCGCACGAACTTGTCGACGGCCACGCACACCGCCCCTCCCGAGGCGCCCGGCATGAACCCGGTGGCGCGCGCGACACGGCGCGCGGCCCTGACGGCGTCCGCTGCGTTGACCCGGACGACCTCGTCGGGCGTCGTCTCGCGGGACAGGTCCGTGACCACCCCCGCACCGTAACCGGGCAGGATGCGCTCCCCGCGCGCGCCGCCGAAGAGCACCGAGCCCTCCGCGTCCACGGCGACAACGCGGGTGGGCAGGTCGTGCTCGTCGATGAAGCGCGCGCAGCCGCCGACGGTGCCCGTGGTGCTGACGGCCACCAGCAGGAAGTCCGGGGCGTGGCCGAGCTGGTCCATGATCTCGTGCATCGTGCCCTCACTGTGGGCGAGGAAGGCGGCGCGGTTGGAGTACTGGTCGAGGTTGACCGCGTCCAGCTCGCGCACGAGCTCCGCAACCTTGGTGCGCCGCGCGGTCAGCCAGTCACCCGTCTCCGGATCCGGGGACTCCACGGGGTGTATGTGTGCACCGAGAGCCTTCATGTGAGCGAGGGTGGCCTGGTTCGTGCGCGGGTCCACCACGCAGTGGAACTCCCAGCCGCCGACGGCGGCCTCCCGCGCCAATGCCACCCCGAGGTTGCCGGAGCTGGACTCCACCATCACGGACCCGGGGCGGAGCACCCCCCGCTCCACGGCATCGTTGACGAGGGCCCGGGCGGTGCGGTCCTTCGCGCTGCCGCCGGGGTTGAAGGATTCGAGTTTGGCCCATGCGCTCTGCGAGCCGTCCTCACCGAATCCGGTGAGCTTCACAAGGGGGGTGTGCCCGATGGCCGAGAGCAGGCCGTTACCTGCGTCAGAAAACATGAACAATATCTTATGCTTCTTTCAATCCGGGTCATACTTTCGGGCTATCCCGCGCGGGCCGCCGCGAACGGGCCTTTGCACGCCCGCCGGACCGCCAATGTATTCGCTTTTACTTGGCGGCAACTGACAGGTGGCGCGTTTTCCCTATCAACTTTTCAGGGGTACGCTCGCGACGTGCGAACTAGCGGGCAGATATTTGGGCGGGATATCCGCCGACTACTACGCGTGCCCAGGGCTTTTGTCATTGTAATCGGTGTTCTGATCACCCCGGCCCTGTACGCATGGTTCAACATAAACGCGTTCTGGGACCCCTACTCCCACACCCAGAACATCCACATCGCCGTGGTCAACAATGACCGTGGCGGTTCCGCGGACCGGGTCGGCGACATCGACGTGGGATCCCAGATCGAGGAACAGCTCAAGAGCAACGACAGGATCGGGTGGGAGTTCGTCCCCGAGGACAAGGCCCGCGAAGGCCTGATGCGCGGGGACTACTACGCCATGTTCGTCATCCCGCCTGAGTTCAGCCAGGACCTGCTCAGCCTGGTCACGGGCACCTACACCCAGCCCGCGCTGCAGTACTACGTCAACGAGAAGACCAACGGTGTTTCGCCCTCGATCACTGACACGGGCGCGAACGCGGTCGACAGCGCCGTGTCCGAGGCGTTCAAGCAGAAGGTCGGTGATGCAGCGGCGACCCAGTTGCGCGAGAAGGGAGTCGCACTGCGCGGGGACATCGACGACGCCCGCGGGAAAGCGTCGGGAAGCCTCGGCCAGGTCGCGGACAACCTCGATTCGGCCAGCGTTCGAGTCTCGGGAATGAAGTCCACCGTGGACGGTGCCCGGCCCGTCATCGGGGAGCTGACGGGGCTCGTCCACGATGTCGACTCGACCCTCGGCGAGGTGGACTCCGCGCTCACGAACGTCGACGGTCTGGTCACGGAGCTGCAGAACTCATCGGCCGGCTTCTCCTCCGCGACCTCGACGGCCCTCATCGAATCCACCAACGCGCTGAGTGTGGGTGCAGCGTCCGCGAACACCTCGATTGCCTCGGCGACCGACCAGCTCGGCACCGCCCAGACACGCGTGCGCTCGGCCGTCGACGAGGTCAACGGGGTGGTCACCCAGGGAGAGGCGGCTGTCGCCCAGTTTCAGGCGACCGCGGATGGCGCGGCCCTGTCACCACCCGTCAAAGCCCAGGTCGACAGCGCGATCAGCGCCCTCAACGAGCGCACGGGGGCGTCGCGCCAGATCCTCGACAGCCTCAACGGGGTTGACCAGTCGACCACGGCAACGCTGGACTCCCTCCGCGGTGTGGGTGACTCCCTGCAGAAGGCCACCGCGGACTCCAATGCCTCAGCCCGGGCGGCGGGTGACCAACTCGCCGCCTCACTGCCGGAGATCAACTCGGCTCTCGCCCAGCTCTCCGGCAGCGTCGCTTCCGTGCGCGGGGCCGTGACCAGCCAGCGAGCGCTGACCGATGAAACCACAACGCTCCTCGCGGGAGTCGACAGCCAACTTGCATCGGCGGAGGGGATCCTCGATGAGGTGTCGGGGGATCTGAGCACGCTTTCCGACGGCGCACGGGCCGCCCAGGGTGATATCGCGGCGCTGCTCGCCACGAACGACAACGACGTTCTGAACACCGTGACGGGCCTGAACTCCGTGAAGATCGGCGACTACTTCGCGTCCCCGGTCACTGTGCAGCAGCAGGCGGTCTACCCCACCGAGAATTACGGCAGCGCGATGGCCGCGTTCTTCACCAACCTTGCTCTGTGGATCGGTGCTTTCGTGCTCACGATCATCTACCGCGTGGAGGTGGACACCGAGGGCTTCAGACGGCTGACGGTGGGTCAGGCCTACCTCGGCCGCTACCTGTTCTTCGCCGTGGTTTCCGTACTGCAGGCGGTCGTCGTCACGCTCGGCAACATCGCTTTCGGTGTGCAGATGGAATCGATCCCCGCTTACCTGGTGACAGCGATGCTGACCGGCATGTCGTACACCGCGATCATTTACGCGCTTGTTTCCGCGCTCGGCCACATCGGGCGCGGGATAGCCGTGTTCATGGTCGTGGTGCAAATCCCGGGTGCGTCCGGGCTTTACCCGATCGAGCTGATGCCGGGGTTCTTCCGGCGGATCTACCCGTTCCTCCCGTTCCGCTACGGAATCGACGCCATGCGCGAGACAATCGCCGGCTTCTACGGGCACCACTACTTCCGGTTCATGTCCACTCTTCTCCTCATGGCGCTGGCGGCGTTCACCCTGGGCTGGTTGTTCCGCCGCACGCTGTCGCACGCAAATCTCCTCTTTAACCGCCAACTCGCGCGGACAAACCTGATCACCCACGAACAGGTTGAGGTGATGGGTTCGCCCTACCGCATCTCCGACGTCACCGCGGCGCTTTCGGACCGCGATGAATACCGCGAAAGCGTCGCACGGAGAACCCGGATGTTCCATGAGAACTACCGGACGATGATCCTCGGGGGAATCGCCTTCGGCGTCGTCGGGGTGGCAATCATCACGGGCATGACCTACCTGCTGCCCACCGACAGGACAATCATGCTGGCCATCGTGGTCGGCTGGTCGCTTTTGGTCATTCTCTACCTGGGCGGCGTGGAGTACTTCAAGCAGAGCCTTGTCGACGCCGCCCAGGTCTCCCGCCTCGGAGACAACGAGCTGCGGGATGCCGTGGTCCACCGCCACGATTCGGCCGGAACCCGCGTGAGCGTGGGCGCACCCGGCGAAGGCGTTGACGACGGCCCCGCTGGCGGCGGTGGGCGGTCCGGTGACCGCCGCGGGCCGGATGACGACACCACACAGATGGAGCAGGTGAAACCGTGAGAACCGTTTTCTCGATTGCCTTCAACGACCTGCGCCGGCTCTACACCAACGTGATGGCCGGAATAGTCATGGTCGGCCTCATCGCGATCCCGTGCCTGTTCGCCTGGTTCAACGTCCTGGCCACGTGGAACCCGTTCCAGAACACCGAGCGCCTGCAGGTGGCCGTCGCCAACACCGACCGGGGCCACACGAGTGATCTAACTCCCCTGTCCGTCAACGTCGGCGACATGGTGCTTTCCCAGCTCTACCGCAACGACGACATGGACTGGGTCATCACCGATGCCGCCGACGCGGTGGAGGGCGCGAAGTCGGGCGAGTACTACGCCGCGATCGTCCTGCCCCCCACGCTGAGCGACGACATGTTCACCTTCTACTCGGGGGACGCGGAGCCGAGCAAGATCGACCTCTACGTCAACGAGAAGAAGAACCCGATTGCCCCCCTCCTCATCTCCAATGGAACCCAGGGAGTGAGTGCGCAGATCAATGCCTCGTTCACCCGCGCGCTCTCGGAGGTGTCGTTCGGGTTGATCGAAACCGCGTCCGACTTCTTCAACGAGGCGGAAACGCAGAAAGCCCTGAATTCGATCGAAACGCGTGTGGTGGGGACCCGCAACCAGATGCTCTCGAGCGCCAATACCGTGGACGCTCTCGCGGCCCTCACCGAATCAAGCGTGCCGCTGGTCGCCAGCGCCGAGCGGATCTCGTCCTCGGTCGGGGCCAACCTCGATTCGATCCAACCCGCCAACCTCGACGGCATAGGTGCGGGTGTCGGCGGCAGCGCAGCCGCGCTGGGGGCGGCCCTTTCCGCCACCTCGGACAGCTTCGGACCGGTCAATGACCGGGTAAACGAGCTGCTGGCCAACACCGACCAAACATCCGCGGCGACTGCGACCACCCTGACCAGCATCGCCGCGGCGGTGGATGTCCAGGTCAACCAGTACACTGCCCTGCGCGACCAGTTGAACGCGAATGTCTCCCCCGCCCTGCCTCCCGAGGCGCAACCGGCCTTTTCCACGGTGATCGGCAACCTCAATGACGCCATCGCCCGCCAGACGGGTGTCCGCGACCGGCTCAACGACGCCGCCTCCCGCGTGGCAACCGGACGCGCCACACAGGGTGACCGGCAGGAGATCCAGGAGTCCATAGCCAAGGCCCGCGACGCCATCGCGACCGCGCGGAACTCGTTCGACACCGGGGTGCGCCCGCGGTTGGAGGCACTCTCCGGCTCCGTCGACCAGATCGGTGGGAGCGTCGACAAGGCCCGCGCCGACATCGACAGGATCTCGGCGACCCTCGCCGACCGCCCAGGCTCCCTCCAGAACACCCTGGCGACATCGGGGGACACGCTTCGCAGTCTGGCGACGGAGCTGCGCGACAACGCAGCACAACTCGGGGATGCCCAGCGCTCCATCGCCGACGCCCGCTCCAGCAACGACCTTGGCAAGCTTTCCGATCTGGTGTCGAAACACCCCGAGGAGATCGCGAACGCGCTCGTCGATCCGGTCAAGGTAGACCGTCAGGAGGTCTACCCCAGAGTCAGCTTCGGTGCAGGCATGGCACCGCTGTACACGGTTCTCGCACTGTGGGTCGGCGCCCTGCTCACGGCCGTGGCCCTGCGCTCGGACGAGAACTCATTTGTGCAGCACTCCGTAGACCCCTCAGAGCTTTCTCCGGCTCAGAAGTACTTCGGCCGTTACCTCACCTTCGCGGTGACGGGATTGGCGCAGTCCACGCTGATCATGGCCGGGCTGATCCTGTACGTGGAGATTCACCCGGCCCACCCGTTCCTTCTCTTTGTCGCCGGCTGGGTCTCGAGCCTCGTGTTCCACATGATCTGCTACACGCTGGTGCTCTCCCTCAGCAACGCCGGTAAGGCTATCGGTGTCCTCATTCTGGTGTTGCAGATCTCAGCCGCGGGCGGTGCTTACCCGCTTCAGCTGCTCCCCGGCTGGGTGCATGCTCTGAGCCCGTGGCTGCCCGCCACCTATTCGATCCAGGCTATGCGCGCGGCCGAGTTCGGCACCTACCACTGGGATTTCTGGCGCGCCATCGGGATACTCCTGCTTTTCGCGGTGCCCTTCCTGGTCCTCGGCCTGTGGGTGCGCTCGATGATTGAGTCCACCATCATGAAAATGGAGGATGCCGCCGCGGAAACGAAGATCATCATGACCGCTTGACGGGCCCCTCCTACACCCGGATGGTCCCCCGCACCCGCACCTCGACGCGGCCCCCGACCCAGATGTCGGAGCCGTCGTCGAATATCTCCACCCGTCCGTCGCGACCCACCGCGCGGCCCTGCGAGACCGCGTAACGCGCCGGCACCGCCCCGCGCCCGCGCAGCCACTGGGCAAGCGCGCCGTTGAGGCTGCCGGTGACGGGGTCCTCCCGATCAAGGGAAAAGGCGCGGACCTCGTAGAGCCAGTCCCCGGCGCCCCCGAAAGCCGCGAAGCCCGTCTTGACCGGCTTCGTGGGTTGGCGCAGGGAGCGCAGGGTGTGGACGTCGCGAAGCTGGACCAGGCGCCACCCGGGGCCGTTGTCTCCCCACGCGGCATCGACGACGTCGTCGGCTGAGAGCCCGAACGCGCCCAGCACTTCCCTGAGCTCCTCCCGCGACAGGGGGCCGGAACGCTCGAGCGGGGGCGCGGCGAAGGAGAAGTTGCTGCCCTCCACCCGAACCGGGACGAGGCCGGCGGCGCACTCCTGGACAATTGCCGCCTCCCCCGCCGGTCGCCCACCCAGCTCGAGCCACGCCGCCGCCGTGCCGAGCGTGGGGTGGCCCGCGAAGTCGAACTCCCCCGCCGGAAAAAAGATCCGCACGCGGTAGTCCGCCCCCGGCCGGGTGGGCGAGAGGAGGAAGGTCGTCTCGGAGTAGTTCAACCAGGAGGCGATTCTGCGCATCTGGGCCGCGGTTAGACCCTCGGCGCCTCCCACGACGGCGACCGGGTTTCCTGTGAACGCCCCGGTGCCGAAGACGTCGAGCTCGATGATGTCGCAGTTCATGGGGCCATACTACGGGCGCTTCGGGGATGATCCATGCACGCGGGGGAATATGTCGCTCGCCCGGCCGGTTGTGGTGAAGGTGCACCGCAGTCCCTGCCGCGGTGCAGACGAAAACGTGAATCCAATACAGGAGCTGAAAATGACGTCCACGAATTCCACCCAGCAGTGGGTCCTGGCCTCCCGCCCGGAGGGTACCCCGACCAGCGAGAACTTCCGCCTGGAGACCGCGGAGCTTCCCGAGCTCGCCGACGGCCAGATCCTGGTGCGCAACGACATCGCCAGTGTCGACCCCTACATGCGCGGGCGCATGAACGACGTCAAGTCCTACATCCCGCCCTTCCAGATCGACGAGCCGCTCACCGGTTACGCCGTCGGCACCGTCAAGGAGTCCCGCTCGGAGAAATTTAAGGTGGGCGATACCGTTCGCCACTTCTCGGGGTGGCGCACGCTCGCGCTTCTCGACGACTCCGAGGCCGAGGCCGTCGACACGGACGCCGCCCCCGCCGCCGCCTACCTGGGCATCCTCGGCATGACCGGCCTGACCGCCTACGCGGGCCTCACGGCCGTGGGGGAGCTCAAGGAGGGCGATGTCGCCTTCATCTCCGGTGCCGCCGGCGCCGTGGGCTCCGCCGCCGGCCAGATGGCCAAGCACCTCGGCGCGTCGCGGGTCATCGGCTCGGCCGGCTCCGCCGAGAAGATCGAGTACCTGAAGAAAATCGGTTTCGACGACGCCTTCAACTACAAGGACGGTGACGTCACCGGTCAGCTGGCGAAGGCCGCCCCCGAGGGCATCGACTTCTACTTCGACAACGTCGGTGGCGACCACCTCGAGGCGGCCATCGACAACCTGAACACCTTCGGCCGGGTGGCGATGTGCGGCGCGATCGCGCAGTACAACTCCACCGAGCCGGCGCCGGGGCCGGCCAACCTCGGCCTGGCCATCGGCAAGTGCCTCACCCTGCGCGGCTTTGTCGTGGGCCAGTATTCGCAGCTGGCCCGGGAGTTCCAGGAGAGGATCGCCCCGCTCGTCATCGACGGCTCCATCGACTACGACGTGACCACCCGCAGCGGCATCGAGAACATGCCCGGTGCATTCCTCGAGCTCTTCGAGGGCAGCAACACCGGCAAGATGGTCGTCGAGCTCTAAGCCGGCCCCCGAGACACCCCACCAAGGCACAAGGAGAATTCCCATGACAAACGTACTGATGATTGTCAGCGGCGCAGACCACTGGACGCTGAACGACGGCACGACGCACCCCACCGGGTTCTGGGCCGAGGAGCTGGTGATGCCCTACAGCATCTTCTCGGACGCCGGTTGGGACATCACCGTGGCCACCCCGAGCGCCAAGGTCCCCGTCGTCGACGAAGTGAGCCTGCAGAAGGGCGCCGGCGACCCCGCCACCCTGGAGACGGTGGAGAAGCTCCTGGAGGAGATACTCCCCGTTCTTCAGAACCCCACCGCGCTCGAGGACGTTGACGCCGACGAGTACGACGTCGTCTTCTACCCCGGCGGCCACGGCCCGATGGAGGACCTCGCCGTCGACGAGACCTCCGGGCGCATCCTCGCGGGGCGCCTCGCCTCCGACCGGCCGGTGGCGCTGCTCTGCCACGCCCCTGCAGCCGTCCTCGCCACCGCCGACGCGGAGGGCCACTCCCCCTTCGCCGGGCGGAGGATGACCGGCTTCTCCAACGCGGAGGAACAGGCGGGCGGCCTGGCGGAGAAGGCAAAGTGGCTGCTCGAGGACCGCCTCGTTGAGCTGGGCGTGGGCTACGAAAAGGCCGACGAGCCCTACGCCCCGCACGTGGTGGTGGACGGCAACCTGTACACGGGGCAGAATCCCGCGTCGTCGGAGAGCCTTGCCCGCGAGCTGGTGAAGGACCTCACCCGGTAACACCCCGTAGACGCGGTAAAACCCGTGGGAACCGCCCAGGGCGGCCCACGGGTTTTCCGCGGTGGGGCTACTTTTCGGCCGCGATCAGGCCGGACTCGCGCAGGAGCTCACCGACCTCGTTGTCCTCCAGCTTGTCCAGGACGTACTTGCGCAGGAGGCGGTTCGCCTTCGTGTCGCGGGCGGAGGTGAGCGGTTCTCCGTCGCGGAGCTGCACGGTGGCGTCGAGAAGCGTGCGCACGTCGTAGATGGAGTTGAACACCTCGGGTACGCCGCGCTCGACGTTCATCAGGGTGTAGACGGCCTCCATGGGGGTGCGCACCGAGTACTCGGTGGTGAAGATGCAGTCGCGCTGGGCCGACTCGGAGAACTGGCCGATGAAGGCGAAGTTCTTCGCGCCCTCTGGAACGACGTCGGGGCGGTCGCCCGCCGCGCGGGGCATGAAGAAGGCGGTGACGTAGGGCATCATCACCGGGACTGCCTTGGCGCCGGTGGCGGCCATCTCGTCGATCTGGTCGGTGGGCACACCAAGGTGGTAGAGCCACTCGCGGGTGATCTCCTCGCCCGTCGACTCCTCGATGGTCTTGCCGGTGTAGTCACCGGGCTTGTCGGAGTAGAGCGCGTAGACCCAGACCACGATCTGGTCCTTCGGCTGGTTCTTGAAGTGCGGCTGGCGGTTGACGGTCCACGACAGGAGCCAGCTGGAGTCCTTGGCTGTGACGATGCCACCGGTGACGACCTTGCCGGAGAAGGGGTCGCGCTTGGCGATCTTCTCGATGTACTTCGGGATCCGCTCGTCCAGCGTTGTGACGGTGCAGGACTCCCACTTCGTCTCCGGGATGTGCGCGCCGAAGACGTCCGGGTGGCCGAAGGAGGGGTCCTTGGCGGCGATCCGGCGCCACAGCTCCCACGCCGGCGCCGGGCCCTCGTTGAGCGTCGCCGCGCGGTGGTGGTTGCCGTTGTCGGAGTTCTCCACCAGCGAGCCGATGGTGAGGAAGGCGAGGTCGTTGTCCGTCAGCGGCACGCCGCCCTCCTCGCCGTCCTTCACCCAGTGGATGTAGGTGGCGCGCTTCTCGCCGTCCGCGACGCGGAAGTCGACGTCGGTGACGCGGACCCCGTAGTCGAACTGGACGCCGTTGTCCTTGAGGTACTTCGTCAGTGGCAGCACCAGCGACTCGTACTGGTTGTACTTGGTGAACTTCAGCGCGGAGAAGTCGGGCAGCCCACCGATGTGGTGGATGAAGCGGTGGACGTAGAGCTTCATCTCCAGCGCGGAGTGCCACTCCTCGAAGGCGAACATGGTGCGCCAGTACATCCAGAAGTTGGAGGCGAGGAAGTCCTCGCTGAACCACTCGTTGATGCGCACGTTCTCAACGTCCTCGCGGGAGGCGAGGAAGAGCTTGACCAGCTCCTTCTGCGCCTTCCGGGTGAGGTCGAACTTGCCGTCCGTGTGTGCGTCCTGCCCTCGGTTGACGGTCGCACGCTGGAGGGAGTAGTTCGGGTCGTCGCGGTTGAGCCAGTAGAACTCGTCGAGCACGCTCGCGCCCTCCACCTCGAGGGAGGGCACGGAGCGGAAGAGGTCCCAGAGGCACTCGAAGTGGTTCTCCATCTCGCGCCCGCCGCGGATGACGAAGCCGTCCTCCGGCTCCTTGATGCCGTCGAGCGCGCCACCCGGGATGGTGTCCTGCTCGAGGATGTGGATGTTCTCCCCCGGCACCTGCGCGTCGCGCACGAGGAAGGCCGCGGCGGACAGCCCCGCCAGGCCCGACCCGGTAATCCACGCCGTCTTCTCCTCGGCCCCCTCCGGCTTGCGGGGGCGGGCGAATGCTTCGTAGTTTCCGCTTGTGTATCGCATCTCGGTTCTCCTTCTGCTGGCGTTGTGCCTACGCCCCCAACGCTATGCCCGCACCCGGGGCCGCTCCACGCAAAATTCAGCACCGGGGGTGATTTTCTGTTGCACCACCGGTATTGCACACCCCTAACTATTTTGCCTGGCTAACGCGGGTTTACCAGCGCCAGCCACCATTGCGCACCTGCTTTCCGATGCCCCTCAAACCCGCCGAATCCCCCTCTCGCGCGGGGGAGGTTTTTTCGGACGCGAAAAAGGCACCCGGTGCGTTATCACCGAGTGCCTTATTGTGGTACCCCGTACGGGATTTGAACCCGTGTTACCGCCGTGAGAGGGCGACGTCCTGGGCCGCTAGACGAACGGGGCGCGTTCGCTTTTCGTTTGCGACTCGTCAACCCTAAAGGACGGTGCATGGAAGGACCAAATCGCCAGGTCGCAGGTTATTGTCCCCGCGAAAGGCGGTAGCCCACCCCCGGCTCTGTGATGAGGTACCGCGGACGCGTCGGATCCTCCTCAATCTTGCGGCGGATCTGGTGCGCGTAGACCCGCAGGTAGTTCAGCTCGCGCCCGTAGCCCGGGCCCCAGATCGCCGCCAGGAGCTCGTCGTGGCGCACGAGCTTGCCCTGCGCCCTGGCCAGAGCCGAGAGCATGCGCCACTCGGTGGGCGTGAGGTGGAACTCCTCCCCCTCGCGCGTGGCCACGGAGTCGGCGAAGTTGAGCACCAGGGAATCGGTGACGAAGGAGGGCACGGCCGCCGTCGCCACACCGCTGGTGCGCAGGCTCGCCCGCACGCGCGCCATGAGCTCCTCGATGCCGAATGGTTTGGTGACGAAGTCGTTCGCCCCGTCGTCGAGCGCCTCGACGATGTCGTCGGGCTGGTCGCGCGCGGAGAGGATGATGACGGGCACGTTCGAGGCGTGGCGCACGCGGCGCAGCACCTCGGTCCCGTCGATGTCGGGCAAACCGAGGTCGAGGATGATCAGGTCGGCGGGGTCCGCCTCCATCTCATCCAGCGCGTCGGTTCCGCAGCCGACGCAGACTGACTCGTACCCGCGGGCGCGCAGGTTGATCCGCAGGGTGCGCAGAATCGTGGAGTCGTCGTCGACAACGAGGATCTTCGTCATGGCGCTACTTTCTGGCCCGCCGCCGCCGGCACCGTCACGTTCATGGTCAGCCCCCCGCCGGGGGTTTCGGCCGGTTCCACCCTACCGCCCATGGCCTCCGCCAGGCCCCGGGCGACAGCGAGCCCCAGGCCCACGCCGTCGCTTGTCGACGTATCCCCCTTGCGCTGGAACGGCAGGAATATCGCCTCACGGTCCGCGCGCTCGACACCGGGGCCGGTGTCGATGACCCGGATGCGGACACCGGTTGCGGCGCGCTCGGCCGTCAGCCTCACCCGCCCGGTGGCCTGGTACCGCAGGGCGTTCTCCAGCAGGTTCGTCACCACCCTCTCCAGCAGACCCGGGTCCACGTAGGCCACGACGGGCTCGGGCGGGGCAGCGCACTCGACGCGCTCCGGCTGGGTGACCTGGGAGGCGTACTCGGGCAGGAGCTCGCGCAGGTCGTAGAGGTCCGGCTTGGCCACCAGCGCCCCGACCTGGAGCCGCGACATGCCGAGGAGGTTTGTGATCAACCTGTCCAGCTTGTCCGCGCTGATCTCGATGGACTCCATGAGCTCCCCGCGCTCCTCCTCGGTGAACGGCACGGTCGTGCTGCGCAGGCTCTCAATGGCCACCTTGATCCCGGCCAGCGGGGTGCGCAGGTCGTGGGAGACGGCGGAGAGAAGGGCCGTGCGCGCCCGGTTGTCCTGGGCGAGCACCTCCGCGGCGGAGGCGGACTTCTCCAGGTCCTCCTTCTGCAGGATGGCCCGGGCGTACACCACACAGGCGCTGATCAGGCGGCGCTTCTCCGCCGAAATGTCACCGGGCTGGAGGATGAGGTCGTGGGTGTCGTCGATGGTGTCGCGCTCGCTGCCCGAGACACCGGAGGGGTCGAACCCGTCGGTGGCCTTGACCACGTCAAAGGCACCGCGCTTCGTGCGGCGGAAGATTACGGCGGCGCCCGACAACCCGCACATCTCCACAATCTGCTCCAGGAGCAGGCCCAGCTGGTCGGTCGAGCCGAGCAGGACGTTCGTCATGTCGGCCATGGCGGTCGCCTCCGTCTGCGCCACCATCGCCTCGTGGAGGCGCAGCGCGTACCTGTTCACCAGAGAGGACACGAGGATGGCCACCGCCACCGACACCATGAGCGCGAGGGCGTTGGCGGGGTGCTGGATGGTCAGCGTCCCAAACGGCGGGGTGAAAAACCAGTCGGCCAACATCGAGCCGAGCACCGTCGCGAGGATCGCCGGCCACACGCCTCCAACCAGGGCAACCACGACCGCCATGAGGAGGAACACGGGCGTGACCAGCGCGAGGTTCAGGTGGTGGCGGAAAACCATGAACGCGGCGGTGGTGAGCACCGGCAGCGCCAACGCGAGCGCAAGGCCCTCCCTGATCCGCCGACCCGGCAGCGCGCTCCGGCGGCGGCCGCGCACCCGCGACCCGCCCCCGGCGTAGGCGACCACGTGGGTGTCGATCTCCCGGGAGGAGTCGATGATCGCCTCGCTGAACCCGCGTGAAAGCAGCCGCTGCCACAGGGGCCGCCGGCTGGTGCCGATGATGATCTGGCTGGCGTTCGACCCGCGGGCGAAGTCGAGCACGGCCTGCGCCGGGTCCTCCCCCGTCACGGTGTGGAAGGTGCCGCCGAGCTCCTCGGTCAGGCGGCGGAGCTTGGCGATGTCCGGCAGCGTCGCGCCCGAGAGACCGTCGGAGCGGGCGGCGAAGACGGCGAGGAGCTCCCCGCCCACGCCGCGCGAGGCGATGCGCGCGCCGCGGCGCAGTAGCATCTCCCCCTCCGGCCCGCCCGAGAGCGCCACGACGACGCGCTCGCGCGTGGCCCACGCTTTGTCGATGCTGTTGTCGGCCCTGTAGCGGGCGAGCGCCTCGTCGACCCGGTCCGCGAGCCAGAGCAGGGCCAGCTCGCGCAGGGCGGAGAGGTTGCCCTCCCGGAAGTAGTTCGACAGGGCGGAGTCGATCTTCTCGGGGGCGTAGATGTCGCCGTACGACATGCGCATCCGCAGGGCCTCCGGTGAGAGGTCCACCAGGTCGATCTGGTCGGCCGCGCGCAGTGCGGCGTCCGGGATGGTCTCGTTCTGCACCACGCCGGTGATCGTCTCCACCACGTCGTTGAGCGACTCGAGGTGCTGGACGTTGACGGTGGAGATGACGTCTATCCCGGCGTCGAGAAGCTCGTCGATGTCCTGCCACCGCTTCTCGTTGCGCATGCCCGGGGGGTTGGTGTGGGCCATTTCGTCGACGAGCGCGACATCGGGGCGGCGCGCGAGAATCGCGTCGAGGTCCATCTCGGCGATGGTCGCGCCCTTGTAGTGGACCTCCCGGCGGGGGACGACTTCGAGGCCCTCGACCTGCTTCAGCGTGAACGGCCGGTTGTGGGTCTCGACGAGGCCGATCACCACGTCCTCCCCCGTCGCCAGGAGCCGGTGGCCCTCCGTGAGCATTGCGACCGTTTTGCCGACGCCGGGGGCGCCACCGAGAAAGACGCGAAGTCGTCCACGTGCCATGAGTTCTTAGCTTTCGTACGCCAGGGAGTAGTTCAGTTCGTTGACGTTCACCGTATCCGTTCCGAAGAACCCGAGGAGGGCCTTTGAGGTGTGGTCGTCGATGAGCTCGTTGACCCGCTCCTCCGTAATGCCGCGGGCGGCGGCGACGCGGGGGGCCTGCCAGCGGGCGTACTCGGGCGAGATCTGCGGGTCGAGGCCGCTGGAGGAGGCGGTCAGCGCCTCCGGAGGGACATCGCCCGCACCGGGGTTGGCGGCCTCGAGTTCGGCCCGGCGCTCGTCCATCTTCTGCTTCAGTTCGTCGGAGACCGGGGAGAGGTTGCTGCCACCGGAGGCGTCCCCGGCCCAGTAGCCCTCGGAGGGGCGGGGCTGGAACCATTCGGGGCCCCCGGCGGGCTGGGCGAGGAGCTTGGAGCCGACGGGCTCGTCGCCGTTTTTCAGCATGGAGCCGTTCGCCCGGGCGGGCATGAGCAGCCCCGCGCCCACCATGAGCAGCGGGTAGGCGACACCGAGGATGACGGTGAGGACGATGAGGGCGCGGATTGCGGCGCCGGATTGGCGGAGAATATTCATGGAAGTCACATCCCGGGGAGGAACTGAATGATGAGGTCGATCGCCTTGATGCCGATGAAGGGGGCGATGATGCCGCCCAGGCCGTAGACGAGGAGGTTGCGGTTGAGCAGCGCGCCGGCGGACATCGCCCGGTACTTCACGCCCTTCAGCGAGAGCGGGATGAGCGCCACGATGACCAGGGCGTTGAAGATCACCGCGCTGAGCATGGCCGATTCCGGCGAGTGGAGGCGCATGATGTTCAGCGCCTGCAGGCCCGGGAAGATCGGGATGAACATGGCGGGGATGATGGCGAAGTACTTCGCCAGGTCGTTGGCGATGGAGAACGTGGTCAACGCGCCGCGGGTGATGAGGAGCTGCTTGCCGATGCCCACGATGTCGATGAGCTTGGTCGGGTCGGAGTCGAGGTCGACCATGTTGCCCGCCTCCTTCGCCGCCGAGGTACCGGTGTTCATGGCCACGCCCACGTCGGCCTGTGCGAGGGCGGGCGCGTCGTTGGTGCCGTCGCCGGTCATGGCGACGAGGTGGCCGCCCGCCTGCTCCGACTTGATCAGGCGCATCTTGTCCTCGGGGGTGGCCTCGGCGAGGAAGTCATCCACGCCCGCCTCCTTCGCGATGGCCGCCGCGGTCACGGCGTTGTCGCCGGTGATCATGACGGTCTTGATGCCCATCTCGCGTAGCTGGGTGAAGCGCTCCGTCAGGCCCGGCTTGACGACGTCCTTGAGGTGCAGCACACCGAGCACGCGCGGCGTCTCACCGGGGTTGCGCTTGGCCACGACCAGCGGGGTGCCACCGGACGCCGAGATCGTCTCGACGATTCCGTCGACGTCATCCGCGACCCGGCCGCCCTCGGCCGAGACCCAGGCCTTCACCGCCGAGCTCGCACCCTTGCGCACCTGGGTGCCGTCCGGGAAGTCCACGCCCGACATGCGGGTGTTGGCGCTGAAGGGCACGAAGGTAGCGCCCTCGCGGGCCAGGGAGGCGGCGTCGGTGCCCGCCGGGTGGCCGTTGTCGTCCAGGGCGTCGACGTACTCGACGATGGAGCGGCCCTCCGGGGTTTCGTCGGAAAGCGAGCTCAGCCATGCTGCGTCGATCATTTCGGACTTCTCCGCGCTCGAGACGGCGATGAGGTCGGAGGCGCGGCGGTTGCCGAAGGTGATGGTTCCCGTCTTGTCGAGCAGCAGCGTGGAGACGTCGCCGGCGGCCTCGACGGCGCGGCCGGACATGGCGAGCACGTTGTGCTGCACCAGGCGGTCCATGCCCGCGATGCCGATGGCGCTGAGCAGGGCCCCGATGGTGGTCGGGATGAGGCAGACCAGCAGCGCAACGAGCGCGATGAGGGAGAGCTTGTGCCCGGAGTAGATCGCCATGGGCTGGATGGCCATGACGGCGAGGACGAAGAGGATGGTCAGGGTGATCAGGAGGATGTTGAGGGCGATCTCGTTCGGGGTTTTCTTGCGCTCGGCGCCCTCGACGAGGGAGATCATCCTGTCGATGAACGTCTCGCCCGGTTTCGAGGTGATCCTCACGACGATGCGGTCGGAAAGGACCGTGGTGCCGCCGGTGACGGCGCTGCGGTCGCCGCCGGACTCGCGGATCACGGGGGCGGACTCACCGGTGATGGCGGACTCGTCGACGGTGGCCACACCCTCGACGACGTCACCGTCGCCGGGGATCTGCTCCCCCGCCTCGACGACGACGAGGTCGCCGATGGTCAGCTCGGAGCCCGCCACCTCGGTCTCGGTGCCGTCCGCGTGGAGCAGGCGGGCCTTGGCATCCGTCCGGGTCTGGCGCAGGGCGGAGGCCTGGGCCTTGCCGCGGCCCTCGGCGACGGCCTCGGCCAGGTTGGCGAAGAGGATGGTCGCCCAGAGCCACACCGTGACGCTGATGGAGAACAGCGACGGATCCAGGATCGCGAGGATCGTGGTGAGCACCGCGCCGAGCCAAACGACGAAGATGACCGGCTGGCGCACGAGGTTGACCGGGTTGAGCTTCTTCAGCGCGTCAACGAAGTTGGCGCTGAGCTGGGACCCCAGGGAGCTGTTCTTCGCGGCGTGCTGCTCCGGCTGGTGTGTCTGGGGTGCCGTGGTGGCGGTTGTCATGAGAGTGCCTCCGCGATTGGGCCGAGCGCGAGCGACGGCAGGAAGGTGAGTCCGGCGATGATGAGGATCACGCCGATGAGCAGGACGGTGAAGGTGGTGTTGTGGGTCGGCATGGAACCGGTGGTGTCCGTGCGGCCGCGCTGCGCGGCAAGAGCGCCGGCGAGGGCGACCATGAGCACGATCGGGATGAAGCGGCCGAGGAACATCGCAAGGGCGATGGTGAGGTTGAGGTACGGCGTGCCCGCGGACAGGCCCGCGAAGGCGGAGCCGTTGTTGTTCGAGCCCGACGTGTACGCGTACAGGACCTCGCTCAGGCCGTGGGAACCGCTGTTTGCCATGGAGTCGCGCACACCCGGAAGAAGCACGGCGGTCCCGGTGAGCAGCAGGACCAGCGCAGGCATGACGATGGCGGCCAGGGCGGCCAGGGTGATCTCGCGGCGGCCGATGGTCTTACCCAGCAACTCGGGGGTGCGCCCGATCATCAGGCCCGCGATGAAGACACTGAGCACCACGAAGGTGAGCATGTTGTACATGCCGGTGCCCACGCCGCCCGGTGAGACCTCGCCGAGCATCATGTTGAACATCACGAGCCCACCGCCGAGGGGGCTGTACGAATCGTGCATCGAGTTGACGGCTCCCGTCGACGTCCCGGTGGTCGTGGTGGCGAAAATGGCCGACCAGAGCACACCGAAGCGGGTCTCCTTGCCCTCCATCGCGGTGGCCGACGCAGAGCTTTCCGCCCAGACGAGCAGGGCGGCAGAGGTGGCCCAGAGCACGAGCATCGCGGCAGTCAGGGCCCAGCCCTGGCGGCGGTCCCTGACGAAGAGCCCGTAGGTGACGGGCAGGGCGAAGGGGATGAGGAGGACGAGGAAGATCTCGATGAGATTGGTGAAGGCGTTCGGGTTCTCGAAGGGGTGCGCGGAGTTGGCGTTGAAGATGCCGCCGCCGTTGGTGCCGAGCATCTTGATCGCCTCCTCGGACGCCACCGGGCCACCGAGGATGGTCTGGGACTGGCCCGTGATGGTGGTGACCACCTGTGGGTCGGCCAGGTTCTGGATCACGCCGCCAAGCATGAGCACCAAGGCGCCGACGATGGAGATCGGCAGGAGCACGCGCAGGGAGGCGCGCACCAGGTCGACCCAGAAGTTTCCGATGGTCGACGCTCCCCTGCGCGCCAGGCCGCGGAACAGGGCGATGGCGACGGCGATGCCGGTGGCGGCGGAGACGAAGTTCTGCACCGTCAGGCCCGCCATTCCCACCACGTATCCCGCCCCGGTCTCACCGGAGTAGCTCTGCCAGTTGGTGTTGGTGGTGAAGGACACGGCGGTGTTCAGCGCCGTGTGCCAGTCCTGGGACCGGTCGAAGTTCCACGGGAGGAAGCCCTGCCCGAGGATCAGGAGCCACAGGAAAAGCACGGAGAACACACCGAAGGCCACCGCCGCGATGGCGTAGGAGGTCCAGCGCATCTCGTTGTCCGGGTTGACGCCGATCGCCTTGTAGATGGCCCGCTCGGCGCGGTTGTGCCTCTCATCGGTGAAGCACTTGTACATGTACGTGCCCAGCGGCACGCGGGCCACTGCGAGCAGGATGATGACCAGCAGCAGGGCGAGGACGGTCTGGATTAGAAGTGGCATGGCATCCTCAGAACTTCTCGGGGTTCAACAGCGCGTACACCAGGTACACGAGGACACCGACACTGAGAATGGCTCCGACAATATCTTGAGTCATGCCCATTAAATAACCACCCCAATGCCGACGGCCGGCCGCGCATGACTGAAAACTAATTCGCCTTAACGCCTTATTAACGCCGCTTGCCGACGCCCCGCTGGCTGCCCCGGAACCGGGCACTTCCCCAGTTGGCGCGGCCGACCCGACGCATATGAGCGCCCGTAAAAGAGCGCCAGTCTGGTCACCGGGCGAACGGTCGAAAAATCCGCCAGACTGGCGCTCTTTTACGGGCGCTCATTTAGCCGTGGGGCCTATTCCGGGTGGCGCGGATTCACCAGGCCAGACCCGGAGGGAGCATGAGCCGGGTCCTCCCCCGCCTCCACCTGCCGGTTGTCCCCGTCCACGAAAATCACCCTCGAGCTGTAGTGCCCGAGATCCTCCTCGGTGTACTGGGCGTACCCGATGATGATGACGAGGTCGCCCGGGCTGATCTGGCGCGCGGCGGCGCCGTTGATGCCGATCACACCGGTCCCCCTGTCACCGGTGATCGCGTACGTGGTGAGGCGGTTGCCGTTGTTGATGTCCACGATGTCGATCTGCTCGCCCTCGAGGATGTCGGCGGCCTCCATGAGGTCGGCGTCGATGGTGCAGGAGCCGACGTAGTGCAGGTCGGCCTGCGTGACGGTGGCCCGGTGGATCTTGGATTTCAGCATGGTGCGCAACACGGGTGAAACATTAGTACCGCCGCACGGATTCCCCTACTCCGCCTCCGGCGCACGAAAAAGCACCCGGTGGGATCCACCGGGTGCTTCAATATTTGTACCCCGTACGGGATTTGAACCCGTGTTACCGCCGTGAGAGGGCGACGTCCTAGGCCGCTAGACGAACGGGGCATGAGGACTTGCAGAATCTAAATCTCTGCAGCTGGCCTACCTGGACTCGAACCAAGAATGGCGGTACCAGAAACCGCTGTGTTGCCAATTACACCATAGGCCATTCGTTTTCCAGATCCTGCCGCTCGGGCTTTCCGGCCCTCGCTGCTCTCTCTGAACAACGTGGATTACTATAACCACCGGGCTGGCGACTAAACAAATCGCCAGCTCATCGGTGTTTTTTACTCCGCTGGCGCATACGGGGTAACGGCGCGGGCAGCGCGCAGGCGCGCGAGCGTTGACTCCCTGCCCAGCAGCTCCATGGACTCGAACAGCGGCGGGGACACCGCGGCACCGGAAATGCCCACGCGCAGGGCGCCGAACGCGGTGCGGGGCTTGAGCTCCAGGTCCTCGATGAGGGCCTTGTTCAGGGCCGCCTCGATCTTTTCGGTGGTCCAGTCTCCCTCCCCAAGGGCCTCGAGGGCGGCGATGCCGGCATCGAGGGGCTGGACGGCTGCCTCCTTGAGGTTCTTGCGGGCCGACTTTTCGTCGAGCTCAAGGTCGGCGTCGGCGGTGACGAGGAACTTGAGCAGGCCGTAGGCATCGGACAGCACCTTGATGCGCGTCTGCACCAGGTCCGCCGCGACCGCGAACTTCTCCGCGGGGTAATCGGTCGGGAAGTCGGTGAACTCGGTGAGGTAGTCGCGCAGGCGCCCGGCGAAGTCGGCGGGGTCCAGCAGGCGGATGTGGTCCGCGTTGATGGCCTCGAGCTTCTTCTGGTCGAAGCGCGCGGGGTTGCCCAGCACATCCGAGACGTCGAAGGCCTCGATGAGCTCGTCGGCGGTGAAGATGTCCTTGTCGGCAGACAGCGACCACCCCAGCAGCGCGAGGTAGTTGATCATGCCCTCGGGGATGATGCCGTTGTCGCGGTGGTTGAACAGGTTGGATTCCGGGTCGCGCTTGGAGAGCTTCTTGTTGCCCTGGCCCATGACGAAGGGCAGGTGGCCGAACTGCGGGGTGAAGCTGGTGACGCCGATGCGCTGCAGGGCCGCGTACATCGCCAGCTGGCGCGGCGTGGAGGAGAGCAGGTCCTCGCCGCGCAGGACGTGGGTGATCTGCATAAGCGCGTCGTCAACCGGGTTGACGAGCGTGTAGAGCGGCGCCCCGTTGGAGCGCGCGACGACGTAGTCGGGCTGCGTCTCGGATTTGAAGGTCACCTCGCCGCGCACGAGGTCGGTCCAGGTCCAGTCCTGGTCGGGCATGCGCAGGCGCCAGACGGGTTTGCGGCCCTCGGCCTCGAAGGCGGCGATTTGGGCGTCGCTAAGCTCGCGGTCGAAGTTGTCGTAGCCGAGCTGCGGGTCCCGGCCGGCTGCCTTGTGGCGCTCCTGCACCTCTTCGTTCGAGGAGTAGGAGGGGTAGACCTCGCCCGCCTCGATGAGCTTGTTCAGCACGTCCTTGTAGATGTCCATGCGCTGCGACTGGCGGTACGGCTCGTGCGGCCCGCCCTTGACCACTCCCTCGTCCCAGTCCATGCCGAGCCAGGTCAGGGAGTCGATGATCGCCTGGTAGGACTCCTCCGAGTCACGTGCCGCGTCGGTGTCCTCGATGCGGAAGACGAGGGTGCCGCCGCTGTGGCGGGCCTGGGCCCAGTTGAACAGGGCCGTGCGGACCATCCCGACGTGCGGGGTACCGGTCGGGGAAGGGCAAAAGCGGACGCGCATGGGCGCGGTGGCGGGGGTTTCAGTCATGCCGACAATCGTAGCGCCCGGCCCCGCCCCGCCCGAGGTGGGTGCGGGGCGGCCCCGGCGCGGGCACTACACTGTGGCCCCATGTCTTCAGCGCGCCCCTCAACCGCCCCCGACTTCCTGCTCTCCCGCAGCACCGGGTCCGTCCGCACCCAGGGCGCCGCGGCGACCTTCACGGACGCGTGGGACGCGATCGACGCCCTGAACAGTGGGAATGCCGAGATGGTCGTGGGTGCGCTCCCCTTCGAGCGCGATGCGGCGGCGGCCCTGACCGTTCCCGAGACAATCGTGCGGGAGCCGGGGACGCTCGAGCCGCACCCCTACTATCGCGTCGGGCCCGGCTCGAGGCTCACGGCGAGGGTGCGCGAGCTCGACCCGGCGCCCGAAGAGCATTTGCGACGCATCGAGGCGGCCGTTTCCACGATCCAGGGCTCCGCGCTGGAGAAGGTCGTGCTCGCCCGCGCCGTCGACATCGACTTCGATCCCCCGGTGGACCCGCGCCTCGTGGCCGCACGGCTCATCGACCTCTCCCTCACCCGCGACGGCTTCATCGCCGACCTCACCCCCTCCGGCCGGCGCGGGCATTTCCTGGTCGGCTCCTCCCCCGAGGTCCTGGTGCGCCGCCGGGGCGCCAAGGTGAGCTCATTCCCGCTGGCGGGCTCCGCGCCGCGCCACCCCGACGACCCGGATGCCGACCGCGCCGCGGGCCGCGCGCTCCACGACTCCGCCAAGGACCTCGACGAGCACGCCTTCGTGGTCGACCACATCCGCCGGGTGCTCTCGCCCCTGTGCTCCCACCTGGATATTCCGGAGCGCCCCCGCCTGGAGCGGACGAGCGAGATGTGGCACCTGGCCACGCCCGTCGAGGGGGTGTTGAAGGACCCGTCCCTCAACGCTCTCGACCTGGCGACGCGCCTCTACCCCACTCCCGCGGTGTGCGGTACACCACAGGACGCGGCCGAGGCGCTCATCACGACCGCCGAGTCCGACCGCGGCTTCTACGCCGGGGCCGTGGGTTTCACCGACGCCAACGGCGACGGCGAGTACATGGTGGCCATCCGCTGCGCCGAGGTCAACGCCGCGGGCACAGCGGCGCGCGCCTGGGCCGGTGGGGGCCTCGTCGCGGGGTCCGACCCGCAGGCGGAGCTCGACGAGACGACGGCCAAGCTGCGCACGATCATGCGCGCTTTCGGCCTCTAGCCCGTCCTAGGCGCGTTCGATCGGGTTCCCCAGCGTGCCGATGCCCGGAATCTCCACCTGGATGTAATCGCCCGGCACCATCTCGGCGGTGCCCGCCGGGGAGCCCGTGCAGATGACATCGCCCGGCAGGAGGGTGAAGGAGGCGGTGATGAACTCGATGATCTCGCCGAGGTTCATGATCATCTGGTTGGAGTTGGAGTCCTGCTTCGTTTCCGTCGTGCCCTCGTGCGTGAGGTGCGCCTTGATCGGGGTGTCGGAGAAGTCGAACTTGTCCAAGTCGGTCTCGATCCAGGGTCCGAGCGGGCAGAAGGTGTCGATGCCCTTCGCCCGCGCCCACTGCCCGTCCGCGAACTGCAGGTCGCGGGAGGAGACGTCGTTGACGATGGTCACGCCGCGCACGACGGACTTCCAGTCCTCGGCCTTGACGTTCTTGCAGGGCGTTCCGATCACCAGGGCCATCTCGCCCTCGAACTCGACCTTGGTGGCGAAGTCGGGAATCTTGATGGGTGACTCGGGGCCGATGACGGCTGTCGGCGGTTTGATGAACAGCGTGGGCGGGAGGTGCTCGGCGGACTGCTTGAACACCTCGGCCACGTGGTCCGCGTAGTTGCGGCCGATGGCCACGACCTTCGACGGCAGCATGGGGGCCAACAGGCGGACCTCACCCAGCGGCCACTCCCTGCCTGTGTACTCGGGGTCGGTGAAGGGGGTGCCGGCGATGGCCTTCGCCGTGGTCCCCTCGTCGTCGATGACGGCGAACGTCATTCCTTCGGGTGTCGCAATTCGTCCAAAACGCATGCGGACGAGCATACCCGGTGGCCCGGGTCACTCCGCGGTGAGAGCGAGGTAGAGCTCGGCGCAGGCGATGGCGTCCGTCAGGGCGTCGTGGTTGCCGTAGTCGGGAAGACCGTAGCGCCGCCGCACCCGCGCCAAGCGCAGGTCCTCCCCGCGAGGGTAGGTGCCCATGCACTCCATGTGGCGGCGCTCCAGCGCGAAGGTGTCCACGACCTCAGACTCCCGGAACCGCCGCACCCTCCCGCGCGCCCGCCTGTAGGCGTGGCCGAGGAAACCCGTCTCCATCTCCGCGTAGTGGGCGAGCAGCAGCCGGCCCTCCAGGGCCCGGTCGAGCTCGTCGAGGATGACGGCGAGGTCCACGCCGTCCAGGGCGATGTCGTCGTCCGTCACGCCGTGCAGCGTGGCTGACTCCCCCACCTCCGCCCCCGCGACGAGGAAGCGCCGCGCGCCGGAGAGCTCGATCACCCGGTCCGTCACCGGCACCCAGCCGACTGAGACGAGCTGGTCGCGGCCCGGGCGCAGGCCGGTTGTCTCGACGTCCACGGCGAGGAGGTGGGCGCCGTCAAGCGTGCTCTTCTTCCTGCGAAACACCTAAACCGCCCTGACGGGGTATCGGTTGCTCAGGGCCGACTGCATCGACTTGATCACGCCGAACGCGTCGCGCAGGGCGTCGCGCTCGCGGCCGGGAAGCTGCTTCGGGTCGATGTGGTAGTCGGGGCTTCCGCCTGCGCGCACCTGCCGCGCCTGGTGGCGCAGCGCGAGGTTGGTCAGGTATTCGTAGGCGCCTGCGAGGTCCTCCGCGCCGCGCTCCGAGATCGTCTCGCCCGACGACGCCCTGATGCGGGCCAGGGTGTCCACCTCCGCTACCCCGGCGGTGATGGCGTAGAGCCTGGCCATCTGCACGACCGCGGCGGTACCACCCTTCTTCACGTCCAGCGTGTCGGCGTATTCGCCGCTTCGCTCCACCACGAGGCCCCGGAAGAACCCGAGCGGAGGCTCGCGCCACGTTGCCAGGGCAGCGAGGTGCGTGTGCAGGCGCTGGGAGGCATGGGCCCCGGCCACGGCGTTGGCGTGGACGCGGGCGGCCATGTCGGCGTCGCCGAAGACGCAGCGGAAGTCGAAGAAAACCTGGGCGTGCAGGAGGGCGTCGGGCTCGGGGGCCGTGATCCAGCCGTGGAAGGTGCGGTCCCACTCGGACTCCGTCATGCGCCACTGCGGGGACATGGCCATCATCCCGCCCGGGCACAGCATCTGGCCCGCGCCGGCGAGGCCGGTGCAGACGAACTCGCTCAGGCGCGCGAAGTATTCGCCGTGGGCTGCTTCGTCGTAGGAGTCGTCGAGCACCAGCGCGTTGTCCTGGTCCGAGGCCGGCCCCATCTCGTGGCGCGCCTGCGACCCCACAGCGACGAAGGCGAAGGGAATCGGCGCGGGCCCGAGCGCCTCGGTCGCCAGCGCGAACAGCCGACGCGCGACGGCGTCGGCGATGCTTGTCAGCAGCCGCTGCGCCTCGAAGGCGGAGGCACCCCGCTCCAGGAAGCGTGCCGCGACATCCGCTGCACGGCGGTACGCCCCCTCCAGCTCGTGCACGTCGGCGCGCTCCACGGCGGCGGAGAGGTAGATGGGGTCCATCTGCAGCGGGCGCATGATGTCGCTGCCGGTGGCCACGCCGATGATCCCCCCGGCACCCTCCACGGGCAGGTGGTGGAAGCCCAGCTCGCCCATGAGCAGCATCGCCTCGAAAACCATCGTGTCCTCGCCGATTGTGCGCACGGGGAAGGTCGCCACCTCGCGGACCGGCAGGCGCGGGTCGAGCATCGGGGCGACCACCCGCGAGCGCAGGTCGCGGTCAGTGAGGATGCCGGTTTCACCCGCGCCCTCCACGAGGATGTAGGAGGAACGGTTGTCGCGCATCGTCTGCGCGGCCTCCGCAATGCTTGCCGACGCCCCGATCGCCACCACCGGGCGGCCTAAAACGAGGCCTCCCATCGGGGTGCGCAGGACATCCGCCGCGGAGTGGCCCTCGCGCAGCTCGTCGGCTGCGGCGCGGATGCGGCGGGACTGGGAGAGGAAGTAGCGCTCGATCCCCGGGTGGGCGGCGACGAGGGAACGGAAGGCGTCGCGCGGGAGGATGAGCAGGACGCAGTCCTCGACGGCCTCCATGGTGTAGCGGGAGACGGGGTCGTCGACAAGCGTGGAGTAGCCGAAGTTGCGGCCGGCGTCCCTGCGGTCGAGCAGGATGCCCTCGCCGTCCATGACGTCGACGGCGCCGGAGCGGATGATGTAGAGGTTGTTGTTCTCGGTGCCGGCCCCGATGATCCGGCGCCCGCGGCGGACGTAGGTGATGCCCATCTGCCCGGGCAGCGCGCGCAGCGTCTCTGCCGGCAGATGTGCAAACGGCTCCTGCCCCGAAAGGAAGGAGCCGATCTCCTCGAGTTCTACTTTCATGCCCAAAACTTTAGCGCGCCCGCGGGGCGGCCAGAGGCGTTTTTACTGGTAGCTGACGAACCAGGGCCGCGGCGAGACCTCGTTGTACGTCTGCTCCGGGGTGAACATCGGCATGTCCTCGTCGATGAAGTTCTTCCAGGCGAGGAAGAAGTTCGGGTCCAGACCCTGGCGCAGCACGTTCCAGGTGTCGTACTTCTGGTCCGGCGAGCCGTGCCCGTCGGCGTGCAGGACGTAGGCCAGCTCGGGGTGGTCGGTGCGGATGTTCTCCCGGTCGGGGAACATGGCCACCTGGAACTGGTGCAGGACGAATGCCTTCTGCGGGAGGTGGTTGTCGCGGGTGAGCTGGGCCAGCCAGTCGGCGGCCGTGTTGATCTCCTCCGCCGTCGCCGAGCCCACGCGCGAGAGCGGCTGCTCGCCGGGGTTGAGCTTCCACTCGGCGTCGAGGGCGAGGCCCACGTTCGGGCGCTTCAGCAGGTCCTCGTACATCTTCGCCTGGCGCAGGAAGTCGCCCTGGCCGGGCTGGAGATCGAGCACGGCGTAACCGCCAGCCTGGGTGATGGCGTCAACGTAGGGTGCCACCTCGGCCGGGTCCGTCTCGTTGGAATAGTCGCCGTCGCCGCCGGGAGCGTCGGAGGCGACCGTGACGATGATCTCGAAGGCCGGCACGATGGGCTGCGGGTCCAGCGGCGCGTATTTCTCCGCGTACTGCTTGGCCAGTTCGGCGGCCTCCGAGGGCCCCTGCTCCCCCATCACGCCGAGCGCGGGCCCGGAAGGGTGGCCGTAGAGCGCGACCATGCGCCGGCCCGGGAAGACCAGGCCGCCGCCACCGGGGAGCTCGCCGTTGCCGGCCAGCTGGGCGCGCTCGCTGTAGTTGTCGGTGCTTCCCCACTGCTCCCCGAGGGCGATGGTGTCCTGCGAGGTGACGGTCTTCATCGACTCGCTGGTCGCGCGCGGGTCGGGGGCGGGCAGGACGTGCACGTCGGCACCGGCCGCGCGGGCGGTTGCGGCAGCCGCCATGGAGGTGGCGCCGGTGGCGAACATCGGGGGCAGCTGAAGGTCGAGGGGCTGCGCGGGCTGCTGCCCGGCCACCGCGGCGACATCCGAGCCCGGCTCGGCGGAACCGACCGGCTGGGTGTTCTGCGCATCGGAGTCGTCCCCGGGGACGTTGACCACGCGCTTCGCGCCGAGGCGCTGGACCTCCCCGTCCACCGCGGCGTCCTTGCCGGGCAGGCGCACCAGCATGGGGGCGCCCAGCTTGTTCGCCACCGCCGCGGCGCGCAGCTGGTCGTCGCGGGCGGGTCCGGACACGACCACCGCGTCCGACTTCTCGAAGAGTCTCCGCGAGACCTCCGCGCCGGTGCCGTCGGCGTCGGCGATGACCTCCTGCCCGTGCGTTTCCAGGCGCTTGGCGTTCTTCGCCCCGCCCGTGGACCCCCCGTTCGCCTTCCCGCCCGATGACCCGTCGCCGCACCCGGTGAGCACCAGCGCGGCCGAGACGGCGATCGCGCCGAGTCCGAGGGCACCCGTGCGGGCCCGTGTCCGTGTGGAGGTGAGGTTCATGTGTGTCCTTCCCCGGCGCGGCGCGCCCGGTCGTGCTTGCTGTGCTGGTCGTCGGGGGCCGCGGCGGGGCGAGCCCGCGTCATACCCTACTTCACGGCCGCGGCAATCCGGTCGCCCACCTCGGCGGTGCGCACGGGCGCGCCCCCGCGGGCGGCCACGTCGGCTTCCACCGCGTCCTCGATGCGCACCGCGTTGTCCTCATCGCCGAGCCAGCGCAGCATCATCGCCACCGAGAGGATCATCGCGGTCGGGTCGGCGACGCCCTTGCCCGCGATGTCGGGGGCCGATCCGTGGACCGGCTCGAACATGGAGGGGTTGGCCCGGGAGGCGTCGATGTTGCCCGAGCATGCCTGGCCCACCCCTCCGGTGACGGCGCCGGCGAGGTCGGTGAGGATGTCGCCGAAGAGGTTGTCGGTGACGATGACGTCGTAGCGCTGCGGGTCGGTGACCATGTAGATGGTGGCGGCGTCGATGTGGTTGTAGTCCACCTCGACGTCGGGGTACTCGCGCGCGACGTCGTCGACGGTTTTCTGCCACAACCCGCCGGCGTTGACCAGAACGTTCGTCTTATGCACGAGCGTGAGCTTTCCCCGCCGGGCCGCGGCGGTCTCGAAGGCGTGGCGCACCAGGCGCTCCACTCCGAAGCGGGTGTTCTGGGAGACCTCGCACGCGACCTCGTGCGGCGTCCCCTCGCGCAGTGTTCCGCCGTTGCCGGCGTAGAGGCTCTCGGTGCCCTCGCGTACGACCACGAAGTCGATGTCGCCGGGGTTGGCCAGAGGGCTTATCGACGACGGGTAGAGACGCGACGGGCGGAGGTTGACGAAGTGGTCCAGCTTGGAGCGCAGGGGCAGGAGGAGGCCGCGCTCCAGGACGCCGGACGGGACGCGGGCGGGATCGCCGATCGCCCCGAGCAGGATCGCGTCGTGCTCGCGCAGGCTGTCCAGGTCGTCGTCGGTGAGAAGCTCGCCGTTGCGCAGGTAGCGGCGCGCGCCGAGGTCGTAGTCGGTGGTGTGGACATCGTCACGCACCGCGCGGAGGACCTTCAGGCCCTCCGCCATCACCTCGGTGCCGATGCCATCTCCGGCGATAACCGCGATCTTCATTTTTTGGGATTCCTTTCTCACCTGATGGACTGTGCGTTCAGCCTATCAGGCGGGCGGCTCCCCGGGTCGGGCTAATCCAGGTCGATCTGCGCGGAGAACCCGTCCAGGGACTGCGCAATGCGCTGCTCGAGCTCGGCCGGAACATCCTTTTCCACGCGCAGGATAAGCACCGCTCCATCGCCCTTGGTCGTGGGCGTGAGCGCGGCGGCCTCGATGTTGATGTCAGCCTCGCCCAGCTGGCTTCCCACGCGGCCGAGCGCACCCGGCACGTCGGTGTAGAGGAGGAAGAGGTTGCGGCCCTGCGCGCGCAGATCCAGGCCGCGGCCGTTGATGCGCACGATCTTTTCCACCCCGTCGATGCCGGTCAGGGCACCGGTGACCGTGGAGGTCGCACCGCCGGCGGAGACCACCTGCACCTCGAGGGCGCTGCGGTGGATGTCGGCCTCCGTCTTCGTCTCCACGGCGTACTCGAGACCGCGGCTCTCGGCGATGGCGGGGGCGTTGACGAAGGTGACCGGGTCGCTCGTGATGCCGGAGAACAGTCCGCGCACGGCGGACAGGCCCAGCGCGGAGACGTCCTCGGTGGAGAGCTCCCCGGAGGCGGTGACCTTGAGGGAGACGGGGGCGTCGTCGAGCAGTTTGCCCGCGATGAGACCCAGCTTGCGGGCCAGCTCCAGCCAGCGCGACACCTCCTCGCCGACGCGCCCGCCGGTGACGTTCACGGCGTCGGCGACGAACTCGCCTGCCAGCGCCTTGAGCACGGAGGCGGCGACATCGGTTCCGGCGCGGTCCTGCGCCTCCTCGGTGGACGCCCCCAGGTGCGGGGTGACCACAACCTGCTCGAGGGCGAACAGGGGCGAGTCGGTGCACGGCTCGGTGGCGTAGACATCGAATCCGGCGCCGCGGATCCTGCCGGAGACGATGGCGTCGGCGAGGGCGGCTTCGTCGACAAGCCCGCCGCGCGCGGCGTTGATGATGATCTGCCCCTCCTTCGCCTTGGCGAGCAGCTCCGCGTTGAACATGCCCGCGGTCTCCTTCGTCTTCGGCAGGTGGATGGTGACGAAGTCGGCGCGGGCCATGAGCTCGTCGAGCTCGACGAGCTCCACGCCGAGCTGGGCGGCGCGCGCCGGGTTGGCGTAGGGGTCGTAGGCAATGATGCTGGTCTCGAAGGCCGCGAGGCGCTGGGCAAAGAGCTGGCCGATGTGGCCGAAGCCGACGATGCCCACCGTTTTGCCGTAGATCTCCACGCCCTTGAAGGCCGAGCGCTTCCACTGCGCCTCACGCAGGGTGGCGTCCGCGGCGGGGATTTGGCGGGCGGTGGCCAGGAGGAGGGCGATGGCGTGCTCGCAGGCGGAGTGGATGTTGGAGGTCGGCGCGTTGACCACCATCACGCCGCGCTCGGTTGCCGCGTCGATGTCGACGTTGTCGAGGCCGACCCCCGCGCGGCCGATGATCTTCAGGTTTGGGGCGGCCTCGATGACCTCGCGGTCGACTGTGGTGGCGGAGCGCACGAGGAGCGCGTCAGCCTCGGGCACCGCGGCGAGGAGCTCGGGGCGGTCCGGCCCGTCAACCCAACGCACCTCGACGGAATCTCCCAGGGCTTCGACGGTGGATGGGGCCAGTTTGTCTGCGATGAGCACGACGGGTTTAGTCACGGCAATTATCTCCTGCGGGTTGAACGCCCCCGCGGCGTTCGGTGAAGGGGGCATGAGCGGTTGTGCGCTGGGCGGCGCGCGCCGCCCGACCCTGAATAGAGTAGCCCCTTGCGCCGGGAAACTCGCCCGCCGGGGCTAATAATTTTCCTCGGCCCGCATAATCCGGGAGCTGAGCTCCTCCCCCGTGCCGAACCTCCGGCCGATCGCGAGCAGCGGCGCGCGGGACAACCCGGCCATGGCCATGAGCGTGTCCTCGGAATCGCGCGGATCCGGGTCGTCCACGACCGTCACCGAGGCACCGAAGCTGCGCAGGTTCGCCACCGCGGCGACGGGGCTGTCCGGGGTGGCCACCACCGCCGGTGCCATGTCGGCATCCCGGCGCGAGTGTACCGGGAAGGGCCGCGCCTCCGCTCCCGGCATCACCTTCGGATCCGCCCACGCGGCCCTCAGCCACGTCGGCGCCTTCGGGTCGAGCCCGGCCACGGCGCGCGCAGCGCGTTCCGGGTCCTCCACGTCGCGTTGGCCGAAGCGCAGCGTCGTCATCACGCCCAGCGCGTCCTCACCGCCCGGGTCGCGGAACACGCGGACCGTGCCGGTGCGCGCGGCGAGAGTCACGTCCCCCACCGTGAGCACCGTGAAGGCCTTGAGCCGCTGGATCTCCGAGACAACGTCCTCCCGGTGCGCCGGGTCGTAGACGAGCATCGGGGCATGGGCGACGACGGCTATCGACGCCCCCCGCAGCTGGGCCTCCGGCGTGGCGTCGGTGACCACGAGGGTTTCGGAGGCGTCGAAGAGCAGGCGGGCCGTTTCAACCCCGGTCGGATCGTCGACCACGACGGGGTGGCCCTCGAAACGCTCGGCCACGTGGCGGGACTGGTTGGCGCTGCGCGCCGTCCCCAGGGGACTGGCCGGGCCGCCGGAGCCGCAGCCGGTCAGGGCGAGGGCGGCCGCGCAGGCCGTGGCGCAGAGGGCACAGAGGGCGCGGGTGCCGCGCGTGCGGGGTGTGGGGGTCATGTGCCTCGGGGGTCGGCTCGGTTCCAGGGCTGGGGTGACTACTCCCCCATCGTATCGCCCCCGTTTTCCAGGTCGCGGTCGACCGGTTTGCCGATGGAGTACTCGACCGCCCCGGTGAGGCGGCGCAGCCTGTCGCGGAAGAAGGCGTCGTGGTCCGAGGCCAGGAGCAGGGTGGGATCGAGGAGGTGCCCGGCGAGCATCGCGTCGAACTCCTCGTCCTCGAGCAGGGACTTCGATTGCAGCCGCGGCAGGTAGCGCTTCGGACCGTTGTCCTCCATGAGAACCTGCGTGCGGATGCCCATGGGGGTCCGGTTGAGCACGCTGCCCGCCAGCTGCGCATCCACCCCGCGGGAGTCGCAGTATCCGCGCGGGAAAACCTGGTTGAAGCGGGGGTCCAGGTCACGGAAGGCCGCGGCGTCGAAGGCGAGCCCGGTGCGCCAGTCCCGCGCGCCACGGCCCATGATGAGGGCGTAGAGGCCGCGGTAGACGCCCGACTCCGGGCCGGCGGTGAGCAGGCGGGACTGGCTGAAGCTGGCGTCCGCGACGGTGCGCGGTATCCGGTCGGTCTCCCCCGCGGCCCAGGGCGTGACCTCGTCGACGTCGCTGCCCGAGCGGATCGTCGGGGCGTGGGCACCGTAGAGCTCGCCGAGCACGCCGCACCAGAACCACTGGTTGAGCCGGTCTATCCCCCGCTGATCCAGCGCGTCCTTGTCCGCCGACAGCCTCGCGAGGATGGCGGCGAGCGACACGATCTGCGCCGCGTAGGGCACCTGCTCCGCAGTGAAGATCCGGCGCTGGGCGAGAAAGTGCGCCGCCGCCTCGAACGCCGCGGTGAGCTCTCCGGCGTGTGCGAGGTAATCGGAGAGGCTGAGATTCAGTATGTCGCCGCGGTGCCCCAGGGCTGGCCCTCGCCGGCTGGTCACGACGAGCGACATCGCGCGGAGGTACTCTGTGCGCCCCACGCGCTCAAGGACAGGGTGGGCGCGCAACCGCCGTTCGACGCCCGCCCAGTGCTCAGCCAGCACGAAACCCGGGTCCTCCAGCGCGAACAGCGACGTCAGCAGCTCGAAGACATCCATCTGCACCCCCGCGGAGTTGGCGTGCGCGAAAATCTGCCCGATACCCGTCAGGGGCGTTTCGCGGTCGATGCGGATCACCGGCACCGTGTACGCGGGCAGGTGGCTGACCACCCGGGAGTGGAAGAGCTTCGCTGCTTCACGACGCCCCTCGTCCGCCCCCTCCGCGGCCATGTCGAACAGGAGGTCGTCACCCTCCGGCCACAGCAGCGCCGAGACCGGCACGACCCCGTGGGCGAGCATGTCCCGGCGGCTGTGGATCCCACCCTCGATACCGGGGCCGAAGTGCGAGCACACCCGCCCGTCGGGGTCGACCGCGAAGACGGCCTCCACGGGCATCGGGTCCGCCGAGACAGCCGCAGCGACATCGACGTAGAAGCGCCGGCGGATTGGCCGGCCGAGGAAGTCCACGGTGGGAATCTCACCGTCGCCCCGGAACGCGTGGTAAAGGGAGGTCAGGCGCTGCTGGCCGTCGAGAAGCAGAAGGCCCGGGTCCCTGCCCGTGTCGGGCGCCCCCTCGATGGCGCGGGCGCGGAAGCGCATCGGGACGTTGCGGGTGTCGAGCGCGAGGAGGGAGCCGATCGGGTACCCGCGCAGCACGGAGGTGACCAGGGTGCGAATGCGGTCGACGTCCCAGATGTACTCGCGCTGGAAGTCGGGCAGCTGGAGTTCACCCCGGTCGGCGCGGGCGAAGAGGTCGGACAGAGAGTAGCTCGGCGTCGTGAAGCCCATGGGGCCCAACTGTAGAGCAGACTCAGCAAACGTTCTCGGGACCTTCGAGGCTGACGTGGCCGGGCCGCTCGATCTGGATGGTTGAATGCCCGATGCCGAAGGCCGCCAGCTCCGCCTGGGCGCCGCGCAGGACCTCGTCGGCGTCCTCCCCCGGTGCCACCACCAGGTGGGCGGAGGCAAGCACGTTGTTCCCGTCGAGGCTCCACAGGTGCAGGTCGTGCATGTCGACGACCCCGGGGACGGCCCGCAGGGCAGGTTCGATGCGGCAGGTGTCGAAGCCGGGCGGGACCTGCTCGAGCAGCACGCGCACCGACTGGTTCATCAGCTGCCAGGCGCGGGGCAGAACGAGCGCGGCGATGAGGAAGGACGCGACGACGTCGGCGGCACCCCAGCCGGTGAACAGGATCACGGCACCGGCGGCTAGGACGGCCACCGATCCGAAGAGGTCCACCAGGACGTGGAGGAAAGCACCTTCAACGTTGATCGAGTTGGCGCGCTGGCGGTTGAGCACCACCGCGGAAGCTGCGTTGGCCACCAGACCGACGAGCGCGATGACCATCATGGGCCCCGCCATGATGTGCCCCGGGGAGCTGAGTCGGCGTACTGCCTCGACGACGATCCACACGGAGAGCAGGAGGACCGTAACGGCGTTGAGCAGCGCGGCGAGAACCTCGACACGGCGGAAACCGTAGGTTGCGGCAGCGGTTGTGGACTTCCTCCCGATGATCACCGCGATGACGGCGATGATGAGGCCGGCCGCGTCCGAGAGCATGTGCATCGCGTCGGCCATGAGCGCCATCGACCCCGTGACCCAGCCCCCGACGAGCTCAGCGAGGAAGACGACCGCCGTGATGGCCAGCGCCGCCGAGAGGGCCTTCAGCGGCGCGTCGGTCGGCGGATGATGGTCGTGCCCGTGGTGGTGGGCGTGGGCGGCCCCCGAATCGTCCGTCATAGGAAGGGAGTCTATCCACCCCCCCGCGTTATCGGCAACTTAATGAAAATCCGTTCTGGTTCGCATCAGGTTCGTCTGACCTGCACATTTCCCGGATTGCAGCCGTGCGCCCCTTCCCGCTTGTCGCTTCGCTCCGACGTAAGGCCCGCGGATTTTGTTACCGTGGATAAAGACAACGCCTCCGCGGAGACGTGAAGGCGCGTCGGATACACGTGAATATGGCGACGTATGCCCGAAGAAAATTACCCCACGAAAGGATTCGCAATGACGAACCGCAACACCCCGAACCCGAACGATCCCCGTCCCGGTGCGGACGACGTTAACCGTCGCGTCGATGACGTGAAGGGCGCGGCCGACAAGCGCGTCGACGAAGTGCGCACCAGCCGCACCGAGGAGCCCACCCGCGTGGAGAAGACGACTACCGAGAAGACCACCACCTCCAAGCCGGTCGCCCGCGACACCGCCGGCTCCACCGCCGTGCGCGAGGAGAAGAGCGGCGGCTGGTGGAAGTGGCTGCTGGGTCTGCTGGCCCTGCTGCTGCTGGCATGGCTGCTGTGGAGCCTGTTCTCCGGTGATGACGAGGGTGACAGCTCCACGACCACCACCACCGACACCGTGGCCACCACGACCTCGTCCGTGACCTCCTCGGAGGCCACCCCGGCCTCCGGCACCGAGGCTCCGGTCTCCGGTTCCGAGGTTGCCACCCCGGGTGCCGAGACCATGGCTCCGGAGGGCACCCCCGCCCCGGCCACCAACTAAGGATTGAGCGCTCGCCCCTGGTGAGCGCCTAGCACCTTCCCCGCCCTCTAGAGCTCCGCGCGGAGCTCTAGAGGGCGGTTTGTGCGTTCGGGGGTGTGTGCCGGTTCGGTGTGTACCGGTTTGGTGTGCCGGTTTGGTGTGTGCCGGGGGCGAATTCTGGGGTGCGGGGCTCCGGGCGGGTCCGTAGCGTGATATCACGGTTTGTAAAACCCCAGGTCGCCTTGCCCAGGCCCCGCAGCCACCAATAGCCGACCTGGGAAAACGCAGAGCGTGATATCACGGTTCGCACCCGCAGCCCGCCCCGCGCACCCGCACACCCCACACATGACAAAGGCCCGCCACACCCGAGATGATCGGGCGAGGCGGGGCGGGCTGCCGGGCCGCTAGGACGCGGTGTCGGTGAGCGGGTTCTTCACCCAGCTCATCATGTCGCGCAGCTGGGCACCGGTGGTCTCGATCGGGTGGCTGGACACCTTCTCGCGCAGGCTCTCCAGCTCCTTGTTGCCGCCCTCGACGTTGGCGACGAGGCGGCGGGTGAACTCGCCGGACTGGATGTCCTTAAGGATGTCGCGCATGCGGTCCTTGGCGCCGTCGTCGATGACACGGGGGCCGGAGAGGTAGCCGCCGAACTCGGCGGTGTCGGACACCGAGTAGTTCATGTTGGCGATGCCGCCCTCGTAGATCAGGTCGACGATGAGCTTGATCTCGTGCAGGCACTCGAAGTAGGCCATCTCGGGTTCGTAACCGGCCTCGGTGAGCACCTCGAAGCCCTTCATGATGAGCTCCTCGAGGCCTCCGCACAGCACGGCCTGCTCCCCGAAAAGGTCCGTGACGGTCTCCGCCTCGAAGGTGGTCGGGATGACACCGGCGCGGGCCCCGCCGATGGCGGCGGCGTAGGACAGGGCGAGCGCCTGGCCGTCGCCGGTGGGATCCTGCTCGACGGCGATGAGGGCGGGAACACCCTTGCCGTCGACGAAGGTGCGGCGGACCAGGTGGCCGGGTCCCTTGGGGGCGACCATGGCGACGGTGATGTTGTCTGCGGGCTCGATGAGCTTGAAGTGGATGTTCAGCCCGTGGCCGAAGAAGAGGGCGTCGCCGGGGTTGAGGTTCGGCTCGATGTCGGTGGTGAAGATCTCGGCCTGGGAGGTGTCCGGGGCCAGCAGCATGATGACGTCGGCCCATGCGGCGGCGTCCGCGTTGCTTTTCACCTCGAAGCCAGCCTCGCGGGCCTTCTCGGCGGACTTGGAACCCTCGCGGAGGCCGATGACGACCTCGACGCCGGATTCACGCAGGTTCTGGGCGTGGGCATGGCCCTGGGAGCCGTAACCGATGACAGCGACCTTCTTGCCCTGGATGAGCGAGAGGTCCGCGTCCTTGTCGTAGTAGACGTCAATTGCCATGAGTTGAGCACTCACCTTTCCTATGGTGTGGGATTTCTATTTCACATTATGACACAAAACCGGGCCGGGCATAGCCACTTACTTCGACGGGGCGAGCGTCTTCGGGCCGCGGTTCAGCGCCACCTGGCCGGACTGAACCAATTCGCGGATGCCGAAGGGCTCCATCACGTCGAGGAACGCGCGCAGCTTCGACGGAGTTCCGGTCGCTTCGATTACGACGGAGCCCGGGGAGACGTCGACCACGCGGGCGCGGAAGATGTTCGCGGCATCCACCACCTGCGGGCGGTTCGTATTGTCGGCGTTAACCTTCACGAGGAGGAGGGAACGCGCGATTGTGGTGTCGTCGTCAAGCCTGACCACCTTGAGCACCTGGACGAGCTTGTGCAGCTGCTTGGTGATCTGCTCGATGTGGTACTCGGAGGCGTCGACGACGATGGTGAGCCGGTTGATCCCCTCGTTCTCCGTCTTCGCCGAGACCAGCGAGACGAGGTTGTAGCCGCGGCGGGTGAACAGGGCCGTCACGCGGGTGATGATGCCGTCGAGGTCGAGGACCAGCACCGACAGGATGTTGCGGGTTGATTCGTCCTGGTTCATGTCTACTTTCCCTCCTGGGCGCGCTCGGCCTCGGCCTTCTCAAGCGCCTCGCTAACTTCGTGGATCGCCTCGGGGGTCACCGCGGCGGACTCCTCCATGTCGAAGAACGGCCGGATGTCCAGCGCGTACTGGATGTCGGAATTGTTCGCGCCGGCCTCGACCATCGGCCACACCTGCGCATCCTCGCCAACGATGAACTCGATGACGACGGGGCGGTCGTTGATCTCCCGCGCCCTGCGGATCGCCGGGACGACGTCCTCCTCGCGGCTCACCCGGATCGCCTCGGCCCCGAGGGCCTCGGACAGCTTGACGAAGTCCGGCACGTAGACCTCCCCGCCCAACTTGGTGTGGGAGTAGTTGCCCCCGTAGAACAGCGTCTGCCACTGGCGCACCATGCCGAGGTTGCCGTTGTTGATCAGCGCGATCTTGATCGGGAAACCCTCGAGCGCGGCGGTGGTGATCTCCTGGTTGGTCATCTGGAAGCACCCGTCGCCGTCGATGGCCCAGACCTCCTTGTCGGGCCGGCCCGCCTTGGCGCCGACGGCCGCCGGCACCGCATACCCCATCGTGCCCAGACCACCGGAATTGAGCCAGGTGCGCGGGTGCTCGAAGTCCACGAACTGCGCCGACCACATCTGGTGCTGGCCCACGCCTGCGACGTAGATCGCGTCGGGCCCGACCTCGCGCGAGAGCGTCTCGATGACGAACTGCGGCGCCAGCTTGCCGTCGGACTGCGGCTCGTAGCCGCGGGGGAAGCGCTCCTTGAGGCCCTCGAGGCGCGAGATCCAGCCGCTTATCGACGGCTTGTCCATCCCCTTCCCCCGGAACGCGTCCGTCAGCTGCTCCAACACGCGCCGGGCATCACCGACGATCGGCACCTCCACCGCGCGGATCTTGCCCACCTCTGCGGGGTCGATGTCCGCATGGATCGTCTTCGCGTGGGGCGCGAAGGTGGACACGTCGCCGGTGACGCGGTCGTCGAAACGCGTGCCGATGGCGATCAGTAGGTCGGCCTCCTGCAGCGCCCCGACCGCGGGGACCGAGCCGTGCATGCCGGGCATGCCCATGTAGAGCGGGTGGGACTGCGGGAACGCGCCGAGCGCCATGAGGGTGGTCACGACGGGGACCCCGGTGGCCTCGGCGAACTCGAGCAGTTCCTTGTGGGCCTCGGACTTGATCACGCCGCCGCCGACGTAGAGCACGGGACGTTCGGCCTCCGAGATCATCTTCGCCGCCTGGGAGATCTGGCGGGAGTGGGGCTTGACGTTCGGCTTGTACCCCGGCAGGTCCAGGGTGGGCGGCCAGACGAAGTCGATCTCCTCGGCCTGGAGGTCCTTCGGGATGTCCACGAGCACGGGACCCGGGCGGCCGGTGGTGGCGATGTGCACCGCGGTCGCGATCGCCCGCGGGATGTCCTCGGCGCGCGTGACCATCACGTTGTGCTTGGTGATGGGCATGGTGATCCCGCGGATGTCGGCCTCCTGGAAGGCGTCGGTGCCGATGAGCGGCGAACCGACCTGCCCGGTGATGGCGACGATCGGCACGGAGTCGAGGTAGGCGTCGGCGATGGCGGTGACGAGGTTCGTCGCGCCCGGCCCGGAGGTGGCGATGCAGACGCCGACTTTCCCGGATGCCTGGGCGTAACCCTCGGCCGCGTGGCCGGCGCCCTGCTCGTGGCGCACCAGGACGTGGCGGAGCTTCCGGGCGTGGGCGAGGGCGTCGTAAAGCGGCAGGACCGCACCCCCGGGGAGGCCGAACACGACGTCGACGCCGATTTCCTCGAGACTGCGCACGACCGCGGAGGCGCCGGTGATGCGCTCCGGGGCCTCGGGCTCGCGGCCCGCGTCACCGGCTTTCTTCGATGGCGCCTTCTTCGAAGGCTTGTGGGAAGCAGCCACGTTGAAAAGCTCCTTTGATGTGGATGTCAGGGCGGGGTGACCAAAAACAAAACCCCCGTGACAGCACTACGAAAGTGCTACGCGGGGGCGCTTGTTGTGGCGACTGAGAAGGGTTACAGACCGCTACGGCAAGCGCCGCACGGAATAATTACTACTAGTCGCATATTGATCATGACCCACATCATACACAGCGCACAGGTATCTGTCGGCGAAACGGTAAAAATTCCCGTCTAGTCTGGTGGCACTATGCCCTTTGCCTACATCGCCCAAGAAATCTGGCGCTGGATAGCCGAGACCGGAATCAACCTCGCCCTCCTCGTCCTGCTCGCCCTCCTCATCCCCCGCGCGGGGCGTTTCGCCAACCGCATGGCGGAAAAGCAGGTGCACGAGAGCGGAGACACCGACGAGGGCAAGACCCGCCTGGCCATCGCGGGCGTGGGCATCAACATCGCCCAGATCGTCGCCTTCTTCCTGCTGCTGGTGTTCTTCCTGCAGCAGATCGGCTTCTCCCTCGTCGGCGCCACCCTCCCCGCGACCGTGGTCTCCGCCGCCATCGGTTTCGGCGCGCAGAGCATCATCGCCGACTTCCTCGCCGGCTTCTTCATCCTCACGGAGAAGCAGTACGGCGTGGGTGACTTCGTCACCTTCGAGGGAAACGGCGTGGAGGTAAGCGGCGACGTCATCCAGATCACCATGCGCTCGACGCACATCCGCACCATCGAGCAGTCCACCGTGTCCATCCCGAACTCCACCGCGCGCATCTGCATCAACCACTCGAACTACTGGTCCTCCGCCCTCGTGGTCATTCCGGTCCCGCTGCTGGGGTCCACCAGCGCCGACGAGGCGACGGCGCGCGCGGAGAGGGCGGCGCGCCGGGCGCTGTCGGACCCGGAGATCACCAAGGTGGTCCTCGGCGACCTGTCCGTCCATCCCGCCGTCGCGGTGACCCCGCCCGTGGTGGTGGGCATGCCGTGGACGATGGACGTGCGCTTCCTCGTCCGCGTGGAGCCACTGAGCCAGTGGATGGTCGAGCGCGCCATCCGCATCGCGGTGCTCAACGAGTTCTGGGAGGAGTACGGCTCCGCCCCCACCATGGCCGGCACCCGCCTCGACCGCGTCGTGGACCACACGATGGCCTCCGACGCCTACCCGCCCACCGAGTACATGAAGCCGGTCCACCCCGGCTCCGGAGACTCGGACGAGACCCGCCTGGACACCGCGGCAGTCGGTGCGAAGGCGAGCAACGACGAGGAGGACCACATCCGGCCCGACGCCGAGGAGGACCCCGCCGCCGATCCGCTTGACGACGACACCTCCGGCGCCCCCGAGTCCCGCCGCGCCTTCGGTGGCGTGATGCGCCTGTCCACCGGCGTCCTGCTCGCCATGTTCGCCGTCCTGCTGCTCGCCCGCGGCCTCACCCTCGGCGCGACCGACGCCAACCCCGACCAGAGCGGGGTCCTCGCTCCCCCGCCGCGCACGACGGCCACCTCACCAACCGCCACCGAGCCCGCCCCACAGCCGACCACGCAACGCCCCGCCACCACCGCGGACTCGCCCACCGCCACGCGGTCGCCGGTGGAGACGGCCCCCACCGAAACCGGTGAGGCGACCCCGGAGCCGACGCAACCGGCCGCCCCGACCGAACCCACCGCGCCCGGCGGG
>NZ_DDJO01000006.1 GCF_002339505.1 Corynebacterium sp. UBA2622
GAACACGGAGGGTGCGTTTTTTACGTTTTTATCCAGTCTTTATCCGCCCAGTGAATGCGGCTGGCCCCGGCAAGGTAGCGTGTATTGAGCATCTGTTTAATCGACACGGCCTGGGAGAAAAAAGTATGGGAAGTCACGCCTTGCGCGAGCCTGAGGAAGAGCAGCTCGAGCCCGCAGCGCGCGCCGTTGATCTCGTGAAGACGTACGGGGAGGGGGACACCAAGGTTGTCGCCTTGGACGGCGTCAACGTTGACTTCGCAGCTAACAGGTTCACCGCCATCATGGGTCCTTCCGGCTCCGGCAAATCGACCCTCATGCACTCCATGGCGGGGCTCGACTCTTTCACGTCCGGGTCTGCCTACATCGGCGGCACCGACCTCGCCGGCTTGAATGACAAGGCGCTCACCGCTCTGAGACGTGACCGGCTCGGTTTCATCTTCCAGTCCTTCAACCTGGTCCCGACGCTCACAGCGGCGGAGAACATAACGCTCCCGACGGACATCGCGGGGAAGAAGGTCGACGATGACTGGTTTGAGGAAGTCACCCGTCGTTTAGGGCTCGCGGACCGTCTGAAGCACCGGCCGAGCGAGCTCTCGGGTGGCCAGCAGCAACGGGTTGCGTGCGCCCGTGCCCTGGTGAGCCGTCCCGAGATTATCTTCGGCGACGAGCCCACCGGCAATCTCGACTCCAACGCCAGCGCCGAGGTGCTGAAAATCCTGCGCGATGCAGTGGACCATGACAACCAGACGGTCGTCATCGTCACCCACGACGCCCGCGCCGCATCCTACGCCGACCGTGTGATTTTTCTGCGCGACGGGCAAATCGTCGACGAGCTGTACGAACCGACGATGGAGGCCATCCTTCAGGTGATGTCCGGGATTGAGGGATAACGTGGCTTCAACCATGACGCGGGTGTCGCTGCGCAACATCGCCGCCCACAAGCTCCGCCTTGCCCTGACCGTTCTCGCGGTTGTTCTCGGCACCGCGTTCATCGCGGGTTCCCTCATGTTCACAAACATGCTCGGCAACACCTTCGACTCCGCGGTCAGCTCGCAGTTCCAGGATGTCGATGCCGTCGTGCAGACGGGGGAGGGCGGTGAGCCGATCACCCCGGAACTCGTCGAGACCCTTGAGGAGGATCCGCAGGTTGCCCGGGTCAATCAGGGCGGTTCGGCCACCGTCGTCGCGGCCACTGAGGACGAGACGGCCATTCAAACGGGCCAGGGAAGCGCCTCCACCCAGATTTATTACAGCCCCGACAAGTCGGTGAGCGAGGCGCCCTCCATCGTGGAGGGCCACGAGCCCAGCGCAGTCGGCGAGGCGATCCTGAACAAGAACGCCGCCGAGAAGTACGGCATCTCCCTGGACCAGAAGCTGATCGTGGTGGACCCGGCGGGACGGCACGACTACACGATCGTGGGTTTGTACGAAAACGAGCTGGCCCATGCCGCGTCCCTTTTGTTCCTGGTCACCCCGGAGATGTACAACGAGTTCTACACGGACGGCAGGACCATCCCGCAGCTCACCCTGACCGCGAAGGACGGGGTGTCCGCCGAGCAGCTTGTCGACGCCCTGCGCGCCGCCCACCCCGAGTACAAGGTCGACACCGGCGCCTCCCTCGCCGACGAGACCTCCAAGGCGATCAAGGAGGGCCTGAGCTTCGTCAGCTACTTCCTCATTGCCTTTGGGCTAGTCGGCCTCCTCGTGGGCACCTTCCTCATCGCCAACACGTTCTCCATGATCGTCGCCCAGCGCGCGAAGGAGTTCGCCCTCCTTCGCGCCCTGGGGTCCTCGCGGAGGCAGATCACCCGCTCCGTCACGGTGGAGGCGTTCATTGTCGGCCTCCTCGGGTCGCTCGCGGGCATCGTCGCCGGTGCCCTCCTCGTCGCCGCGATCAAGGCGGTCATGGGGGCAAACGGCATGGAGCTTCCCGACGGTGGGCTCGGGCTTTCCTTCAGGGCGGTCGCCGTACCCATCGTTGTCGGTGTCATTGTCACGATGTTCTCCGCGTGGGCGCCCGCCCGCCGCGCAGGGCGCGTTCGCCCCGTGGAAGCGATGCGTTCCAGCGAGTCCTCCACCCCGCAGCCCCTGCGCGGGCGCACCATCGCCGGTGCGATCCTCATCGCGGCGGGTATCGCGTGCGCCGTCGCCGGGATGCAGTGGGATGACGGGAGCACGTCACGCCGCGCCATCCTCGTGGGCGTGGCGGCGGTGGCCGTCATCGCCGGTCTCTTCCTCGCTGGCCCGGCGCTCAGCCTGCCCATCGTTCCCCCGCTGGGGAGGGTCATCGGCGCGCCCTTCGGGACCGTAGGAAAGCTGGCGTCCACCAACACCCGGCGCAACCCCCGCCGGACCAGCGCAACGGCGTTCGCCCTCATGCTCGGCATTGCTCTGGTGACGGTGATCGGGATGCTCGGTGCGACCATGAAGCAGTCTGTGGAGAAGGTCTCGGACAACGAGGTCACGGCGAACTACGTCCTCTCCGGCCCCTCGATGGGCGCGTTCCCCGTGCCCGCCGACGTCCCGGCGAAGGTGAAGGACACCAAGGGCGTGAAAGAGGTTGTAGCCTACAGCGAGGCCCCGATCACCGTCGACGGCGAGTACGCCTACAAGATGGGCCCGGTGGGCACGACGCCGGTCTTCGCGGGTGACCCCGCGGACCTGACGACCCTGACGATGGTGGAGGGTGAATCCTCCGTGGATGGGGACAAGATCATCGCGCCACGCGACTACGCTGAGAGCCGCGGCTGGCACGTGGGGGACAAGGTGACCATCGCCGCCCCGGGGATCTCCCAGGACACCGCCGAAGCGACACTGGGGGGCATTTTCGACCACTCCAACGTGATAAATGGAGTCGCGGTCGGCCACGACACCGCCGTGAAGGTCGTTCCGGAGAACACCCTGCAAATTCAGATGGCGGGTGTGAACGGCGACGGGTCCGTCTCCTCCGAGGAGCTGCGCAAGAACCTCGAGGACAGCGTGAAGTCGAACATCATCGTCCAGGTGCGTTCCACCGAGGACATGCGCGGCGAGGTCAGCGGAATGATCGACCAGATGCTCTTCATCCTCTACGCGCTCCTATCGCTGGCGGTGGTGATTGCCGTCCTCGGCATCATCAACACGCTGACCCTGTCGGTGATCGAACGCCGGCAGGAGATCGGCATGCTGCGTGCCGTCGGTACGCAGCGCGGGCAGATCCGCACGATGATCATCCTCGAATCGGTGCAGATGGCGGTTTTCGGAGCCCTGGCGGGCATCGCGATGGGGCTGGGCCTGGGGTGGGCCTTCCTCAAGGTCCTCAGCGGCCAGGGCCTGGACAACATCGAGATCCCGTGGCAGCTGATCGGAATCATGCTCGGCGGCTCCATCGTGGTCGGCGTGCTGGCGGCTCTCTGGCCCGCACAGCGGGCGACGGCGACTCCGCCTCTCGACGCCATCGCGGACTAGCCGGACGAAGCGGCCGGCGGGTGCCTCAGCCGAACACCCGCCGGCCGTAGCTCATGCCGACATAGGCGGCAACCACAGTCACCGCGGCGGTAATCAGCGCGGAGCCGGCCGCCTGCCGCCAGCGCCGGGCCTGGAGGTGCTGGCCGAGCTCCCTGGCCAGCGTGGACCACGTGGACAGGGCGCCCGCGAAGCCCGCACCCGCTGCGAGCGGCCACATTCCGGGCATGGCCAGCGAGAACCCGAGCACCGCGGAACCAACGACGTTCGCGGCCCACGTACCCGGGTGGCGGGTTCCGCTGTTCAGGTGGCTCAGCGCCCAGCGGCACACCCCGCCAACGAATCCCCCAGCAGCCACGGCGGCCAGGGTGAACACAGCGGCCGCGCTCACGCCCGCCCCCGCGCGGCGGATCGGGCTGCGTCGCCGGCGAACCACGCCCCGAGGCACGTCACCAGGCTGACTCCGAGGGTGGCGGCCGCACCGGCCGGGGTGGACTGCGCCGCGGCGAGGGAGACTGCCGAGAGCGTCGAAAAGCCTCCCAGCACCCCGGTACCCCAGAACCTGCCCGGCGCGAACGCGCCCATGGCGAAGCATGCGAGCGCGTTTACCACGGCGGTCAGCACGTGAACCTCGATGCCCGCGAGGGGAGCACCGAGGAACACCAGGTAGCGGGCGGAGGCGCCGAGGGAGGCGCCCAGGCCGACGAGGACGGGGTCTTTCCACACGGGAATCAACCCTAGACCCGGTCTGGCGCACGGCGCGTCGCGCCCCGGGCGGATTTCCGTGGCGGAAACGCCCCGGGGCGGGGAAGATGGGGGAGTAGACCGACAAGAACCACGAAGGAGCTACCCATGGCCCACGAACGCGCAGGCCAGCCTGCCCGCCCCGAAGACCTCATCGACGTCGCCGAGGTGGTCACCGCCTACTACACCCGAGACATCGACCCGCACGACCCGGCGCAGCAGGTGGTCTTCGGCACCTCCGGCCACCGCGGGTCCTCGCTCGACAACGCCTTCAACCAGCAGCACATCTGGGCCACCACCCAGGCGATCGTGGATTACCGGCGGGAGAACAGCATCGGCGGGCCCGTCTACATCGGGCGGGACACCCACGCGCTTTCGGAGCCCGCGATGGTGTCGGCGCTCGAGGTGCTCATCGGCAACGGGATCACGGTGCTGGTCGACGCCGCCGGGCGCTACACGCCGACCCCGGCCGTCTCCCACGCGATCCTGCGGCACAACGCCGCCCTCGCCGGAGGGGTGACGGGCAGCGCCCCGGAGCGGGCCGACGGAATCGTGGTCACGCCCTCCCACAACCCGCCGCGCGACGGCGGCTTCAAGTACAACCCGCCCAGCGGCGGGCCGGCGGATGCCGACGCGACGGACTGGATCGCCGAGCGGGCCAACCGCTACATCGCGAGTGGTCTGAAGGGCGTGCAGAGGACGTCGGTAAGCGGGGTGCTCGATGAGCGGGCGGAGAAGTTCGACTTCATGGGCTCGTATGTCGCGGATCTTCCCAACGTGGTCGACATCGGGGCCATCCGCTCCTCCGGCATCCGCGTCGGTGCTGACCCGATGGGCGGGGCGAGCGTGGACTACTGGGGCGCGATCGCCGATGCCCACGGGCTGGACCTCACGGTGGTCAACCCCGAGGTGGACGCGACCTGGCGGTTCATGACCCTCGACACCGACGGCAAGATTCGGATGGACTGCTCCTCGCCGAACTCCATGGCCTCGCTGGTGCACAACCGGGACAAGTACGACATCTCCACCGGTAACGACGCGGACGCGGACCGCCACGGCATCGTCACCCCGGATGCCGGACTGATGAACCCGAACCACTACCTCGCCGTCGCGATCGACTACCTGTTCTCGCACCGGACCGGCTGGGCCGATTCCACCGCGGTGGGCAAGACGCTCGTGTCCTCCTCCATGATCGACCGCGTGGTTTCCTCCCTCGGCCGCGAACTCGTCGAGGTGCCGGTGGGCTTCAAATGGTTCGTGCCCGGGCTCATCGACGGCACCATCGGCTTCGGCGGGGAAGAGTCCGCCGGCGCCTCCTTCCTGCGCACCGACGGAACCGTCTGGTCCACCGATAAGGACGGCCTGATCATGGATCTGCTGGCCGCCGAGATCACCGCCGTCACGGGTCAGACTCCCTCCCAGCGCTACGCCGAACTGGCGGAAAAGTTCGGTGCGCCCGCCTACGCACGTACCGACGCCCCCGCCACCCGCGAGCAGAAGGCGGTGCTGAAGAAGCTCTCGGCGGACCAGGTCAGCGCCACCGAGCTGGCGGGGGAGACGATCACCGCCAAGCTCACCGAGGCGCCCGGCAACGGCGCGGCCATCGGCGGGTTGAAGGTTGTCACCGAGAACGCGTGGTTCGCCGCCCGGCCCTCCGGCACCGAGGACAAGTACAAGATCTACGCCGAGTCCTTCCTCGGTGAGGACCACCTGCACAAGGTGCAGTCGGAGGCGCAGGAGCTCGTCTCCGGCGTGCTCGGGGAGTAAACCCGCAGGCGATAGTGAGGCAGACCCCAGCCCGGTGCGGTTCTCCCCCGCGCCGGGCTGGACTATCGTCTGGTAGGTGACGATGAAACGAAACGCTACGACTCGGGCCGCCTCGCCCGCCGCCCGCGCGGACGGCACGCGCGAAGTGGTGCTGGACGTCCTCTCCGCGGCGGCCCGCTTCTTCATGGCCTACATCTGGATCTCCGCCGGGATCTCCAAGATCGGCGTGCACATGGATGTCTCGCGGACCATCGCCGCCTACGAAATCTTCACCCCCGAGTGGTCGGACATGCTGGCCAACATCATCGGCCCGCTGGAGATCGCGGGCGGCCTGCTCCTGTTGCTCGGAATCAAACTGCGCCCCGCGGGGTGGGTGTCGATCGGGGTGCTGGCGCTTTTCATCATCGGCCTGACATCGGCGTGGGCCCGGGGACTCGGAATCGACTGCGGCTGCTTCAATCCCGGGCAGGAGGCTTCGGCGACGAACCTTCTGCGCACGATCGGCCGGGACGTCTTCTACGTCGCCATCACCCTGTTCATGATTTACCGCCCGTTTAAGAAATTCGCGCTCTACCCATAAAATCTGTTCATCCCGGTTTCCACCGCGGGAGGACACCCGCACGGAACACACCCAGAGAAAAGGTGCAGAAACGTGACCACACGCAAGGTGCAGAACCCCAACGCCAAGGGCGGCTCCGGATTCATCTTGGCGCTGCTGGCCATCATCGCCATCGCGGCCATCGTGATCGGCCTGGTCGTCTACAACGGCCGGACCCAGCGCAGCGAAGCCATCGCGGAAAAGATGATCCCGGTGGAGAAGCTCAAGGTGGATTACAACGAGGGTGACCCCTACTTCACGCTCTCCTCCACCGAGGGCGGGGACAACGCGCCGTCGGCGAGCCTCTTCGAGGACTTCTCCTGCTCGCACTGCGCGGATCTGGCGAAGAAGACCGACCAGGAGATGCTGGACAAGATCCAGTCCGGTGACATCTCCGTCAAGCTGCACCCGATGACCTTCCTCGACGGGCAGGGCGACAAGTACCAGCAGGGCCACTCCACCCGCGCCCTCGCCGCCGAGATCGCGCTGGTGGACCACCAGGACATTCCGGCGATGTGGAACCTGCGCACCATGCTCTTCGAGAAGCAGCAGAGCGTCTACAACAAGCTCGACAACAACGGCCTGGCAGACCAAGCCCGCGATTTCGGCGCGAGCAAGGAGGCCGTCCAGGACATCCGGGACGGCAAGTACCTGCCCGTTGCCGAGAAGATGGGCAAGGAGAACCTCGACTACCAGACCGAGAAGACCGGCGAGGCCTACTCCCCGCGCGTGATGCGCGATGACAAGGACCTCATCGAGGGCGGCGGGGACCTTTCCGGCTGGATGGACCAGCTGACCAAGTAGGTCGCGTTCACACCCGCACCGCCCGTGGAGGCGATTTGGTCGCGCCTGCGGGCGGTGTGTATATTTATCGGAGTTGCGGGGCCCCGCGGGGCCCACAACGGGGCTATGGCGCAGCTGGTAGCGCACCACACTGGCAGTGTGGGGGTCAGGGGTTCGAATCCCCTTAGCTCCACTCGCACAACTACATACCAATCACGGGGCTATGGCGCAGCTGGTAGCGCACCACACTGGCAGTGTGGGGGTCAGGGGTTCGAATCCCCTTAGCTCCACCATCACGGGCGGTAGGTCGACCTTCGGGTCGGTCCGCCGCCTTTTTTCGCGCCCGCCTACACTCGGCCGCATGGAGAGTTACACATGGTGCGAACTCGACTCGCCCGTCGGCAAACTCCTGGCCGTGAGATCCGACCGGGGCCTGGTGCGGGTGGTCTTCGAGCGCGAGGGCTTCGCGGAGGAGCTTGCCAAGCTGAGCGGGGAGCAACGCGAAGCCCTCGACGCCGAAGCGGCCGCGCAGTTCGCCGGGTACTTCGCCGGCGCGCGCAAGGAGTTCACCCTGCCGCTCGATTGGAGCCTCACCGGGGGATTCCGGGAAGAGGTTCAGCGCGCGATGCTGGGCATCCCCTACGGGTCTACCGTCTCCTACGGGGAGCTCGCGCGGCACCTGGGCCACCCGGGCGCCAACCGGGCCGTGGGCACCGGTTGCGCCCGGAACCCGCTGCCCATCGTTGTTCCCTGCCACCGCGTCACCCGTTCCGGCGGTGCCCCGGGCAACTACCTGGCCGGGCCCGACGTGAAGAAACACCTGCTCAACCTGGAGGCGGCACATGCCTGAGACGTTCACGAAGAAGGGCAGCGCGCCTCAGGCGGCTGCCGCCGAGGCCGCCTACCTGCGGTGGCTGCGCGAGGGCAGCGAGGCGGTGGTGGAGGTCTATTCACTTGACGACGCCTCCAACACCCTCACCATCGAGCGGGTGGACACCACCCGCCCCACGCCCGGGGCGGCCAGGCGCGCCGGCCGGGAGCTCGCGGCGATCCACCGGATGGGCGCGCGTGCCTTCGGCGCGCCGGCCGACGGGTGGGACGGGCCGAACTTCATCGGCCGTGCCCGGCAGGAGTGCACGCCCACCGCGCGGTGGGCCGACTTCTACGTCCACCAGAGGGTGCTCCCCTTCGCGGAAAAGGCCCGGGAGGCGGGGAACCTCGGAGGCGCGGAGTGGGACGTCGTCAAGCGGGCGTGTGACGCCCTCCTCGCCGAGGATGAGGATGCCCCGCTGGCGCGCATCCACGGCGACCTGTGGTCCGGAAACCTGCTCTTCTCAGCTGAGGGCCCGCGGTTCATCGACCCGGCAGCGCACGGCGGCCACCCCCTGACGGATATCGCGATGCTGGAGCTGTTCGGTGCCCCGCACCTCCGGTCCATCGTGGAGGGATACGGGGAAGTAGGTGATCTCGGGCAGGGCTGGGAGCGGCGGATCCCCATCCACCAGCTGCACCCGCTCGCGGTGCACGCCTACACGCACGGGCCGTCCTACGGTTCTGCGCTCGCCCGCGCCGCGGAGGAGTCGCTGGAGGCCGTGGGTTAACGCCACCAGGTGTCGTTCGGGCCCGGGGGCAGGTGGCGCTTGTGCTCGCCCACCCGCCACAGGTGCTCGAGGCGGTCGCGCTCGGCGGGTTGGATCGCCCGGCCCTCGAGGTAGTCGTCGATGGCGCCGTAAGGGAGGCCGAGGGCGGTCTCGTCAGGAAGCGAGGGGCGGTTGTCCTCCAGGTCGGCGGTGGGGACCTTCTCCCACAGGCGGCGTTCCGCGCCCAGGTGGGCGAGCAGCGCCGCACCCTGGCGCTTGTCCAGACCGGCGAGGGGCAGGAGGTCAGCGGCGCCGTCGCCGAACTTGGTGAAGAACCCGGTGACGTTCTCTGCCGCGTGATCGGTGCCGATGACCAGCATGCCCCGCTCGCCCGCGATGGCGTACTGCGCGATCATGCGCATCCGCGCCTTCACGTTGCCCTTGTTGAAGTCACCCAGCGACTCCGTCCCGAGGGCACGGGAGACCTGCTCGGACAGCGCGGCGGTTGCCGGGGCGATGTCCACGGTGACGCGCTCGTCGGGGGCGATGAACTCCAGCGCGGCCTGCGCGTCCTCCTCGTCGGCCTGGACGCCGTGAGGCAGGCGGACCGCGATGAACGCCGCCTCGGCCCCCTCCGCGCGCCGCTTCTCCACGGCCAGCTGGGCCAGCCGGCCCGCCAGCGTGGAGTCCTGCCCGCCGGAGATGCCCAGGACGAACCCGTGCGCCCCGGAGTGTGCCAGGTAGTCCGCGAGGAAGGTTACGCGCCTGTCGATCTCGGCCTTCACGTCGATGGCGGGGGCCACGCCGAGAGCGCCGATGATGTGCTGCTGCAGGTCTTCGCTGTTGGTCGACATGGCTGCCATCGTAGCGCGGGGCGGGTGCGCGCCAACCGGGGTGAGTTCCGGGCAGGTTTTGAACGGGGCCCTTTATCAGGTAATATGAACCGCCGTGTCGCGACCCGGCCGGTTTCCGCGCCGGGGTCGGGTCGCCGTAAGAGATCAAACCCCACTAAGAAAGGAGCGCCCGATGAAGGTCCGCAAGTCGCTTCGGTCGCTGAAGAACAAGCCGGGCGCTCAGGTTGTGCGCCGCCACGGCAAGGTTTTCGTGATCAACAAGAAGGATCCGCGCTTCAAGGCCCGCCAGGGTTAGTCGCGTCCGGGCCGGTTCCGCCGGCCCGCCAGCACCCCGTCTCTCCCACCCGGAGGACGGGGTGTTCCGCATTTCCCTGGCATTCGCTGGCCCCTCTGAAGGGGCCGGGACGGTGGCGCCGGCCACGTTTTCCCGCGTTCCCTCCGGGCCGCGGGGAAGCGAGTGGTTATAGCGAACTACATGTGGGTGATTACGCTGGGTCATCCTGGGAATATCACCGCTGTAACTACTACATGTAGTATCAGTTGCCTAAATTGCCCACAAAGTATAGTGTTTACTGGTGTCGCCCCGGGAGGGAACGGGGGCCGCGAAAGAACACCCACGTCGGAGAGAAAGAGCCAACAGGTTATGTCCATCACCGTTTACACCAAGCCCGCCTGCGTCCAGTGCACCGCCACCAAGAAGGCCCTGGATAAGGCCGGACTCGAGTACAACCTCGTGGACATCTCCGTCGACGACGAGGCCCGTGACTATGTCATGGCCCTCGGCTACCTCCAGGCGCCCGTTGTCGAGGTCGACGGCGAGCACTGGTCCGGCTTCCGCCCCGACCGCATCCGCGGCCTCCAGGCCGCCGCCTAGGTCTGGCTCCCTACGCAACGGGTGCGCCCGCCGCACCCGAACCATCCCCAGCCGTCGCATCGCCGGCGGCTTTTTCAGTGAGGCACTACGTCGATGCTCATCGTGTACTTCTCATCCGCCACCGGAAACACGAGGCGGTTCGTGGAAAAGGTCGGCCTGCCCGCTCAGCGGATTCCGCTCCGCCGGGGTGAGGGGGAGCTCCGCGTGGAGGAGCCCTACGTCCTCATCTGTCCCACCTACGGCGGGGGAGCGTCCATCTCGCACCAGAACACCCGGCCCGTGCCCGCCCAGGTGATCCGGTTCCTCAACGACGAGCACAACCGCGGCCTGCTGCGGGGGGTCATCGCCGCCGGCAACTCCAACTTCGGCACGGACTTCTGTCGGGCCGGTGAAGTAATATCGGCCAAGTGCAACGTGCCCTACCTCTACCGCTTCGAGCTCATGGGGGCGGAGGGGGATGCCAGCCACGTCCGTGAGCAGCTCATCGCCCACGCCGGCCGGCTGGGCCTGTCCCCGCTGGCCGCGGAGGACGTCGAAAAGCTCGAGCAGCTCGACAACGAGGTCGAGCACGAAAGCGCCGACCGCCTCGCGCGGCTGCGTGACAAATACAGCAACAAATACAGCAGATCAGCATAGGAGCGTTTTGCCAGTGAGCACCCCCACCACCGAGAAGCGCGGCAGGAACGTCCCGGAACCCGCGAACCAGGCCGACCAGCTCGATTACCACGCGCTCAACGCACTGTTGAACCTGTACGACGAGCACGGTGAGATCCAGTTTGACAAGGACCGCGAGGCCGCGAACCAGTACTTCCTGCAGCACGTCAACCAGAACACCGTCTACTTCCACGACCTGGAAGAGAAGATGAAGTACCTGGTGGACAACAAGTACTACGAGCCGCACGTGCTGGACAGGTACGACTGGGACTTTGTCAAGGAAACCTTCAAGCGCGCCTACGCCTTCAAATTCCGCTTCCGGTCCTTCCTCGGTGCGTACAAGTACTACACCTCCTACACGCTGAAGACCTTCGACGGCCGCCGCTACCTCGAGCGTTTCGAGGACCGCGTCGCCATGACCGCCCTCTTCCTCGCCGACGGCAACGAGGATGTCGCGAGCGCGCTTGTCGACGAAATCATGACGGGCCGGTTCCAGCCGGCGACGCCGACCTTCCTCAACGCCGGAAAGGCCCAGCGCGGCGAGCTGGTGTCCTGCTTCCTGCTGCGCATCGAGGACAACATGGAGTCGATCGGCCGCGCCATCAACTCCTCGCTGCAGCTGTCCAAGCGCGGCGGCGGCGTGGCCCTGCTGCTGTCCAACATCCGCGAATCGGGCGCCCCCATCAAGCACATCGAGAACCAGTCCTCCGGCGTCATCCCCGTGATGAAGCTTCTCGAGGACTCCTTCTCCTACGCCAACCAGCTCGGTGCGCGCCAGGGCGCCGGCGCGGTATACCTCAACGCCCACCACCCCGACATCCTCAGCTTCCTGGACACGAAGCGGGAAAACGCGGACGAGAAGATCCGCATCAAGACGCTCTCCCTCGGTGTGGTCATCCCGGACATCACCTTCGAGCTGGCCAAGCGCAACGACGACATGTACCTCTTCTCGCCCTACGACGTCGAGCGCATCTACGGCCTGCCGTTCAGCGACATCTCCGTCACTGAAAAGTACGACGAGATGGTTGAGGATCCGCGCATCCGCAAGACAAAGATCAACGCGCGGCAGTTCTTCCAGACCATCGCCGAGATCCAGTTCGAGTCGGGCTACCCCTACATCATGTTCGAGGACACGGCGAACAGGGCGAACCCCGTCAAGACCGGCCGGATCAACATGTCCAACCTCTGCTCGGAGATCCTCCAGGTCAACTCGCCCTCCGTGCTCAACGAGGACCTGACCTACGCCGAGATCGGCCACGACATCTCCTGCAACCTCGGCTCGCTCAACATCGCGATGACGATGGACTCCGACAACTTCTCCCGCACCGTCGAGACGGCCATTCGCGGCCTGACCGCCGTGGCGGACAAGACCTCCATCGACTCCGTTCCCCCGGTCCGCGAGGGCAACGACGCCTCGCACGCCATCGGCCTGGGCCAGATGAACCTGCACGGCTTCCTCGGCCGCGAGCACATCGAGTACGGCTCCGAGGAGGGGCTGGACTTCACCAACGCCTACTTCGCCGCCGTCATGTACGAGGCCATCAGGGCCTCCCACAAGATCGCCGTGGAAAAGGGGACGGCCTTCGCGGACTTCGACAAGTCCGAGTACGCCAGCGGCGCATTCTTCGACCGCTACGATCCCGCGGATTTCCAGCCGAAGACGGAGAAGGTCAAGGCGCTCTTCGCCAACTCCTCCGCCGCGGTTCCGACAGCCGAGGAATGGGCGCAGCTCAAGGCGGACGTCGCCCGGGACGGCATCTACAACCGCTACCTGCAGGCGGTCCCCCCGACCGGTTCAATCTCCTACATCAACAACTCGACCTCGTCGATCCACCCGATCGCCTCGAAGATCGAGATCCGCAAGGAAGGCAAGATCGGCCGCGTCTACTACCCGGCGCCGCACATGAACAACGAGAACATCTCGTACTTCAAGGACGCCTACGAGATCGGCTACGAAAAGATCATCGACACCTACGCCGTGGCCACCAAGTACGTGGATCAAGGCCTGTCGCTCACGCTCTTCTTCAAGGACACCGTGACCACCCGCGATCTCAACCGCGCCCAGATCTACGCGTGGCGCAAGGGCATCAAGTCCCTCTACTACATCCGCCTGCGCCAGATGGCTCTCGAGGGCACCGAGGTTGAGGGCTGCGTGTCCTGCATGCTGTAGTGCCCCGCGGTGCCGCGCTTGACGCCGCCGGCCGCGTACCTCCACCACGGGGGCGCGCCGGCGGTGCAGCCGTTTTCGGGCGGGGCGGGGGAGGGGGCGTCGAGAAGCGAAGGGCGCACTCCCCGGGGGATAGACGAATTTTTGACGACGGATAGGATGGTTCGCGTGACCGACAACGATTATGACAAGTACCTCGACGAGCACCCCAGCTCGGTGAAGGCCATCAACTGGAACGACATTCCGGACGAGAAGGACCTCGAGGTCTGGGAACGGCTCACCGGCAACTTCTGGCTGCCGGAGAAGATCCCGGTGTCGAACGACATCCCCAGCTGGAAGACGCTGACGGAGGACGAGAAGCTCGCGACGATGCGCGTGTTCTCCAACCTCACACTCCTCGACACCCTGCAGAGCACCGTGGGCGCGGTCTCGCTGATCCCGGATTCGCGCACCATGCACGAGGAGGCCGTGTTCACCAACATCGCCTTCATGGAGTCGGTGCACGCGAAGAGCTACTCCAACATCTTCATGACGCTCGCGTCGACCCCGCAGATCAACGACGCCTTCCGCTGGACCGAGGAGAACGAGGAGGTGCAGCGCAAGGCAAAGATCGTCAAGAGCTACTACCGCGGCGGCGATCCCCTGAAGAAGAAGATCGCCTCGGTCATGCTGGAGTCCTTCCTTTTCTACTCCGGTTTCTACCTGCCGCTGAACTGGTCGGTGCACTCCAAGCTGACCAACACCGCTGACATCATCCGCCTCATCATCCGCGACGAGGCGGTCCACGGCTACTACATCGGCTACAAGTACCAGGTGGCGCTGCGCGACGAGCCGCAGGAGCGCAAGGACGAGCTGAAGGAATACACCTTCGACCTGCTCTACGACCTGTATGAAAACGAGATCCAGTACACCGAGGACATCTATGACCCGCTCGGCTGGTCCGAGGATGTGAAGCGCTTCCTGCGCTACAACGCCAACAAGGCGCTGAACAACCTCGGTTACGAGGGCCTCTTCCCGGCGGATGAGTCGCGTGTCTCGCCGGCCATCCTCGCGTCGCTGTCGCCGAACGCCGACGAGAACCACGACTTCTTCTCCGGATCGGGTTCGTCCTACGTCATCGGCAAGGCAGAGGAGACGCTGGACGACGACTGGGACTTCTGATCCCGGGGAGTTTCTTCGCGGCAGCTCGCCGAAGTGGGGGAGCCGCGCCGCGGCGGAACTAACCCAGTGGAGCCGGATCACCTCGAAAGGGGTAGTCCGGCTTTTGCCGTGTTGCCGGCACCCCGGGCCGTGGACTGGCACAACGCGGCGGCCCCCCACCAGCGCCCCCGGGGTCTAGTGTGATCGGTGTGGCAATTGCTTGTGCTCGCCTGTAATGGCTGGCAATTCCATGTACCGATCCCTTATGATGATTCGGTACCGGTTGTGGCACAAGTGACTTCTCTGACGGATTCAGTGAAGGGGCGAGTGCCGTAAGTCAGGAGGATCAAATGACCGCAGTGGCGCCAAGGCTGGACAGTTACGTCCCGCCAACACGTCCCGAGCCGACGGGCCACGCCCGTAAAGGCACCAAACTCTATTCCGTGCTGACGACGACTGACCACAAGACCCTGGGCATCTACTACATCATCATGTCCTTCGTCTGGTTCTTCGTCGGCGGCCTCATGGCACTTCTCATCCGTGCGGAGCTCTTCCACCCGGGTCTGCAGTTCCTGTCCAACGAGCAGTTCAACCAGCTCTTCACCCTGCACGGCACCGTGATGCTCCTCGCGTTCGGTACCCCTGTGGTGTGGGGCTTCGCCAACTTCATCCTGCCGCTGCAGATCGGCGCGCCGGATGTGTCCTTCCCCCGCCTGAACGCCTTCGGCTTCTGGATCACCCAGGTGGGCGTCCTTGCGATGCTCGCGGGCTTCCTCACCCCGGGCGGCGCGGCGGACTTCGGCTGGACCATGTACATGCCGCTGGCTGACGCGACGCACACCCCGTCCGTCTCCGCGAACCTGTGGATCGTCGGCGTCGGTGCCACCGGTGTCGGCACCGTGGCCTCCGCCATCAACATGATCACCACCGTGCTCACCCTGCGTGCGCCGGGCCTGACCATGTTCCGCATGCCGGTGTTCACCTGGACCGTCTTCGTCACCTCGATCATCGCCCTGATGATCTTCCCGCTGCTGCTCTCCGCGGCGATGGGTGTTCTGTACGACCGCCTGCTGGGCGGCCACATCTACGACACCGCCAACGGCGGTGCCATCCTGTGGCAGCACCTCTTCTGGTTCTTCGGCCACCCCGAGGTCTACGTGCTCGCGTTGCCGTTCTTCGGCATGATCTCGGAGATCATCCCGGTGTTCTCCCGCAAGCCGATCTTCGGTTACATCGGCCTCGTCTTCGCGACTCTCGCCATCGCCGGCCTGTCCATGGCCGTGTGGGCGCACCACATGTTCGCCACCGGCGCTGTCCTGCTGCCCTTCTTCTCCTTCATGACGTTCCTCATCTCCGTTCCGACGGGCGTGAAGTTCTTCAACTGGGTCGGCACCATGTGGAACGGCCACATCACCTTCGAGACCCCGATGCTCTGGGCGATGGGCTTCCTGTTCACCTTCCTCTTCGGCGGCCTCACCGGCATCATGCTGGCCTCCCCGCCGCTGGATTTCCACCTGCACGACTCCTACTTCGTCGTCGCGCACTTCCACTACACCCTCTTCGGCACCGTGGTTTTCTCCGCGATCGCCGGCGTGTACTTCTGGTTCCCGAAGATGACCGGCCGCATGCTCGACGAGCGCCTGGGCAAGATCCACTTCTGGTTCACCTTCATCGGCTTCAACATGACCTTCCTGGTCCAGCACTGGCTGGGCAACATGGGCATGCCGCGCCGCTACGCCGATTACCTCGACAGCGACGGCTTCACCCTCCTGAACCAGGTCTCCACCATCGGCGCCCTCATCCTGGGCATCGGTATGCTGCCGTTCATTTGGAACGTGTTCAAGTCCTGGCGCTACGGTGAGATCGTCACCGTCGACGATCCGTGGGGCTACGGCAACTCCCTCGAGTGGGCGACCTCCTGCCCGCCGCCGCGCCACAACTTCACCTCCCTGCCGCGCATCCGCTCCGAGCGCCCCGCGTTCGAGCTGCACTACCCGCACATGGTGGAGCGCCTCCGCCGCGAGGCCCACACCGGCCACAGCTCCGACACCCCGGCCACCTGGAAGGGCGACTCGCACGAGTTCGACGATTCCGGCGACCAGGCCGAGTCCCGCCGCAACGCGCGCGAGCTTGGCGGCCAGGAATCCGCATCCACGACCACCATGGTCAAGGAGCGTACCGAGTACCGCCAGAAGGACTAGAAGCTTCATCCGGGACCGGGCCTAGATAGCCCAGCCCCCTGATCCTCCTGACGAAGGAACCCCCCCACCGCAACGGTGGGGGGTTCCTTGCGCGTGGAGTAACATAACTGCCCGTTAAGCGCGCCACGGACGAAAGGACCCCCGCGATGGCTGTCTTCGAGGTCGAGCTCCAGGAGGGGCTGAAACACGCGGTAGTATCCACCACCGGCCCCGACCGTCCCGGCGTATCCGCGGCCTTTTTCAAGGTGCTCGCCAACCACGGGGTGCAGCTTCTCGACGTCTCACAGGTGGACTTCCGGGGTCGCCTCATGCTCGCTGCCTTCGTGGGGATGGACCCCCTGGCGCTGACGGATGTGGAACGCGAGCTGCGCGCGGGCCTGTGGGAGTACGGGCAGCGCGTCACCATCGAGACAGGGGCCGAGGTGCAGTCCGTCTCCCGCCCGCGTTCGACGCACGTTCTCGTCGCCCTGGGCAACCCTGTCACGGCCGACCAGGTCTCCCGCCTGGGCCAGGCTCTGGCCGGTTACGGGGCGAACATCGACCGTATCCGCGGCATCTCCAATTACCCCGTGACGGGACTCGAGTTCCGCGTGACGCTTCCCGACTACAGCCCCGGCGACGGGCGGGAGATCCGCAAGACTCTGGCGGAACTCTCGGCGGAAATGGGTGTCGACCTGGCCATCGAGCATGCCGGGCTGCACCGCCGGGCCAAACGCCTCGTCTGCTTCGACTGCGACTCCACGCTCATCACCGGTGAGGTGATCGAGATGCTGGCAGCCCACGCGGGAAGGGAGGCCGAGGTCGCGGCCGTCACCGAGCGTGCGATGCGCGGCGAGCTCGACTTCGAGCAGTCCCTCCGCGAGCGCGTCGCCACCTTGGAGGGCCTCGAGGCCTCCGTCATTGACGAGGTCGCCGCCAGCATTGAATTGACCCCGGGTGCGAGGACCACCATCCGCACCCTGAATTCCCTGGGATACCGCACCGCGGTGGTCTCGGGCGGGTTCATCCAGGTTCTCGAGGGCCTTGCGGAGGAGCTGGAGCTGGACTACGTGCGCGCCAACACCTTGGAGATCGCCGACGGGAGGTTGACGGGCCGCGTGGTGGGCAAGATCGTCGACAGGCGGGCCAAGGCGGAATTCCTCGGGGAATTCGCGGCGGACTCGGGGCTGGCGATGAGCCAGACGGTGGCGGTCGGTGACGGAGCGAACGACATCGACATGCTCTCCGCCGCCGGCCTCGGCATCGCCTTCAACGCCAAGCCGGCGCTGAAGGAGATCGCGGACGCCTCCGTGAACCACCCCTTCCTGGATTCCGTGCTGTACATGCTTGGCATTCCCCGCGAGGAGATCGATTCCGCCGACGAGGTAAACGGCCAGGGGCACAGGGTGGCGCTGGCGTGACGGATGCGCTGGCCAGCGCGCACGCGCTTCTGGCCGACCGGCTCGCCGACGGCGGCAGCGGAGGCGAGGACCCGGCCGACCCGTCGGCGGTTCAGGCGATGCAGATGGCGCTGAACATCCCCCGGGACAACCCGCCGGAGCGCCTCGAGTTGCTGGGTGACGCCGCGAGGGCCGTCGTCAAGCTGTGCCTCGACCCCCGCGCCGCCGAGGACGGGCCGTGGAGCGACGCGCTCGACCGGTGGTACTCGCACCGCATCCGCAAGGTCGCCCGCCGAGCCCGCAACAAGGCGTGGCTCGATGTCCAGGGGCTTCCGGGTGTGACGGAGTCGAGCGTGCGCGCGTTCGTTCCCTCCGCGGTGGGGGACGTGCCGCGGGAGATCCGCAAGCTCCAGGTCAGGGGCACCGAGGTGGAGCATAGCGGCCCCGCGCCGCTTATCGACGCCACCTGGCCCACCCTCCACATCAACGCGGGGCTGGGGATGTCCGCGGGCAAGGCCGCGGCCCAAGTGGGACACGCCTCGATGCTCCTGGCGGCGGCGCTTCCGCTTGAGTGGGTCAGGGTGTGGGCCGCTGGGGGCTACGGGGTGAACGTCCGCGAGGTCCCGGCGGGGGAGTTCGAGCGCCTCGCCGCCGTGCCGGGCGCGGTGGCCGTGCGCGACGCCGGTTTCACGGAGATCGCCCCGGGATCCCTGACCGTCGTGGCGGTGCGGGGGGCACCTTAACCCTGCGCGACGAGGCGCTTGAGCGCGCCGCGGACCACGGTGGGGTCGGTGGTCTCCCAGAAGGCGGGGAGTGACCTGCGCAGGAAGGAGCCGTAGCGTTTGGTGACCAGGCGATTGTCCAGGACCGCGACAACGCCCCTGTCGTTCACCGAGCGCAGGAGCCGACCTGCGCCCTGCGCCATGAGCAGCGCCGCGTGGGTCGCCGAGACCTCCATGAAACCGGAGCGCCCCGCGGCGTCGGCCGCCTTGGAGCGGGCCTGAAGCAGGGGGTCGTCTGGGCGGGGGAACGGGATCCTGTCAATGAGCACAAGGGACAGCGAGCGCCCCGGCACGTCGACGCCCTGCCAGAGGGTGAGGGTGCCGAAGAGGCAAACGTTTTCGCTGGCCGCGAATTTCTCCACGAGGGCACCTGTGGAGTCCTCCCCCTGGACGAGGATGTCGAAGGGGAGGCGCTTCTTCATCTCCTCGGCGGCCTGCTCCGCGGCGCGGCGCGACGAGAAGAGCCCCAGGGTGCGCCCGCCTGCTGCGGTGATGAGCTCCGCGATCTCATCAAGCGTTTCCGGGGCCAGGCCTTCGCGCCCCGGCGCGGGCAGGTGCCGGGCGGTGTAGAGGATGCCGGCGGCCCGCGGGTTGAACGGGGTGCCCGCGTCGAGGCTGTCCCACGTCTTGTCGGGCAGGCCCCACGCGGCGGCCATCGCGTTGAAGTTCCCGCCGATGGTGAGGGTGGCGGAGGTGAGGATGACGGTCTGCTCGGCGAAGAGACGCTCTCGCAGGAACCCGGAGACCGACAGAGGGGCAACGGCCACGGAGTCGCCGTTGCGCTCCGAGCGCGTCAGCCACACCACATCGGTGTGCTTGGACGGGTCATCCTCGTCGAAGACTCCGAGGATGCGCACGACGGCGTCGTGCAGGTCCTCGAGGTGGTTCTTCAGGTTTTCCCGCTCGGCGTAGGTCTCGGGCTGGTTGGCGGCCTCTCCCTCGGGGGCGCGGGCTATGGCCTCGCGGGTGCGCCACAGTGCGTCGCGCACGGCGATGAACGCCGCGCGGGCTGGCTGGGAAATGTTTTCCCAGCGGCCGGGCTCCTCCAGGTCGATGGCGGCGGTGAAGTCGTCGACGACGCCCTCGAGATCGCCCTTCTTCCCGCCGAGCTTGTCCGCGCGTCGCGACGCCAGCGTCAGCGCGCGGGCGGAAATTTCGCTGGTGGCCACGGAGGTGATGCGTCCGTCGAGCTCGTGGGCCTCGTCGATGACGGTGACGCTGTGCTCCGGGAGGATGTCGGCGTCGGAGAGGGCGTCGATGGCGAGGAGGGCGTGGTTGGTGACCACGATATCTACGTCGCGGGTGCGCTCGCGCGCAAGCTCGGCGAAACAGTCCTCGCCGTGCGGGCAGCGGTTCGCCCCCAGGCATTCGTTCGAGGTGACGGAAACCTGGCGCCAGGCGAGATCGGGCACACCGGGGTCGAGGTCGTCGCGGTCGCCTGTCCCCGTTTCCTGCGCCCACTCGTTGACCCGCTTGACGTGGCGCCCGAGCCAGGAGATGTCGTCCTCCTCGATCAGCGCCTCCGGGGTGGTCTCCGGCACGGAAAGCTTGTGCAGGCAGACGTAGTTGTTGCGGCCCTTCTGGATCGCGAAGGTCGGACGGCGTTCCAGGAGGGGCTCGAGGGCGTCGGCAAGCCGCGGGAGATCGCGCTCCACCAGCTGGCGCTGGAGCGCGATGGTGGCGGTGGAGACCACCACGCTAGAACCGGTGGCCTGCGCGTGGCGGATGGCGGGGACGAGGTAGGCGAGGGATTTACCCGTGCCCGTCCCAGCCTGCACGGCGAGGTGGCGCTCTGAGTCCATTGCCTTGGTCACGGCTTCCGCCATCGCCACCTGGCCCGGTCGCTCGGCACCGCCCAGGGCTTCGACGGCGGCCGAAAGGAGTTCGGTCGTGGACGGGCTCAGGGGTTGGTCACTCACGGGTGCCAAGTGTATGCGGTGGGGCGGGGAAAGCCGCAACGGAACGGGGACGCGGGGCTCCCGGGTCAGGGGGTGGCCGGGGCAGCTGGGTGCGATATCACGTTTCGGGCGGGGCCGCAGGGGGTGACCTGGGCGAACGCGGGGGCTCAAACCGCAAACCGTGATATCACGTTTCGGACGGTGCGGCGGTCGGCGACCTGGGCAAACGCGGGGGCCCAAACCGCAAACCGTGATATCACGCGCCGCCGCGACGGCCCGCCCCGCCACCCGGCAACGTCGGCCCGCCCCGCCACCCGGCGACGTCGGCCCGCCTACTCGGCCGGCTCCGGGAACCCGATGAAGCGCGTCGGGATCGCCGGCTCGTCACGGGAGAGGGCCAGGCCCTCCCACGGCAGCGTCTTGCGCGCCGCGGCCAGGTGGGCCCGGCTTTCCTCGAGGTCGTGCTGCCCGCCGACGACCTCCCCGTCGCGCATCAGGGGGACATCCATGCGCTGGTAGTCGAGCTTGGGGCTGCGGCGGATGTCCGCCTCGAAGGGGCACACGATCTCGCCGACGGCCACGCCCGAACCCCTGTACGCGCGCACGCCGCTCTTTGTCCCGCCGTAGGTGACCTTGCCGCTCGATCGCTTGGCGACGGGGTGCCCCTCCACCTCCACAAGCTTGTACACCATGCCGGCCGTGGGAGTGCCGGAGCCGGTGACCACCGAGGTCCCCACGCCGAAGCTGTCCACGGGGTCACCGCGCAGGCCGGCGATGGCAAATTCGTCGAGGTCCGAGGACACGACGATCTTGGTGTCAAAGGCCCCGGCGTCGTCAAGCTGCTTGCGCACCCGGCGGGAGACGATGCCGAGGTCTCCGGAGTCGATGCGCACCGCGCCGAGCTCGGTGCCGGCGACCTCGAGGGCGCTCTCCACGCCGCGGGTGATGTCGAAGGTGTCCACGAGCAGGGTGGTGCCCGGGCCGAGGGAATTGATCTGGGAGCGGAAGGCGGCCTTTTCGTCGGGCACCCCGTTTTCGTCGAGGTGGAGCAGCATCCACGCGTGCGCCGACGTGCCCGCGGCCGGGATGCCGTACTGCTTCGCGGCCTCCATGTTCGAGGTGGAGGCGAAGCCGGCGATGTAGGCGGCGCGCGCGGCGGACACCGCGGCGCGCTCGTTCGTGCGGCGCGAACCCATCTCCATGATCGGGCGGCCATCGGCGGCGGTGACCATGCGCGAGGCGGCGGAGGCGACGGCCGAGTCGGAGTTGAGGATGGAGAGAATGATCGTCTCCAGGATGACGCACTCGGCGAACGTGCCGCGTACGGTCATGATCGGCGAGTAGGGGAAGTAGAGCTCGCCCTCGCGGTACCCGTCGATCTGCCCGGAGAAGGAGTAGTTGCAGAGGTATTCCCTCGTCTCCTCGGAGAGGAAGTCCGCGACAGCGATCTGCTCCTTGGTGAAGCGGAAGCGGGAGATCGCGTCCAGCACACGGGCCGTTCCCGCCACCACGCCGTAGCGGCGTTCCCCGACGAGTTTGCGGGAAAACACCTCGAAGGAGCAGCGCCGGTGCGCGGTGCCGTCCTTGATCGCGGCGTCCAACATGGTCAGTTCGTACATGTCGGTGAGAAACGCCGTGGAGTGGTGCGGGTGTGCCTCGAAATCTGTCATGCCGTCCAAGAGTACCTGGGACACCGGTGAATCGGGGGCTGACGTGCACCGTAGCGCGCAGAGGCCCGGCCCGGCCCGGGCTGCGTTCCGGGGCGGGCAGTGGGTAGGGTGTAGGCCATGATGAGTTCAGCTAGTGGGCCCTGCCCGGGCCGTGGCGGTGCCGCCGCAGTGCGGGGCGCCAGCGTGATGGGTTCGCCCATGGCCACCCCGGAGCTCGACGAGCAGATCGATGTCGACGTGGTGGTCAGCGAAAACCTGCCGTGGTTGTGCATCGTGTGGGACGACCCGGTCAACCTCATGAGCTACGTCAGCTACGTCTTCCAGACGGTGCTGGGTTACGACAGGAAGCGCGCCACCGAGCTGATGATGCAGGTCCACACCGAGGGCAAGGCCGTCGTCTCCTCGGGTGAGAAGGACAAGGTCGAGGGCGACGTGAAGAAGCTGCACACCGCCGGCCTGTGGGCCACGATGCAGCAGGCCGGGTAAGCGGCCGGCAACCCCCAGCACACCCAGGAAAAGGGATCCAACATATGCAACCGTGGCGCCGCAAGAAGGGCATCATGCGCTCCAGCGCGAAGTTCACCACCCGCTTCGACCCGCTCGAGCGCGAGGTGATCGGGGACCTCACCGCGACCGTGTCCGAGGCGCTCATCGCGCGCGCCCAGTCGGCGCCGAAGGATGAGTTCGCCGAGATGATGGGCCTGGCCTCTGGTCACTCCGAGGCCCCTAAGGACCCGAAGCTGCGTCGGCTCCTGCCGGACTTCGAGATGGAGGGTGACGAGGAGTTTGACGGCGACGCCGGCCTGCTGCGCAGCCTGCACGAGAACGACATCATCAGGGCGAAGCTGCTCAACCTGCAGGTGGTCAACGAGGCGCTCGGCCCCACCGGTGGAGTGGATGTCGCGATTGAGGAGGAGGACGCGCAGCGCTTCGTTGCCGCCCTCAACGACATGCGCCTCTACGTTTCCGAGGATGACCGCGGCGGGGAGGCCGCCCAGCAGGACCGCGAGCGCCTCCTGGAGTGGCTCGCCTTCTGCCAGGAGTCCCTGCTCGAAGCCATGATGGGCTGAGCCGTGCTTGTCGACGTCCCCGGCATCCGCCTCGGGCACCGCAGCATGGGGGACACCGGCGTGAGCGCCGTCGTCTCGGCCGACCCGGCCGGGATGGTCGCGGCCGTCGACGTGCGCGGAGGGGGGCCCGGCACCCGCGAAACCGACCTTCTGGCACCCCACAACACCGTCGAGCGCGTCCACGCCATCGTGCTCACCGGCGGGTCCGCCTTCGGCCTCGCCGCCGCGGACGGCGCGATGCGCGAGTTGGAGAGCCGCGGCGTCGGCTTCCCGGTATTCGGGGAGGGCAACCCAGGGCCGCGCGTGCCCATCGTGCCCGCGGCGGTGATCTTCGATCTGGTTGTGGGCTCCCCCGACCACCGCCCCGCCGCCGACGACGGTGCAGCCGCGGTGGCCCGGGCTCTGGACGGGCCCGCCGGACCCGCCTCCGGGAGCGTCGGGGCGGGATGCGGGGCTACCGCCGGTGTTTTGCGCGGGGGATTCGGCCAGGCATCGCGGCGGGTGGGGGAGCACACCGTCGCCGCCGGTGTGGTGGCCAACCCCGTCGGCGAGCTCATCGACCCCGCCACCGGGCTTCTCTTCGGCGATCCCGCACGCCCCGCCGTGGATCTCGGGCGGTACTCGGCGCTGGAGAGGCCCACCCCCAAGCTGAACACCACCATCGGGGTCATCGCCACGGACGCGCCGGTGCCGCCGGCCCAGCTGCAGCGCCTCGCCATGACCGGCCACGACGGTCTGGCCCGCGCCGTGCGGCCCGCCCATTCGCCGCTCGACGGGGACACGCTGTTCGCCGTCTCGACCGCGGGTGAGGTGGGCGCCGGGGTGGACGTCGAGAAGCTCGCGGCGCTGTGCTCCGCTGCCGCGGAGGCCGTGCAGGCGGCGATCGTCGACGCGGTCGCCGCTGCCGAACCCGGGTTCGGCATTCGGGCCTGGAGTGAGCTCACGCACTAGAATTCGGGCGGTGTTCAATTCCCAGTACCCGCCGCAGCAACCGCGCCCCTACGGGCAGGCCTACCAGCCCGGATATCAGCCGGGTTACCCGCCCCCGGGCCCCGTCGGACCCGGGTTGCAGCCTGTGAGCACGCGGCAGATGGGCAAGTCGGCGAAGGAGAAGCGCCACACCGCCTTCCGGTACGCACTCGGATACCTGGCGGCGATCTGGTCGGTATTCCTGGTGAACTTCATCTTCTTCACCGGAAACCTCAACTACCTGGGTATACATCCGCTGGACGAGCACGCCTTCTGGCACATTTTCACCGCGCCGCTGCTGCACGCCGACGTCAACCACATCATGTCCAACAGCATCCCCGGCGCGATCTTCTGCTTCCTCATCGGTTACTCCGGGTCCAAGGTGTTCTGGGAGGTCACGGCCTTCGCCACGTTCAGCGCGGGGTTGGGGACGTGGTTGTTCGGCGGGGTGGGGACCAACCACATCGGCGCCTCCGGGCTCGTGTACGGGTGGCTGACGTACCTCATCGTCCGCGGGGTGTTCAACCGCTCCGGCCGGCAGATCCTGCTGGGGGCGGTGCTCGGCTTCTTCTACTCCGGGCTGATCTGGGGCGTGCTGCCCGTCAACCCGGGGATTAGCTGGCAGGGCCACCTCTTCGGGGCGATCGGCGGCATCCTGGCGGGAATGATCATCACCTCCGACGATCCGCCCGAGCTGGTGGCGCGCCGGGCCCAGCGCAGGGCCGCGCGGCACCCGCGCTGATCCGGCGCCGGCCGTCCGTGCGGGGAGCGGCCGCCGCCGGACGGTAGTATCGGGACCCGTGCTGACCAACGAGGAACCCAACGCTGCCGGAACGGGCGATACCAGGCCGATCGGCCTGTTTGACTCGGGGGTCGGCGGGCTCACCGTGGCCCGCGCAGTGATGGACCAGTTGGGCGAGGAATCCATCCTCTACATCGGTGACACCGCGAACGGGCCCTACGGCCCGCAGCGCATCGCCGACGTGCGCCGCCACGCCACCCGCATCGCCGACGAGCTCGTGGACCGGGGCTGCAAGATGCTCGTCATCGCCTGCAACACCGCCTCTGCGGCGTTCCTGCACGACGCCCGGGAGCGCTACGACATCCCCGTGGTGGAGGTGATCAAGCCGGCCGTGCGCCGGGCGATCGCCACCACCCGCAACAACCGCGTCGGGGTGATCGGCACCCAGGGCACCATCACCTCCGGGGCGTACCAGGACCTCTTCCGCCTCGCGCCCGGCCTGGAGGTCCAGGCCGCGGCGTGCCCCGCCTTCGTGGAATTCGTTGAGCGGGGGGTGACCTCCGGCCGCCAGATCCTCGGCGTGGCGCAGGGTTACCTCGAACCCCTGCAGGCGGCCGGGGTGGACACACTCGTGCTCGGTTGCACCCATTACCCGCTGCTCTCCGGCGTGATCCAGCTGGCCATCGGCGACGATGTCACCCTCGTCTCGTCGGCGGAGGAAACCGCCAAGGACGTGCTCCGGGTGCTCACCGAGCGCAACATGCTCGCCCCCGGCGGCCATGCCCCGACACGCACATTCGAATCCACCGGCGACCCGGAAGTCTTCAACCGTCTGGCATCTCGCTTCCTCGGCCCCAGCGTTACCGCGGTGGGCAGCGACATGCCCGCCTAGCCCCGTATTCCGCCTGCGCGTTTCGGCGGTGGCGTTTCGGTTTCCCCCCTGTTTCGTGGCACAGTTGACCCATGAGGTTGACCATTCTCGGGTGTTCCGGGAGCCTGGGCGCGCCGGGCAATCCCGGGTCTTCCTACCTGATCACGTCGCCGGAGCGCCCAGAGGCCCCCGGTATCCTGATGGACTTCGGCCCCGGCGCCCTCGCGGCGCTGCAGGAGGTCCACGACCCCGCCGACGCCCACGTTATGTTCACCCACCTCCACGCGGACCACTGCTCGGACCTGCCGTCCCTGCTGGTGTGGCGCCGCTTCCACCCGACGGCACCCGCGCCGGGCCGGAACCTGCTCTATGGCCCGTCCCATTCTGCGGCGCACTTCGGGCGCATGAGCGCCGACGGCCCCGATGATGTCGACGATATCTCCGACACCTTCGATGTCCGCGCGTGGCAGCCTGGCGTCCCCGCGGACATCGAGGGCGTCACCGTCACCCCGTTTCCCGTGGCCCACCCCGCTTCCGAATCGCACGCCCTGCGGGTGCAGTGCCGCGACACCGGCCGCGTGCTCACCTTCACCGGGGATTCCGGGCTCACCCCCTCGCTTGTCGACGCCGCCCGCGGCGCCGACCTTTTCCTCTGCGAGGCCGCCTGGGGCCCGTCGTCGGAGGGCAAGGCTGAGGGGATGCACCTCTCCGGGGAGGAGGCGGGCCGGATCGCGCGGGAGGCGGGTGTCGGAAAGCTCGTGCTCGTGCACATCCAGCCGTGGAGCGACTTCGATGCGACGCTTGAGGCCGCGCGCGGCGAGTTCGACGGCGAGGTCGTCATCGGCCGGGCGGGGGACGTGTTCGACCTGTAAGTTACGCTGGAGGACATGACTGAATCTGTTTTCCGGCGCGCCGACGGTCGCGCCGTCGACGAGTTGCGCCCCGTCCGTATCACCCGCGGTTTTACCTCGAACCCGGCGGGCAGCGTCCTCGTGGAGTTCGGCAACACCCGCGTCATGTGCACCGCGTCGGTGGAGCTGGGGGTGCCGCGCTTCAAGAAGGATTCGGGGGAGGGCTGGCTCACCGCCGAGTACTCCATGTTGCCCTCCGCCACGCACGAGCGCATGCCGCGCGAATCGATGAAGGGCAAGGTCAAGGGGCGCACCCACGAGATTTCGCGCCTGGTCGGCCGCTCGCTGCGCGCCGCGGTGGACCTGAGCCAGCTGGGGGAGAACACGATCCAGCTCGACTGCGACGTGCTCCAGGCCGACGGCGGAACCCGTACCGCGTCCATCACGGGTGCCTACGTGGCGCTTGCCGACGCGATCAGCTTTCTCACCGAGCGCGGTGTCGTGCCCGGCCAGCCCCTGCAGCCGCCCGTGGCGGCCGTCTCCGTCGGGTTGCTCGAGGGCAACGTCATTCTCGACCTGCCCTACGAGGAGGACTCGCGCGCCGAGGTTGACCTGAACGTGGTGATGCAGGAGGGCGACAACTTCGTCGAGGTGCAGGGTACGGGCGAGCACGGGTTGTTCGGCCGGGAGGAGCTCAACCTCATGCTCGATTCCGCGCAGAAGGGCTGCCGCGAGCTCATCGAGGTGCAGAAGGCGGCGCTCGGGTGGTAGGTGCGGTCAAGGTCCTGGTCGCCTCGAACAACCCGAAGAAGCTGGTTGAGCTGGAGCAGGTGCTTTCTGATCTCGGCATCGGGGGAATCGAGCTCGTCTCTCTCCGCGACGTCGAGCCCTACCCCGAGCCCCGGGAGGACGGGCTAACCTTCGAGGACAACGCCTTGATCAAGGCCCGTGCGGGTGCCGCAAAGACGGGTATGCCGTGCGTGGCCGATGACTCCGGTCTCGCCGTCACCGCCATGAACGGGATGCCGGGGGTGCTGTCCGCGCGGTGGTCCGGCCGGCACGGTGACGACGAGGCGAACAACCGCCTCCTGCTCGCCCAGATGGAGGACATCGACGTCCGCGATGCCGCGTTCGTGTCCTGCTGCGCGCTGGTCACCCCGGCGGGGGACGAGTTCACCGCCACGGGCCGGTGGGAGGGCACGCTGCTGCGCGAGCCGAGGGGCGCGAACGGCTTCGGCTACGACCCGCTCTTCGAACCCGCCGACGCGCCGGGGCGCTCCTCGGCGGAGCTCAGCGCCGAGGAGAAGAACAGCCGCTCCCACCGCGGGGCAGCCTTGCGCGAGCTTGCACCGCACCTGGCACTTCTCTGACAACTTCTTTAAGCTGGTTGCATGATGAAGAACAAGACGATCGCCGCCGCCACCACTGTCCTGCTCTCCGGGGCCCTGCTTGCGGGCTGCGGCTCCGACAAGGATTTCAAGGGAACCTGGACAGGTCATGTCACATCCGCCCAGGGGGAGGCTGCCGCCAGCTCCGCCTCCGTCACCGTCAAGGGCGGCGACTGCAAGTGGGAGCTCACCGAGACCAACGGCAAGACCAACGATGCCCGCTGCGAGCGCGACAACGACAAGTTCAAGATGGCCGACCCGCTCACCGGCCGCGACCTGGAGTACAAGGGCACCGTCAGCGGTGACACCCTCACCCTGACCCCGGACAACGACCGCGCCAAGGAAATGGGCACGATGGTCCTGACGAAGTCGGGCAAGTAATACGTCCGGCCCGATACGGCGAAACCTGACAGAGCGAAACCCGGCACCGCGGTGCCGGGTTTTCTCGTTGGTGGGGGCGTGGCCAAGCGGGCCTACGCCAGCTGGAACTTCGCGTTGACCTCGTGGCGGCGGCGATTCTCCACCCAGAAGGAGAGGAAGGGGACGACACCGGAGATCGCGGTGATGAACCAGGTCATCGCGGGCCAGCGGGCCTTGAGACCGAGGTTCATGGATGCGATGAGGAAGGCGATGAAGGCGAGGCCGTGCACGCGGGCGACCCACTCGAGGTAGTGGACATCCATGCCCAGTCCGTACTGCATGATCATGCGCACGCACAGCAGAAGCAGGAGGGTACCGGTGATCCAGGCGGTCGCGGAGAAGGCCCGCAGGGCGGTGCGCACGCGGCGCTGGCGCTCCGGGTGGATGCGCGGGGCCTCGGGGGTGGGGTTGGTGGTGGTCATGATGTCCTCTCTTGGCTGCTGGGGGTGCCGTCTTCGCCGGTCTCCCGCAAGCGGCGGCGCTGGACGTTCAGGGCGTTGAACTCGTCGATGTCCAGTTCGGGTCGGGCGGGGAGGATCTCCCCCAACGAGGCCTCCTCCTGCGGAGTTCCGCCGAACCGGGCGAGGTCCGCCTCGTAGAGGTCGTCCAGCGTCGTGCCGGCGTTGAGGGCGTCGATCTTTTCGTTCTCCATCTTGATGCCCATGCGGTAGGCGTAGACGAAGAACGCACCGAAGAACGGCCACTGCAGGGCGTAGCCCAGGTTCTGGAAGGTGCCGCTGCCCGATTTGAAGCGGGTCCACTGCCACCATGCCAACAGGAAGGTGGTGATGACGGCGAGGATGAGCAAAACGATGTGCCACGCCCGCACCCGTACGCGGGCCCGGGGCTCACGCGGGGCCTCACCGGGCGTGCCGGGGCCCGGCCCCGCGGCGGGGTTCACCTGGCTCGTCGGCTCGCTCACACCCGCATATCCTAGCAACTCAAACGAAAGGTGGATAACCCGCTCACCGCGCCCGAATGCGCCCTCTGCCGGTTACCGGGGCGCGGCGGGGCCCATGTAAAATGACGCGTGCTCCGCTGACCAACGGGCGGGGCGGGCGCCCGTGGCGGAATTGGCAGACGCGCTGGATTTAGGTTCCAGTGCCCTAGGGCGTGCGAGTTCAAGTCTCGCCGGGCGCACCACGATTAACCAGCGCCGGCCGCTGCCGGTTACACGAGCCAGTCGCGCAGGATTCGGCCCACGTGCCCGGAGGCGCGCACGTTGTACTGCGCTTGGGCGATGGTGCCGTCGGCGTCGACAAGGAACGTCGAGCGGATCACACCCTGGACCGTCTTGCCGTAGTTCTGCTTCTCCCCGAAGGCGCCCCACGCCCTCATCACCTCGCGCGAGGTGTCGGAGAGCAGGGTGATCTTCAGGTCGTGGTCGGCACGGAACTTCGCCAGCTGCTCCGGGGTGTCGGGGCTGATGCCGATGACGTCGAGGGAGGCGTCGTTGAACTCCTCCAGGCGGTCAGTGAAGTCGCAGGCCTCTGTGGTGCAGCCCGGGGTGTTGGCGCGGGGGTAGAAGTAGACGATCACGCGCTTGTCCGCGTAATCGGAGAGGGAAACCGTGCGTCCCCCGTCGTCGGGCAGGCTGAATGCGGGGGCGATGTCGCCCTTGTCCAAGCGGATGTTTTCGGTCATGCCTGACCGTTTTACACTACTGTTGTAACGGACACGTTTTAGTACAAATTCACCGTAGGAGTTCACCACCGTGGCACGAGACATTCACGATATCGAGCGCGACATCGAGCGCACCCGCGGCCAGCTTGCGAGCACCCTGGACGAGCTCGCGTTCCGCGCCAACCCCTCCACCCTCGCGGACAACGCGAAGGGCCAGGCCGCCGGCCTGCTGCAGGACGAGATGGTGCAGAAGGTCATCGCGGGCATCGGCGTGGGCATCGCGGCTCTCGTTGCCGTGAAGTTCATGAACGGCCGTAAGCGCAAGAAGGAGCTCAAGGAGCTGCAGAAGCTCCTCGCCCGCCGCTGAGCTTGACGACGCCCCACCCCCGCCCCGGCACACCGTCGCCGGCCCGGGGGTGTCGTGCGTTCTAGGCGATCTTCGCGCCAGCCTGCTCCATTTCGCGCAAGGCGCGTTCCCCGCGCTCCTCGTCGACGGGGGAACAGAGATCGCGCAGTACCCGGACGGTGAACTCCTCCTTCAGCCCGTCGAGCACGGTGGCGCGCACGCAGTGGTCGGTGGCGATGCCGCAGATGTCGAGGGTGTCAATGCCGCGGTCGCGGAGCCATGCTGCGAGGGCGGTTCCGTCAGAATCACCCTCGAATCCGGAGTAGGCGGCCTTGTACGCACCTTTGCGGAAGGTGGCGTCGATGAGCGATGTGTTGATGGGCTGTCGGATCGAGGCTCCATCGGTCTCCGCCACGCAGTGCACGGGCCAGGAATCGACGAAGTCGGGGGTGTCCGAGAAGTGGCTGTCCGGGTCGATGTGCCAGTCCTGAGTGGCAAGGATGTGGGAGTAACCGCGCGCCTCGGGCCCCGAGATGAGGTTCGCGACCCTCCCGGCAACCTCGTCGCCGCGCGTCGTGGCCAGCGTGCCGCCGGGGCAGAAATCGTTCTGGACGTCAACGATGAGTAGTGCCGTGCTCATGCCGGCTCATGTTACCGGGGGAGGGCGGTCTGCAACGCGAAAAAGACCGGAACGTAGAAAATACGCTCCGGCCTGTTATCGATTGTGCGCCACCAGGGACTCGAACCCCGAACCCACTGATTAAGAGTCAGTTGCTCTACCACTTGAGCTAGTAGCGCTTATTCTTTTGTGTCATGCTGCCCTCTCGGCAACGAAGAAAAATATAGCACTGTTGTGTGGGGTGCATGAAATCGGCAGTTCAACGGCCCTTTTGGGCAGTTGCTGACCGATACCGAATTGTTGTCACGCTAACTAGATTTTTGCCCGGAGTGCACGATACAGTGAGAGCCGTTGTCAGTGACGGGGCGCGTGTGCCGTCCGGTGTGCGTGTAGCGAGGTAGAACAATTTGATGAAGTCGCGTGGGTTGCGCCAGTCGATGGCCGCTGTGGCCGTGTTTGCCGCGGGTATGACGCTCGCCGCGTGCACTGTCGGGGGATCTGAATCCGGCTCCGCCCACGGATCGAGCTCCGCCACCAGTGAAGCCTTCGATCCGCCCACCGTTTCCGTCGAAGACGGGGAGACGGGCGTGGGCCCCAACGACCCCGTGAAGGTCACCGCGCCCGCTGGCCTGGAGTCGTTGGAACTCACCAACGACGCCGGAAAGAGCGTCGAGGGCACCTTCAACGCCGACCGCACTGAATGGGTCCTCGCTGAGCCGCTCGGTTACGGGCGTACCTACTCATTCGAGGGGTCGGACAAGGCCGGCAACAAGATTGAGTCCGCGTTCACCACCGTCTACCCGGATGCCCAGACCAACGCGTACCTCGGCCCCGTGGACGGGGCGCAGGTGGGCGTGGGTCAGGCGGTCAACATCCGCTTCTCGACGCCCCCGCAGGACCAGAAGGCCGTGGAGAAGGCGATCACGGTGACCACGTCCAACAACACCGAGGGCGCCTTCTACTGGCTCGACCCCTACGAGTTGCGCTGGCGGCCGAAGGACTACTGGCAGCCCGGAACCTCCGTGACCGTCAAGGCCGCCCTGTACGGCAAGAACCTGGGTGGGGGAGTGTACGGTGCCCAGGATGTGGAGACAAGCTTCACCATCGGCGACGCCGTCGTGAGCAAGGTGGACAACGCCACCAAGACGCTCACCGTCTACCGCAACGGCGAAGTGGTCAACTCCTTCCCCGTCTCGCTGGGCAAGGACGGGCAGTTCGACACCCCCAACGGCGTCTACGTGGTCGGCGACCGCAACGAGACGCTGCGCATGGACTCGCGCACCTACGGGCTGAGCCTCGACGCCGGGGGGTACGTCACCGACGTCAAGAACGCCACTCAGCTGTCCTACTCCGGCATCTACGTGCACTCCGCGCCCTGGGCGCTGTGGGCCCTCGGCTCGGTGAACCAGTCCCACGGCTGCATCAACGCCAGCCCCGCCGATGCCGCCTGGTTCCTGCAGAACTCCACAATCGGGGACCCTGTAGAGGTGGTCAACACCTACGGCGGGACCATGAGCGGCATTGACGGTCTCGGCTACTGGAACATCCCCTGGAGCGAGTGGGAGGGCGCGACCGGCGGGCAGTAGGGGCGCAACCGGTGTTCGCATCCGGTAAGGATCAGAGCCCCTCCCCCATGCAAACTTGGGTGAGGGGCTCGTGGCGTTTAGATGTACCAGGTGTTTGTCCCGATGCCTCTCCCGAACAGGGCAGAAAGTCCGAGACCGTCACGGATGATGATCTGGAACCACTTTCCGGCACCAGTCGGGACAGTCAGGAGATTGAACAGCGCTTCGCCGTTGTGGGAAGGATGTACTGAACTACCGGATTCCAAAGGACGGCAGTTCCCAGTGGCATTCTGGACCGTCACGGGGCCGAACGTGGCAATGTCGGCCCAGCCGGTGCACCCTTCTGCGTTGGCGGTGCCAGCGCCAGCAGTCATGAGTCCGGCAGCCAAGGTGGTTGCCACCACAATCGAAGGAATGCGTTTCATTATATGCTCCTTATCTCATGGACAGTGATTGCACAGTCGATCCAAAGCTATCTTAAAATATTTTAAGTTGATTTGCGTCGCAAACTTTTGGCGTATTTGGTGCCCCCTGCAGAGCGGCAGCAATTCTGGGCGTGCAAGTCCGCCCACCGGGCGGAGAGAGGGCGCGACATAGGCTAAATGAGAAACCCCCTCCGCGCTTCCCTAACGCGCTGAGGGGGTTTCTCTCTGGGGTGGCTGACGGGACTCGAACCCGCGACACCCAGGATCACAACCTGGTGCTCTACCAGCTGAACTACAGCCACCATTGCTGCTTTTCAGCAGCGGGAACTACATTAGTACGGTGGCCGAACTTTACAAAAACCGCTGGTAGGAGTCGGTGGCTTCCCCGGCAAATCCGGCCGCTTCCTCGGACTCGGGGCCCGGCGCAGCGACGAAGACGGCGCGGCGGTAGTAGTCGAGCTCGCGGATCGATTCGACGATGTCGGCCAGCGCGCGGTGCGCCATTCCCTTGGCGGGCTGGTTGTAGTAGGCCTTCGGGAACCAGCGGCGAGTCAGCTCCTTTACTGTGGAGACGTCGATCATCCGGTAATGCAGGGTGGCATCGAGCCGCGGCATCTGCGCGCGGATGAAGGTGCGGTCGGTCGCGATGGAGTTGCCGGCCAGCGGCGCGGGGTGCGCGGGGTCGCAGTGCTTCTCGACGAGCCCGAGAACCGCCTCCTCCGCCTCGGCGAGGGAGACGGTGGAGGCCCTGATGTCGTCGAGGAGCCCGTTGTCGGAGTGCATCTTCTCCACGAAGTCATCCATTTCAGCCAGCTCAGCCTCCCTGGCGTGGACAACGAGGTCGACTCCCTCGTCGAGGATGTTCAGGTTCGCGTCGGTGACGAGGGCGGCGACCTCGACGATGACGTGGCGCGACGGGTCGAGGCCCGTCATCTCCAGGTCGACCCAGACGATCCGGTCATTCTTGGCGGGGATGTCCATTTATGCCTCTCCCATCTGTGCGTAGAACTTGCCCACGATCGGGGCGATCACACCGCGCGGTCCGTAGGTGGAGACCACGTCCATCGCCTTTGACAGGGGGCCTGGGACGACGCGGCGCTTGTTGCGTCGTAAAGCTGCGAGCGTGTCGCGGGAACAGGATTCGTAGGTGGTCCAGAGGAAATCGGGGACGACCCTGTCCACGATCGTCTGCTCGTCTTCGGGAATGTGCGCCTCGCGGACCGGGCCCGGCGCGAGGAGGGTGACGTGCACGCCGGAGTCCTTCAGCTCGAAGTGGAGGGCTTCGGTGAAGGTGTTCACGCCGGCCTTGGTGAAGACGTAGGTGGCGTTGTTGGGAATGGGTATGTTGCCCGCGGCCGAACCGACGTTGCACAGCGCACCCTCGCGGCGGGGAACCATCTGGTCCAGGACCGCCTTGGTGATGCGGAAGACCGCGGTGGCGTTGAGGTTGTACTGGTTGGTCTCGTAGTCCCAGTCCTGCTTCATGAAGGGTCCGAAGGAGGCGATGCCCGCGGAGTTGACGCAGATGGAGATCTTTCGCTGCGCGATGTGGTCGAGCAGCGCGGTGACGTCGCGCTCCTTGGACAAGTCCGCGGCGAAGACCTCGACGTTTACACCGTGGCGGGAGCTGAGATCGTCCGCCAGGCGCATGAGGACGTCCTCGCGCCGGGCAACCACGATGAGGTTGTACCCCGCGGAGGCGAGGTCCCGGGCGATGGCCTCGCCGATGCCCTGGGACGCGCCCGTGATCAGCGCGTAAGAGTCGATGTGTGGGGAGGGAAAACTCATGCGCCCCAGGGTACTAGTCGTAGGCCACCGTGAAGAGGTCGCCGGGCTGGCAGTCGAGGGCGCGGCACAGCGCCGTGAGCGTTGAGAAACGAACGGCTTTGGCGCGGTTGTTGCGCAGCACGGAGAGGTTCACCGGGGTGATGCCCACCTCTTCGGCGAGCGCCGCTCCCGTGATGCCGTGTTGCTCGATGAGCTCGTCGAGGTGGCACACCACTCGGGGCTCCCCGGGGCGGGGTTGCTCAGACAAGACCGTCCACCTCATCCTCGAGGGCCATGCCGCGCTTCACGACGGTGGAGAGTACGCCCAGGGTGATGGAGAGGATGAAGGCGGGTGCCATGTCCGACAGGGGAGTCCCCGCCCCGGGGCTGGTCCACCACGAGTCGATCCCGAGCTCGTGGGCCGCGAAGTTGTTCGCCAGACCCTCGGCACCGAGGCGAACGAGGATCCATGCCATCGCCGCCCAGCTGGCGTACTTCAGGGACTGCGCGTTGCGGGCGGTGAAGACGTTTCCGCGGATCATGGGGATGACGGCGCGCGCGATGAAAATTCCGGAGGCGGCCAGGAGCAGGTACTTGACCCCGAGGGCCGCGATGTACGAGGCGGTCAGGCCCCGGGAAAGGTCGGCGACCTGAATGCCCTCGGGGAGCGCGGGGGAGAGGCGGGTGGTGAACGCTCCGTGTTTGATCATTCCGGCAATCTCCGGTGTGCACCAGAGAGCGATGACGGTGAAGATGCTGGCGATGGCGCTTGTGAGGTCTTTCCGGGTGGGGTCCTTGGTGGGCGCGTTCACGGTGGCTCCTTAAGTCGGCGGAGTATCGATTTTCGATACCCTCGAAAGTCGATAATACCGAAATTCGATATGCCTGCAAGCGGTATGCATAAACCCCTAAAACTAAACCGGTAAAACCCCAGGTCGCTGTTTCGGCGATCTGTGACGAGCTGGGCCTTTACCGGTTTGGTTTTAGGGGTTTGTGGGGTGGGGTTTATCGCCCACCGTGGGGGACGATTACCGCGCGGCCCGACACCTTGCCCTCCATGAGGAGGCGGTAGGCCTCCAGGCCGTCCTCGAGGGGGTAGGTGGTGTACTTCGGGGCGACCTGCCCGTTGCGTAGCATCGCCACCAGCTCGAACAGCTCGTCGCGGGAACCCCAGTAGGTGCTGTAGAGGTGCGCCTCGTAGGGGACGGAAAGGAAGGACCAGGAGGAAGGGCTTCCGTTGCCCAGGCCGACGATGACGACCCGCGACCCAGGGGTGGCACTGTGCAGCGCGAGGTCCACGGTGGCGGACACGCCCACGAAGTCGAACGCGGCATCCACGCCGCGCCCGCCTGTGAGCTGGAGGATCGCTTCCGCCTGGCCCTCCCCGCCCGGCACGGTGAGCGCACCCAGGTTCTCCGCCTCGCGCAGCGCGTCTTCCTTGGAATCGGTGGCGATGATGGTCGCGCCCGTCAGGGCCTTGAGAATCTGCACTCCCATCAGGCCCAGCCCGCCGAGCCCGATGACCAGTGCGAACTTCCCGCCCCCGTCGAGGGAGGGCAGGGCGGTCTTGATGGCGTGGTACGGGGTGAGTCCGGCGTCGGCAAGCGCGGAGGCGGCGATCGGGTCGACATCCCCGAGGGGGACGAGGTTGCGCGCCGGGACGAGGACGTACTCGGCCATCCCCCCGTCGCGCCCGAGGCCCATTGCGCTGGCGCCGGCCTCCTCGGGGTGGCGGCAGTACGTTTCCGCACCCTTGGCGCACCAGTCGCAGCGCCCGCATCCGGTGGGGCCGTAGACGAGGTACGCCTCACCCTTCTCCAGGCCGGTGACCCCGGCCCCGACTTCCTCGACCCAGCCGGAGATCTCGTGGCCGAGGGTGTATTCCGGGTCGAGGACGGGGAGCATGCCCTCGTCGAACTCGTTGAAGATGGCGACATCGGAGTGGCACGCGCCGGAACCGGCCACCTTGAGCAGAACCTCGTTGGGGCCGGGCGAGGGCTTGGGCACCTGCTTCAGCTCGGGAAAGGTGTGGTAGCCGACGTGGCGGATGGCCTTCATGGTTTCGGTCATGGCTGTGTCCTTGGGTTGGGGGTGGGGACACTAGTTAGCCTACGGAAATCAGTCGCCCGCCTCCGCTAATCGACGCAGCGCCGCGACGTGGCCCTCGAAGGCTTCGACGCCGCGGGCGGTGAGCGTGACCCACACGGTGTCCTTCGCCCGCGTCGACCCGTACTCGCGGAAGCGGGTGATGTAGCCGTTCTGCTCGAGGACCGTGAGTTGCTTGGAGAGGGTGGAATCCGACAGTTCGGTGAGCTCGCGGAGGCGCCGGAAGCTCATTTCACGGCGCGTTTCACCCTCGGTGGAACCGGCAGCGTTGAGGGCGGCACAGACCTTCAGGCGCGCGATGGGATGGATGACGGGGTCGAGATCCACGGGTCAGCGCCATTCCCTTGAGAGGAGCCAGGCCATTCCGGCGGTGACGGCAATCCCGGTGCAGACGGAGACGGCGACATTGTCGCGGGGGAGGAACATTAGGAGGGGAACTGCGACCAACCCCGGCAGCGTCGGTATCCACGACGGGTCGGGATCGGGTCGCACTTCCTGTTTCAGCGCGGGACGCACCGCTGGCAGCCGGCGACGCTCCACCACGAGGGTGAGCACGAGGGTGAGAAGGCAGACCCCGGCGATGAGGAGAAAGCCCGCGAGTTGGCGGTGGAGGGTCAGGCCGACGGAGGCGCCCATTGCCGCGCTCAGCAGCGCGATCCAGACCCACGACACCTGCCGGCCCCCGGCGGCCCGCATCTCCGTCTCCCTGACCGCCTCCAGGGCTTCCCGCGCCTCCATGCTTTCCATAAGAGAAAGTGTAGCGCGGGAGGGGGCGCGGTCAAGTCCCTAGATTTCGTGCATCTCCGCGTGCTTGGTCTCGGGCGCCCACAGGATGGCGGCGAGCGAGATGGCGCTGACGATCATCAGGTAAATGCCCACCGCGCCGGGCCCGTGCTTGGCGTTCAGGGCCGTCGCGATGAAGGGCGCGATGGCAGCACCCAGGATGGAGGCGACGTTATAGGAGATGCCCGATCCGGTGTAGCGCACGTTGGAGGGGAAGAGCTCGGGGAGGATGGCGGACATGGGGCCGAAGATCAGGCCCATGAGAAGCATGCCGATGAAGAGGAAGACACCGAGGGAGACCATCGTGAAGGACTCGGGGTTGAGCAGCCAGTGGAAGCTCGCGCCGTAGACGATGATGGCCACCGAGGTGAGGGTGAGCACGGGGCGTCGGCCGAAGGTGTCGGCGAGGTGGCAGGAGACGGGGATGCCGATCATGAAACCGAAGATGCAGACCAGCTGCAGCTTCAGGAAGGACTCGTACGCGATGCCCAGGCCGGCGCCCTCGGCGGCGGAGCCGATGCCGTAGGAGAGGAACCACGTGGTCACGATGTAGAACAGCGTGTAGCAGCCGACCATGATGAACGTGCCCTGCAGGAGGGGTCGCCACGCTTTTGCGATGACCTCGGAAAGCGGGGAGGACACCTTGGCGTCGTTGTCCACGACCTGCTGGAACACGGGGGTCTCCTCGATCTGCAGGCGGACCCACAGGCCGACGGCGACCATGATGGCGGACATCAGGAACGGGATGCGCCAACCCCAGGACATGAACGCGCCCTCCACGTCACCGCGGGTGTGGCCCAGCCACGTCACGAGGATGAGAAAGAGCCCGTTGGCCAGCAGGAACCCGAACGGGGCGCCCAGCTGGGGCCACATGGCAGCCCAGGAGCGCCGGCCCTTCGCGGCGGTCTCGGTGGACAGCAGGGCCGCACCGGACCACTCTCCGCCCAGGCCGAGGCCCTGGGAGAAGCGCATCAGCGCCAGCAGGGCGGGGGCCCAAATGCCCACCTGGGCGTACGTGGGGAGGATCCCGATGACGAAGGTGGCGATGCCCATGGTCAACAGGGCACCCACGAGGGTGGCCTTGCGTCCGACCCGGTCGCCGAAGTGGCCGAAGACGACGGAACCGAGCGGACGGGCGATGAACGCCAGGCCGAAGGTGGCGAAGGACTGCAGCAGGGCCACCGTCGAGCTCTCCGCCTTCGGGAAGAAAAGGAAGGGGAAGACCGCCACGGCCGCCGTTGCGTAGGCGTAGAAGTCGTAGAACTCGATGGTGGTGCCGATGGTGGAGGCAAGACGCACGCGGCGGCGTTCCTCCGGGCTGGTGGCGCGCAGGGCGGGCGCTTCTGCCGGCGGCGCCACGGGCTGCGCCGCGGCCTGGACGGATGAAGTCATGGCTGGCTCCCTCTCACTCGGTGTTTCAACGTGTGGGACAATATTTTTACACAGTGAGACGAGCGGCGCAGCAAAAAGGCCGCAGAAAATAAAAAACCGCCCGTCCTCGCCTGATGGGCGAGGACGGGCGGTTCGTGTCTTGGGCCCGGTTACCGGCGCGGTTCGTCGGTGCCGAGGTCGCCACTGTTAGGGCGCTGCTCGGCATCGAGGAAATCGGTGCGCTCGTCGAGGCGAGCGTCCCGATCCACGTCGCGGCGGATGCCGCTGGCATCGTGGTCCGCCCCCACGTCGCGGGAGCTCTCCTCCAGACCGGTGCCCGCCGTACCCGGGGTTCGTCCCGCGGCGCGGGCATCGTCGGCGTTGTCGACGCTGGCGGGGTCGCGGGTGGTGCCGTCCTCGCTGTGGTCGGGATCGCCCACGCGGTCGGTGTCCTCCTCGGCCACCTCGTCGTAGGAGCCCATCGAGCTCGGGTCCTCCGGCTCATTGCCGATGCGGTGCACGCTCGCCTCGAGCAGGCGGTCGAGCTCACCCGAACCGGAGCCCGCGGGGTTGGCGCCGTCGTTGCGGTTCCTATCGGCCATTTCTACTTCTCCTCGTCGTCGGACACTTCGCGCTGGAACTGGCCGTCGGCATCCGGATCACCGAGGTTGTCGATGCTGTCCTCGTTGTTCGGGGAATCGCTGGCGCGGCCCTTGGACTTGTCGTCGGCAGGGGTGCCGGACTTCGGATCGATGCTCATTGTGGCCTCCTCGAATTGTTGGTAACGAACGCCCACAAGCTTAGCGACGTTTCCGCGGGCGCTCCGGGAAATCAGTGGCGCGGGAAATCGGCCCACGCCAGCTGGGCACCCGCGTGACCGAAGAGAATCACCGTGATCAGAGTCGCGGCCCCGGCCAGCACCACCACACCGCACAGGGCGGCAGGGCTCCACGGAGGTGTTATCTCTGCGAGGCTCCCGCCGCCCGCCGTGTAGAACGCGGCCACGGCGGCAAAGAGGACGAAGGCGGCGATGGTCGAGGCGTCGGCAAGCTGAGCGTGCCGGGTGGCGGCGCCCAGGTTGCCCTCGCTCAAGCCCATGGGGCGCAGCAGTGCTTCACCGGTCGACCGGGTGATGGGTGGGCTGGAAGTCCGCCGAAAATCGTGTCCATGGCGGAAAGTATCGCGTGCGGTGCTCCGGGGACGCTGGCGGGGAACCTGCAGGCGGGAGGGGGTTTGTCGCCGATATCCTGCCTCGGGATAGGGTATCCTGCCTGCGTTGAAGCGTCCCAAGGATGCCCATGGAAGGGTGAAACGAAGCGCCCCCGGCAGGATTCGAACCCGCGACCAGCCGGGTAGAAACCGGATGCTCTAATCCACTGAGCTACGGGGGCATGGTACTGCGGCGCACCGGGCGCCGCGACAGCGGAAACAGTGTAGCGCACGGTTGGTTCAGGCTAGCCTTTTCCCCGGTCGCCGGGTGTGACCGGTTAGGCCACCATGTCCATCGAAAGTAGGGTGGTGGCCATGGCGGAAGCAAGGTCGGAAGCAGCGACGGAGACAACGGATGGGGCACCGGCCGGACGGGCCCGGGCGGTACGCGCCGCGTGGCCTTTCTACGTCGCCGCCGTGGCGCTGGGTGCCCTGGTGGCTGGAGCGGTTTCGCAACTGTTCCTCAGCGACTCCCTCGCGGCGCTCGGCATCCCCGATCCGGGCGCGGTGACCACCTTCGGGCTGCCCGCGCTGCGCGGCACGGCCTGGATGCTCATCGCGCTGGCCGCGGGGTCGTTCATGTTCTCCGCGTTCCTAATCGCGCCCACGAAGGCGCCGGGCAGAGCGGACCTGAACGGGGCGCGGCTGACCGTGGACGGGCACCTTGCGGCGAGGACGGGTGCGTGGGCGTCGTTAGGCGTTGCCCTGATTGCCCTCGCGATGATCCCCCTCGTGCTCTCCGATGTCTCCGGGACGCCCTTCTCCCAGGTCGTGCTGCAACCGTCTTCTTGGGAGCTGGCGCTGCGGCAGGTGTCCGACGCACGCACCTGGCTCATCGTCGCCGGGCTCTCGCTCGTGGTGGCCGTCGTCGCGTTCGTCAGCCACTCCTGGTGGTCGCAGGTGGCGCTGTTTATCGGGGCGATCGTGGCCATCATGCCCCTGGGGTTGACCGGCCACTCGGCCACGGGCGGCGACCACGATTACGGCACCAACTCGTATCTTTGGCACCTGACGTTCATGCTCATCTGGGTCGGCGCGCTCATGGCGCTCATTGCGCACGGCCGCAGGCTCGGGCCGGGGTTGCCGATGGCCGTCGAGCGCTACTCGCGCATCGCTCTATTCGCCTTTGTGGTGATGCTGTTTTCGGGTGTGATCAACGCCGCCATCCGCGTGCGCATCAGCGACCTGACCTCCTACAACTACGGCTGGGTGCTGGTGGCCAAGACTGTCGGGCTGCTCGTGCTGGGCTTGATGGGATTCGCGCACAGGCAGATCGTGATCCCGCAGCTGCGGCGCGACCGGAGGGCGTTCACCCGCCTGGCGACGGTGGAGGTGCTCGTCATGGCCGCCGTCACCGGGCTCGCCGTCACGCTCGGGCGCACGCCTCCGCCCCCGCCGCGCGACCCGAACCTGACTGAAATGCAGCTGAAGATGGGGTACAACCTCTCCGCACCGCTGACCACCTGGAACTGGGTGGACGAGTGGCGCCCCGAGCTGCTCTACAGCGTCATCGCGATTCTGCTGGCCGCCTACTACCTGCATCTGACGCGCAGGGTGAAGGACTGGCCGGTGGCCCGCACCGCCTGGTGGCTGGTGGGCTGCGCAATCATCGTGGTCACCCTGTCCTCCGGCATCGGCATGCACATGACGGCGGCGTACTCGGCCCACATGGTGGTCCACATGATCCTGTCCATGGGCGCGCCCGTCGGCCTCGTCCTCGGCGCGCCCCTGAGCCTGGTTAAGCGGGCCTACCCGGAAGGCGAGTTCAATCCCCGGATGTGGGCCGAGTCCTTGGAGCGCTCCCGGTTCCTGCGCGTGATCAGCTGGCCACCGGTGTCGCTGGCGCAGTTCGTGTTCTTCTTCTACATCCTTTACGTGGCGATCCCGCTCTACGAGCTGATGATCTCCGAGCACGCCGGCCACGTGATCATGAACGCCGTCTTCCTCGTGTCGGGTTACTTATACTTCTGGGAGCTCATCGGCCCCGACCACATCGAGGGACGCGCCTCCGCCAAGGCCCGGCTCGCGTGGTTGTGGGTGTCCATGCCGATCCACCTGTTCATGGGCGTCTACCTCATGCAGCTCAACATTGTCATGGGCGAGGAGTTCTACCGCTCCCTCGTGCTGCCGTGGAACCCCGACCTGCTCGCCGACCAGAAGGTCGGCGGCGGCATCGGCTGGGCTGCCGGTTCCTTCCCGCTGGTCATCGTCTTCGGTGTTCTGTTCCGCGCCTGGCTCGCGGAGGACCGGGAGGAGACCCGCGAGGTGGACCGCCGCGCCGAGGAAACCGATGACGAGGAGTGGAAGCGCTACAACGAGATGCTCGCCCAGTACACGCAGGCCGGAACCTCCCGCAAGTAAACGGGCCCCTTTAATTCCGCCTGTGGACAGCCCGACAGCGTTGTCCACAGGCTTTTCGCTTTCCCCTTTCGCACCTTGCTTTTCGACGGCACCATTGAACCCGCTGGGGCACACCGCCCGCAGCCACCCACCGCCATGGAGAACGACACAAAAGGGGGCCATCCATGAGCCAGATGCCGATCACCGTCAGCGGCAACCTGACCGCAGACCCGGAGTTCCGTACCTTCGACGGCAGCGGAGCCAAGCTGTGCAAGTTCCGGGTCGCCACGTCGCGCCGCTACCCGACCAGCGAGACCGACTCCAGCAACAACCCGGTGTGGCAGGACACCGACAACCTCTACATCGACGTCGAGTGCTGGGGCCAGCTCGCCGTCAACGCGGCCGCCTCGCTGCGCCGCGGCTTCCCCGTCCTGGTCGCCGGCTACCTGGTCACCGATGTCTGGGACCAGGAGATCGCCGACCACGTCGGGGAGATGAAGACAGTCTCCCGCTACAGCACGAAGATCAAGGCCGGAAAGGTCGCTTTCGAGCTGAGCAACTACCAGGTCTCCTCGATGCGCAGCAGCGCCTCCGGCAACACGCTGGCCGGACAGCAGCCGGTCACCGTGCGCACCCCGGAGGACCTGGCCACCGGGGTGGCGGAGCCGCGCGTGAGCGCCGAGGACGCCGTGGCCGCCGGCGCGCAGCAGGATGCGGAAAGGGAGGAGGCGGGAGCCCCGTTCTAGGCCTTCACTAGGGAAAACGACTGTTTGCGCGCGTGGTGTAGCGCTTCAGCCGGTGATGTACCCTGAGTGGAGAATTCTTTCGACTCAAAGGGGAAAACACGTGGCTGAGTTCATCTACACGATGAAGAACGTACGCAGGGCCATCGGTGACAAGGTCATTCTGGACAATGTCACCATGGCCTTTTACCCCGGCGCCAAGATCGGCGTCGTGGGCCCCAACGGCGCCGGTAAGTCGTCGTTGCTCAAGATCATGGCGGGCATCGACCAGCCCAACAACGGCGAGGCCTTTCTCGACCCCGGCGCCTCCGTGGGCATCCTCCTCCAGGAGCCGCCGCTGAACGAGGAGAAGACCGTCCGCCAGAACGTCGAGGAGGGCTTGGGCGACATCTTCGAGAAGAAGCAGCGCTTCGAGGAGATCGCAGAGGAGATGGCCACCAACTACTCCGACGAGCTGATGGAGGAGATGGGCAAGCTCCAGGAGGCGCTCGACGCCGCTGACGCCTGGGAGGTCGACTCCAAGATCGATCAGGCGCTCGATGCCCTCCGCTGCCCGCCGGCTGACGAGCCCGTCACCCACCTCTCGGGTGGAGAGCGCCGCCGCGTCGCACTGGCCAAGCTGCTGCTCCAGGAGCCGGACCTGCTGCTTCTCGACGAGCCCACCAACCACCTGGACGCCGAGTCCGTGCTCTGGCTGGAGCGTCACCTGCAGGATTACAAGGGTGCCGTCCTGGCCATCACCCACGACCGCTACTTCCTCGACAACGTCGCCGAGTGGATCTGCGAGGTCGACCGCGGAAAGCTCTACCCCTACGAGGGCAACTACTCCACCTACCTGGAGAAGAAGGCCGAGCGCCTCGAGGTCTCCGGCAAGAAGGACCAGAAGCTGCAGAAGCGCCTCAAGAACGAGTTGGACTGGGTCCGCTCCTCACCCAAGGCCCGCCAGGCGAAGAACAAGGCGCGCCTGGAGCGCTACGAGGAAATGGCGGCCGAGGCCGAGCAGTACCGCAAGCTCGACTTCGAGGAGATCCAGATCCCGACCCCGCCGCGTCTGGGCAACAAGGTCGTGGAGGTCGATCATCTGGACAAGGGCTTCGACGACCGCGTCCTGATCAAGGACCTCTCCTTCACGCTGCCACGCAACGGTATCGTCGGCGTGATCGGGCCGAACGGCGTGGGCAAGACCACGCTGTTCAAGACGATCGTCGGGCTCGAGCAGCCGGACGACGGAACTGTGTCCGTCGGCGAGACGGTGCAGCTGAGTTACGTGGACCAGAACCGCGCCAATATCGACCCGGAGAAGACGGTGTGGGAGGTCGTCTCCGACGGGCTCGACTACATCCATGTCGGCCAGAACGAGATGCCCTCCCGGGCCTACCTCTCCGCCTTCGGTTTCAAGGGCCCGGACCAGCAGAAGCCGTCCAAGGTGCTCTCGGGCGGTGAGCGCAACCGCCTCAACCTGGCGCTGACCCTGAAGCAGGGAGGCAACCTGATCCTCCTCGACGAGCCGACCAACGACCTCGACGTGGAGACGCTCGGCTCGCTGGAGAATGCCCTGCAGAACTTCCCGGGTTGCGCCGTGGTCATCTCCCACGACCGCTGGTTCCTCGACCGTACCTGCACCCACATCCTCGCCTGGGAGGGAAACATCGAGGAGGGCAAGTGGTTCTGGTACGAGGGCAACTTCGGCGACTACGAGAAGAACAAGGTTGAGCGGCTGGGCGAGGAGGCCGCAAAACCCTCCCGCGTCACCCACCGCCGCCTGACCCGCTAAGAGCCCGCCAGCACCGGTCCACACAGCCGCGCCATTCAGGCCGCACAAGGAGCATGAGTTCATGGCTGAAAACAACGGCGCCGCCAACCTGACAGACGAAGTCACCCTGCCCGTGCGGTGGGGCGACTTCGACAGGTTCGGCCACGTCAACAACCTCACCTACATCGAGTACGCCCAGGAGGCGCGCATCGCCTTCGGCAACGAGCACTTCGGGGGCGGAACGGGCCTTCCGGTGTTCGTCCGCCACATCGAGGCGGACTACACCCGCCCGCTGCTGCCGGACACCACCGAGGTGACGGTGCGTACCGAGGTGACCAACGTGGGCAACACCTCGTTCACCACACGCCAGGACATCCTGGACAGACAGGGACGCGTGTGCTGCACCGTCACCAGCATCCTCGTGGTGGTCGACACGGCCACCGCCACCCCCCGCGCGATCACCAAGCGGGAGATGGGCATTCTCATGCGCGCCTCCGACACCGGGGATGCCGGCTCCGGGGAGGCGGAGCAGTCAGGGGAGAGAGGGGAGTGAGAACCGAATCCCTCCGCGTCTACCGTGGCGTGGCGGGTCTCACCGCACTCGTCGGGCGGGCCACCCGGCTCGACGCGGCCGCCTCGGCGCGCTTCTCCCAGTTGGGAGACATGCTCGTCGATGTCTTCGTCACCACGCCCTTCGAGTGCGTCGCCTCCCGCCGGGTGGAGGCGATTGCCTCGCGCGACGGCGCGGTTGTGGCCGCGAGCGATCTGTTCGCCGCGCTGGGTGAAAACCGTTCGGAGGTGGGAAGCCCCCGTGACCCGAACTGGCCGGGAGCCCTGCCGCCCAAGGAGGGCTTCATCGAGCGCGACACTATACCCGTCGGGGTGGTGCGCCAGCTCGCCGAGGAGGGCCGCTCCCTCGCCCGGCAGTTCTCCGGCCCTCTCGGGCCGCCGTCGTCCCTGCTCAATCAGACAGTTCTCACCGCAGACGCGGATTCCGCCCACCCGGTGGAGATCCCGATGCGCATGATCTTCACGTGCACCTCCCTCGGCCTCATCCCCGGGTTCGCCGCGCCGGTGGAGGTGCCGCGCCACCTGCGGGTCTCCACCGCCGGGCGGTGGGTGCGCGTGGACGCTCCCTTCGGCAGCGTCTACCGCTCCACCTCTCTGGGCCTGTTCACCTAGCCGAAGAGCCGGCGCAGGTAGTCGGAGCCGAAGCGCCGCTGTGGATCCATCTCCTCGCGCAGCGCGCAGAACTCGTTGAAACCCGGGTAGATGGCCGCGAGGTCCTCCCGCTCCAGGGTGTGCATCTTTCCCCAGTGCGGCCGGCCGCCCGCCGCGCGGAGGATGGATTCGAGCGGGGGGAAATACTCGGCCGGATTGGCCGACTTGGGCACGTGCACCGCGATGTACATGGACTCCCTCCCCGTCGACGTGGACAGCGCGACATCGTCCGCGGCGGTCGAACGCAGCTCGAGGGGGAAGGGGATGCGCCAACCGCGCCGCTCGACCTCCGCGCGGATTTCCCGCACGGCCGCGGGGCCGTCGGCAAGCGGAACCGCGTACTCCATCTCGTGGAAGCGCACCCGCCGCGGGGTGGAGAACACCTCGTGGGCGGGGGAGCGGTAGGCGCTGGCCCCCATCGCGCCGACCGCGACGTTGTTCAGGAAAGCGACCGTCCCGGGCACGGCCCGGCCCACGAGGAGTGAGGCGGCGAAGACCCCGTTGCCCAGCACCTCGTCCTCGAGCGTGCGGGTGAGCCAGGTGCGGGTCTTCGGCTCCCCGCCCGGGGCCGGGGCGCCCGGGGCGAGGCGGGTGTTGCGCTTCACCATCGCGCGGTCGGTGTGAGGGAACCAGAACGCCTCGAAGTGGTCGACGGAGCGGGTGCGTTCCTCCCAGGTGTCCAGGACGTCATCGATGTTGTCGGTGCCCTCCACGGCCAGGAGGTCGAAGGCATCGACGCACTGCATCTCCACCTCGGTAACAATGCCGAGAGCTCCGAGGGAGACGGTGACCAGCCGCAGGAGGTCGGCGTTGTCATCGAGGGAGTACTCCCGGGCGGTGCCGGAGGCGTCGACAAGCGAAAGGGCGGTGACGGTGCCCGCGAAACCCGTCCACTCGATGCCGGTGCCGTGGGTCGAGGTGGAGATTGCCCCCGCGAGGGACTGGACGTCGATGTCGCCCTGGTTCGCCAGTGCGAGCCCGAAGGGGGCGAGCAGGCGCGGGACGTCGCGGAGGCGGGTGCCGGCGAGGAAGCGGACGCGCTTGCGTCCCCTGTCCACGGAGACGATGCCGGAGAGGCGGTCGAGACTCACCATGTCCCGGTCCCCGGCGGCGCACGGGGTGAAGGAGTGCGCCCCGCCGAAGGGGCGGAGGCTGCGGCCCGCCGGCAGGTCGCGCACCAGCTCGGAGAGCGCGGCGACGGATCCCGGGTAGTGGATCGCGTCGGGGGTGGTGGTCACCGAGCCGGACCAGTTGCGAAAGGTCGCTTGACGACGGGTGCGCGGGGAATGCAGTTTCATCGGAGGGTCCATCCTTTTCCTCGGTAGGTGTCCCAGACCTCGTGGGAGCCGTCCGGGTGCACCGCGATCATGCGGTCGACGTTCTCGGTCATCTCGCCCGCCTTGGCGTGGCGGAACCAGACGAGGTCTCCCACGCAGAGCTGGCTGGCGGCAGGACCGCGCAGTGGGGTCTGCACCTCGCCGGGCCCCTCGGTGGGGGAGTAGCGCAGGCCCGGCGGGTGGGTGGGCGCGGGGGCGCGGTCGGCCGCCGGCGGGCCGGAGGCGATCCATCCGCCGGAGTTCACGGTCACCCAGCCGTCGCCGGGAATGCGGGAGACCTGACAGGCGAAGTAGGCGGCGGGGACGTGGTCGATGTCCGCGAAGCGGTCGAAAATGACGGGGGTGTAGAACCCGGAGCCGGCCGCGAGCTCCGTCAGCGATCCGTCCAGCGCGCTGACCCCGAGCGATCCGGTGCCGCCGCCGTTGACGAATTCGAGGTCCGCCACCTCCCGGGCGGCCGCGACGCACTCCGCGCGGCGCGGGCTGAGCTGGCGCATGGAGCTGACGCGCAGACGGCGCTTCACGGCGCCGACAACGCCCGTTTCCGCGTCCGCGACTGAGGCGACCTGGCCCTCGTACCCCATCAGACCCACCAGGCGGAGCTGGGGGCGGCGGGTGATCTCGCGGGCGAGGTTGCGGGTCTGCTCCGGCGTGCGGACGGGCGAGCGGCGGGGGCCGATCGTAGCACCGGGCAACCGCAGGGCGCAGTCGATGTCGATGGCGACGCGCACGGGCCCGCCCCCGGCCGCGGAGCTGCACAACAGGTCGAGGTGCGGGGAGGAATCGACCATCACAGTGATCTCGCGGCGCAACCGGGGGTCGCCGGACAGCTTCCGCAGCGCGGGGAGGTTGACCGAGGGGTAGGCGACCAGGATGTCACCGAAGCCCTCGCGGACCAGGTTGATCGCCTCCGGAACGCTGTAGGCCAGGATCCCGCGGTATCCCTCGTGGTCGAGCACCCGCCTCAACGCGGCGGTGCTGCGCAGGGACTTCGAGGCCACGCGTATCGGCAGGCCGAGGGCGCGCTCGCGCATCCGGCGGGCGTTGTGGTCGAAGGCGGCCACGTCCACCGCCGCACACGGTGCGGTGAGCTCGCCGCCGGCGATGAGGCCGGGAATGACCTCGAGCAACTGCGGGGACGGGGCGGTGCGGATGGTCGACATACGCACATATTAGTGTTGCGAAACTATCCCCGCCGTGTTTTCGCCCGCGTAAGGGCGGTGACCGGGGGCGCCCTACTGCCTGTTGATCATCATGTAGGCCACGCGCTGCATGTGGTTCCACAGCTGGGCGCGGGCCGGCCCCGGCAGCCGGTGTTCATCGAACTGGTCAAGCGAACGCTCCATCAGCTGCAGCCACCGCTCCGCCTCGGGCTCGCCGATGGAGAAGGGGAAGTGCCGCTTGCGCAGCATCGGCCGCCCGCGCTCCTGCTGGAAGGTGTGCGGTCCGCCCCAGTACTGCACGAGGAACCACCGCAGCCGGTTCTCCGCGCCCTCCCAGTCATCGCTCGGGTACATGGGGCCGAGCAGGTCGTCGACCTTCACCTGCTCGTAGAACCCGTGGACGAGGTCGCGGAAGAACTCCTCCCCGAGTGCGTCGTAGACGCTGGGATGCGGCTCGCCGCCGCCCGTTTCGCGGGGGCTGAGGGGCAGGTTCATCGGCTACCAGGTCCTTCCTACTTCACCGCGCCGGCTTCGGCATCGACGATCCGGTTGCGCAGGGCGCGCGCGGCGCGGTCCTGGCCCTCGGAGACGATGCGGCGCAGCCCGTGCGGCAGGTCCTCGCGCGCCAGCAGCTCGTCCGCCTTGCCCAGCGCGAGCTGGTCGATGTCCCAGGAGGGGTAGATGCCCTCCAGGGTGCGCTGCGCCATCTCGTTGGTCAGCTTGCCCCACAGCTCCGGGGCCACGGCGAAGTACTCGTCGGTGAGCCCCTCCAGGCCCTCATCGGTGAAGGTCAGGCCGTCCATGAGGTAGCGGGCCTCGAGGTTGGAGCGCTCGCCGCTGATGATCTCGGACCACGCCCAGCGCTTATCGACGCTCGCCCGCGCGCGCAACCGGGACACAGCCCCCTCCGAGGAGGTGTCCTTCTCGGCGTCGATCGCGCTCAGCTCCGCCTCACCGGCGGCGATGAGGCTGGTCAGGGCGAGCCAGCGCACCTCCTGGTTGTCCGAGGTCTCCAGCAGCTTCCTGAGGTAGGCGACCGTCTGCTCGTTGGGCGTCAGCCGCGCCAGGGCGCGGTCGAAGATGGCGGCGGGGGCGGTCCCCCGGAAGGCCTCGTTGAGCAGGTCCATGCCTTCATCCCGCCAGGCGGGGTCCACGTACTGTCGCACCGCCAGGGTGGCCTGGGCGAGGACACGCTCCTGTACGGAGGGCTGGTCCTCCGCCGGGGCGAAGCGGGCGACCAGCCGGACGAACTCGCGGGCGGGCAGCTCACCGCCGCGGACGGATTCCCAGATGCTGGACCAGCACAGGGTGCGCGCCAGCGGATCCTCGATGGCACCGAGGTTGTCCAGGACGAAGCGCTGGTGCTCCGGGGTCAGGCCCATGAGGCAGTAGGTGAGGTCGTTGTCGTTGACCAGGGCGAGGTCGTGCTCGACGCCGGCGAAGTCGGGAACCTCCGTCCGCGGGCCCTCGATGTCGGTCTCGACGTAGTGGGTGCGGGTGAGGTGGCCGTCGCGAAGCGAGTAGAGGCCGACGCCCACCCGGTGCGTGCGCTGCACGTCGGAGTCCTGGACGATGGTGAAGGAGTCCCCGGTGATCTCGGGGTAGAGGCGCGACACGCCGGTGGTGCGCAGCCACTGCTCGGACCAGTTGGACAGGTCGCGGCCCGAGGCCTTCTGCAGGGCGGCGAGGAGGTCCGCGAAGGTCGCGTTGGAGAAGGCGTGGTTGGCGAAGTGCTCGCGCACGCCGGCGAAGAACTCGTCCCGGCCGACGTAGGCCTGCAGCTGCTTGAGCACCGAGGCGCCCTTGGCATAGGTGATGCCGTCGAAGTTCTGCTCGGCGGTCTCGATGTCGGGGGCGTCCGCGGCGATCGGGTGGGTCGAGGGCAGCTGGTCCTGGGAGTAGGCCCAGGCCTTCTCCACGGCGGCGAAGGTCACCCAGGCGTGGGGGTACTCGCCGATCTCCGTCTGCGCGATGGCGGCGGACCAGGTGGCGAAGGACTCGTTGAGCCACAGGTCGTCCCACCACTGCATGGTGACCAGGTCGCCGAACCACATGTGCGCCATCTCGTGGAGGATGGTGTCGTTGCGCCGCTCCACGCGGTGGGGGGTGGGCTCGGATGTGAAGACGTACTCGTCGCGGAAGGTCACGGCGCCCGCGTTCTCCATCGCGCCCATGTTGTACTCGGGGCAGAAGATCTGGTCGTACTTGCCGAAGGGGTAGGGCTGGCCGAAGTTGGCGTGGAAGTACGCGAAGCCGTCCTTGGTCTGCTGGAAGAGGCGCTCCGCGTCGAGGTGCTCCATGAGGGAGGCGCGGGCGTAGAGGCCCAGCGGGATGGTCTTCTGTTCGTCCTCGTAGACGTCGGTGACGTGCTCGTACTCGCCAGCGCACACCGCGATGAGGTAGGTCGACAGCGGGTAGTCGATCGTGCAGGACCAGGTTGCGGTTCCCGCCGCGCCGTCGGTGGTGCGGGTGGTTTCCTCGTTGAGCACAACGACGTAGCGCTCCGGGGCGGTGACGCTCACGGAGTAGGTGGCCTTGATGTCGGGCTGGTCAAAGCAGGCGAAGACCTTCATCGCCATCGCGGGCTCGAACTGGGTGTAGAGGTATTCCTTGTGGTCCGCCGGGTCGACGAAGCGGTGGAGGCCCTCACCGGTGTGGCTGTACCCGATGGTGGCGTCGACGACCAGCTCGTGGGTGCCGTCGGCAAGCGAAAGCTCGCGCCCCTCAACCTTCTGCCCGTCGAGGGTGGCCGAGAAGCTGTCGGCCACGAGGTCGAAGGAGGTCTCGCCCGCACCGGAGGAGAAGGAGACGGTGGTGCGGGAGGTGAAGGTGTCCCCGCCCGTGATGTCCAGCTCGATGGAGTAGTGGACGTCGCGGATGAGTTTCGCGCGCTCGCGCGCGTCGGTGCGCATCAGGTTAGTTTTCATGCGGACCAATCTACCCGCCGGCCAAAGTTGTTTAGTCTGGATCACATGACTGAAAAAGTAACGTTCTGGTTCGACGTCTCCTGCCCCTTCTGCTGGCAGACCTCCCGGTGGATGAAGGAGGTGGAGAAGGTCCGCGACATCGAGGTGGAGTGGACCCCCATGTCGCTTGCCGTGCTCAACGAGGGCGCCGACATCCCCGAGGACTACGCCCGCAAGATGGAGGCGAACTGGGGCCCCGCCCGGGTCTTCGCCAAGGTGAAGCAGGAGCAGCCCGGGAAAATCGACGAGCTGTACACCGCGATGGGGACGATGGTGCACACCGAACACAACGGTGGCAGGGAGGGGTACGGCGCATACGACGACATCATCGCCGCCGCCCTGGACAAGGTGGGTCTCCCCGCCACCTACGCCGAGGTGGCCAACACCGGCGAGCTCGACGACCTCCTGCGCGGCTACCACTCGACCGCGATGGACGCGGTGGGCGATGACGTGGGAACGCCCGTGGTCAAGCTGGGCGACACCGCATTCTTCGGCCCCGTGATCACCCGCGTACCCACCGGCGAGGAGGCGGGTGCCCTGTTCGACTCCGCCGTGGGATTGGCCAGCTACCCCTACTTCTTCGAGCTGAAGCGCTCCCGCACCGAAAACCCCCAGGTGTAACTGCGCGGTGCCCCGCGGCGGGGACGCTAGAGTGGTGCGCATGCGTATTTACCTTGGAGCAGACCACGCCGGATTCGAGCGCAAGAACCAGATCGCCGAGCACCTCAAGGCCCTGGGCCACGAGGTGATTGACTGCGGCGCGTTCGAGTACGACGCCGCCGATGACTACCCCGCGTTTTGCATCGCCGCCGCCGAGAAGACCGTCGCCGACCCGGGCTCCCTGGGCATCGTGCTCGGCGGGTCCGGCAACGGCGAGCAGATCGCCGCGAACAAGGTCAAGGGCGCCCGCTGCGCCCTCGCCTGGTCGGAGGAGACCGCGCGTCTCGCGCGCGAGCACAACAATGCCCAGCTCATCGGTATCGGCGGGCGGATGCACAGCGAAGAGGAGGCGCTGCGCATCGTCGACGCCTTCGTCTCGCAGCCGTGGAGCGACGAGGAGCGCCACCAGCGCCGCATCGACATCCTCAGCAGGTACGAGGAGACCGGCGTGGCCCCGGAGGTTCCGGGGGCCTGACCTCTACCACCCGGCGAAGACGCGCTCGAGGCGCTGGGGCCCCTCGAGCAGCCGAAGCCCCGCCAGCTCGCCGCGCGAGCGCACGCTTGGCGACGTCAGCGCCCGCGCCCTGGCCGAGACGATTGCCGTCCCGTCGCCGAGGCGCAGGTGCCGGTCGGTGGCCCGACGGTAGAACGCGTCCGCGTCATCCAGCGCCCAGGCACGGGCGAGGGTGACGCGGATTCGCGCATTAGGGGCACCCGAAGGCGCGGTGTCGACGACCCGCGGGTCGGTGGCGAAGAGCTCGGGCACCCGGGTGACGTGCACGCGGGCGTCGATGCGCAACCAGGACGCGACGACGGCTTCGAGCGCGCCGGGTTCGTCAAGCTCGGGAACGGCGACGCTGACGTCGGGGGTGTCGAAGACGACGCCGGACGGGCGGGCGAGGGGGTGGGTGATGCGCCGGGCGAGGGCGACGGATTCGCCGTTTTTCACCCGTGCCTCCTCGCGCGCGTCGCTGTGGCGGGACCCGAAGTCGCTGGCCGGGTGAACCGCCACCGCCGCGGGCTCGTGCACCAGTTCCGCGCCGCTGTTCCAGGCGCGGAAGCCGAACTCCCAGTCCTCGCCGCCGTAGCCCACCAGAGTGGCGTCGAAACCGCCGATGTGGCGGAAGAAGTTCGCCGAGCACGTGAGCGCCGCGGAGATGATGAAGCGCCACGAGGCGGAATCGGCTCGACGGAGGTGGTCCGTGGTGCGCCAGGCTTGCGCGAGCCACTCGGGTTCGGCGCGTTCCGGGCCCGTGAGGCGGCTGCCCACGACCACGGCGCGGCGGTTGCGCTGGATGTGCGGAACCACCGCGGAGAGGTAACCCGGCTCGGGGACGGTGTCGCCGTCGAAGAAGGCGAGGACTTCCCCCTTGGCCGCCGCGGCACCCAGGTTCCGTGCGGCGGCTGCGCGAAACCCCCGGTCCTCCTGGGTGACCACCGTGGCGCCGGGGACGGCGGGGACGGTGTCGGAGCCGTCGTCGGCGACGATGATCTCCACCGCGCCGGGGTAGTCCTGGGCGCGCACGGCGGCAACCACATCGGCCAGTGCGGAGGGGTTGTTGTAGTGGGGGATGATGACGCTTACGTCAGGCCACACGCCGACCACTCCCTGCGCCACGCCTGCGCGACCTCGGCCCAGCCGTAGCGGGGCGGCTCCACCACGAGCGGCTCGAAGCCCTCGACCGCCTCGCGCCACCCCCCGGGGCTGACGAGGGTGATGCGCCCGGGCAGCCAGCGGTCGATTTCGCGGGTGTACGGGGAGTCGCTCGCCAGCACGGTGCGGCCCGCGCCGAGCCACGCCATGAGCGAACCCGATGCGGAGAAGTGCCGGTGGGCACAGACCGGCACTTCGATGCGCGCCATCTCCCGGGCGAGTTCCGCGTCGCTGAGCCAGCCTGTGATCTCCGCGTGCCCGGTGAGGGTCTCCGCCCACTCTTCGTGCCCGGCGGAGACGGAGCCGAGGAAGCGCAGCGTGCGCCCGCTGCCCTCCAGCTCGGCGATGAGGTCCTCGTGGCCCTTGCCGGGGTAGAGGTAACCCAGCACCCCGACGGTGCCGGGCACGGGGTCGAAGGGCGCGGCGACGGCGGGGGCGGGGATGGGCAGGCGGATGACGGCGGGTGTGCGGCCGGTGCCGAAGAACGAGGCCTCGTGCTCCGAGTTCACCACCGCGAGGACGGCGGCGTCGGCGAGACGTCGATAAGCGGGCGAACGCCGGGCAAAGCGATCGCTGCCCTCCTCGGGTTGCGGCACGTCGTGCAGGCTCACGGAAAAGGGCCGGGTACCCAGGCGGGCGAGGAGCGCGTCGACGGCCGCACCGGGGGAGGGGCCAAAGAGGTGGTCGGTGAACGTAACGTGAATCGGGCCCGGGGGAAGCTCGGATGCGCCGAAGGTGTCCTCGCGGATCACCTCGGCTTCCGCCCCCAGCTGTCCGGCGAGCGCCAGGGCGTACGCCGTCACCCCGTGACCGGAGGGGCCGGTGATGAGGTGCCTCATGCGAGCAGACCCAGGTTCCGGAGGCGCTCGGCGTGGCGGGACAGGCCGTGTTCGACCAGCCGGGGGCGGGCGCGGTAGAAGTCGAGCTGCTGCGCAACGATCTCGGAGCTGTCGATGGGCCCGGTGGTACGGCTGGTCCATTCCGCGCGGCCGTGGAGCTGCACACCGAGGGCCGCGGCGGCGTCCGCGTCGACGGGGGCGTCGAGCTCGCCGAGCATCTCGTAGTCCGGCAGCTGCACGTCGCCGTCCAGGCCGAGCTCGGCGAGGATCGCGCGGGCGAGGACGGCGAGGGTGGCGTTGTCCGGGTGGTTCACGGTGTGCCACACCGGGTTGGTCTCCAGGTGGTCGGAGACGACGACGGTGCCGTGGTGCTGCTCTCGGGAGCGGATCTGCGCGACGGACATGGAGGCGGCGCGGCGCAGCGCGGCGGGGGAGGGGGCCGCCTGGACGGGCGCGTCCAGCCCGCGGGCCGCGGCAGCGAGGACGCGCAGGTCATGGTACGGAACGACGGGCGGGTTGAGGGAGGGATCGTCGGGGTCGCGGATAATGGCCTGGAAGGGCATGAGGCCGTCGAAACGCAGTACCGGGACCAGGACGTGGCGCGCTCCGCGGGGCAGGAGCTCCCGCATTTGCGCGGAACCGACCGGCAGCCCCCGGTAGTCGGGGTGGATCGGCTGGGTCACTAGAACGTCTGTGCGGGCGAGGAGATCCGTGAACCAGCCCATGTCCCCGGCGGTGAGCTCGTGGACCGGGGTGATGCGCTCGGACTCGAAGTGGCCGGAAGTCATGAGCAGGCGGCGGGTCGACTCCGCCTGGCAATTGCCGACGACAGTGAGGGTGGTCATGGGGCTAATTTACCAATTCACCGGACCCCTCGGACAGACGGATGCGCTGGGGCTTATATTGGTATGGTGGCCAACCAGGAAAATACTGTGCGGGTCCTGTCCGTCCCCGCAACGCATCCGTACACACGTGCGGTTCAACCGGATCAGGTGTCCTACCTCCCCGATCCGGACATTGACGGCAATTGGTGGCCCCACCCCGCCCTCGAGGCGGGGTACTGGGCGGATCCCGCCCGTGCGTCCGAGGTGGATGTCATGCACGTCCACTTCGGTTTCGAGCACCGCACGCCCGCCCAGATCGAGGAGCTCGTGCGCGCGCTGCCCGTCCCGCTGGTGGTGACGGTGCACGACCTGGACAACCCACACCTCACGGACCCGGCCGAGCAGGCCGCCCACCACGACCGGGTGCGCACGCTCGTGGGTGCCGCCGCAGCCGTGATCACGCTGACGGATTGCGCCGCCGAGCGCCTGCGCCGCGAGTTCGGCGCGGAGCACCTCCACGTCCTGCCCCATCCGAGTGTCGCGCCCGCGCCGGGCGTGGCGGCGCACGGCGGGGGAGCCGGGGTCTTCCTCAAATCCCTGCGCCCGAACGTGGTCTCCGACCCCGCCTTCTACCTCGGCATCGCGCAGCGCGTGCCGCTGACCGTCTACATCCACGACGTGCCCGCCACCCGCGCGCTGCGCGCCGCGCTGGAGGGGTCGGACAACCTCGAGCTCATCGTGCACGACCCACTTGCCGACGCCCCCCTCCACGCCGCGGTGGCCGGCCTGGACACCTGCCTGCTCCCGTACACCCGCGGTACCCACTCCGGCTGGTTGGAGATGTGCCGGGACCACGGCACCAACGTCGCGGTGCCGGACACCGGCTGCTACGCAAGCCAGGCCGACACCCCCGAGGCTGTTGAGATCTACCGCGCCGGGGACGCCGCCAGCGCCGCGGAGGCACTGCGCGCCCTCATCGCCCGCGGCCCGGTCCCCTACTCCGGCGACAGGGCTGCCCAGGCCGAGCGCGTCGAGGCCGCCCACGCAGAGATTTACCGGGGCGTGGTGCGATGACCGCAGCCCTCACCGACGGTGCCCGGGTGGGCCGCTCGCCCGGCCTGCGCGTGGCCTTCGTCGGCCCGGCGCGCTACCCCGTGCGCGAGCCCTTCGCTGGCGGGCTGGAGGCGTTCTGCCACACCACCGTCACGGCGCTTCGCGAGGAAGGCCACGCGGTGGACTTCTTCGCCGCGCGGGGCTCCGACGGCAACGTCAAGGATTTCGAGCTGCCCGGCGTGAACTGGGGCGCGGACGCGCACGCCGCCACCGACACCTCCTACCCGGAGGGCGGGCGCGAGCGGGAGGACACCGCGTTCATCGAGCTGCGCCGCCTGCTCGTGCGGCGCCGCTACGACGTGGTGCACAACAACAGCCTGAACCCGCACATGTTCCCCGGCGATCACTGCCCTGAACCGCTGCCCATGGTGACCACCCTGCACACCCCGGAGCTGCCGGAGATGTGGGGGGCGATCCGCGCCGCCGGGAAGGCGGCCGGGCGCTTCGCCGCGGTCAGCCCGGTGACGGCCCGCGACTGGGACATCCCGGCGCCGATCACGGTGATCCCCAACGGCGTGAACGTGTCCAAGTGGCGCCCGGGACCCGGTGGCCAGTCCGCGGTGTGGTTCGGCCGCCTCGTGCCAGAGAAGGGCGCGCACCTGGCCATCGACGCCTGCGCGCTGCTGGGTCTTCCCCTGCTGCTGGCCGGGCGCAAGGGCGACCACGCCTACTTCCAGGAGGAGATCGCCCCGCGCCTCGACGGCGACCGGGTCCGCTGGCTGGGTGAGCTCTCCCACGCGGAGCTGCGCGCCCTCGTCGGCCGCTGCGCCGTCACCCTGGCCACACCGCGGTGGGAGGAGCCCTTCGGTCTGGTCGCGTTCGAGTCCATGGCGTGCGGCACCCCGGTCGCGGCCTTCGCCCGCGGAGGCCTGGGGGCGCTGCTTGCCGACGCCCCCGCCGCGCTCGCCACGCCCGACGACGTCACCTCCCTCGCCGGCGCCGTCCACACCGCCCTGCACATCAACCGCTCGCGCGTGCGCAACTGGGTGGTGCGCAACTACAGTCTGACGCGCACCGCCCGCCGCTACGCGGAGCTCTACGAGGAGGTTGTCGCCCGGTGACGGGACCGATCGGCATCTACGCCCACCACCACGGCTCCGGCCACCTGCACCGGTGCCGGGAAATCCAGCGCGAACTGGCGGAGCAGGGCCGCGAGTCGGTGATCTTCTCCACCCGGCCCGGCGCGGACATCGTCCTTCCCGACGACGCGGGAACGGGGCACACCGGCCGTGCCCTGACGGCCGGGGGGAGCCTCCACTACGCGCCCTACGGGCATCGCGGCCTGCGGGAGCGCTTCGCGGTGCTCGCCCGGTGGATCGCGGACAACGACCCGGCCGCGTTCTACGTGGACGTCTCCGTGGAGGTGTGCGCTTTCGTGCGCCTGATGGGTGTGCCGCTGGCCACCCTGGCCATGCCCGGTTTCCGCGACGACGCGCCGCACCAGCTGGCCTACCGCCAGGCCGACGCGATCCTCGCCGCCTGGCCGTCCTGGGTCCCGGTCCCCGAACACCTGGGGGAGCACGCGTCCCGGCTGCGTGCCGTGGGGGGCATCTCGCGGCTGCTCCCGCTGGAGGGCGCGGAACGCGACCCGCAGCATGTGGTGGTCATGGCGGGCCGGGGCGGTTCGACCTGGGGGGACAGCGACTGGCGGGAGGTTGAGCGCGCCTGCCCCGGTTACCGCTTCACCTACCTCGCCGGGGAGAACCGCGTCGACGACCCCACCGAGCTGCTCTCCACCGCCGGCGTGGTGGTCACCGCGGCGGGCCAGAACTCCATCGCGGACATCGCCGTCACCCGGTCCCCGGCCATCGTGCTGCCCCAGCCCCGACCCTTCGCCGAGCAGCAGTTCACCGCCCGCCTCCTGGAGCGGGAGAACCTCGCCGTGGTGGCCGAAACCTTCCCGCCCGCAGGGGAGTGGCCGGAGCTTCTCCGCCGAGCCCGGGACCTCAACGCGGACTGGTCGCGCTGGGAGACCGCGGGCTCCGCGCGCCGGGCGGCCGAGGTGCTCACCCGCCTGGCCCAGTCTCCCGCCCAGCGCCCCACCGCGGTCCTCACCCTCGCCGATGCAGGGCGCGCCGGGCACCTCGCCCACCAGGCGAGCCTGCTGCCCGCCGGCCCCGATCACATCGTGGCGGCCCTTGCCGACGCAGACGAGCTCGCCCGCACCGTCCCGGGCACCCACGTCGCGGCGGCCCCGGAGCGGAACCTGGCCGCCGCCCGGAACTTCGCGGCGCGCACCGCCGTCGAGCGGGGCAACGAGATCCTCATCTTCCTCGACGCAGACTGCGTCGCATCCCCGGAGATGGTCGCCCTCTACACCGAGGCGCTCGAGCGGCACCCGCAGGCCGTCGTCGCCGGTCCGGTGACGTACATGAAACCCGGCGAGCTGCGCACTACCGCGCCCGACCCGCACCCGGCGCGGCCCAACCCGCCGGCCGGCGAAACCGTCGCCGCGGACAACTACAACCTCTTCTGGTCCCTGTCCTTCGCCGTCACCGCGGAGACGTGGGGCCGGATCGTCGACAGCTTCGGCGGCTTCGACGAGCATTTTCGCGGTTACGGTGGCGAGGACACGGATTTCGCCCGCAACCTGGAGAAGCACGGCATCGAGCTCTACTGGGTGGGAGGGGCGCACGCATTCCACCAGTGGCACCCCGTATCCTCCCCGCCCTGGGAACACCTCGACGACATCCTGGCCAACGGCGCCTACTTCGCCTCGAAGTGGGGCGAGTGGCCCATGGAGGGGTGGCTACGCCAGTTCGAGGAGGCCGGTGCCATCGAGCTTGTCGACGGCACCTGGCGGCGCACCGGCAGTTAACCGGCCGCCTACTCGCCTTCGTATTCGGATGGGTTGGGGCCGACCCTTCCGAATTCCTCCTCGTCGAGGGAGATGATGCCGGCCATCTCCTCGGGCGTGAGCTCGAAATTGAAAATGTCGATGTTTTCGCGCATCCGCTTCTCGGAGAGTGTCTTGGGGAAGACGATCACATTGTTCTGAATGTGCCACCGCAGGACCACCTGGGCCGGGCTGACACCGTGGGCTTCGGCCGCGGAAGTGATTTCGGGATAGGAGGTCAGGTCGTACTGCCCACCACCGATGGGTGCCCAGCCCTCGATGGCGATGCCGTGCACGCGCATCGCGTCGATCTCCTTCCAGTTCTGGAATAGCGGGTGCAGCTCCACCTGGTTGACGGCCGGGGTGACGCTTGTTTCGTTCTCGATCCGGGCGAGGTGCTCGGGCTGGAAGTTGGACACCCCGATCGAGGTGGTCAAGCCTTCCTCGCGCAGCCCGATCATCGCCTTCCACGCCTCGAGGTACTTGTTCTGGGCCGGGCGCGGCCAGTGGATCAGGTACAGGTCCACGTGGTCCAGACCGAGCTTGTCCAGGGACTCGCGGAGTGCGGCGGGTGCGTCGCCGTGGCGGTTGTTCCACAGCTTGGTGGTCACGTAAATCTCGTCGCGGGGGATGCCGGAGGAGGCTATCGCGCGGCCGACCGCCTCCTCGTTGCCGTAGATGTGGGCCGTGTCGATGTGGCGGTAACCGATCTCGAGGGCGGTGGCCACCAGCTCCTCGGCCCGGGCGGCCTCGACGCGGTGCAGGCCGTAGCCCAGCTGGGGGATGGTGGTGCCGTCGTTGAGCGGGATGCGCGGGATCATGCGACCATCGTAACCGCGCGGCGGGGCGGCGCCCCTACCGGTTGGAGACGTTGCCCGTCAGCCGCGCCAGCGGGGCGACGACAGCGGGGCGCGCAGCCCACCACGCCAGCGCGATGATCGCCAGGGCGCCGAGGAAGACCCACGTGCCCGTCCAGTCGCCACCGTAGACCGAGGGGTCGATGTCACCGCGGGCCGCGAACATGGCGTTCAGGTTGCGCCGCAACCCGGTCAGCGCCACCAGCGCCACGTGCACGGCAATGAACGCGACGAAGAAGACCATGGTGGGGAAGTGCAGCGAGCGGGCCACCTTGAGGGGCACGGCCGAGAACCGCTTGGGCCACCACGGGCTCATCCGCAACCCGGAGAAGACCGCGAGGGGGCTGGCGACGAACACCACCGCGAAGTAGCTCAGCTCCTGCAGCGCGTTGTAGTGCACCCAGCCGTTTTCCATTGGCCAGTCCAGGGTCAGGTACTGCACGCCGGCGGACGCGGCCTGGGGGATGACGTCCCAGCTCGTGGGCACAATGCGCACCCATTGCCCGGTGGTGAAGAGCAGGACGTAGAAGATCGCGCCGAGCGTCAGCCAGGCGAGGTCGAGCATGAGGTGCAGCCACAGGGTGAGGGAAATCTTCGAGCGTGGCTCACCCCGGCGGGCCCAGTACGCCGCGGGGCGTTTCTCGGTGCGCACCCCGATACCCGTCTTCACCACGAGCGCGAGCAGGAACATGTTGAAAAAGTGCGCCCAGTTGAGCCAGCCCGGCAGGCCCACGGGGGCACCTGCCGGGAGGGGCTGGGTGCCGTCGTAGCGTGCCACGAAGTCCGCACCGACCGCGGTGGACACGAAGGTCCTCGCGAGAAGGACGGTGAGGCCGAATATGAAGCCGAGGGAGACCAGTCCGAAGCCCCACTGGGCCGCGGAGAACCTCCGCACCCCCCGCGTGTCGGCACCCCGCCCGGCCGCCACACGGCTCACCGCGGCGGGGGCGGGTGCTTCGCGCACGGGTTTGGGCTGGGTGGGATGAGATTCTGCAGGTTCAGGCCGGGCGGACTCAGGCGGGGTCGGTTCCGCCAGCGTCACCGCAGGTAGAACCGGGGCTTTGACCAGCGCAGTCGCCGCGGGCGGGAAGGGCTGCCCACCCGGGTGCCGCGGCAGGCCGCGGCGCAGCGGCACCTCGGCGAAGTCGCCGGGCGCGGCATCGCGCTGCTCCGCGGTGCCGGGACTCTCCGACGGAACCGGGGCTTCGATCAGCGCAGCCACCGCGGGCGGGAAGGGTTGCCCACCCGGGTGCCGCGGCA
>NZ_DDJO01000007.1 GCF_002339505.1 Corynebacterium sp. UBA2622
CACCGCCGGCGGGGCAGGCGGGCGACGCCGATGCGCGCGGTGCCGAAGTGGCGGAGCCCGCCTCGCCGGAGCAGCCGCGACACAACGAGGCCCCGGAGAACACCACCCCCCAGGCCCAGGCCGACTGGATCCGCCGCGGCAACGCCGACGAGCCCGAGACCCGCCCGGAGCAGACCGACGAGCAGGCAGAGGAGATCCGCGATGAGAACAAGGCGGATCAGGGCGACGTGTACGAGCCCTCGGAAGTCCCGCCCGTGGAGTCGCAGGCCGAGCACCAGGAGCGCCAGGCGGAGGAGAACGTCCGGGAGGAAACGGAGGAGCCGTCCGGGACCGGAGTCCCCGGTGAGGAGGCCGAGGACGCGGTGGACGGGAAGGACGGGGCGGACCTGTTCGGGACCGTCACGCGCCAGTGGACCTCGCTGCGGCAGTCCGTGGGTGCGCGCAACGCGATCGCGGAAATCATGCTCACCGAGGCCAAGCCCCTCGGGTTCGAGGGTGACACGCTGGTCGTAGGCCATAACACGGGCGCCCTTGCTCAGCGCATCAACGCGGAGGACCACAACCGCGACATTTCCGCCGTGTTCTCCGAGAACCTGGGAACCAAGGTGAAGGTCCGGTGCGTGGTGGGCACCGACCCGGCCAAGGCCGGGTTCGGGCCGGCAAAGCCGGGCCGCCAGGTGTGGGATCCGCGGGCCGGATCGTCCGGGGACCGCGAGCCCGAACCCGAGGAGCCCGCCCCGGCCCCGGCCGCCGCAGATCCCGGGGCGGAGCCCTCTGCGCGGGCCGAAAAGCCCGCCGTAAGGCCCGCACCCGCCGACGACTGGAGGGCAGCGGCCGCGGCGGCGAGCCAGCGCGCCGCCCGGCGGGCGAAACGTGAGGCCGAGGAGATCCCGCTGCCGCCCGAGCCGGTCGACGATGCCTACCCCGACGAGGACGCGGGATACCCCGGGCCCGCTGAACCCGCCGGTCAGGCGACGCCGCCAAGCCCGTCGTCCGGGATCGCCGGGGCGGAGGAGGGGGCGTCGTCACGCGGCGGCCCCTCGGTGCCCGCCGAGCGCTCGCGCGAGGAAGAGGAGCGCGACATGGCGGATCAGGCCATGGAGGAGGGCGAGCGCGACCGCCGCGACGCGACTGCGGTGGCGATGGATCTGCTGGCCTCCGAGCTCGGAGCGAAGCCGCTCTAGCGGAAGGTACACTGGCCGGCGGACTAATTAGCGATGAAACGAAAGGGTGCAACCCACCATGACCCAGCCGAATATGCCCCAGGACATGCAGGAACTCATGCGCCAGGCCGCCGAGGTGCAGATGGCGCTCCAGCAGGCGCAGCAGGAGCTGCTCGCCACCACCGTCACCGGCACCGCGGGCGGTGAGCTCGTTACCGTCACCATGACCGGTGGCGCGGAGATCCAGGACATCACCATCAAGCCGGAGGCCGTGGATCCCGACGACGTCGAGTCCCTCCAGGACCTTATCCTCGCCGCGTACCGAGATGCCCACGCGAAGGCGGGCCAGCTCGCCGAGGAGAAGTTGGGTCCGCTGACCAACCCGCAGGGCGCGGGCTCCCAGGACGGCTCGGGGGACCTCCCGTTCGGCGGCCTGATCTAGCAGGCGGCGTACCCGCCCGGCCGATTCCGGCCGGGCGTTTTTTTAAGCCACCGGGCTGTGCTGGTTAAAACGCGCCCCATCCACCATCAAGGAGAAGCAACGGCATGTTCGAGGGACCGCTCCAAGACCTCATCGACGAGTTCTCGCGCCTGCCCGGCGTAGGGCCGAAAAGCGCCCAGCGGATCGCGTTCCACCTGCTCAAGACGGATCCGGATGACGTGGACAGGCTCGCCGCCGCCCTCGTCGCCGTCCGCGACGGCGTGACGTTCTGCCGCATCTGCAACAACGTCTCCCGCGAGGAGGTCTGCCGCATCTGCGCGGACTCCGGCCGAGACGCCTCGCTCGTGTGTGTGGTGGAGGATGCGAAGGACATCCAGGTTATCGAGCGCACCGGTGAGTTCAACGGACGCTACCACGTCCTCGGTGGCGCGCTCGATCCCCTGGCCAACGTCGGCCCCCGCGACCTCGCCATCGCGAGCCTCCTCCAGCGCATCGGCGGGGTACTGGAGGATGTCGCGGGCCGGGAGGCTCCGGAGATCACCGAGGTCATCCTGGCCACTGACCCCGACACGGAGGGCGAGGCCACGGCGTCCTACCTGGCGCGCCTGCTGAAGGATTTCCCCGATCTCACCGTGTCCCGGCTGGCCTCCGGAATGCCCCTCGGCGGGGACCTCGAGTTCGTCGACGAGCTCACGCTGTCGCGCGCCCTCAGCGGGCGGCTCAAGCTCTAGCGGGTACGCGTTAGCAACTAGGGCCGAAAACTATCGCAGGCGCTCCATGCGCAGACGGTCGATCTCGGAGAGCTCCAGGGGCTCAAGGTCAGCCAGCTTCATGTCCAGGGCGTGCGCGAGCAGCAGGTCCGCCAGCTGGGGGTTGCGGGCCAGCGCGGGGCCGTGCATGTAGGTGGCCACCACGCTGCCCTGCACGACACCCTCGGAGGAGTCCCCGCCCGCGTTGTTGCCCACGCCGCGGCTGGCGGTGCCCAGGGCGGAGGCATCGGGCCCGAGGACGGTTCCACCCATGTGGTTCTCGAAGCCGGTCAGGGGCTCGGTGAGCTGTGCGGTCAGGCCCGCGCGGGTGGGGGAGGAGGCCACCTCCCCGATGGCGCGCTTGTCCATGGCGGTCGTGGTGACGTCGAGAAGCCCGATGCCCTCCACCGTGGAGCCGTGCGCGTTGAAGGTGCGGCCGAGCACCTGCATGCCGGCGCACACGGCGAAGACGGGGCGGTTGTCGGCCACGGCCGCTTGGAGGCCCGGGGATGCGGCGAGGCGGGCCGAGGCGATGACCTGGGCGGAGTCCTCGCCGCCGCCGATGGTGTAAATGTCGCAGTCCGCGGGGATCTGGTCGTCGATGGTGACGCGCTCGATCTCCGCGGGGATGCCGCGCATGCGGGCGCGCTGCCGCAGGACGAGGGCGTTGCCGTCGTCGCCGTACGTGCCCAGCACGTCGGGCAGGACAAGGCCGATTCGAAGCTGCTTAGGCACGGTAATCCTCCTGCTTGGTCAGGTCCTTCTTCAGGTCGCGGAAGGCTGTGTAGTTGGCCAGCACCTCCACGCGCCCGGGCGGGCAGGCGCGGATCGCCGCGACGGGGTCGTGGACGAGTTCGTGGTCGATGTCCGCGTACAGCAGGCGCACCGCGAGGTCGGTGCCGCGCTCGCCGGCTGCCTTGACGGAGATGCCGGAGAAGTCCTCGAACTTCACGTCCCACAGCCAGGACAGGTCCTCGCCGTCGGCGACCTGGCCGTTGACCGCGATGACCAGCCCCTCCGCATCACGGTTGACCATGGAAAGCGCCTCCTGCCAGCCGGCCGGGTTCTTGGCCAGCAGCAGGTGGATCTCCCGGTCGCCCAGCGTGACGGTGGAGTATCGGCCGGCGACATTGTCCACGGCTTCGGCGGCGGCGACGGCCTGGGCGAGCGGCACGTCGAAGGCCTCCACCGCGGCGGCCACCGCCTGGGCGGCGTTGCCGCGGTTTGCGCGGCCGGGCAGGGCCAGGTTCAGCTCCACGTCCCCGTGCGGGGTGCGCAGGTGCGTCTCGTCCACGGAGTAGGCGGGTTCGGGGCGGCGGAACTCGCGGCCGTCGTCAAGCTTTTCGACGCCGTACCAGTGCCCGTTCTCCTCGCGGACAATGTGGCCGCCGGAGCGCGGGTTGGTCACCGAATCGCCCATCCATCCACCGCCGGCTGCGACCCACGTGACGTTGGGGTGGTCGTAGGCGACGGAGGTGATGAGGACGTCGTCACAGTTCGCGATGATCTTCGTGTCCGGGTGGGCCTCCACGGCGCCGCGCAGGGCGCGCTCGATCTTGTTGATCTCCCCGACGCGGTCGAGCTGGTCGCGCGAGAGGTTGAGCAGCACGATCGCCTTCGGCTCGAGCCGCTCGGCGACGTGGGGGACGTGCAGCTCGTCGACCTCCAGGGCGATGTGGGACGCGGCACGGCCCGCCATGAGCGCGGAGATGATGCCGGCGTCCATGTTGTCGCCGCCCTCGTTGGTGGCCACGGTGTAGGCGCTGCGGAGCGCCCCGGCGAGCATGCGCGTGGTGGTCGACTTGCCGTTGGTGCCGGTCACCAGCGCGGCGGGGCGACCGGCGCCGAGGGACTCCATGATGGACGGGTCGATCGCGTTGGCCACGAGACCGCCGATCATGCCGCCCGCGCCCCTGCCGGTGGCGCGGGACGCGGTGGTGGCGAGCTGCGCCGCGGTCAGGGCGGCGCGGGAGCGCAATCGGGAGAGGGGGCCTTTCGGAGTCATGACGTCTACGTTAGCCGACGTCCCGCACGCGACCTACCGCCCCGGGCCCTGCGACACGGCCCCGAAAAACTCCTCGGAGGACACCACGGGAATGTCCTTGCGGTGGGCGTGCATGGCCTTGCCGTGCAGCTCCGCGCCGGCGGCGAGGGCGTCCGAGACCACCAGCGAGGTCTGTCGGGTGAGCTTCTCCGAGTAGACTAGGCCGAGGTCGAGCGCGGCGGCGATGACCTCATCGGGGGAGACGCGCAGGTCGTCGGAGACCACGATCTCCATCCCGGCCTGCAGCCCCTGTCCGGGCGCGTAGGTGCCGGGGTTGCCGGTTCCCTCCGCCGGTTCCTCGCCGCGGGCTGGCTCGCGCGCGGCATCCACCCGCAGGGCACTGCGCTGCAGCCCGAAGCGGTCCGGCGCGAGGTCCCCGGGCGCGTAGGCGGCGATGGAACCGCGCGAGCTCAGCTCGAGGTACATGGCCACCAGGGTGAGGGTGTGCTCGCGGGACGTCTCCTCCTCCGTGCGCGAGGCGCGGGCGGCGGTGGCGGTTGGGGCGGGCGCGTCGATGCCGAGCAGGCGGGCAACCGCGTTGATGCGGGTGTCCACCGGGATGAGGCCCAGCCGACGCGCGCCGTCGAGCGTGTCCACGATCTCCACGGGCCGGGGGACGTGCCCCACCCGCTGGCGCCGCCGACCGCTGCGGTTGCGGGAGCGGTTCGCGCGCGCCGCGGCGTTCATCGCCCGGCGCGCTTCCGATACGATGAATCCCCAGGCCATGGGCGAGTCGTGGGTGACGAGGGTGCGGCCGTCGAGAAGCTTGTCGAGTGTTTTGAGGTGGCGCGAGAACTTGGGCGCCTGGGCGAAGTCACCGGGTTCGAGCCCGTGCGTGTGGCGCGGCCCCGGGTCGCACCCCGGGTTGAACACCAGGTGGAGCTCCTCCCCGACCCGCCCGCCCGCGTCGAAGGTCACCGCGTCAAGCGTGAGCAGCCGCCCCGTGGAGGGGTGGATGCCGGTGGCCTGCACGAATACCGCCGCGAGGGGGTAGGCGTCGAGGTCGGTGGTCGGAGCGGTCATTGCTCCGAGTGTAGTCGCGGGTGCGCGCCCGCTTCCCGACGCCCCGCCAGCCCCGACCGGTGGATCTCCGGCGGCTTAGACCCCGCCGGTCTGCGCCTGGGTGAGGCCGCGGTTGACGGCGGAGACGATGGCCTTCAGGGAGGCGCGGGTCGTGGACCCCGCGATTCCCACGCCCCAGGCACCGGAGCCGTCGACATCGGCGTAGATGTAGCAGGCCGCGTCGGCGTCGTCACCCGCAGTGCGCGAGCGCTGGGAGTAGTCCTGCACCTCGAAGTCGATGCCGATCTGCTCCAGGGCGTGCGCGAAGGCGGCGATGGGGCCGTTGCCGGTCCCCCGGATCTCGCGGCGCTCGCCGTCGTAGGCCACCTGGGCCACCACGGTGGAGTCCTCCCCGTCGTTCACCCCACCACTGACCTGGTAATCCACCAGCTCCAGGGGGCTCTCCAGATCGAGGTAGGCACCGGCGAAGATGTCCCACATGTTCTTGGAGTTGACCTCGCCGCCCTCGGTGTCGGTGATGGACTGCACGATGGCGGAGAACTCGGCCTGCATCGCCTTCGGCATGTGGATGGCGTGCTCCGTCTTCATCACGTAGGCCACCCCGCCCTTGCCGGACTGGGAGTTGACGCGGATGACGGCTTCGTAGTTGCGTCCCACGTCCTTCGGGTCGATCGGCAGGTAGGGGACCTCCCATACGGTGTCGCGCAGCTCCTCCCAGGACACTTCCGCGGATGTCGCGTTCGGGTGCACCCGCTGCGCCAGGGCGTCGAGGCCCTTGTTGATGGCGTCCTGGTGCGAACCGGAGAAGGCCGTGAACACGAGCTCGCCGCCGTAGGGGTGGCGCTCGGGCACGCGCAGCTGGTTGCAGTACTCCACGACCTCGCGCACGCGGTTGATGTCGGAGAAGTCGATCTGCGGGTCGACGCCCTGGGTGAGCATGTTCAGGCCCAGGGTGACCAGATCGACGTTGCCGGTGCGCTCGCCGTTGCCGAACAGGCAGCCCTCGATGCGGTCCGCGCCCGCGAGGTAACCCAGCTCGGCGGCGGCGACGCCCTCGCCGCGGTCGTTGTGCGGGTGCAGGGAGAGAATGATCGAGTCGCGCTTGGCGAAGTTGCGGTGCATCCACTCGATGGAGTCGGCGTAGACATTGGGCGTGATCATCTCCACGGTGGACGGGAGGTTGATGATCATCGGGTTGTCCGGGGTGGCCCCCATGATGTCGACAACCGCGTCGCAGACCTCGAGTGCGAAGTCGAGCTCGGTGCCGGTGTAGGACTCCGGCGAGTACTCCCAGCGCCAGTGGGTGTCCGGGTAGTCCCGCGAGATGGTCTTGATCAGCTCCGCGGCATCGGTGGCCAGCTTCTTGATGGCCGGGCGGTCCTTGCGGAAGACCACCTCGCGCTGCAGCCGGGAGGTGGAGTTGTAGAAGTGCACGATCACGTTCGGCGCGCCCTGGCACGCCTCGAACGTGCGGCGGATCAGGTGCTCGCGCGCCTGGACCAGAACCTGGATGGTGACATCATCCGGGATCATGTCCTTCTCGATGATCTCGCGGACGAAGTCGAAGTCCGTCTGCGAGGCGGAGGGGAAGCCGACCTCGATCTCCTTGTAGCCCATCTGCACCAGCAGGTTGAACATGCGACGCTTGCGCTCCGGGCTCATCGGGTCCACCAGGGCCTGGTTGCCGTCGCGCAGGTCCACGGCGCACCACTGCGGCGCGACGGTGATCTTCTTGTCCGGCCACGTCCGGTCCGGCAGCACGATGTCCTCGACCTCCCTGGCGAAGGGCAGGTAGCGGTCGGCGGGCATCTGGGAGCCGCGCTGCTTGTTCCAGGCGGGCTGGCCCTCGTTGCGGGGGCCGGAGGGGGTACGGATTTCGTTGGGGGCGAAGAATTCGGAGTTGGTCGGCGCCATGGCCATTCATCCTTTGCGGGTGGGGTGCGGGTGGTCCACGACCGGCAGGCACGTACTCCGCGACGGGGCTGCCGGCCGTGCTAGTTACCTAGGATGTGGCCTGATTCCCGCCGCGGCATAGAAGGAGAAGTCGCCCGAAGGGGCGTATCCGTGCCGATGACATGGAACACATCATACCGCCGATGTGGCGCCCCGCAACCCGTTTTTGAGACGACGCGGCCACCATGTGGGAAACGGCACCGGGCCCTAGCTCACCGGCTTGCGCGAGAGCATGCCGGTGGCCACCATCATTCCGACGATCGAGATACCGATGACCGACCAGCCGAGGACGCTGGAAATCTTGAAGTCCTCCCCGAGCACCATGTAGCCGAGGGACAGGGCCACGAGGGGCTCGACGATCTTCATGGCGGGCAGGGAGCGCGAAAGGACGCCCGCCCCGAAGGCGTACTGCTGAGCTGCCGTGCCAAGAATCGACGATGCGAGCAGCGCCCAGAACTGCCAGGTGACCAGCATGCGGGCCACGCCGCCATGCGCAAAGGCGTCCACGGAGACCTTGGAAAAGACGGCCAGGTAGCCGAAGATGGCGCCGCAGACGATCCCGTACAGCAGGGCCTTTGTGGGTGCGGCCGCGGGGCGTCGATATGTGGCCACGAACATCAACCCGAACAGGAGGGTGCCCCCCGCGATGAACGCGGCCCACTCCCACGTCGGGGCGACGCGCTGGCCGGGCATCGGGTGGCCGAGGACGACCACGATGGCCACGCAGCCGGTGAGCACGAGCGCCCAGAAGGTCTCGTCGGCCTCCATCCGGCGGTGCTCCACCCGCGCCGAAAGCACCAGCGTCAGCATGAGTGAAAGCACGAGGACGGGCTGGACCACGAGAAGCGTGCCGAAGGCCAGCGCCAGCGCCTGCATGCCGTAGGCGCCGAAGGCCAGCGCCAGGGAGAGCCACCACGTCGGGCGCTTGAGCGAGTCCATCGGGGAGGAGTTCGCCTCCGCCTGGCTCAATCCGGCGCGGAGGATGCGGTGGCGCCAGACGGTGCCCACCGCGATCATCAACGCCGAAATGAACGCGAAGAGGATGGCGAGGGCGTTACTATGCACGGAGACAACTTTAGGTCAGGACCGGGCCGGCGAATGTATTTCGCCCCGTCGGGCCATTTCATGGGTGCAGGCTTGTAGGATTGGGGCGCGGATTTCCGGCGCGCGAAGCGAAAGGCGGCACAACGAATGGCATTGATCGTCCAGAAATATGGGGGATCGTCCCTGGAGAGCGCGGAACGCATCCGGGCCGTCGCCGAGCGCATCGTCGCCACCAAGCGCCAGGGCAACGATGTCGTGGTCGTGTGCTCCGCGATGGGTGACACCACCGACGAACTCCTCGACCTCGCCGCTCAGGTCAATCCCGTCCCTCCTGCCCGTGAGATGGACATGCTCCTCACCGCCGGCGAGCGCATCTCCAACTCTCTCGTCGCCATGGCCGTGGCCTCCTTCGGAGCCGAGGTGCAGTCCTTCACCGGCTCCCAGGCCGGCGTGATCACCACCGAGCGCCACGGCAACGCCCGCATCATCGAGGTCACCCCGGGGCGTGTGCGCGATGCCCTGGACCAGGGGAAGATCGCCATCGTCGCCGGGTTCCAGGGAGTCAACCGCGACACCCGCGACGTGACCACCCTCGGGCGCGGTGGCTCGGACACCACCGCCGTGGCACTGGCCGCCGCGCTGGAAGCGGACGAGTGCGAGATCTACTCGGACGTTGACGGCGTCTACACCGCGGATCCCCGCATGGTGCCGGACGCCCGCAAGCTCGACCAGCTCTGCTTCGAGGAGATGCTGGAGCTCGCGGCCTCGGGCTCGAAGATCCTGGTTCTGCGCAGCGTCGAGTACGCCCGCGCTTTCAACGTGCCCCTGCGCGTTCGCTCGTCTTACAGTAACGACACCGGCACCCTCGTCGCCGGAGCATTGGAGGATATCCCCGTGGAGGAAGCAGTACTGACCGGCGTGGCCACCGACGATTCGGAGGCGAAGATCACCATCCTCGGCATCCCCGACACCCCGGGTGAGGCCGCCAAGGTCTTCCGGGCTCTCGCGGATGCGGAGATCAACATCGACATGGTGCTGCAGAACATCTCCTCCTTCGAGGACAACCGCACCGACATCACCTTCACCCTGCCCAAGGCCGACGGGAAGCGCGCGATGGAGATGCTCAGCGTGCTCAAGGGCACCGAGGGCTGGGAGGACTTGGCCTACAACGACCAGATCGGCAAGGTCTCCCTCGTCGGCGCGGGCATGAAGTCCCACCCGGGTGTCACGGCCGACTTCGCGGAGGCGCTCCGGGACGCGGGCATCAACATCGAGATGATCACCACCTCGGAGATCCGCATCACCGCGGTCGTTCGCCAGATCGACCTCGGCGACGCCGCGCGCGCCCTGCACGAGAAGTTCGAGCTCGGCGGAGACGAGCCCGCGATCGTCTACGCGGGCACGGGCCGCTAAACGACGCCCCGCAACCCCAACCCATTTAAGGAACCATCCCCATGACCACCATCGCAGTTGTCGGCGCCACCGGGCAGGTCGGGCGCGTGATGCGCTCGATACTCGAGGAGCGCAATTTCCCGTGCGGCACGGTGCGCTTCTTCGCCTCCCCGCGCTCCGCCGGAACCACCCTCGAGTTCCGCGGGAAAGACATCGTGGTGGAGGACCTGACGCAGGTCACCGAGGACTCTGTCGCCGACGTCGACATCGCGCTCTTCTCCGCGGGCGGTGCCACCTCGAAGCAGTGGGCGCCCGTGTTCGCCGCCGCCGGGGCCACCGTCGTGGACAACTCCTCCGCGTGGCGCAAGGATGACGACGTCCCCCTGGTCGTCTCCGAGGTCAACCCCGAAAAGGCCCGCGAGCTGCGCAAGGGGATCATCGCCAACCCCAACTGCACCACCATGGCGATCATGCCCGTGGCCAAGGTGCTTCACGACGCCGCCGGCTTGCACACCATGCGGGTCGCCTCCTACCAGGCGGTCTCCGGCTCCGGCCTCGCGGGAGTCAACGCCCTGGCCGACCAGGTGGCCGCGGTGGGGGAGCGCAACACCGAGCTCACCCGCGACGGCAGCGCCGTCGCCCCCGGGAACTTCGGCCCCTATGTCGCTCCCATCGCTTACAACGCCCTACCGATGGCGGGCAATCTCGTCGACGACGGCTCCTACGAGACCGACGAGGAACAGAAGCTGCGCAACGAGTCGCGCAAGATCCTCGGCCTTCCCGAGCTCAGGGTGTCGGGCACCTGCGTGCGCGTCCCGGTCTTCACCGGCCACACCATGGTGGTTCACGCGGAGTTCGCCGAGCCCATAACGCCGGACGCGGCCCGCGAGGTGCTCGAGGGGGCGCCCGGAGTGCGTGTCGTTGACGTCCCCACCCCGCTCGAGGCAACCGGCAGGGATGAATCGCTGGTGGGCAGGATCCGCCAGGACCAGACGGTCGAAGGCGACCGCGGGCTCGTCTTCGTGGTTTCCGGTGACAACCTCCGCAAGGGTGCGGCGCTGAACACGATCCAGATCGCCGAACTCCTCGTCTAGGACCCCGGCTCCGGATTCAGGCGGGCAACGGCTAGGTTGCAGTCTGATAAACACCTGGCCTGTGGCTTGCCTTCCCACACGGGCGGGCGACAATGGAACGCGTGAGTTTTTACCGTCGCCCCCAAGCCCGTCTCCGCGCCTCCGCGGTGGCCGTGGCGCTGCCCGTGGTGATGGCGCTCGCATGCCCGACCCCCGCCACGGCCACGGATTGGAAGGACATGGAGATTTCACCGGGGCACACGCTGAGCCTCGATTCCGCCCCGGGGCGCACCTTCTCAGTCAAGGGCGACGGGGCCGGTCCCCTTCCCGCCGGGTGGAGCGTGATCACCCAGAGGGGCGCGCTGCGCATCACCGCGCCCGCGACGGCCACCCCCAACGAATTTGCCACGGTTCAGGTCACCGACGGCGGGAAGACCGAGACCTTCCGGGTCACCGTGGATGACGACGACGAGGGCGGCGCCGACGGGGACGGAGACCACCCCTCCAACGCGGACGCGCCCGCGACGAGCAGCAATGCCAGCGCGTGGCTGGAACGGCTCGCGGGGCGCGTGGCCAGTTTGTTCGGCGCCTAGGGCCGCACCCGGGTTGGCCGGGCGGGCAGCGCGTTGCGCCGGTTAGCTCTTATGCGTGTCCTTGACCGGCGTGACCTGGTGGGACTCGCCGGCGGCTCCGTTGTCCCCGGGGGCGGCCGTGCCGGTGGCGTTGTGTGTGTCGGGGTCCGCGTAGGAGACGTAGACGATCTCGGACGCCGGTTCTTCCGGGTCGTAGTCGACCTCGTCATCCTTGACCAGCTCCTGGCCCACCTGATCCACGATGGCCTCGGTGAACGCCTCGTCATCGACGTTGGAAGTCGAGGTCAGCTCGGTCAGCTCGTCGCGGTGCTTCTTGGTGAAGCGCTCGCGGGGATCCAGCTTGATGCGGGTCAGCTCGTGGGCGCGGCGGCGACGGTTGCCCTCTTGGCGCAGCTTCTGCGCCCCGCGCAGCCAGGCGGCGGACACGACGGCGATGAGTACTACACCCATGTAGCCCAGGATGGGGTAGAGGTACGCGACGAGGTTCTGGAAGCCCACGAAGGAAAGGGCGAATCCCGTCATACAAGTCACGACGAGGACCAGGCGGAACCGCTCGGGGTGGTTGCGCGTGAGGCGCTTGCCCAGGGCGTAGAACATGCCCAGCGCGGTGGCGAAGATCATGCCGAAGATGATCAGCGCCATAATGAAGCCCAGTACCGGGTGGATGTTGTTGATCAGCGTCAGCGTCGGCATGTCGGTGCCGGAGACATCGTTCACGCTGACCAGCAGGGTGGTGGAGAGGAACAGCGACATCAGCAGGTAACCGAGGCCGCCGAGGAGCCCGCCGATGCCGGCAGCCCGCGTGTCCAGGTAGTTGCCGCCGATGACCACGGCCATCGAGGCGACGCAGATGAAGTTCATGCCCGTGTAGTTCAGGGAGGCCACCCACCAGTTCGGAAGCGTGGTGGTCACCTCGCGCGCGGCGGCGTTGATCGCATCCCAGTCGGGGTGGGCGTTGGTCAGCGTCCACGTGCAGCCGCCGACGATGAAGACCAGAAGGAAGGGGGTAAGGAAGCCCAGCGCGCCCGTGACCTTGTCGATGTCGAGCATGCCGAATCCGATGACCAGCGCGAGCATGAGCGTCGCACCAATCCACACGGGGAAGTGGAACTGCTGATTGAGGTTGGCGCCGGCGCCTGCGAACATCACGAATCCGACGGAGAACAGCGTGGTGATCGTCGCGATGTCAAGCGCCCAGGAGACGACCTTGCCGGAGATGTTGCCCAGGACCTCCATGTGCTCCTGGGCCTGAAAGTAGCTGCCGAGCTGGACGATGGACACACACCCGACGAGCATGATGGCGGAGCTGAGGGCGGCGCCCCAGATGCCGTTCGTGCCGAAGGCGACGAAGTACCTCATCGCCTCCTGTCCTGACGCGAAGCCAGCTCCGACGAGGACGCCGATGAAGGCGAAGGAGATACCAATGGCGTTTCTAAGCATGGTTGTGTTTGCGGCTCCGAAGGTAGGGGGGCCAAACCCGGGGAAGGGTTCTGGCAGATTGACCCACATTATGTTAGTGGGTGTGCCCTCCATACCGAATTGCAAAAGGCTGTCGGCGGTTTAGGGGCGGAATCTCCAGAAGCTAGTGGACAGATGTATTTCCGGGCGTTCTATGTTGTACCCGATGGCGGATGGGAGGGGGAATACCCCAATCAGGTTCTGGTGGAGTTTGGTTCTGATGCTGCGAATTACTTCAAAATGAAGTGCTACAACCCTGCAAATAACGTGCTAGGTTTAAATCCAACACCTGTCCAACATGAGATTCTGAAAGCCATTGGTGCACCTATGAGACAACTCTCCCTCGCCGTGGGGATCTTGACCACATCCGCTCTCATTGGCCTGTCTGCCCCAGCCGGACAGGCCACCAGCCAGACCACTGTCACCGGCAACGTGACGTCTAAGTGTGATGTCAAATGGGATGCCGTATCCATCTTCGATCGGGATAAGAACGTGAAACCCGAAGACATTGCCGCTGTCTACAAGGGGAAAGTGGAGGATCTGTGGAAAGATCCACAGGGTAATCCCATCCCCCGTTTTGAGAATGGTGGCTATATTCAGGAGGTCAGTGGCCTATTTGGAGACCCGGGGCGCTTCGAGATCCAGCATTATCCTACCGGCTCCAACACGGTAAATTTCCGATATTTCATCGGTACCGACTACGCGATGGACAACGCGAAGCTCCATGTGGATCTACCTCAGCTCCCCGCGGGGTCTACAGAGTGGAAGTTCACGGCCAGCGCGTGGGGCGCAACCAATTACTCTCCTGACGCTAAACTTCCATACACGGTACCCGTCATCCCCGATAATCCAACTCCAGATGCGGCCGATAATATCAGCTTGGGGAACTTACCAGCTTTCGCTGGAATCACCATTGTCGCCTCGGCGAATGTTCCGCTGGAGAATTTTGACGATACGTTCATCGCTAAGGGTGAGCTGACCGGCAGCTACGGCAGGGATAACGCCTGCCCCACCAACCCGATTCCCGTTCCCGAGACTCCCACCAAGAAGGCCTGCGAGGTCAACCTTTGGGGGCAAACCGTGCGCGGCACCCGCGCTCGGGATGTGGAGGCGCGTGATAAGTGGGATGACAACGGCGCGATCCACCTGACCAACTCTTACGCCGATCCGAAGGATGACCTGTGGCGCACTGTTCCCACCCCGCTGGGTGAGGTCAACGCGGACTCCTGGGATGATGCCACTAAGACTCCTTCCTTCCGCCTCTACGGTGCCACGGAGAAAGCCCTCAAGGATGTCACGTACACCGCGACCGCCCCGCAGGGGATGAAATTTGCTCCCCTCAACAACCCGCAGGTTGTTACTGGCCAGGACAAGGGGATGGGTCAGGTTTTCGCGAGCGGTTACGTCAACCCCGTCTCCGGAATTACGGGACCTGTGCTTTCGGATGACGGTAAGACCATCACGATGAGCATTGCCTCCATGCCTGCTAAGTCAGGCTTCGCGCTCGGTGTCACCGCGATCACTGACCCGGGTGCGGATGAGAACGGTGTCAAACTCGTCATCAACTCAGCGCTCCACGGCACGGAGCCGGATTGTGTCCCGACCCCCCCGGTGTCGACTCACCCCACTCCGGAGCCGCCGCTGCCCGGCCAGCCGGGTAGGCCCGGTCGACCGGGTGAACCGGGCAAGCCGGGGCAACCTGGCCAGCCGGGTAACACGCCGG
>NZ_DDJO01000001.1:0-95668 GCF_002339505.1 Corynebacterium sp. UBA2622
CAGAGTGGACAGCGTGAGGAGCTTGGCGCGGCTGTCTTTCCGCTCGATGCGGCGGCGCCAGTTGCGCCGCACCCACCGGTCGTGGCTGGTGATGATCACCGTGCCGGGGAAGTCCAGCAGGGCCTCCTCGAGCTCCTCCGCGAGGACGAGAGAGAGGTGGTTGGTGGGNNTCGTCGAGAAGCAGCAGGTCCGGGGGCGAGGCGAGGATGATGCCCAGGGAGACGCGACGGCGCTGGCCCAGCGAGAGGTCGCCGAGGGGCTGGTTCGCCTGCTCGGCGGACAACAGGCCCATCTCGACGAGGTCGGGCACGTTGTCGGGCGTGCTTGCAGCGAAGATCTCGGCGGCGGTGAGGGAGAGATCCGACCACTGGTCGTCCTGCTCCAGGCGGGCGACGGTCATTTCCTCGGGCATGAGGAGCTCGCCGCCGAAATCGGTGAGCGCGCCGCTGATGATCTTGAGCAGCGTGGACTTTCCCGAGCCGTTCGGGCCCTCGACCAGCAGCTGCTGGCCGGGTTGCAGCTTGAATGTCAGGGGCGCGAGGCGCTCCGGCACCGCGACGTCCTCGGCGACGACGGCGGGCAGGCCGAGGCTGGTGGCCGTGCTGGGAGGCAGCCCGCGAAAGCGCAGGCGCTGCGGGGGAGCGGGAAGTTCCGTTCGTTCGAGGGCCTCCAGCCTGTTCTCCGCGGAGCGGCGCCGGCTGCCCACGGTCTTGGCCGCCCGGTCGGCGTAGAACTTCGCGGAGGCGCGGGTCTCGCTCTTCGTCTCGTGGGAGTGGAAGACGTCCTCCGCGCCGGTGGCGGCTGCCTTTTCCAGGCGCTCGCGCTCGTGTTCCTGCGCGGCGTAGTCGGTTTCCCACCGCCGGCGGCGGGCCTCGCGCGCTTTCAGGTAGTCGGAGAAGGTGCCGCTGAAGCGGGCGCCCTGGCGGGTTTCCTCGCCGAAGCCCCCCTCGGGGCCGAGGCCGGGGTCGAGGTCGACGAGGCCGTCGCAGGTTGCGTCAAGGAAGTAGCGGTCGTGGCTGGCCACCAGCACCGGGCCGGTGAAGGCGTCCAGCTCCCCGACGAGGAAGTCCACCGCTTCGTCATCGAGGTGGTTCGTGGGCTCGTCGAGCACCATCGCGTCCACCGGGCGCAGAAGGAGGGTGGCCAGCGCGAAACGGCGGCGCTGCCCGCCGGACATCTCGCCCAGCGGCGTGGAGAGGGGGACGTTGGCCAGGCCCAGGCCGGCGAGCACCGTGGAGATGCGGGCGTCGAGCTCCCACACACCCGAGTTCTCGGCGCGGGCCAGCGCGCGGTCGAAGGCGTCCGCGGCGGAGGGGTCCGTCACCATGTCCTCGGAGAGGCGGGTGATGTCGGTTTCGATGCTGCGCAGCTCCGCAACGGCCGCCTCGACGAGGGCGGACGCCGGTTCGGAGAAGGGCAGGGAGGTCTCCTGGGCGATGAATCCGGTCACCGGCGGGGTGATGATGGTGCCCGCGTCCGGCTGAAGGTCCCCCGCGATGAGGGCGAGCAGCGTCGACTTCCCGGCGCCGTTCTCCCCGATGAGGCCGGTCACCGAACCGGAGGGCACGGCGAAGGAGACGTCGGTGAGCACGCGGCGGCCCCCCGGGTAGGAAAAGGAGACTCCGTCAAGCCCGATGTGCAGTGGTGCAACCATGGGAAAAGTCTACTTCCCGTACTCGACGGCGGTGGTGATGTCCTGCACCACCCTGTTGGCGGTCCCCACCGCCCCGGCCGCCTGCGGGCCCGCGTACACGACGCGCGTCGTGGCATCCACGTGGCCGCCCACGGGCAGCGGGTCGCCCAGGTCGACGTCGATGCGCCCCTCCGAGGTGGTCGACGCGTGCTCGACCGTGAGCTTCTGGCCGTTGAGGGCGCCGGCGGCGGAGTTGCCGATGTCCACGCTCTGCTCCGTGGGCCTCTCCTCCACGCTGACGTCGAGGGTCACGCGGTCCCCGTCGATCCGGTCGATGCGGTACGTCGCGGTGCGCACCATCGGGGCGTCACCCGTGACGCGGTTCTCCACCGTCCACGACCCGTCCACGCCCACCGGCTGGGTGGGAAAGACAACATTGGTGGACATCACGGTGAGAAGCGCCGATTCCACGGCACGGCGCCCCTGCTCCGGGGCCTTCTCGGGGGCGAGGAGCTTCACGGTGCCCACCGCGCCGCTCAGGGCGGCCCGCCAGGACATGAGGAAGCCCTCGGCGCCCGAGGCATCCTTCCCCGCGGCCAGGTCCGAGAACTCCGGCGCGCCGGCGCGCAGGGTCACTATGCGGTCGGTATCCGATTCGCCCTTGCCCGGCGCGGGTGCTTTGCCGGCGCTGACGGACAGGGGGAGCGTCGTGGTGCCCACGTCACCGCCCGCGGGCGCGGTTGTGTCCACGGCGTCCGCCGCGGCGACGTTCTGCGCGATGCCGTGAGAGACGGCCACCCTGGTTTCGCGGTCCCTGACCTCCGAGGCGGAAAACGCGAGAACCCGGGCATCGCGGCCGGCGTTGAGGAGTGTGACGCGGGAGCCGTCCACGGGAAAAGCCGGCACGCCCTTGAGGGCATCATCCCCGCCGCGGGAGCACCCGGCCAGGCCGGTGGCCGGGATGAGGGCGGCGAGGGTGAGGGCCGCGGCGGCGCGGCGGGCGGGGCGGCGGNNTCCCGGGGTGGTGAGGGGCGGGGGGGCGGCGCGGCGGGCGGGGGGGCGGGTGCGCGGGGAAATCACATTCTGAACCTACCGCACCAGCCAGGGGGTGCGGCGCGCGGCGGTGGGGCTACAGTAATCAGTCGATGGAAGAGCAGACTTCGCCCACCGGGGCGCACAACGGGACAGAAGGCGCGCGACGGCGGTTCGTTCGGCCGATCGTCGGTGCAATGCTCGCGATCGCGGCGGCGGACCAGGCCGTCAAGCAGCTGGTGCTCTCGACGCTGCAACCCGGGGAGCCCGTCGCGGTTGTCGGCTCCTGGTTCCGCCTGCTTCTTCTGTTCAACCCCGGCGCGGCCTTCTCCATGGGGCAGGGCACGACGTGGCTGTTCACCACGATCCAGCTGGCGTTCGTCGTCGGCGCGCTCGTCGCCGCCCCGCGCATCACCCACCCGTGGGAGGCTGCCGGGCTCGCGCTCATCGCCGGCGGGGCGCTGGGCAACCTCACCGACAGGCTCGTTCGCCCGCCCGGGTTCTGGTTCGGCCACGTGGTGGACTACATCTCCGTGGGGCGCTTCGCGGTGTTCAACCTGGCGGACGCCGCGATCACCGTCGGTGTCGCGGTGTTCATCCTGGCGCTGTTCGCTGGGGGAGACGAGGAAGAGGGCGGCCGTGGACGGTAAGTTTCGCGCCCTTCCCGTCCCGGAGGGTCTCGACGGCATGCGCGTGGACGCGGCCGTCGCGAAGCTCTTCGGCATCTCCCGCGCCGCGGCGGCCGAGATCATCGCCGAGGGCGCCGTGCTTGTCGACGCCACGCCGGTGCTCAAGTCCGACCGCGTGCGCGCCGGTGCCCTCCTCGAGGCGACCCTGCCCGCCCCGAAAACCCCGCCCGCGCCGAAGGCGGAGCACGTCGAGGGGTTGAACATCCTCTACTCCGACGCGGACGTCATTGCCGTCGACAAGCCGGTCGGCGTGGCCGCGCACCCGACGCTGGGGTGGGAGGGGCCCACCGTCGTCGGCGGGTTGCAGGCCATGGGCTTCGAGCTTCCCGACGCCGGGCCGCCCGAACGCAAGGGCATCGTGCAGCGCCTGGACGTGGGCACCTCCGGCGTGATGGTCGTGGCCAATAGCGTCCAGGGTTATTCGGTGCTCAAGCGCGCCTTCCGCGAGCGCACCGTGGACAAGACGTACCACGCCGTGGTCCAGGGGCTGCCCGACCCGATCGTCGGCACCGTCGACGCGCCCATCGGGCGCCACCCCTCATCCGGTTGGAAGTTCGCCGTCACCGCCGACGGGCGCCACTCGGTGACGCACTACGAGGTGCTCGAGGCGTTCCGCGAGGCCTCCCTGCTGGAGGTGCACCTGGAGACGGGGCGCACCCACCAGATCCGCGTGCACATGTCCGCCATCGGCCACCCCTGCGTCGGCGACCCGATGTACGGCTCCGACCCGAACCTCTCCGCACGCGTGGGGCTGATCCGGCAGTGGCTGCACGCCACCCGGCTGGGGTTCATGCACCCGCGCACCAACACGTGGATGGAGGTGGAGTCCCCCTACCCGGAGGACCTCACGCACGCGCTGGAGGTGCTGCGCCGGTGAGGGGGCTCGCCGCACCCGCCGCAGCCGCCTTCGCGGCCCTGGCGGGCCTGGCCGGGCTGGGGGTCCTCGGGGCACACGCGCAGCACGACTCCGTTCCCGCCGGCGACCACCTGGGCATGGAGCACGGGGAGAGCTGGGACGACTACCGAGCAAGGGCGGGGGCGTCGCTCGGCGGGGTGCCGGGTGGAACCCCGGTCTTTGCATTGGTCACCTTTGACCGCCCGGCGGGTTTCGCCGACGCCGCGGCCGTGCTCGACGGCGTCGGGCGCGTCGACGCGGTTGTTTTTCCCGTAATGGCGGCGCGTGCCGTCCCGGAGCCCGTCGCAGGCGAGGGGCGCGCGGGCGTGTTCGCCCGCGAGGCGCGGCAGGCGGGCCGGGCGGCGGGTGCGGCGGGGGCGGATTACACGCCGGACGCGATGAGCGCGGCGGTGGTCCACGACACGGGCGACACCTTGCGCAGCGTGGCGGGCCGTGCCGGGGTGGGTGCCGTCGAGACGCTGCCCGCCGATGCCGTGTGGGGTGCGTTCGGCATCGCGCCGACGGCCCACTAGGTCCGCCCGGCCGGGCATTTCCGCCGGCCCACACCTGTGTGATTCGGGGGTTTCGGGCGGTGCTCGCGCGCGGATATGATGACGCGCATGGCCAAAAACTCCTCTTTCGTCCACCTGCACAACCACACAGAGTTCTCGATGCTCGACGGAATGGCCAAGGTGGACCTGCTCGCCGAGGAGGTTGTCCGCCAGGGCATGCCCGCGGTGGGAATGACGGACCACGGCAACATGTTCGGCTCGAACGCCTTTTACCGTCGGATGGTCGATGCCGGGGTCAAGCCCATCATCGGCATCGAGGCGTACATGGCGCCGGAGTCGCGCTTCAACAAGAAGCGCGTGCTGTGGGGCACGCCCGACCAGAAGTCCGACGACGTCTCCGCCTCGGGTGCATACCTGCACCAGACCATGCTGGCGGAGAACGCCACGGGCCTGCGCAACCTCTTCAGGCTTTCCTCCCTGGCCTCCTACGAGGGCCAGCTGGGCAAGTGGCCGCGCATGGACGCGGAGCTCATCGCCGAGCACGCCGACGGCATCATCGCCACCACCGGCTGCCCCTCGGGTGACGTGCAGACGCGCCTGCGCCTGGGCCAGTACGACGCCGCACTCGAGGCCGCGGCGATGTGGCAGGACATCTACGGCCGCGACAACTACTTCCTCGAGCTGATGGACCACGGCCTGCACATCGAGCGCCGGGTGCGCGACGATCTGCTGCGCATCGGCCAGGCCCTGGACCTGCCGCCGCTGGTGACCAACGACTGCCACTACGTCCTCGAGTCCCAGGCGCCCGCGCACGAGGCGATGCTGTGCGTGCAGACCGGCAAGACGCTGCTCGACCCGGACCGCTTCAAGTTCGACGGCACCGGTTACTACATCAAGTCGGCGCAGCAGATGCGCGAGCTGTGGGACTCCGTCGTGCCCGAGGGCTGCGACAACACCCTGTGGATCGCCGAGCGCGTCGGTGACTACGGTGAGCTGTGGGAGGAGCACCCGCACGACCGCATGCCCATCGCGGACGTGCCCGAGGGGGAGACCCCGACGTCGTGGCTGCGCAAGGAGGTCCACCGGGGCCTGAAGGAGCGTTTCGACGGCGGCGAGGTGCCCGCCGAGTACACCGAGCGCGCCGACTACGAGATCGACGTCATCGCCATGAAGGGCTACCCGTCCTACTTCCTCATCGTTGCCGAGCTGATCAAGCACGCCCGTGAGGTGGGCATCCGGGTCGGGCCGGGCCGTGGCTCGGCGGCGGGGTCCCTCGTGGCGTACGCGCTGACCATCACCAACATCGACCCGATGGAGCACGGCCTGCTCTTCGAGAGGTTCCTCAACCCCGAGCGGCCCTCCGCACCCGATATCGACATCGACTTCGACGACCGCCGCCGCGGTGAGATGATCACCTACGCCGCCGAGCGTTGGGGCGAGGACAAGATCGCCCAGGTGATCACCTTCGGCACCGTGAAGACGAAGCAGGCCATCAAGGACGCCGCCAAGGTCAACTTCGGCCAGCCCGGCTTCCAGATGGCCGACCGGATCAACGGCGCGCTGCCGCCGGCGATCATGGCGAAGGACATTCCCCTGTCCGGCATCACCAACCCGGAGCACGAGCGCTACCCAGAGGCCGCGGAGGTGCGCTCGCTCATCGAGACGGACCCCGACGTGGCCAAGATCTACGAGACCGCCCGCGGCCTCGAGGGCGTCGTGCGCCAGGCGGGCGTACACGCCTGCGCGGTGATCATGGCGTCCGTACCGCTGATGAACCACATCCCGATGTGGAAGCGCCCCGCCGACGGGGCGATCATCACCGGCTGGGACTACCCGGCGTGCGAGGCCATCGGCCTGCTGAAGATGGACTTCCTCGGCCTGCGCAACCTCACCGTGCTCGGCGATGCCCTCGAGAACGTGAAGAAGAACCGCGGGGAGAGCATCGACCTCGAGACCTTGGACATTGACGACGCCGCCGTCTACGACCTGCTCTCCCGCGGCGACACCCTCGGCGTGTTCCAGCTCGACTCCGGCGGCATGCAGGAGCTGCTCAAGCGCATGCGCCCGACCGGCTTCAGCGACATCGTCGCCTCCCTGGCCCTCTACCGGCCGGGGCCGATGGGCGTGAACGCCCACTGGGACTACGCGGACCGCAAGAACGGGCGCAAGCCCATCACCCCGATCCACCCGGAGCTGGAGGAGCCGCTGCGGGAGATCCTCGACGAGACCTACGGCCTCATCGTCTACCAGGAGCAGATCATGAGGATCTCGCAGAAGGTGGCGAACTACACGGCCGGCGAGGCGGACGGCTTCCGCAAGGCCATGGGCAAGAAGAAGCCGGAGGTGCTGGCCAAGGAGTACACCAAGTTCTCCGCGGGCATGGCGGAGAACGGCTACTCCAAGGCCGCGGTCGACGCGCTGTGGGGAACCATCGAGCCCTTCGCCTCCTACGCGTTCAACAAGTCCCACGCCGCGGGTTACGCGCTGGTGTCCTACTGGACGGCCTACATGAAGGCGAACTACACCGCCGAGTACATGGCGGCGCTCCTGACCTCGGTGGGCGACAAGAAGGACAAGTCCGCGATCTACCTCTCGGACTGCCGGCACCTGGGCATCAGCGTCCTCCAGCCCGACATCAACGAGTCGGAGGAGAACTTCATGGCAGTCGGTGAGGACATCCGCTACGGGCTGGCCGCCGTGCGCAACGTCGGCCTGGAGGTGGTCGAGTCCATCAAGGAAACCCGCCGGACAAAGGGGCAGTTCTCCAGCTTCTCCGACTACCTGGACAAGATCGACCTCCTGCCGTGCAACAAGCGCATCACGGAATCGCTGGTGAAGGCGGGTGCCTTCGACTCGCTGGGCCACCCGCGCAAGGGGCTGATGCTCATCCAGGAAGACGCCGTCGATTCGGTCCTGACCACGAAGAAGGCCGCGGACAAGGGGCAGTTCGACCTCTTTGCGGGCCTCGGCGGCGACGCCGGGGACAGCCCCTCGGCCTTCGCCATCGACATCCCGGAGGACGAGTGGGACCGCAAGCACAAGCTCGCGCTCGAGCGCGAGATGCTGGGGCTCTACGTCTCCGGCCACCCCCTCGACGGCTACGAGGAGGCCCTGGACGCGCAAACGGACACCCGGCTCACGGACATCCTCTCCGGGGAGATGCGCAACGGGGCGGAGGTGACCATCGGCGGGCTGATCTCGAGCGTCGACAGGCGGTTCTCCAAGAAGGACGGCTCGCCCTGGGCCATCGTCACGGTGGAGGACCATCACGGCGCCCAGGTGGACGTTCTGCTGTTCAACAAGGTCTACGCGCTGGTCGCGCCGCAGATCGTGGAGGACAACATCATCCTGGTCAAGGCCCACGTGTCCATCCGCGACGACCGGATGAGCCTGTTCGGTGACGACGTGAAGGTGCCCGAGCTCGGCCCCGGCAACGGCGCCGGCCTGCCCCTGCGGCTGACCATGCGCACGGAGCAGTGCACGCTGGAGAACATCCGCCGGTTGAAGAGCGTCCTCACCGCCAACCCGGGTGACTCGGACGTCTACCTCAACCTCGTCCACGGCGACCAGGCGCAGCTCATGGTGCTGGGCGACCACCTGCGCGTGGAGCGCTCCGCCAGCCTCATGGGTGACCTCAAGGCGAACATGGGGGCGGGGATCCTGGCCTGAGGCGGCGGGCGGTGAATATAAACCGCCCGTTTCCTGGCCCGCCCCGAGGGGCCCCGTTAGGCTCGGCGACACCCTGAAACTATCGCCGAACAGAAACGAGGGTCCCATGGCTCAGAACAGAATCCGCACGACCCACGTCGGCTCGCTGCCGAGGACGCCCGAGCTTCTCGACGCCAACCTGCGCCGCGCCTCCGGGGAGATCGGCGGGGAGGAGTTCGAGGCGATCCTCCGGGACGCCGTCGACGACGTGGTGGCCCGCCAGGTGGAGCTGGGCATCGACATCGTCAACGACGGCGAGTACGGCCACATCACATCCGGAGCGGTCGATTACGGCGCGTGGTGGAACTACTCGTTTTCGCGTCTCGGCGGGCTGACAATGACCGACGAGGACCGCTGGGCGAGCCGGGAGGAGGTGCGCTCCACCCCGGGCAACATCAGGCTGACCAGCATGAGGGACCGCCGGGACCGCCACCTGTTCTCCGAGGCCTACGAGGACCCGCACTCCGGCATCTTCGCGGGCAGGGCCAAGGTGGGAAACCCCAAGTTCACCGGTCCCGTCACCTACACGGGAGGCGACGAGGTGGCGCGCGATACCGCCCTCCTGCGTCGCGCGGTGAACGGCGCGGGCGCGGGTGACGCCTTCGTCGCGGCGCTGTCACCGGGGTCGGCGGCGCGGCTGAGGAACGAGTACTACGCCACGGACGGGGAGCTGGTGCAGGCCTGTGCGGGCGCCATGGCGCAGGAGTACCGGGCCATCACCGACGCCGGCTTCACCGTGCAGCTCGATGCCCCGGATCTCGCCGAGTCGTGGGACCAAATCAACCCGGAGCCGACCCTGGAGGACTACCGGGCCTGGTTGCGGGTGCGCGTCGACGCCATCAACTCCGCCCTCGCCGGCCTCCCGCGGGAGCGCACCCGCCTGCACATCTGCTGGGGTTCCTGGCACGGCCCGCACGTCACGGACGTGGCCTTCGCAGACATCGCCGAGGAGATCCTGCGCGCCGAGGTGGGCGGATTCTCCTTCGAGGCGGCATCCCCGCGCCACGCCCACGAGTGGCGCGTCTGGCGCGACCATCGCCTGCCCGAGGGCAGCGTCATTTACCCGGGGGTGATCTCCCACAGCACCAACGCGGTGGAGCACCCCCGGCTGGTGGCCGACCGGATCACCCAGTTCGCGGAGGTCGTCGGGCCCGAGAACGTCATCGCCTCCTCCGACTGCGGTCTGGGCGGGCGCCTCAACCACCAGATCGCGTGGGCGAAGCTGGGTTCGCTCGTGGAGGGTGCGCGCATCGCGTCGGCGGAGCTTTTCGGGTAGTCGGCCGGTACCGGTCCGGGGGGCGGGGGCAGGGGATAGACTGGTGCACCATGAGTTCACCCACCACGACCCAGGCAGTGCACGCGGCGGACATCCAGGCGGCCCAGGCGAAGATTTCCTCCGTCATTGAGCCCATCCCGCTGCAGTACTGCCCGCGTCTGTCGCAGCAGTACGGGGTTGAGGTGTACCTCAAGCGCGAGGACCTGCAGGACGTGCGCTCCTACAAGATCCGCGGCGCCTACTACGGCATCGCCTCCCTCTCCCCGGAGGAGAAGGCCGCGGGTGTCGTGGCCGCCTCCGCCGGCAACCACGCGCAGGGGGTGGCCTATGCGTGCCGCGCCATGGGAATCCGGGGCAGGATCTTCGTGCCCAAACCCACCCCGAAGCAGAAGCGCGACCGGATCCGCGTCCACGGCGGGGACAGCATCGAGCTCGTCGTCACGGGAAACACCTTCGACGAGGCCGCCGAGGCCGCGCGCGCCGACGCCGCCGAGCGCGGGGCAACCATCATCGAGCCTTTCGACGCCCGCACCACTGTCATCGGCCAGGGAACCGTCGCGGCTGAGATCCTCACACAGCTAACGGGCTTGGGCCGGGAGCTGGACACCCTCATCGTCCCCGTCGGCGGCGGCGGCCTCGCGGCCGGGATGGTCTCCTACCTCGCGGACATGTCGCCGCTGACCTCGGTGGTCGGCGTGGAGCCCGCCGGCGCCGCGTCGATGGCTGCGGCACTGCAGAACGGCGGGCCCGTGACCCTCGAATCGATCGATCCCTTCGTCGACGGAGCGGCGGTCAAACGCGCGGGCCAATTCCCCTACGACATCATCTCCGCCAACCTCGGTCGCATCAGCCTGCTGGTCAGTGAGGAGGGCGAGGTCTGCACCGAGATGCTCGCCCTCTACCAGAACGAGGGCATCATCGCCGAGCCCGCCGGCGCGCTGTCGGTGGCGGGCCTGCACGGTGCGGAGCTCGAGCCGGGCAGCACCGTCGTGTGCGTCGTCTCCGGCGGCAACAACGACGTGCTGCGCTACGCGGAGGTCATGGAGCGCTCGCTGGTGCACCGCGGCCTGAAGCACTACTTCCTGGTCAACTTCCCGCAGGAGCCGGGTCAGCTGCGGGTGTTCCTGACGAGCATCCTCGGCGAGGACGACGACATCGTCCTGTTCGAGTACCTGAAGAAGAACAACCGCGAAACCGGCGTGGCCCTTGTCGGCCTGGAGCTCAGCCGGGCGGAGGATCTCGGCCCGCTGCTGGAGCGCATGGACGCCTCGCCCATCGAGTGCCGCCGGCTCATGCCGGGCACCGACGAATACGAGTTCATCGTCTCCGGTTAGGCCCCCGCCGGGACGGTCCCGCGGGCGCGCTTCCGGCGGCGGGGGCGGGGGCGTCGATTAGTGGCGCGCGCCGGGCTCGATGACCGCGAACTCCCAGGGCCCGAGGGTGGTTTCCGCCTCGCCCACCTCGGGGTCGCTGAAGGAGTAGACCAGCGTGCCGCCTACCGGCACCGTGGCCGGGGAGTCGCTGAAATTGGCGGCGAGCAGGATGTGGTCGTATCCCATGGTCAGCCACGTCTTCCCGTGCTCCACGGTGAGCTCGCGCAGGTCGTCGCGGGCAAGCTCGTACTGCTCGCGCATGCCGATCAGCGCCTGGTAGGTCTCGAAGAGCTCGTCCTGGTCCGCATCGAACTGCCAGTCCAGGCGGGCGCTCTCGAAGGTTTCCGGGTCGGCCGGGTCGGGCACATCCTCCGGCTTCCAGCCGAGGCGGCAGAACTCCGCGAAGCGGCCCTCGCGCGTCAGGCGGTTCAGGTCGTCGTTGGTGTGGGAGATGAAGAAGGGAAACGGCGTCTTCGCCGCGAACTCCTCGCCCATGAACAGCATCGGCGTGAACGGGGAGAAGAGCACCACCGCCGCCTTGAGCGCCAGCTGGGCCGGCGTGAGGTTCTGCGAAGGGCGGTCGCCCGAGGCGCGGTTGCCCGTCTGGTCGTGCGTCGTGGTGTAGGTGATCAGCCGCCACGGGGCGACCTTGTCCAGGTCGAGGGGCCGGCCGTGGGTGTGGCGGCGGTACTCCGAGTAATCGCCGCGGAAGCGGTAACCGTTGGCCAGGCAGTCGGCGAGGATCTCGATGGTGCCGTAGTCGACGTAGTACGCCTGGCGCTCCCCGGTGACCAGCGTGTGGATGGCGTGGTGGACGTCGTCGAGCCATTGCGCAGACAGGCCGTAGCCGCCGACGGTCTCGTCGTTGATGATGCGGGGGTCGTTCTGGTCGGTCTCACCGATGATGATTCGCGGGATGCCGGTCGCGGCGGCGACGTCGTCGGAGACGGCGCGGATCTCCTCCATGATGGAGTAGGCGAGGCGGTCGTCGTAGGCGTGCACCGCGTCGAGGCGCAGGCCGTCCGCGTGGAACTCGCCCAACCACTGGCGCACGGCATCGAGGATGTAGGAGCGCACCTCGTCCGAGCTTGGCCCGGAGAGGTTGATCACGTCGCCCCAGTCGGTGCGCCCGGCGGTGAGGTACGGGCCGAACTGGCCGTTGTAGTTGCCGTCCGGGCCGAAGTGGTTGTACACCACGTCGAGGATGACCCCCAGCCCGGCGTTGTGGGCGGCGTTGATGAGCTCCTTGAGCCCCTGCGGCCCGCCGTAGGACTGCTGGACGGCGAACCAGTCCACCCCGTCGTAGCCCCAGTTGCGCGTGCCGCCGAAGGGCTGGACCGGCATGAGCTCGATCGCGGTGACACCAAGCTCGGCCAGGTAGTCGAGCTTGTCGATCACCCCGGTGAAGGTTCCCTCGGGGCTGAAGGTGCCCACGTGGAGCTCGTAGATGACCTGCCCGCGCAGCTGGCGGCCGTGCCACTCGCGGTCGGTCCAGTTGAACCGCGTGTCCACGACCTCGGACGGGCCGTGCACCCCGTCCGGCTGCGCGCGCGTGCGCGGGTCCGGCAGCGGCTTGGACCACTCGGTGCCGTTGAAAAGGGAGAAGGTGTATCGCTGCCCTGCTCTCGGCGCGACATCGGCGGGCGCCGCCACCCACCACCCGGTGCGGGCGTCGTCGCGGTGCATGGGGAAGGACTGGCCGTCCACGGTGATGCGCATGTCGTGCGCGAAAGGGGCCCAGATATCAAATTGCGCCGGTGTAGCCATAAAGCACACCTTATGGACGCACCCGCCCGGGTACCAATCGCGGGAGGTGAGGGGGCTCACCCGGGCCCCAGGTAGCATCGGTTCCACCATGGCCGAACACCCCATCAGCTACGAGCTCCCCCGCGCGGGCGCGACCGTCGAGCGGGAACACGTGGTGAAGCGCTCGCGGTTCATCGCCCGCGTGGGCCGCGCGCAGACGGAGGAGACGGCCCGGGCCTTCATCGCCGCCGCCCGCGCCGACTTCCCCGACGCGCGGCACCACTGCTCGGCCTACATCTTGCGGGTCGACGGCGCCCAGCCCGTCGAGCGCTCCTCCGACGACGGGGAGCCCTCCGGGACAGCCGGGAAACCCATGCTCGACGTCCTCCGGGGCTCCGGGCTTCTCGACGTCGCCGCCGTGGTCACCCGCTACTTCGGGGGAACCAAGCTCGGCACCGGCGGGCTGGTCAGCGCGTATTCCACTTCAGTGTCCCACGCTCTCGCCGACGTGCCCCGCGCCACCCGCCGCATGCGCGAGACCGCCACCGCCGACCTGCCGCACGCCGACGCCGGGCGCATCGAGGCCGAGCTGCGCGCGGCGGGGGTAACGGTCCTTGCCGTCGAGTACGGTCCCGCGGCCCGCTACACGCTCGCCTTCGAGCCGGGGGATCGCCCGCTTGTCGACGCCCTCCTCGCCGCCTCCACCCACGGCAGCGCCGCCCTGGCCCCCGAACCCGCCACCGGGGCGGGCCGCACCTGGGTGGAGGAAGAAACGGGCTAAAATCACCCACATGACTCTCCAGCCCCGCCCGAACAACCCGATTGAACAGCGCAAGCAGGCTGTGCGCACCTACTCCCGCAACGCCGCAGTGTGGGTCGGGGGAGGCGTTGTCGGCGGCGCGGCCCTTTCGCTCCTCTTCGGCTCGTGGTTCTTCCTCACCCTCGGCCTCGTCGCCGCCGTCGCCGGTGGGTGGATCAACTACAGCAAGGTGCAGAAGATCATCAACCACCGCGACCAGTACTAGGCGGCGGGAGGCACGCATGATCAACGGGGTGCCCGACAACGGCGGAACGGTCCGCGTCGACGTGTGGCTGTGGGCCGTCCGCGTGTTCAAGACCCGCTCCCAAGCCGCCGAGGCGGTGCGCGCGGGGCATGTGAAGCTCAACGACCAGACCGTCAAACCCGCTGCCCAGGTCGTGCCCGGCGACCACGTGCGCGTGTGGAAGGACCACCGCTACCTCGAGTACGAGATCACGGGGACGACGAAGAAACGCGTCGGAGCACCCGTGGCGCGAACGCTCTACATCGACATGTCCCCGCCGCCGCCCCCGCGCGACATCTTCGCCTCCCTGCCCGTGCGCGACCGTGGCGCGGGGCGACCGACGAAGAAGGATCGCCGCGCCATCGACCGTCTGCGGGGAGCGGAGTAGGCGGGCGCTGAACCGGGCAGCCCGCCGGGGCCGGGCTGGCTCAGTCCCGCCCCGGGCGAAGTGTGGCCAGCCGGTTGGCCAGGCGGCTGCGGCGCAGCTTCGGGCGGTTGCCCGAGTCGACCGTGCGCTGGATGTGCTCCTGGCCGTAGCGGTTGAGCAAGAGGTCGTCCACGATGCGGACCTGGCCGGGGGCGAAGGCGTAGTCGAGGGTGTTGGACACCGCCTCCACGTCGGCGGCGTTGGTCAGCTCCGCCAACTGCGAGACCTTCTCGATGCCGTGCGCCCGCAGGAGTTCCAGCAGGAAGCGGTAGTCCTCCAGTCGCGAGACGGGGAAACGGCTGCCCAGCAGAACAGTGAGCACACCGGGCAGGGTTTCCGGGGTGAGTTCCGCATCCACACCCGCGTCCACCTTGGGCTGGGGGTGGGTCACGCCCGCGATCTGGTCGAACTGCTGGTCCGCCAGCTCGATGAGTCCGGCGGCGAGGGTGAAGGCGCGGTCCACCTGCGGGTCCGGGGCGGTGCCCCGGGCGCGCTTGTAGCGGATGTCGTGCTCGAACTCCGCCCAGGCGTGCTGCAGGACGGTGCGGATCTGCACCTCGAAGACGGTGCCCGCGTAACTCTCCAGGCTCTCGGTGCGCTCGGTAACCCGCAGCACGAGGTGGTGCGAACCGTAGCCGAAGCCGCCGGAGACACGGGTCTCCTGGGCCTTGTCCACGCTGCGCAGCACGTCGAAGGCGCCCGCGAGCAGCGTGAGCACCGACGGGATTTCCGTCGAGTGCAGCACGGTGATGCGCGCGCCCACAATGTCGCGGATGTCGTGCCACGGGTCGGGGTAGACCGGGGCCCCGTCGCGGGTTTTGCGCGCCTTCGCCTTGAGCGAGGGCCAGGATTTGATGCGCACGTCAATGCGGTCGAAGTTCACCCCGGCATCGCCGAGCAGCTCGGTGAGCACCTGCTCAAAGGCGGTCTGGGCATCGGGATGCTTCTCCAGCCACGCGAAGTACGTCGAGCCCAGCCGGGCGATGACCGCGTCCGGGACCCGGTCGGTGCGCTTGTCGGGGCGTTTCTCGGCGCGCTTCTCGGGGGCACCGTCCCCCTTTCCGGCGGGCCTGCGCCCGCGCTCGTTCTTTGTCACCCTGGCGCACCCCGCTACAACGACACCGCGTTGTCGAGGCGCTCGGAAACGAGGAGGGCGGCGGGAAGGGTGGCGAAGATGTCGGCGACCAGCGCGTCGCCCTCGAAGGCGCGCCCGGTCAGACGATCGGTCCAGGTGCCCTCGGGGAGGGTCACGGTGGTCTCACGCCATCCACCGCACTGCTCAAGCTGCAGCGGCATGCGGGTGGCAAGTGCGATCACGCTCAACCCCGCGTCCCCGCGCACGTCCCCGTCCCCGCGGGCGATGCCCACGAGGTGCGACTCCGCGTCGCCGACGGCGAACACGGCCTGGTGGTCCCCCGAGAGGAAGACATCCGGGTGCTCCCGCCGGAGGGAGAGCGCCTCGCGCACGACGACCTGCTTGGCCCGGTCGACCACCTCGGCGAGGTCCGGGTACATTCCGGGCGCCTCGCGGTGGTTTTCGTTGCCGGGTGCGCCGTCGTCACCCGCGGTGTCCGCCTCCGCGGCCTCGCACAGGAAGGACTCGAGTGCGTTGCCGCCCTCTTTCTTGAGCTCCAGGTAGCGGTCCAGCGTCTGGGAGCGGTTGGTGTAGTCCACGAAGCGCCGGTTGTCCGGATCGACGAGGGAGAGGTCGAAGAACTCCTGGCCCTGGTAGGTGTCCGGGACGCCGGGGCCGACGAGCTGGAGGAGCTTGCGGCCCAGGGAAACCTGAATCGCCCCGCGGTGAAGTGTCGCGGCAAATTCGGTGATCGCGCTGGTCGCCGGCCCGTAGAGCAGGGCGTCGACCCAGTCGAGAACCGCCTTTTCATACCCCTGGTCGTTGTCGAACCACGTGGTGTTCACCCCCGCTTCGCGGCTGGCCTTGAGCGCGTAGACGTGCAGGCGCTCGCGCAGGGCATCGGTGACGTTGCCGTCGTGCGGCCAGACCCCGAGGATGTTCTGCAGGAGGAAGTGCCCCGCCGCGGCGTCGGGAGCGGGGACGATGGCGCTGACCTGGCGCACCAGCTCGGCGAAGTCGCTGGGGGCCTCGGTGATCTCGAGTATCCGCGCGCGGGTGTCCTCGGTGCGCTTCGTGTCGTGCGTGGTCAGCGCGGTCATCGCGTGGGGCCAGAGGTTGCAGCGCTCCTGCTGGAGCAGGTGGAACTCCGCCGCGGAGACGCCGAAGCGCCCGGGTGCCCCGCCGACCTCCTGCAGCGCGACGAGGCGGCTCGCGCGGTAGAACAGCGTGTCCTCGACTCCCTTGGCCATCACGGCTCCGCAGACCTGGGCGAATCGCGTTTTCGCCTCGCCGTTCGCCAGCAGAGCCGCGGAGATGAGATCAAGCGCATCGCTTCTCGACGGGAACCTGCGCGACATCTCCGCGACCACCGAGGAGGTGATGCGGGACAGGGAGATGTAATCCGCGCGGTAGACGGGAATGGCGGCCACGAGCTCGATGACGGTGGAGGTCAGCTCCTCGTCGGACACCGTGGAGCCCGCGGTGGAAAAGTTGTCGCGTCGGATGGCGCGGGTCAGGCGGCGCACCTCGGCCCCGAGTTCGCTGCGCGCCACGTCGCGCTTGAGCTGGTGTTCGGCAGCGTTGATGGCGGCCTCGTCCCAGGTGGAGCCGGTCTGCTGCAGGGCGAGCATGCTCAAGTGGTCCTCGGAGGAGCGGTCCACGAAGACCCCGTCGAGCTCGCGCATCGCGTCGTAGCCGGTCGTGCCGTCCACCGACAGGCGGGGGTCCAAAGGCTCGTTGACCCCGAGGATCTTCTCCACCACCAGCCAGCGGCCCTCGCCGATGAGGTCGCGCAGGCGCGTGAGGTAGTCGAAGGGATCGGCGAGCCCGTCCGGGTGGTCGACGCGGATGCCGTCGATGAGGTCCTCGCCGATGAGCTGCCGCAGGACCCTGTGGGTTTGCTCGAAGACCAGCGGGTCCTCCTGGCGCACGCCGGCGAGACCGTTGACGGAGAAAAAACGGCGGTAGGAGATCACACCGTCCCGCCAGTACATGAGACGGTAATGCTGTCGCTCGTACACCTCGCGCGGATCGTCACCGAGGCCGGAGTAGGACCCGGGGGCGAGGGGGAAATAGTTGTCGTAGTACTTCAGCACATCCTCGTCGATCTCGTCGTGGTGAACGAGTGCGAACTCGGATTCGTCGCCCTCCCGGCCGAGAACGGGGAGGCCGAGCTTCCCGCCCGCGCCGTTGTCCTCGTGCCAGTCGATGTCGAAGTACATCTCGAACTCCGAGTCGGTGCCGTTCTTCAGCACGTCCCACCACCACTTGTTGAGCATGGGGGTCTCCACGCCGAGATGGTTGGGCACGACATCGAGGATGATCCCCAGCCCCGCCTCGTGGGCCGCTGCGGCGAGTTCCCGCAGGCCGTCAATCCCGCCCAGCTCCGGGTTGACCAGAGTCGGGTTGGTCACGTCGTAGTTGTGGTTCGACTCCTTGACGGAGGCGAAGATCGGGGACAGGTAGAGGTGGGAAACCCCCAGCGAGCGCAGGTAGGGGATCTGCTGCTTCGCCTCCTCGAAACCGAAGCGCCTCCCCGAGGGGTCCGCGTGGGCACCCCTGAGCTGCAGGCGGTACGTCGAGGTAATCGGGCGGCGCATGTTGTCTCCTCCGTGTTCCTTCCGGGAGTGTGTGCCCGGCCGTTCCGGGCGCCCCTAGCAACCCTAGTTGCTCCCACCCGCACGGTGCGTCATCGCGGGGCACCACCACCGGGCGCCGCCGGGGGTTGCGTCACGCGGCCAACAGGAGAGGAAAACCGAGGGAGTAGCGCATTACGGACGGGGATCCCGCGACCCGCGCCAGTGCCCCGGCCGGGGCGTCGAAGACGAACAGCTCGCGACAGTCGCGGGTCAGGTACGTCAACCCGCGCTCCGGGCGCAGGACCTCGCTGAAATGGGAATGGAGGACGCTGAACAGGCGCGGGTGCGCGAGCCACCGGGCGGCGTCACCGCGGACCTGCAGACCGGGCGGGGCGGCATCACCCAGAACCGATTGGGCGCCGCGCACCCAGAACTCGGCGCCGGCGGAGGCGCTGGCCGCCTCGAGCAGCACTTCCGCCGCCCGGTTCCACGCCTGGTGGACGGTGAACCCTGCGGCGCCGATCTCCTGGTGCGTCGCGGCGGAGGCGGTTGGGGAGTCGAGCACGCACACCAGAGCGGGCGAAAGCGCGATGAAGGCCGCCGAGGAGGCGAACCCGCGCCCGCCGCCCGCCACGTCCCTCCGCAGGGCCAGGCGGGGCAGGAACGGGGCATCCGGCGGGAAGAAGCCCGGGGAGGGGACAGCGGGGGCAGCGGGGGCGGGTGCGGTGGCGGTCGTCATGGCCTATTTAGACGGCAGTGACCCCCGGGTGGTTCCGCGGTAGTGCGTACCTGCCGCCCGGCGGCGGTGAATCAGAATGGTGCTTCCGCGGAGAGGCCGAGGACGTCGTAAAGCTGCGCGGCGGTCCAGATCTCGATTTCCTGACCCTTGTCCATGAGCTCGCGGGCGCGCTTTTCCTTGGAGGTCATCGTGGCCCACTCGCCGGTGACCAGGACCGTCGTCTTCTTGGTCACGTTCTTTCCCACGGTGGCGCCCTGGTCGGCGATCCCGGCCCAGAGGGTGCCCTTGTCGTAGGGATCGAACTCGCCGGTCAGAGTGACGTTTTGCCCGTACAGGGGGGACGAGGGGTCGGCTTCGGGATTCGGCTCCGGGACCGTGTCGGGTGTGGCCACGGACTGCCAGGGGGCGGGCCCGCGTGCGGGACGGGGCTTCTCGGTGGGCTCGTCAGCTTCCACACGGGCACCCGGCTGCCCGGATCCCGGCCCGGCCTGATTGCTGCCCCGGGGCTCCACGGCAGCGGCGGCCACCGCGGTCGGGACCGGCCCGCGCACGGCCTCGGCCTGCAGGGCGCGGGTGGCACCCGAGCGGTCCCGCAGCACGGGCGTGACGCGCTCCGGGGCGATGACCCCCAGGGCGAAGCCGGTGTCGTGCACGAAGCTCATGAGCGAGCCCTCGTGGCCGGCGGCCCGGGCCATCTCGACCATGATGCCGGCGCATGCCGCGGCGTCGGCGCACGCGTCATGGTGGTTGTCGAGGGGGACTCCGAAGTGCTCGGCGAGGGTGGGAAGCTTGTGGTCGCGTACCTCGAGACGGGTGGCGCGGGCCTGCGCCAGGGTGCAGGCGAACATCACCGGGGGAACGTCCCGGCCGGTGGCGAGGCAGGCGTCACGGAGCGCGGAGGCGTCAAACTGCGCGTTGTGGGCGACAACCGGCAGGTCACCCACGAAGTCGACGAACTCGGCGACGCGCTCGCCCACGGAGGGTTGACCGGAGACGTCCTCCGCGGTGATCCCGTGAATGGAGACGTTGAAGGGATCGAACTCCCCCAGGGACTCCGGGGGCGTGCACAGCAACGCCGCGCGTTCGACCTCCTCGCCGTCGACGATCTTGACCAGGCCCATCTGGCAGATCGACCCCCAGCGCTGGTTGGCGGTCTCCACGTCGAATCCGACAAAGCTGAAACCCGGGATGCCCGCCCGCCCGGCGGGGGAGGCCTGGTCGGGAGCGTCGCCGCGGCGGGCTGCGTCGAGGAGCGAGAGGAGCTCGGCGGGTCCCCCGGTATCCCCGGGGGTGAAGGCGATGACCACCGTGGCGCCACCGGTGCTGACCTCGACCGTGCCACCGTCCCAGGCATCACCCTCGCGCGCCACCGCCGCACCCGTGATGTCCCCGATCTCGATCCGGCGCCCACCGGACGAGCCGGACAGGGCTGCCTCCAGGGGAGAGGGCTGGAGGATGAGGGCGGAGTTGGTCACCGAGACGGTGGCGCCGTGGGCGGAAATCACGTGGGCTGCTCCTCGAGGGGTCGGATCCGGCGTACACACGGCCGCGGGCAGGACGTGGCCGTTCCCGGCTCATCCTACCCGCGGGGGTCACCGGCCCGGGGGCGGCATCGACCGCGTCCCGGCCGGATCGGCACCGGTGTCTACCCGGCCGCGAGCTCCTCCGTGTCCTCACCGGCTTCCTCGGTGACCGGCGGCTCGATCTGCTTCAGCATCACCGTCGAGCGCGCCGGGACGATCTTGGTGCCGCCGGCGTCGATGTTCTCCTTCTCGGCGGGGTAACCGAGGGGTTCGGTGGTGTCGATGAGCACCTCCCACTTCGAGCCGAGGCTCTTGTCCGGCAGGGTGAACTCGATGTCCTCGTAGTGGGCGTTGAACATGAGGATGAACGAGTCGTCCGTGATGCGCTGGCCGCGGCGGTCCGCCTCGGTGATCGCGTCACCGTTGAGGTAGGCCATGAGCGCCTTGCCGAAGGCGAAGTCCCAGTCCTCCTGGGTCATCAGCTTGCCCGAGGGCACGAGCCAGGCGATCTCACGGCCGATCACGTCGGTGCCCAGGGCACCTCCCTCGAGGAAGCGGCGGCGGCGGAACACCGGGTGGCGCTTGCGGATCGCGATGAGGCGGCGGGTGAAGTCATGCAGCTCGCTGCCGATGTCCAGGTGGTCCCAGTTCATCCACGACAGCTCGTTGTCCTGGCAGTAAACGTTGTTGTTGCCGTTCTGCGTGCGGGCGAACTCGTCGCCGTGCGCGATCATCGGGGTGCCCTGGGACAGCAGGAGGGTGGTGAGGAAGTTTCGGCGCTGCTGCGCGCGCAGCTGCAGCACCTCGGGGTCCTCCGTCGGGCCCTCCACGCCGCAGTTCCAGGAGCGGTTGTGGCTCTCGCCGTCCCGGTTTTCCTCCCCGTTGGCCTCGTTGTGCTTCTCGTTGTAGGAGACGAGGTCGTTGAGGGTGAAGCCGTCGTGGGCGGTGATGAAGTTGATCGACGCGGTGGGACGGCGCCCGTTGTGCTGGTACAGGTCAGAGGAACCGGTCAGGCGCGAGGCGAACTCGCCCAGGGTCGCCGGCTCACCGCGCCAGAAGTCGCGCACGGTGTCGCGGTACTTGCCGTTCCACTCGCTCCACAGGGCGGGGAAGTTGCCCACCTGGTAGCCGCCCTCGCCGACGTCCCAGGGCTCGGCGATGAGCTTGACCTGGGAGACGACGGGGTCCTGCTGGCACAGGTCGAAGAACGTGGCCAGGCGGTCGACGTCGGAGAACTCGCGGGCCAGGGTGGAGGCGAGGTCGAAGCGGAACCCGTCGACGTGCATCTCGGTGACCCAGTAGCGCAGCGAGTCCATGATCAGCTGCAGGGAGTGCGGGTCGCGCACGTTGAGGGAGTTGCCCGTGCCCGTGTAGTCCATGTAGTGGAACTTGTCGCCGTCGACGAGGCGGTAGTAGGCCTCGTTGTCGATGCCGCGGAAGGCGATGGTGGGGCCGAGGTGGTTGCCCTCGGAGGTGTGGTTGTAAACCACGTCGAGGATGATCTCGATGCCGGCCTCGTGGTACGCGCGCACCATCCCCTTGAACTCGGCGACGGCATCGCCCGGGTTGTCGGTGGAGGCGTAGTTGTTCTCCGGGGCGAAGAAGCCGAAGGTGTTGTAACCCCAGTAGTTGCGCAGGCCCAGGTCGCGCAGGCGGTCGTCCTGCAGGAACTGGTGCACGGGGAGAAGCTCCACCGAGGTCACACCGAGGTCGGTGAGGTAGTCGATCATCGCGGGGTGGGCCATGCCGGCGTACGTGCCGCGGAGGTTTTCCGGGATGTCCGGATGGGTCTGCGTCATGCCCTTGACGTGGCATTCGTAGATGATCGTCTCCTCGTCGGGGACGTTCGGGTTGCGGTCGTCGCCCCAGTCGAAGAAGGGGTTGATCACCACCGAGAGCATGGTGTGGCCGAGGGAGTCCTCCTCGTTGCGCCCCCGGCCCGGCTCCGGGTCGTTGACGTCGTAGGAGAACAGCGAGGTGTGCTGGTCGAAGTCACCGTCGAAGGCGCGCGCGTAGGGGTCGACAAGCAGCTTGGAGGGGTCGCAGCGCTTGCCGTTGGAGGGGTCCCAGGGGCCGTGCACGCGGTAGCCGTAGCGCTGACCCGGGGTGACCCCGGGCAGGTAGGCGTGCCAGACGAAGTTGTCCACTTCCTCGAGCGGGACGCGGGTTTCGGCGCCCTCGTCGTCGATGAGGCACAGCTCCACCTTCTCCGCGACGGAGGAGAACAGCGCGAAGTTCGTTCCCGCGCCGTCGTAGGTGGACCCGAGCGGGTAGGCGGATCCGGGCCAGACGAGGTGGGTCGGAACCGGTGTGGAGTTCAGGTCAGTCATGACGGTCAATCGTATATGAACCGACCCTGTTCACCGCACCGGACGCACGCGCCAGTTACTCGACGCCGGGGCCCAGTCCGGCTAGCAGAAAACCGATCGCGCGGTTTACGGCCCGAGCGTCCCCCGGCGCCCGTTCCGCCGCCGCTCCGCCCGTCGCCTGAGCAAGCTGCGCCGTCGACTGGTGGACGTACGCCGCGCCCAGCGTCATGTACATCAGACCCTCCACCGCGGCGAGCCTGTCGCTTTTTGACGCCCCCTCCGACTCCGCCCCCAAAGCCCCGAGCATCACGGCACCCAGCTGTGCCCCGACCGGGGAGTCGGGCTGGCTGACCGCGGCGATGACAACCTCGGCGCCGTCGCGGTGGGCGAGGAGCGCGGCGCGCAGGCGCGCGCAGACCTCGGCCGGCTCGGCTGGCGGGGCGTCGACAAGCGGGGCGATGACGAGCGCGGCGAGGTTGGAAATCAGCTCCTGCTTGTTCTGGATGTGCCAGTAGAGGGCGCCCGGCGCCACACCGAGGACGGTGGCGATGCGGCGCATGGACACGTCGGCGAGGCCGTACTCGTCCAGGATGTCGAGGGCGACGCGGGTGATCGCTCCGCGGGAAAGCTGCATGTGTCACGACCTTACTGGGTTGTGCGGGCGCGCCATTTCTCCGGTTGTTCTCACAGAAAGTGCCCAGAATATTGTCACGGCCGGCTAAACGGCCGGTCAGTTTGCCCTTGTTAGATGGCGTGAGCTACCAAGTGGCCCGCAAAGTGGCGTTCTTCACGCGAGCGGCCCGGGGATCCGAACCAGGGCTCCGGGCACCGCGCGGGGGACACCCACCGAAGAGGAGACAACCGTGACACCCAGCACCCGCCCCGCCCGCGCCCCCCGCATGTTCGCCGCGGCGGCAGTCGCCGTGTTCTCCTGCGGGCTCGGGGCCTGCGGCGCAGGTGACGAGGACTCATCGGGGGGCCTGTCCACCGCGGCTGGCGCGCCGGGTGCCACATCGGCCGCGCACGGCGGCGGTGCCGGTGCTGCGGGCCAGGGTGGCGCAACTGCCGCCCAGGACGGGAAACAGACTGGAGACGCCGCCCCGGGTGGGGGTTCCGATGCCGCCGCGCCGTCGCTGGCGAACCCTCTGGGGAACCCGAACTCCGGCTCCACCTTCCGGCCCCTCGACAAGGGCAACCCCGCCAGCGCCGCCGACCGCGAGGAGATGCAGCGGACGGTGTACGACTCGATGAACCCCGGCAGCTACGACAAGTGGACCCGCGTTCTGCTGGAGAATTCCTGCCACAAGGTCGCCGACTCGGTGCAGGCCGAGATGGACCGGATGGGGATGAACATCGACCAGGTCGAGCAGGCGGCGCGGCTGCAGCAGTCGGGCCAGGGGATCGAGATGCCCCGGACCGAGGTCTCGCTCGACGACGTCAGGGTCGACGGCAACCGGGCATCCGCCTCTGTCACCGCGACCAGCACCAACGGAACAAAGACCCAGACGGAGATCTTCGAGCGCGAGGACGGGCGCTGGAAGCTGTGCAACTAACCCCGCCGCCGCGGGGCGCAGTAGCGTAGGGCACCATGACTTCCTCCATCTCCGGCGGGTCCGGCTCGACCGCGGTATCCACGAAGGGCTCCCCCGTGCATTCAGCTCCCTTTCCCGGCCTGCGCCGCGGCGGGATACCGGGTGGGCGCCGGTCGCAGGTGGGCGCGGGGGCGGGTCTGCTGGTGCTCGCGCTCGTCGCGGGAAGTGTCGCCGGAGTTGTCTGGGGCGCGTTGCGCCCCGGATACGAGGTGATGGTTCAGGACGGCGGTGCGGTCGTCGACCAGGCGGCCAGCCCGGCCAGCGTGGAGTTCTCCTCCTTCGCCTGGTTCGCACTCATAACGGGTGTCCTGGGCCTCGTCCTGTCCGTCCGGGCGTACTCGCGTGCGGGCGGGCGGGTGTCGCCGGGCACCATGCTCTGGGTCATCGTCTCCGCGCTCGCGGGTTCCTTCGCGGTCTTCACGTTCGGAACGTGGGCGGCGGGGTTCTTCTCCGACACCCCGGGCCACGTCGATCTCACCGAGGGGGCGCGTTTCCACGTCATCCCCGCCCTCCACCCGGGAATCGGTTGGCTGGCGGCTCCATTCACGGCTGCGCTGTCCTACTGGCTTCTCGCGCTCGTCACCCCGGAGAGGGCGCCCGACGACGGACCGGAGCCGGCCGCCGCGGAACCCCCCGCGGAGGGCGTCGGGCGGGAAGGGTAACCCCTTACCGGCGCCGCACTCACCCTTCGCCGGCGGGCCAGTTCACCACGGAGGTGCCCTGACTCTGGGTGCTGATGGTGTCCACGGCCCCGAGGATGGCCACCAGCGAGGAGATGACGTAGTTGTTCAACTGGTCGCGGGACAGCCCGGCGCTGATCACGCAGGTCGTCTCCACGTGCACGTGGAGGACCCCATCGAACTCGTGCAGGTACACCCTCAGGTTGCCCGATTCCTCGTTCACGCTGTTGCACATCAACCAGAGGGGCAGGAACCCGGTGTCGGCATCGCGGCCCGAATCCCACATCGCGGTCACCCGCGCGTAGGCCTCGCCGTCGATGCACACCGCGAAGGGCACGCCGTTGACGCCGGTGGCGATGACCTCCTCCGGGGTGAGGCCGTAGGAGAAGTCGAGCATGTCCAGGGCTTCCGCGAGATCGGTGATGCACACTTCGGCCGTCACCTCCGCGGCGGGGGAGCCCTCGGCCCCGCCGAAGAACCCGTGGGTGTACTCGTCCGGGGCGGCCGAGACATCGCGGTGACCGCCGCGCGGCAGGTGCCGTGCCGAGGGGTGCGCTCCGAGCAGGGCGTCGGTGTCCTGCGCCCGGGTCAGCGTCGGCGGCAGGGGGTGGTCGAACTCCACCGGAAGGAATTTCTCCCGCAGCTGAACGGAGAACGCGGCCATGTGCTCAAAGGCGTCGACAAGCTCCTGGAAAAGCTGCTCGTCGCTGAGCCCGAACTTGGCCAGTATCCCCGCGCGCAGGCGCACGTCGAGATCCCCGGCATCCGTGAGCCGGTAGGAGGCGACGGGGCCGACCCTGTCGTGGTTCCAGGTGTTGATGAAGCGTGCAAGTGGGGAGCCGTACTCGAACTCGACGGGGACACGCTGCTGGCAGTCCGCCACGAGGGTGAGCGGCTTCTCGTGGTCCACCCACACGGTGGTGACGTAACCGGGGGCGGACACGACCAGCCTGTCGGGTGCCTCGAGGGGGTCGAACCCGAGCCCGCGCAGGGCATCCGCTACCCGCTCGAGGGTGACCTCGGCCGGGACCTCCCCGATTCCCTCGGGCCCTTCCTGAGCTCGGTGCCTGCTCATCTCAGCCTCCTCGGGTCGTGTCTGTGGAGCGCGCTGCGGCACGCGGCGGAACCTCCCCGCCGCGGGGCCGGGCCCGCCCGCGACATGAGCCCCGCAACGCAAGCCCCACGTCGTGATCCTAGTCCCCGCACGCTACCAACGAGCCGGTTCGGCAGCGGCACCGCCCGCGGGTAACCCGCGCGCCCCGACGGCGCGCGGGCACCCGCGCCACCCTACAATGGCGGGGAAATCACCTGACCACCGCGGGAGGACACGTTGCTCAATCTCATAGACCTGCGCGGGCACACGCCCTCGACCTCCGAGCTGCGGCGGGTGCTCCCGCGCGGCGGGGTGAACGTCAACGGCGTCCTTTCCACCGTGGCGCCCATCGTCGAGGAGGTGCGCGAGCGCGGCGCCGCGGCCGCCCTCGACTACGGGGAGAAGTTCGACCGGGTGCGCCCCACTGCGGTGCGGGTGCCGGCCGAGGTGGTGGAGCGGGCCGTCGCCGGGCTGGATTCCGCGGTTCGCGTCGCGCTGGAGGAGTCCATCCGCCGCATCCGCGCGGTCCACTCTGAGCAGAAGCCGGAGCCGCACACCACCACGCTCGGCCCCGGGGCGACGGTCACCGAGGTGTTCGCCCCCGTGCGCCGCGTCGGCCTCTACGTCCCGGGCGGCAAGGCCGTCTACCCGTCGAGCGTTCTCATGAACGTCATCCCCGCCCAGGAGGCGGGTGCGGAGTCCATGGTGGTGTGCACCCCGCCGCAGGAGGAGTTCGGGGGGTGGCCGCACCCGACCACCCTCGCCGCGTGCGCCCTGCTCGGCATCGACGAGATGTGGGCCGTCGGCGGGGCGCAGGCCGTCGCCCTCATGGCCTACGGCGACGACGGTGCCGGCCTCGAGCCCGTGGACAAGATCACCGGCCCCGGAAACATCTTCGTCGCGGCCGCCAAGCGCGTGGTCAACGGCGTGGTGGGCATCGACTCCGAGGCCGGCCCGAGCGAGATCGCGGTGCTTGCCGACGACTCCGCGGACGCCACCTACGTCGCGGCCGACCTGATCTCCCAGGCCGAACACGACGAGCAGGCCGCCTCGGTGCTCATCACCGATTCGGAAAAGCTCGCGCGCGGGGTTGCCGCGGAGGTGGAGCGCATGGCGGCGGCCACCCTCAACTCGGAGCGCGCCAGCTCCGCCCTCGGCGGGGCCCAGTCGGGCATTGTGCTGGTCGACGACATGGACACCGCAGTCGATGTCGCCAACGCCTACGCCTCGGAGCACCTGGAGATCCACACCCGCGACGCGCGCGGGGTCGCCGGGCGCATCGCCAACGCGGGCGCGATCTTCGTCGGGCCGTTTTCCCCGGTGCCGCTCGGCGACTACGCCGCCGGGTCCAACCACGTCCTGCCCACCTCGGGCACGGCGCGCTTCAGCGCGGGTCTGACCACCCACACCTTCCTCAAGCCCGTGAACATCATCGAGTACGACCGGGACGCCCTCGCGGAGGTCGGCCCGCACATCATCACGCTCGCCGCGGCCGAGCAGCTGCCCGCGCACGGTGAGGCGATCAAGGCCCGCGGGATCGGCACCGGCTCAGCCACCGACGGGGAGGGGAAGTAGATGGAATTCCGGGAAAACACCCTTGCGGCCGGCACCGGGCTTGACGAGCTCCCGCTGCGCTGCGAGCTGCGCGGGAAGTCCGCCTACGGCGCGCCCCAGCTCGAGGTGCCGGTGGCGTTGAACACCAACGAAAACCCGTACCCGCCCTCCCAGGCGCTGGTGGACGACCTCGTGGCCGAAACCGCCCGGCTCGCCTCCACGCTGAACCGCTACCCGGAGCGGGACGCCGTCGAGCTGCGCGAGGACCTCGCGGCCTACGTCACCTCGCAGACGGGTGTCGCGGTCTCCCGCGACAACCTCTGGGCGGCCAACGGCTCCAACGAGGTGCTGCAGCAGCTCCTCCAGGCATTCGGCGGGCCGGGCCGCACCGCGATGGGCTTCACGCCGAGCTACTCGATGCACCCGCTGCTCGCGGCCGGAACGCAGACCGAGTTTCTGGCCGTGCCGCGCGGGGAGGACTTCCGCATCGACATTGACGTGGCGCTGGCGGCCATCGGGGAGCAGCGCCCGGACGTGGTGATGGTGACCACCCCGAACAACCCCACCGGCGACGTGACGGACCTGGCCGACATCGCACGCATCCTGGATGCCGCGCCCGGCATCGTCATCGTGGACGAGGCGTACGCCGAGTTCTCCCCCTCGCCTTCTTCGGTGACCCTGCTGGAGCGCTACCCCTCCAAGCTCGTGGTCTCGCGCACCATGTCGAAGGCCTTCGACTTCGCGGGGGGCCGGCTGGGTTACTTCGTCGCCGCGCCGGCCTTCGTGGAGGCGGTCATGCTCGTCCGCCTGCCGTACCACCTCTCCGTGCTTTCCCAGGCGGCCGCCCGGGTCGCGCTGCGGCACTCGGGGGAGACGCTGGCGACCGTCGAGAAGCTCGCGCGCGAACGCGACAGGGTGCAGGCGGGCCTCGACGACCTCGGGTACAGCGTGGTTCCCAGCGAGTCGAACTTCCTCTTCTTCGGTCGCTTCGACGACTCCCACGCGGCCTGGCAGGCCTTCCTCGACCGGGGCGTGCTCATTCGCGACGTGGGCGTGCCCGGCCACCTGAGGGTGACCATCGGCCTGGACCGCGAAAACGACATTTTCCTCGACGCAGCGAAGGACGTGCGCAATGGCTAACCGCATCGGGCGGGCAACCCGCACCACCACCGAATCCGACATCTCCGTGGAGATCAACCTCGACGGCACCGGCCGGGTCGAGGTCGACACGGGCCTGCCGTTCTTCGACCACATGCTCTCGGCCTTCGGCACCCACGGCGCCTTCGACCTGACGGTGCGCGCCCACGGCGACACCCACATCGACGCCCACCACACCGTGGAGGACACCGCGATCACGCTCGGCTGGGCGCTTCTCGACGCCCTCGGGGATAAAAGGGGGATCCGCCGGTTCGGCTCCGCACTCCTGCCCATGGACGAGACGCTCGTCGAGGGCGTCGTGGACATCTCCGGCCGGCCGTACTTCGTGATGAACGGCGAGCCGGAGCACCTGCAGTGGCAGATCATCGGCGGCCACTACGCCACGGTGATCAACCGCCACTTCTTCGAGACCCTCGCGGCGAACTCCCGGATCACGCTGCACCTCAACGTGCGCTACGGGCGCGACCCGCACCACATCACCGAAGCCGAGTACAAGGCCGTGGCCCGCGCGCTGCGCGAGGCCGTGCACAGCGACCCCGAGCTGCGGGGCGTTCCATCCACGAAGGGAGCCCTCTAATTGATTCCTGATCCCCGCACCGCGCGCCCCGCGGTGCCCGCCGCGGCCCCGGCAGCCCCGCCCGGAACCGTGTTCTGATGCTGCGGGGACGTGCCACGGGGGTTCTCACCCCCGCCGAGGTCGAATCCGTCACCACGCCCTGGAGGGCCCGGGGCCTCAAACCCACCCTCGTGGCCATCGCCGCCGCGTTCGGCGCGTGGTCGCTGCTGCTTCCGGTAGTGCCCACCGCCATCGTGGACTCGGGCGGCTCCGAATCGCTCGCGGGCACCAGTACCGGGATGTTCATGCTGGCCACGGTGATCACCCAGGTGTTCGTGCCCCGCCTCTTGCGCGTCTTCGGCTACCGCACCGTCATTGCCGTCTCGTCGCTGCTGCTCAGCCTGCCCGCGCTGGGGTTCCTGCTGGGTATGGACGCCGCGGTGGTCATCACGGTGAGTGTCGTTCGCGGCGTCGGCTTCGGCGCGCTCAGCGTGGCCGAAGCGGCCATCATCGCGGAGCTCGTGCCCCTGCGCCTGCTCGGGCGCACCACGGGCATCTTTGGCGCCTGCGTCGGTGCGGCCCAGATGACGGCGCTGCCGCTCGGCCTGTGGCTCGCCGGGGAGGTGGGCTACCCGGTCGTCTACGTCCTCGCCACCGCGATCGGCCTGGTTGGGCTCGTGGTGTGCGCGTTCATCCCCACGATCCCGCCGCGCGCGGCGGAGGAGAAGGAGCTCACCGCGGTCAAGGTGCCGGTGTGGCGCCTCGTCGCGGTCCCGATGATCGCCCTGACCTTCGTCACCACCGCCTACGGCGCGGTGACGAACTTCCTGCCGGTCAGCGTCCGCGTCCTCGATCCGGCCTCCGGGGCCGCCTTCGCCGGCGTGCTGCTGTCGGTGATGAACCTCGCCGCCATGGTCGCGCGCTACTTCGCGGGCATGGTCTTCGACCGCCGCGGCCTGCCCGGCACCGTCATGATCCCCTTCCAAATGGCGGCGGCCGCCGGCATCCTGCTCATCTCCGGCGTCCTCCTCGCCGACGCCTCGGTGTGGTGGCTGGTCCCGGCAGCCATCCTCTACGGCGCCGGCTTCGGGGCGGTGCAGAACGAGTCACTGACGCAGCTGTTCTACCGCCTGCCCAAGTCGAAGATCTCGGAGGCCTCCGCGATGTGGAACATCGCCTTCGACTCGGGCACCGGCATGGGCTCGATGTTCTACGGCTTCCTGCTGGGCACCATGACCGTGGGCCCGATGTTCGGCATCGCGGGCGGGGTGATCCTCATCGGGGTGATGGTCACCACCACCGACCGCTTCCTCGGCCGCAACCGCGTCGTCGAGGTCAACAACCTCGCGGTTCGACTGCGCTCGGTGCAGGCCCCGCGCTTCTACAAGCGCGGCGGGCGCTAGAGCGCGCACCCGCTTATCGACGGCCCCCGCCCCGCGCCCGGGTTAAACTACGCAACCATGACAGGCACGCACCCCACCCAGTCCACCGGCTCCGGCAGGGCGCACGTCGCGCTCCTCGACTATGGCGCAGGCAACATCCGCTCCGCCCAGCGCGCCCTGGAGCACGTCGGCGCCGACGTGGTGGTCACCCGCGACCCGGCCCTCGCGGTCGAGGCCGACGGCCTGGTCGTGCCGGGCGTGGGTTCCTACGCCGGGTGCATGCGCGGCCTGCGTGCCGTCAACGGCCCGCGCATCGTGGGCCAGCGCCTCGCCGGCTCGCGGCCCGTCCTGGGCATCTGCGTCGGCCTGCAGGTGATGTTCGACCGCGGCGTCGAGCACGGGGTGGACACCCAGGGCCTGGGGGAGTGGCCCGGGGTCGTCGACAAGCTCGATGCCGACGTTCTCCCCCACATGGGGTGGAACACCGTCGACATGGCCCCGGGCTCCGCGATGTTCGCGGGGTGCGACCCGGACACCCGCTTCTACTTCGTGCACTCCTACGCCGTGCAGGACTGGGAGATGGCCGAGGACGAGTTCATCGCCCCGCCGAAGGTCTCGTGGGCCGAGCACGGGCGCAGCCGCTTCGTCGCAGCAGTGGAGAACGGGCCGCTGTGGGCGACCCAGTTCCATCCGGAGAAGTCGGGAGATGCCGGGCTGGCGCTCCTGGAGAACTGGGTGGGGACGCTGAGTTAGCCCTTCGTTAGGATTGACCCATGGATTTCACACTTCTTCCCGCCGTCGATGTCGTGGACGGCCGGGCCGTCCGGCTCGACCAGGGGGAGGCCGGCACCGAGAAGAGCTACGGCAGCCCGTTGGATGCCGCACTGACTTGGCAGGAGCAGGGTGCGCAGTGGCTGCACTTCGTCGACCTCGACGCCGCCTTCGGCCGCGGCTCCAACCACGACCTGATGGCCGAGATCACCGGGCGGCTGGACATCAACGTCGAGCTCACCGGAGGGATCCGCGACGACGCCTCGCTCGAGCGGGCGCTCGCCACGGGGGCGAAGCGCGTCAACATCGGCACCGCGGCCCTGCGCGACCCGGACTGGACCGCGGGCGCGATCGCCCGCCACGGCGAGCGCATCGCGGTGGATATTGCGGTGCGGGAGGAGGACGGGGAGTTCCGCGTCTCCGGTGACGGCTGGACCACCGACGGCGGCGACCTGTGGGAGGTTCTGGAGTTCTTTGACGGGGCCGGGTGTGCCCGCTTCGTGGTCACCGACGTCAGCAGGGACGGTACCCTGACGGGCCCCAACGTAGACCTTCTGCGCGGCGTCTCCGCGGCGACCGAGGCGGCCGTGACGGCCTCCGGCGGCGTCGCCACGCTCGACGATGTCACCTCGCTGGCGCGCTACACGGACGAGGGGATCGACTCCGTGATCATCGGCAAGGCCCTCTACGAGAAGCGCTTCACGCTGCGTGACGCGCTGGCCGCCGTGGGTGGCGCGTCCCGGGGCGCGCCGGCCTAAAAGGCCCCTATAAATGGGGTGGAGAGGTTAAGGTGTGCTTATGGATTCCACACGTCGCTTCCTCGAGATCGCCGAAGAGATCGTCGACGAGGCACGCGAAGTCTTCGTGTCGCACCTCGGATCCGCGCCGGCTCTGTTCAAGGGGGGCGGGGACTTCGCCACCGAGGCCGACGTGGCGATCGAGACGCTCCTGCGCGAGCGCCTGACCGCGGCTACCGGGATCCCCGTCTACGGCGAGGAGCAGGGCGGCGAGCTCAACGCAGACGCCTGCTGGGTTGTCGACCCCATCGACGGAACGTCGAACTACTCGTCCGGCAACCCGAACTGCTCGATCCTCGTCTCGCTGATCCAGCACGGCCAACCGGTGGTCGCGGTCACCGACATCCCGCTGATGAACATGCGCCTCTCCGGTGTCGAGGGCGGGCCCGTCCACCTCAACGGGCGTGCCCTGCCCCCGCTCGGGCAGGAGTGCCGCTCGGCCGCGCAGGTCGGAATCGGGTCTATGCGCTCACCGGATTCCCAGCGCTTCCCCGCGGCCGTGCGCCTGCAGATCATGTCCACCCTCTCGGACACCAACCTCCGCCCGCGCATCTCCGGGTCCGTCGGGGTGGACTTCGCCTTCGTCGCGCAGGGCATTTACCAGGCCGCGGTGAGTTTCTCGCCGCACCTGTGGGACAACAGCGCGGGAATCCTCCTCGCCCGCTGCGCCGGAGCCGTGGTGACCGGGCCGGACGGTGAGCCGTGGACCATGGATTCAATCGGCGCAATCGCCGGCACGGAAAGGGCCCACGCCATCGCGCTGAGTACGATGAAGTCCGTCGCCCCCTGAGCGGGGCAACGCCAGCGACCGCCCGGGCCAGACCGGTGAGGACGGGCCCGGCAACTTTTGTGGAAGGAATCGGTGACCGCCGTGGGAGTATCCGTACGTGTCATCCCGTGCCTCGACGTGGACAACGGGCGCGTGGTCAAGGGTGTCAATTTCGAGAACCTCCGCGACGCCGGCGACCCCGTCGAGCTGGCCCGCCGCTACGGGGAGATGGGCGCGGACGAGCTGACCTTCCTGGACGTGACGGCCTCCACGCAGGGCCGGGGGACCATGCTCGAGGTGGTCCGGCGCACCGCCGAGCAGGTCTTCATCCCCCTCACCGTCGGCGGCGGGGTGCGCACGCCGGACGATGTCAGGGAACTGCTGCGCGCCGGGGCCGACAAGGTCAGCGTCAACACCGCCGCGATCGCCGACCCGAAGCTGCTGCGCACCCTCTCCGAGGAGTTCGGGGCCCAGTGCATTGTTCTCTCCGTCGACGCGCGCCGCGTGCCGGAGGGCGGCCGGCCCCAGCCCTCGGGCTTCGAGGTGACCACCCACGGAGGCACGCGTTCGGCGGGTATCGACGCCGTCGAGTGGGCCCGCACCGGCCAGGACCTCGGCGTGGGTGAGATCCTTCTGAACTCCATGGACGGCGACGGCACCAAGACCGGTTTCGACCTCGAGCTCATCAGGGCGGTGCGCGCGGCGGTGAACATCCCCGTCATCGCCTCCGGCGGGGCCGGGGAGGCGGAGCATTTCCCGCCCGCCGTCGAGGCCGGCGCGGATGCCGTGCTCGCGGCCTCCATCTTCCACTTCGGTGAGGTGTCCATCGGCGACGTGAAGCGCGCGCTGAGCGAGGCAGGGGAGGTCGTGCGATGAGTGATCCCGCACGCTTCGAGCTCGATGCCGCCATCGCGGCCCGCCTGAAGCGTAACGACGCCGGCCTGATCCCGGCCATCGCGCAGGAGGAGGGCACCGGCGACGTGCTCATGATGGCGTGGATGGATGACCACGCCCTCGCCCACACCCTGGCCACCCGCCGGGCGACCTACTACTCGCGCTCCCGCGGGGAGTACTGGATCAAGGGCCTCACCAGCGGCCACACCCAGGAAGTGACCGCTGTGCGCCTGGACTGCGACGGCGACACCCTGCTGCTCACCGTCCGTCAGACGGGCGGGGCCTGCCACACCGGAAACCACACGTGCTTCGACGCCGACGAGCTGCTCACGGGGGAATCGGATGACTGACAAAGGCACGGCGGACAACACCGGAAGAAGCGCCGGGGACATGACCGGCAGGGGTGATCGGGCGGCCGCGCCCGCGAGCAAGCGCTTCTCCCGCCTCGGGGCGGCCCTCCTGGGCCTCGGGGGGCTCACGGTCGCCGGCTTCACCCGCCTGACGTGGATGACGGCCCAGTACTACGACGACCGCGCCGGTGGTGGGGTGGCCGACGTCAGCGGCTCCGACTGGTCCACCGAGGCTTCGGCCGTCTCCCTGCTGCTCATCGTCGCCGCCATCGCGGCGCTCGTGCTGCGCCGCCTGGGCCGGCGGGTTGTCGGCGGCGTCGCGGCGTTGGCCGCCCTCGCCGCCGCGTACACGCCCGTGAAGCTGCTCGTCTCCGGGCCTGACTACGGGCGCGTCCACACCCTGCTCACCGCCGGATACGAGGACATGCAGGCCCGTTCCGATGCAGTCGCCAGCTGGGCCCAGGTCACCGATGTGTCGGTGCACCAGCTCAACCCGGCACTTGCGGCGCTGGGTTGCGTCCTCGCGGCCGTCGGCGGTGTGCTCGTCGCCCTGCGCCCCGGCGAAGACACCGCAAAGCAGAACAAATACGAGACCGAGGCCGTGCGCCGGGAGAAGATCGAGGACGACCTCGCCACCAGCCCGGACTCGGGCCGCGTCATGTGGGATGCCCTCGACGCCGAGCTGGATCCGACGGACACCTCAGGCGGGGCGCCGGAGGGGCGTCGATAAGCGGGCCCTCGCCTTTTGTCTACCCCCGTTTGATTTCGCCGGTTCCTGGCCTGCGGATACGCTAAAGGCAAGGACGAATTCGTTGCCTCTGACGGGAGGGGTGGTGGAGATGCAGGCGGCAGAAGCGGTCGACAGTGTCGTCACCGGTGTGCTTCGCGATGTCGCGCGTCGCGAGGCTGAGCTCCCCTTCACCGAGATCAAGGCCCGCTCCCGCGACATGGGGCCCACGCGCGATGTGCGCGGTGCGCTGCTGCGCCCAGGGTGCGGCGTCATCGTCGAGATCAAGCGCACCTCCCCGGTCCACGGGCCGACCGCCCCCTTCTCCGCCTCCGGGTTGACCGTGGAGGACGTGGCCCGCGCCATTGAGGAGGGAGGGGCGCACCTCATCGCCTGCCAGACCGAAAGGCTGCGCTTCGACGGCTCGCTGGCGGACATGGCCGCGGCGCGTGCAGCCGTCGACCTGCCCATGGTCTGCCGCGACGTGATCGTCGACCCGTACCAGATCCACGAGGCCCGGTGTTTCGGCGCCGACATGATCCCCCTGCAGGTGGCCATACTCGGTCAGGCGCGCCTCGAGTCGCTGCTGGACCGGGCCGAGAGCCTGGGCATGGCCGTGATGGCGGAGGTTCGCACCGCCGGGGAGGCGGACAGGGCCCTGCGCGCCGGCGCGGGCATCGTGGCCGTGAACTCGTGGACCTTCAACACGAACGCGCTGAACCGCGACGCCTTCGCGGAAATCTCGCCCGGCCTGCCGACGGACGTGTTGAAGATCAGCCTGGGCGGGGTGCGCAGCGCGCGCGATCTCATCGATGCCGCGGCCTCCGGCGCCGACGCGGTGCTGGCGGCCGAGGCTGTGATGAGCCAGGACGACATCTACGCCGCCACGCGCCGGCTTGCCGCGGCGGGTCAGCACCCCGCTTGCCCCTCGCGCTCCTGATCCCCGGCTGCCGCGCGATGCCCCCGCGCTAAACCCGCCCGTGCCCGCCCTGCACCCGCCTCCCGCGCCGGCCCTGGCCGTGAGGCAGACTATGGGGCGTGGAAACAACGATCCTGGCCAACATTCCGTCCCCGCCGCGGGGCGTGTGGCACCTCGGTCCCGTGCCCATCCGCGCGTACGCGCTGTGCATCATCGTCGGCATCCTCGTCGCGCTGTGGATCACCTCCCGGCGCTACCGGGCGCGCGGGGGCAACACCGAGGTGGTGTGGGACGCGGCGATCGTCGCCATCCCGGCCGGCATCGTCGGCGGCCGGCTCTACCACGTGATCACGGACCACGAGAAGTACTTCGGGCCCGGGAGGAACCCCTGGTCCGCTCTCAACGTCAGCGCGGGAGGGCTGGGCATCTGGGGCGCGGTGGCCCTGGGAACCCTGGGAGTGTGGCTGCTGCTGCGCCGCAAGGGCATCGCCCTCGCGCCCTTCGCCGACGCGGCGGCCCCGGGCGTCGTGCTGGCACAGGGCATCGGGCGCCTGGGCAACTGGTTCAACCAGGAGCTCTACGGCCGGCCCACGGATGTTCCGTGGGCGCTGGACATCTACTACCGCGTTGACCCGGAGGGCCGCTTCGCGCCGGTGTCCGGGCACTCCACGGGCGAGGTGGTCGCCAGCGTGCACCCCACCTTCCTCTACGAGCTGATCTGGAACGTCCTGGTCTTCGCTCTGCTCATCTGGGCCGACCGCCGCTTCCGGCTGGGCCACGGGCGTGTCTTCGCGCTTTACGTCGCGGGTTACACCCTGGGCCGTTTCGGCGTGGAGCTCATGCGGGCCGACGAGGCCACGAGGATCCTCGGCCTCCGGGTGAACACGTGGGTCAGCGCGATCCTCTTCGTCGTGGCGCTGGTGTGCTTCCTCCGCCTGCGCCCGGGCCGCGAGACCCCCTACGAGGTGGACCCGGCGTTCAACCCGGACCCCACGAAGCACGGGGCCTTCACGGGCGTCGCGGCTCCGGGGCAGCGCACTGGTGAGACCGGCGGGCGGGCCACCGCCGGACCGGCCGCCACGGCGCAACACCGCGATGCCGGGTACCGTGGACGGCGGAAATAGACGGACGAACGCGTTCCCGGGACGTCCCCGAAAACGTTCCCGAAACGCCACAGAACACAAGCTAGTTGAGTTGGAGCATCGTGGATAGAAGAACCAAGATCGTTTGTACCCTCGGGCCCGCGGTGGGCAACGCGGAGGCCATCCTCGGCCTCGTACGCGACGGCATGGATGTCGCCCGCCTGAACTTCTCGCACGGCGACCACGCGGACCACGAGCAGAACTACCGGTGGGTGCGCGAAGCGACCGACAAGACCGGCCACGCGGTCGGCATCCTCGCCGACCTGCAGGGCCCTAAGATCCGCCTCGGCCGCTTCGACGAAGGTTCGACCTTCTGGGAGACCGGGGAGCAGGTCCGCATCACGGTGGACGATGTCCCCGGCACGCATGACCGCGTCTCCACCACCTACAAGAACCTCGCCAAGGACGCGAAGCCGGGCGACCGCCTCCTCGTCGACGACGGAAAGGTGGCACTGGTGGTCACCGAGGTCGACGGCAACGATGTCGTGGCCAAGGTCACCGAGGGCGGGCCCGTGTCGAACAACAAGGGTGTCTCCCTGCCCGGCATGGACATCTCGGTGCCGGCGCTGTCCGAGAAGGACAAGGACGACCTGCGCTTCGCCCTTCAGCTCGGGGTCGACCTGGTGGCCCTGTCCTTCGTGCGCTCGCCCTCCGACGTGGACCTGGTCCACGAGATCATGGACGAGGTCGGCCGCCGTGTGCCGGTCATCGCCAAGCTGGAGAAGCCCGAGGCCGTCGAGGCGCTCGAGTCGATCATCCTCGCGTTCGACGCCGTGATGGTCGCCCGCGGCGACCTCGGTGTGGAGATCCCGCTCGAGCAGGTACCGCTGGTGCAGAAGCGCGTGATCCAGATCGCCCGCGAGAACGCCAAGCCGGTCATCGTGGCCACCCAGATGCTCGACTCGATGATCGACAACTCCCGCCCGACCCGAGCGGAGGCATCGGACGTGGCCAACGCGGTGCTCGATGGCGCGGACGCCGTCATGCTCTCCGGTGAGACCTCCGTCGGCGTGGACCCGCACAACGTGGTGCGCACCATGGGCCGCATCGTCCGGGTTGCGGAGTCGATGGGCTTCGTGCCCCCGCTGAACCACATCCCGCGCACCAAGCGGGGCGTCATCTCCTATTCGGCCAACGACATCGCCTCGCGCCTCAACGCCCGTGCCATCGTCACCTTCACCACCTCGGGCGACACCGCCCGTCGCGTGGCGCGCCTTCACCCGGAGCTTCCGCTGCTCGTGTTCACCCCGGTTCAACAGGTGCGCTCGCAGCTGGCACTGACGTGGGGCGCGGAGACCTTCCTCTGCCCGTCCGTGGGCAGCACGGACGAGATGATCAAGGTCGTCGACGAGTGCCTGCTCTCCATGGACAACTACCACGAGGGCGACACGATGGTGGTCGTCGCCGGCACCCCGCCCGGGGTCGCGGGCACGACGAACACGATCCACGTGCACCAGCTCGGGGACAACACGGCGAACCCGAGGTTCTAAGCCGCTTTACGACGCCCCCTTCGACGCCCCGGGGAGCTAGTACTCGACCCTGTCGGGGTTGTGCTCCCAGGCCTCGAAGGGGGCGTTGTCGTTTCCGCGCGGGTCGTGCACGAAGGGGATGGTGTCCTCGGCGCGCCCCGCTGCGATGTCGGCGATGGCGGAGTCGTCGAAGCCGGCGGCCGCCGCCTGCCCCGCCGCGGCCGCGTACACCACCCCGGAGACGTTGGCCCAGTGCAGGGCCGCGAAACACATGGGGCACGGCTGCGCCGAGGCGTAAACGGTCGCTCCGGCGAGGTCGGGGGACCCTGCCGCCGCGCACGCCGCGCGCAGTGCCTGGATCTCGGCGTGGGCGGTGGGGTCGCTCGCCGGGACAACCTCGTTGCGCCCCTCGAACACGTCACCGTCCGCGGTGACCACCACGCAGCCGAAGGGGCCGCCCCCGGAACGCGCGGACCTCTCGGCGATCTCGATCGCCCGGGTGAGGTAGTCCATCAGCGCGCCGGCTCCCCGAGCGGGGTCGGCTCGATCTTCCACACCTCGGTGGCGTAGTCGCGGATGGTGCGGTCGGAGGAGAAGCGGCCCGACTCGCAGATGTTGATCCAGCACATCCGCGCCCACTGCAGGGGGTCGTCGAAGTAGTCCCGCGCCATGCGGTCGCGGGTGGCGCGGTAGTCGGCGAAGTCGCCGAGCACGTAGTAGACGTCCGGGGTCTCCCAGCCGTGGCCGTCGAGGAGCGAGCCCCGGATGTCGTGGAAGGCGCCGGTGCCGGCGTCGTCAAGCGTGCCGTCGACGAGCGCGTCGAGGGCCCTCTTCAGGCCCGGGACCTGCTCGTACGTCGCCTGGGGGTTGTAGCCGCTGCGGAGGGTGTCGAGCTCCTCCTCGCGGGCGCCGAAGATGTAGGCGTTGTCCTCGCCGACGGCCTCGACAATCTCGACGTTCGCGCCGTCCATGGTGCCGAGGGTGAGGGCGCCGTTCATCATGAACTTCATGTTGGAGGTGCCGGAGGCCTCCTTGCCGGCGGTGGAGATCTGCTCGGAGACGTCGGTGGCGGGGATGATCTCCTCGGCGGGGGAGACGTTGTAGTTCTCCACGAAGACCACGCGGATGATCGGGGAGACCTCGGGGTCGTTGTTGACCAGCTCGCCGATGGCGTTGATGAGCTTGATGATGCCCTTCGCGCGCGTGTAACCGGGTGCCGCTTTCGCACCGAAGATGAAGGTGCGTTTGGGCACGTCGCGCTCCCCGTCCTCCTTGATGCGGAAGTACAGGTCAAGGATGTAGAGCGCGTTCATGAGCTGGCGCTTGTACTCGTGGAGGCGCTTGATCTGGGTGTCGAAGATGGAGCCGGTGTCCACCACGTCGCCCTGGTGGCCAGCAAGCCAGGTGGCGAAGTCGGCCTTGTTGGCCGCCTTGATGTCGCGCAGTTCGCGCATCACCTCGTCGTCGTCGGCGTAACCGCGCAGCTCGGCGAGCTTGTCCAGGTCGGTTACCCACTCGTCGGAGCCGGAGAGGCGGTCCAGCAGCGCGGACAGGCGGGGGTTGCACATGCGCAGCCACCGTCGCGGAGTCACCCCGTTGGTCTTGTTGTTGAACTTCTCCGGGTACAGGCCGTACCAGAAGCCGAGGGTGTCGCGCTTGATGATCTCCGTGTGCAGAGCCGCCACGCCGTTGACGGAGTAGGAACCGTAGGCCGCGATCCACGCCATGTGGACCTTGCCGTCGTGGACGGGGGAGTAGTGGTCGGCGGTTTCGGGGTCCACGCCGCGGGACTCCATGTCGATGCGGTAGCGGCGGTCGATCTCTGCCACGATCTCCCAGATGCGCCAGAACAGCTGCTTGAAGATGGCCACGTCCCACGTCTCCAGCGCCTCCTGGAGCACCGTGTGGTTGGTGTAGGCGAAGGTCCGCGTGGTCACCTCCCAGGCTTCCTCCCAGCCCAGGCCGTGCTCGTCCATGAGCAGGCGCATGAGCTCCGGGATGCCCAGCACCGGGTGGGTGTCGTTGAGCTGGACCGAGTTGTAGGTGTGGAACCCGCGCAGGTCGTCGCCGTGGTGCTCGATGTAGTTGTCCACCATCTCCTGCAGGGAGGCGGAGACGAAGAAGTACTGCTGCCGCACCCGCAGGACCTTGCCCGCGTAGGAGGAGTCGTTCGGGTAGAGCACGCGGGTCAGGTCGTGCACCGCCTCGCGCTCGAGGATGGCATCGGTGAAGCGCTGGTGGTTGAACGCGTCGTAGTCGAACTCGTGCATCGGCTTGGCGTCCCACAGGCGCAGGGTGCCGACGTTGCGGGTGCCGTAGCCGGTGATCGGCATGTCGTAGGGCACGGCGCGCACGCTCATGTCCTCGAACGTGACGATCCGCTGCTGCGAGCCACGGCGAACGATGAAGGGGTAGAAGGACTCCTTCCACTCGTCGGGGTGCTCCGTCTGGAAACCGTCGACGAGCTCCTGGCGGAACAGGCCGTAGCGGTAGAGCAGTCCGTAGCCGGTGACGGGGTAATCCTGGGTCACGGCGGAGTCGAGGAAGCAGGCGGCGAGGCGCCCGAGGCCGCCGTTGCCGAGGGCGGCGTCGTGCTCGGCGTCGAGGACGTCGGAAAGCGAGAAGCCGTTCTCCGCGGCCGCCCGGCGCGCGTCCTCGACGAGGCCGAGGTTGGTGAGGTTGTTCAGCAGGGCGCGGCCCTCGAGGAACTCCGCGGAGAAGTACGCCTGCTGGCGGGTCGCGGCGTAGGCCCGGCGGGTGGCGTCCCAGTCGTCGGCGATACGCTCCATGACGGCGGCGGACATGCCGGTCCAGAACTTCTTCACCGTTGAATTGCGCGGGGTGGCGCCAGAGAAGCTGCGGACGTGCCCCGCAACGGTCGTGTCGAACGCGGACGGGCGTGCTGGATTACTCATTCATCTACCTCGTGGGTCGCCTCGGGGACGGTTGTTACGGTTGTTGGGGCCGGAAACGCTAACCGAGCCTACAGGGCGCACCGGCGGAAGCCGACGCGCCGGGTCCGCGTCACCTGGCCAGGTACGTGTACACCGCGGCGACGGCCGCGCGGTTGGCGGCATCGATGGTGGGCTCGTACTCCGGCAGGAAGGTGGACATGTGGTTGACGGGGATGTCCTCGTTGATCCGGTCGGAGCGCACCGCCGCGTCCCACTGCCCGCGGGGGGTGCAGCCGACGAGCCAGAAGAAGTAGGGCACCCCGAAGGCCAGCGGAATGTTGGGGAAGTCCTCGGAGACGGTCTTGCGCGGCGCCTTCACCGAGTCTTTGCCGAAGACGGCGTCGAAGTTCGGGCGGACCCTGTTGTACACCACGGCGTCGTTGCTGAGCAGCTCCCCGTGCGCGAAGTACTCGATTGCCGGTGCGTCGGTGACGCCGGAGGCGAGCACCTCCGCGTGCACCACCCGCTCGATGGAGGCGTACACCCGGGCCTTGGTCTTGTCGCTGTAGAAACGGCAGTTCAGCGTCAGCTCCGCTTCGCCGGGGATGATGTTGTTGGTCGACCCCGCGCGCATGCGGGCCACGGTGACCACGGCGAAGTCGTTCGGGTCCACCTCGCGCCCGACGATCCCCTGCAGCCGGGCGATGATCATCGCGGCGGTGAAGGTCGGGTCGATGGCGGCGTGCGGCATGGATCCGTGGGCGCTGCGGCCGGGTATGGTCACGCGGATCGAGTCGCACGCCGCGAACTGGGGGCCGGCCTTGCTCATCACCTGCCCGGCGCGCCCCGGCATGACATGCATGCCGAAGCACACGTCGGGGCGGGGGATGCGGGAGACCAGGCCGTCATCGATCATGGCGTCGGCCCCGGCGCCGATCTCCTCGCCGGGCTGGAAGAGGGCGATGAAGGTGCCGGACCACAGGTCCCGGGTGTGATCCATGAAGTCGCACAGGCCCAGCAGGGCTGTGGTGTGGATGTCGTGGCCGCAGGCGTGCATGGTGCCCACCTGCTTGCCGTCGCTTCCCTCCACCACCTTGTGGGAGGCGTAGGAGACCCCCGTTTCCTCGGTGACGGGAAGGCCGTCGAAGTCCGCCCGGTAGAGCACCGAGGGTCCCTCGCCGTTGCGGAACACGGCCACGATCCCGAACCCGCCGACGGGTGCGATGATCTCGCAGTCGAAGCGCTTCAGCTCCGCGAGGATGCGGCGGTGCGTCTCCTTCTCCTGGAGGGAGAGCTCGGGGTGCGAATGGAGGATTTCGTAGAGGCGGCGCTGCCACACGGGGTCGATCTCGTGCGCCGCGAAAATGTCCGCGAACGGGGGCATCTCCGTGGTCTCGGGGGTCTCGCTCATCGTGGGCTCCTTCGCTGCTTCTCGACGTCCATTCATCCGCACCCCGGGCCGGCGGGCCCGGGGCATGCGCGCCCCCTAACCTAGCGCCGGGTTGTAGCGCAGGCAGTTGCGCACGGGGTTGCACTCGGTGGCGATGCGGATGTTCTCGGAGATGCGCCCGGCCTCGCGCAGCTCGTAGAGGCTGGTGACCATGCGGTCGCGGATGTCGAGCGGGGAGAGCGTGTTGACGTAGATCTTCGTGCCGCCCTCGAAACCGGCGAGGGTGGACACCCGCCACTTCAGGTTCACGCGCAGAGGCATGGAGATGTCGAGGTCAATTGGTTTGTAGTGCCACTCCTCGTTGCAGGCCACCCGCGGGCCGGTGGCGGCGTGCGCGGCGTGGAGGAGGTCGGAGAACCCGCGGATCTCCTCGGGGCTCTGCTCCCACGGTTCGGCCGCCGGGGACTTGGAATAGACCACCATCGTCGGGTAGCGGTGGCCCACCCCGGCGATCAGGATGGCGTGGTCCGTCTCGGCGATGACGAGGTTGTTGTAGAAGGCGTGGTTGACCCCGTACTCGTTGTACATGTTGTGGTTCTGGCGCAGCTTCTCGATCTCCCGGTCGTTCTGCGCCCCCCGCTCGTCGATGGCCACGAGCTGCTTGTGCAGGTGGTCGAAGGAGGCGCCGGCGGGGGCGAGCCAGTTCTGGAACACGGCCACGTAGGGCGCGTAACGGTTCTGGTCGTAGAGGTCGCGTATCGCGTCGATGGTGAGCAGGATGAAGCCGTGGTGCTCGTCCGGGGTGAGGGTGCCCGAGGAGGCGAGCTGGGAGTCGTCGGTTGCTCCGTCGACGAAGTGGCGCCGCCCGATGATCACGTCGTGGCCGCCGCCGAAGAAGGAGGGGGCGAGACCGAGCAGCTCATCCTCGCTCGCTCCCTCGGCCTTCGCGCCCCGGCGCATGCGGGCGATCTTGAGCAGGTGCTCCCGGCCCTCCGGATCGGCGAGGTAGGAGTCCATCCACCAGCGCTGCTCGTCGGATAGCTCGTAACCGTAATTCTTGTTCCAGTAGGTGTAGGAGACGATCTCGAAGAGGTTCGGGATGCGCCGGAATTCCGCCGGCTCCGCCGCGACCTGGCTGGGCAGGAGGTGGCGGAGGATCTTCCAGTCCTCCCCGATGCGCACGATGCGCGCCTTCTCGGGCGGGGTCGAGAGCATGTTGCCGGAGCAGAATGCGCAGGTGTCGGTGAAGTCCTCCCCGCTGAGCGGGCGCGCGTCCGTCACGGGTTTGCTCAGCGGGCGGTCCCCCCGCCCGGGGACGGTCCACACCTCCGTGCCCGAGAACGGGTTGATCTGCTTGATGGTCCCGTCCGCCATCGTCAGCAGCGGCTCGGTGTGTCCGTGGATGAAGGAAGTCATGACACTCAAGGGTATTGGTTAGCCTGGATCCATGCCGATCATCCAGTTCGATGTCCTCGTCCCCGACCCGGCCGCCGGCGAGGTGGCCGCCGCGTTCCAGCGCGCCCTCGACATCCTCGTGCGCCGCGGGATGCTCACCTCGGGGAGCGTGGAGCACGCGGAGCCGCCGCTTCTCGACGCCCCCATCCTCTCCCAGCTCAGGGAGGTCTACCGCGCAGACCGGGGGGCGGACCCCGACGCGGATGGTGCCCGGGCCCACCGCTTCCGCATCGAGGCGGGCGGGGCGGACAGCTACAACAGGCTGGCGATGGGGCTCTCGCGCGTGCTCACGCCGAAGGCGAGCCTGCCGAAGGACCCAGCCGCCCTCATGCTCCAGGAGCGTTACGAAGTTGCCTCCATTTACCCCTGGACGGTCGAGATCCTCAGGTAATCCACGGCGATCCGCGCCCCGGCCCGGCGCAGCTGCTCCGCCGTGTCGTCGAGGTCCTCGAGCTCGACCCCGATGACGCCCTCCGGCAGGTCGTGTTCGATGGACCCGGCGGCGACCGCTGCCGTCGTTCCGGCCCGCGAGGCGAGGTCCAGGACGGTTGAGACGACCTTGCCCTCCGGGCTCTGGTCGTCGAAGCGGCCCTCGCCGGTGACCACCAGAGAGGCGTTCTCCAGCATTTCCCCCAACCCGTGGGTTTCGGCGATCAGCTTGGCGCCTGCCACGACGCTGACGTGGTCGTCGTTTCCGTGCAGTAGCCGCGACAGCCAGGTGATGCCCACGGCGATTCCGCCGGCGGCACCCGCACCCGGGGCGGCGGGGTCGACCCCGGTGACTTCGCACAACCGGGCCAGGCCGCGGTCGAGCAGCTCGACATCCCCGTCGTCCGCGCCCTTCTGGGGGCCGAACACCCGCGCGGCGCCGCGTTCGCCGGTTGCAGGGACGAGGGCGTCGGCAAGCAGGACCCAGTCCACGGACCCCGCCGGGATGTTGAGGGTGGCGGTGTCGAAGTCGGCGAGGTCGACGAGTCCGCCACCGCCGGGCGTGAGGTTGTAGCCGGCGGCATTGACCGGTTGCGCGCCGAGGGCGACGAGGATGCCGGTGCCGCCGTCGATGGTGGCGGAGCCGCCGAGACCGAGGACGATGCGGGTGGCCCCGCGGGTCTGCGCGTCGGCGATGAGCACGCCGGTGCCGTAGGTGTCGCCGCGCAGCGGGACGGGATTGTCCTTCACCGCGGGCAGGCCGCTCGCGGCGGAGACGTCGATGAATGCGGTGGAGGTGGCGGCGTCGTAGGTGTAGGTGGCCTCCGTGAGCCGCCCCGCGGCATCGGTGGTGGGGAGGGTGACGCGCTCGCCCGAGAAGAGCCCGGAGGTTCCCTCTCCGCCGTCCGCCATGGGGACAAGGGTGATGTCGGCATCCTTGATGATGCTGCGGACACCCTCGCCGAGCCATTCGGCCGCCTCCCCGGCGCTCGCGGAGCCCTTGAAGGCGTCCGGGGCGATGATGACGGTGGGGGAGGGGGCCGGCCGCGTGGCGTCGCCGGAAGTGATCTGCGTCATACTTTCCTTCGGGTTGTGGGACGGTCCGTCCCATGAAAGGTGTGGTGGGAACATGTTAGCCCCGTCGCACCCGGCCCCACGAAGGCCGGACGCGGCAGGCATGGCCGAAGTATTTCGGCGAATACCTGTTGCGCATTCGGTTCCCGGGCGTATTGTTGGGGTCGTTGTAAACCTGCCGTTTGTTAGGTATTCGGTTTACGGGGTGGCCCGACCGGGCGCGCCCACCTCATGATTCCGCTGTAGAAAGGTGCATTACATGCCCTCCATTGACCAGGAAGTAGCCGGCTACTACGACAAGCTCCTCAAGCGCAATGCTGGCGAGCCCGAGTTCCACCAGGCTGTCGCCGAGGTTCTCGACTCCCTCAAAATCGTCCTGGAGAAGGACCCCCACTACGCGGACTACGGCCTTATCGAGCGGCTCTGCGAGCCGGAGCGCCAGATCATCTTCCGCGTGCCGTGGATGGATGACAACAACAACATCCGCGTCAACCGCGGTTTCCGTGTGCAGTTCAACTCCGCGCTCGGCCCCTACAAGGGTGGCCTGCGCTTCCACCCGTCGGTGAACCTGGGCATCATCAAGTTCCTCGGCTTCGAGCAGATCTTCAAGAACTCCCTGACCGGCCTGCCCATCGGCGGCGGCAAGGGCGGTTCCGACTTCGACCCGAAGGGCAAGTCCGAGGGCGAGGTCATGCGCTTCTGCCAGTCCTTCATGTCTGAGCTGTGGCGCCACATCGGCGAGTACCGTGACGTGCCGGCCGGTGACATCGGCGTCGGCGGCCGCGAGATCGGTTACCTCTTCGGTCAGTACCGTCGCCTGGCCAACCAGCACGAGTCCGGGGTCCTCACCGGCAAGGGGCTGACATGGGGTGGTTCCCTCGTGCGCACCGAGGCCACCGGATACGGCTGCGTCTACTTCACCGACGAGATGATGAAGGCCCGCGGCGAGTCCCTCGACGGCGCCAAGGTCATCGTCTCCGGCTCCGGCAACGTCGCCATCTACGCCATCGAGAAGGCCCAGGAGCTCGGCGCCACCGTCGTCGGCTTCTCGGACTCCTCCGGATGGGTCGAGACTCCGAACGGCGTGGATGTCGAGCTGCTCAAGGACGTCAAGGAAAACCGCCGCGAGCGCGTCACCGCATACGTCGATGAGACCCAGGGCGCAACCTTCCACGACTCCGGCAGCATCTGGGACCTCTCCGCTGATGTGGCGCTGCCCTGCGCCACCCAGAACGAGCTCTCCGGCGAGCACGCCAAGAAGCTCGTCTCCAACGGTGTGAAATACGTCGCCGAGGGCGCCAACATGCCGTCCACGCCGGAGGCCATCGAGGTCTACCGCGAGAACAAGGTCAGCTTCGGCCCGGGCAAGGCCGCCAACGCCGGCGGCGTGGCCACCTCCGCACTGGAGATGCAGCAGAACGCCTCGCGAGACTCCTGGACCTTCGATTACACGGATCAGCGGCTGCACCAGATCATGTCGAACATCTTCAAGATGTCCGACGAGACCGCCAAGGAGTACGACCGCGAGGGCGACTACGTGGTGGGCGCCAACATCGCGGGCTTCAAGAAGGTCGCTGACGCGATGCTCGCTCAGGGTGTGATCTAAACCCGCGCGTGCCATCGCGGCCCCGCGCCTGAGACCAGTACGCTTGGAAGTTATGTACCGCGTTTTTGAATCCCTCGATGAACTCGTCCGCACGGTGGAGCAGGCCTACGGCGTGCCCATGACCGCAAACTGCATGGTCCCGCGCAACGACATGCTCGCGCTTCTCGACGACCTGCGCAACGCGCTGCCCGTCGAGATCGACGATGCACAGGATGTGCTGGACCAGCAGGACGAGATCCTTCGGGGGGCGCAGGAGCGTGCCAACACCCTGGTCGCGGACGCGGAGGACGAGGCGGACCGCATCATGCGCGACGTCCACAATCAGACGGAGAGCATGCTCTCCGACGCCCAGAGTCGCGCCACCCTGCTCGTCTCCAACGCGGAGGAGGATGCGGAGCGCACCATCGCGCGCGCCCATGAGGAGGCGGATGCCGAGGTCGCCGCCGCCCGCACCGAGGCCGAGCGCCTGGTGGAAAGCGGCAACCAGGAGTACCAGCGCAGTGTGGACGACGGCCTCGCTGACCAGCAGCGCCTCATCAGCGAGTCGGAGGTGATGCGCCGCGCCGACGAGGAGGCCCGCCGACTGGTCGAGAGCGCCCACACGGATTCCTCCCGCATGCGCAGCGAGTGCGACGACTACGTGGACTCCAAGCTCGCGGAGTTCGAGGAAAGCCTCTCGGCCGTCCTGCGCACCGTGTCCTCGGACCGCTCGGCTCTGCGCCGGGGCGCGGGTGTCTCGGGGGACGGCTACGAGCGCTACGGCCGCTCGGACCGCGCGGAGCGCCACGAATACACCCGCCGCCCGCGCACGGGGCAGGCGCCGCAGGCGGACGCGGACCCGGATTACTAGGCCCGCAGAATCGTTGTAGGGTAGTGGCTGTTATGGCTACTAACCCCTTTGTCTTCGACGTCGCCGAGGTGCTCAACGGCGACGGCATGCCGGTCACGCTGACGCAGACCGGCCCGTCCCCGTCGCGAATCGGACCCGAGATGATCGCCCTGCCGGAGGGCGGGGAGGTCACCGTCGAGGCATTCGTTACCCCGCTTGGCTCGGGGGTCATGGTCGATGCCACGGCAACCGGCACGCTCGAGGGGGAGTGCGTCCGCTGCCTCGCCCGTCTCACGCCGGAGTTCAGCGCCTCAGTCAACCAGGTGTTCGCCGGTGACGAGGACTTCATCGTCGGTGACCCCGCCAGCGACGAGGACCTCGGTTCGGGCGACGAGGTGCCGGTCATGGTCGGTTCCACCGTCAACCTCGAACAGGCCTTCGTGGACGAGATGGGTCTGACGCTGCCCTTCAACCCCACCTGCGAGCCGGAGTGCCCGGAGGACACAGCGGTTCCCGAGCCCGATGGATTGGCGGGGGAGGACAATGATCTCGTCGACCCCCGATGGGCGGGGCTGGAGAAGTTCCTGTGAGCCGGGGGTCCCGGCGGTCAAGGAAGCAGCGCATATCCGGTGAGGAGGCCTGGGAGGCCGCCTTTGCCGCCGTCGACCACGGCCCGCTGCTGGAAACGCTCGGCGTCGATCTCGAGGCGGACCTCCTGCGTCTCGCGCTGACCCACCGCTCCTTCGCAAACGAGCACGACCAGCTTCCCAACAATGAGCGTCTCGAGTTCGTCGGCGATGCCGTTCTCGGCCTCTCCGTCGCGAACGAGCTTTTCCAGCGCTACCCCTCGCGGCCCGAGTCCGACCTCTCGCCCATGCGGGCCCGGGTGGTCTCGCGTTACGCGCTGGCCGACGTCGCGCGCGGCATCGGACTCGGGGAGCACATCCTCCTCGGCAGGGGCGAGGAGGTCACGGGCGGCCGCGACAAGGACTCGATCCTCGCCGACACAACGGAGGCCGTCCTCGGCGCGATCTACCGCCAGCACGGTTTCGAGACGGCCCGGGGGGTCATCCTCCGGCTCTTCGGCACGAAGATGGACGAGGCGCAGCGCACCCAGGACTGGAAGACCGTTCTGCAGGAGCGCGTGGCCGAGCTGGGCGGGCCGCAGCCCGAGTACCGGGCGACTGTGGAGGGCCCGGAGCACGAGCAGGTGTTCACCGCCGAGGTCATCATCGGAACGCGGGCGCGCGGGACCGGACGGGGCCAGAACAAGAAGACAGCCGAGCAGAACGCCGCCCGCGAGGCCGTCTTCTTCCTCCACGACCATCCAGAGACCGTCGCGCTGCCCGCCGGGAAGTAGCGGTGCCCGAGCTCCCCGAGGTCGAGGTTGTCCGCCGTGGCCTGGACACCCACCTCGTCGGCCGGACGTTCGACGGGGTCGAGGTCCTGCACCCCCGCGCGGTGCGCAACAACGCCGTCGACTTGGTTGACGTTCTCCCCGGCCTCACCGTCACCGGCACCGACAGGCGGGGCAAATTCCTCTGGCTCACGCTCTCCGACTCCTCCGCGCTCGTCGTCCACCTGCGCATGAGCGGGCAGATGCTCGTCGGGCAGCCGGGCGCGGTGTCCAGCCCCCACCTGCGCATCCGGGCACGGCTGGGGGAGACGGAGCTCGCCTTCGTCGATCAGCGGACCTTCGGGTCATGGCAGTACGCGCAGCTTATCGACGACCCCTGGGACCCCGCAGGCAGAGCAATCCCCGCGACGGTCGCCCACGTCGCGCCCGACCCCTTCGAAGCGGGTTTCGATCCCGTGCGCGCAGCCCGCGCCATGAGGCGCCGGAATTCAGCGGTGAAGACCGTCCTGCTCGATCAGACCCTGGTCAGCGGTATCGGCTCGATCTACGCGGACGAGGCGATGTGGGCGGCGGGGGTCAAACCCACCCGCCGCGCCCGGGCTCTGCGCCAGCGCGACGCCGTGCGCCTGCTCGAGGAGTCACGCGAGGTCATGGCTCGGGCGCTGGAGCAGGGGGGAACGAGTTTTGACTCCCTTTACGTCAACGTCAACGGGGCCTCGGGTTACTTCTCCCGCTCGTTGAATGCCTACGGGCGGGCGGGGAGCGAATGCCGCGCGTGCGGGACCGTCATGCGGCGGGTGGTGGTCAACGGACGCTCGAGCCATTACTGCCCGGCTTGCCAGGTTCTGTAGCGCCCGGTGTGGTGAATCTCCCATTTACGTTTAAGATTCCCCACATGGAAAAAGCAACCGAGTTCATTGACGGTACCGTCAACGGGACCATCTGGAACATCGTCCCGTGGCTGCTCATCGCCGCCGGACTGTACTTCGGGCTGCGCACGTTCTTCGTCCAGGTGCGCCTGTTCCCCGAGATGCTCAAGGCCGTCGCCGAGACCCCCAAGGGCAAGGACCGCGAGGGGCGCGACCTCGACGAAGAGTACGGCGGCATCTCCGCCTTCAAGGCGTTCACCATCTCGGCCGCATCGCGCGTGGGCACCGGCAACATCGCGGGTGTCGCGCTTGCCATTTCGGTCGGTGGGCCGGGCGCCGTGTTCTGGATGTGGACCATGGCGATCATTGGCGGTGCGACCGCGTTCGTCGAGTCGACTCTCGCGCAGCTGTGGAAGACGCGTGATCCGGAGGGAACCTACCGTGGTGGCCCCGCGTACTACATGACGCGCGGACTGGGTTGGAAGCCTTTCGCCGTGATCTTCGCTGTTGCGCTTTCAATCACGTACGGCTTCATCTACAACGCGATCCAGACCAACTCCATTGTTGAGGCGGTCAGTGGCTCATTCAATAACGATTCCACCACTCTCAAAGCCATCGTCGCTGTGCTAATCGCCAGTTTGACCGCGATGATCATTTTCGGCGGTGTCACCCGCATCGCCAATGTCACCCAGGTCGTCGTCCCGTTCATGGCAATCGCGTACATCCTCCTGGGTGTCATCGTGGTCGTGGTAAACATCCGTGAGGTCCCTGGGATGATTTCCGCCATCATCACCCACGCCCTGGGAATCCGCCAGGTGACAGGGGCTACCCTTGGCATGGCCTTCATGTGGGGCATGCGCCGTGGCCTGTTCTCCAACGAAGCCGGCCAGGGATCCGCCCCGAACGCCGCCGCTACCGCCACCGTGTCCCACCCAGTCAAGCAGGGTCTGGTTCAGACCCTCGGTGTTTACTTCGACACCCTTGTGGTGTGTTCCATCACCGCCTTCATCGTTCTCCTCGGGCCGGCGGTCAACTACGGCAAGGACGATATCCAGGGCGCGTCCCTAACCCAGTCGGCACTCGCTGACTCGGTGGGAGCATGGGGCACCCACTTCATCACGTTCATCCTCTTCTTCCTGGCGTTCTCCTCCGTGATCGGCAACTACTACCTCGCGCAGGCCAACGTCCAGTACTTCTCCGAATCCAAGACGGTGATGACGATCTTCCGCGTGGGCGTCATCGCGTTCGTGTTCTTCGGCGCCTTTGGCTCCGTCCCGCTCGTCTGGTCCCTCGGCGACACCATGGCCGGCATCATGGCGACCATCAACATCATCGCCATCATCCCGCTGGGCGGGGTGGCCATCAAGCTGCTGAAGAACTACAACAAGCAGCGCATCCAGGGCATCGACCCAGTCTTCCACCGCGACATGCTCCCCGAGCTGCCGAACGTCGAGCTGTGGGACGGCTCCGACCCCGTCACGCGCCGCAGCATCGAGGACAAGCAGACGCTTCGCGACGCCGAGGACGCCCGCACCGGCCGCGAGGCCCGTAAGCGATAGGGGCGTCCCAACGGACGGCGGCCTGCCGTGTGCACCGCGGGCCGTTTCGTCATCGAGGGGGTGCGGCGCGCCGTTGAGTTACGCGCCTGCCGAGAAGACCCACGCGAGGGCGGCGGCGTTGGCGGCGGCGGTCGCGGCCGGGCCCAAGGTTTTCAACCGATCCTTCTCCACCGATCCGCCAACAGCGTCGGCGGCCTGCACCACGATCATCGCCAGCGCGATCGCGGCGAGGAACGGTGTCGATCGGGCGGGCAGAGCTGCTAGAGCGACAACGAGAAGGGCGAGGCTGCGCGAGAAGGCGTACATGGACGCCGTCCGTCCAGCCGGGCCCGCCTCACGCCAGCCGCTGAGGGCGTAGGAGAAGCTGACGCCTGCACTGACCGCGGTGACCAGGGCGCACACCCAGAATTCAATTTGCATGTCCGCATCCTATCCCGGGCCGCTCCTGGGGCCACTACACTCGCGCCCATGACTTCCACGCGCATGACTGCTTTCGTCCACGGCCACGTTCAGGGTGTCGGCTTCCGGTGGTGGGTGCGCTCGCGCGCGCTTGAGCTGGGACTGACGGGCCACGCGACAAACCTCTCCGACGGGCGCGTGCAGGTCGTCGCCGAGGGCGGTCAGGATGACGTCGACAAGCTTCTGGCCCTCCTGCGGGAGAACCCCTCGACCGCGGGCCGGCCGGGTTCCGTGGACGTGGTGGTCGAACAGTTCTCCGAGCCGAAGGGGGAGCGCGGTTTCGAGGAGCGGTAGCTCCCGGGACGCGGGCGGGGCCCACCCGCTAAAATCACCGCAATGCACCTCAAATCGCTGACGCTCAAGGGCTTCAAGTCCTTCGCCTCGGCGACCACCATGAAGTTCGAGCCCGGCATCTGCGCCGTGGTGGGGCCCAACGGCTCCGGCAAATCGAACGTGGTGGACGCCCTCGCGTGGGTCATGGGCGAGCAGGGCGTGAAGAACCTCCGCGGCAGCAAGATGGAGGACGTCATCTTTGCCGGAGCCGGGGAGCGCAAGCCCCTGGGCCGCGCCGAGGTGACCCTGACCTTCGACAACTCTGACAAGCACCTACCGATCGAGTACACCGAGGTGGCCATCACCCGGCGCATGTACCGTGACGGTGCCTCGGAGTACGAGATCAACGGCTCGAAGGCCCGGCTCATGGACATCCAGGAGCTGCTATCGGATTCCGGCATCGGCCGGGAGATGCACATCATCGTCGGCCAGGGGAAGCTCTCCGAGATCCTCGAGTCGCGCCCGGAGGAGCGCCGCGCCTTCATCGAGGAGGCGGCCGGCGTGCTCAAACACCGCCGCCGCAAGGAGAAGGCGCAGCGCAAACTGGCGGGCATGCAGGGAAACCTCGACCGCCTCCAGGACCTCACCGAGGAGCTGGGCAAGCAGCTCAAGCCGCTGGCGCGCCAGGCGGAGGCCGCCAAGCGGGCGGCGACGGTGCAGTCCACCCTGCGCGACGCCCGGCTCAGGCTCGCGGGGGACCAGGTGGTCACCCTCCGCGCGAAGCTTCACGACGCCACCCGGGCCGCCGAACTCCTCGCGGAGCAGGTGGACACGGTCACCGCCGCGCTGGAGGAGGCCACCGCGCAGCAGGAGCGCATCGAACAGGATCAGCAGGAGACCCAGCCGCGCGCCGAGGAGGCCCAGCAGGTGTGGTTCGCCCTGTCCACCCTCGCCGAACGCGCCGGGGCCACCGTGCGCATCGCGACGGAGCGCGCGAGCAATGCCGGCGCGGATGTCGCCTACCACGGCCAGGATCCCGATGAGCTCCTTGCACGCGCCGGCGTAGCGGACGAACAGTACGCGGAGGCGGTGGAACTGGCGGAGGAGGCCGCGGAGCGCCTCGAGACCGTCCGCGAGGAGGTGGCTGAGCTTCAGGAGGCCTTCGACGACGCCGAGCGCGAGCACCTCGCGCAGGTGCGCGCTATCGCTGACAAGCGCGAAGGCGTGGTGCGCCTGCTCGCGCAGGAGGAATCGCAGAAGGGTGCGGTCGATGCGGCGGAGAGCGAGATCGCGCGGCTGACCGAGGTGCTCGAGGAGACCCGCGAGCGCACCCGGGCCGCGCAGCAGGAGGCCGCTCAGGTCGCCGAGCGCCTGGCGGGCATCGAAGCGGAGCGCGCGCCCCTCGACGAGGCGCACGTTCGCGCCTACACCGAATCGGACGCCGCCGAGAAGCGCCTGGAGCAGCTCCGGGCGGCGCAGCGTGAACGGGAGCGTGCGGTGTTCACGCTCGAGTCGCGCATCGCCACCCTGCGTGAGCAGACACCCACCGTGGCGGCGGCCGATGTGCTCGGTGAGGGCTTTGGGCCCCTGGCAGGGAAGCTAACGGCGCGCGACGTGACGGCGGCCGCCCTGGCAGCGGCGCTGGGTCCCCACGCCGAGGCGCTCGTCGCCGAGGGGGGCGACGGGGGAGAGGTCGTCGACAAGCTTGCCGCGGCCGAGCGCACCGTCGTCGTCGAACCGGTCGGCGGGGGAGCGTGGCGCCTCGACACCGACCGGCCCGTTGACTGGCTTCTCGACCACATCGACATCGCCAACGATGTCCGCGGCCCGCTGACGCGCCTGCTCGTCGACGTCGCGCTCGCCGCCACCCCGGACGAGGCGCGCGCGCTCGTCGCCGCCGACCCCCGCCTGCGCGCGGTGACCCGGGAGGGCGTCCTCGTGGGCGAGGGATGGGTCGCGGCCGGCTCAGGGCGCGCCACCGCGGTGGAGCTCAGCGGGGACATCAGCCGGGCGGAGGCCGAGCTGGAGACGGCCCGCGCCCCACCTGACGGGGTCTCCGGCCCCCCCCCGGGGGCCAAGCCGGGCGCGGGGGGGGCGCGGGGGGCCGCGGCCGGGGGGGGNNCGCCAAGCTGGCCGCGGAGGACGCGCGTGTCGCCGCGGCCGGGGCGAAGGCCGCGCTGCGCGAGCACGACACCAACCTGGAGGCGTGGCGGCGCGACCACCAGCGGCTGACCAAGCAGTTCGAGGCCAACAAGGCCGAGCACGAACGCGCCAGCCAGCGCGCGACGGAGGCCGAAGCCCGCCTCGCCCAACGGCGGGGTGACCTCGCGGAGACCCGGGAGCGCCTCGCCCGGGTCGAGGGTGACGACAACCCGGAGGAGCCCTCCACAGCCGCGCGCGACCGGGCCAGCGCCGCGTTGAACCAGGCGAAGGCGATGGAGATGGAGGCCACCATGGCCTCCCGCTCGGCGCAGCAGCAGGCGGAGGCGGTTTCGGGGCGCGGGGACGCGCTGCGCCGCCAGGCGGAACACGAACGGCAGGCAAAGGCACGCCACGAGGCGGCGGTGGCCAGGAGGCGCGCCGAGGCGGAGCTCGCCCGCGTCGTCGCCGGGNNGCGACATCGTCGCCCGCGCCACCGACGCCCTCGAGCGGGCCACCGCCGAGCGCGACGAGCTCACCGCCCGCGTCGCCGAACTGCGCGCCCTGCAGCAGCAGGCCCGCGCGAAGGTCAGCGCGACCCGCCAGCAGCTCGAGCGTCTCACCGACAGCGCCCACTCCTCGGACATCGCGCGTTCCCAGGCCCAGGTGCGCATTGACGAGGCCGAGGCCAAGGTCACGGAGTCCCTCGGAATCTCCATCCCCGACCTCCTCGCCGGCTACACCCCGGGCGCCGACTTCGACCGCGCCACAGAGGAGCACCGCCTCGCCCGGGCGGAGAAGGACCTGCGCGCCCTGGGCAAGGTCAATCCGCTCGCCCTCGAGGAGTTCAAAGCCCTCGAGGAGCGCTACAGCTTCCTGTCCACGCAGCTTGACGACGTCATCCAGGCGCGCCGGGACCTCGCCGGGGTGATCACCGAGGTCGACGCCCAGATTCTCCAGCTGTTCACCGATGCCTGGCGCGATGTCGAGGCGGAGTTCCCCAACGTCTTCCAGACGCTCTTTCCGGGCGGCGAGGCGCGCCTCATCCTCACCGACCCCGGCGACCTGTTGGCGACGGGCATCGAGATCGAGGCCCGCCCGCCCGGAAAGAAGGTCAAGCGCCTTTCGCTGCTCTCGGGCGGGGAGAAGTCGCTCACCGCGCTCGCCTTCCTCGTGGCCATCTTCCGGGCCCGGCCCAGCCCCTTCTACGTGCTCGACGAGGTCGAGGCGGCGCTTGACGACGTCAACCTGCGCCGCCTGATCTCCCTGCTCGAGGAGCTGCGGCAGGACTCCCAGCTCCTGGTGATTACGCACCAGAAGCCGACCATGGACGTGGCAAACGTGCTCTACGGCGTGACAATGCGCGGTGACGGGGTCACCCGCGTGATCTCGCAGCGGATGAATCCCGCCTCCCCTGCCGCCGCCGGGGGTTGACACCGGCCGCCGCGTTTACGGCGCGGTGAGGGTGCCGTGATCGTCCGTGATCGCGCCGTGTCCGGGGTTGCTGGCACTATGGACACCATGACTAACACGACCCTTTTGTGGATCATCATCGCGGCCGTGGTGGTGGTGCTCGTTCTGGTGGGCATCATCGTCGCGGGCAACCGCCGGAAACAGTCGAAGACCGTCTCCTTCGACGCACCCGAGGAGCCGAAGGAGCTGACCCAGCAGGACAGGTCCGGCAACTACCAGGCCAAGGGCGGGTTCAACTTCGCCCCCGTTGAGGCTCAGCCGGACCTCGTACCGCGCGAATCTTCCCGCCGGGCCTCCGCGGAGACCCCCGGGGAGACTCCCGGCGGCGGGAGTACCGCGGTGCCGTCGCACGGCTACGAAGCGGAAACCGGGCCGGGCCGGGTACCGCGGGTTCCCGCCGAGCCGGTGGCGGAGCCGCCCGCCGAGCCCGCTGACGAGACCGCCGGGGGGACCAGGGGGGCCGTCGCCCCGGATGACCCTGAGTTCGAGAAGCCGGTCGATCACTCCGGCTCGTCCCCGGCTGGCACGCCAGCGGGAACCGGGCATGTGGACGAGCCCGCGTACGTCATCGGTGACGGGGAACCCGCCGCCGATAACCCGGAGCGCGTGAGCGGGGACGTCGACAAGCAGGGCGGGGACGATCTGGGTGAACTCATCGAGCAGCACGAAGCGGTCGAGGAGGAGGCCGAGGAAGCGGCGGAGGCCGCCGCTGTGACCGCCGAGGCGGTTGAGGAGGCCCGCAGCGGGGACGCTATCGTGTCCGAGGATGCGATTGTCACCGAGCCCGCGGCTGCCGAGCCCATAGATGATATCGAACCCGCGGCGGGGCGCATCGGGAAGCTGCGCGGGCGCCTCTCGCGCTCCCAGAACGCGATCGGCCAGGGCCTGCTCGGGATCCTCACTGCGGGTGACCTCGACGAGGACGCGTGGGAGGAGATCGAGGACACCCTCATCATGGCGGACCTGGGTGCCTCGCTCACCCTGCGCATCACCGATAGCCTGCGCGAGAAGATCGCCGAGCGCGGTGTTTCCAGCGAGGCCGAGGCGCGGGCGATGCTCCGCGAGACCCTCGTCGAGGCCGGCCGGCCCGGGATGGACCGCTCCCTGAAGGCCATGCCCAACGAAGGCAAGCCCGCCGTGATTCTCGTTGTCGGTGTGAACGGCACGGGCAAGACGACAACCACCGGCAAGCTCGCCCGTGTGCTCGTGTCCATGGGGCACTCCGTGGTGCTGGGCGCCGCCGACACCTTCCGCGCGGCCGCCGCGGACCAGCTGGAAACGTGGGGCCGCCGCGTGGGGGCAACCACCGTGCGCGGGAAGGAGGGTGCCGACCCCGCGGCCGTCGCGTTCGACGCCGTCGCCACCGGGGTGGACCAGGGCGCGGACGTGGTCCTGGTGGACACGGCGGGAAGGCTTCACACCGCGACCGGTCTGATGGACCAGCTGGGCAAGGTCAAGCGCGTCGTGGAAAAGAAGACCCGCGTGGACGAGGTCCTCCTCGTGCTCGACGCGACGGTGGGTCAGAACGGAATCACCCAGGCGCGGGTGTTCCGCGATGTCGTCGACATCACCGGTGTCGTGCTGACCAAGCTCGACGGCACCGCGAAGGGGGGCATCGTCTTCCAGGTGCAGGAGGAGCTGGGCGTGCCCGTCAAGCTCGTCGGCCTGGGGGAGGGTGCCGATGACCTCGCCCCCTTCGAGGTGGAGAGCTTCGTCGACGCCCTGCTCGGGTAACACCGCTAACCCCCGTATGTAAACCCGCCTCCCGCACGGGGGGCGGGTTTTGTGATGTGCCTCTCACTTTCCGCCGTCCTGTTCCCGGGCTTATACCTGTCGTTCTACAGTTTGAATGTCAGAATTCAATCGATTGATAGTTAGTTATCGGAGAAGAGGTGGGACGGTGACACCTGACCAAATAACGGCGGCGTCGGGAAACGCGAGCTGGATGCTCGTCTCGGCCGCGCTGGTTTTGTTGATGACACCCGCCCTGGCGCTGTTCTACGGGGGAATCTCCTCGCGCCGGAGCGTGCTCAACATGATGATGATGTCCTTCACGGCCCTCGGTGCCATCGCGGTCGTCTACGTGCTGTGGGGCTGGTCAATGTCCTACGGCACGCAGTCGCTCGGTGGAATCGTGGCCAACCCCTTCGAAATGTTCGGCCTGCGCGGTGCGGTCACGGACGCCGACGGCAATTACGTGGAGGGGGCCAACGGCTACGCAAACGTGATCGACATCGGCTTCCAACTCACGTTCGCGGCAATCTCAGCCGCAATCATCTCGGGTGCGATCGCCAGCCGCGTGAAGATCGGTTCCTGGGTGCTCTTCGCCACTCTGTGGTCCACCTTCGTCTACTTCCCCCTCGCCCACATGGTGTGGGGCGGCGGCATCCTGGGCCACACAACCCGCTCCATCTCCGCGTGGATGTTCGGCACCCAGGACGGTGAGGCGCGCATCGCACCCATCGACTTCGCGGGCGGCACAGTCGTCCACATCTCGGCGGGCACCGCGGCACTTGTCCTGGCCCTCGTGGTGGGGAAGCGAACCGGCTTCCCGCGCTCCAACTCGAGGCCGCACAATCTGCCGATGGTCATGCTGGGTGCGGCCCTGCTGTGGTTCGGCTGGTTCGGATTCAACGGTGGCTCCGCCTTCGCCGCCGACGGGCTGGCGGGGCTCGCGTGGCTCAACACCACCGTCGCCGCGGCCGCCGCGATGCTCGGCTGGCTGCTCATCGAAAAGCTTCGCGACGGCTACGCCACGTCCCTCGGAGCGTCCTCCGGCGTCGTCGCCGGCCTGGTCGCCATCACCCCCGCGGCCGGTGACATCTCGCCGCTGTCCTCTATTCCGCTGGGCTTCATCGGCGGTGTCCTGGCCTGCTACGGTGTCGGGCTGAAGTACCGCTTCGGTTACGACGACTCCCTCGACGTGGTCGGCGTGCACCTCGTCGCCGGTATCTGGGGCACGATCGGGCTGGCCTTCTTCGCCACCGGCAAGGGCATCCTGACCGGCGGCGGGGTGGACGGCTGGCGGCTGATCGTCGTCCAGACGGCCATCGCACTCACCGCGATCGTCTTCGCCGGCATCATCACCCTGCTCATCGCCCTCGCCATCAAATACACCATCGGGTGGCGCATCAGCAGGGAGCAGGAGTTCGACGGCATCGACTACTCCATCCACCGGGAGACCGGCTACGACGTCGGCGGTCCCGGAATGCGCCCTGGCGGCATGCCCGCCGGCAACCGCTCCGCCGCCGAGCTCGGGCTCAACGACGCCCGCGAGCCGCACGACGAATCCCTCCACCCGGAGAACCTCGCGCACGCGGGTGCCCCGGAGCGTGGCTCTCGCCCGGCACCGCACCCGGCCGGCGATACACTGGCCGGGGAATCCGGCCCCGACCCGCGCCTCGCCCCCAGTGCGGCGCACCCCGCCCCGGCCGAGCCGGAAGCCTAGAAAGGAATCGACGTGAAACTCATCACCGCAGTGGTCAAGCCTTTCACCCTCAGCGACGTGCTCGACGCCCTCGAGGCTGAGGGGGTCCGCGGCATCACGGTCACCGAAGCCCAGGGTTCCGGGCGCCAGCCCGCGAGCGTTGAGTACTACCGGGGCGCGCAGTACTCCTCCGAGTTCGTGGCCCGGGCCAAGATCGAGGTCCTCGTCTCCGACGACCAGGAGCAGCGCGCCGTGGATGCCATCGTCCGCGCCGCCTACACCGGTGAGGTCGGGGACGGCAAGGTCTGGGTCAGCGACGTCAGCCGCGTCGTGCGTGTGCGCACGGGGGAGACGGACGACGACGCGATCTGACCCCCTCCCCGCTCCGCCGAGAGGGGAACGGGTGAATGTGCTGGGCCGGAGCCCCACACGCTAGGCTGTAGCACGTTGAATCCGCGCCGGCGGCTCTCCCGCCGGCGCTGACCCGATACTGCAACAAGGGAGTGCCCACCGTGTTCGAGTCTCTGTCCGACCGCCTACAAACAGCCTTGGGGGGCCTGCGCGGCAAGGGCAAGCTCACCGAGGCGGACATCAACGCCACGGCGCGCGAGATCCGCATCGCTCTCCTCGAGGCGGACGTCTCCCTCCCGGTGGTGCGCGCCTTCATCAAGCGGGTGAAGGAGCGCGCGCTCGGCGCGGACGTCTCCGAGGCGCTCAACCCCGCCCAGCAGGTCGTCAAGATCGTCGACGAGGAACTGACCAACATCCTCGGTGGTGAAACCCGCCGCCTCAACATGGCCAAGACACCGCCGACGGTGATCATGCTCGCCGGTCTGCAGGGCGCAGGTAAGACGACCCTGGCTGGAAAGCTCGCCAACCACCTCGCCAAGCAGGGCCATACCCCAATGCTCGTGGCCTGCGACCTGCAGCGCCCCGGCGCCGTGCAGCAGCTGCAGATCGTCGGTGAGCGCGCGGGCGTTCCCACCTTCGCGCCCGACCCCGGCACCTCCATGGACTCCTACGCCCACGAGATGGGCACTTCGCACGGCGACCCTGTCGCTGTGGCGCAGGAGGGTGTCGAATACGCCCGGCAGAACAAGAACGACGTGGTCATCATCGACACCGCGGGTCGCCTCGGCATTGACGAGACGCTGATGACCCAGGCGCGCAACATCCGCGACGCGGTCCACCCGGACGAGGTCCTCTTCGTCATCGACGCGATGATCGGCCAGGACGCGGTGTCCACCGCCCAGGCCTTCGCCGATGGCGTGGACTTCACTGGCGTCGTGCTGACCAAGCTCGACGGCGACGCTCGCGGTGGTGCCGCCTTGTCCATCCGCGAGGTCACCGGCAAGCCGATCCTCTTTGCCTCCACGGGTGAGAAGCTCGACGACTTCGACGTCTTCCACCCCGACCGCATGTCCAGCCGCATCCTCGGCATGGGCGACCTGCTCTCGCTGATCGAGCAGGCGGAGACACTTTTCGACGAGCGCGAGGCCGAGGAGGCAGCGTCCCGGCTCGGCTCCGGCGAGCTGACCCTCGAGGACTTCCTCAACCAGCTGCTCATGGTCCGCCGCATGGGGCCGATCGGCAACCTGCTGAAGATGATGCCGGGCGGCAAGGCCATGAATGAGATGGCTGACATGGTCAACGAAAAGCAGCTCGACCGCATCCAGGCCATCATCCGCGGCATGACCCCGGCGGAGCGCGAGGACCCGACCATCCTCAACGCCTCCCGGCGCAAGCGCATCGCCAAGGGCTCGGGTGTCTCCGTCTCCGAGGTCAACCAGCTGGTCGAGCGCTTCTTCGAGGCGAAGAAGATGATGGGCCAGATGGCCAGCCAGTTCGGCCTTCCGGGAATGCCGGGCATGGGCGGGCGCTCCGCGACGAAGAAGAAACCCAAGGGGCGCAAGACCAAGAGCGGAAAGCGCAAGCCGGCGAAGCGTCGCACCGGTGGGGCGCCGCAGATGCCCGGGGGGATGCCCGGGATGCCCGGGATGGGAGGAATGCCCGACATGGGTGAGCTACAGAAACTGCAGGAGCAGATGCCTCCCGGGATGGAGGGCATCGACCTGAACAACCTGGACTTCAGCCAGGCGATGAAGAACATGGGGAAGAAGCGCAAGTAGGCAACTGGCGGGGCCCGTTGCGCGAACCCGCTTCTTCCGCCGCGCCGGGTGAGAGGAGCGCGTTCGTGTGCGGAGGGGGACGGCGGGGCGTCGTAAAGCTGGGCCCGGTTTTGAACGGACCCTGCCGCCGGGTAAAGTGGTCGAGGTTGTGCGCCCCCCCCGGGCGTAGACCACACGAGCATTCTGCGTCAGCGCCGTGCCCGTCTGAACCGGACCCTCTACGAGGGACGGTGAGGTCGGCCGGCCCGTCACGCGCAGGTTAAAGAACAAGGGTTGAACCGGCCCGCCGAACCGCGGCGGGTGTCTGCACTGCCCGGTGACTGAAAAGGAATTTTCATGGCTGTCAAGATCAAGCTCCAGCGCCTCGGCAAGATCCGCAACGCGCAGTACCGCGTCGTCGTCGCCGATGCCCGCACCCGCCGCGACGGCAAGGTGATCGAGAACATCGGCATCTACCACCCGAAGGAAGAGCCCTCCCTCATCCGCATCGACTCCGAGCGGGCGCAGTACTGGCTCGGCGTTGGCGCCCAGCCGACCGAGCCCGTCCTCGCCCTGCTGAAGATCACGGGCGACTGGCAGAAGCACAAGGGGCTCGAGGGCGCCGAGGGCACCCTGAAGGTCGCCGAGGAGAAGCCGTCCAAGCTCGAGCTGTTCAACAAGGCTCTCGAGGAGGCCAACAACGGCCCGACCGCCGAGGCCATCACCGAGAAGCGCCGGAAGGCGAAGGAAGAGGCCGAGGCGAAGGCTGCCGCCGAGGCTGAGGCCGCCGCTGCCGCAGAGGCCGCCGCCGCTGAGGCCCCCGCCGTGGACGAGTCCGCAGAGACCGCCGAGGCAACCGAGGAGAACTAGGCTCCGCCACCTCCTGCACCGGCTCGGGCGACGTCGCACATCACAGCGGCGCCGCCCGGGCCGTTTTTTGTGCTCCGGAACCGTGGTACACCGCCCCTGCTAGGGTGTACGCCCATGGAACTATTGATCGGCAGGGTCGTGAAGTCCCACGGCATCAAGGGTGAGGTTGCGGTGGAGGTGCTCACCGACGAGCCCGGGCTGCGATTCGCGGTCGGGGAGGTCCTGCACGGCAGACAGGCGGGCCGTGAGCGGGAGCTCACGATCACTTCGGTGCGCCCGCACCAGAAGAGGCTGCTGGTCACCTTCGAGGAGATCCCGGACCGCACCCAGGCTGACAGCCTGCGGGGGATGAAGTTCTTCGCCGAGCCCCTGGAGCGCGACGAGGATTCCGGAGAGTACTACGACCACGAGCTCATCGGCCTGCGCGTCATCCTCGACGGTTCCGAGGTGGGTGAGGTCACCGGGATCATGGACACGCCGAACCGGAAGATCCTCGAGATCGCCTACGAGGGCCGCGAGGTACTCGTGCCCTTCGTCATGGAGTTCGTACCCGAGGTGGATCTCCCCGGCGGCACCCTGACCATCACCCCGCCCGAGGGGCTCCTGGATGTCTGAGCCGCAGCTGCGCCTGGACGTTCTCACCATCTTTCCCGAGTACCTCGACCCCCTGCGCCACGCGCTTTTGGGCAAGGCGATTGAGCAGGGCATCCTCGCCGTCGGGGTGCACAACCTGCGGGACTGGGCCACCGGCAATCACAAATCCGTCGACGCGCCCCCGCTGGGGGGAGGGCCGGGCATGGTGATGAAGCCGGGGGTGTGGGGGCCCGCGCTTGACGACGTCGCCGCCGGCCGCACCGGACACGACCTCGCGTCCGCCGCACCCCACCGCAACGACAGGCCGCGCCACGACGATGTCGGGGCCGTGGAGCCCCGCCCCTACGCGGGACCCGGCGGGGACGGATCGAAGCCCCTCCTTCTCGTTCCCACTCCGGCCGGTGCCCCGTTCACCCAAGCCAACGCCCGCGCCTGGTCGCGCGAGCGCCATATCGTGGTCGCCTGCGGGCGCTACGAGGGCATCGACCAGCGCGTGTTCGAGGACGCGGCACACCGCTACCGCGTGCGCGAGGTCTCCATCGGCGACTACGTCCTCGTCGGCGGGGAGGTTGCCGCGCTGGTCATCGCGGAGGCCGTCACCCGCCTCATCCCCGGCGTACTGGGAAACACGGAGAGCCACGAGGAGGACAGCTTCTCCGACGGCCTCCTGGAGGGTCCGAGTTACACGAAGCCGCGCACCTGGCGCGGTCTGGAGGCGCCCGAGGTCCTCTTCTCGGGCGACCACGCCCGCGTCAACAGGTGGCGCCGGGACCAGTCGCTCCTGCGCACCCGCGCCGTACGCCCCGAGCTTCTCGACAACGCCGAACTTGACGCCGACGACCTGTTCACGCTCCACGCGCGACCCGTGCGCACCGAGGTAAAGGCCCACGCCGAGCCGCCGGAGTGGGAGAAGCCCCTCAAGGTCATGCAGAAGAAACTGTCCAAGGCGGGTTACGTGCCGGACGCCACCCGGGGCATCCACGCCCAGTTCATGGGGGGCTCCTGGAGCTTCGTCATCCACGGCCGCACGAGGCTGTCCCTCGATGAGGTGGAACGGGTGGTGCTGGCCACTCTGCCGCGAGGGGCGATTGTGCTCAGCTGCGAGTGCCGCGAGGATGCTCCCGCCGGCGGCGACGGGGCCGGCCGGGTCTGACGCGCACCCCGGCCCGCGCCTCCGGAACCCGGGCCGCGGTGGGTTAGAATCCCACGAATGACATCCACCGCAGCCACCATCGCGACAGAACTCGGCGTCAGGGAAAACCAGGTCGCCGCGGCCCTGGATCTCCTCGCCGCGGGCAACACCGTCCCCTTCGTCTCCCGCTACCGCAAGGAAGCGACCGGGGGCCTCGATGACGGGCAGTTGCGGCACATCGAGGAGCGCAACGCCTACCTCACCGAGCTCGGGGAGCGCAAGCAGGCGGTTCTCGAGTCAATCGCCGAGCAGGGGAAACTGACCGACGAGCTTCGTCGCCAGATCGAGGGCGCGGACACGAAGGCCCGGGTCGAGGACCTCTACCTGCCCTTTAAGAAACGCCGTAAGACCAAGGCCGACATCGCGCGCGAGGCCGGCCTAGAAGCCCTCACCCAGCTGCTTGTCAGCGACCCCTCCGCCGACCCCTCCGCCGCGGCCCGGGCGTTCCTCACCGAGGGCTTCGAGGACACGAAGGCCACCCTCGACGGAGCCCGCGCAATCCTCGTGGACCGCTTCACCACCGATGCCGACCTCGTCGGCGAGGTCCGCGACCGTTTCTACGCCTCCGGCACGATGAAGGCCTCGGCGGTGGAGGGCCGGGAGACCGAGGGTGCGAAGTTCCGCGACTACTTCGACTTCTCCGAACCCTTCCGCACCCTGCCCAGCCACCGCATCCTCGCGCTCCTGCGGGGGGAGAAGGAGGGCGTTCTCACCCTCGACCTCGACCCGGGTGACGAATCCGTCTACGAGGGGATGATCGCCCAGCGCTTCGGCCTCGACGTGCACACCAGCGAGTGGCTGGCCAAGGCCGTGCGCTGGGGGTGGCGCACGAAGCTGCAGGTCTCCTCGGGCCTGGACACCCGCACGCGGCTGCGCGAGAAGGCGGAGGAGGGGGCGTTGGAGGTGTTCCGCACCAACCTCCGCGACGTGCTCCTCGCCGCCCCGGCGGGGCAGCGCGCCACCCTTGCCCTGGACCCCGGCTACCGCAACGGTGTGAAATGCGCGGTGGTCGACGGCACCGGCAAGGTTCTGGCCACCACCATCGTGTACCCGCACCAGCCGCAGAACCGCTGGTCCGAGGCGGTGCGCGAGCTGTCCTCTCTGGCCGCCACGCACGGTGTGGAGCTCATCGCGGTGGGCAACGGCACCGCCTCGCGCGAGTCGGAGAAGCTCGCCGGCGAGGTTGCGGACCTGATCCAGCAGGCCGGGGGTGCCAGGCCCACCCCGGTGGTCGTGTCGGAGTCGGGTGCCTCGGTGTATTCCGCCTCGGAGATCGCCGCCGCGGAGTTCCCCGACATGGATGTCTCCCTCCGCTCGGCCGTGTCCATCGCGCGCCGCCTGCAGGATCCGCTGGCGGAGCTGGTCAAGGTCGACCCGAAGTCGATCGGGGTGGGCCAGTACCAGCACGACGTCAACCAGGTGGCGCTGGCGCACACCCTCGACGCCGTGGTCGAGGATGCCGTCAACGCCGTCGGGGTGGATCTCAACACCGCGTCTGTCCCGCTGCTGGAACGTGTCGCCGGGGTCTCGGCGACCATTGCGAAGAACATCGTGGGTTACCGCGATGAGCGGGGCACCTTTACCTCGCGCAAAGAGCTGGGGAAGGTGCCGCGCCTCGGGCCGAAGGCCTTCGAACAGGCCGCGGGGTTCCTCCGAATCCGTGGCGGGACGAACCCGCTGGACGCGTCGGCCGTCCACCCGGAGGCGTACCCGGTCGTCGAGCGCATCGCCGCCGCCACGGGCGTGGCCACCCGGGAACTGATAGGCAACACGGCCGTTCTGTCCCGGCTCCGTCCGGAGGACTTCGCCGACGAGACCTTCGGTGTACCCACCGTCACCGACATCATCGCCGAGCTGGACAAGCCGGGCAGGGACCCGCGCCCCGAATTCGCCACCGCCGCGTTCAAGGAGGGGGTGAACAAGGTCTCCGACCTCGAACCCGGGATGATCCTCGAGGGCACCGTCACGAACGTCGCGGCCTTCGGCGCCTTCGTCGACGTCGGGGTGCACCAGGACGGGCTCGTCCACGTCTCGGCGATGAGCGATTCCTTCGTCTCGGACCCCCACGAGGTGGTCCGTTCCGGGCAGGTGGTCAAGGTCAAGGTCCTCGAGGTTGACGTGGAGCGCCAGCGCATCGGATTGACCCTCCGCCTCGACGACGAGCCGGGCCAGAAGGCGGGCCGGGAAGAGCGGAGTGACCGGGGCGAGCGGGGCCCCGGGCGGGGTTCCGGCAAGCGCCGTGGCGCGTCCGGCGGGCGTGGGGTTAAGGGGAACGGTGCCGGGGGACGTCGGGAAGCGGGCGGCGCGCTCGCCGACGCGCTGAAGAAGGCCGGATTTGGTAACTGACCGGCGGGTATGTAGAATCGTCGAGGTTATTGCACAAGACACGAACCAGACGAGCGCCCCGCGAGGGGAGCAGCCGCTAGGGTCCTCTGTCCTTGAACGAAAAGGATTGCTTACATGAGCAACGGCATCATCGATCTTGTCGACGCAGGCCAGCTGCGCAACGACGTCCCCGACTTCCGTCCCGGCGACACCCTGGGTGTCCACGTGAAGGTTATCGAGGGCTCCGTCACCCGTACCCAGCTCTTCGAGGGCTTCGTGCTCCGCCGCCAGGGCAGCGGCATCCGCGAGACCTTCACCGTGCGCAAGGTCTCCTTCGGCATCGGCGTGGAGCGCACCTTCCCGATCCACTCCCCGAACATCGAGAAGATCGAGGTTCTGCGCAAGGGCGACGTCCGCCGCGCCAAGCTGTACTACATGCGCGAGCTGCGCGGAAAGGCCGCCCGCATCAAGGAGCGCCGCTAGTTTTCGCTTGTCGACGGCCCCGTCCACCACACCGGTGGGCGGGGCTTTCGCCTGCTCCGGGTCGTGTCCTGGGCCGGTGCTAGAGTGTTGCGGGTGAGCAACCTGAACCGCCCGAAGAACCAGCCCGCCGACGGCTCCACCGCCGTGGGGGAGGACGCGGAGACGAGGGGACTGCCCTGGTACCTGGAGATCCCCCTGGTGATCATCCTGACGCTGTTCTTCATCTTCCTGCTGCAGACGTTCATCGGACGCGTCTACGTCATCCCGTCCGCCTCCATGGAGCCGACGCTGCACGGACAGAACGGCAAGGGCGACCGCATTGCCGTGGAGAAGCTCAGCTATTACGGCGGTGACCCGAAGCCGGGCGACGTCGTTGTGTTCAAGGGCACGGACTCGTGGAACACGCAGTACCAGTCCAAGCGTTCCTCCAACCCGGTGGCGGCGGGGCTGCAGCAGGTCGGCTCCTGGGCCGGCATTGTGCCGCCGGACGAGAACGACCTGGTCAAACGCGTCATTGCCACGGGCGGGCAGACCGTGTCCTGCCAGGCCGGCGACCCCGCGGTGATGGTCGACGGCAGGCCGATCGACCAGTCCTACGTGCTCCAGCCCAGCTTCTACCCCGTGCGACAGGAAACAGGCTCCGACGCGTGCGGTGGCGACTACTTCGGTCCCGTCACCGTGCCGGAAGGCAGTTACTTCATGATGGGCGACAACCGCACCAACTCCCTCGACTCCCGCTACCACATGGGGGATCAGTACCAGGGCGCGATCCCGCGGGAAAACATCCGCGGCAAGGTGGCCGCCGTGGTCTTCCCCCTGAGCCGGATGGGCGGCGTGTCCGACCCCGACATCCAGCACTAGGTGCGGCGTCTCAAGCAGCTGCGCACCCACGAGGTGGCGCTGCACCGGGCGGGCCTGGGCCCCGTGGCGGGAGTGGACGAGGCGGGCCGCGGCGCCTGCTTCGGCCCGGTCACCGTCGCCGCCTGCGTGCTTCCGCCGGAACCGGTCGCGGCGCTGGAGGGGTTGACGGACTCCAAGAAACTCACCGAGCGTCGCCGCGAGGAGCTCTATCCGCTCATCACCCACTACGCGGTGGCGTGGTCGGTGATCCACATCAGCGCCGCGGAGATTGACCGCCGGGGCATCCAGGCCGCCAACCTCGACGGGGCCCGGCGCGCCATCGCGGCCCTGGATCCCCAGCCCGGTTACGTGCTCGTCGACGCCTTCAGGGTGCCCGGGTTGTGCGTGGCGCAGCTGCCGATAATCGGCGGCGATTACACGGCCCGCTGCATCGCGGCGGCAAGCGTGCTGGCCAAGGTGAGCCGCGACCGGCTCATCCGCGGGATGGCGCGCGACCACCCGCAGTACGGCCTGGAGGGGCACAAGGGATACGGCACGGCGGCCCACATGGATGCGGTGCGCCGCCACGGGGCGAGCGCTGAACACCGATATAGTTATGCCAACGTCAAGCACGCCCACGAGCATTTCAAGAGGTCATTATGAGCGCTGAGGATCTGGACAACTACGAGGCCGAGGTCGAGCTGTCCCTGTACCGCGAGTACCGGGACGTGGTCAGCCAGTTCTCCTACGTTGTCGAGACCGACCGGCGCTTCTACCTCGCCAACGCCGTGGAGCTCATCCCCCACACGGAAGGCAAGGACGTCTATTACGAGGTGCGGATGTCCGATTGCTGGGTGTGGGACATGTATCGCGCGGTGCGCTTCGTGCGCTACGTCCGGGTTATCACGTACAAGGATGTCAACATCGAGGAGTTGGACAAGCCCGAGCTCACCTTCCCCGAGCGCTGAGACGCTTGTCGACGGGCGGTTGAGCTGCGGCTCCCGCCCTTTTTTCGTGCCCGGGGAACGCGATGGGGCGCCGGGCAGTCCAATAGAGGCACCGCGCTTTTCACACGTTTCTATTGGGGGGATGACAAGTGGCGCACGCGACCTATGCGGACAATCAACTGCTCGGCATAGCCGGAGAGGGCTTCGCCACCGGTGTCTACGAAGGGGCCGGATATGAGCTCGTCGAGTCCCGGGCGCGTACGCGCTCCGGTGAGATCGACATCGTTCTCGAGGCCCCGGACGGAGCCGCCGTCTTCGTGGAGGTGAAAACCAGGCGGGGTGCCGCATTCGGGGCGGCGGAGGCCGTCACCCCGAAGAAACTGCGCACCATGCGGCGGTGCGCCGCGGAGTGGCTGGAGGGGAAGGGCTACCGCCGGGTGCGTCTCGACGTCGCCGAGGTGCTGTTCAGCGGAGCGGACGTGGCCATCGAGATCTACGAGGACGTGGACGATGGCGCTTGCTAGCACGCGTTCGGCGACACTGGAGGGGATCGGCGCGCGCGTGGTCACGGTCGAGGCGAACATCGGTCCGGGTCTGCCCGGTATCCACATGGTGGGGCTGGGGGATGCGGCTGTCAGGGAGTCGCGGGACCGAATCCGCACGGCCGTGGCCAACTCGACGCTCCCGTGGCCGCGGACGAAGATCATGGTCTCCCTGTCGCCGGCCCACCTCCCGAAGGCGGGTTCACACTTCGACCTACCCGTCGCCCTCGCGGTGATCGCGGGTAGCGACCCCCGCGCCCAGCGGCGCCTCGGGCGATGCATGGTGCTGGGGGAACTGGGGCTGGGAGGCGGCCTCCGGCGGGTGGAGGGGGTCCTGCCCATGCTTCTCGCCGCACCCCCGACGGTTGACTGGGTGGTGGTGCCGGAGGAAAACGCCGCCGAAGCGGCGCTGCTCGGGTCGGAGCGCATCTTGGTGGCCCGAACCCTGCTCGAGGCGTGGAACTGGTTGCTCGGCATCGTCGACCTTCCGCGGGCGAGCGCTGCACCGGCCCCGCCCGTGCCCGCCGCCCCCGATTTCGCCGACATCGCCGGTCAGGCACCGGAACGCCATGCGCTCGAGGTCGCCGCCGCTGGCGGCCACCACGTCATGATGGTTGGGCCTCCCGGTTCCGGAAAATCCATGCTGGCGGAACGGCTTCCCTCCATCCTTCCTCCCCTGAGCCCGCGGGAAATGATCGAAGCCACGGCCATCCACTCGGTTTCCGGGGCAGCCCATCGGCGGGTTGTGGCGCGGCGGCCGTTCGTGGCCCCGCACCCCTCGCTCAGCCAGGCGGCCCTGATCGGTGGCGGGTCGGGCATGCCCCGGCCGGGTGCCGTAAGCCAGGCCCACCACGGGATCCTCTTCCTCGACGAGGCGTCCGAAATCCGCGCGGGCGTCCTCGACTCGTTGCGCATCCCCCTCGAGACGGCGGAGGTGAGGTTGACCCGGTCGAGGCGCGAGGTTGTCTACCCGGCCGATTTTCAGCTCGTCATGGCCGCCAACACCTGCAAGTGCGGTGCACCCGCACCCGCGGAGTGCCGCTGCCGCGCCCACGAGCGGGCCGCGCACCTGCGCAACATTTCGGGGCCGCTCCGCGACAGAATCGACATCTGGCTCGCCACGGGAACCCATGACCCGGTTGTCAGCCCGATTGACGCTGAGCCGTCCTCCTCCATTGCGGAGCGTGTCCGTGAAGCGCGGGAGCGGGCCGCCCACCGGTGGGCCGGCACCGGGCAGCCCGCCCCGGTTACTGCGCGCATCGACCCGACGCTGATCAGGCGCGACTACCCGGCGGCGGACGACGCGATGGCGTTGATAGGTGCCTACCTCAGCGATGGAACGATCACGCAGCGGGGAGTGGACCGCGTTCTCAAGCTCTCGTGGACTCTCGCCGACCTGGAAGGTGCGGGGCGGCCCGATCTGGACCACGTCGCCCGGGCCGTCGAGCTGCGGTCCCCGAGGATCGAGGGGGCGTTCGCATGAGCCGCGCCGAGTCCTGGGCTTACCTGAGCCGGGTCATCGAGGGGCCGAGCCTCGCCCTGCAGCAGATGCTCCGCGCGGGGCGGGACGCCGATGAGATCGCCGGGGGCGTGCGTCGGCGCGCCAGCTGGCTCGGGCCGCTGGCCGCGGAAACGGAGACGCGCCACAGCTGGGACCGGCCCTCCGAGGATTTGGCGGAGGCGGCGGTCAGCGGATTTTCACTTCTCACACCGGAATGCGACGGATGGCCCGCCGACCAGATCCACCAGGCGTTCGATCTCGGGGTTTCCGCCAGCCTGGCGAACCAGGAGCCGTTCCGGGACCGGGGTGTTGCCCCGCACGCACTCTGGGTGCGCGGCAACACCGACCTCGCCGCCCTTTTCGCACGTTCCGTGGGGATGGTGGGGACGCGTGCATCCACCGCCTACGGCCACCACGCGGTGGCGGACCTGGCGAAGGGGCTCGCTGCGCGGCAGTACACCATCGTCTCGGGAGGGGCGCTCGGAATCGACTCGGTGGCGCACGAGACGGCTCTCGCCCATGGGACACCAACCGCAGTGGTCGCCGCCTGCGGACCGGGTGTCGCCTACCCGCGCCGCAACGCCGCGCTCTTCGACACAATTGCGGAACGCGGGGGAGCTGTCCTCACCGAGTATCCTCCGGGCATCACTCCCGACCGGCATCGCTTCCTCACACGCAACAGATTGGTCGCCGCCCTGACGCAGGGCACGGTCGTGGTTGAGGCCGCCTTCCGCTCCGGTGCGCTGAACACGCTCAGCTGGGTGAATTACTACCGCCGCCGGCCCATGGCCGTGCCGGGTCCGATTCTCGGGCCGGGGTCTCTCGGCACCAACCTGGCCATCCGCGACGGCAAGGCCGCGATGGCACTGAGCGCGGAGGACATCCACGAGATGCTCAGCCGGGTGGGGGAAGTCGATACCGACGGCCAGCGCGAGCTGGACTTCGCCGCCGATCCGGTGCAGTCACTCTCTGCGAACGAACTGCGGGTCTACGATGCGCTTCCCGCATCGGCGCCCTCGGGTGCGTCAGCCGAGCAGGTCGCGCGCCGGGCGGGTCTCACGGTCGCCCTGGCAGTGCACCTGCTCGTGGACCTGACCAAGCGGGGGCTGGTCCGCCGCGAGGGGACGGAGTGGAAGCGGGTCCCCGGGGGAGCGGGGCAGGAGTAAACTGACGGGGCATGAGTGGCGCAGCGGGTTCGCAGTTGACTGAGGCGATCGAGGATTTCGCCGAATACTCGCGTCTAGTCCAGGGCCGCAGCGAGGCAACGGTGCGCGCCTACCGCTCGGATCTTTCCTCGCTCGCCGGGTTCATCCCCGGGTTCGACTCCTTCACCCTCCCGGCCCTTCGAGCCTGGCTTGCCGACGCCCTGGCCCGTGGTCTCGCCCGGTCCACCTTGGCCCGCCGTACCGCTGCCGTCCGCGCGTTCTCCACGTGGGCGTACAACCAAGGCCACCTGGCCACGGACGTGGCGGCACGCCTCGTCGCCCCGAAGGTGAGCCGTCATCTGCCCAGGGTCGTTGACCCCGAACGGGCGGGCGAACTCGTCGAGGCGGAGATCAATGACGACGCGCACGCCGCCGAAGCCCTGCGCGACCGGGCGATGCTCGAGCTCATGTACGCCACCGGCATCCGTGTCTCCGAACTGACGACGCTGGATCTGGGAGACCTCGACATGGATCGCCGCACCGCGCGCGTCACGGGCAAGGGCAACAAACAGCGCGTCGTGCCCTTCGGAGGGCAAGCGGCCTCCGCGCTGAAGTCGTGGATAAGCGAGGGCCGGACCGCGCTTGCCGGTGCCACCCCGGCCGTCTTCGTGGGCTCACGGGGTAGCCGGATCGATCCCCGGCAGGTCAGGCGCGTGGTTGAGCGGGCTGCACAGCGCACGGGGGCGGGGGAGCTGACACCGCACTCTCTGCGCCACACCGCCGCCACCCACATGCTGGAAGGGGGTGCCGATCTGCGGGTGGTGCAGGAACTCCTCGGACACTCCAGCCTGCAGACCACCCAGATCTACACCCACGTCTCGGCGCAGCGGCTGAAAAACGTCTACGACCGGGCCCACCCGCGGGCCTAGCCCGGCCCAGGTCAGTTCCTGCTCGCCCGCTCGCGCGGCGGGCGCCACGTCTGGGCCAGGAACAGTCCGACGCCCGCGAGGATCACCGCCAGCGCGGCCACCTGCGCGCCCGTGATGGACTCCCCGAACACGGTCACGCTCAGGCCCAGCTGGGTCACGGGGACGATGAACTGCAGGATGCCGAGGAGGGAAAGCGGAATCAGGCGGGCGTAGTGCGACATGACCACCAGGGGCAGGAAGGTCACCAAACCGGCGACCACGAACAGGGCCCACGTGGGAGCATCGAGCGCCGTGCCGGGGGAGAGGACCCCCGTCCCCATGAGCGCGAGCGCCACGGGTGCGAGGGTGGCCGACTCAATGAAGAGACCCGGCACCGTTTTTACGGCCACCGTCTTCTTGATCGCCGAATATATTGCGAAGGAGCCGGCCACGCCGAACACGATGAACAGGCCGGTGCCGGAGCGCCCCCACCCGAAAAGCAGCGCGCCGATGGCGGTGAGGACGATGGCAGCCCATTTTCCCGCGGTCAGGTGCTCCCCGAAGACAACTGCGCCCAAGAAAACGCTCATGAGGGGCGAGACGAAGTAGGCCAGCGCGGCGTAGGAGACGAAGCCGTTGCTCACGGCCCAGATGTAGAGCCCCCAGTTGACGCCGATCGCAAGGGCGGAAAAGACCAGCGCGGGGGAGGCACCCGAGAACGCGGCGCGGAGACGGCCGCGGGACGCGGCGAGGACCCAGGCGCCGCTGATGAGAGCGGACCAGACGATGCGCTGGGCGAGGATGTATACGGAGTCGACGTCGCGGAGGAGCATCCAGAACAGGGGCAGGACACCCCACACGACGTAATTGAGCGCGACGGTGGCGGTGGCCCGCCGCGGCTCCTGCTCGGTCAACCCGCACCCCTCTCCGCGGTTTCTGTGCGGTGCCCACACTACCTGCGAGCAACCCCGCGGCGGCCTTACCCCAGTGGCTTGAGCCGGATTGCCGGCACGGCCAGGAGAGTCAACGGGTTGATGTAGGTGTCCGGACCCGTGCGCGCCCCCCAGTGCAGGCCACGGTGCTCGGAGGAGCGGCCGAGGATCCCGATCACCTCGCCCTCGGATACGGCGTCACCCTCGCGGACCCGGGAGTACACCGGCTGGTAGGTGGTGCGGATCCCGTCAGCGTGGTCGATGGATACCGTGGGGCTGCCAGCGACGACACCGGCAAAGGCGACGACTCCGTTGCCGGCGGCGCGAACCTCCGAACCGGGAGGGAGGCCGAGGTCGACCCCGCGGTGGCCCGGCAGCCAGTTCTTCTCGGGGATGTCGGCACTCCGGGTCACCCGAGAGGCGTGGGGCAGGCCGGTGCTCGGGTCGACCCAGGCCCAGGCCGGGGGAGCACCCGGGGCCCAGAGCACAAGGAGGGAGGCGAGAGCGGCGGCGCGGAGGCGACGGCGGGGAGGGAGGCCGGCGCCGGGGCACAGCGGGGAGTCCATGCGCCCAGATGTAGCACGGGGTACGGGGGTGGGCCGTCGAGAAGCGGGCGGGGCTGTGGATGAAGGGGTGGATGTGAACAACTTCGCAGCTCAATTGGCGTTTTTGCGCCGCGGTGGCTAAGGTTGATCGGGCAGTCTTCACGGGCTGACTACGCGCGCCGGAAAATGCCAGCTCAGCAACGGTCCCACAGTACGAGGGTGCGGGGCGGGCACGGTGCCAGGGCGCGGGATAAAAACCCGCGCAGTACTGATCAACCGAACTACTTCTCTCCGAAGGAGACAATTCCCATGGCAGTTGTAACCATGCGCGAACTCCTCGACGCGGGTGTGCACTTTGGCCACCAGACGCGTCGCTGGAACCCGAAGATGCGTCGCTTCATCTTCACGGATCGCAACGGCATCTACATCATCGACCTGCAGCAGACGCTGACCTACATTGACGAGGCCTTCGAGTTCGTCAAGGAGACCGTCGCACACGGCGGCACGATCCTCTTTGTGGGCACCAAGAAGCAGGCCCAGGAGCCCATCCAGGAAGAGGCTGCCCGGGTCGGCATGCCGTACGTGACCCACCGCTGGCTCGGTGGCATGCTCACCAACTTCCAGACCGTCTCCAAGCGCATCGCGCGCATGAAGGAGCTCCAGGCGATGGACGCCGCCGAGGATGGCTACGCCGGCCGCGGCAAGAAGGAAGTCCTCATGCTCAACCGTGAGCGCATCAAGCTCGAGCGCGTTCTCGGCGGCATCGCGGACATGACCAAGGCTCCCTCCGCCCTCTGGATCGTGGACACCAACAAGGAGCACATCGCCGTCGCCGAGGCACAGAAGCTGCGCATCCCCGTCGTGGCCGTGCTGGACACCAACTGCGACCCGGATGTCGTGGACTTCCCGATCCCGGGCAACGACGACGCCATCCGCTCCGTCAAACTGCTGACCCACATCGTGGGCGAGGCCGTCGTGGCCGGCAAACAGCAGCGTGAGGAGCGCCAGCTTTCCGCAGCCCGCGACGCCGCCGGTGACACCGACGCGAAGCGCCAGGCGGAGGCTGCCCAGGCCGCTGCCGATGCAGCCGGCTCCGAGGATGTCTCCGCCGCGGACGCCGCCAAGGCCGCTGCCGCAGCCGAGGCCGCGGCCCCGCAGGAGGTCGCCCCCGTGGAGCAGCCGCACGCCGTGCGCGCCGCCGAGCAGGCAGCCCAGGGCGAGACGGCGCAGGGCGAGTCCACCCAGGCTTAGACCCCAGGCACCGCACACACCCCGCGTCCTGTTCACGTCCGCTAACAAGGCAGGACGCGAGCCGGGCGCGGGGTGTCGCGTCTGACGGGGCAGCAGCTCCGGACGACGCACGCGGGGTCATTGTCGGCTACTCTGTAGAACCGATCAATCACTACGGGCCCGTGCCCGGCGCATGCGCGCCGCACGGGCGCCACCAACGTTTTAGATAAGAGGAGGATCGCCCCACTATGGCGAACTACACCGCTGCGGACGTCAAGAAGCTCCGCGAAACCACCGGTTCCGGCATGCTCGACTGCAAGAAGGCCCTGGATGAGACCAACGGCGACTTCGAGAAGGCTGTCGAGGTTCTCCGCATCAAGGGTGCGAAGGACGTCGGCAAGCGCGCCGAGCGCAACGCCCTCGAGGGCCTCGTTGCCGTGTCCGGCAACACCATCGTGGAGATCAACTCCGAGACCGACTTCGTGGCCAAGAACCAGGAGTTCAAGGACATCGCCGAGGATATCGCCAAGGCTGCAGCCGCCGTCAAGGCGAACTCCCAGGAGGAGCTCGCCAACGCCGACGTCAACGGTGAAACCGCCCACGACGTTCTGGAGCGCCTCTCCGCCAAGATCGGCGAGAAGCTCGAGCTGCGCCGCGCAGCCACCATCGAGGGCGAGAAGCTGGCCACCTACCTGCACCAGCGCTCCGCGGACCTCCCCCCGGCCGTGGGTGTCATCGTCGCCTACACCGGAGACAACGCAGAGGCCGCCCACCAGGTCGCACTGCAGATCGCCGCAATGAAGGCCCGCTACCTCACCCAGGAGAACATCCCGGCGGAGGTCGTCGAGAAGGAGCGCGCGGTCCAGGAGGAGATCACCCGCAACGAGGGCAAGCCGGAGGCCGCCATCTCCAAGATCGTCGAGGGCCGCATGGGCGGCTTCTTCAAGGATGTCGTGCTGCTCGACCAGCCGTCCCTCGCGGATTCCAAGAAGACCGTCAGGCAGTTCGCTGACGAGAACGGTATCGAGGTCACCGACTTCGTCCGCTACGAGGTCGGCCAGGCATAGTCGCCACCCTTCACCCGGCACAGCCCCGCCCTGACAGGGAGCGGGGCTTCCGCGTGTCCGCTTCACGACGCTCCGCCACCCCGCCCGGCACCCTGAGCAGCGGGTACGGTCCGCCGTTCGGGGATCGCTATGATCGTCAGGTGGACAACAACCCGCCCACCGCACACACACCACAAAAGGAGCCACCCAGGTGACTGAAGCACCCCACACCCGCAGCGGATACAAGCGCGTCATGCTCAAGCTCGGAGGAGAGATGTTCGGCGGCGGGAAGGTAGGGATCGATCCCGACGTCGTCGAGAGCGTGGCCACCCAGATCGCGGAGGTGGCGCAGGCGGGCACCGAGGTCGCGGTGGTCATCGGCGGCGGAAACTTTTTCCGTGGCGCCCAGCTGCAACAGCGCGGCATGGACCGTGCCCGCTCGGACTACATGGGCATGCTGGGCACCGTGATGAACTGCCTGGCCCTGCAGGACTTCCTCCAGCAGAAGGGTGTGGACTGCCGAGTGCAGACCGCCATCAACATGGCCCAGATCGCCGAGCCCTACCTGCCGCTGCGCGCCGCCCGCCACCTCGAGAAGGGCCGGGTCGTCATCTTCGGCGCCGGCATGGGCATGCCCTACTTCTCCACGGACACGACCGCCGCCCAGCGCGCCCTCGAGATCGGTTGTGAGGTGCTCCTCATGGCCAAGGGCGTCGACGGCGTCTATGACGATGACCCGCGCACCAACCCCGATGCCAAGCTCTTCACCGAGGTCACCCCGCGCGAGGTGATCGAGAAGGAGCTCAAGGTCGCGGACGCCACCGCCTTCTCGCTGTGCATGGACAACAACATGCCCATCCTCGTGTTCAACCTGCTCAAGGAGGGCAACATCGCCCGAGCGGTGGCGGGGGAGCAGATCGGCACCCTGGTCCAGTCGTAGGACCCGCGGCGCGGAGCGGGACGTCGTCAAGCGGGGGCCCGCTGGTAGATTGTTGGGGAACCGTGCGAGGGTGCGCCCCAGCCGGGCGCGCGCCCCACATGCACCGGCAGAACCGATCGACCCACGAAATGAGGATCCAGCATGATAGATGACGTACTTCTCGATGCCGAAGAGCGAATGTCCCACTCCGTCGACCACGCCCGCGACGACCTCGCCACCATCCGCACCGGTCGCGCGAACCCGGCGATGTTCAACGGCGTGATAGCCGAGTTCTACGGCGCGCCGACGCCGATCAACCAGATGGCCACGATTTCCGTGCCCGAGCCGCGCATGTTGCTGGTCAAGCCCTACGACATGTCCACGCTGAAGGAGATCGAGAACGCGATCCGCAACTCGGACCTCGGCGTGAACCCCACCGACGACGGCCAGGTCATCCGCGTGACCATTCCGCAGCTGACGGAGGAGCGCCGCCGCGATCTGGTCAAGCAGGCGAAGCAGAAGGGTGAGGAGGGCAAGATCGCCATCCGCAACATCCGCCGCCACGGCATGGAGGCCCTGAAGAAGATCCAGAAGGACGGCAAGGCCGGCGAGGACGAGGTCACCACCGCCGAGAAGGCCCTGGACAAGACCACCGCCCAGTATGTGGCCCAGATCGACGAGATTGTCACCCGCAAGGAAGCGGAGCTTCTCGACGTCTAGGGCGGCGCCCCGGACGCGATTCCCCCGCCCTATCCCCGCTACCAGCGCGATGGTGCGCTAGAAAGCCATGGCCCGTGACTGAAAACCCAGGTCCCGCGACCGACCCCGGTGTGGGGGGCCGCAAGCGCGGCTCCACGCGAGTCCTCCACGCCCCACGCCCGAAGAACAAGGCGGGGCGCAACCTCCCCGCCGCGACGGCGACCGGCCTGGGTCTTGCGGTGCTGGTGCTTCTTGCAGCATGGATCGGTCCGGTGGCGTGGTACCCGCTCGTCGCCGTCGCGGTTGCCCTGGCGATGTGGGAGGTGCTCACGCGCCTGCGCGAGGCGGGGTACCGGCAGCCCCGCACCCTGCTGATCATCCTGGGGCAGGCCATGCTGTGGGCGTCCGCGCTTTTCAGCGTGGTGGGCCTGGTGTCGGGCTTCGCCTTCAGCGTCCTCTTCCTCATGTTCTACCGCCTGTTCCATAACGGGCGTCACCGTAAGCCGGAAAACTACCTGCGCGACACCGCGGTCGGGGTGTTCGTGCTCGCGTGGATTCCCCTTTTCGGTTCCTTCGCCGCGCTGATCTCGCTGATTGACAACCCCGTCCAGCCCGGCGGGGTATTCATCCTCACCTTCATGCTCGGGGTGGTGGCTTCCGACATCGGTGGGTACTGCGCGGGCGTGATGTTCGGCTCGCACCCCATGGCACCCGCCGTGAGCCCGAACAAGAGCTGGGAGGGTTTTGCCGGGTCGATTGTCTTCGGGGTTGTCACCGGGGCGCTCATCGTCACCCTGCTTCTCGACCAGCCGTGGTGGCTCGGTGCGCTGCTCGGGGTCGCGCTGGTGATCTGCGCGACCATGGGGGATCTCGTGGAGAGCCAGTTCAAGCGGGAGCTGGGGATCAAGGACATGTCCCGGCTCCTCCCGGGCCACGGCGGCCTCATGGACCGCCTCGACGGGGTGCTGCCCGCCGCGGCCTCCACCTGGCTCGTGCTCACGCTGGTGGCCACCTTCTAGGCGGGCGGGAGATTCGTCAAGCGTCGGCCGACGTGCAAAGATGGGGGCTGTTATGAGCGATTTTCCCCACATCCAGCTGCTCGCCCCCAAGCGCGGCATGCCCCCGAAGCACTTCGCCGACCTCAGCGCCGAGGAGCGGGTCGCCGCGCTGGGTGACCTCGGTCTGCCCAGGTTCCGCGCGGACCAGATCGCCCGGCACTACTACGGCAAATTCGAGGCGGACCCGCTGACCATGACGGACCTGCCGGAGGCGCAGCGCCAGCTGGTCAAGGACGCGTTGTTCCCCCAGCTGCTCTCCCCGGTGCGCACCGTGGAGACGGACGAGGGTGACACCACGAAGACCCTGTGGCGCCTCCACGACGGCATCCTGCTCGAGTCCGTCCTCATGCGCTACCCGGGCCGTGCAACCCTGTGCATTTCCTCGCAGGCGGGCTGCGGCATGGCCTGCCCGTTCTGCGCGACGGGGCAGGGCGGACTCGACCGCAACCTGTCCACCGCGGAGATCGTCGACCAGGTCCGCGAGGCGGCTGCCGCGATGGAGCGCGAGGGCTCCCGCCTTTCCAACGTGGTCTTCATGGGCATGGGTGAGCCCCTGGCCAACTACAACCGGGTCGTCTCTGCGGTGCGCCAGATCACCCGCCCGGCCCCGGAGGGCTTCGGCATCTCCCAGCGCAACGTCACCGTCTCCACGGTCGGCCTCGCGCCGCAGATCCGCCGTCTCGCCGACGAGGGCTTCTCCTGCACCCTCGCCGTTTCCCTGCACACGCCCGACGACGAACTGCGCGACGAGCTGGTGCCCATGAACAACCGCTTCGCAGTCGCAGACGTGCTCGATGCCGCGCGCTACTACGCCGACCAGACGGGCCGGCGCGTGTCCATCGAGTACGCGCTGATCCGCGACATCAACGACCAGGACTTCCGCGCCGACATGCTGGGGCGCAAGCTTCACGACGCCCTCGGTTCCCTGGTTCACGTCAACCTCATCCCCCTGAACCCGACCCCTGGTTCGAAGTGGGACGCCTCCCCGCGGGCGAGGCAGGACGAGTTCGTCCGCCGCGTCATCGCACAGGGCGTTACCTGCACCGTCCGCGACACCAAGGACCAGGAAATCGCCGCGGCGTGCGGTCAGCTCGCCGCCGACGAAAAGGCGGGGTAGCCGCCGGGCGCCGACGGACGCGAAAGGGGCGGGCCGCACCGGACGAAATCCGGCGGCGGCCCGCCCCTGTGGTTTCCAGTGCCTTAGCTGTTGCGCAGGCCCCGGTAGTCGGGAGTGTGGGCACCCGGTGCATCGACGGTGGGAACGTCGGACTCATCGATGACGGTGACCTTGCGCTCTGCGTCATCGTGCTCGAGGCCCTCGGCGCGGTGGCTGGTGGCCACGCGCTCCACAGGCACCGTGTCCTGGTGTCCGCGGAGGTGGGTCACGCGGGAGGGATCGATGTTCAGGGCGCGCAGGGAGCGGTCGTCCAGATCGGCGTAGCTTCCGGAAAGGGTGTGCTGGTCGTAGGCCCAGTCGCGCTCCACGTAACCGACCGGCTTGTTGTGGGCGGTGACGGTGCGCACCTGGTTCAGCGTCGGGCGCACGGCGAAGAGGATGAGGCCGAGGGCGATGAGGACCGCGAGAGTGATCAGCCAGATCGTTTCCACGTGGCCGTGGTGGTTGCCGAAGTTGTACGCGACGAGGAACGCCACGGAGATCCAGCCCGCGATCTGGATGGAGGCCGGGCTCAGCTCGCTCCAGCCGTACTTCGCGGAGGGGACGTCCGCCTCGGAAACGCCGTTGTACACCTGGGGTGCTCTGTCGTGCGCGTGGTGGGCCACTGCTTTCTCCTTGCTGAACCTCGGAACCCGCCGGCGGCGGGCAGAATGATACCTGCGGACATTCTCCCACACCCCGGTGCGCAAGAGTGAGTGGATACCCCCCAAATGTTTCATACTTTTCATTGAGTACGGCCGTGTCCGGGGGTCATGCCACAATGGCGGGGTGAAAAAGATTGTGCTTCTCGGCTCCACCGGCTCGATCGGGACGCAGGCCGTCGAGGTCATCCAGGCAAACCGGGACTCCTTCGAGGTGGTGGGCATTGCCGCCGGCGGCCGTAACCCCGGCCTCGTGATCGAGCAGGCCCGCGCCTTCGGTCTGGGGGCCGACGCCGTCTCCGTCTCCGACCCGGGGGCAGCCGCCGAGGTGTCGCGGGAGCTGGGCTCGAGCGTTCTCGCCGACCCCCAGGATCTCGTCCGCTCCCGGCCGTCGGACGTGGTCCTCAACGCGCTGGTGGGGTCCCTCGGGCTCGCGTCCACGCTCGCGGCACTGGAGACGGGTGCGACACTCGCACTCGCCAACAAGGAGTCGCTCGTGGCGGGAGGGGAGCTCGTCACCGGCACCGCGGCCCCGGGGCAGATTGTTCCCGTCGATTCCGAGCATTCGGCGATGGCTCAATGCCTGCGCTCCGGCGCGCGCGGTGAGGTCGCCCGCCTCGTCCTCACGGCATCCGGCGGTCCCTTCCGGGGACGCACCCGCGACGAAATGTGGGATGTGACCCCCCGGGAGGCTGCCGCGCACCCGACGTGGAGCATGGGCCAGATGAACACGCTGAACTCCGCGACGCTGGTGAACAAGGGGCTGGAGCTCATCGAGGCGACCCTGCTGTTCGATATCCCCCCGGCGCTTATCGACGTCACCGTCCACCCCCAGTCGATCGTCCACTCGATGGTGACCTTCTGCGACGGCGCGACAATCGCGCAGGCCTCGCCACCCTCCATGAAGTTGCCCATTGCCCACGCACTGGCGTGGCCCGACCGGGTCGCGAACGCCCAGCCCTCCCTCGATTTCTCGCAGGCGATGGACTGGCGTTTCGAGCCCCTCGATGACACGGCTTTCCCCGCTGTCGGCCTCGCCCGCCGGGTGGCGGAGGCGGGGGAGACCTACCCCGCGGTCTACAACGCCGCCAACGAGGAGGCAGCGGCCGCGTTCCTGGACGGGCGCATCCGCTTCCCGCAGGTTGTCGACGTCATCGCCGACGTTCTGGACGGCGCCGCCGACTTCGTCGTCAAGCCCGGGTCTTTCGGGGCGGTCGTTGCGGTGGAGGACGAAGCCCGCCGCCGCGCGCGCGGCAGCATCGCCCGTCTCGCCGGAAACGGCCGCGGGTAGGGCGGGCGCGTGGGCTCCCTGACGGGCATTGTCATCTTCGCCCTCGGCATCGCGGCATCGATCGCGCTGCACGAGGCCGGCCACATGTTCGTGGCCCGCGCGTGCGACATGCGGGTGAGGCGCTATTTCATCGGTTTCGGCCCGCCCGTGTGGCAGGCCACCCGGGGGCACACCACATACGGCATCGCGGCGCTGCCCTTCGGGGGCTTCTGCGACATCGCCGGGATGACCGCCCAGGACGACCTCACCGAGGAGGAGAAGCCGCTCGCGATGTACCGCAAGCCGGCGTGGCAGCGCGTTTCGGTGATGAGCGGCGGCATCGCCATGAACCTGCTCCTCGGGCTGGTGATCACCTATCTCGTCGCGGTGTTCGCCTCCATTCCCAACCCGTACGCTGACCGCACCCCGACCGTGGGTGCTCTCGCCTGCACCTCGGACCAGGTGGCCCCTGACACCCTGGCGGAGTGCACGGGCCCCGGGCCCGCCGCGGAGGCCGGCATCCAGGCGGGGGACAAGCTTCTCGCTGTCGACGGCCACAAGATCGCCGCGTTCACGGAGGTGCGCACCTACGTGATGACGCGCCCGGAGCAGACCGTCTCGCTGGAAATCGAGCGCGACGGCGCCCGCCGGGACATCCCGGTGCACGTCAACGCAGTCACGCGGCTCCACCCGAAGACCGGACGGCCGGTCCGGGCCGGGGCGATCGGGGTGAGCAGCAAACCGGTGGACAACCCCACGGCCTCGTTCGGGCCCGTTGACGCGGTGCCCGCCACTGCCCGGCTCACGGGTCAGATGCTGTGCGCCACCGTGGACGGTATTGCCGCCTTCCCGGGCAAGATCCCCGGGGTGGTCGCGTCGATCTTCGGCGCCCAACGCGACGCAGATGGGCCGGTGAGCGTAATCGGGGCATCCCGGGCAGGCGGGGAGCTCGTCGAGCGCAGCATGTGGGAGGTCTTCTGGATGCTCCTCGCATCCCTGAACTTCTTCCTCGCCCTGTTCAACCTCGTCCCGCTCCCGCCGCTGGACGGAGGGCACATCGCGGTGATCGTCTACGAGAAGATCCGCGACGCAATCCGCCGTCTCCGCGGCCTCGCCCCCGGAGGTCCGGTAGACTACCGCAGGCTCATGCCGCTGACCTACGCGATGGCGTCGCTGCTGCTCGTCGTGGGGGTGTTTGTCATGCTTGCGGACGTGGTCAACCCCGTAAAGGTGTTCGGGTAGCGGTGCTAGAGTTGGGGGCTATGAATCAGCCTATTGCTTTGGGTCTTCCCGATAGCCCGCCCCCGACCCTCGCGCCGCGTCGCCGCACCCGTCAGCTGATGGTCGGGAGCGTGGGGGTCGGCTCCGAGCACCCGGTCTCGGTCCAGTCGATGACGACGACGAAGACGCACGACATCAACGCGACGCTGCAGCAGATCGCCCAGCTGACCACAGCGGGCTGCGACATCGTCCGCGTCGCGTGCCCCAAGACGGTGGATGCGGAGGCCCTCCCGGCCATCGCGGCGAAGTCGCCGATCCCGGTGATCGCCGACATCCACTTCCAGCCGAAATACATCTTCGCCGCCATCGACGCGGGTTGCGCCGCCGTCCGTGTCAACCCGGGCAACATCAAGGAGTTCGACGGGCGCGTCAAGGAGGTCGCCAAGGCGGCCGGTGACGCAGGTATCCCGATCCGCATCGGGGTCAACGGCGGCTCCCTCGACAAGCGTCTGCTGGAGAAGTACGGCAGGGCAACCCCGGAGGCGCTGGTCGAATCCGCAGTGTACGAGGCAGGGCTGTTCGAGGAACACGGTTTCGGCGACATCGCCATCTCCGTCAAGCACTCCGACCCGGTGCTCATGGTCGAGGCCTACCGCCAGCTCGCCGAGGTCACCGATTACCCGCTGCACCTCGGCGTAACGGAGGCAGGACCCAAGTTCATGGGCACCATCAAGTCGTCCGTCGCTTTCGGCGCGCTGCTCTCCCAGGGCATCGGAGACACCATCCGAGTGTCCCTCTCCGCGGATCCGGTCGAGGAGATCAAGGTCGGTGACCAGATCCTCCAGTCGCTCAACCTGCGGCCGCGCAAGCTCGAAATCGTCTCCTGCCCGTCCTGCGGTCGCGCGCAGGTGGACGTTTACAAGCTCGCCGAGGAAGTCACCGCGGGCCTCGAGGGCATGGAGTTCCCCCTCCGCGTGGCGGTCATGGGGTGTGTCGTCAACGGCCCAGGCGAGGCCCGCGATGCGGATCTCGGCGTCGCTTCGGGCAACGGCAAGGGCCAGATCTTCGTCAAGGGCGAGGTCGTTGAGACGGTCCCCGAGGCGAAGATCGTGGAGACGCTGATCTCCCACGCCCTGCGGATCGCCGAGGAGGAGGGCCTCGAGGAAATCGAGGGCGCGAAGGCGGAAGTCAAGGTCACCCGCTAGACCCCGTGGTCCCACGGAGTGGTGGCGCCGGCTGGGATGCCGGCGCTGTTATCTTCATCCCATGAACCGTTCCGTGGTCGCCGTCGCCAGCGCCTGCGCGCTCGTCGCCCCCCTCGCCGCGTGCACCCCGAAGCCCCACGATGCCGGGCCCACAGTCCAGGATTTCGTCGACGCGGTGCGTGAAAAGGACTACGACGCGATCGCTTCGCTTGTCGACGACCCCTCCGCCGCCACCGATTCCATCCGCCAGACCTGGGAGGGCCTGCAGGCCGAGGGGCTCAACGCCTCGGTGGGAGAGGTGCATCAGCAGGACAACATCGCCACCGTGGACTACACGATGGACTGGGATCTGCCCCGCGACCGCGACTACTCCTACAACACGACGATGACTCTCACGCAGTCCGGGGACAAGTGGACGGTGCGCTGGCAGCCCTCGGTACTCAATCCCCGCCTCGGTGCGAACCAGCACTTGGAGCTGCGCTCCGAGCCGGCGGACAAGGCGAGCGTCGTCTCATCCGACGGTGTGGAGCTTCTCCGCCCGGGTGTGGCCCTGCGCGTGCTGGTGGACCCGGAGCAGGCGCGCGATGCCCGGGTGACGGCGACCCGCGTTTCGGCGGCGCTGGACAAGGCCCGCGAGGTGGACCAGACGGTTCCCCACCGGGACGCGGCCGAGTTGGAAGAGGAGATCAAGGGGGCGTCGTCAAGCTACTCTGTGGCCGTCCTGCCCGCGGCCGTGCAGCAGGCGTTCCAGCAATCCCTGGGCGACACCCCCGGCGTGCGGGTGAACGAGGAGGCGGCGATGGTCAACGCGGACCCGACGTTCGCTCCGGACATCATGGCGCGCGTGGGAGAGCTCGTGCGCGGGGACCTCGACGGCACCGCCGGGTGGAATGTCAGCGTAGTCAACAACAACGGCGTCGCGCTGGAGGAGCTCACGGGTGAGGACGCCGTGCCCTCGCCGGCGGTGCATATCAGCCTGGACCACGCGGTGCAGCGGGCCGCGGAGAAGGCGCTGGAGCCCATTGCGGGCCAGCAGGCGATGGTGGTGGCAATCCGGCCGTCGACGGGCGGCATCCTCGCGGTGGCGCAGACCCCGGCTGCAGACAAGGACGGCAACATCGCCACGATGGGCCAGTACCCGCCGGGTTCGACGTTCAAGATCATCACCAGCACCGCGGGCATGGAGCTGCGGGGGCTCACGCCGGACTCCATTGTCCCGTGTCCCGGGTCGATGGACATCTACGGGCGCATCGTGACCAACTACGCCGGCTTCTCCCTCGGCAGCGTGCCGATGCAGTCCGCTTTCGCCCACTCCTGCAACACCACCTTCGCCGACATCTCGACGCAGCTGGAGCCGGGGCAGCTGAAGGACGTCGGCAAGCAGTTCGGCCTCGGCGTGGACGTGAACATTCCGGGGATCGACACGGTCACCGGGTCGATCCCGGTCGGGGAGGAGCCCCTCGACCGCACGGAAGCCGGTTACGGGCAGGGCCACGACCTCGCCAGCCCCTTCGGGATGGCACTGGTGTCCTCGACGGCCGCGCACGGTTCCATGCCCGTGCCCTACCTCATTGAGGGGCAGGGCACCGACGTGAGCGAGAAGCCGGCGCCGCCGAGCCCGGACGCGCTTGACCAGCTGCGCCAGATGATGAAGGCCGTGACCCAGCCCGGGGGCACCGCCAACGGCATGAAGGCCGGGGGAGACATCCGCGGTAAGACGGGTGAAGCGGAGATCAACGGCGGCTCCCACGCCTGGTTCACGGGCTACCGGGCGGATGACGACATCGCCTTCGCCACCCTCATCGTCCTGGGCGGCGGCTCGGAGGCCGCGGTGGCTGTGACCGACCGGATGCTGCTCAACCTGGACCAGTCGCGCCAGCCGGGAGGCGAGTGAGGGCCGTCGTCCTCCGGGGCTAGCATGGGGGCCATGACTGAACGAGGATTGCTCACACCCGGTAGGCCCACCCCCATCCGCACCGTGCCCGAGAACATCGAGCGCCCGGAATACGCGTGGAAGGACGAGGTCCGCGAGAACATCGGCGAGCCCTTCGTGCAGAGCCCGGAGACGATCGAGCGCATGCGCGAGGCATCGAAGGTCGCGGCGAACGCGCTCGCCGTGGCCGGGGCCGCGGTCGAGCCCGGGGTGACCACCGACGAGGTCGACCGGGTCGCCCACGAGTACATGCTCGACCACGGGGCCTACCCCTCCACGCTCGGCTACCGCGGCTACCCCAAGTCGTGCTGCGTCTCCCTCAACGAGATTGTCTGCCACGGCATTCCGGACACCACGGTGATCGAGGAGGGTGACATCGTCAACATCGACGTCACGGCCTACAAGAACGGTGTGCACGGCGACACCAACGCGACGTTCTACGCCGGCGAGGTGGAGGAGCGCCACCGCCTGCTTGTCGAGCGAACGTACCAGGCCATGATGCGTGGCATCAAGGCGGCCAAGCCGGGCCGCGAAATCAACGTGATCGGCCGCGTCATCGAGTCCTACGCCAAGCGCTTCGGCTACAACGTTGTCACCGACTTCACGGGCCACGGCGTGGGGCCGACCTTCCACAACGGGCTCGTGGTGCTGCACTACGACTCGGACGCCTATCGCGACATCCTCGAGCCGGGCATGACCCTGACCATTGAGCCGATGATCAACCTGGGCGAGCTGCCCTACCGCATCTGGGACGACGACTGGACCGTGCAGAACATCGACGGCGAGTACACCGCCCAATTCGAGCACACCATCCTTATCACGGAGAGCGGCAACGAGATCCTCACCCTTCCCGACGCCGATGTTGCCGAAGGCATGCTCATGCTCGGCGCGTAGACACCCGATTGACGACAGGCAACGAGCCGATGCAGAACCTCAGTGCCCGGTGAAATCGAGGTCGAGACCGAGGATGGCGTTCTCCGTGACCTCCGCCAGCGCCGGGTGGATCCAGTACTGGGCCCGCGGGAACGAGCGCAGGTCGAGGTCGTAGGCGAGCACCGTGATCATCTGCTGAATGAGCGTGGAGGCCTGCGGCCCCATGTAGTGGGCGCCCAGAAGCTTCCCGGTCCGCCGGTCGGCCACCAGCTTCACGACGCCCGTCGTGTCCTCCAGCGCCCACCCGTAGGCCACGTCCCCGTAGTTCTGGGTCTTCACCGTCACGTCGTGGCCGGCCTCGACGGCCTGGTCCTCCGTCATCCCCACCGTGGCGATTTGCGGGTGGGTGAACACGGCGAACGGGACGTGCTCGTGGGGCATCGGAACCATGTCACCCGGGTGGAGGATGTTGTGCCGCACGGCGCGGGTCTCCGCGTTGGCCACGTGCTTGAGCTGGTAGGGGGAGGAGATGTCGCCCAGCGCCCACACGCCCTCCGCCGTGGTGCGTCCGAACTCGTCGACCCGGACGCTGCCGTTGGGGCGCATCTCGACACCCGCGGCCCCCAGGTTCAGCAGGTCGCCGTTCGGGTGCCGGCCCACCGCGACGAGAAGTTTCTCCGAGGTGACGGTGGTGCCGTCGTCAAGCGTCAGCGTGACCGAACCCTCGTCCCCTGTGGCACCTTCCACGACCCTGCCGATGTGTGTCTCGTAGGTCTCCTCCGCGATCCTGTTGATGCGTTCGGCGATGTCGCGGTCGAGGCTGCGCAGCACCGGCGAGCGGTTGACCAGGCGGACCTTCGTGCCCAGGGAGTTGAAGATGTGCGCGAACTCCATCGCGATGAAGCCGCCGCCCACGATGGTCAGGGATTCGGGCTGCTCGTCCAGGCGCATGATGTCGTCGCTGGTGTGATGGGGCACGCCTTCGGCCCACTCGGGGATGACGGGCCGGGCGCCAGCCGCGAGGATGACCGTGTCGCCGGAGATGATCTTCTCCTCGTTGCCCTGGCCGGTGCGGAGGGTCCGCGGGGCGACGAAGGTGGCGTGGCGGTCGTAGACGGTGACGTTGGGGGAGCCCGGCCCGCGCCGGAACTCCTCTCCGCCGGTCGCGATGAGGTCGATCCGGTCGTGGAACACCCGCTTGACGACGCCCTTCCAGTCCACTCCCCTGTACTCGACGTCGAGGTTGAGCGGTCCCGCGTGCCGGGCATCAAACGCCCGGTCCGCGGCCTTGACGTACATCTTGGTGGGGATGCAGCCGACGTTCATGCAGGTGCCGCCGAAACGCCCCTCCTCGACGATTGCGATGGACATGTCGTCGAACTCGGGCGTGGGAATCGAGTTGCCGGAACCGGCGCCGACGATGATCAGGTCGTAGTGGGCGTCGACGGCACCGTCGCGGGTGCCCGGCGTGGTGGGGTGCGTCATGGTGGATTCTCCTGGGGGTGTGGTGGGGGGCGCGGATTAACCGGCCAGCTCGTCGAGGAAGGCGTCCGCGGCCGAGAAGGCGGCCTCGCGGGCGTGGGTTTCGGAGAGGAAGACGTCGTGGAGCGCACCGTCAATGGGCTCCACCCGCGAGTCCCGCGCGAGCGTCGGCGCCCACCGCTGGATCTGGTCGACGTCGAGCACGGTGTCGGCGGTGTCCGCCGCCGCGGAGTAGGGCTTGTTCAGGTAGGAGTGCGAGGAGCACAGCGTGAGCGTGGGCACCCCGGTGTCGATCTCACCGGAGTGGATCTCCTTGTGGCCCTGCATGACGGCGCGCAGCCACCCCAGCTCGACGAGGTGACCCTTGACCGGCTTCATCTCCGGGTCGAAGGTCCACCTGCCGTGCTCTGCGGCCGAGATGGAGATGCCGTAGGCGCCCGCCGCCCCCTTGGGCAGGCGCAGCGACGGCATGTACTTGCCCGCCAGGCTCACGGGCCCGCGCAGGAGCGCGACGACGGGGTCGGGGAACTGCATGTCCAGCCACGGGCTGTCGAGGATGAGGCCCGCGATGGCGCGGTGCGCGGCGGGGTTGGTGCGGCGCAGCGCGTCGATCCACAGCGGCGCGATCAGCCCGCCGGTGGAGTGCGCGATGGGCACCACACGGCCGTGCTTGCCCGCCACCAGCTTCAGGGCCGAGGTCAGCTCGGGAAAGTACTCATGCATGTCGGTGGTGAAGTGCCAGCGCTCGCCGCTCTGCCGGGAGCGGCCGCAGCGGCGCAGGTCGATGGCGTAGAAGGGGTGGCCGTCGGCGAGGAAGTGCGCGGCCACGTGGTCCTGGAAGAAGTAATCGGACATCCCGTGGATCCAGAGGATGGCCGGTTTGCCCGTCGGGGCGTCGGGAAGCGCGCGGACGAGGGTGGCCCGCTCCGTGGTGTCACCGGGGAGGGGGCGCTCGAGGGGTACTACAGCCGATTCGAACCCGTCGCCCAGCATGTCCTCCCCCCAGGGGAGGTCGTCCAGGCGCGGGACAGAGTTGTTGATGCGCGTCATGCCCTAGATGGTAGGTCATACTTTCGGACTGCGGTTCACCCCTGCGTGCGCGGTGGACATGCGCTCCGGTCTATTGTCACGGCTTCTGTAAAGGGGCGTAGAGTGTAGTGGCAAGTCGATTCGGGAACGCCCACGCCAGACGGGCCCGCGGCCCGGTCGCCCGGTCCGCGCCGGGGTGCGGGCCTGACCGGCGACCGACACGATGAAGATCACCACGATTGAGCACCGAATCCGCACGAACTAAAAGCGAAAAGGGTTGAACGGATGTCTGAAGAACAAGGCAATAATTTTAGTGGCGAGGTGGATGTCCTGCTCATCGGCGCCGGCATCATGAGCGCCACCCTGAGCGCCATGCTCCGGGAGCTCGAGCCGGACTGGTCCCAGGCCATCTACGAGCGTCTGGACGGGTCCGCCCAGGAGTCCAGCTACCCGCTGAACAACGCGGGCACCGGCCACTCCGCGCTCTGTGAGCTGAACTACACCCCCGAGATCAAGGGGGAGGTTGATGTCACCAAGGCGATGGCGATCAACGAGAAGTTCCAGATGTCGCGCCAGTTCTGGTCCCACCAGATCGAGGGTGGGATGCTGCAGGATCCGAAGGCCTTCATCAACCCCGTGCCGCACGTGTCCTTCGCCCAGGGCGAGGACCAGATCGATTACCTGCGCCGCCGCTACGAGAAGCTCTCCGAGAACCACATGTTCCCGAACATGGAGTTCACCGAGGACGAGGCCGCGTTCTCCGAGAAGCTGCCGCTCATGGCCAAGGGCCGCGACTTCGGCGCCGAGCGCGTCGCCATTTCCTGGATCGACGCCGGCACCGACATCAACTACGGCGCCCTGACCAACCAGTTCATTGACAACGCGAAGGCCAGCGGCACCACCGTGCGCTACGGCCACGAGGTCCTCGGCCTCAAGCGCGAGGGCTCGAAGTGGAAGGTCACCGTCCGCAACGTGCACACCGGGGACAAGCAGGTCGTCTCGGCACGTTTCGTCTTCGTCGGTGCCGGCGGTTACGCGCTCGACCTGCTGCGCAAGGCGGGTGTGCCCGAGGTCCGCGGTTACGCCGGTTTCCCCATCTCCGGCCTGTGGCTGCGCACCACCAACCAGGAGCTCGTCTCCCAGCACCAGGCGAAGGTCTACGGCAAGGCCAAGGTCGGCGCCCCGCCGATGTCCGTGCCCCACTTGGACCTGCGCGTCATCGACGGCAAGGAATCCCTCCTCTTCGGCCCCTACGGCGGCTGGAGCCCGAAGTTCCTCAAGAAGGGCTCCTATCTGGATCTGTTTAAGTCCATCCGCCCGGACAACATCCCGTCCTACCTGGGTGTCGCCGCCACCAACGTCGACCTGGTCAAGTACCTCGTCTCCGAGGTGTTCAAGGACTTTGACGGCCGCCTTGAAGCTCTGCGCGAGTACTACCCCGACGTTGACGGCAAGGACTGGGACACCGTCGTGGCCGGCCAGCGCGTCCAGGTGATCAAGCCCGCCTCCGCGCCGCGCTTCGGCTCCCTCGAGTTCGGCACCGCGCTGGTCAACGACCAGGGTGGCACCATTGCCGGTATCCTCGGCGCCTCCCCGGGCGCCTCCATCACCCCCTCGGCGATGCTCGAGCTCCTCGAGCGCTGCTTCGGTGAGCGGATGATCGACTGGTCCGACAAGCTCCACGACATGTTCCCGACCTACGGCACGTCGCTGAAGACCGATGCCGAGGCCTTCCAGAAGCAGTGGGAGTGGACCCAGAAGGTTCTCCGCCTCGAGGAGAACGAGCCCAAGCTCGACGACAACGTTGGAGCTTAAGAGCTCACGCTTGACGACGCCCCTTCATGTGCCGCAATAGGTGATGAAGGGGTTTTCGTCACCCTCCGGCCGGGACATCCACTCCGGCCCGGCCGCCGGATTGTACGGGTCGGTCACCGCGGCGAGCAGCTCACGGTATGCGGAGTAGTCACCGTCGCGCTCGGCGGCGGTGATGGCGCGGTCGAGCATGTGGTTGCGCGGCACGAACACCGGCCCCCCGCCGTGTTCCCGGTTGAACAGGGTGATGTCGGCGGCCTCGGCAATGCCCTCCGCCCCCTCGAAATGCCGCGCCCAGTGGTGGTCCCAGCGCTCCTGGATGGTGCCGAGGATCCCCTGGGCCTCGTCCTGGTCCATGACGGGCAGGAGTGCCTCCCCCAGGCGGGCAAGGTTCCAGGCGATGATATTCGGCTGGTTGCCGAAGGAGTATCGCCCCGCCTCATCGATGGATGAGAACTTCGCGCCGCCCACGAAGCGCTCGGTGAACGCGCAGGGCCCGTAATCGATGGTCTCACCCGACAGGGCGGTGTTGTCCGTGTTCATCACCCCGTGGACGAAACCGAGGCGCATCCAGCGGACAACGAGCTCGACCTGCCGGTCGAGAACGGCGCTCAGAAGCTCGGCCGGGCCCGCGAAACCGGCGGCGGCGACAACCTTGGCCACCAGCTCCTCCGACTGGCTCGCCGCGTACTGCACGGAGCCGACCCGCAGGTGGGAGCTGGCGACGCGCGCCACAATCCCGCCCGGGACCACGCCCTGCTGGCGCATCACCTTCTCGCCGGTGGTGAGGACAGCTAGCGACCGGGTAGTGGGGATGCCCACGGCGTGCATGAACTCGCTGACGAGGTACTCCCGAAGCATCGGGCCCACCGCGCCCCTCCCGTCCGAGCCCGGGCGGGAGAAGCGCGTGCGGCCGGAGCCCTTGAGCTGGATCTCCCGCCCGCCGGTGTCACCCAGGAGGAGGGCGCGGCCGTCGCCAAGCAGCGGCACGAACTGGCCGAACTGGTGGCCGGCGTACGCGGTGGCGTGGCCTCCTGCCGAACCGGCGAGCCACCCCACCCCCTCGGCGGAGCGCAGCCAGGCGGGGTCGAACCCCAGCTCGCGCGCGAGCGGTTCGTTGAGGACCACCAGCTGGGGGCACGGGAAATCGGCGGCAGCGGTGGGCACCGCCATCTCCGGCAGCGTCTCGGCGAAGGTGTGGGCGAGGAGGGGTTCAGACATGTCCCCAGCCTAGACTCGGAGACCATGACCCATACCGCCCCCGCCGCCCCGCGCACGCTCGACGCCCTCATCCTCGACGAGGCCGACCTCGGCTCCGCGGGGACGATCCTGGTTTGCTCGGACCCGTCGGGTGCCCTGCTCGCCGCGGCGGTGGGGACGGGCCGCGAGGTCGTCTACCTCGACCCCGACTACTCCCGCTGCCAGCAAGCGGCACGGGCGGGAGCACGGGTGGCCGGCGACGTGCGCCTCGACGAGTTCCTGGCCGGCTCCTCCGGAATGGCCGTGGCTGTGGGGGAGATGCCCAAGTCGATCGGCCGCCTCGACTATGTGGCGCGCTCCATCGCTGGTGCCGGCTTCTCCGCCGTGCGCGTGGTCCTGGGGGCTAACAACAAGCACCTCTCCCGGTCGATGAACGCCTGCCTGGGGCAGTCCTTCACCGAGGTCGCCGCCTCGCGGGGGAGAGGCAAATTCCGCTGCCTCATCGCCTCGGGCCCGCGCGCGGTCAGCTACGAACCGGTGCGCCGGGGCGGGCTCGTCGCGTTCGGAGGCGTCTTCTCCGGCGCCCGGCCCGATCACGGCGGCGAGCTCCTGCGCGCCAATGTGCCCGCGGAGCCGGGGCGGCTCCTGGACCTGGGCTGCGGCAACGGGTCGGTGTCGCGCGGACTCGCGGGCGATGTCACCGCCACCGACTCCGACGCGGACGCGGTGCTCTCCGCACGCGCGGCCGGTCTGACGGTGACCTGGGATGACGCGGGGTCGCGGTTCCCGGACGGCTCCTTCGACACCATCGCGCTCAACCCACCTTTCCACGACGGGGCCGCCGTCGATGCCACGCTGGTCACCTCGCTTCTCGACGCCTCCCGCCGCCTCCTTGCCCCCGGCGGCGCGCTCTACCTGGTGCACAACTCCCACCTGCGCTACCGCGGTGAGGTGGAGCACCGGTTCGACGTCGTGAAGCAGGTGGCGCGCAACGACCGGTTCACGGTGCTGCGGGCTAGCTGATCCGCCGTGGACCCCGGCGCTCGCGCAGATATTCCCCCAGGTAGGGCTGCGCGAAGGCCACCTCGCCCCACCCCGCGGGAATGATGAGGTCGCGCTCGATGAGCTTGCCGCGGGTGTCGCTCAGCCCCGTCACGGGCCGCCCCAGTTCCTCCGCGAGGCGGGAGCTCGTGACCGTCGCGGTTCCGATTCGCGCCATGGCATCGAGGTATTCGCGCTGGCGCGGGGGCACGTCGCGTAACGACGGCTGGTGCACCTGCGTCCCCAGACGCTCGACCGCCTCCCCGCGCACCGCCTCGACCGCGGCGGCATCGATGGCCCCGCCTGAATGCTTCCAGGCGAGGTAGCCGATCAGCTGCACGAGGTACGGGTACCCCTGCGTGAAGCGGGCCGCTGTGTCCGCCGCCTCCGGCGTGAAGGCGCGGCCGGCCTCGGCGGCGGTTTGGGCGAGGGTGCGGGTGGCGTCGTCAAGCGTGAGCGGACCGAGCTCGTAATGGCGCGCGCGACGCAGGAACGTCGCCCCCGGGAGGTCGAGAAGGCGGTTCACGCCGCGGGTCAGGCCCGCCATGGCAAGCGCGATGTCGGCGTCGTCGCGCACGAGGTCCTGGTAGGCCACGGCGATGCGGGCGAGGTCCTCCGGTTCGGCATCCTGTACTTCGTCGATGGTGAGCAACACGCCCGTGTCGATGGCGTCGAGCAACTCCTTCAGCCGCGAGGTGAGGTGCGGCTCGGCGCGTGAGCTCTCGGCGAGGTCGGTGCGCACCGAACCGATCCCCGCCACCGAGATTCCGGTCAACTTGCGCTGCGGTTCGGGGTGAAGCGCCTGCAGCGCCTCCGGAATCGTGGATGCGGTGAGGGTGGAGGCCATGCCCTCCCGGCCCGAGGCGCGCAGGACGATCCACCCGCGCTTCCGGGACCGGTCCTCCAGCTCCGTGAGGAGCACCGTCTTGCCGATCCCCCTGGACCCCGAGACGATGATGCTCCGGTGGGGGTCACCCGGGCCGTTGTCGAGGGCGCGTTCGAACTCGTCCAGCACCGCTTCCCGGCCCGCCCAGACGCGGGGGCTGGCGCCGAAGGTGGGGCGGAAGGGGTTTGTCATGGTGGTGAGTGTACGTCGAGGCGACGCGATTGATAAACCGATAAACCCATCTGGTTGATAAATTGATAAACCGGGTTCGGAAGGTTGAGCTGCGGGGGTGGTAGGAGACGGGGCCGGCGTGATATCACGTTTTGCCCTCCCGGCTCTTTGTTGACCTGGGGTTTTGCCACCGGGAAT
>NZ_DDJO01000001.1:95746-104840 GCF_002339505.1 Corynebacterium sp. UBA2622
CCCGCCCCGCCCTGCCCCCCCGGTGACCCGGCAGCAACCGTGATATCACGTCCGACGCCCCGGGCGCCCACGCGACCTGTGCTTTTGCCGCCGAAAACCCGCGAAACGCGATATCACGGCGAACGCAACGCCCGGCCCAGCGCTCCCTCAACCACGAAACCGGTACCCGTGCAACCCGGCAGAGGCAAACCTGTGCACAACCCGCGCGGTTATCCACCGCCCGCCGCTCCGCACCGCAAGGCCCGGGCAAAGATGCCATCCTGTTGGCATGGATCGCATCAAGGGGAAGCAACTGGTGGACGGTTTGGTGGACATCCGACGGTGGACCAGGGAGGACGGGGGGATGCGGGACGCGTTGAGGAAGGGGCACCTCGTAAAGTTGTCCAGCCGCTATGCCGCGCCACGCCGCGTCCTGCGGGAGCTGCGCCAGTACGAGGCGAAATGGCTGGAAGCGGTCGCTGTCGGCAAGACCATGCCGAAGGCGGTTCTGTCGGGCCGGTCGGCGGCGCGGGTGCACGGGATGTGGGTTGTTGCCACGACGGAGGAGCCCGTTGACCTGGTACTGCCCTCGGGCGCGCCCCCGCCCAGGCACCAGTGGCCGCGGGGTTGCCGCTACTCACGGGGCAGCTACGTGCAGGACGAGGTCACCGATTGGGGCGCTCTGCGCCTCACCAGCCCGGTACGCACCGCCGTCGACATCGCGTTGCGCCACGGTTTCCGGGAGGGGCTCGTTGCCCTCGACTGGGTTCTCGCGCACTACCCCCGGGAAACGGTCGAGGCGGCCATTCTCGCCCGGGGCCGCGCCCGCAATATCGGCGTTCTGCGGAAAGCATTCGCGCACGCGGTCCCCGATTCGCGCTCCCCGTTCGAGAGCTACGCCCGCGCAATCCTCATCGAGGCGGGCCACCTGGGCTTCATCGTGAACGCCCGCGTCGGCCCGTACGTGGTCGACCTCTTGTGCGGGCGCCTCATCTGGGAGATCGACGGCGACACCAAATATGACGGGGCCACCTTCGCGCGCACCGATGACATGGTCCGCTACGAGCGCGAGCGGGAAAAGGACCTGCAGAACATGGGGTACCTGGTGCGCCGCATCAGCCCGGCCCAGCTGCTCGGCGACGAGCAGGAGTTCCTCCGCCTCACCCGCGCCGCGCTGAAGCTGCTAGACCACCAGAGTCAGCTGGCCGCTTGACACCTCGACCGTGAATCCCACGGAACGGGCCACCTCCGCAACTTCTGAGACCGACGAGCACGACGGTCCGAGCGCCAGGGCCCGGGCAAGCTCGCCCTTGTACTGCTTGTTGAAGTGGCTGACCACCTTCCGCACCCCGTCGGTGTCCGTCTCGACGCGCACCGTCACCGCCCCCGGCACGGGACCGAGGGAGTGGTACGCGCCGGAGCGGAGGTCGACGATGAAGCCGAGCCCCGAGAGCACCTCGCTTATCGACGCCCCCCAGCGCGCTCTCATCGTCGGCACGCCGCCGTCGCGGGCCGGCAGCTTGGACGAACCCGACAGGCGGTAGCGGGGAATGGTGTCGGTGGCGCGCAGCAGGCCGAAGAGCGCCGAGCCGATCAGGAGACGGCCGAGCGCCGGGTCGGGGAGGGTGTCGGCGCGGAGGGCGTCGTACAGCACTCCCGTGTAGCGGTGGATGGCGGGCATGACGGGTGCCCCGCGCAACGCCGCGTTCTCCCCGGCCTCGCGACGCTTCGAGGCGGGAAGCTTGAGAGCGGTCATCATGTCGTCGACCGGGAGGGCGGCGAGGTCGTCGAGAAGCGACGTGCGGATCGGGTCGAGGGTGGGGAAGGAGACCTCCATCGGGTCCGTTTCACCGCCCGGTGCCTTGGTCTCGGAAGGTGGGAGCACGATGAGCATGCCCAAAACCCTAGCGCTAAGATGACGCGCATGATTACACGCCTTTCCGAGCTTTTCCTGCGCACCCTGCGCGAAGATCCCGCGGACGCGGAGGTGCCCAGCCACAAGCTTCTGGTGCGTGCCGGTTACGTGCGCCGCGCCGCGCCGGGCGTGTACTCCTGGCTGCCGCTCGGTCTGCGGACCCTGCGCAAGATTGAGGGCGTGGTGCGGGAGGAAATGGACGCGATGGGGGCGCAGGAGCTGCTGTTCCCGGCCCTGCTGCCGCGCGAGCCCTACGAGGCTACCAACCGCTGGACGGAGTACGGCGACGATCTCTTCCGCCTCAAGGACCGCAAGGGCGCGGACATGCTCCTCGGCCCGACCCATGAGGAGATGTTCACCCAGGCGGTGAAGGACCTGTACTCGTCGTACAAGGACTTCCCGGTCACCCTCTACCAGATCCAGACGAAGTACCGCGACGAGGCGCGTCCCCGTGCGGGCATCCTCCGCGGCCGCGAGTTCGTGATGAAGGACTCCTACTCCTTTGACATGACCGACGAGGGCCTCGACGAGTCGTACGCAAAGCACCGCGCCGCTTACCAGCGGGTCTTTGACCGGGTGGGCATCCGCTACGAGATCTGCCGGGCCACCTCCGGCGCAATGGGCGGTTCCGCCTCCGAGGAGTTCCTCGCCTACTCCGACAACGGTGAGGACACCTTCGTCATCTCCACGGCGGGCGACTACGCCGCCAACGTCGAGGCGGTTGCGACGGTCGTTCCGCCCGAGGTGGACATCGAGGGCCAGCCGGAGGCGGTCGTGCACGTCACGCCGGAGTCCGAGACCATCGAGGCGCTCGTTGCATGGGCGAATGCGGAGGGCATCCTCATCGACGGCGAGCCTGTCACGGCCAAGGACACGCTGAAGTGCATGGTGATCAAGATTGACGACCCCCGCAAGCTTGACGACGACGGCCAGCCCGTCGGGCCGGCCCTCGCGGCCGTGCTCATCCCGGGCGACCGCGAGCTGGACGAGAAGCGCCTCGAGGCCTCCCTCGAGCCCGCCACCTTCGAGCTCGCCGGCGAGGAGGACTTCGCCGCCCACGACTTCCTGGTCAAGGGCTACGTCGGTCCGCTGGCACTGCGCGCCAACGGGGTGCCCGTCTACGCCGATCCGCGCGTCGTGCGCGGTTCCTCGTGGATCACGGGGGCGGACGAGAAGCAGCGCCACGTCGTCGGCCTGGTCGCCGGGCGCGACTTCGAGGTCGACGGATTCGTCGAGGCCGCGGAGATCCGCGAGGGCGACCCCTCGCCGAGCGGCAACGGCACCGTCGAGCTTGCCCGCGGTATCGAGCTGGGCCACATCTTCCAGCTCGGCCGCAAGTACACCGAGGCGATGGACGTGCAGATCCTCGATGAGAACGGAAAGCGCGCTGTCCCCACGATGGGCTCCTACGGCATCGGCGTCTCTCGCATGATGGCCGTCGTCGCCGAGCAGCGCCACGACGAGAAGGGCCTGGTGTGGCCGGTCTCGATCGCGCCGTACCAGGTGCACGTGGCCGTGGCCAACAAGGACGCGGCGGCGATGGAGGCCGGGGAGAAGCTGGTCAACGACCTGGATGCCGCCGGCCTCGAGGTCATCTTCGACGACCGCCCGAAGGTCTCGCCGGGCGTGAAGTTCAAGGACGCGGAGCTCCTCGGCATGCCCTTCCTTGTCATCCTGGGCCGCTCCTTCGCCGACGGGATCGTGGAGCTGCGCATCCGGGGCGGGGAGACCCTCGAGGTGCCCGCGGATCAGATCGTCGAGAAGCTTCTCGAGCTCATCCGCGCCGCGTAGCTTCGCGTCCGCGGGCGGGCCACCAGAACTTCTCGCCCAGCAGCTGCACGGCAGCGGGAACGACGAGCGTGCGCACCACCAGGGTGTCCAGAAGAACACCCAGGCAGATCACTATGCCGATCTGGGCCAGCACCACGAGCGGGAGCACGCCGAGGGCCGCGAACACGGCGGCGAGGAGAATGCCGGCCGAGGTGATCACCCCGCCGGTGCTGGACAGCGCGCGCAGGATCGCCTCGGGGGTGCCGTGTTCCTCCGCCTCTTCCCGCGCGCGGGTCACCAGGAAGATCGTGTAGTCGATTCCCAGGGCCACGAGGAAGACGAAGGCGTAGAGCGGCGTGCTCGAATCGAAACGCTCGAAACCGAAGATGTGGTGCGAGACCCACCAGCCCAGCCCCAGGGCCGCGACGTTCGTCAGCAGCACCGAGGCGGTCATGACGAGCGGTGCGGTGAGGGATCTCAGGATCACGATGAGGCTGAGCAGGATGAGGATGAGAACCGCGGGAAAGATGACCCGCCGATCCTCGCCCGCGGCGGTTTCGGTGTCAAACAGCTCCGCGTCTGGCCCGCCCACTCTCGCGTCGATCCCCTCCAGGGCCGTGCGGATCTGCCCGGTGTCTCCCCCCGAGACCTGGAGCGAACCCTCGGCGGGGGTGACGGAGAGCCCCGCGGCCTCCAGTGCCGTGGTGGCTTCGTCGGGGGAACCGGTGGAGACGATGGCGGGCGTGGCGGAGGCGTCGGGGAACTTCTCCCCGAGGGCCTCGGCGGCGCTGATGGATTCGGGGGTGTCGATGAACTGGTCGGATTGCGTCAACCCGGTGGTGACCTGCAGCGCACCGAGGCACATCACACCGAGGGCAACGAGGGCGGTGGCCAGGATGGCGGCCGGGCGGGCCCTGACATAACCGCCGACGCGGTCGAAGAGGCGGTGCTCCACTCCTTCCCCGACCTTCGGCGCGCGCGGCCAGAAGATCCACCTGCCGAAGAGCACCAGAAAACCGGGGAGCACAAACGCCCCGAAGAACAGCGCCACGGTCACACCGAACGCCGCGGCGGCGCCGAGGGCCCGGGTTGTCGGCGTGTGGGAGAAAAGAAGACAGAGTACGCCCAGCACGACCGTGAGGGCGGAGGCGCTGATCGTTTTCACCGTGGGCAACCAGGCACGCGACATCGCCCCGAACCGGTCGTCGTGGCGGGTGAGTTCGTCCCGGTAGCGGGAGATAAGCAACAGCGCGTAATTCGTTCCGGCTCCGAAGACGAGCACGGAGAGAATGCCTCCCGTCGACTCGTTCCACTGCATTCCCACGGCGTCGAGGAAGCGCGGGTAGGTGGCGGCGACAAGCCGGTCCGCCACTCCGATAACCAGCAGCGGAACGATCCAGAGGATCGGGGAGCGGTAGGTGAACACCAGCAGCACCGCCACGATGACGGCGGTGACCGCCAGGAGCTTGAAGTTGGCCCCGGAAAAGACGCCCGACAGGTCGGCATTGATGGCGGCCGGGCCGGTCACCTGCGATTCGACGCCCGGAGGCAGGTCGGAAGATGCCCGCTCGCGGAGCGCCTTAACGGCGTCAACGTTTCCGGAGAGCGTTTCGGACGTCACGTCCACGGGCACGATCGCGGCATCCATCGCCTCGTCGGGGATGAGCGGGCCGCCAAGCTCACCGGCTTTCTCCCGTAGCTCACCGAAGGTGTCCGGGGTGAGGCCGGTGTAGAGCACGACCGCGGCGGAGGATTCATCCCCGCTTTCACCGCGTTCAGCTGCCACGCGGGTGGAATCGAATCCATCCGGCAGCATCGCGGTCGCCGACTGCGGCGCCTCTATCGGGCCGAGGGAGATGAGAAACGCGGCGAGGCCGATCAGTATGAGGGACGCCCAGCGCATGGTGCGGATGAGGGATGGTGACACTCCGGCTCCTTGATTCGGGGAAGATACCACCATCCACGTTAACCTCCGCCAGCTTAACGACGCCCCGTCACCCGCGCTGGGCCTGCGCGGCCAACGCTATGGCCGCTTCCATCCACGTTTCCGAGGACGCGTCCGCCGCCGTACGGCGCCACCCCGCCACGAGGCTGGAGGCGGAGTCCTCCACGAGGCGAACGGCGGATTCGGCGTCGGTGGGCTCGTCGGCGGCGCCGACCTCGTAACCGGCCGCCGGAACGGGAACGGGCCCGGACCCCCCGAGCAACCCGGTCAGGTAGGTCCGCCGCTTCTCCCCGGCGCCACGGAGCGCCCCGATCCGGGCCCTGGTGTCCGCGTCCGCGTAGGAGTTGGCAAGGCTGAGGGCGTATTCGGCGGCGTACTCGCGACGCAGCATCTCGCGGGCGGCGTCGAGGTCGGACTTGTTGTCCACCTTCACCGCGGGAAACTCCACGGGAGCAACCGCCGCCGCATCGACTGCCTGGGCCACCACCATGTCGACGGAATCGCGTGGCAGGACGGCGGCTGCGCGGGCGGCCTCGGCCGGCGCGTCGTGCGAGAGCGAGGTGACATAACGGGAGCCGGAGGCGTCGCCGGTTCCGCGGTCCACGGCGCAGGATTTCGGAGGTTCGCCGGCGGGATCGGTGCCGCACAGGCGGGCAATCTCGCCGTAGAGCTGGTCCGCCTGGTCCGAACGCAGCCGGGCGGCCGCGGGATCGTCGGCAAGCGAGCGCGCATCCGCCTCCGCCTGCTGGGCGAGCCCGAGTATCTCCTTGTTCGGGTGGGGGCCGAGCGCGTCCGCACCGGAGCACGAGGCGAGCAGCAGGCACGCCGGGATGATCGCGAGGCGGGAGATATTCACGGCGGAAACCGTACACGATAGGCTGAACACCATGGCATTTCCCGGAGTCGAGACCCTCACCGAACTCATCCGCCCCCTCGCGGAACGCAACGGAATGGACGTCGAGAGCGTCCGCACCGTCAAGGCGGGAAGGAAGTCGCAGGTGGTGATCGCCCTGGACTCCGACACCCACCCCACCCTCGACGAGCTCGAGGCCGTCTCCACCGAGATCGGGGAGCTTTTCGACGCCCACGAGGACGCGGGGGAGGTCAACTTCGGTGCCGGATACACCCTCGAGGTCACCACACCGGGCGTGGACCTGCCCCTGACGCTGATGCGCCACTGGCGCCGCAACCGGGGCCGCAGGGTGAGGGTGGGGGAGGACCTCTACCGTATCGGTGCCCTCGACGAGACCGCGGGAACCGTCGTGCTCGTCGGCACGGGAAAGACCCCAACAGTGCACCTGCGCACGGTTTCCGAACTGCCCCCGGCGGTGGTAGAAGTGGAGTTCAACAACCCGCCCGCAGCCGAGATGGAGCTGGCGGAGAAGTCGTACGACGAGGCCGCGTCCCTGGCCTCCGATGGAGAGGAAGACAAGTGAATATTGACCTCAGCGCGCTCAAGGCCATCGAGACGCAGCAGGGCATCCCGGTCGACGACCTGCTGACCACGATCGCCGAGGCCCTCCTCCGGGCTTACCGGGAGTACCGCGAGGCGCCGGCCGCCCCCAACGAGAGGGCGCGCGTGGACATCGACACGGACACCGGCGACGTGGCCGTCATCCTCGCCACGCTTGGCGACGACGGCGAAACCGTCTCCGAGAAGGACGTCACCCCGGTGAACTTCTCCCGCTTGGGTGCTCCCGCCGTGCGCAGCGCCATCGTCGACCGGATGAGGGCGATGGAGGCGGGCCGCGTCTTCTCCGAGTACTCCGAATTCGAGGGCAAGGTTGTCTCGGGCGTCGTCCAGCGCGACGCGAGCGCCGAATCCCGCGGCATCATCGTGGTCCAGCTCGGCACCGAACAGGACCCGCAGGACGGCATCCTCCTTCCGGCGGAGCAGATCCCGGGTGAAAAGCTCACGCACGGCGACCGCGTCAAGGCCTACGTCGTGGGAGTAAACCGGGGCGACCGGAAGGTGCAGATCAACCTTTCCCGCACCCACCCGGAGCTCGTGCGGGGGTTGTTCGCGCTCGAGGTGCCCGAAGTCGCGGACGGCACCGTCGAGATCGTCTCCATCGCCCGCGAGGCGGGCCACCGCTCCAAGGTCGCGGTGAGGGGAACCGTCAAGGGTGTCAACGCGAAGGGTGCGTGTATCGGCCCGCGCGGGGCGCGCGTGACCACCGTGATGAAGGAGCTCGGCGGGGAGAAGATCGACATCATTGACTACTCGGAGGACCCGGGCCAGTACGTGGGGAACTCCCTCGCTCCCTCGAAGGTGGTGCGCGTGGAGGTACTAGACCTGGAGGCCCAGACCGCGAAGGTGACGGTGCCGGATTACCAGCTCTCCCTCGCCATCGGGAAAGAAGGGCAGAACGCCCGCCTCGCCGCCCGCCTGACCGGGTGGAAGATCGACATCCACTCCGACGCGGCGGAGTAGGCGGGCCGCGGTCCCAGGCAGCCTGCCTGAAGGGGGAGTACAAAAACCGCGGAAAATGGCGTAAGGTGAACTACGGCTTAAAACACGCTGACCATGTCGGGCCCACGGGGCCTGCTGTGAGGGCGTGGCGACGTAGGCGGGCGCACTGACGCACCCGCAGGAAGGACGTGGATGAACTCGAGTGACCGGGCCGGAAAGGCACGCTCAACTCCCGTTCGAACACGCACGTGCATCGCCACCCGCCGCACGGCACACGATTCGGAGCTGCTGAGGCTCGTCGCGGACCCGGAGGGGACCGGGCGGGTGCTGGCGGATCCGGCGCGCTCACTTCCCGGAAGGGGAGCGTGGATCACCCCGACATGGGAGGCGTTCGAGCTGGCGGAGAATCGTCGGGCATTTGCCCGCGCTCTCCGCATGACCACTCCGGTGGATGTCGGTCATGTACGGACGTACCTCGCGGAAACCGCGGGAGACCCACCACAACCAAGGAAGACCGAACACTGATGAGAACGCAACCATGAAGCAGCATCAGCGATGAAAGTCACTGCCAAAGTCTAGGGGTCAGCAGCCTTCCGCGGCCGTTGCCCTCTAGCACCAACCAAGAGGAGACACGTGCCCGGAAAGCTACGCGTACACGAACTTGCAAAACAGCTCGGCGTAACAAGTAAGGAACTGCTCGCCACGCTCAAGGAGCAGGGCGAATTCGTCAAAACCGCATCGTCGACCATCGAACCGCCGGTGGTCAAGAAGATGAGGTCGTTCTACGGGGAGAAGTCCGGCGGCGGCCAGACCGACACCAAGTCCGGTTCGGCAGCCCCTCAGGCTGGCGCCCCTAAGCCCGGTGGCCCCAAACCGGGTGCGCCTAAGCCGGCGGCCAAGGCCGCCGAGGCAGCGGCATCCGCCACTGCTGCCACGGGTGGAGCGAAGCCGGGGGCCGCGAAGCCCGCCGCCTCCAAGCCTGCCCCGGCGGCCGCCAAGCCCGCGGCCGCCAAGCCCGGCACCCCGGCGTCCCCGAAGGGTGCCCCGCAGGCCCCGGCCGCCACCAACGCGC
>NZ_DDJO01000004.1:0-23980 GCF_002339505.1 Corynebacterium sp. UBA2622
CCCAGGGTGACCCGGCCGCGGCCGAGCGGGCGCCGAGCCCCGCCGGAACCCCGCGCGGCAGCGCCGCCGCGCCCGAGCGCGACCCGCTCCTGCCGCCGAACGCCGTGGTCAATGCCGCGCCACGCGCCTCCGCGCCGACCCAGGTGTACCGCCCCTCCAACGTCGTTCCTCCCTCCGTCGCGCGTGAACCGGGCTCCGGGCAGGGCGACACCCCCGCCTCCACAGCCTCCGGCACGGGCGAGCCGGTCACCCCGGCGCCGGGAACGACCGGTGGCACCGCCACCGCGACGGGCACGACCCCACCTGGCGGCACGCCGACCTCCCCCACCCCCGGTTCCACCGAACCCACCCCGGCCGGAACCCCCGCCAACCCGCAGACAGCGACGGCCCAGCCCGGTGATGTCGCATCGCTCCTCGCCCCCGACGGGACGACACCCCAGCGCCAGGCCGTGCCCCCGCAAACGGTGGAACAGGTCGATCCCGCCTCCCAGCAGGTCCAGCAGTACGACAACCCCGGTTCTGACTCCGCCGCCTGGTGGAACCACTTCTGGGGTTACTTCCGCAACTAGGCCCGGGGATAGCCGCGCGCCCTAACCGCAGCTAGGCCCGGGCGAGGAAAATCTCGGCACCGCGCTCGCCCGCCGCCAGGGTGACGCGGCCGTCCGAGGCCGGGACCCAGGCTGCCCGGCCGGGTGTGAGCTCGACCCCCTCGCCAGCCGCGGACCCCGCCGTGCACAGGGCGATGGCCGGGCCGTCGAGAGCCACGTCCAGATTCTCGCCGGCGCCCAGCTCGTAGCGGGTGAGCAGGAAGTCATCGCACGGGGCCTCGTAGCGGGTGGCGCCGGCATCGGGCGTCGTCACCGCGGAGGGGTCCGCGAACGACTCGAAGCGCAGGATGCGCACGAGCTCGGGAACGTCGACGTGCTTCGATGTCAGGCCGCCGCGCAGGACGTTGTCCGAGTTGGCCATGATCTCCACGCCCATGCCGCGCAGGTAGGCGTGCGGCTGCCCCGCGGCGAGGAAGAGCGCCTCTCCGGGAGAGAGCTCCACGTGGTTGAGCATGAGCGAGGCGAGCGTGCCGCTGTCACCCGGGTACTGCTCGGCGAGGGAGAGGAAGTTGCGCGCGGTACGCCCGAGCCAGCCGCTGTCCGCCCCGATCCCGCGCGCGGACTCCGCGACCCGGGCGATGAGCTCCTCGCGGCGCGCCGTCGGGATGGAGATCCAGGTGGTGAACAGCGCACGGAGGCTGCCGGCCTCGTTATCCGGGTCGATCATGGCAGCGTACCGGTCCAGCGCCGGGCAGCTCAGCGCCTGAAAGAGCTCGGTCGTGCGCTCCAGCGGGCTGAAGCCGGCCAGCGCGTGGAACTCCGTCAGCGCGACGATGAGCTCCGGCTTGTGGTTGGCGTCGCGGTAGTTGCGCCGCGGGCTGTCCACGGCGATGCCCTCGGCGTTCTCCCGCTCGAAACCCTCCCGGGCCTGTTCCCTGGACGGGTGGGCCTGGATGCTCAGCGGCTCGTCGGCGGCCAGCAGCTTGAGAAGGAATGGCAGCTTTCCGTCGAACTGCGCCCGCACCCGCTCGCCCAGCTCGGCAGCCGGGTCGGCCGCAATCAGCTTGTCCAGGCCGGTGCCGCCCACCGTCGAAGGGGCCGCGGCGTGGGCGCCGAACCACAGTTCCGCCTCGGGCTTCTGCGAGGGCACGGGCTCACCGCGCAGCTGCGCGAGCAGCGACCGCGACCCCCACGGATACGTCCGGAGAGTCCCGTCAAGCTGCTTCATTCGCACTCCATTCATCCGTTCGATCTCGGTCGGCGCCGCCACCCCGGCCAGCACTGGCCCGGGCGGGCGCTCAGGCGTCCATCGCGGTGGCGGCGTAGGCGCGCGCCACCAGGCGCGCAGCCACCTCCGCGTCACCGAGGCCCTGTTCCTCCACGGTCTCGGCGCGGGAAGCGGGCAGAACCGAATCCGATTCCGCCCAGACAACGGTCTTCAACGGTACCAGCTGGGGGCCGTCGTCAAGGAAGGGGTCGTGGAAGATGTCGCCGCCTCCCCCGCCGGCGTTCGCGTTCTCCAGCGCCGAGGGCAGCTCCGGGGCGGAGGCGTAACCCGAGGGGATTCCGTGCACGCTCCACAGCTGCGCAACGAGGCCCGCGAGTGCTCCGCCGCAGGGGGTCGATCCCGTGTGCAGCACCCGGGCACCGTCGGTGAACGTGCGCAACTGGCGGGCGGCGTTGACGGTGTCGTCGCGCTGCGGGGACAGCGCCTCGAGCTCGGCATCAACACCGTCGGCCAGCGCGAGGAGGAATTCCCGGGTGATCTCACCAGGCTGAACCAGGCTGTCGAGCACGGCCCAGACCGTTGCCATGGCCCGCAGGGGTGATGCGGACGACGTGGTGGGCAGGGGCGGAATGACGAACACGGAGTCCGGCACGTCCTCGACGATCGGGCCCCGCGACGGGCCGGCGAAAACGGTTTCCGCACCCCGTCGAGCGGCGGTGAGGAGTGAGCGCGTGTCCTGCCCCGTGCGGGCGTCGTCCGCGCAGTCCCCCACCACCGCGACCACGTCGAGGGGCCCAACGTAGGCGGGGAGAGCGGGTGTCACGAACGCCGGAACCGGCAGCGGGGTCCGCAGGGCGAGGGCGCACGCTGCGGCCGCGCGGGAGACCTGGTCGGTCCCCACCACGACCACGCTGCGCGGCTGCATCCCCCGCAACCGCGCGAACCCGTCCACCGCGTGCGCCACGGCCCTCATCTGGGCCCCCTCGTGTGCCACGTCGAAGAAGCGGACCGTCTCCCGGTCGTATCCCCCCGCGCCCTCGTAGTAGTCGCCGAGCCGGCTGTCGTTGCTCTCCATGACTACACCCTAGGCGGAAACGCGCCCCCGGGGTTCGCCCGAACCCGGGATCAGGAGCGGATCGCGGCGAGCACCTCGGCGGTCAGGGCGTCGACCTCGCCGCGGGTGGGTGCCTCGACGTTGAGGCGCAGTAGCGGCTCCGTGTTCGAGGCGCGGACGTTGAACCACGCCTTCGTCCCCTCCAGGGTGACGGTAACCCCGTCGAGCCGGTCCACCGACTCGATGCGGTCCTTGAACGCGTCGAGAACCCGCTGGGTGGCTGCCTCCTGGTCCTCCACCTCGGAGTTGATCTCACCGGAGGCGACGTAGCGGTCGAACTCCGCCATGAGTGCGGAGAGCGGCCGGTCCTGCTCGGCAAGCGCGGCCAAGACGTGCAGCGCAGCCACCAGCCCGGAGTCTGCGTTGAAGAAGTCGGCGAAGTAGTAGTGCGCGGAGTGCTCGCCGCCGAACAGGGCACCGGAGCTGGCCATCTCGGCCTTGATGTAGGAGTGGCCGACGCGCGTGCGCACGGCCGTCCCCCCGAGCTCACCGATGATCTCGGGCACGGCACGGGAGGTGATGAGGTTGTGGATGATCGTCGCGCCCGGGTTCTTCTCCAGCGTCCGCGTCGCCACGAGAGCGGTGATCGCCGAGGGGGACACCGGCCGGCCCTTCTCGTCGACGACGAAGCAGCGGTCCGCGTCACCGTCGAAGGCGAGGCCGATGTCGGCGCCCTGCTCCACTACAAACTTCTGCAGATCCTCGAGGTTCTTCGGGTCGAGGGGGTTGGCCTCGTGGTTGGGGAAGGTGCCGTCGAGCTCGAAGTAGAGCGGGCGCACGTCCATGTCCCCGAGTACGGCGGGCACGGTCAGGCCCGCCATCCCGTTGGCGGCGTCGACCGCGATGACCAGGTCACGGCGCACCGGCACCTCGACGAGGTCGCGGAGGAACGCCGCATAGTCCTCAAGCACATCGCGCTTTTCGACGCTCCCGGGCTCCCCCTCGGGGGCGGGGATGCCGTCGACAAGCATGCGCGCGATCTCGCCGAGACCAGTGCTGGTGCTCACCGGCGTCGCGCCTGCGCGGCAGAGTTTGATGCCGTTGTACCGAGCGGGGTTGTGGGACGCGGTGAACATGGCGCCGGCGCAGTTCATGGTGCCGGCGGCGAAGTAGAGCTCATCGGTCGAGGTCAGCCCGAGCTCGATGACGTCGAGGCCGTGCTCGCTGGCACCGCGGGCGAAGGCGGCGGCGAGATCCGGCGAGGAGGGGCGCATGTCGTGGCCGACCGCGATGCGGGTCTCTCCCTCGTCGCGCAGGATGGTGGCGAACGCGGCGCCCACGTCCGCGACGAAGTCCTCGTCAATCTGCTCGCCGACGACCCCGCGCACGTCGTACGCCTTGATCACCTTGTCGATACTGTCCCGCTCACGGTTGATAGCCATGCGGGCCATCTTAGTTCTCCCGCTCCTCCCCCAGCGCTTCCGGCCCGCGGGAGGTCGCCGGCGCATCCGTTTCGGCCGGAGCCACAGCACGGGATTCACCGGACCCGCCCGGGTTGGCGTCCGGATCGGGCACGACGCGCAGGTGGGACCGGCGCACCGCCTTCGCGGCGGCGATGTGCTCCTCGATGCGCTTGGTGCGGTGCACGGGGTGGTTGGAGGTGGCCGGGTCGTTGAAGTCGCGGGTGGCGGCGTATTCGATCGGGTCCTCGCCCGTCTCCACCAGACCTGTGGTCACGCGGCCGGCCTCGCGCACGGCGGCGGCGAGCGCGGTGAGGTCGGATTCGTCCATGTTCTCGAGCTCGGAATCGTCGATATCGACCTGCTCCACCCGCACGAGATCCCAGCCGACGGGCGCGGTGATGTGCGCGGAGTGCCGCTCGCACAGGTCCCAGGCGTGCGGGTCCTGCGCCGGGGCGAGTGGTCCGATGACCGCCGTTGATTCCGCGTAGGCGTAGATGAGCGTAGCCACAGCAGGTCTGCCGCAGCCGGGACGGCAACAACGACGGTAGGTATTCACGGAGGCCAAGTCTAAACCTCCGCTCTAGATTCCGACAGTGACACGCGGCGTGGCCGGACGCCCCCGGCCACCGGGGTGCCTAACATGAGGGGCCATGAGCGCGGACACCCCACACCAGCCCCTCCACCTCCGGCCCGCCCGCGACAGGAGGGGCCGGGGCGCGCGGGGCCCCCTGCTGCCCGTCGGTGTCCCGCGCTACCGCACGCGCTCCATGGCCTTCGACCAGAGCGTCCTGGAGGCCTATGCGCCGCTGCACAACGAGTACTTCGAGCAGCTTGCGGGTGTCGATCTGGCGGTGGACACCATCCCCCGCATGAGGTTGCGCGCGGATACGGCGGTCCTGCCCGACGAGGTCGTCGCCGACGGCCCCGTGCCGCTCGGGCGGGTCCTGCAGGCGGGAGTCGACCGCGAGGGAAACCCGACCCGGGCGCGCTTCGTCGTCTTCCGCATGCCCGTGGAGCAGAGGGCAAAGACGGCGATGGAGCGCTCAGAACTCCTGACCTGGATTCTGACCGCTCTGGTGGCGAACTATCTCAACGTGGACCCGCAGGTGATCGACCCGGAATTCCCGTGGTGACCGCCGCGCGGGTGATGCGTTAGCCGATCTGCTTTTTCAGGCGGCGGCGCTCTCGATCCGAGAGCCCGCCCCAGATGCCGAAGCGCTCGTCGTGCTCGAGGGCGTACTCGAGGCACTCGTCGCGCACCGCGCACGCCTGGCAGATGCGCTTAGCCTCGCGGGTGGAGCCGCCCTTCTCGGGGAAGAACGCCTCAGGGTCGGTTTGGGCGCAGAGCGCCTGGTCCTGCCATTCCTGCTCGACGGTGCCAAACAGTTCATCAAGGGTCATCCCGCCCGCAGCTGCGCCACGGAGAATGGCGTTTCCAGCCATATCTTCCACGCCGTCCCCTTCCTCCGTTGTAGATGGTCGATGGTCGATCCCTGTGATGCGAACCGCTTGTCACGAGCCGCGGGCGGCGGGGATGCGAAACGACAGTTACGTTTCCATCACGCTTACATCACTGTGATTACACCAGTGATTACACACTCTAGCCCTAAATAGCCGCAAGGCGTTTTCGGTCAACGCAGGGCCTTTGCCACCATCGCGCACGTCAAACGCCACTTCAGTCACACTGGTAACAGGAGGCGGGGACAGGGGGTGGGTAGCGGGGGTACTACATGTTGTGGTGACGTTTGCCGGGGGCAACTAACCCGCCGATCCCCCGGCGTGGCGCCTACGCGTCGGGGGAAAACCGCACTCCGGAGTCGGGGATTTCCACCCCGGGCCACACACGCATGCCGCCCTGCAACTCGCAGCGTGCTCCGATGCGTGCACCCTCCCCGATCACGCAGTCGCTGATGCGGGCGTTGGCGCCGATCTGCGCCCCGGCGGCGATGATGGAGTTGCGCACCACGGCGCCCGGCTCAATGGTCACGCCGTCGAAAATCACGGTGTCGTCCACCCGGGACCCGGCGCCGATGTCGCTGCCCCGGCCCACGGCCGTGCCGCCCATGAGGATCACTCCCCCGGCGACGCCCGCGGAGGCGTCGACAAGCGACTCGCCCGTCTTTCCCTCGAGCAGCGGTGAGTAAGCGATGCCGCGCACGAGGTCCGACGATCCCTGCACGAAATCGCTGGGCCGGCCCATGTCGCGCCAGTAGGAGGTGTCCACGTGGCCGACGACCTTCGCGCCCGCGCCGAGCAGGCCGGGGAATGTCTCGCGCTCGACGGAGACGACGCGGCCGGCGGGAATGGCCTCGATGACGGAGCGTTTGAAGACATAACAACCGGCGTTGATCTGGTCGGTCGGCGGGTCCTCCGTCTTCTCCAGGAAGGCGAGCACGTTGCCGTCGCCGTCGGTGGGCACGGACCCGAAGGCCCGCGGGTCCGGCACGCGGACGAGGTGGAGGGTGACATCGGCGTCGGACTCGCTGTGGGTGCGCAGGATGTCACCCAGGTCCGCGCCGGAGAGGACGTCTCCGTTGAAGACCATCGCGTTGTCGTGGCGCAGGCGGTCGAGGACGTTGCGGATCGCGCCACCGGTGCCGAGCGCCTCCTCCTCCACCACGTACTCGATTTCCAGGCCGAAGTCCGAGCCGTCGCCGAAGTACTCCTCGAACACCTCGGCCCGGTAGGAGGTGCCCATGACCACATGCGTCATCCCCGCCTTCCGGATCCGGGCGAGCAGGTGGCTCAGGAAGGGGTACCCGGCCGTGGGAAGCATCGGCTTCGGGGTGGACACCGTGAGGGGGCGCAGCCTCGTGCCGCGCCCGCCGACGAGGACCACCGCGTCGGTGTTTCTCGGATCAGCCATCTACAAACCTTTCAGTATTAATTGTCAGTCGTCGGCGTTCCGCGCCAGGCGAGCAACCCGCCGCGCGCCTTCAGGCCCGCCCACAGGGCGAGGCGCAGCGGGGCCTGCCACCACGAGGGGTGCCGGTCCGCCTGGAAACGGTACGCGGAGGCGTGATGGGCGGGCACCGTGACGCGCGAGTACCTGTCCGCCACGTGGCCCTGGTCGTGGCGGATCACGGCGCCGGGACAGTACACGTTGTCCCACCCGGCGCGCGCCAGACGGTCACCGAGGTCGATGTCCTCCATGTACATGAAGTAGCGCTCGTCAAAGCCCCCGATGGACTCAAAGGCATCCCACCGCAGAAGCAGGCACGCCCCGGAAAGCCAGCCGGCGGTGCGCTGGGAATCCATGTCGTCGCCCGCCTTGTACGCGGCGGAAAAGGGGTTGGAGGGCCAGATGCCGTACAGCAGGGCGTGGCCGATGCCCGTGAGCACCCCGGGCACCTCGCGCGCGCTCGGGTAGGCGGAGCCGTCCGCCTCCTCAATGCGCGGGCCGACCGCCCCCGCGCGCGGCCGGCCCGTCGCGCACTCGAGGAGGCGGTCCACGCTGCCGGGGAGGAAGCGCACGTCGGGGTTGACCACGAGAAAATGGTCGGGGTCGATCTCCCCCGCCTCGCGTCTCGCCCGCAACCGCCGGGCGGCGGCGTTGATCGCGGCACCGTAGCCGATGTTGCCGCCGGTGGGAAGGAACTCCACGTCGGCGCGCTGCGCCACGAGGTCGCGGGCCACCCCGTCGGTGGATCCGTTGTCCGCGCAGACGAGGACCACCGGCCCCCCGCAGGCGCCGTCGAGCGAATCCACGAGCTGGCGCAGGTGGTCCCCCGGGGAGTACGTCACCGTGACCACCGCGAGCGGGGCGGGGGGATTCATCGCTTTGTCCTTGTTCACAATGCGCAACAGCTTACCCATGACCCCGATCGAACCCGGCTCACGGCGCACGTTTGTGCGGACGCATGTCGTATACTTCCACGCGTGAAGGAGAACTACAGGCGTGCCCGGGATATCCAGGCGGCGCCCTCGCGCGCACGGGATATCGCCCAGTCGGGCCACCCGGTGGTGAAGGGCTCCCTCGCCCTCCTCTCCGCCCTCCTGCTCACGATTTCCGGCGTCGGCCACTTCTCCATCGGCCGGCTCGGCGGCAACCTGTCCGCCTCCGAGCTGAGCATCAATCGCGACAAGAAGGACGCCGCTCTCGACGGGGCGGTGGACATCCTCCTCGTCGGTTCCGACTCCCGCACGGACGCGCAGGGCAACCCGCTCAGCGCCGACGAGCTGAACCGGCTCAACGCCGGCGTCTCCGACGGCGAGATCAACACCGACACCATCATGGTCATCCGCGTGCCGGAGGATGGCTCGCGCGCGACCGCGGTGTCGATCCCCCGCGACACCTACATCCACGACGACCGCTACGGCAACATGAAGATCAACGGTGTCTACGCGTCCTACGCGGGCACTAAGCGCGATGAGCTCAAGGCGCGAGGCATGTCCGACGGCTCCTCCCTGGAGCAGCAGGTGGCCCGCGCCGGGCAGGAGGGGCTCATCAACGCCGTGGCGGGGCTCACCGGGGTCCAGGTCGATCACTTCGCGCAGGTGGGGCTCCTGGGGTTCGCCCTCCTCACCGACGCCGTCGGCGGCGTCGACGTTTGCCTCAACGAGGCAGTCAACGAGCCCCTGTCCGGCGCCAACTTCCCCGCCGGGCAGCAGACCCTTGACGGCGCCCAAGCCCTGTCCTTCGTCCGCCAGCGCCACGAGCTGCCGCGCGGCGACCTTGACCGCATCGTTCGCCAGCAGGCGTACATGGCGTCGCTGGTGCAGAAGATCCTCTCCGCCGGCACCCTGACCAACCCTTCCAAGCTGCGCGACCTGTCCAACGCCGCGGGCCGCTCCGTCACACTGGATCAGGGCTGGGACATCGTCGGGTTCGCCCAGCAGATGTCCGGCCTGGCCGGGGGCAACGTGGAGTTCACCACCATCCCCGTCACCTCGGTCAACGGCGTGGGCGACTACGGCGAGTCGATCGTCACCGTCGACGTGCCCCAGGTGCACACGTTCATGGAGGACGTGATCAAGCCCCCGTCGGAGCAGCAGAAGCAGGGCGGAGACTCGGGCGACTCCGACGGCTCCGGTTCAACTGGCGCGCCCGCGTCCCTGCAGAACCGCGAGGTGCACATGCTCAACGCGGGGCAGGGGGCCGGGATGGCGGGTGCCGTGGGCGGTTACCTCCGCGGGCAGGGTGTCAACGTGGCCAACGTGTCCAACGCGCTGCCCGGCGTGTACAGCTTCTCGCAGGTTGTCGCCCTGGATCCGCACGACCCGGCCGCCGCGGAGCTCGCGCAGAAGCTGGGCGGGCTCCCCGTGACCTCCAACGAGGGGCTCGACCCGTCCACCCTCATCGTCGTCGTCGCGGACGGTTACTCGGGGCCGGGTACCGATTCCCCGAGCGCCCAGCCCAGCGAGGAGGAGACGGTGGGGACCCCGGGCGAGGACTTCGGTGCCGCAGAGGTCGGCCCGAAGATCGACGCCGGTGGTTCCGGGCCGCGCTGCGTGAACTAGGCGCGGACTGGGCACCGCGTCCGTCACCCGCGCCGCGCCCCTATGATGGGCGCCCATGAGTATGCTTTCGCCGCTCCTACGCTCGAACCCCGCCGGCCCGCGGCTGACGCTCTACGACGAGGCCGCCGGCACCCGCATGGAGTTTTCCGCCCAGACCCTCGACAACTGGGCGAGCAAGGTGGCCAACATGCTGGAGGCCGAGTTCGAGCTCGCCCCGGGCTCTCGCCTGCTTATCGACGTCCCCGCTTCCTGGCAGGCTGCCGTCATCGCGATCGGTGCCTACAACGCCTCGCTCACACCGGCGTTCTCCTTGGAAGCCGGCGCGACGGGCACCGACCCGGATGTCGTGTTCACCACCCTCGACCGCGCCTCCGCCTGGGCCAACGTGCCGGACGTGGTCATCGTCTCGCCGGACCCGTTCGGCCGCGGGGTTGTGGAGTCGGGTGGAGAGCTCCCCCTCGGCGCCATAGACTTCGGGCCCACCGTGCGCTTCTATGGCGACGACTACTTCGGCGACAGCCCGGAGCTCGGCACCTGGCTGCGCGGGGGCACGGAACGCGGCCGCTACCACGCCGAGCCGTGGGAGACGGCCGGGGAATTCGCCGAGCGCGTCATGGCACCGCTCGCGGCCGACGGGTCCGTCGTGGTGGTCACGGGCCTGGTCTCGGCGGACCGGCTGCAGGAGATCCTCGGCGCGGAGAACGTCACCCACTTCTTCACCTCCCGTTAACGCAGAATTCCGCCGTTGTTTCGCGGGGCGGGCCCGATGTCCGTTTCCTGGGGGATATCACCCCCGATGTCGGGTATTCCCCCCGCCTTCCAGCGGGGGTTGTCACCTGGAAACTACATTGAAGGCACCGAACAAACTGAAAGGTGCTTTTGATGAACTTCACGGCAACTCGTAAGTCCGGCGCCGCGCTGTGCGCCGCCGCCCTGGCCGCGGCCACCCTGACGGCCTGCTCCTCCAACTCTGACTCCGGTTCGACCTCCACGGCGAAGGAAACCGCCACGGAGACCGCGACCTCCGGTGCCTCGTCCTCCAAGGGCGAGGGCCGCGGCCCCATCACCTTCGCAATGGGCCGCAATGACACGGACAAGGTCACCCCGCTCATCGAGAAGTGGAACGCCGCCCACCCGGACGAGAAGGTCACCCTCTCCGAACTCGCGGGTGAGGCCGACGACCAGCGCGACACCCTCGTGCAGTCCCTCCAGGCCAAGAACACCGACTACGACGTCATGGCCCTCGACGTTGTCTGGACCGCCCAGTTCGCCGCCAACCAGTGGCTCGAGCCGCTCGAGGGCGACTACAAGGTGGACACCTCCAAACTGCTGAAGTCCACCGTCGAGTCCGCCACCTATGGCGGCAAGCTCTACGCCCTGCCGCAGAACACCAACGGTCAGCTGCTGTTCCGCAACGCCGACCAGGTCACCGCCAAGCCCGAGAAGTTCGCCGACATCAAGTCCGCCTGCGAGGCCGTGAAGACCGACTGCCTCACCACCCAGCTCAAGCAGTACGAGGGCCTGACCGTCAACAGCCTCGGCTTCATCAACGGCTGGGGCGGCGAGGTTCTCGACGACAACGGTGAGCCCAAGGTCGAGTCCTCCGAGGCCAAGAAGGGCCTGCAGACGATGGTCGACGCCTACAAGGACCACACCATCGCCGCGTCCTCCACCGCCGCCACCGAGGAAGAGACCAACCTGGCCTTCACGGAGGGCAAGACCGCCTTCGCCATCAACTGGCCGTACATGTACGCCAACGCGAAGAAGGCTGGCATCAACGTCGAGGTCCAGCCGCTCGTCGGCGAGAACGGCGTGGGTGTGTCCACCCTCGGCGGCTACAACAACGGCATCAACGTCAACTCCACCAAGAAGGCCACCGCCAAGGACTTCATCGAGTTCATGATCTCCGAGGACAACCAGCGCGCGTTCGCCGAGGCCTCCTTCCCGCCGGTGCTCGCCTCCGTCTACGACGATCCGGAGCTGATCAAGGAGCAGCCGTACCTGCCGGCTCTCAAGGAGTCCCTGGAGCACGCCAAGCCGCGCCCAGTCTCCCCGTTCTACCCGGCCGTTTCCAAGGCCATCCAGGACAACGCCTACGCGGCGCTGACCGCGGGCAAGAGCGTGGACGACGCCACCCGCGACATGGCCGCGGCCATCAAGCAGGCGTCCTAGGAAGGCGCCGGCGACCCCCGGCCCGCGCCCGGGGACGTCGCAAAGCCAGCGTGACACAAGCGCCCGCCTCCGATTCCCCGGAGCGGGCGTTTCGCCCGTCCGGCCCCGCTACACTCCCTAACATCACCCGCGCCCACCCGCAGATCGTGAGGAGCATATGACAACCGCCATCAGGAAGCGCCCCGCTTCCGGGACCGCCACGCCGAAGCGGCGCGCCCCGCGCGACACCGGAAAGGCGACCGGGCTTGTCGCCCCGGCCCTGCTTGTTCTGGCCGTCGTCATCGGATACCCGATCGTCCGGGCGATCTGGCTGTCCTTCCAGGGCAACCGCCGCCTGGATCCGAAGACGGGGGTGTTCACCGACGGCGGCTTCGCCGGCCTGGACAACTACCTCTACTGGCTGACCAACCGGTGCATGTCCCCCTCCGGGAAGGTGGGTTCGTGCCCGCCCGGCGTGCTGGCCACCGACTTCTGGCCCGCGGTGCGCATCACTCTTTTCTTCACCGTGGTCACCGTGCTGCTGGAGACGATCCTCGGCCTGACGATGGCCCTGGTGATGAACACCGAGTCCCGCGGCCGTGGCCTGATCCGCGCCGCGGTGCTCATCCCCTGGGCCATCCCGACGGCCGTGACGGCGAAGCTGTGGCAGTTCATGTTCGCCCCGGCGGGCATCGTCAACTCCCTGCTGCACACGGACATCGCCTGGACCACGGACCCGTGGGCGGCGCGGACCGCCGTCATCATCGCCGACGTGTGGAAGACCGCCCCGTTCATGGCGCTGCTCATCCTCGCCGGCCTGCAGATGATTCCCAGGGACGTCTACGAGGCCGCCCGCGTCGACGGAGCGAGCCGCTGGCAGCAGTTCACGCGCATCACCCTTCCCCTGGTGCGGCCGGCGCTGATGGTCGCGGTGCTTTTCCGCACCCTCGATGCTCTGCGAATGTACGACCTGCCGGTGATCATGATTTCCGGGTCCTCCAACTCCCCCACCGCCACGATCTCCCAGCTGGTGGTGGAGGACATGCGCCAGGGCAACTTCAACTCCGCCTCGGCGCTGTCCACCCTGATCTTCCTGCTGATCTTCGCGGTCGCCTTCATCATGATCCGCTTCCTCGGGGCGGACGTGGGCGGCGACGGGACGCCCGGGGTGAAGGGGAAGAGGCGCTGGTGGCGTCGTGAAGCGAAGGGCGCGGGCGCGCCGGAGACCGTCTCGGAGGAGGCCGCACGATGAGGAAACTATCGCACTACCTCGGAATCATCTTCATCATGTTCTGGGGCCTCGCCCCGTTCTACTGGATGCTGGTCACGGCGCTGCGCGACCCGTCGCACACCTTCGACACCACCCCCTGGCCCACCCACGTCACGCTGGGCAACTTCCGCGACGCACTGGCGACGGACAAGGGCAACGACTTCCTGGGTGCCATCGGCAACTCGCTCATCATCTCGCTGTCCACGACGGCCCTGGCGGTTGTCGTGGGCGTGTTCACCGCCTACGCCATCGCCCGCCTGGACTTCCCGGGCAAGGGCTTCATCACCGGCATCATCCTCGGTGCCTCCATGTTCCCGGGCATCGCTCTGGTCACCCCGCTTTTCCAGCTCTTCGGCGACCTCGGGTGGATCGGCACCTACCGCGCGATGATCATCCCGAACATCTCCTTCGCCCTGCCGCTGACTATCTACACCCTCATCTCGTTCTTCCAGCAGCTCCCCTGGGACCTGGAGGAGGCCGCCCGCGTCGACGGCGCGTCCCGCGGCCAGGCCTTTCGCCTGGTCCTCCTGCCGCTCGCCGCCCCCGCAATCTTCACCACCGGGATCCTGGCGTTCATCACCACCTGGAACGAGTTCATGCTGGCGCGCCAGCTCTCCACCACCGCCACGGAGCCCGTCACGGTGGCCATCGCCCGCTTCGCCGGCCCGAGCGCATTCGAGTACCCTTACGCCGCAATCATGGCCGCGGGCTCCCTGGTCACGGTGCCGCTCATCATCATGGTGCTCGTCTTCCAGCGCCGCATCGTCTCGGGCCTCACCGCTGGCGGCGTGAAGGGGTAGACGTGCCCGGTTCCATGGAGCTGCTCGCGGAGGCGCGGGCGCGCATCACCCGCCTCACCCCCGAGCAGGCTTTCGCGTCGCCCGCCATGCTTATCGACGTCCGCACCGCCGCCCACCGCAGCGCCGGCGGGGATATCCCGGGGGCCGTGGTCATCGACCTCACCGTCCTGCCCTGGCGCCTGGACCCCACCTTCGCCTGGCGCATTCCCGAGGCGACGTCGTGGGACCGCCCGTACGTGCTCATCTGCCGGCACGGGTACTCCTCCTCCGTCGCGGCCTACCAGCTGCAGCGCATGGGGCTGACCAACGTCGCCGATGTCATCGGGGGCTTCGACGCCTGGTTGCGGGCGGGGCTCCCGGTGGCTGGCCCGGACTACGCGGCGGACGTGCGGGAGTAGGGGTGGGAGCGTGAGTACTCGACGGGACCTCATGTGGCAGGCTCTGATCGGCTTTCTCGGCTTCTTCGCCCTCCTCGCGGTGGTGCAGGGCGTGGTCAACCTCTTCCGCCCCGAGCCGGAGGTCTGGCCCGGGCTCTTGGCGGGGGCGCTGGTGCTGTCGACGTGGACGCTGGTGCGACGGTGGAGGAAGTGGCGTCAACAGCCCAGATCCTCCGCAGAGGGGTTGTAGTCCGAAAACGGGACCGTGGAGACAAGGGTGCGGGCTGCGGTGAGGCGCGGTTCCTCCCACGGCAGAATTTCCACCAGGTCGCCATCGTCAGTCTCTACCCAGGGGTCATCTCCGATCGGGTCGAAATAGCCCTTGAGAACGCGCTGGTAGTCGAACCAGAGGTCCTCCTCGTAGGGTCCATCCAGATCGTCGAGGGCTCCCGCCCGGGACGCAACTTCCTTCCGCGCCCGACGGCGTATATCCGGCTCCAGAACATCGAGGGGGATGGTGCCGGGGCAGGGTGTGGTGGTCTCCTCCCTCGCCCACTCCTCTATGAGATTGTCCACGCGGCGTTCGATCGCGCGTTTCAGCTCTGCGAAATCGTAGGCGTGGCCGTCGCGGAGTTCTCGCTCCCACAGAAACTCGTACTCAATTTCGCTCAACATGGGGAAGAGCTTAGAAACACCCCGGACAGCGCCCCGGGAAAATCGAACTCCTGCGCGAAGCTCGGGTGGGCCGCCTAACCTACCGCCCGAGCAGCACCCGGGCCGCTCTGCGCCAGGCGACGCGCGCGATGGAGTGTGGAAGCGCCGCAATTTCCCGGGTGTAGTTGCGCAGACGTGAGCGGCGCGGGGTGGGCGCGGCCGCCACCTCGACGGGGATGCCCAGGTGGCGGGCCCACACCCGTGTGCGCGCCACGTGGAAGCCGTTGGTCACGACGGTCAGGAGCGCCGCATCCGGGAAAAGTGCCCGCGCGTTCTCGAGATTCTCGTTCGTGGAGCGGGCATCCGGCTCCAGAACGATCGAGCCGCGCGGCACGCCGTGGCCGACGAGCCACGCCGCCATCGCGCCGGCCTCGTCGTGCCCCGAGACCACCACCGGGCGGTCGGGATCGCGGTGCCAGAGACCGAGGGCCGTCGATAAGCGGGCCTCGAGCAGGCGGGAGGGGCGCCCGTCGATGACGCGGGCGCCGAGCACGACGATCGGCCCGCTATTCACCCATCAACCGCGAACGCAGGGCTTCATCCTTGCGCTCGACCTCGGCGGCCATGCCCTCCTGGTAGGCGGCCATCCGCGCCAGCACGTCCGGGTCGGAGGCGCCGATGATGCGCGCGGCGAGCAGACCGGCGTTCTTCGCGCCGCCGATGGAGACGGTGGCCACGGGGACACCGCCGGGCATCTGGACGATGGAGAGCAGGGAATCCAGCCCGTCGAGATCCTTGAGCGCCCGGGGGATGCCGATGACGGGCAGCGGGGTCGCGGCGGCGACCATGCCGGGCAGGTGCGCGGCCCCGCCGGCGCAGGCGATGATGACCTTCAGGCCGCGCTTGTGGGCGGTTTTGGCGTAGGCCAGCATCTTCTCGGGGGTGCGGTGCGCGGAGACGACACCGACCTCGAACGGCAGGCCGAACTCGGCGAGCACCTCGGCGGCGGGGGCGACGGTGTCCCAGTCGGAGTCCGAACCCATGATCAGGCCGACGATCGGTTCCATGCTCTAGTCCTTCCAGGTGGCGTTGACGATGAAGTGGGCGGCGTCCTCTGCGATGCGGCGGGCCGTGTCGGCGTCGGCGGCGGTGACGTTGACGTGGCCCATCTTGCGCCCCGGGCGCCAGTCCTTGCCGTAGAGATGCACCTTGGCCTCCGGATACCTGCGCATCACCTCGGCGACGCGCCCGCGCATGGGCATCTCCGGATCGCGCTCGCCGCCCAGGGTGTTGACCATGACGGTCGCGGGTGCCAGCGGCTCGGTGGAACCCAGCGGCCAGTCGAGAACGGCGCGCAGGTGCTGCTCGAACTGGGAGGTCACGGACCCCTCCTGGGTCCAGTGCCCGGTGTTGTGGGGGCGCATGGCCAGCTCGTTGACGGTGACGGCGGGGGCCCCGTCCGCACCGGGGTGCTCGAAGAGCTCGACGGCGAGGACCCCGGTGACGTCCAGCTCCTCGGCGATGCGCACCGCAAGGTCGCGGCAGTACGCGGCGAGGTCCGGGCTGAGACCCGGCGCGGGCGAGATCGCCACGCGGCACACCCCGCCCTCCTGGATCGACTCCACGACGGGCCAGGCGCGCACCTTCCCCGACCGGTTCCGGGCCACCATGGCGGACAGTTCGCGGGTGAAGGCGATCTTGCGTTCCGCGTAGAGGGGGGTGCCCGTGCCGAGCAGCTCGGTGACGAGGTCGGCGAAACCCTGCTCGGATTCGGGGAACCACACGCCGTGGCCGTCATACCCGCCTCGGGTCGCCTTGAGGCACACCTCGCCGTCAACGCGCTCCCAGAACGAGCGCGCGTCCTGGGCGGATGCGATGGGGGCGAATTCCGGCACCGGGGCGCCGATCTCACCCAGCCGGGTGCGCTGCTCCAGCTTGTCCTGCGCGTAGAGCAGGGCCGCCGGGCGGGGCTCGACGTTGATCCCGGCGTCGATGAGCGACTGCAGGTGCTCATTGGGCACGTGCTCGTGGTCGAAGGTGACGGCGTCCGCTCCCCGCGCGATCTCCTCCAAGTCGGAGAGGTCCGTGTAATCGCCCAGGCGGACGTCGCCGAAAACCTGGGCCGCGGAGGCGTCCCTGCCGCCGGCGAGGACCCGGGTGCGCAACCCCAGCTCGATGGCTTCGGTGTGCATCATCCGGGCGAGTTGGCCGTCGCCGACGACGGCAACGGTGGGCATTTCATGGGCATGGTTCACGTTCGTTTACATTAGTGCCCGACAAGCACCCTAGCGGTACCGGGACGCGTGGAACTGGCCGGCGCCGACCCGCCCGTTGAGCACCTTCTCCACCTTCTTCGCCCGGCCCACCCCGGGGTAGTGCAGGGGGCGGTCGAACCCGTAGACGGAGAGGGTGAGACCGCCGCGCTCCCGGCGCGCGGAATGGATCTGCTGGATCGGGATGGAGTCGGGCGCGCCCACCCCTCCCCCGCCACCGCGCGCGAGAACCCGGCGGTCCGTGACCATGAAGCGGCGGCGGCGCGAGGAGACGACAGGCAGCACGAAACGGAGAACCGCGAGCACCGCCCAGAGCGCGACGACGAGGTTGCGGAAGGCGGGGTCGATGCCGTGGCCGTCCATCCAGCCGACGGCCATCCAGCACACGCCCGTGACCACCACCAGCTCGAGCAGGGGAAAGACCAACCCGGACAGGGGGCCGCACGTGTCGGCGAGGACGACCTCGCCATCGCCAAGCTTCATCCCAGCCACCGCGGGGGACGCTACTCGGCCGGACGCAGGTGCGTCACGTCGCCGGCGGAGTAGGCGGTGCCGTCGATGACGATCTCGCCGGCGTCGTTGATGTCGTCGACAACACCCTCGACGTCCCCGCCGGCCCGCTCGAGGCGGGCGGCCCGGCCGATGGTGGAGCACACGGCGCGGTAGTCCTCGAGCAGCTGCGCGTCACCCTCGCGCCACTGGCGGATCCGCTCGCCCAGGGCGAGGAGGAGGTCCACGGTGAACTGGTCCCACTCCACGTCGACGCCCTCGAGGTTGAGCGACGTCGCCGTCTCCACGGGCAGGTCCTCGCGCCGCCAGGCGACGTTCACACCCACGCCCAGCACAGCGCGGGGGGCCTCGCCGGAAAGGTCCGCCTCGGCGAGGATCCCCGCGAGCTTACGGCCGCCGAGCAGGACGTCGTTGGGCCACTTCAGGCTCGCCTCGGGGATGACGTCGGCGACCGCGAGGCCCGTGGCCAGCGGGAGCAGGCCGACGCGGTCCACCGGCTCGGCGTCGACCAGCACGCTGAGGCAGAGCTGCGCCCCCTTGGGGGACACCCAGGTGCGGCCCATCCGGCCGCGGCCGGCCGTCTGGGCATCGGCGATGAGGACGTCGCCCGCCTGGCCGTCGGCAAGCAACTCGGCGTTGGTGGAGCCGACGGACTCGACCCACCGCACGTCGCGCCACGTCTCGGCGACCTCGTCCTGGATGAATTGGATGTTCTGCACAGTCATGGCTCCGATCATATTGCCTATCGCCCGTGCTCCTCCCCGGGGTCCGGTGAGATGGCAGCGGAGGAGGCCACGCGGGTAGATGAGCGCCTGTAAATGAGCGCCAGTCCGGTGAAATCCGCGAACACGAGAAAATCCACCAGACTGGCGCTCTTTTATGGGCGCTCATTTACCAACGCACACACCAGCCCCCGCCTCCCCCACCACGCACACCGCCACCGCGTAGTCGCCGTCGTGGGACAGGGACAACGACACCGCGGGCGGGCCCAGCCGCGACACCTCCCCGCGCAGGACAACGGCGACACGCCCGAAGGCGTCGGGCACCACCTCTATCTCGGAGAAGTCCACGCCGCCCGGGTCGATCACGGGCGGGGAACCGTACAGCGACTGGGACCAGGCCTTGATGTAGGCCTCCTTGGCCGCCCACCGCGCCGCGAGCGAGGAGACCCGGTCGGGCTTGTCCGCGCACGTACGCAGCTCGCGTTCCGTGAAGACGGATGCGAAACGCGAACCGGGCACCTCCAGCTGCGAGGCAAAAGCCGAAACCTGGACGATGTCGGTGCCCACATGCACGGTGCACCACCATCCTTTCGCGTTGAGTGGCAAAGATCACATCGGGAGCATAACAGCACGGTAACGGCATAACTTACCTAACCGTAACCTACCAATTCGTAGGTAGAGTTGTTTTGCCCCTCCTAATTAGACGCGGTGAACCCTAAACTCCCCGGCATGACTGTTTCTTCCCACATGCCGGAGCTTGACGCTCTCGACGGCCCGCAGACCACAGCCGACAAGATCGCCGACCTGAAGCGCCGCCGCGAGGAGGCCGCCGTCCCCATGGGGGAGGCCGCGCACGACAAGGTGCGCGACGCCGGGCGGCTCACCGCCCGGGAGCGCCTCGACTACCTCCTCGACGAGGGCTCCTTCGTCGAGACCGACCAGTTGGTGCGCCACCGAACCCACGAGTTCGGGATGCACGCCCGCCGCCCAGTCACCGACGGCATCGTCACCGGGTGGGGCACGATCGACGGCAGGGAGGTGTGCGTCTTCTCCCAGGACGGCACCGTCTTCGGCGGCGCGCTGGGCGAGGTCTACGGCGAGAAGATGGTCAAGATCCAGGAACTCGCCGTCACCACCGGTCGCCCGCTCATCGGCCTCTACGAGGGCGCGGGCGCCCGCATCCAGGAAGGCGCGGTCTCCCTCGACTGGATCGCGAAGACCTTCTACCAGAACGTCAAGGCCTCCGGGGTCGTCCCCCAGATCTCCGTGATCATGGGCGCCTGCGCCGGCGGCAACGCCTACTCCCCCGCCCTGACCGACTTCGTGGTCATGGTGGACCAGAGCTCCAAGATGTTCGTCACCGGCCCCGACGTGATCACCACCGTCACCGGCGAACAGATCACCCAGGAGGAGCTCGGTGGCGCGTGGACCCACATGAACACCGCGGGCAACTGCCACTACGTCGCCTCCTCCGACGAGGACGCCCTGGACTGGGTCACGGACCTCGTCGGTTTCCTGCCCAACAACGCCCGGAGCGCCCCGCCCGCCGAGCTGGCCCACCCCGAGCCCGGCATCACCGCCGAGGACGCCGAGCTCGACTCCATCATCCCCGACTCCCCCAACCAGCCCTACGACGTGCGCGAGGTCATCACCCGCATCGCGGACGACGGGGAGTTCTTCGAGATCATGGAGAAACGCGCGGAAAACGTCGTCACGGCCCTGACACGCATCGAGGGTGAGGTCGTCGCCATCCTCGCGAACCAACCCAGCGTCTTCGCCGGCTGCCTCGACATCGACTCCTCCGAGAAGGCGGCGCGCTTCGTGCGCACCATCGACGCGTTCAACATCCCCCTGGTCCTGCTCGTCGACGTCCCGGGCTTCCTCCCCGGCGCCAGCCAGGAACACGGCGGCATCCTCCGCAGGGGTGCCAAGCTGCTCTACGCCTACGCCGAGGCCAGCGTGCCCAAGATCACCGTCACCATGCGGAAGTCCTACGGCGGCGCGTACTGCGTCATGGGTTCCAAGGGCCTCGGCGCGGACGTGAACCTGGCCTGGCCCACCGCCCAGATCGCGGTGATGGGCGCCTCGGGTGCCGTGGGCTTCATCAACCGCAAGGACATCAAGGCAGCCCGCGAGTCCGGCATGGACGAGGCGGCGCTGGCGGAGCTCATCCAGAGCTACGAGCGCGAGTACGAGGACGCCATCCTCAACCCCTACCTCGCCGCCGAGCGGGGGCTTATCGACGCCGTCATCCTCCCCTCGGAGACCCGCACCGCCGTGGCCGCCAACCTGCGCCTCTACCGGGACAAGACCGTCGCCCGCCCAGCGCACAAGCACGGCAACATCCCGCTCTAACCGGCCCCTTCCCCGCGAACTGAAAGATTTCTTTCCACCATGACTCTCACCCCCCTGCTCTCCCTGACCTCCCCCGCCGTGATCTTCCAGGGCCAGGGAACGAACTGGCAGGTCGCGCTCTCCGACGCCGCCGCGACCCCGACCACCCACGCCCGCCTCACCGAGCTGCTGGCCGCCGCCCGCTCCCTGACGGGGCCGGTGGCCCGCCCGCTGGCCTCCGCCGTACCCGGCACCGCCGAGCGCCTGCGCTCCCTGATGGATCCCGACCGGCCCACCGAGGCCAGCGACATCGACGCCTTCCCCGCCGTCAGCGTCCCCGGCATCGTCCTCGCCCAGATCGCGGCGGTGCAGCAGCTGCGCGACCTCGGCCTCGACATCGGCTCCGCCGGGCTGGCCGGCCACTCCCAGGGCTCCCTGGGCGTGGCGGCGGTCGCGCGCCCCGAGCACACCCTGGCCTTCGCGCTGATTCTCGGCGCGGCCGCCTCCACCGCCCACGGTGCGACGGATTCCTCCCCCCGGATGCTCTCCGTGAGGGGGGTGCACCGGGCGGACGTCGAAAAGCACGCGGGCGAGCTCGTCTCCGTGATCAACGGCCCGCGCCACATCGTTCTCGCGGGGGAGCCGGAGGAGCTGGCCGCCGCACGCGAGCACATCGAGGCGGCGGCGGCCGCCTACAACGCGCGGCTGGAGGCCGCGGAGTTCGGTGGTTCCGAGGTGACCCCGCTCTTCGATGCCCTCCCCGTCGCGTACCCCTTCCACAGCGCCGCCAACACCCGCGGCGTCGAGCTGGCCGTCGAGTGGGCGGAGGCCTGCGGCATCGACCTCGGGGACACCACCCCGCGCGAGCTGGCCCAGGCCATCCTCGCGGACCGCCACGACTGGCCCACCCGCGTGCGCGAGCTGCTGGCCGCCGGCCCGAGCCACATCCTCTCGCTGGACAAGTCGCTGAGCTCGATCACCTCCAAGCTCACCGCAGGCTCCGGCGTGCCCGTGGTCACCGTCGACAGCGCGAAGTCCCGCGACGACCTCGCCGTGCCCGGCAAGACCTTGCCCGAGGCCGCGAACTACTCCCGCTACGCACCGCGCCTCGTGCGCCTACCCGACGGCAAGACGTACACGCAGACCCGCTTCTCCACGCTCACCGGCCTGTCGCCCATCATCCTCGGCGGCATGACCCCGACCTCCGCGGACGGTGAGATCGTCGCGGCGGCCGCGAACGCGGGGTACTGGACCGAGCTCGCCGGCGGCGGCATGTACTCCGAGGAGGTGTTCAACGAGCACAAGGACACCCTCGTGGAGCACCTGGAACCGGGCCGCACCGCCCAGTTCAACACCATGTTCTTCGACCGCTTCCTGTGGAACATGCACTTCGGCCAGACCCGCATGGTGCCCAAGGCCCGCGCCGCCGGCGCCCCCTTCAACGGCGTGTGCATCTCCGCCGGTATCCCCGAGGTTGACGAGGCCACCGAGCTCCTCTCCCAGCTGCGCGCCGACGGCTTCCCCTACATCGCGTTCAAGCCCGGCACCGCCAAACAGGTGCGCGACACCCTGAAGATCGCCGCCGCCAACCCGGACGTGCCCGTCATCCTCATGATCGAGGACGGCCACGCGGGGGGCCACCACTCCTGGGTGGACCTCGACGACCTGCTCATGGACACCTACGCCGAGATCCGCGCCCACGACAACGCCGTCCTCACCGTCGGCGGCGGCGTCTACTCCCCCGAGCGCGCGGCCGAGCTCATCAACGGTGACTGGGCCACGCGCTGGGATCTCCCCCTCATGCCCGTCGACGCCGTGTTCATCGGCACCGTCGCCATGGCCACCAGGGAGGCGAAGGCCACCGACTCGGTGAAGGACCTGCTGGTCAACACCCCCGGCCTCGACCCCTTGGACAACGGCGGCTGGGTCTCGCGCGGCACCGGCCGCAACGGCGTCGCTTCCTCCCAGAGCCACCTCCTGGCGGACATCCACGACCTGGACAACTCCTTCGCCCGCGCATCCCGCCTCATCACCGGCATGGACATCAGCGAGTACGACTCCCGCCGCGAGGAGATCATCGAGGCGCTGTCGAAAACCTCCAAGCCCTTCTTCGGCGAGGTCGAGGACATGACCTACGCCGAGTGGGTGGAGCGCTTCGTCGACCTGGCCCACCCCTTCGTCGACGCCACGTGGGACGCCCGCTTCCTCTCCCTGCTGCACCGCATCGAGGCCCGCCTGAACGAGGCCGACCACGGGGAAATCCCCACCCTCTTCCCCGCCGGCGAAAACCTGGACGCACGGGAGGCCGTCGACAAGCTTCTGGCCGCGTACCCGCAGGCGCGCGAGACCAAAGTCTCCCCGCGCGACGCCGCGTGGTGGATCGGCCTGCACTACGCCTACCCCAAGCCGATGCCGTGGGTGCCCGCCATCGACGGTGACCTGAAGACGTGGTTCGGCAAGGACACCCTCTGGCAGGCCCAGGACGAGCGCTACACCGCCGACCAGGTGCGCATCATCCCCGGCCCCGTGGCCGTCGCGGGCATCACAAAGAAGAACGAGCCCGTCGCGGAGCTCCTCGGCCGCTTCGAGGCGGCGGCGACGCAATCGCTTGTCGACGCCGGGGCAACCGTCACGGAGCTCTACTCGCGCCTCGACGACGCGGTGAGCGTGGAGGAGTACCTGCGCGCCGCCCCGACCCTGGTGTGGCACGGCCACCTGATGGACAACCCGGCGCACACCATGTCGCCGGAGGCCTTCGACGTGGTCGAGACCGACGGCGAGTGGGCCATCCGCATCAACACCGACTCCTACTGGGACGACCTGCCGGAGGAGCAGCGCCCGTTCTACGTGCGCGATGTCGTCATCCCGATCGACCTTCCCGAGGGCGTGGCCACCGGTGCCTCGCCCGTGGTGTCCGACGAGCGCCTCCCCGAGGCTGTCTACGCCCTCCTCGCCGGCCTGGCCGGCGTGGGCNNGGCGTGGGCTCCACCTCCGAGGCCGGCGACGAGATCACCGCAATGCCACGCATCATCGAGGGCTCCGAGTCGGACGCCGCGCCGTTCGGCATCGCCCGCTCCAGCTTCACCTTCCCCGCCTCCCTCCTCGCGGCGCACACCGCCGTGACCGGTGCCGCGCT
>NZ_DDJO01000004.1:24014-24330 GCF_002339505.1 Corynebacterium sp. UBA2622
CGGCCCGTGCTGGCCCGCGATCTACACCGCCCTCGGCTCGGGCCTTTTGCCCGACGGCTTCCCCGTCATTGAGGGCCTGCTCAACGCGGTGCACCTCGACCACGTCATCGACCTGCGCGTTCCCCTTCGCGAGCTCGCCGACGGGCGCACCATCGAGGTCACCTCCCGCTGTTCCTCCATTGAGGAATCCGTCTCCGGGCGCATCGTCACCGTGGAGCTGGAGCTCACCTCCGGCGGCGAACTGGTGGCCACCCAGATGCACCGCTTCGCCATCCGCGGGCGCGCCACCGTGTCCACCCCACCCAGCCAGGCCCCC
>NZ_DDJO01000004.1:24592-25821 GCF_002339505.1 Corynebacterium sp. UBA2622
CCGTCGAGCGCGTCGGCCGCGTCGGCATCCGCCCCGCCCTCGAGGTGACGTGCCGCATCGGCGGCGAGGTGGTGTCCCGCGGCCAGGCGCTCCTCGCCCAGCCGCGCACCGCCTACGTCTACCCGGGCCAGGGCGTCCAGGCCGAGGGGATGGGCAGGGGCGACCGCGGCGCCTGCCCCGCCGCCCGCGAGATCTGGCGCCGCGCCGACCGTCACACCCGCAGCGCGCTGGGATTCTCCATCCAGCGCATCGTCGACGAGAACCCGACCTCGGTCACCGTGCGCGGCACCGAGTTCAAGCACCCGCGCGGGGTGCTGCACCTGACGCAGTTCACCCAGGTGGCGCTGGCCGTGGTGGCCTACGCGCAGACCGAGCGGCTGCGGGTCAACAACGCGCTGGCCTCGGGCGCGATGTACGCCGGCCNNGGGCAACATCTTCGACCTCGAGGCCGTCATCGACATCGTCTACTCCCGCGGCTCCGCCATGGGGTCGCTGGTGCCGCGCGATGCCGAAGGCAACTCCGAGTACGGCATGGGCGCGCTGCGCCCCAACATGATCGGCGTCGGCCCGGACGAGGTGCAGGACTACGTCGAGCGCGTGGCGGCGGAATCCGGGGAGTTCCTGGAGATTGTGAACTACAACATCTCCGGCCAGCAGTACTCCGTGGCCGGGACCAAGCGCGGCCTCGAGGCCCTCTCGCGCGCCGCGAACTCCGTGCGCGAACGCGCCTACGTCACCGTGCCCGGCATCGACGTCCCCTTCCACTCCCGCGTCCTGCGCGACGGCGTCCCCACCTTCGCCCGCAAGCTCGACGAGCTGCTCCCCGCCACCATCGACGTGGACACGCTGGAGCACCGCTACGTGCCCAATCTGGTCGCCCGCCCCTTCGAGCTGACCCAGGACTTCATCGACGCGGTGACCGCGGAGGTCCCCTCCGAGCGCCTCGACGGCGTGACCGCGGAGAACACCGACCGCAACACCCTGGCCCGCACCCTGCTCATCGAGCTTCTGGCCTGGCAGTTCGCCTCGCCGGTGCGCTGGATCGAGACCCAGGACCTNNCGGCCTGGCCTCCTCCCCCACCCTGACCAACCTGGCCAAGCGGGAGATGGACGTGGTGGGCCGCCGCATCCCGGTGCTCAACGTCGAGGCGAACCAGGACCTCGTGATGCTCGCCGACACCGTCACGGCCCCCGAGCCGGAGGTCGATGCCGAGCCCACGGAGCCCACC
>NZ_DDJO01000004.1:25843-26108 GCF_002339505.1 Corynebacterium sp. UBA2622
CCGGCGGCTCGCCCGCCACCGACCTCCCCTTCGGTGCCGCGGACGCGATCATGGTCCTCTTCGCCTTCCAGAACAAGATCCGCCCGGAGCAGATCGGCGACTCGGACAACATCGAGGAGCTCACCGGCGGCGTTTCCTCGCGCCGCAACCAGCTGCTCATGGACATGTCCGCCGAGCTGGGTGTTCCCGCCATCGACGGCGCGGCCGAGGCCGACGTGGTCACCCTGCGCGAGCGGGTCACCACCGCCGCGCCCGGCTACTCCCC
>NZ_DDJO01000004.1:26185-27727 GCF_002339505.1 Corynebacterium sp. UBA2622
CGGCCCGCCTGCGCCAGCTCCTCGGTGCCGCCGGCCTGAAGCCCGCCTACGTGGGTGAGCAGGTCACGGGCGCGTGGGGCCTGCCGGAGTCCTGGACCCCGCACGTCGAGGCGGAGATCCTCCTCGGCTCCCGGCCGGAGGAGTCCGTGCGCGGCGGCAGCCTCACCACGCTCCCCGGGGTCGCCTCCAAGGCCGACGCAGCGGCCCTGGTTGCCGCGGCCATCCAGACCATTGCGGCGCGCCACGGCCAGAGCGTGTCCCAGGCGTCGTCAAGCTCGGGTTCGGGCGGCGGCGTGGTGGACTCCGCGGCGCTCGACGCCTACCGCGGGGAGGTGACCGACGCGCTCGTGGCCACGGCCCGCACGCTGCTGTCCAAGCTCGGCATCGAGGAGGAGCGCGCGGAGGTCGAGGCCCCGGACACCACGGTCCTGGACACCATCGAGGCGGAGCTCGGTTCCGGGTGGGTCCAGCAGGTCACCCCGGTATTCGACGCTCGCAAGGCGGTGCTTTTCGACGACCGCTGGGCTCAGGCCCGCGAGGACCTCGTCCGCGTCGCCCTCGGCAAGGCCGACATCGACATCACCCGCTTCGCCGGCACCGGGCGCGTGGTNNCGCCGACCAGGCCACCTGGTACGCCGAGAACGGCTTCGACGGCCCGGTGGACGAGATCGCCCGTGCCGCCCTGGACACCCCCGAGCTGGAGTTCGCGGGCGAGGTGGCCCTGGTCACCGGCGCGGCCCCGGGTTCCATCGCCACGGCGGTCGTCGAGCGCCTGCTGGAGGGCGGCGCGACCGTGATCATGACCGCCTCGTGGGTCAGCCAGGCCCGCAAGGAGTTCGCCCGCGCCCTCTACCGCGACCACGCCTCCCAGGGCGCCGCTCTGTGGCTCGTACCCGCGAACCTCTCCAGCTACCGCGACATCGACGCGCTGGTGGACTGGATCGGTGCGGAGCAGAAGCAGACGGTGGGCAACGAGGTCCGCGTGACCAAGCCCGCCCTGATCCCCACCCTGGCCTTCCCCTTCGCCGCGCCGGGGGTCTCCGGCTCCCTCGCCGAGGTGGGCGGCAACGCCGAGACGCAGGCGCGCCTGCTGCTCTGGTCCGTCGAGCGCACCATCGCGCGGCTCTCCGAGCTGGCGCAGACCGCCGACGACTTCCCCGCCACCCGCACGCACATCGTCCTGCCGGGCTCGCCCAACCGCGGCACCTTCGGCGGCGACGGCGCTTACGGCGAGGTCAAGGCGGCCCTCGACGCCGTCCTGAACAAGTGGTCGGCCGAGACGGGCTGGCCCGAGGGAGTGACGCTGGCCCAGGCCCGCATCGGCTGGGTCGCCGGCACCGCCCTCATGGGCGGCAACGACGTGCTCATCCCGGCCGCGCGCAGAGCCGGCATCCACGTCTGGACCCCGGAGGAGATCTCCACTGAGCTCATGGGCCTGGCCTCCCGCGACGCCCGCGCCCGCGCAGCAGAGGCCCCGGTCGAGCTCGACCTCACCGGCGGCCTGGACAAGGCCGGCGTTTCCATCACCGAACTCGCCCGCAC
>NZ_DDJO01000004.1:27845-28189 GCF_002339505.1 Corynebacterium sp. UBA2622
CCCGCCGCGAGGCTGAGTACGGCATCCGGCGCGACGGCACGGTCGAGCTCACCGCCGCCGGCGTGCTCGAGATGGCCTGGATGATGGGCCTGGTCAGCTGGGCGGAGGACCCCAAGCCCGGCTGGTACGACGCCGAGGGCACGCCCATCGAGGAGGCCGACATCTACGAGCGCTTCCGCGACGAGGTGGTCGCGCGCGCGGGCGTGCGCGAGCTGACGGACAAGTACTTCCTCACCGACAGGGGCTCCATCGACCTCACCGAGGTCTTCCTCGACCGCGACATCACCTTCACCGTCGAGAACGAGGCAGCCGCCCGCGAGATCGAGACCGCCGACCCCGCCAAG
>NZ_DDJO01000003.1:0-7510 GCF_002339505.1 Corynebacterium sp. UBA2622
CGGAGGGTGCGTTTTTTCATGGTCTCGTAAGGGCACCTTTATGCGCTTGATCTCCGGCTGCGGCCTTTTGCTAGCCTGTGGCCATGTTCGGTACCCGCTCTTCTGCCACTCTTGCCCTCACGTGTCTCCTCGGTCTTTCAGCGTGCTCAGGGGGAGGGGGTGCGTCCGGTTCTGATTCTCAATCGGGCTCCAGCAGCGCCGGAAGTCATGACCCTGTGGACCCGTCCGCGGTGGTGCTCGATTCTTCCTCTCTTCCGGGTTACGAAGCCTCGGACCTGAATCAGATGGTTGCTCAGCAGGAGTCAGAGCAACCGGGTGTTACCGATCAGATGGTGGGAATGGCTGATGCACAGGAGGTGGACCCTCCGGAGTGCGCGCCGCTGGTGCCGGCCGCTGTCTCGTTCATCTCCAAGGTGGCGGCGAATCCCGACAAGCTTTCGGTGCGTGAGCTTTCCTCGGATGCTTCCGGGGGGACAGTGACCGCCGCAGTGAGTTCGGATCCGTCTCTTCTGGACTTTCCCGTGGACATCGGGGCGTGCGCGGCTGTCACCAAGACAATGGCGGGGTCGGACCTTCGCTTCTCCTACGCCGCGGTGCCCGTGGATCTGGGGGTGGACGGGGCCGGTGGCTCCTCCGCTGCCGCTGTGACCGTGAAGGAATCCAGCCTGGAGGTTGCGGGACCCGTCGGGTCTACGAGCCGGGTGGCCCACGTCGTGATGGACGGGTCAGCGTTCACCGTTTACTCGTCGCCGGAGGTTCCTGCGGAGGAGTTCGAGCACGCAGTCCAGGCGCAGGCGGAGAGGATCCGCCAGCGGTAGGAGCCGCACCCATAAAGAATGGGCCCCGGAGGTGATTCCCGGGGCCCATTCCGTGGGCTTAGTTTCAGTACGTCACCGAGGTGAGGGGTTCCTCACCGAGCCGCGACTCGTGCTCGGCGACGCGTTCCTCCTGGAGCTGCGTGGCGCCGCCCTTGCGGCGGGCGTTGTAGATGATGATGGATGCGAGTGCCGCCACAATCGTGGTGCCTGCCAGAACGGCGAGGCCGATCCAGTAGGTGTGGTCGTAGAGGCCGTCCGTGGAGCGGACAAAGGCGTTGCGGGCGTAGCTCATCGGGTGCAGCGCGTGGAAGAACTGCAGCGGGCCCGGAATAGTGGCCAGCGGCCAGACGCCGCCGAAGACGAACAAGCCCAGCGCGAAGAAACCGACCGAGAAGAGGCCGCCGACGAGTCGGCCGAACAGCACGCGGAAGAACTGGAAGAGCGCGGCGCCGTTGGCGGCGATCAGGGCGATGACGAGGCCCATCGAAGCCCAGTTGTGCGGGCGCCAGCCGGTGAGAACCGAGATGGCGGTGAACACGGCCATGATGCCGAGGTTGATCAGGAACATGAGGCCGAAGGCACGCAGGACCGGGCCGGCTCCGGTGCGGCTTTCGGAGCGCCGGCCCACCACGTGGGGCAGCAGTGCCGCGAGAACCGCCATGACCAGGTAGCCGAAGATCAGCATCACGATGAGCGAGAATCCGCTCTCGATCTTCTTCTCGGTAGGGTTGGATTCGTCCACCAGGCCCTGGGCGGGGTGCATGTTGGCTTCCTCGAACACGATCGGGACCGCCATCTGGTGGGCCGATTCGGGGACTTGGGAAACCACGGGTGCGTTCTCCGCACCTTCCGTAAGCTTCTGGTTCAACTCGGTGGAGCCGTCCTTGAGCTGGTTTACACCGTCGCCAAGCTGGACGCTGCCGTCCACGAGCTGGGTGGTTCCGTCCTTCAGGCGGGTGGTGCCGTCCTTGAGCTCGACGGCTCCGCTCGAGAGCCGCCCGGTGCCCTCCACGAGGCGATCGGTGCCCCCCTTCAGCTCGGTGGTGCCGTTGGCGAGCGTAGTGGATCCCTCGACCAGGCGGTTAACTCCGCTCAGGTATTGGGAGGAGGGGTCGTTGAGGTTGTAACTCAGCTCCTGGGTGCCGGCACGGAGTCGGTTCAGCTGAGCGACCATGTTGGTCGGGTTGGCGGGGTCGAGCTTGGAGATGGTGCCGTTGAGCTGCTCCGCCTGAGCGGTCATTCCCACGGCGTTGAGGGCATCGACGACGGGGCGGACCTGACCCACGACTCCCTGAACCTGCTCAAGGAGCGGAATGAGCATGCCGGTGAGCTCCTGGACGCCGGCGTCGATCTGAGAGGCGCCGTTGCCAAGCTGGGCCGTGCCGTCCTTCAATGTGAAGAGGCCGTTATTGAGCTCGTGGGCACCGCCATCGAGGCGCGTGGCGCCCTGGTTGAGCTGGGTGGCACCGTCAGTCAGCTCGGAGACACCGGCTCCGAGACGAGTGGCGCCCGCGTCAAGCTGGGTGGCACCGCTGTCGAGCTGTGTCGCGCCGTCCTGGGCGCGGTTGGTGCCAGCCTGCAGGCGGCCGAGGCCATCGTCGATCTTCGCGGAGCCGTCGGCGGCGCGGCGGATGCCGTCGCCAAGCTGGTTCATTCCGGAGAGCGTCTCGGTGGCGTAGGTCTCCGAGATCGTGTCGGAGATCCGCGCCTGGAGCTCGGGGATCAGCGCCGCGGTGAGGACGGTGCCGTTGGTGCCGGTGTAGTCGTTGTAGTCGACCCGGATCTCGGACTGGCGGGGCTGATCGGAGATGAGGGAGACCGTGCGGGCCGAGAAGTCCTCGGGGATGGTGACCACGAACAGGTAGTCGCCCTTGGTCAGGCCCTCCTGCGCCTCTTCGGCGCTGACCTCGTGAAAGTCGAGGTAATCGGTGTCGAGGAGGCCCTTGACCACCTCGTCACCGACCTCGCGGAACTCGCCCTTGTTGTCCGCCCCCTTGTCCTCGTTGACGATGGCGAGGGGGACGTTGGGGAGGGTCTTGCTGGGGTCCCACATGGCCCACATGAAGGTGGCGGACATGAGGAGGGGCACCACGAGGGCGAGGACGACCAGAATGCGGGCGAGCACGCTCGCCGGGCGCCAGTCGAGGATTCGGTGCAGGCCGTTGCGCTTGGCGGGTGGCGTGCCCCCGGGGGAGGTGATCGTCGACAATGCGGTTTCCTTTCACATCACACCCGCCGTGAAGCCGTCCTCCACCGATAGTGGGAGACGAACGACGGATCGCTTTTTGCTTAGGAAACTAAATTAATCTAAAACCTTGCGGTAGGAAAGTGATTCAGAAAATATTGCACAAAAAAGAGTAGCCCCGGTCACACCCGGGGGCGCTACAGGACGAGGAGGTTGTTCTTCGCGGCCTTCACCTCGTCCAGGCGGCCCGCCGCGCGGTCCAGCATCTGCCACTGCTCCCGCGGCACCGCCCGGCGGGCAGCGTCCACCACCGATGCGTCGGGGGTTCCCCACGCGATGGGCATGGGGGTGATCACCTGCCAGCGGTTCTTGTCGTGGATCGACCGCTGGCCCCCCACGGCGGCGACGGGTACCTCCGTGCCTGCGGTGTCGGCGGTGTTCGGCAGGGATCGCACCGTGCAGGTCGTGGCGGCCCACACGGGCGGGGTGTCCGGGTCAGCGTTCGCGTTCACCAGGGCGAGGAGGGTGTAGTCGGTGGCGCGGCGCTCGGCGATGATGGCCGGGGCGAGTGGGTGGGCGTCGTAAAGCGATTGGGCGGTGCCCATCGAGCGCGGGATGAGGAGGGCGACGATGAGCATCATGATGCCGAAGAGGGCGAGGCCCAGGGAGCCGATGAGGTGCCACGGGGAGGCGGGGTCGACGAGGAGCCACACGGCGGCCGCGCCGAGCAGGGAAATGACGAACAGGGAGATGCCGGAGACGACGAGGCTGCGGGTGTCGCGGAGCATTTCGTTGTGCTCCTTTGCCCAGGCCTCGTCGACGTTGAACCGGAACACCTTCATCTCGTTCATGGGGCCGATTCTATAGGTCCGCCGCGTCAACGAGCCTGTAGGCGTAACCCTGCTCCGCGAGGAAGCGCTGCCGGTGCATGGCGTACTCCGCGTCGAGCGAGTCGCGTGCGACCACGGTGTAGAAGAGGGCCTCGCCCCCGTCCGCCTTGGGCCTGAGGAGCCGGCCGAGGCGCTGCGCCTCCTCCTGGCGCGAGCCGAAGGTCCCCGAAACCTGGATCCCCACGGCGGCTTCGGGCAGGTCGATGGAGAAGTTCGCCACCTTGGACACCACCAGGGTCTGAATCTCGCCGCGGCGGAACTTATGGAAGGCCTCCTCGCGCTTCCGGGTGGATGTGGAGCCGTCCACCAGCGGCGCGCCGACGTGCCGGGAGATCTCCCCGAGCTGGTCCACGAACGCCCCGATGATCAGGGTCTGCTGCCCCGCGTGCTTGCGCAGGAGTGCGTCCACGGCCCGGAGCTTCCCCGCGGAGCACGCCGCGAGGCGGTAGCGCTCCCGGGTCTCGGCCGTGGCGTAGGCCATGCGTTCGCTCTCCGTCATCGTGGTGCGGACCTCGATGCATTCGGCGGTGGCGATGTAACCGGCCATCTCCAGTTCCTTCCACGGCGCGTCGTAGCGCTTCGGGCCGATGAGGGAGAACACGTCGTCCTCCCGGCCGTCCTCGCGCACGAGTGTGGCGGTCAACCCCAGGCGCCGCCGCGACTGGAGGTCGGCGGCCATGCGGAACACCGGTGCCGGCAACAGGTGGACCTCGTCGTAGATGATCAGGCCCCAGTCTCGCGAGTCGAACAGCTCGAGGGCCCGGTACTCCCCCTTCGTCTTGCGGGTGACCACCTGATAGGTGGCGATGGTGACGGGCCGGATTTCCTTGCGCTCCCCGGAATATTCGCCGATCTCACCGGGCGTGAGCGTTGTGCGGCGCAGTAGCTCGTCCCGCCACTGGCGCCCCGCAACTGTGTTGGTGACCAGGATGAGGGTGGTGGTCTTCGCCTGGGCCATCGCGGCGGCGCCGACGATCGTCTTGCCGGCCCCGCAGGGCAGGACGACGACTCCCGAGCCGCCCTGCCAGAAGGACTCGGCGGCGTAGTGCTGGTAGTCGCGCAGCTCCCAGCCGTCCGTGACGAGGTCGATGGGGTGGGACTCGCCGTCGACATAACCCGCGCGGTCGTCGACCGGCCAGCCGATCTTGATCAGCTCCTGCTTGACGCGGCCGCGCTCGGAGGGGTGGACGGGAATGGTGGTGGCGTCGATCGGCGAGCCGAGCAGCGGGCGGACCTTCTTGTGCCGGATGAGCTCGGTGAGGATGGCTGCGTCCTCGGTCTCCAGGATCAGCCCGTGGGCGGGGCTTTTGAGCATGCGCACCCGCCCGTAGCGCGCCATGGTCTCGGCGATGTCCACCAGGAGCGGCTGCGGGACCGGGAAGCGGGAGTAGCGCTCTAACACGTCCACGGCCGTCTCGGCGTCGAACCCGGCCGCGCGCGCGTTCCACAGGGCCAGGGGGGTGATGCGGTAGGTGTGCACGTGTTCGGGCGCCCGCTCCAGCTCCGCGAAGGGGGCGAGCGCCGCCCGTGCCAGGGCCGCCCGGGGGTGGGCGACGTCGAGGAGGACAGTCTTGTCGGACTGGACGATGAGCGGGCCGTCGAGCATGGGGTCCTTTCCTAGGAGGTACCCATTATGCAACGCGGCCCGGCCCGGCCTGATTCCGCGTCAGGCGAGCACGGCCTTGGTCACCCTCGGCAGAGCGATGCGCACGACGCTGCCTGATTCCTCGTCCACCACATCTGCCTGCCCCGCGGTGACGGACAGCGGAAGCACGGTGAGTGTGCTGCCCCGTCCGTTCTTGTCCACGTAGCCGAGACGGACGCTGCGCCGGGCGCGGGCGGCCGCGCGCAGGGTGGACAGGGTGTCGCCTCCCTCCGGTTCCGGTTCCGCGACGGAGGGGTCGCCGGAGCGAAGGGCGGCCAGCACGGCATCGGCGTGTTCCGGGGTCACGGCGCGCTCGCGCGGCAAAGTCGAGGGCGTGGGGGCAACGAGCTGCGGCTGTGGCACCATGCGCAGGGCCGCGCCGCTTTCGTCCTCGGCGCTCGGCTGCAGGCCCGCCGCCCGGAGTTCCGCCATGATCTTGGGCAGGGAAAGCTGCGAGACCGCCACGGTGGGGGCGAGCACGCGTAGCGACGCCACCCTCCCCGCCGCCTCGGCCAGCAGCGCCGCGTCCTCGCTGCGCACGTAGCTCGCGACGGCCCCGGCGCGCAGCGAACCGTGGTGGCGCGCAGCATCCTCGATGAGGAAGGCAAGGCCCTGGGGCACGTCCCCGATGACGTGGCCGTCCAACCAGCCTGTCAGCTCGGCCGCGGTGCGCCCGGAGTCGAGCGCGCGGCGGACGGAGCGCTCCGTGACGCGGTAGACGCTGGCCAGGCCGGGGGACTCCAGCTCGGCGAAGGACTCCATCATCCCCGCCATCTCCGGGGGCAGGGGACCGGGGGCGAGGATGGTCATGTCGGCCTGCGCGATGACGGCGGAGACCTCGGCGGGCACCAGTTCCTTCGCCGCCGCCGCCGCATCCCCGCCCGCGAGCAGGGCGGCGAGGGCGGAGGAGGGATGCCCGTCCGACAGGGCGCCGACTGCGTGGGCCTCGGATGAGACCGCGTCGATGAGCGCGGGCGACATGCCGGCCGCCGCGACGGGAGCGGAGTAAAGGAGGTTGGCCGTCAGGTCGCCGCCGGCGGCGCGCAGGATGGTCAGGCGCGCCGTGCGCACGTCTGGAACATGGGTTTCCGCGGCGAGCAGGCGGTGGGAGGCGGAGAGGTCGGCGCGCCAGGGGGAGGCCGCCCATCCCACGAGGAGAATGGCCCACTGGTCTGAGAGAGGCGATTCGATCCACGCCAGCGCGTCCGGGGTGGCCGCGAGGACATCCACGTCCTCCACGCTCCCCCGGCCCAGGAGCCCGGCTGACTCTCCGACGGTGACGGACAGTGTGGGGTCGAAACCGAGCTCCCTGCGCAGGTTGGCCACTGCGCGCACCCCGACGGTTCCGTTCTTGTTCAGTGCCACCGGCCCGGTGATCAGGCGGGTGAGGAGCTGACGCATCTGCCGCACGGCGTCGAGGCCCCGGGCGGTGGCGGCGGAGTCGACCGCGGTCTGGTCCGCCGGGGGGCCTCCCGCGGGCGGGCGTACGGGGTAGACGCGCGGGGTGCCGCCGCGCAGGGCCTCGCGCACCGGCCGGGGCAGGCGCACGGTGGAGGCGTCCACGCGGGCGAGCAGGCCCAACTCNNGGTCGTGCCCACGCCCCCCGAGGCGGCGAGGGTCTCCAGCACGCGGCGCTCGCGGGCCGAAATGCCCTCCAGCTTCGCCTCCAGGTCAACCGGCGCCGGGTCGAGGATGCGCCACCCCGCGGGCAGCGCGCCCAGCGCACCCGGGGCCACGCGCAGCGCCTCGTCGGGGCCGTACATGAGGGCCGCGGAGCGCAGCGTGGCGACGCTCCCCTCCACATTCAGGGGAAGGTGGGCGAGCTGGCCGATCTCCACCGGGGAGAGCTCCGCGCCGAGGTCGCCGGCCGTCTCGAGCACCGCTATCTCCGCCGCGTTGAGGGTGCGCACCGCCCGGGCGGTGGAGGCGGGGAGTGTCAGGCGCGTCGCCAGCGACCCCAGGGAGGGCGGGG
>NZ_DDJO01000003.1:7535-7916 GCF_002339505.1 Corynebacterium sp. UBA2622
GGGAAAGGTGGCGTCGGGTCGGGCGTCGATGAGCGCGCGCAGCTCCCCGTCCGACATGGCGGAAAGCGCGGAGGTGAGATCATGCATTGTGGGGGTAAGTGTACGTGCGTTTTACGGCGCGACATGTAAGAATATGAGGCATGGCTAAAGACGTTGACAAGATTGGTAACGCGAACCCGGCGTGGCCCGACCACACTCCCGGCAACGGGCACGCGATCACCGAGGTAACCTCCTCGCTCGCGGGTGCCTCCAGCCCCTACGGTGACGACCTCGTCCTCCCGCGCCCCTACGAGGAGGTCGGGTACATCCACCCGACCACGCGCATCAACCGCTAGGTTCCGGGCCGCACCGGCCCCAACTCAACCCCCGCCTAGGCGGGGG
>NZ_DDJO01000002.1 GCF_002339505.1 Corynebacterium sp. UBA2622
GCCAGCGCTGCGCCCGAGCTGGCCGCGCCGGACGGCGGGGTGCCCGCGGCGGAGAGTGGCAGTGAAGCCGGACGGGCGGCCGTGGAGGCGGCGAAGGCGCAGCTGGGCACGCCGTACAGCTGGGGAGGCACCGGGCCGGGCGGCTTCGACTGCTCGGGGCTCACCTCCTGGGCTTACCGGCAGGCCGGTGTCGAGCTTCCGCGCATGGCGCACCAGCAGGCCATCGGCCAGCAGGTCCCCTACGACCAGCTCGAACCGGGCGACCTGGCGGTGTGGGACGGCCACGTGGCGATGTACGCCGGTGACGGCATGTACGTCGAGGCGGGAGATCCGGTGCAGCTGAATCCGGTGCGCACCGACAACATCGGGATGACCTTCCTAGGGTTCTGGCGGCCCACCGCCTGACCCTCGCCCCCGCTCCGGTGAATCCCGCGACGTCGCTCCCGGCGGGCAAGCGGCCGTTTAGTAAGGTTTTCCCACATGAGCACCCGCGCTATTCTCCCCGTCAAAATGTCCCTGACCGACGGGGACTTCTACACCCTCTGGGCACCGGCCTGGAAGGAAAACGGAGCCGAGTGGCAGGCGTTTTTGGGCGACGATGAATCGGTCATCGTCTTCACCTCGCCCGAGGAGCNNGGCGCCCCCCCCCCCCGCCACGACCTGAGCGATCATCCCGCGTGGGCGCAGTTCCAGCAGTCGGGTGCGGACCGGGTCGCCCCCGGGGACGACGACTACTACGACATCATCGGCGCGCCGAACTTCCTGGCGGACCGACCCTCCTACACGAACGTCTCCTCGCTGGGCCGGGTGTTCCAGATCTCGCGCTCGCTCGCGGAGGTCGCCGGTGCCGAGCAGGCCCAGATCTTCTTCGCGTCGCACTCCATCCTCAACAACGTCGCCCGCGGCTCCGAGCACTACGCCGGGGAGAACGGGGAGAGCGAATGGTCCGGCGTGGGCCGGGTCGTCCTGGCCAACTGGGAGGATGTCGTCCATTCCCTCGACGGGGCGGTGCGGGTGGCTGACGCGGCCTCGCTCGGCGAGGGTCAGGTCAGCGACGCCGCCTCGCGAATCGCCGCCGCCCAGGAGGCGCGGGAGGAGGAGCGCCGCCTCGCCGCCGAGCGGGAGAAGGCTGCCGCCGAGGATGCGGACCCGTACGACGCATCGGAGTGGGCGAAGGCCGGCATCGACCCGGTCAAGATCACCGTGCAGGGCAAGACCGTTTACACGCTGCGCACCTACCTCGGCGCGGCCCCGGTCTTCCTCGGGCGCTACGGGGAGATCTTCACCTTCCCCTCGGCGAAGCACCTCACACGCTGGATGGTGGAGAACGACGAGCACGACCTTGCGGGCGTGTCCACGTGGCCCGACCTGATGAGCGCCGCCAACGCCGGTGAGCTGGAGGTCAGCGTCCACCCGGACAACTCCTACTCCTTCAACGGCATCGCCGATGACATTCGCAAGGGCCCCGACGCGGTGGACACCGCCCAGATGGGAAAGGCCTACGAGCTCCTCGCGGACGCGGCCGACTGGGCGCGCGATGACTCGCTGAACTCATTCCTGCTGGCCAACCCCCGGATGCAGGACTACCTCGCTTACATGCTCGGCTCCACCGAGCAGGCGGGTTACGTCCCCTCCGCGCCTTTCGACGACAAGGCCGAGGCGTGGCAGGAGATCGAGGACCAGCTGGTCAAGCGCTTCTCCAAGTTCTGACCCTGACCCGCCGACAGGGGGTGCGCGCCGCGGGGTTACAGGCCGGCGGTGCCGAACATCCAGCCGATGCCGAAGGTCACGCCCAGACCGATCGCGCCGCCGATGACGAGGCGCAGCACCGCCCGCTTCGCATCGGCATCGCCGATCTTCGCGGAGACCGCGCCCGTGATGGCCAGGGCGATGAGGGTGACGATGAAGGTCGACGCCACGCGCATCGATGACGGGGGCAGGAGCACCGCCGCCATGGGCAGCAGGGAGCCGAGGAAGAAACTGATGAAGGACGCGATCGCGGCCGACCAGGGGCTGACGATGTCCTCCTCGTCGATGCCGTAGTGCATCTTCAGGTGCGCCTTGAGGGGGTTCTTCTCCGTCATCTCGGCGGCCACCTGCGTCGCCGTCTCCCTGCTCAGCCCGTCGCGGACGTAGCCCTCCACAAGGTGCTCGAACTCGCCGCTCGGGTTGTTCTGGTGCAGCAAGGTTTCCTTGGCGATGTACGCCCGCTCCGTGTCGCGCTGCGAGGAAACCGAGACGTACTCCCCCAGCGCCATGGAGACGGCGCCGCCGATCACGGCGGCGATGCCGGCGGTGGCGATGTTGCGGATGTCGGAGGTGGCACCCGCCACGCCGACCACCACGGCTGCCGTGGACACGATGCCGTCGTTTGCGCCGAGAACCGCGGCGCGCAGTTTATTGAGCCGCTCGTTCAGGCCGGAAGAGGTGGGTTCTGCTGTTCTCATGGAGTCAGGTGTACTGCATCCGTGGACGCGTCCGCAAGCAAGGAAAGCCTTAGTTTCCGCAGGTAGAACGCGTTTTAGTGCAGCCAATCCTCACACCCGGCAATCGTGCGGGGCGCCGGCGCGGGTTGCTCGGCTTTCCTGCACCGCCTCCGCGTAGAATCACGCGGGATGCACACCCAGACCGTCGCCCGCGCCCTTGCCGTCCCCCTTACCGCCGTTCTGCTCGCCGCCCCCGCCGCGCATGCCCGGGGCGAGACAGCCGAGCCCACTCCGCAGGCCCCGGTGACAGTGCCTCCAACGGGTGGCACGCCCGTGCTCGACCCCGGTTCAGATTCGGGTGACGCAAGCCGCGGACACTACGAGGGAGAAAACTTCGTGCACGCGCCGCGCACCGCCGCCCCCGACACAAACTCCTGCCCCCAAGCCACCTGGCCGCCGCAACCCGTCTCCACCTCCGAAGCTGCACCCGCCGGAAGCAGCCCTACGCCGTTGCCGGTGACCTACCAAGGGCCGTGCGGCGTGACCGTCCCGGCGGGCTTCAACGTGGACGACACCGTCCTCGCCTCCGCTTTCCTCGTCGCCGATATCGATTCGGGCGACATCCTCGCGATGAAGGACCCTCACGGGCGCTACCGCCCCGCCTCCATCATCAAGGTGCTGCTGGCGCTCGTCGCCATCGACGAACTGCCACTTGACAAGGTCGTCACCGCCAGCGCCGAGACCGCCTCCCAGGAGGGCTCCCTGGTGGGCCTGGTGGAGGGCGGCACCTACACCGTCGACGACCTCCTCCACGGCCTGCTGCTCGCCTCGGGAAACGACGCGGCGCACGCCCTGGCACAGGAGCTCGGCGGGGACGCCGCGGCGGGCCAGAAGGTCAACGCCCTGGCCCAGCGCCTCGGGATGCGCGACACCCGGGCGGTGTCCTACTCCGGCCTCGACGCCCCCGGGATGTCCTCCTCGGTCTACGACCTGGGTCTCGCGTACCAGGCCGCGTTCCGCAACCCAACCTTCGCCCGGATCGTGGACACGGACTACTACGATTTCCCGGGCCACGCGGACCTTCCCGGCTACCAGGTGTGGAACGACAACCATCTCTACCTCGAGGACCCCGAGGGGATCGGCGGCAAGACCGGTTACACCGATGACGCAAACCACACCTTCGTCGGCGCCGTGAACCACGACGGGCGGCGGCTGGTGGCGGTGCTCCTGGACACGACCTCGGACAAGGCCCGCCCCTGGGAGCAGGCCCAGCGGCTCCTGCACGAGTCCTACCGTTTCACCGACGCACAGGGCGTCGACAAGCTGGGGGCTAGCTCACCCGCCGGTGCCACCCAGGTAACGGAAACGGCCACCCCGGGGAGTTCCTCGGAACCCTCCGCGGTGGCCGGCGGGGCTGATCACGCACCCACCCCCTGGCGCTCCGTGGCGATCGTGGCCGGGGTGGTCGGTGCAGCGCTGCTGGCGCTTGCCCTTAGTCTCGCTTCAAGAGCGAGAGCGCGCCGACGCCGATAGCACCGGCTGCGGCGCCCAGGCTGAGCAGCTTTCCGCCCGCACCCTGGTGGCGGGCACGCTGCGTCGCAGCACCCACGCGCACGTTGATCACGGCGGGCTCGGGAACCTCGACGGGCGCGGCGGCGAGGGATTCGGGAGTGGTCGCCGTCCAGGCCGAGACGTAGAGCACCACTCGCCAGATGAGGTAGAGCACGACCATCAGGGCGATGATCGGGCCGAAGATCGCGCCGGCCGGGTTGTTCGTCGCCGAGGAGATGATGAGGGTGGCGAACTGCTTGATCACCTCGAAGAGCACTGCGCCGATGGCGGCGCCCTTCAGGCCAGATTTGACCGGCACCTTGGTGCGTGGCATGAAGAGAACCAGCCACGCCATGACCAGGTAGTTTGCCAGGAGGCCGGCGGCCAGGCCGATCAGCCACACCACGGCGCGCGCACCCGGGAAGTTGCCGACGTGGAACTGGTCCATGAGGTCCGTGGTGTAGTGGGAGGTGCCGACGGCGGTGACACCGAAGGCGAGAACCAGCAGGACGATCAGCCCGATAAGACCCAGGAGGTCCCACAGCTTCTTCACCAGGAAGTTGCCGCCCTCGTCACCGGCGACCTTCCACATGGCGGAAATGCCGACGCGCAGGTGGTTCATCCAGCCGAGACCGGACCAGAGCGTCGTCAGCAAACCGATGCCCGCGACGGCGCCGCGCTGGTCGATGGCGGAGTCGACGAGGCCGGAGAGAACCTCCCCCACGTCGCCGCCCACCGAGGTGCCGATCTGGTCCCGCACCTGCATGAGCATGTCCGGGCGGGCGGCGAGGAAGAATCCCAGCCCGGCGAAGATCAGCATCGTGAGCGGAAACAGCGCGAGGACGGAGAAGTAGGTGATGCCCGCGGCGAGCTGGTTGCCGTCCTGGGCGGTGTAGCGCTCGTTCATCTTCATCAGGTGGGCGAGGAACGGCGCCTTGCCGGTGACCTTGTCCACGGCACCCTTCTGCTGCTGCTTGCGGGAGCGCTCGATGCCCTGCTCATCCATGTACGCCTTGCGCGGCGCCGTCGCTGTTTCCATGGGTTTCTCCTAAGTTTCGTGTGTAGCCGCACCTAATCGTAGAGGAAGTTCCCCCGCGGCCCACCCCTACCGCTTCGGCGCGAGGAAACCCACGCGCTCGTAGACCTGCGCGAGCAGCGGGGCTGCGATGCCGCGGGCCCGCTCCGCGCCCGCGGCCAGAATGCCCTCCAGCTCGGCGCGGTCGGCCATGAGTTCGTCGTAGCGGGCGCGCAGCGGGGTGGTGAACGCCTCGAGCGCGTCGGCAGTGTCCGTCTTCAGGGCGCCGTAGCCCTTGCCGTCATAACCGGCGACGAGGGTGTCGATAGGCGTACCTGTGAGGGCGGACTGGATGGCCAGGAGGTTGGACACGCCGGGCTTTGCGGCCTTGTCGTAGGCTATGACGCCGTCGTTGTCCGTCACGGCGGACTTGATGCGCTTCGCGGAGGTCTTCGGGTCGTCCAGCAGGTTGATCAGGCCCTTGGGGTTGGCCCCGGACTTGCTCATCTTCGCGGTGGGCTCCTGCAGGTCCTGGATCTTCGCCGCCCCCTCGGGGATGAAGCCCTCCGGAACAACGAACGTCGCGCCGAACCGGGAGTTGAAGCGCTCCGCCAGGGTGCGGGTCAGCTCGAGATGCTGGCGCTGGTCCTCCCCCACCGGGACGAGCTGCGGGGAGTAGAGCAGGATGTCGGCGGCCATGAGCATCGGGTAGGTGAACAGGCCTACGGTGGTGCGGTCCTGGCCCTGCTTCGCGGACTTGTCCTTGAACTGCGTCATGCGCGAGGCCTCGCCGAAGCCGGTGATGCACTGCAGCACCCAGGTCAGCTCGGCGTGCTCCGGAACGTGGGACTGGACGAAGAGCGTGGACTTGGCCGGATCGATGCCGAGAGCGATGAGCTGCGCGCAGCCCTTCAAGGTGCGCTCGCGCAGCTCCTCCGGGTTCTGCTCCACGGTGATGGCGTGGAGATCCGGGATGAAGTAGAAAGCGTCGTAACCGTCTTGGAGGTCGATCCACTGCTTCAGCGCCCCGAGGTAGTTGCCCAGGTGGTACGAGTCCGCGGTGGGCTGGATTCCGGAAAGTACGCGCTGCTTCTCAGTCATGCTTCCCGATTCTAAACGGTGGGCCGGGCNNCCCGCCGTAGGCTGGCCCGCAATGGTTTGCCCACCGGAAGGACACCGATGAGACAGTTCGTCCACCCGCGCCACCGCGCGCCCGCGGCCGCCGGCGTCCTGCTCGCCGCCGCCCTGACCACCCTCGGCCGCCTCATCCCCGCCGGTTCAGCCACCACCTGGACCTTCGTAGCTGCCCTCGTCCTCGCCGTGCTCGCGGGATTCTTGGCGCGGTTCCGCCCGACAGGGCAGCACGCTTACCGACGCTTCCTCCCCGGCGCATTCGCCTTCATCGCCCTCTCCTCGGCCGCCGCCGCGCTGACAGGAACGATGGCGGCGGTGGCGCGGATGACCCGTGACCCCATGTACTCCGTCCTCGATGACATTTTCATCGCCGCCCACGAGGCGGGCTTCGTCATGGGTGACATCGGGGTCCCCTACGTGTCCGAGCCACCCGCGGCCACCGCCGGGGAAATCCTCTCCATATTCATTCTCCTTCTGTTCGCCCTGGCGGTGGCGGGAATCTTCGGGGCGGCCGTCGGGGTGTCTCGCGGCAGCGCACGCCCCCTCGGGGTTCTCGCTGGGTCTGCGGTCGCGGCCGTCGCCGCTGCGACCGCCACGGCGGTGCTGCTTGCGAGCTGGGTGCCCTTCGTCTGGCTGCCGATCTACGCCCTGGGGGCGGGTTCCGCAATCGTTCTTGCGGGTTCCGCATGGGTCCTCGCCCGAGGGCCGCAGTAGCCCCCGGGGCCGGTTACTCCCCCGAGCCGCGCGTGCGGCGGAACTGCTTCAACCCCCGGTACGCCCGGCGCGCCCCGGGGATCTTCCGGCCCCGCTCGTAGACGTAGCCCCTGACCTCCTCGCGCGGGTTGCGCGTTTTGACCTCGTCCTCGTCGTACTCGTAGATGGGCAGACCCCACCCCTTCTTCAGCGAGACCAGGCGGGTACCCAGCACGACGGCCACGGTGGCCAGGACGATGATCCAGCCCGTCACTCCCAGCCACATGAGAGCCCACCACACGATCGTGCCGATCACCGCGGTGGAGGCGTACATCTCGTGGCGGAACACGAGCGGGATGCGGTCGGAAAGTACGTCGCGCATCACGCCGCCGGAGACACCGGTGGTCACGGCGGCCACGCAGCAGATGAGGAAACCGTGCCCCTGCGACAGCGCGACCTGGATACCCACGACCACGAACGCCGCCAGACCGATCGCGTCGGCGACGAGGAAGAAGCGGCGCAGCTGATACATCAACCAGCTCAACCGCACCGTGAGCACGGAGGCGATGATCACCACCCACAGGTAGCGCGGCTCCTCCACCCATGTCAGCGGGTACGCGCCGAGGAGGATGTCGCGCACCGTGCCGCCCCCGAGGGCCGTCAGGGCACCGAGGGCTACCACCCCGAACCAGTCCATGCGCATCCGCCCGGCGGTCACCGCTGCGGTCATTGCCTCGGCGATGATGCCGACAACGAAGAGGACCTTGATCAGCGCGGAAACGTCGAAACCGTGCATCAGCTGTACGTCACCAGCAGGGGCGAGTGGTCGGACCAGCGCTGTTCCACCGTCGGGGCCTTGTCCACCCACGTGTGCGTCGCGCTCTCGTGCATCTCCGCGGTGGCCGCCTGGTAGTCGATGCGCCATCCGGCATCGTTGTTGAAGGCCTGCCCCCGGTAGGTCCACCACGTGTAGGGGGCGTCGTCGGGCCGGAGCCTCCGGGCGACATCGAACCACTTCGGCTCCGCCGCGGCTTCACGATGCCCCTCCGACACGTACTCCACGGCCCCCGCCCAGCCGTACTCCAGCTTCGCCTCGAGATCCTGCGCCTCGTCATCGGGGAACGTGCCGAACACCGCGTCCATGAAGGCCCGCTCGTCGGGGAGGAAGCCCGACTTGGTGCGGTTGGTGCGCCAGTTCTTCAGGTCCTCCCGGCGGTGGCAGATGTTCCAGTCCCCTCCGATGACCATGCGCGGGTGGCGCTCGGCCCACTCGTGCAGCAGCACCTCGAAGCGGTCGAGGAAGGCGTACTTCTCGTCCTGCTTCGCGGTGCCGGCCGAGCCGGAGGGGAGATAGAGGGAGGCGACGCGGGTGCCGTCGAGAAGCGAGCCGGCGATGAACCTGCCGGCGTCCTCGAATCCCGGAATGCCGATCTCGACGTCGGTGAGGGGCTCGCGGCTGAGGATGCCCACCCCGGCCCGGCCCTTCGCACCCGGCGTCTCGGCGGGCGCGACGACGAGGTGCCAGCCGTTGTGCAGCGCGGGATGCAGCGCCTCGACGGCCTGCGGGCCGGAGGCGCGGACCTCCTGGAGGAGGACGACGTCGGCCTCCGTCTCCTTCAACCACGCCAGCATCCCCCGGTTGTTGTCGCTGCGAACCTTCGTGGCCGCGCGGATCCCGTTGACGTTGACGGACGCGATGGTGAGACTCATGCCGAACACCCTACAGACCGGTCCGGCAGGCTCCGAAGACGGCGGTGACGCACCTCATACCACACTGGAGGGCCGGGTAAAGGTATTCTGTTCTTTTGGATTGTCACCAGACACTTAGAGGAGCAAAATAGTGGCCAAAATTATCTGGACGCGCACCGACGAAGCACCGCTGCTCGCCACCTACTCGCTGAAGCCGATTGTCGAGGCCTTCGCCTCCAACGCGGGCGTCGACGTGGAAACCCGCGACATCTCCGTCGCGGGCCGCATCCTGTCCCTGTTCCCGGAGCGCGTCCGGGATGAGGCGTACGCCCACGACGCCCTCGCCGAGCTCGGTGAACTGACGATGAGCCCCGAGGCGAACATCATCAAGCTGCCGAACATCTCCGCCTCCCTGGTCCAGCTGAAGAAGGCCATCGCCGAGCTTCAGTCCAAGGGCTTCGACATCCCGAACTACCCGGATAACCCCACCACCGACGACGAGCGGGAGATCCAGGAGCGCTACAAGACGGTCACCGGCTCCGCCGTCAACCCGGTCCTGCGCCAGGGCAACTCCGACCGCCGCGCGCCGGAGGCCGTGAAGAACTACACGCGCAAGCACCCCCACACCATGGGCGAGTGGTCGAAGGATTCGAAGACCAACGTGGCCACCATGGACGACAACGACTTCCGCCACAACGAGAAGTCCGTGGTCATGGACTCCGACGACACCCTGACCATCAAGCTGGTCAAGGCCGACGGCTCCGAAGAGATCCTCAAGCCCGAGCTGAAGGTGCTCGCTGGCGAGGTCATCGACGGCACGTTCATGTCCGCCAAGGCCCTCGACGCGTTCCTCCTCGACGCCATCAAGCGCGCCAAGGAGGAGGGTGTCCTCTTCTCCATCCACCTCAAGGCCACCATGATGAAGGTCTCCGACCCCATCATGTTCGGCCACGTGGTGCGCGCCTACTTCAAGGACGTCTACGACACCTACGGCGACGAGCTCCTCGCAGCCGGCCTCGACGGTGAGAACGGCCTCGGCGCCATTCTCGACGGCCTGGCCAACCTGGACAACGGCGACGAGATCCGCGCAGCCTTTGACAAGGCGCTTGCCGACGGCCCCGAGCTCGCGATGGTGAACTCCTCGCGCGGCATCACCAACCTGCACGTTCCCTCCGACGTTATCGTGGACGCCTCCATGCCGGCGATGATCCGCACCTCCGGGCACATGTGGAACGCCGACGACCAGGAGCAGGACACCCTCGCCACCCTGCCGGATTCCTCCTACGCTGGCATCTACCAGGTTGTCATCGACGACTGCCGTGAGAACGGCTCCTTCGACCCGGCCACCATGGGTACCGTCCCCAACGTCGGTCTCATGGCGCAGAAGGCCGAGGAGTACGGCTCCCACGACAAGACCTTCAAGATCTCCGCCGACGGCACCGTCCAGGTGGTCAACTCCGCCGGCGACGTGCTCATCTCCCACGACGTGGAGGCCGGTGACATCTGGCGCGCCTGCCAGACCAAGGACGCGCCGATCCAGGACTGGGTCAAGCTCGCCGTGGACCGCGCCCGCAAGTCCGGCATGAAGACCATCTTCTGGCTCGACGAGCAGCGCGCCCACGACCGCAACCTCATCGGCCTGGTGCAGAAGTACCTCAAGGACCACGACACCGACGGCCTGGACATCTCCATCGCCTCCCCCGTCGAGGCCACCCGCACCTCCATCCAGCGCATGCGCGCGGGCGAGGACACCATCTCCGTCACCGGCAACGTGCTGCGCGACTACAACACGGATCTCTTCCCGATCCTCGAGCTGGGCACCTCCGCGAAGATGCTCTCCATCGTGCCCCTTATGGCGGGCGGCGGGCTCTTCGAGACCGGCGCAGGCGGCTCCGCCCCGAAGCACGTGCAGCAGCTGCAGGAGGAGAACCACCTGCGCTGGGACTCCCTCGGTGAGTTCCTGGCGCTGGCGGAATCCTTCCGCATGGAGGCTGACCACGGCAACGCGAAGGCGGGTGTGCTCGCCTCCGCTCTGGACAAGGCCACGGAGACCCTCCTCGACGAGGGCAAGTCCCCCTCCCGCAAGGTCAACGAGATCGACAACCGCGGCTCGCACTTCTACCTCGCCCTCAACTGGGCCGAGGAGCTGGCGAAGCAGACCGAGGATGCGGAGATCGCCTCGACGTTCGCGCCCGTCGCCGAGGCCCTGCGCGAGAACGAGGCCGGCATTGCCGAGGATCTTCTCGCGGTCCAGGGCAAGCCCGCCGACCTCGGCGGTTACTACCTGCCCAACGACGCCATGACCTCCGCCGTCATGCGCCCGTCGGAGACCTTCAACAAGATCATCGACGGGATGGCCAAGTAGGTTGTTCTGGTGAAGGTGCCCCCGGTCTTCGGCCGGGGGCACCTGTTTTTTGCGGGGTGTTCGGGGCCGTGACTGGCCGTGACTGGCACAAATGAGCGCCTATAAATGAACTCCCCCGGTGAATGCTCGATGACAACCGGGGAATACCTCAGGAAGTAATAGCCGGCGTTGGCGGTGCGTTTCTTCCGGTTGAACTCCCGCTGCCGGGTGCGCTCTGCCTCCGGCCCGCGATACTTCACCGCGCCGTCGATCTCTATGATCAGCCAGTCCTCCACCAGAATGTCGGCCCTGAACCCGCAGATGGGGTGCTGGACACGGATGGGCCCGATGCCCGCCTGAATGAGCAGGCCGCGGGCGAGGGACTCGTACGGGGAGTCGGACACGGCGACGGAGTGCTCCACGCAACGCCTCACCGTCGCTATGCCCTTGACCCGCCCCATGGAGGCGACCGCCGAACGGATGTCCGCGAAGGAGACAGCATTCCGCCGCAGCCAGTCGGCGCCGACCAATCCCTCCAAAAACCCGTGGTACCGGGCGATATCCGCGAAGGTCCGCACCGGTGTCGAAACAGCGACACCTTCAGCGGTATCGACTTCCCCCTCAACCAAACCGGAGCGGCGGAAGGTGTGCCGGCCATCCCCTGCCCGCAACGGCGACGACCCTCTGCCGCGGAGGGTGAGTTCAATCGTTTCGGGGGCGAGGGGAACAACCCACATGCCCAGCAGCCTGGCGGCGGATCGCCCGACCAGAACCGCCCCCCTGCTGGTGCGGCCCGCCGCGTACACCTCCAGCCAGCGTCTCTCGTGATCGGAGAGCGATACCCACCGCTCCAGCGGAACGACCACCCGGCGGGCCACCTCAACCATCAAACCCGAGGCCACCGCGTCCCACACATGCGCGTCGGCACGGTCCACCTCCCGGAGGTTCACCACGAGCCCACGAAGTTCGCCACGTTCAACCCCCATGCCCCATTAGACCCCTCGGTCCACCTCCGGGTTCCCCAGCCGATTTATATTCACACAAACCGCCAGCTCAGACCCGTTAGTAGACAGCTTGGTACACAGCATCCGTGACTCCGGTTACATTGTGGCCATGGCGAAATACGACAACACACAAGCAGCCGAGTGGGGATTCGACACCCGCTCGATCCACGCGGGCCAGGCCGTCGACTCCGACCACGGTGCCCGCAACCAGCCGATCTACATGACGTCGTCGTACGTGTTCGAGGACGCGCAGCACGCCGCGAACCGCTTCGACCTCTCGGACCCGGGGCCGATCTACACGCGCATCACCAACCCGACGCAGCAGGCGCTCGAGGACCGGATCGCCAGCCTCGAGGGTGGCGTGGCCGCCGTCGCCTTCGCATCGGGCATGGCCGCGGAGACCGCGGCGATCACCACCCTTGCATCGGCGGGAGACCACATCGTCACCTCCCCGCGCCTCTACGGCGGGACGGAGACCCTGTTCGGTGTCACGCTGAAGCGCCTGGGCATCGACGTCACCTTCGTCGACAACCCCGACGACCCGGAGTCGTGGCAGGCGGCGGCCCGGCCGAACACCCGGGCGTTCTTCGGCGAGACCTTCGGCAACCCGGTCGCGGACGTGCTGGACATCCCGGCCGTGGCGGAGGTCGCGCACCGCAACGGTGTGCCGCTCATCGTGGACAACACCGTTGCGACCGCAGCCCTGATCCGCCCCCTCGAGCACGGTGCGGACATCGTCATCGCGTCCACCACGAAGTTCTACACCGGCAACGGCGCCGCCATCGGCGGTGTGCTCGTCGACGGAGGGACATTCGACTGGACCGTCGAGCGCGACGGCGCCCCAGTCTTCCCCTACTTTGTCACCCCCGACCCCGCCTACCACGGCCTGAGGTACGCGGACCTGGGTGAGGCCGCCTTCGCCGTGAAGGCGCGGGCGGGGACGCTTCGTGACACGGGCGCCGCCATCTCCCCCTTCAACGCCTGGGTCGCCCTGCAGGGTCTGGACACCCTCGGCCTTCGCCTCGAGCGCCACAACGAGAACGCCCGGCAGGTCGCGGAGTTCCTCGCCCGCCACGAGAAGGTGGCCGGCGTGAACTATGCGGGCCTGCCCGATTCGCCCTACCGCGCCACCAAGGAGAAGCTCGGCCTGCGCCACACCGGCGCGGTGCTCTCCTTCGACATCGCCGGTGACCCCGACGACCGAACGCGGGCCTGGGCGTTCATCGACGCGCTCAAGCTCCACTCCAACCTGGCCAACATCGGCGACGTCCGCTCCCTGGTGGTGCACCCGGCCTCGACGACGCACTCGCAGTCCGATGCCGCGGGCCTGAAGCGCGCGGGAATCACGCAGGCCACGGTGCGCCTGTCGGTGGGCATCGAGGACATCCGGGACATCATCGCCGACCTGGAACGCGGCTTCGCGGCCATCTAGCAGCCATGGCAGCGTTGCACACGGTGGGGATAGGGGACTTCCGGACGGAGGCGGGGGCGTCGATAAGCGGTGCGCACATTGCTTACCGACGCTGGGGTGACCCGGGCCGCGACGTCCTGCTGGTCGAGCACGCGCTGACCGGGGACTCCGATGCCGCCGAGTGGTGGAGCGGGGCGATCGGGCCGGGAAAGGCGCTGGACACGGACCGGTGGTGCGTGATCTGCACCAATGCCCTGGGCTCGTGCTACGGCTCGACCGGCCCCGCCAGCGGGCACCCGGACGGAGGCGTGTGGGGCTCGCGCTTCCCCGCCGTGTCCATCCGCGACCAGGTCCGCGCCGAGCGCGAGGCACTGAAACGCCTCGGGGTCACCCGCGTCCATGCGGTGCTCGGCGGCTCGATGGGCGGGGCGCGCACCCTCGAGTGGACGCTCATGTACCCGGAGGCCGTCGCGTTCTCCTGCGTCATCGCGGTCTCGGCGCGCGCCAGCGCCTGGCAGATCGGCATCCAGGAGGCGCAGATCTCGGCCATTACCCGCGACCCTGACTGGCTCGGCGGGGACTACCACGGCACCGGCCGCTCCCCCGGTGCCGGCCTCGCGGCGGCGCGGCGGCTGGCCCACCTGACGTACCGCGGCGAACTGGAGATCGACGAGCGCTTCGGCACCGCCCCGCAGCCCGGGGAGAACCCGCTGGGCCCGTACCGCCGCGCGGACCAGCGCTTCGCGGTGCAGAGCTACCTCGACCACCAAGGGCGCAAGCTCGTCGAGCGTTTCGACGCCGGCTCCTACGTCACCCTCACGGAGGCGCTCAACCGCCACGACGTCGGCCGGGGCCGGGGCGGGCTGAACAAGGCGCTCGCCTCGTCCACGGTGCCGACGATGGTGGTGGGCGTGGACACCGACATCCTCTACCCCTACCACCAGCAGGAACACATCTCCCGCAACCTGGGAAACCTACTCGCGATGGCGAAGCTGTCCAGCCCCGTGGGCCACGACGCGTTCCTCGTGGAGGAACGGCAGATGGACCGGATCCTGCGCCGCTTCATGGCCCTCACGGAGGCGGGTATCTAGCTCCCCAGCGCGTCGACCGAGCCCGCCAGGAACATCATGGCGGCGCCGAGGGCGGAGCAGAACAGGGTGTCGAAGCGCCTCGAGCGCACGGCCACCAGCCCGATGACCTGCGAATCGCAGGCATAGCGCAGCACGGCGAGCCAGACCAGCGCGGCCCCGAGCGTGAAGGTGGCGCGCCGCCAGTGCTCGGTGGCGGAAAACAGCGCGGAAAGCGCGAACCCCACGACAAAGACCGCCGCCGCCACGCGCTGGGCCCACAGGGGCAGCGGCGAGCGGGGGTTGTCTATGTCGTGGGGGTTGTCCAGGGAAAGCCCCCCGGGGGCGTTAAACAAGCTGCTCTGCACGCTCCACGATGTTGCGGACCAGGAAGGTGCGGGTCATCGGGCCCACCCCGCCCGGGTTCGGGGAGACCCACGCGGCCTTCTCCCACACGTCCGGGTGCACGTCACCGACGGTCTTGCCGTCCACGCGGGAGACCCCGACGTCGAGAACCGCCGCGCCCTCCTTGACCATGTCCGCGGTGATCATGTGCGGCTTGCCGGCCGCGGCGATGATCACGTCCGCCCGGCGCGTCTCCGCGGCGAGATCCTTCGTGCCGGTGTGGCACAGCACGGTGGTGGCGTTGACCTTCTTGGTGGTCAGCATCAGGGAAATCGGCCGGCCCACGGTCACGCCGCGGCCGATGACGCAGACGATCGCCCCGTTCAGCTCCACGCCGAAGCGTTCGAGGAGCTGGATCGAGCCGTTCGGGGTACACGGCAGCGGGGCGGGCTCGTTGAGCACGAGCTTGCCCAGGTTGACCGGGTGGAGGCCGTCGGCGTCCTTGTCCGGGTCGATGAGCTCGAGGATGCGGTTTTCATCCAGGTGCTTCGGAAGCGGCAGCTGAACGATGTAGCCGGTGACGGCCGGGTCGTTGTTCAGGTCGTCGATAAGCTTCTCCAGCTCCTCCTGCGTGGTGTCGCCCGGCAGCTCCTTCATGATGGACGCGATGCCGAGCTCGGCGCAGTCGCGGTGCTTCATGCGCACGTAGTTCTGGCTCGCCGGATCCTCGCCGACCAGCACCGTGGCCAGCCCCGGCGTGACCCCCCTCGCCTTCAGCGCCTTCACGCGCTGCTTCAGGTCCGCGAAAATCTCCTCGCGGTAGAGCTTGCCGTCCAATGTCTTCGCAGTCACGCCCACCATCCTAGACTTGGGGCCCGTGTGCGCACTCCACGTCATCTTCGACAACCCGGTGATTCCGCCCAACACGGGCAACGCCATCCGCATGTGCGCCGGGACGGGTGCGACGCTGCACCTCGTCGAGCCGCTCGGCTTCGACCTCAGCGAGAAGCACCTGCGCCGCGCCGGGCTGGACTACCACGACCTCGCGCACGTCGTCGTCCACGCCGACATCGACGCATGCTTTGCGACGCTCCCGGGCGCGCGCATCTTCGCCTTCACCACCCAGGCCACGACCCGCTACCACGACGTGGCCTACCGTGACGGCGACGCCCTGCTCTTCGGCACCGAGCCGACGGGCCTGCCCCGCGAGCACTCCCACCACCCCCGCGTGACGAAGCGGCTGCGGGTGCCGATGCTGCCCGGGCGGCGCTCCATGAACCTCTCCAACACCGCCGCCGTGGCCACCTACGAGGCCTGGCGGCAGCTCGGATTCGCGGGCGGGGTTTAGAAGCGGGGGCTAGAGTTTCGCGAGCGCCTGCATCTGCTCGACGCGCCCCAGCGGCCCGCGGAGGTCGTGGAGCGTGGTGGACGTGACGCCCGCGCCGGCGGGCCCCCACCTGTTGCTCGCCTCGAGCCCGGTCCACTCCCCCTCGGGGTGCCGGTACATGTGCACCGTCAGGTCGACGTTGGGGAAGGCCCACTCGCGGGGGCTGCGCTTGGCGGTGACACCGTTTGCCGTGTCGATGCGGCTGAAGTACTCCGCCAGGGCGATGCGCTCGTCCGCGTCGACGATCCGGGTGGGCGAGGTGAACCAGGCGAAGAACTCCCCCTCCGGCAGGCCCGTGACCTTCCGGCCCGTGAGCTGGCGGATGTAGCCGCCGTCCCAGGTGTCGGAGAAGCGCTGGTCGTCGCACTCATCCGGCAGGGGGAATGTCTGCGCGGCAGGATCGGCGACGTCAGCGGTGTCCTGCGGGGCTAGGTACCAGATGCGCGCGACGACGGCCGGGCGACCCGCCAGCTCGACCGTCACCTCCACCAGCTCAATCTTCTTGCCGGGGCGGAGGGTCTCCACGCTCACCCGCGCCTCCTCCAGCGGCAGGCGGCCCAGGATGTCGTACGACACGCGCGCCAATTTCTTAGTATCGCCCTCCGGGCGGCAGCGCTCGGCGACGTGGACCACCAGGCCGGCCAACGCGGCGAAGTGGTAATCCTCGGGCGACCATGCGCCCTCGCAGTTGATGGTGGGCGCGTAGGTGTCGGTGCCGGTGCGGGTGAAGTAGTGCTCCTCTGCCATGTGCGGCGTCCTTTCTTTGGGCGGGTCGCCTAAACCGTGATATCACGTTCTGGCCCGAGCCGCGGGTGTTTCCCCAGGTCGCGCGGCGCCGGTTCCCGTAAAGCGTGATATCGCGCCCGGCGGGGTGGGTCGCCTAAACCGTGATATCACGTTCCGGCCCCAATCGCGGGCGTTTCCTCAGGTCGCGCGGCGCCGCTCACCGCAAAGCGTGATATCACGCCCGGCGGGGCGGGTCGCCTAAACCGTGATATCACGTTCTGGCCCCAACCGCGGGTGTTTCCCCAGGTCGCGTGGCGCCGATTCCCGTAAAGCGTGATATCAGGCCCGGCGGGGTGGGTCGCCTAAACCGTGATATCACGTTCCGGCCCCAATCGCGGGCGTTTCCCCAGGTCGCGTGGCGCCGATACCCGCAAAACGTGATATCACACCCGGCGGGCCCGGCACAGCCACCCCCGGCCACGGGCCCGCCGCTACCGGAAGTCCCGCGAGCCACGCGAGAGCCACTCCCCCATCTCCAGCGGCTCCAGCCGGTCGGCCACCACGTTGACGGCCCCGGTCGCGTTCTGCACCATCCCGCGCACGATCAGCGCCTTGGCGGTACGGGCCACCACGCGGTGCCGGTTCCACAGACCGGGCGAGACCATCACGTTGATCAGGCCCGTCTCGTCCTCCATTCCGAAGAACGTCACGCCGGAGGCGGTCTGGGGGCGCTGGCGGTGCGTGACCACGCCGGCGACGCGGACGCGCGAGCCGTCCTCGGCGGTGGGGAGGGCCCGGGCGGGGAGGATGCCGTCGCGAAGCAATGCCTCTCGCAGCAGCTCGAGCGGCTGCTTGTCGGGGGTCACGCCCGTCGCGGCGATGTCGGCGGCCATCAGTTCGAAGGCGTTCAGGCCGGGCAGAGCGGGCGCGTCGATGGCGGACAGCCCCGGTAGCATGCCCTCGCGCTCGGTCGCGGCGATGCCCGCCTGCCAGAGAGCTTGCCGACGCTCCACGCCGAACCCCTCCAGCGCCCCGGCGCGCGCGAGCGCCGCCACCTGGTCGACCGTGAGGTCGGCCCGGCGCGCCAGGTCGGGGATGCCCGTGAACGGCTGGGCGGCCTCGACGCGGTCGGCGGCATCGGCACCCAGTCCCTTGACCAGGTTCATCCCCAGCCGAATGGTCGCGTTGTCGATGCAGCGCGCCTCGGTGCCGGAGTCGTTGACGCTGACGGGCAGGACCTCGATGCCGTGGCGGCGCGCGTCCTGGATCAGCGACTGCGGCGAGTAGAAGCCCATCGGCTGGGCGCGCAACAGGCCGACGCAGAACTGGGCCGGGTAGTAGCGCTTGAACCAGGCCGAGAAGTACACCAGGGAGGCGAAGGACTGGGAGTGCGACTCGGGGAAGCCGTAGGCGGCGAAGGCGACGATCTTGGTCCACAGCTTCTCCGCCGTGCCCCGTTCAATGCCGTTGGTCTCCAGGCACCCGCGGAAGAACCTGGCCTTCAGCGCCGCCATCTTCTCCGGGGAGCGCTTCGAGCCCATGGCGCGGCGCAGGGCGTCAGCCTCCCTGCCGGTGAAACCGGCGGCGTCCACGGCGATCTGCATGAGCTGCTCCTGGAACAGGGGCACGCCGAGCGTCTTGCCCAGCGACTTCTCCAGCACCGGGTGGTCGTACTCCACCGCCTCCTTGCCGTCGCGGCGGCGCAGGTAGGGGTGGACGGATCCGCCCTGGATCGGGCCGGGGCGGATGAGGGCGACCTCAACGACGAGGTCGAAGAAACACCGGGGTTTGAGACGCGGCAGGGTGGAGAGCTGGGCGCGCGACTCCACCTGGAACACGCCGACGGCGTCGGCGCGGCAGAGCATGTCATAGACCGAGTCGTCCGCGAGGTCGAGCTCCCACAGGTTCACGGTGCGCCCGGTGGTGTCGCGCACGAGGTCGATCATGTGGTGCAGGGCCTCCAGCATGCCCAGGCCGAGCAGGTCGAACTTGACCAGGCCGGCGGAGGCGCAGTCGTCCTTGTCCCACTGCACCACCGAGCGGTTTTCCATGCGCGCCCACTCCACGGGCACGACATCGGCGATGGGGCGGTCGCAGATGACCATGCCGCCGGAGTGGATGCCCAGGTGCCGCGGCTGCCCCTTGAACTGCTCGGCCAACTGCGCCACCGCTTCCGGGGGTTCCTCGATACCCTTGGACCAGGAGTCGGCCGCACCCTGGGCGTACCCAAGCGCGCGGGCGGCGTCGCGGATCGCGCCCTTGGTGCGGTAGGTGATCACGTTGGCCACCTGGGCCGCGTTGTCGCGCCCGTAGGTGGCGTAGACGTACTGGATCACCTCCTCGCGGCGGCCGGATTCGATGTCGAGGTCGATGTCGGGCGGGCCGTCACGGTCCGGGGAGAGGAAGCGCTCGAAGAGGAGCCCGGCCGAGATGGGCTCGGCGTTGGTGATGCCGAGGGAGAAGCAGACAGCCGAGTTGGCGGCCGAGCCCCTCCCCTGGCAGAGGATGTTCTCCCTGCGGCAGAAGTCCACCAGGTCGTGGACGATGAGGAAGTAACCGGGGAAGTTGAGCTGCTCGATGACCTCCAGCTCGTAGTCGATCTGCGCCAGGGCGCGTTCGCGGATGCCCGCCGGGCGGGGCGCGTAGCGCACGGCGGCAGCCGCCAGCGTCTCCTCCCGCAGCCAGCTCATCTCGTCGTGGCCGGCGGGGGTGGGAAAGCGCGGTAGCTCGGGGGCCACCAGGTTGAGGGTGAAGGCGCACTGGCGCGCCAGCTCGACGGAGGCCTCCAACTTCGCCTCGCTACCCGGACACAGGGCCAGCAGCTGCGCCCCGGAACGCAGCCAGTTCGCACCCATCGGGTGGAGCTGGCCGTGGGCGGCCGCCAGCGACTCCCGGCGCGCGAGGGCGCGCTTGGCGGCCGCGAGACGGGCGCCGTCGCGGGTGGCGGCGGCGGGGGCCGCGGTGATGATGGCCGGGATGTGCGGAAAGCGGTCGAGCGCGGCATGGTGGTCGGCGTCCTCGGGGGTCATGGAGACCTCGTACTCCCTGACCACTCGGTCTACTCCGAATAAATCGACCAGGTGATCGATTTCACCCGCCCATGCCCACCCGGCCAGCACGGTGCACGTGCCGTCCAACTCGGCGGCGATCAGCTCCAGCGGCGGGTAGGCCACCAGGTCCTTCTCCCGGGTGGACATGTGGGCCCGGGCCATGAGGTGCGACAGGCGGCGGTAGCCCTCCGGGCCGCGCGCGATGACGGGGAGGATGCGCCGGCCCCCGGAGGCGTCGGTGAGCGTGAGCTCCGCGCCGAAGACGGTGGCGATGCCTGCCTCGGCGGCGGCCTCCGCGAACTTCACGGCCCCGTAGAAACCGTCTCTGTCCAGCAGCGCGAGGGCCCCCACCCCCAGTTGGGCGGCGCGGGCGACAAGGTCGGCGGGGTCGCTCGCCCCGTCCAGGAAGCTGAAGGAGGATACCGCGTGCAGCTCGGCGAAGGGGACGGCGGCTTCCCGGGGGGCCGGTGGGGCGTCGTGAAGCGGGCGGGTGTGGTTGACCGGGACGGGCTCGGGCCCCGGGCGGCCGGAGAGGATGCGCTCCAGGCGCGACCATGAGAGCGCCTCCCCGCCGTGGAATCTCATGGGGACACCATAGCATTGTTTCGATAATGTGTTCGAACAGGGGGAAAACGGGTCGGGCGACCGAAATAGACTAAGCGGTATGCAAGATGATAGGTTCGCTTGCAACGTCGACAACACCACGAAAAACACAGGGAGAAGACATGAAACTCAAGCGCGTCATCGCCACGGTGGCAGCGGCCGCCATCGCCGGCACCGGCCTCACCGCCTGCTCCGGCGACTCGAAATCCGGCAACGCCTCCGGCAAGGAGGACACCATCAGGATCGGCACCACCGACGCCGACCAGCAGGCGTGGTCCGTCTTCTCCGACCTCGCGGCGGACCAGGGCATCAAGCTCGACATTGTCTCCTTCTCCGACTACGCCCCCGTCAACGAGGCCCTGGCCCAGGGCGAGCTGGACGTGAACAAGTTCCAGCACATCAAGTACCTCGCCGAGTACAACGCCAGCTCCGGCAACGACCTCAAGGTCGTCGGCTCCACCGAGATCGTCCCGCTCGCGCTGTTCTGGAAGGATCACACCTCCCTCGACGGCATCGACGGCAAGGAGGTCGCCGTGCCGAACGACTCCTCCAACCAGGGCCGCGCCATCAACGTGCTCGCCCAAGCCGGCCTGGTCACCCTGAAGAAGGATGTCGAGGACCCGCTGACCCCGACGCCGGCGGACATCGACAGGGGCGCCTCCAAGGTCTCCGTCGTCCCCGTCGACGCCTCCCAGACCCCCTCCACCTACAACGAGGGCCGCCCCTCCATCATCAACAACACCTGGCTGGACCGCTCCGGCATCGACCCCTCCCTGGCCGTCTTCCAGGACGATCCGAACTCCCCCGAGGCCGAGCCCTACATCAACGTCTTCGCCGCCAAGTCCGACCGCGTCGATGACGAGAAGCTGAACAAGCTCGTCGAGATCTGGCACGACCCGAAGGTCGCCGAGGCTGTCGCGCAGGACTCCAAGGGCACCTCCGTGCCGGTCAAGCGCGACAAGGCGGAGCTCAACCAGGTGCTCGAGAAGCTGCAGAACAAGTAACCCCGGCTGCATCCCGGCAGGAACCACCAAGGACACACCATGCGACACACCCCGCGACTCACCCGCTTCACCGCAGCAGCGGCCGCGGCCGCGCTCGCCGCGACCAGCCTCGTCGCCTGCTCAGAGAGCACCGGTGACGGCCACGACACCGTAAAGGTGAAGATCGGCACCACCGACGCCGACCAGGAGGCGTGGACCGCCTTCGCCGACCAGGCCAAGGAGCGCGGCGTCGATCTCGACATCGTCCGGTTCTCCGAGTACCCGCCGGTGAACCCCGCCCTGGACGAGGACCAGATCGAGGTCTCGAAGTTCCAGACGATCAACTACCAGGCCCAGTACAACGCCTCCTCCGGCAAGGACCTGCGCATCATCGGGTCGGGCGAGATCAACATCCTCGGCCTGTACTGGAAAGACCACACCTCGCTCGACGGCATCGAGGGCAAGGAGATCGCCGTCCCGAACGACCCGTCGAACCAGGGACGCGCCATCAACGTGCTCGTCCAGGCCGGCCTGGTCACCCTGAAGCCCGGAGCCCCGCGGCTGACGCCGAGCCCCGCCGACATCGACGAGGGAGCCTCGAAGGTGCGGGTCGTCGCGATCGACGCGGCGCAGACCCCGTCCGCCTACGCCGAGGGCCGCCCGGCGGTGATCAACAACAACTGGCTGGGACGTTCCGGGATCGATCCCGCCTCCCACGTCGCGGCGGATGATCCCAACTCCGAGCTCGCCGAGCCGTACATCAACGTCTTCACCGTCCGTGCGAACGACATCGACAATGAAACGTACGCCAAGCTCGTCGACGCCTGGCAGTCCGACGAGGTCACCGCGGCCCTCAACGAGGACACCGGCGGCACCGCCGTCCAGGTGAAACGCCCCAAGGAGGAGCTCAACGGCATCCTCGACCGACTCGTGGAGGAGTACAAGTAAGTGTCTACCACCGGAACCCGGGTTGAATTCCGGGACATCTCCAAGGTCTTCACCACCGCTGATCGCGAGGTGCGGGCCGTCGACGGCGTCACCCTGACCGTCGAGCCGGGTGAGATCCTCGGCGTGATCGGTTACTCGGGCGCGGGCAAGTCCACGCTCGTGCGCCTCATCAACGGCCTCGACATGCCCACGGGCGGCCAGCTCCTCCTCGACGGCACCGACATCGTCGGCATGAGCGAGAGGAACCTGCGCGGCATCCGGCGCAACGTCGGCATGATCTTCCAGCAGTTCAACCTCCTGCAGTCCCGCACCGCGGCCGGCAACATCGCCTACCCGCTCGAGCTGGCGGGGATGGACAAGGCGCAGCGCAAGGCGCGCGTCGCGGAACTGCTCGACTTCGTCGGCCTCTCGGAGCGCGGCGACAACTACCCCGAGCAGCTGTCCGGCGGCCAAAAGCAAAGGGTCGGCATCGCCCGCGCCCTGGCCACCAACCCCTCGCTGTTGCTTGCCGACGAAGCGACCTCCGCCCTGGACCCCGAAACCACCCAGGAGGTGCTGGCGGTTCTGCGTCGCGCCAACGAGGAGTTGGGGCTGACCATCATCGTGATCACCCATGAGATGGAGGTGATCCGCTCCATCGCCGACAAGGTCGCGGTGATGGAGGGCGGCCGCGTGGTGGAGTACGGCTCCACCTACGAGGTCTTCTCCCACCCCCGCGAGCTCGTCACCCAGCGCTTCGTGGCCACCAGCCTGCGCAACACGCCCGACGAGGTGGAGGTGGAGGAGCTGCTCACCCAGCCGGGCCGGTTGTTCACCATCAGCCTGACCGAGAACTCCGGGTTTTTCGGGGCCACCTCCCTGCTGCGCGACAAGGGCGTGTCCGTGCAGCCCGTGCACGCGGGTATCACGACGCTGCAGGAGCACTCCTTCGGCAAGATGACCGTGCGCCTCAACGGCGACGAGGCCGCCATCGACGAATTCCTGCGTACCCTGCAGAAAACCACAGACATTGAGGAGATCACCCGATGACCGAGACAATCCTCGCGGACCCGAACTGGAGCCGGCTGGGGCCGACGCTGCTCCAGGCCATCGGCGACACCATGTTCATGGTGGGCATCACCCTGGTCGTCGGAGGTTTCTTCGGCCTCGTCCTCGGCCTCGCGCTCTACACCACCCGTCCGAGCGGCATCCTGAAGAACAGGGGTGTCTACTGGGTCATCAACGTCCTGGTCAACTTCTTCCGCCCCATCCCGTTCATCATCATGATCGCCATGCTCTACCCGGTCACCCTTCAGGTGGTGGGCACCACCATCGGGCGTGGCGCCGCGACCTTCGTCATGTGCGTCGCCGCCACATTCACGGTGGCCCGCATCGTGGAGCAGAACCTGGTGGCCATCGACCCGGGCGTGATCGAGGCCGCCCGCTCGATGGGCGCGAGCCCGTGGCAGATCATCCGCACCGTCATCCTCCCCGAGGCGCTCGGTCCGCTGATTCTGGGCTACACGTTCATCTTCATCGCGGTGATCGACATGTCTGCGATGGCCGGTTACATCGGCGGAGGCGGCATCGGCGACTTCGCCATCGTCTACGGCTACCGCCGCTTCGAGCCGACGGTGACCTTCGCCGCGGTGCTCGTCATCGTCGTCATCGTGCAGCTCGCCCAGTTCCTGGGCAACTGGCTGTCGAAGAAGGTCATGCGCCGCTAAGCGCGCTTATCGATGCCCCGCCCCCGTACTGGGAGAGACCTCCACGGCCTCCCAGTACTTTCCTTTTTTGGGTTCCGCACCGCACGAGGCGATGACCCCGCCCGCCTCCCGGAGGCGCAGCTCCACGGAGTATTCCTCTCCCGATCCGGTGTCGCGCACCCGCACGTCACCGGAGTCCTCCCGGGTGTCCTCCGCGGCGATCTCCAGCTGGCCGTACTGCACGCGAACCCCCTCGCGGGCGAGGTGGGCCGCAACGGCGATTTCCGCCACCTGCGCGGGCGGGGAGAAGATGCCCCGCCCGCGGTTGCCGGGCACGAAAAACATCCCGCGCATCGCGTCCGAGATCATCGCCTCAGTGGACTCGAGGTTCATCCGTCCAAAGCTGTAACCCCAGGGCATGAGCATGAGCGTCGCGGCGAAGCGGTGGCCCTTCATGTGGGAGGTCTCCCACACCACGTCGTGGCCCTCGTGGAAGGGGTAACGGCGCTCCATTTCGTTGACCAGCGGGCGCCCCTTGACGGCGCAGCACCGGTCGCGCTTGGCGTGCGTGCACACCAGGACAAGCGGGGTGATCCGCGCCGTTCCGCCGTTGCGGCCGGGCCCGCTCAGGTCGAGGCCGAGAATCTCCTCCGGTCCGCTGACGTGCTGGACCTCCGTGAGCCCGATGTCGGTGAAGACGATGTAGAGGTGGTGCCCGGTGACTCTCCTCCCCTCGCGCGTGGGGTGGCGGATGAGCTGCAGGGACGCGCCGGTTTCCTCCACGAACTCCTTGAGCCTGGCGGTCAGCTCGGGGCCGAAGGTCCCGCCGTCGAGGATGTCGTGGCTCCACGGGCCGGGCCACTCGAAGAGGACGTAAACCGTCCCCTTCTTGGCGGTTCCGGGCAGCGGTTCGACTTCGTTGTCGGAACAGAAAATATCCACCGAAGGGCTCATGGCACCCACTGTAGTGACATTAGGCAGACCTAACACCACCAGGCCAGACCGCTTATCACCCGCGCCGGCCGGTCCCGGACAATTTCCCGTCCCCGCGCGGGATTGGCTAGCGTGGTGGCATGAACTGGAAAGCAGGGGTGCTGCGCGGAGGGGTTGCCGCCGCCGCGGCCGGCGCACTCCTTTCCGGCTGCGCGCCCGCGGACTACGACAGCGCGGGGTCCGCCGATCCGGGCACGGCGCAGGAGAGGGTCGCCTCCCTGCCGCAGCCGGGAGCGGCGGGCAAGGCGGGTGCGGACGCCCCCATGCTGGGTACCCCCGACGCCTCCCCGAAGACGAAGCGCCCGGAGGCGCCCGCCGAGCTGGCTGTCGCGGGGGTGAGAGTGGGCAGCCACCAGCGCTTCGACCGCGTCGTCATCGACCTGGAGGGCTCGGGAACCCCGGGCTGGTACGTCAACTACGTGGCCACTCCCATGCAGGAGACGGTGGGCAACCCGCTGCGCGTGCGGGGCTCGGCCTTCCTCAACATCAACATCGACGGCACCGTCCACCCCTTCGGGGCGGGTGTGGACTCCGCCCCCGTGGACACCTCCGGCGGCTCCGGCAACATCGTCGACGTGGTCAACGCCGGCATCTATGAGGGGCGCAGCCAGGTCGTGATCGGCCTGCGCTCCGTGAAGCCCTACTCGGTCCAGGTGCTGGACAACCCGACGCGGCTGGTCGTGGACATCGTCAAGTCCTAGCCGTACACCGCCTCCACCCGCCACGTCCCGCGCGTCCACACCAGGAGCCACGCACCCACGTCGCCGCCCTTGTCGCGCTTTCCGACGACCTGCAGCCGCGCCACCCGGTTCGGGCGCGCGCCCCACCAGCCCTCGTCCACCGGCCACGGGCCCGCCCACCCGGTGACCAGGTAGTGCGCCTCCCCCCACGCCAGCGCGTAAGGGGCGGAGGTGAGCAGGACTTCGGCGGTGACCCCGACGCGGTTCGCGGAGGCGTCGATAAGCGTGACCTTGGAAGCGGGGTGGTCGATCCCTCCCCCGAGGCGCGCGGGCAGGGGCGCGGGGATGGCGCCGGGCCACGCGAGCGTGTCGACGGGCCGGGGCTGCTCGCCGAAGGGGACGAGCTCCACGCGCTCCGCCACCCCGCGCCCGCCGACGAGCCTGGGCTGGACGACGGCATCGATGCCGAGCTGTGACTGCACCCGTTCAACCACCCGGCGGGCGGCGTCGGTGCTGGTGCCGTCGGACCAGAGCCGGCCCACGGACTCGGGCTCCGCCAGCTCCAGGGGCTCGAGGATGAGCGAGGCTATCGCGCCGGCGCCGCCGCCGGTGAGCCAACCGTCGAGCTGCCAGCGCACGCGGTCGGCGGTGGCGGATTCGGTGAGCGCCTCGCGGGTGCGCCACACGCGCTCCACGCGCTCGCCCGAGGTCAGCTCCGCCACGACCTTGAGGCGCAGGCAGTTGCGTCCGGCGTCCTTCAACCGCCCGTGCAGGGCGGCCGCGAGGGTGCGGGCGGCGAAGGCGGCGGTGTCGACGCGCTCGATGGGCTCCTCCGGGGTGACGGCCACGGCGAGGTCCGCCACCGGCAGCTCGGGAGCGACGCGGCGGTCGGGGGCGGCGCGGGCGATGCGGTGCAGGTGCATGCCCTCCGTACCGAAGCGGGTGGACATGGCCGTCGACGGCACCGCGGCGAGGTCGCCGAGCGTGGCGATGCCCAGCTGGCCCAGCTCGTTGACCGTGCGGGGATCGGCAGCGAGCGCGGCCTCCGCTAGCAGCACCCGCAGCGGGCGCGCCGCGAGGAATTCCGCGGAACCCCCGGGGGCGACGACGGCGGAGAAGCGGGTGGCTATGACCGCGGTGGCGATCTCGTCGGCGACGCCGGCGGCGGCATCGATGCCGCGGCGGGAGGCGGCGTCGAGAAGCATCTCGGTGGCCACCCCCTCCCCGCCGTGGAAGGCGCCCGCCGCCGCGACATCCACCACCACGAGACCGGGGCGCAGCACCTCGACGGAGGAGGCGACGTCGTCGAAGCCGCCCGCCAGCGCGGCGAACATCCGGCCGTCGCGGTCCGGGTTGTCCTCCACCACTGTCAGGGCGGGGGCGAGCGCCTGGGCGTGGCGGATCTTCATCCCGCGGCGCACCCCGAGGGAACGCGCCACGTGGGAGCATGCCTTGACGCGGCGCCCGGCGGTGATGGCGATGGGCTCCACCAGCCCGTCATCGGATTCGAGGCGCGCCGCCTGCACGGGCCAGTCCGGGAACCAGATCGCGGCGACGCGCACCCTACTTCACCACCTGCAGGGCCGGCTGCCCCTCCCGCTGCGGTGCCGCGCCGAGGGTGAGCACCTGCGAGGCGGGGCGCATGCCCTTGGCCCGGGTGCGGACCCGAATATCGATGCCCGAGATCCGGCCGCGGCCCCGGCCGATCCCGTGGATCTCCGCCACCTCCCCCGTCACCTCGAGGGCGGGCGAGGGCAGCCGCGTACCCACCGCCACCAGGGCGGCCTGGCCGCGGCGCAGCTTCGCCAGGACGGGCCGGGCGCGCACCGGGGAGAGCTCGATGCTCTGGGGGGAGCGCAGCACCACGAGGTCGAGCCCCTCCGAGAGGACACCCGCGACACTGAGGGGGTCGATACCGGGATCCGGCACGGCCACCACCCGGTCCAGGTTCTCCGGCGCGATGCCCGCGTAGGACAGCTCGGGCCAGCCCACCACCCCGCAGAATCCCCCGGCAGCGGTAACCTGCGCGAGGATTTCCACGATCAGCGCCGGGGTGTCGCTAACGTGCGTGACAGCCCGGCGCGGCAGACCCCCGTTTGGAAGGAGTGTTCCAAAGACACCGTCCAACGGAAGAACGGCCACATCCTCCGTGACGGAGTGGGTAACCTCCCCGCCGAGAGCGGACATGCGGGAGCGCAGCTCGGCGACCTGCTCCGCCCGGCTGGGCTGACCTGCTGCGTTCGAGGTATCCGCGTCACCCCCCAAGGAGTACGCATGCGCTCGAATGGATGTTCCACTCACGCCGATCAGTATGCACCCGCCCCTGGACGCGGGCAACACCAAAGGTCGAACGTGTTTTCTAATGAAGGGGTTCTCCGCCGGCTGCTCCGGAGGAGCGGTAACCTGTCCCCCATGCACCCCAGCGCCTTGGCCGCCAGCGACATGCGCGCCCACGTCACGCCCGTCCCCACACCCGGCATCGTCCGCGTGGGCGGGTCCACCCTCGTGGCACTCTCCCTCGCCGCCCTCGTCTCCCCCGCGGCACCGGTGGTGAAGGTGGGCCTCGCGGCCGGGTCGGTCATCGCCGCATTGGCCCTCACACTGGCCCACCCGTACCGCCGGGAGATGGGGGCGTTCGCCGAGAGGAGGAACGTGGCGCGGGTGCCGTCGATAAGCATGCTCGTGCCCCTCATGCTCTGGTGGCTGCTGCTCATGCTGGCGCCCGTGGTTTCACCGTGGCCCGCGTGGGGTGTGTTTCTCGTGTTTGCGGGGACGACGGTGGTGGCGTGGCTGCTCTATCCGCATGTGGACGGCTCGCGGCACCTGGCGTACGCGTGAGACGGGGGTGGGGTGGTTCAAACCCGGGATATGTGCGGGAAGTTTTCCGCTAAAAATGACATGCTGAGGCAATGACCCCGCTTCTGGTTTTCGCAGCTCTTATCGTCCTGCTCGTCGCCGCCGCAGTCCTGCCCCGGCGGGCCAGACACGACTCCGCCGCCTTTCCCTGGTTCTGGGTCGCCTTTCCCGTCGCGGCCCTGTCCACCGCGCTCGCGATTTATTCTCTCGCGCCTCGCGCGCCCTTGAACGCCGATTTCGGATGGGGCATGTATATGCCTCTGGCGGACGCCACCGACGAATTCGAGGGCACGTTGCTCCGAAGCAAAATCGTGTGGGCCGCAGCAAGCGTCGTGAGCCTCGCACTCTCCGCATGGGCATGGCGACGCGGCCGCGTGTAGTGGTCCCGGACCGTGCCTAGACCGCTGGTGACCCCCTAATCCAGGTCCCGGTCCGCCGCCCAGCGGGTGAGCTGGTGGCGGTTGGAGGTCTGGGTCTTGCGCAGGATGTTCGAGGCGTGCGTCTCCACCGTCTTCACGGAGATGAAGAGCTGCTTGCCAATTTCCTTGTAGGTGTAGCCGCGGGCTAAAAGGCGCAGGACCTCAAGCTCGCGGCGGGTCAGCGCGTCCACGGCCGGGTCCTCCACCTTCACCGGTTCCCCCTCGGGGTCCTCCACCACCCCGCCCGCGGCGAAGGCGTCGAGGACGAAACCCGCCAGCCGGGCGGAGAAGTAGGCGTCGCCGCCGTTGACCCGCTCGACCGCCTCGGCGAGCTCATCCCCGGCGATGTTCTTGGTCACGTAGCCGCGCGCGCCCGCCCGGATCAGGGCGATGACGTCCTCCGCGGCATCGGAGACGGACAGCGCGAGGAACCTGGGGCCCGGCTCGGTGCCGCGGAGCACGGCGATGCCGCCGCCGTCGGGCATGTGGACGTCGAGAAGCACCACGTCCGGGCGGGTTTCGTTGATGCCGGCGATGGCCTGGCCCACCGTGCCCGCCTCGCCAACCACCTCGATGCGCCCGGCCGCGGCAGCGAGCTCAGCGCGCACGCCGGCGCGGAAGACGGAATGATCATCGACGAGGAAGACGCGAACCATGCCCCCACAATAACCAGCACGCCTAGCGGAAGCGCCTCGGCACGTCCGGCGCACCGAGGGTGAGCATCAGGCGGTTCGCCCAGTTGAAGAACGCCGCGGAATTGACCGCGTCGAGCACCGCGAGATCGTCGAGGCCGGCCTTCCGCAGCGCCTCGACGTGGCCGCGGGAGAAGGAGACGGGTGTCGCCGTGAGCGCCACGGCGGCGTCGCGGAGCGCGTTCCACCGCTCCGAGCCGAGGTCCGCGGCAACCCCCTCCGACAGGAGCCGATCAATCGCGGCGGCATCGCCGCCCTCCTCCTTCGACCGGGCCTGGTGCACCGAGGCGCAGTACTCGCAGCCGTTGAAGCGGGAGACCACCGTCGCCGCGAGCTCCCGCTCCGCTCGCCCCAGCCCGCCGTCGGTGTTGTAGAAGATGTCCATGTCCGTCAGGGTGCGCGCCTTCAGGGCCGCGGGGTCGCGTGCGAGGAGGCGGAAGTACTCCGAGTCGATGCGTTGCGGTTGCACGAGGGCCTCCCGGTGGGCGTCTGTGAAATCCTCCTTCGGCAGCGCCTCCAGCCAGGGCTTCCAGCCCAGCGGGTGCGCCACGAACCCCGCGGGCGCCACCACGTCCGGCAACAGGGTGCGCGGTCCCGGAGCCCAGCCGGGATCCACCGTCCCCGCGGCGCGCTCCGCCCGCTCGGGGGCCGCATCCCCGCCCGACAGGACCCGCACCCCGTGCGCCACGCGCAACTGGAAGGCCAGGAAGGCCACGAGCTGTGCCAGCGAGACGACCGCGTCCTCGCCCCATCCCGCCTCCTGGAGGTGCCCGATGGCGGCCGGGGAGGCGTCCTTCGGGTGGAAGGTCAGCAGGTGGGCGAAGTCCAGGGCCGCCGCCAGCGCGGGCTCCAGCCCGGCCACTCCCCCGAATTCCACGAACCCGCCGCCCGCGTAGGGCCCCGTCGAGGCCCCCAGCTCGATCGCCTTGTCGACGCCCCGCGCCAGCGCCCCGGGCTCCCCCTCCTCCTCGTCCGCGAGCAGGTCGCGGTAGAACTCCCGCGCCCTCCCCTGGCCGGAGACCCCGGCGACGAAGGTCGCGACGGCGTAGCGCCACGCCTGGGGGAACTCCCCGGCGCGCTCCGGCTCGAGCAACGCGCGGAAGCTCGCCTCGGCGTTGGCCACCGCGTCCGGGCGCCGGCGGCACAGTTGCGTGACCTCCCCGGGCGCATCCGCCAGAAGGTCAATGATGTTGGAATCAGTCTGGTTAGACAACGAATTCTCCTAACTCGCGGGCGCGGAAGATCGCGCCCGGGATCGCGTCGATGAGCGTGCGGGTGGTGGCCGCCCGAGGGTGCTCGAAGACCTCGTCCGTGCGGCCGTATTCGACCTGGCGCCCGTGGCTGAACACGCTGACGGTGTCGGCGATCTGGCGCACCACCGCGAGGTCGTGCGAGATGAAGATGTAGGTCAGGCCCAGGTCGCGCTGGAGCTTCTCCAGCAGCCCGAGGATCTGCGCCTGCACGGTGACGTCGAGCGCGGAGACGGCCTCGTCGAGGACCACGACCTCCGGTTCCACAATGAGCGCACGGGCGATGGCGACGCGCTGGCGCTGCCCGCCGGAGAGCTGCGCCGGCCGCCGCCCCGCCAGCACCGGGTCGAGCGCGACCAGCCGCAGGGCCTCCCGGGCGCGCTCGCGGGCGCGGCGGCGGGGCAACCGACCGAGGCTGCGCAGCGGCTCGGCCACGATGTCCTCCACGCTCATGCGCGGGTCGAGGGAGGAAAACGGGTTCTGGTGCACCATCTGCACCATCCCGCGCATCCGGCGGCGCTCCGCCCGGCTCAACCCGGCAAGGTCCGTGCCGCCGATCGTGACGCGCCCCGCGCTCGGCTCGCTGAACAGCGACACCGTGCGCCCCGTTGTGGTCTTTCCCGAGCCGGACTCGCCCACCAGGGCGTGGGTGGAACCCCGGTAGACGTCGAAGGAGACGTCGTCGACTGCCGTAAAGTCCCCGAAACGTTTGCTCAGGTTCTCCACCCGCACGAGCACGTCGCCGCTGGTGGGCGGCCGGTGCCGGGCGTTGGCGACGGCGAGCGAGGGGGCGTCGGCAAGCAACTTGCGGGAGTACTCCTCGCGCGGGTCGGAGAGCACCGCGTCGGCGGGACCGGCCTCGACGACGCGCCCGCGCTCCATGATGACCACGTCGTCGGCCCTGTCCCCCGCCACCGCGAGGTCGTGGGTGATGAGCACCACGCCCAGCCCCAGATCCGCCCGCATGCGGTCGAGCAGGTCCAGGATCGTCTTCTGCACGGTGACGTCCAGGGCCGACGTCGGCTCGTCGGCGATGAGCACGTCGGGCTCGAGCGCGACCGCCGCGGCGATGAGAACGCGCTGCTTCATCCCGCCCGACAGCTCGTGCGGGTACTGCCCGTAGCGGCGCCGCGGGTCGTCGATGCCGACCTGCTCCAGAAGCTCCAGCGCGCGCCCGCTTCTCGACGCCCCATCGCCGATCCCGTGGATCTCCATGCCCTCCTCGATCGAGCGCCCGATGGTCTTCAGCGGGTTGAGGGAGTTGTTGGGGTCCTGGGGAACGAGCCCGATGTGCGCCCCGCGCAGGGTGCGCCACTGGGCGGGGCTGTACCCCGTGATGTCCCTGCCGCGGAAGGTGATCCGGCCGGAATCGACCCGCGCGGCGGGCCCGAGCAGGCCGATGGCGGCCATGGCGGATGTGGTCTTGCCCGAGCCGGACTCACCGACGATGGCGGTCATTTTCCCCGGCCGGACGGAGAAGCTGATGCCGCCCACCGCCGGGACACCGCCGTAGGACACGGCGAGGTCCTCGACCGCGAGGAGCGGTGCCGCTGCTGATGTGGTTGATGTGCTCATGGTTCTACACCCCGTTGCTTTCCGCCGCCGCGTCGATGTTGTGGGACAACCGGTTGGCCGACATCACCGTGGCCACGATGGCCACACCCGGCAGCGCGATGACCCACCAGGCGAGTGTCATGAAGTCGCGTCCCTCGGCGATGATGAGGCCCCACTCCGGCACGGGCGGCGGAGCACCGTACCCGAGGAAACCCAGGATGGACAGCTGCAGCACGGCCGAGCCGAACTGCAGCGCAGCCAGCGCGATCACGGGCGTCAGCGAATTGGGCAGCACGTGTCGCCAAAGGGCCTGGGCCCGGGTCGCGCCCGCACCGTACGCGGCCTCGACGTAATCCGAGTTGGCCACCGTTATCACCTGCGAGCGCACCAGGCGGGCGAAGGTGGCGATGGTGGTCACACCAACGGCGAAAGCCGCCTGCATGGACCCGAATCCCAGCACGATGATGAGGGAGAGCGACAGGAGGATGCCCGGGATGGCCAGGAGGACGTCGACAAGCCGCATGATCACCGTGTCCACCCATCCGCGCTGGGTCCCCGCGATGAGGCCGAGGGCCGTTCCGGTGACCGCGCCGACAAGGACCGCGATGAGCGCGCCGAGCAGCGACTGCCGCGCGCCGAACACCACGCGCGAGTAAAGGTCCCGGCCGACGGAGTCCGTGCCGAACCAGTGCCCCGCCCCCGGCGGGAGGAGGGCTACGTCGGTGCCGGTGTACGGGTCGGCGGTGGCGAAGATCCCGGGGGCGAGCGCCCAGAGGAAGGCCACGGCCAGCACCGCGGCGGAGACGATGGAACCGGGGGCGAGCCAAGAGTTGCGCCGGGCACCTCCCCGCCGGGTGCGGGGCCTGTTCAGCGCCTGCGGAATCTGGGTCAGCTGGGTCATGACAGGGCCTTTCTGCGCAGACGGACGTCGAGGACCGGGTAGAGGAGGTCGACGGCGAGGTTGATCACCACGTAGGCGACGGCGGCCAGCGCGACGATCCCGAGGAGGACCGGGGTGTCGCGGTTGGATACGGCGGTGACCACCAGCGAGCCGAGGCCCGTGCGGCCGTAGACCGTCTCCGTGACCACCGCACCGCTGATCAGCTCACCGAAGAGCAACCCCGCCATGGTCAGGGCGGGCAGTGTGGCGTTACGCAGGATGTTGCGCCAGAAGATGCGGGGTTCACCGGCGCCGCGGGCCCTCAGGACCTGGACGAAGGGCTGCGCCCGGACCTCGTCGATCGAGCGGATCAGCACCTGCGTCAGGGGAGCGGCCATCGGCACCACCAGGGTCAGGGCGGGCAGGATGAGCCCCTCCAGCGGACCCGGGTCGATCACGTTGACCCAGCCGAGGCGGAAGGAGAAGAACTGCAGCAGGAGGATGGCGACCCAGAAACCGGGCAGTGAGACCAGGAAGGACGGCAGCGCGCGGAAGAAGCCGCCCACCGCGCCCATCCCCGGAAGCGTGGCCACGTAGGCCACCAGGAGGGCGACCAGGATCGCCCCGCCAACCGAGGACGCGGCGAGGGCCAGGGTGTGCGGCAGGGCGTCCGAGATGAGGTCCCCCACTGGTGTGCCACTGCGCACCGAATATCCGAAGTTGCCGGTAAGAAAGCCTCCCAGCGAGGTGAAGAACTGCACCCACACGGGTTTGTCCAGGCCCATCTCGGCGCGGATGCCCTCGATCTCGTCCTTGGACAGGCCCAGGGCGGGGTCGGCGTAGCGGGCCGTCACGCCGTCAGAAGGCAACGCGGACAGGAGGAAGAACGCCAGGGTGTAGGCGATGAGGAGCACGACGAGCGCCTCGGCGATGCGCCTGATGATGCGGGGCATTACTTCTCCCTCCCGTTGTCGGTGGTGGTGCCGTCTTTGTCGTGGTCGATGGTCACGCCGTAGAACCACGGCCGGGCCACTGCCTCGGTTCTGAAACCCTTCACGCGCGGGGATAACGCGTAGACCTGCGGCTCCTCGAAGAGGGGAAGCGCGTAGGCCTGCTCGGTGACGTAGTCCTGCACCTCGCGGGTCGCTTCGGCGCGGCCTTCCGGGTCGGGCGTGGAGACGGTCTTGTCCAGGAGGTCCTCCAGGTGCTGGTCGGCCACGTTGCCGTCGGCGTCCTTGTTGAGGAACACGTTGCGCGCGCCCACCGAGTAGAGGGATTCGATGGCTCCGTAGTCGGCCCGCCCCACCATGGAGTGGTAGATCTGGATCTTGTTCTGGTCCTTGGCGTCGGCGTTCTGGCTGGCGTTGTCGCCGGAGTTGATCTCCAGGTCGATGCCGATGCCGCGGAGTTGGTCCTGGATCATCGTCTGCACCTCACGGGATCGCGGTTGGGGCCCCGCAATGTTGACGCGCAGGCTGAGACGCTGGCCGTCCCTCGTCCGGACGCCGTCCGGGCCGGGTGCCCACCCTGCCTCGTCGAGCAGGCGGCGGGACTCATCCGGGTCGAAGGCGTATGCCTGCGGGTCCTGCTTTTGGTAGCCCAGCCCGGTCGCGGCGACGGTAGAGGTGGCCAGCGGGTAGGAGGGCGAGAACAGCACGCGAAGGATTTCCTCGCGGTTGATGCCGTGGAGGATGGCCCGGCGCACCCGGATGTCCTGCAGAAGCGGGTGGTTGAAGCGCAGCGCCAGCTGGTTGTTCATCGCGTTGGTTCCCCGCGAGTACACCTGGACACCCGCGTCGGCGAGGTAGCGCTCCGCGGGGGCGGTCATGCTGCGGGCCATGTCGGCTTGGCCGGAGAGGACGGCCCCGGAGCGGGTGGATTCCTCCGCCGCGAGGCGGTAGTGAATGCCGCCGATCCCGGCGCGCCCCTGGTGCTCGAGCGAGGGGGGTGCCCAGTTGTAATCATCACGCGCGGTGAGGGTCAGGTCGGTGCCGAGGGTTTCATCGGTGATGACGAACGGTCCGGAACCGATGACGTGCACCGCGTTGCCCGGGCCGAAGTCTTCATTGCGCAGCGCCAGGGTGGCGTCAGAAAGCAAACCTGCGTTGTAGACGGAGGTCGCCTGGGGGAAATCGGGCGAGGGATGGGAGAAATGGAATCTGACGGTGTGCGGGTCCACCACCTCACCGTGGTCGTAGCCGCTGATCTGCTCGGAGACCGTGAGCCGGCGCGACTTGTCACCCTTGCCGTAGAGGTCGAAGTTATCCACCACGTTTTGCGCCGTCAGCGGGGAGCCGTCGGAGTAGGTCACCCCGTCGCGCAGGTGGAAGGTGAACTCGGTGGCGTCGGCGTTGACCTCGGGCAGATCCGTGGCAATCCACGGCTTGAGCTCCAGGGTGTCCGGATCCTGGTAAAGCAGCCTGTCCACCACCTGGTTGAGTACCCCGCCGTTGGGGTAGAAACCGGCGGCTGGGGGATAGAGGGTGGTGAACCAGTTCGGCTCCAGGTACGTCAGCATCTCCTCACCCGGGGCGGCCCGGTCCACAGCCTGGTCTGTCTTGGCGGCGGGAGCACCCTGCAGCGAGCACCCGGCAAGGAGCCCGACGGTGAGCAACACCGCCAGGGTGATGAGGAGCGGCCGGGTGCCGCCGGCCTTCGTCGTGTGTCCCACTTCCACCTCCGGTTGTTCGTTGGATGCCCGAACACTACCACCGATTAGACGATTCGGTATTTTCTTAATAGACTAGTTGGTCTACGAACCACCGCCGAGAGGGAGTACAGTGAGCGTCATGCCAGCGGAAATCGCACTCATCGGGGTCGGCCCCCGCGGAATCTCCACCATCGAGCGCCTGGCCGCTCATCTCGCCGCCCTCCCTGCCACGGAGCCGCGAACCCGGTTGACCCTCCACCTCATCGACGACGCCCAACTCGGCGCAGGGCGCGTCTGGGACACCTCCCAAACCCACACGCTCTGCATGAACACCCTTGCCGGGGCCGTCACGCTTTTCACCGAGCCCGGCTCCAGCGTCGGCGCCGCCCCGCTCGAGGGCCCGACGATGTACGAGTGGATCCAGCTCCTGCGCGGCGAGCGCGGGGAGGTCTCCCCCGTCAAGGCATCGCTTTTCGACGCCCACCCCACCGCCCCGTCCGTCGCCGCGGAGTTCGCGGCCGAGATCTCGCGCACCCTGCCCGAATCCAACCCCTCGCGGGCCCTCTACGGCGCGTACCTGAACTGGGTCTACTCCGTCGCCCTCGCGCAGCTCCCCGACTCCGTGGAGGTGTGCTCCCACCGGGCCCGCGCCCTGGCCATCGAGGACGAGGGCGGGCGCGACCGCATCGCCCTCAGCGACGGCACCTCCGTCACCGCGGATGCCACGGCAATCTCTAGCGGTTGGGTCCTGCCCGAGCGCACGCCCCGGGAGAAGGGCTTCGCCGAGAGCGGGTTCACCTGGGTGGGCCCGGACAACCCCGTGGAGCAGGATCTCGCCGCGCTCCCGCCGGGCGAGACAGTGCTGGTCCGCGGCCTGGGCATGGGGTTCTTCGACCTCATGGCTCTGGTGACCGCCGACCGCGGCGGGTGTTTCCGGGAGGATCCGGCCTCTCGCGCCGGGCTGCGCTACGAACCCTCCGGCGCCGAGCCGCACCTCGTCGTCGCCTCCGGCCGCGGGTACCCTTACCTGCCGAAATCCGAGTACCATTCCCTGCCCCCCAAGGCGGATCTGAGCCGGCACGCGGAGGCAGTGCGCAGGGTGAAGGATCGGCCGGGCCAGGTCCGCTTCGGCGTGGATCTCTGGCCCGCCCTGGTGCGCGACTCCTACGCGGCCTACTACCGCACCCTCGCCCGAGTTCGCCCGGCCACCCTGCGCGCCGGGCTCGACGACATCCTCGCGCGGATCGACGCCGCGGACTTGGAGGCCGTCGCCTCCTCCACCGACATCGAGGCCGTCCCGGCGGCGCTGAACGAGGCGGTGTCCAGTGCAACAGACGAGCCCTTCGACATGCTCGAGTGGATCGACCCCCTCCGCGACGTCGGGGATTCCACCGCGGCCGAACTCACCGGGGGCATCGCGCGGCGCATGAAGCGCGACATCGCCGAGGCCGTCGCCGCGTGGGACTCCCCCGTCAAGGCCGCGCTGTGGGTGATATCCGCCGGGAGGAAGCCCACCTCGCTCGCGGTCGAGGACGGCCGGGGTGCGGAGGAGGACCGCACCGGGTCACTGAGCGCCTACATGGCCTTCGGCCAGATGGTCGGCTCCGGCCCGCCTCTCTTCCGCACTCGCGAGCTGCTCGCCCTCGTCGATGCCGGCCTGGTCACCTTCCTCGGCCCCCGCCCCGTGGCCACCGTCGACCGCGACGGGTTCACCCTCACGAGCGGCCCGCGCACGGTCACCGCCCGCTTCCTCGCCGACGCGTTCCTCCCCGGCCCCGACGTACGCCGCCCCGGCGACCCGCTCACGCGCTCGCTTCTCGACGCCCACCGGGCCCGCCCCTTCACCCCGGGCGGTATCCCCACCCCCGCCCCGGAAACGGACGCCGCCACCCGCAGGGCCATCCACCCGGACGGCACCCGCGACCCCCGGGTCCACATCGTCGGCATTCCCACCGGGGCCCAGTGGGCGGACACGACCATTTCGCCCATGCCCGGAACCGATGCGCCCTTCCTGCAGGAGACGGACAAGGTCGCGGCATCGCTGCTGCGCGCTGCCCTGGGCTCCTAAAGCGCCAGCCGCAGCTCCACCTCGGTGCCCTCCCCCGGCACCGCGGCGATGTGCGCGCTGCCGCCCGCCCGCCCCATCCGCGCGACGATGGAATCGCGCACCCCGTGGCGGTCCGCGGGCACCGCGGCGGGATCGAATCCGCGGCCGCGGTCGCGCACGAACACCGCCAGCTCCCCGGCCAGATTCTCCGCGTACACGTCCACGTGATCCACCCCGGCGTGCTTGGCAGCGTTGACCATCGCCTCCCTCGCCGCCATGACGACGGGCTCGGTGGCCCCGGTGAACGCGAGGTCCTCTCCCACCGTGACGGGGCGGATGGTCACACCGTGCAGGTCCTCAACCTCACCGGCGGCCCTGGCCAGGGCGCTGAAGAAGGTCAGGGTCTCTTCCGGGGCGGAGGGGTCGGCGTCGAAAAGCCACGCCCTCAGCTCGCGCTCCTGCGAGCGGGCGAGCCGGGCAACCTCCCCCGAGTCCCCGGCGCGCTTCTGGATCAGCGCCAGTGTCTGCAGCACGGAATCGTGCAGCCGCGAGGCGATCTCGGCGCGCTGGTCCGCCACGGCCTTCGCCTGCCGCTCCTCCACGAGGGAGCTCGTCAGGCGCACCACCAGGGGGATGACCAGCAGCGAGACGCCGAAGACGGTGGCGAGCACGGCCATCACCACGCCCGCGGTGCCCGCGGTATCACCGAGCAGCGCGATGGCCACGACACCGCCCATGACCAGAACAACGCCCAACACCAGCGCGGGCAGGTTGCGCACCGAGGACACCCCCCGGTCGTAGGCCTGCCACGCCACGACGGCCCCCACCGCGACGACACCGAGAACGAATACGAAGACCCCGCTCATCCCGCTCGCGATCGACAGGGACATCACGCCGCCCACAAAACCGACCGCCGCCAGGAACAGGGACAGCGCCCGCGGCCACTCCCCGGCGCCGCGTGGCGACGCCTCCGCCGCAACGTCCTTTTCCACCGGGGTGAACACCCACAGCAGGGAGTAGAGCACGAGGCCGATCCCCCCGGCGAAGCTGGCCGCGGCGAAGAAGGTGCGCACCCATCGCACGTCCACCCCAAGGTGGCGCGCCAGACCCGCAGCGGCCCCGGCGACGATCCGGTCCCGGCGCGGGCGGCTGAAGCGCGGGTACAACCGCCCCGGGGCGGCATCGTGTGCTGGGGAAACAGTCATGCCCCGATTCTCCCACGGTCCCGGATCCGGGCGGATCAGGGAAAACCCTGAAACGAAAGTTCAGGGCGCTTCCCGATGGTGCGCGGGGCACCTGTCCGAGAGACTTGGGCCATGACCACGAAAACCGCCACCACCACAATTCAGGAAATCTGGCAGACGCGTCCTCCCCGCATCCCCAAGAACCAGGGCAGCAATGCCGTTGTGGGCGGCGTGTGCGAGGGCATCGGCGCGCGCTACCAGATCGACCCCGTCATCGTCCGCCTCGCCTTCGTCGCCCTCACCCTCACCTTCGGCGGCGGTGCCTTCCTCTACCTGCTGCTCTGGCTCGTCATGCCGGTCTTCGGCACGACCGTCTCCCCGTGGAGCGCGCTCAACACCCCGAAGGATGAGCGCTCGCCCTTCATCAACCACGAGCGCAATTCCGCCTGGCTGCTGCTCGCGGGCCTGTTCATCTTCTTCCCCTCCCTCTCAGCCGGCGAGGGGGGCTGGGCCGCAGCCTCCGCGGTGAGCGCGGTTCTCGCGGCGGCCGGGATCTACCTCCTCCACCAGAACCGCCCTGTTCCCCCCGCCGGGCTGCTCGCCCAGCCCACGGCCCCCGGCTCCACCCTCTGGACCCCGGGCGCCCCAACCGTGTCGGACGCGCCCAGGGTGGACACCACTCACCTCACGGTCCCGGAGGGATTCACGCACCCCGGCGCGGGGCGCGCCACCCCGCCGAGCTGGGATCCGCTGGGCGCCGCCCCCGAACTGTGGCACCTCCCGGAGCCGGAACCCGCCGAACCGGCCCAGCCCGCTCCGAAACCCCGGCGGCGGCGCGGCCTCTTTCTCGCCCTCAGCCTCATCGTCGCGAACGTCGCGGTGTTCTCCGTGGTGTGGGCCGTACTCTCCGACGAACCCGCCGCCTCCCTGGGCGACCGGGAGCTCACCGTCACCGACGACCTGCGGGACTCCTACACCTCCGGGGTCGGCACCTCGACGCTCGACCTGTCCCGCCTGACCCCGCTGGGCTCACCCCGGACGGTGGAGGTGAACCACAGTGTCGGCAACGTGGAGATTACCCCGCCCGACAACGTGCGCGTGGAGTTGTCCTGCTCGGCCCAGGTGGGCACCACCGCGTGCCCCGGGGTGGTTAACCCCGACACCCCGGGCAACCCCCTGCGCCTGAACGTCCACGTCAGGGTGGGTGACATCACCGTCAAGGGATAGCCCGCACACGACGCAGCCGCCACGCCGGGATTCGTCCCGGTGCGGCGGCTGTGCGGCGTCGTGAAGCGGGTGTCCGCTACTCCCACTCGATGGTCCCTGGCGGCTTGGACGTCACGTCCAGAACGACGCGGTTGACGTCGGCGACCTCGTTGGTGATGCGGCTGGAGATGGTCTCCAATACCTCGTAGGGCACGCGGACCCAGTCGGCGGTCATCGCGTCCTCGGAGGCGACGGGGCGCAGCACAATCGGGTGGCCGTAGGTGCGGCCGTCGCCCTGCACGCCCACGGAGCGGACGTCGGCGAGCAGCACCACCGGGCACTGCCAGATCTGCTCGTCCAGGCCGGCGCGCGTGAGCTCCTCACGGGCGATGGCGTCGGCGGCGCGGAGGGTCTCCAGGCGCTCCTCGGTGACCTCACCGATGATGCGGATGCCCAGGCCCGGGCCCGGGAAGGGCTGGCGGTTGACGATGACCTCGGGCAGGCCGAGCTCGCGGCCGACGGCCCGGACCTCGTCCTTGAACAGCAGGCGCAGCGGCTCCACGAGCGTGAACTCTACATCGTCGGGCAGGCCGCCCACGTTGTGGTGGCTCTTGATGTTGGCGGTGCCGGTGCCCCCGCCGGACTCGACGACATCCGGGTAGAGGGTGCCCTGGACGAGGAAGTCGACCTTGTGGTCGGAAAGGACCGACGCCACCGCGCGCTCGAAGGAGCGGATGAACTCCGCACCGATCGCCTTGCGCTTCGCCTCCGGCTCGGTGACCCCGGCGAGCTTGTCCAGGAACGCCGCACGCTCGTCGACGGTCACCAGCTTCGCGCCGGTGGCGGCCACGAAGTCGGTCTCCACCTGCTCGCGCTCGCCCTGGCGCAGCAGGCCGTGGTCCACGAAGACGCAGGTGAGGCGGTCACCGATGGCGCGCTGAACCAAAGCCGCCGCGACGGCGGAGTCCACGCCGCCGGACAGGCCGCAAATGGCGCGCCCGTTCTCACCGACCTGCTCGCGCACCTGCTCGACAAGCTGCTCCGCGATGTTGGAGGCCGTCCAGTTCTGCTCCAGGCCCGCGATCTCCGTGAGAAAGCGGGAGAGAACCTGCTGGCCGTGCGGGGAGTGCATGACCTCGGGGTGGTACTGCACGCCGGCGAACTTCTTCTCCTCGTTCTCGAAGGCCGCGACGGGCGCGCCCGGCGAGGTGGCGGTGACGGTGAAGCCCTCGGGTGCCTGGGTGACGGAGTCACCGTGGCTCATCCACACCGGGTGCTCCGCGGGCAGGCCCGCGTGGAGCACGCCCCCGTCGGCGGCGACGGTCGTGCGGCCATACTCGCGCGCCCCGGTCTCCTCCACCCTGCCCCCGAGGGCCTGCGTCATCACCTGGAAGCCGTAGCAGATGCCGAAGATCGGCAGGCCGAGCTCGAAGATCTCCGGGTCGAGCTGCGGCGCCCCCTCCTCGTACACCGACGACGGGCCGCCGGACAGGACGAGGGCCACGGGGTTCTTCTCGCGGACCTCCGCGGCAGAGATGGTGGAGGGGACGACTTCGGAGTAGACGCGGGCTTCGCGCACGCGGCGGGCGATGAGCTGCGCGTACTGGGCGCCGAAATCGACGACCAGCACGGGGCGTGTTTGAGGAGTAGTCACGCACCAAATCTTAACCCACCGCGCAAAACGCCCCCATCCGGGTTGAGGCCCGGACGGGGGCGGGAAGAGCCGCGCGCTTAGCGACGCATCGCAAGCCCGACCTTCTGGAACGCCTTCAGGTCGGTGTAACCGCACTTGGCCATCGCCCGGCGCAGGCCCTCGACGAGGTTCATCCGCCCGTAAGGGTCGGCGGTCGGCCCGTTGAGCACCGTCTCCAGGGGCAGACGCTCCTCCGCGTAACCGGTCGGGGTGACGGATCCGCGCGGGAAGCGCGGATGCGCGGAGGCGGCCTCCCAGTACACGCCGTGGCCGGCCGCCTCCTCGGCGGCGGCCAGGGGGCGGCCCACCATCACGGCATCGGCGCCGCAGGCGATCGCCTTGGCGATGTCGCCGCTGGTGGCGATCTCCCCGTCTGCGATGACGTGGACATATCGCCCGCCCGTCTCGTCCAGGTATTCCCGGCGCGCCGCCGCGACATCCGAGATGGCCGTGGCCATGGGCATGCCCAGCCCCAGCGTCTCGGCGCTGGTCGCGTTGCCCGCGCCGACGATGATGCCGGCAGCGCCGGAGCGCATCAGGTGGGTCGCGGTGGTGTAGTCGTAGACCCCGCCCGCGATCACCGGGACCTCCAGGGAGCCGATGAACTCCTTGAGATTGAGCGGCTCGCCGCCGCTCTGCACGTGCTCCGCGGAGATGAGGGTGCCCTGGATGAAGAGGATCTCCGCGCCCGCCTTGACCACCGCGGGAGCGACCTCGCGGGCGTTCTGCGGGGAGACGCGCACGCCGACGGTAACACCCGCGTCGCGCACTTGGGCGATGCGCTCGGTGAGCAGGTCGTAGTCGATCGGCGCGGCGTGGAGCTCCTGCAGGGTCTTCGTGGCCGAGGCGCGGGAGCGCAGCACATCGTCCACGCGGGAGAAGTCCTCCTCCACCGCGCCGATGCCGGCCACCTTGGCCACGGCCTCCTCGAAGGAGGCGTGGCGGCCCAGGAGCCCCTCGGCGTTGAGCACGCCGAGACCGCCCAGCCGGCCCATCTCGATGGCGAACTCGGGGCTGGCCAGGGCGTCCGTCGGGTGGGAGACCACGGGAATCTCGAAGTCGTAGGCGTCGAAGTTCCAGCCGGTGTCCACGTCCGAGGACGACCGGGTGCGCCGGGCGGGCACCAGGGAGACGTCGTCAAGCTTGTAGGCCCGGCGCGCCTCGCGCCCGATCCCGATTTCGACGTAGTCGCGCATCGTCACGTTGCTCCCTTAGTTGTGGTAGTTCGGCGCTTCGACGGTCTGCTGGATGTCGTGCGGGTGGGACTCGCGCAGACCGGCCGAGGTGATCTGGACGAACTGGCGGGTCTGCAGCTCCTCGATGGAGGCGGAGCCGGTGTACCCCATCGCGGCGCGCAGCCCGCCGACGATCTGGTGGGTGATGGCGTCGATCTCGCCGCGGTAGGGCACGCGCCCCTCGATGCCCTCCGGCACCAGCTTGTCCTCGCTGGAGACCTCGGCCTGGAAGTAGCGGTCCTTGGAGTAGGAGCGCTTCTCGCCGCTGAGGCCGCGGCCCTGCATGGCTCCCATCGAGCCCATGCCGCGGTAGCGCTTGTACTGCTTGCCGCCGACGACCACGACATCGCCCGGGGCCTCCTTTGTCCCGGCGAGCATGGAGCCGAGCATGACGGTGGAGGCACCGGCCGCGAGGGCCTTGGCGACATCACCCGAGTGCTGCATGCCGCCGTCGGCGATGATCGGGATGCCGGCCGCGCGGGCGGGCACGGACGCCTCCAGGATGGCGGTGATCTGGGGGGCGCCGACACCGGCGACGACGCGGGTGGTGCAGATGGAGCCGGGGCCGATGCCGACCTTGATGGCGTCCGCACCCGCCTCGATCATTGCCTTCGCGGCCTCGCGGGTCGCGAGGTTTCCACCGATGACGTCGACGCGGTCGCCGAAGTCCTTCTTCACCCGGCTGACCATCTCGAGCACGCGGTTGTTGTGGGCGTGCGCGGAGTCCACCACGAGCGCGTCCACGCCCGCCTCGATGAGCATGCCGGCGCGCTGGTAGGAGTCGTCGCCCGTGCCGATGCCCGCGGCGACCAGGAGGCGGCCCTGGTCGTCCTTGGAGGCGCTGGGGTACTGCTCCGTCTTGACGAAGTCCTTGACGGTGATCAGGCCGGACAGCTTGCCCTCCGCGTCAACAATGGGCAGCTTCTCCACCTTGTTGGTGCTCAGCAGGTTCAGGGCCTCCTGCTTGGACACCCCGTCGCGGGCGACGACGAGCGGCATGGCGGTCATGATCTCCGAGACGCGGCGGCCGAAGTCGGGCTCGAAGCGCATGTCGCGGTTGGTGACGATGCCCACGAGGGTGCCGTCCTCCGCCACGACGGGCAGGCCGGAGATGCGGAAGCGGGCGCAGAGCTCGTCGACCTCACCGATGGTCATGTCGGGCGAGGCGGTGACCGGGTTGGAGATCATGCCGGATTCGGAGCGCTTCACGATGTCGACGTTTTCCGCCTGGTCCTGCGCGCTGAGGTTGCGGTGCAGCACACCGATGCCGCCCTGGCGGGCCATGGCGATGGCCATGCGCGCCTCGGTGACGGTGTCCATCGCCGCGGATGCGATGGGCATGCTCAGACGCATGTTGCGCGTGAACTGCGAGGAGGTGTCCACCTCACCGGGCACGATGTGGGACTCTGCGGGGAGCAGGAGGACGTCGTCGAACGTGAGGCCCCGCAGCGCGATCTTGTTCGGGTCGTCCCCGCCAGTGAGTACTCGGTCTTGTGCCATAAAAGTGTCAGCTCCTTCGCGCGCGATCCTGCCCGGGTTTGTTTCAGCCATGATATAACGGCCGGACAAATCCGACATTTGCGGTGGTCACCCGCCCCTGCCCACCCAGTGCAACCGGGCGGGGGGAAATTGCCCCGGCCACGCGGGCGCAATAGGCTGAAACGCTGTGAACTATGACGACATGATGCCCCTCGACCCGTTCGCGGACGACCCCAACGACCCGGCATCTTTCATCGAGGACGACGAGGTTGTGGAACCCCTCTCCCCCGAGGAACGCGTCGACGTCACCCGCGACCTGGCACAGGTGCGCGAATTCAGGGAGGTTCTCGGCCCACGCGGCATCCTGGGCATCTACTTCATGTGCGAGGACTGCGACCAGCTGCACTACTACAACTGGGAAATCATGGAGCAGAACATGCTCTCGAGCCTGCGCGGTGAGCTCCCGCCCGTTCACGAGCCCAGCGCCCAGCCGAACGTCGAGGCCTACGTGCCCTGGGACTACGCCCTGGGCTACCTCGACGGGCTCGACGCACGCTGAGCTTCAGCCAACGCTTGTCGACGCCCCGCCGATCCTCCCCTTAACGCTGGCCCTTAGCGCTGGGCGGCCTCACTGGCGCGCGCCGTGGTCTCCGCCGCCTGACCCTGCCCCGGATCTCCAACCCCGCCATCGGTCAGCTGGGTCGGCGGCGCGGGTTGGGCGGGTGCCTGGGGCACGGTGACAGTTGCCGGACCGGGCTCGGCCGGCCGGGCGCGGGTGGGTTCGGGCTCGGAGGTCACCGATACCGTGACCGTCTCCGTCACCCGTTCCGTGACCGTCGCACTCGCCGGTGTCCCACCCGGCTGAGACGTGGCCGGTGCAGTCTTCGGCTCTGAAACACGCGGGGTGGCCTGCTCGCTCACCGTTGCACCGGGCTCGCGCTCTTGGCGCTCCAGCCGCCCGCGGTCGCGGGAGTCCGCGCCCGGGTTCATGGTGCCGACGAGCTCGCGGGCGTGATCGAGGAGGTGGCGCGCCTGATCCGTGTCACCGGAGGCGTTCGCCGCCTCCAGCTCGTCGAGGGTGCCGGCAAGCTGGACCGCAGCCGCGCGGTCGCCGAACAACGCTGACGCCGGCCCCCACAGGGGCGAGCCGGGAGTTGCCCCATAGAGAGCCGCGCCGGTGCCGATGACCAGCGCCGTCGCAGCGGCCGCCCCGGTCAGGCCCGCGGCCCAGGGGCTGATTCCCCGGCGCCGCGAGGGCGCGTCGCCGATCGGGGTGACGGTGACCGGCTGTTCGTCGGCATCGTCCGCCCCCGGGGCCCCGGCAGTTTCCCCGTCCGGTTCCGCGTCCAGCAGCGGTGCCGGGGGCACCTGGCGGTTCACGTCGGCGCGCAACCCTAAGAGAAGGCCTGCGAGGGGGTCCGTGCCGTCGGAGGGGTCGTCGCCACGCGAGAGCGCGTTGAGGAAGGCATCGTCGTCGACGAGGGGCTGGAGGTGCGCCGAAATGTCGCGCGGCTGCCCCCCGTTGGTGCGACGCTTCATGGCTGGTCCCCTTCCTCAATGGCCTTGCGCAAGGTGGCGAGCGCACGGTGCTGGGCGACGCGCACTGCGCCGGCCGTCCCGCCGACGATAGCCGCCGTCTCTTCCGCCGAAAGCCCCACGAACACCCTGAGAATGAGGATGTCCCGTGCCTTGTCACTGAGTAAATCGAGCAGGCCTCTGACTCTGTTACTTCCGTCCTCCGCGAGCGCCATCTCCTCGGGGGTTCCCCCGGTGAATTCGGCGTCCGGCACCTCCTCGCTGGGGGTGAGCTTGTCGCGCGCCATGGCCCGGTGGGCATCGGCGACCTTGTTGAAAGCAATGCCGTAGACGAAGGCCATGAAGGGCCGGCCGGTGTCCACGTAGCGTTCGATCGAGGTGGCCACCGCGAGACAGATTTCCTGCGCGACGTCCTCGGCCGTGGGGGTGCGCCCTCCGCCGATGCGGGCGCGGGCGTAGCGCAGCACCGGCGGGTGGATGAGGCGCACGACGTCCTGGAGCGCCCGGCGGTCTCCCCCCGTTGCCCGGGGAACCAGGCGGGAGAGCTCCGAGTCGAGGTCGGACGTGGACATGGCTCTCCTTACTACCTGCGCCGGTACCGGGCGATGTGCGGGCGGTGTGCGATCAAGCCAACCCCTGCAGCCCGGCACACCGTCGCGCTCACATGATGCTCCAAACAAACGTTTAGCTTACGCCCCGCACCCTACCGCCGTGCCCGACCGCTGGAAAAAGCGCTCACCTGCGCCGTTGCATCCCCAGAAATTCACCGACCTTTAACCTTGGACATATGCGCAGGTAGGGGCGGGGCGCGGGGCGGGTCCGCAGCGGTTTCAAGCTCCGCGTTACCGCAGGGAAACCCCCAGTTAACCCCGGTCCGCGAACATGCCCTAGCGGTACCGCTCGCGGTACAGGGTCACCCCGGCGGCCGCCGGGAACGTCGGCTGCGCCGCCCCCGCGGACAGCCGTGAACACCGCTACGTGAAGAAGGAGCCTTCATTCATGTCCCAGCCCCACCAGCTTCCCGGACCGAACGCCGACTTCTGGGATTGGCAGCTCCACGGTGCCTGCCGCGGAGAGGCCTCGGAGGTGTTCTACCACCCCGACGGGGAGCGTGGGCGCGCCCGGGCGCAGCGCGAGAACCGCGCCAAGGCCATCTGCTACTCCTGCCCCGTCCTCACCCAGTGCCGGGACCACGCCCTGAAGGTGGCGGAGCCGTACGGCATCTGGGGCGGGATGAGCGAGTCGGAGCGTCAGGCCCTGCTGCGCGGCGGTGCGCGCGGGGGCATGCAGGTCGCAGCGGTCTCCTCCAGCTGAGCGATTCCGGGCACGGGAAAGGCCCCGGGCGCTCTCCCCTGGTGGGGGTGCGCCCGGGGCCCGTCGTCACGCGCGCGACGCGCGCTTCCCGGCCCTAGTGCGAGTGACCGTGGTTGCCCTGGTCCTCGTCCTCGGCGGGCTTGGTCACGACGGATGCCTCGGTGGTGAGGATCATCCGGGCCACGGACGCCGCGTTGACCACGGCGGAGTGGGTGACCTTGACGGGGTCGATGATGCCCTGGTCGACGAGGTTGCCGTACTCGAGCGTCGCGGCGTTGAAGCCCTCGCGGTTGCCCAGCTCGGCAATCTTGGCCACGACCACGGAGCCATCCATGCCGGCGTTCTCCGCAATCCAGTAGGCGGGCTTGGTCAGGGCGCGTGCCACGGAGAGCACGCCGACCTTCTGCTCGCCCTCGAAGCCCTCCGCGAACTCCTTGAGCTCCGCGGCGATCTGCACCAGGGTCGAACCACCGCCGGCGACGATGCCCTCCTGGACAGCGGCGCGCGCGGCGTTGATGGCGTCCTCGACGCGCAGCTTGCGCTCGTTAACCTCGGTCTCGGTGGCCGCGCCGACGCGCAGGACCGCGACGCCGCCGGAGAGCTTGGCCAGGCGCTCCTCCATCTTTTCCTTGTCCCAGGTGGAGTCGGTGGCCTCGATGTCGCGGCGGATCTGGTTGCGGCGCTCCTCGACGGCCTCGGCCGAACCCGCACCGTCGACGATGATGGTGTCGTCCTTGGTCACCGTCACGCGGCGGGCGGAGCCGAGGTGCTCCAGGGTCGCGTCCTTGAGGTTGATGCCCACCTCGGGGTCGATCACGGTGGCGCGGGTGACGACGGCGAGGTCGTCCATGAACGCCTTGCGGCGCTCACCGAAGTACGGCGACTTCACGGCGACGACGCGCAGCGTCTTGCGGATCGTGTTGACCACGAGCGTCTGCAGCGGCTCGCCGTCGACGTCCTCGGCGATGATGAGCAGCGGCACGGACTCGTTGGCCACCTGCTCCAGCAGCGGGAGGAAGTCGGGCAGGGAGGAGACCTTGTTGCGCACCAGGAGCACGCGGGCGTCCTCGAGGACGGCCTGACCGGCATCCGGGTCGGTCATGAAGTACGGGGAGAGGAAGCCCTTGTCAAAGGAGATGCCCTCGGTGAGGTCCACGTAGGACTCCATCGACTGGGACTCCTCGACCGTGAGCACGCCGTCCTTGCCCACCTTGTCCATCGCTCCGGCGACCATCTCGCCAACCTCGGGGTCGCGGGAGGAGACGGTGGCGACGTTGGCGATCTCCGCGGAGGCGGAGACGGGGGTGGCCCGGTTCTTCAGCTCCTCGACGACCTTCTCCGCGGCGGCGGTGATCCCCTTGTTCAGCTCGATCGGGTTTGCGCCGGCCGCCACGTTGCGCAGGCCCTCGGAGACGAGCGCCTGGGCGAGCAGCGTCGCGGTGGTGGTGCCGTCGCCGGCGATGTCGTTGGTCTTCACGGCCACGGACTTCACCAGCTGCGCACCGAGGTTCTCGAAGGGGTCCTCGAGGTCGATGTCGCGCGCGATGGTGACGCCGTCGTTGGTGACGGTCGGGCCGCCCCACGCCTTGGAGAGCACGACGTTGCGGCCGCGGGGGCCGAGGGTGACCTTCACGGCGTCGGCGAGGATGTCCACGCCGCGCTGGATGCCCTCGCGGGCCTCCTGGTCAAATGCAATGAGTTTTGCCATTGGTGGCTATGCCCCCTTATTTACTTTTCGACGACGGCCAGCAGGTCGCGGGCGGAAAGGAGAAGGTACTCCTCGCCGTTGTACTTCAGCTCGGTCCCGCCGTACTTGGAGAACACGACAGTGTCGCCCTCCTTGACGTCGATGGCGATGCGGTTGCCGTTGTCGTCCAGGCGGCCCGGACCCACGGCGATGACGACGGCCTCCTGCGGCTTCTCGGCGGCGGAGTCGGGGATGACGAGGCCGGAGGCGGTGGTGGTTTCAGCCTCGGCGATCTGGACGAGTACCTTGTCCTCGAGCGGCTTGATGTTGACGTTTGCCATGATCAACGACCTTTCGTGATGTGTTGAGCGTCGTCGGTGCGCCGGGCGCACCGCGCGTGCAGCGTATTCAGCGATTATCAGTGGTTCGTCGAGGGCCCAGCCGTCGTCGCGGGTGAACAACTGTGCTCTAAACAACCTGTTAGCACTCTACCCCCTCGAGTGCTAGACAACAACAACGCGAGCGGGTTTGGGTTCCCTCGCCCACTCCTTCACTGTGGTTGATCGCCGCGGTTGATCACAGCGCTGCGCCACAGCTGGTACTCCTCCTCGTGGTCCTCGCGGTAATTGCGGACCGCGCGGATCGCCTGTTCGACGGAGTCGATCGTTTCTTCGTCGACGCTCCTGCCGTCCCGGGCGGAGAAGATCACCGGGCCCGAGATCGCCCGCGTCGGGTCGGTGAGGAAGTCCGGGTTGGCGGTGTCGGCGGTGTTGCGCGCCAGCGAGGCAACCGGGTTCGGCTCGGCCCTCTGCGCGGCGGCCTCCGGGTTGAAGATGGCGTGGAAGCGGTTGCCCTCCTGCTCGAAGGCGACGTCGACGAAGTCGTTCGCCACCGCGCCGAGGAAGCGGTGGACGGTGCCCATGTCGAAGACGATGCGCCGGTAGCTCAGGTCGGGGTTGACCAGGAAGCCGAAGCGCTCGCGGTCGGCCTGCTCGGGGTGGGTGGTGACGATGGGCGTGTGGCTCAGCTCGTTGCTCATGAAACCGGTGCTTTCCGTGGCGGGGAACGTTTGCCGGTAACGCTATCCCGGATTCACCGACTTGGCAGCGCGAGCGGGAGGCTCCCTCACACCAGCGGCGTCTCCACCTCGAGCGCCGGGTTTGCCGCGGCATCCATCGCGGAGGGCCGCGCTCCCTCGTGGATGAGCTGCGCGGCCAAGGCGGCAATCATCACCCCGTTGTCGGTGCACAGCGCGAACCGGGGCACCCGCAGCTCGATGCCCCGTTCGGCGCACCGCTGCCCGGCGAGCTCGCGCAGCCGCGCGTTGGCGGCTACTCCCCCGCCGAGCAGCAGCGTCGTGGCCCCGGTGTCCTCGCAGGCCATGACGGCCTTGGCGGTGAGGACATCGCACACCGCCTCCTGGAAGGAAGCGCACACGTCCTCCACCGAGATCACGCGCCCCTCGCGCTCGGCTGCCTCCACGTAGCGCGCCACGGCGGTTTTCAGCCCCGAGAAGGAGAAGTCGTACCGGTGCGCACCCCGCAGGTCGGCGGCCTTGCTCAGACCGCGCGGGAAGGGAATCGCGTCCCGGTTTCCGCGCGCGGCAAGCTTGTCGACGACCGGCCCGCCCGGGTACCCCAGCCCGAGCAGACGGGAGACCTTGTCGTACGCCTCACCGGCGGCGTCATCGAGGGTGGAGCCCAGCTCCCGCATCGGCCTGCCCACCGCCTCGACCTCGAGAAGCTGGGTGTGCCCGCCGGAGACGAGGAGGGCCACCGAATGCGGCAGCTCATCCGCGCCGTCGAGGTTGGCCACCGCGACGTGCCCGCCGAGGTGGTTGACCCCGTAGAAGGGAACCCCCCACCCCGCGGCGTAAGCCTTGGCAGCGGACGCCCCGACGAGCAGGGCACCGGCGAGGCCGGGACCGACCGTGGCGGCGACGGCATCGGGTGCGGCGATCCCGGCCTCCCGCAGAGCCGCGGCCATGACCTGCGGCATGGCCTCGAGGTGGGCGCGCGAGGCGATCTCGGGCACGACCCCGCCGAAGCGCGCGTGCTCGCGCATGGACGAGGCCACCTGGTCCGCGAGGACCCGCATTGAACCGTCCTCACCGAGTTCGATGATGCCCACGCCGGTTTCGTCGCACGAGGACTCGATGCCGAGGATGATCATTGCGTGCCCCTTTCGCTCCGGCGGTGGCGCATCATGGAAAACGCGTCCGCCCCGGAGGGCTGGTAGTAGTTCTTGCGCACCGCCAGGGTGAAAAACCCGTAGCTCTCGTACATCGACAGCGCGGGCGTGTTGTCCGTGCGGACCTCCAGGAACATCGGCCCATCCAGGAGATCGGCGGTGTGTACGAGCTGGTCCATGAGGACGCGTCCGATGCCGCGGCCCTGGTAGGCGGGATCGACGCCGATGGTGTGGACCTCGAACTCGGGGTCGTCGCGGGGGCCGAGCATTGCCAGGCCAGCGTAACCCATGAGGCGCTCACCCTCCGCACCGTCCGCCGCATCCGAACCGTCGGTCTCGAAGGCGCCCACGTAGAAGGTGTAGGGCTGGGCGAACTCGGCGACGAAGACATCGCGCGACCACGGGTTGTCACCCGCGAAGAGGACCTGCTCGATCTCCGCGACGCGCTCCGCGTCCCCCCGCCGCAGCTCGCGCAGCCTCATCGCCGCTCCCCAAGGCTGTCGACGTCCACATCGGGGATGGCCGGCGACTTCGCCCTGGCGGCGGGCGGAACGGCATCGGGGCGGCGCAGATAATGCGGAACGAGCGGCTCCGGGTCCCAGTCCAGATCGGCCGCCGCCACCAGGCCGGCGGCGCGGGGTGGCGCGTAGGTTGTGGACCGCGCCCCCACCCCCACGGAGCCGGCGAGCTCCGGCGGAACGCTGAGCACCTCCACGTCACCGTCGAAGGGTATCGCACCCGGGGCGCATACCCCGGGCCCGTCGACACGCGCGCCGTCCGCGTAACTCGCCCAGTAGACCTCGCGGCGCCGCGCGTCGGTGACGACGAGGGCGGAGGGGGCGTCGAGAAGCGCCGCCGCGGCGTCATGGGTGACAACGCCGTGGACGGGAACCCCGAGCGCCTGGCCCAGGGCCGAGGCTGTGGCCATGCCAACGCGGAGCCCGGTGAAGGGGCCGGGGCCGCAGCCCACGACGATGGTGTCGATGTCGGGGTACGCCAGGCCAGCGTCGTCGAGAAGCCTCGTGACCGTCGGCACGAGCTCCTCGTTGTGGTTGCGGGTGCGGGTGAGCGCCTCCGCGAGCGTGCGGCCCGTCGTGGTGTCGACCACGCCCGCGATCAGGTCCGAAGTGGCCGTATCGAGGGCGAGGGCGATCACTGCGCGTTCGCCCCCAGGGTCCAGGTGGAATTGTCCATGTAGAACGGCAGCGGGGCGTTCAGCGGGTACGGCTGGTTCATCGGCATGGTGCAGATGTTCACGCCGGCGAGATCGACGCGGTCGAGCCCCACATCCGTGCCCTGGGCGGGGAGCAGAACCATGTAGCCGTACTTGCCGGTGAGGTTGACGTCCGCCTCGTTGATTCCGAGCTGCTCGATCTTGTCCTTGGACAGGGCCTCAGGCTCGTTGGGGCACAGCGTGATGTAACCGGCGTACTTGTCGGTGTCGTAGACCCGGGACGGGTCAACGAGCTGGCCGACCATCGCGTCACCCTCGCCGGGAGTGCTGTTCTGCAGGGTCTGCTGCAGCGAATTCGTGTGTCCGGACTGGGCGCCGTTGGTGGCGCGCGACATGGGGATGGCGATGAGGGCGGCGAGGACGATCAGCCACAGCACGACGGCCGTGATGATCCAGCGACGGTACTTCTGGTTCAGCTTCAACATGGTTGTTAAGCCTACATCCCGCTCCGGACAGCGCTGCCCGGGGCGTTTTCGCGTGCCGTCGGCCGGGGCGGTTAACGCTCCACCAGCTCCCAGGAGATGATGCGCCCCTCGGATTCGGGGTCCTCCTCCACCATCGTCGTGCGGTCCAGGGCGACCAGAAGGTAGGAACCGGTGATCTGCTCGACGAGCCCACCGCCCCACTCGGCAACGACAACCGCGTCCATGAGCTCCGTGTCCAGGTCCAGGGCGTCGAGCTCACCGAGCGGGTCGCCGGAGGAGCCCTCGCCGATGAGACGGTAGGCGTCGACGTGGACGAGCGCCGGACCGCCGGCGGACGGGCGGTGCTCGCGGGCGATGACGAACGTCGGGCTGGTCACCCGCCCGGTGACCCGCATACCTGCGGCGATGCCCTGGGTGAACGTGGTCTTCCCGGCCCCGAGGGGGCCGTCGAGGATGACCACGTCACCCGCCTCGAGGCACTCCCCCAGCTCGCACCCCAGCTGCGTCGTGTCGGCGGCGGTGGCGCACACCCGCTCTCCCGCGCGGGGAAATCCTGTCTTCACTTCTCCTCCCCCACGTAGGTGCGCACCGTGCGCCCCGCCGGTGAGCACACGACTTCGTAGTTGATGGTGCCGGCGCGGCGGGCGAGCTCGGTGGCGCTCATTCCGCCCTCGCCGAAAACAACGGCCTCGTCTCCGGCCCGCACACCGGCGGGGTTGCCCCCGAGCCACACGATGAACTGGTCCATGCACACCCGCCCCACCTGGGGGTACAGCCGGCCGCCGATGCCCGCCTCAAGGTGGCCCTGCCAGGAGCGGGACACCCCGTCGGCGTAACCCGCCGAGATCACCGCTGTGTACCCGTCCGACGGCGCGCTCCAGGTCAGGCCGTAGCTCACACCCTCCCCCCGGCTCACCTTCTTCACGGAGAGAACGGTCGCCACCCACGTCATCGCCGGGCGCAGGCCGTGGTCCGCGCCGTCGACGGGCTCCAGGCCGTAGAGGCTCACCCCGCCCCGGACCTGATCAAACAGGAGATCCGGCCGCGTGAACGCCGTCGGGGAGTTTGCGATGTGGTTGCGCCGCACGTCTAACCCGTGGGAGCGCGCCACCCCGATCGCCCGGCGGAACGCATCGGCCTGTACGTCGTTGTACCCCGACCCGGGCACGTCGGCGCATGCCATGTGGCTCATCAACCCCGTGACGTTCAGCCCGGCGCGCGCCGCCAGCCCGAATGCCTCGTCCCAGTCCTCTTCGTCGATGCCGGCGCGGTTCATGCCCGTGTCCACCTTGAGGGTGACCGGGACGGTGGTGCGGGCGTCGATTAGCGAGCGGATGTGATCGATGCTGGGCGCCGCCACCTCCACACCCTCGGGGGGCTCCTGGCCGGGGGCCCACAGCCAGGCGAGAACCGGGAGCTCGGTCAGGTCGCGCACGGTGGCCGCCTCGTCGAAGGTGGCCACCCCGAAGGCGTCGGCACCCGCGGCCTCCATGGCGGGCACCGTGCGCGCGACGCCGTGGTTGTAGGCGCCCGCCTTGACGACGCACATCAGCCGCGCCCCGCCCACCAGCGACTTCATGACTCGCGTGTTGTGGGCGATGGCCCCGAGGTCGATACGGGCGGCAAGCAAAGACATGCCCTCCACCCTAAAACACGTGCAGTGCACCGAGGAGAATCAGGAGTAATGAGACGGCCCACGTGGCCGCCAACGTCACAGGCTGCGGGTTGGCGCGGGCGCGCTCAAAGGCCCGGCCGGCCGCGCTGTCCGGCCTCGCCCGCACCCGGGCGACCAGCAGCGCGCAGAGCGTGGGGAGGCTCAGGGCCACCGTGGCGTAGAGGAGCAGCGAGGTGTAGCGCACCGAGGGTGCGATCCCCGCCGCGGAGAGCAGGGCGAGGCCGCCGTAGAAGGGCACGGAGGTGGCGGATTGGATCACGCCGAGGATGAACCCGGTGAGCACCGTCAGCGGGTTGGGGGTGCGCAGGGGGCGCATGATTCTCTCGATCAACCCGGAGTTGTCCCCGCCCCGCAGCGCCAGCAGACCGGTGAGCACGCCCACCGCAATGAGGAGGATGCCGAAGACCGGACCCTCCACAAAATCGCGCACAACCGGGCCGAGGCCGTCGAAGATGACCAGCATGAGCAGCGCCAGGCTCGCCACACCCAGCCAGTCGCCGGCGATAAGAAGCGCGGTGATGGGCGCATAGCGACTCCGGGCGGTTGCGGTGCGCCGCGGCGTGCCGATGCCCACCGCCACGATCACCCCGATGAGGAGGAGGTTGACGGAGTCGACGAACGCGAACGACAGCGCGGAGAGCACAGGGCCCCGCTACTCGACGGTGACCGACTTGGCCAGGTTGCGCGGCTTGTCGATGTCCTCGTTGCCGTTCTCGCGGGCGATGTCGGCGGAGAGGAACTGCAGCGGGACCGTGGCCAGGAGTGGCTGCATGATCGTCGGCGTCTGCGGGATGCGGATGAGCCAGTTGGCGAAGGGCTCTACGGCGGTGTCACCCTCCTCCGCGATCACGATCGTCTTCGCTCCGCGGGCGCGGATCTCCTGGATGTTGGAGACGATCTTCGAGTGCAGCTGGGACACCCCGCGCGGGCTCGGAACGATGACGACGACGGGCAGGTCATCCTCGATCAGCGCGATCGGGCCGTGCTTGAGCTCCCCGGCAGGGAAGCCCTCGGCGTGGATGTAGGCCAGCTCCTTGAGCTTCAGCGCGCCCTCGAGGGCGATCGGGTACCCGACGCCACGGCCGAGGAAGAGCATCGTCTTCACCGCACCCAGAGTCGCTGAGATCTGGTTGACCTGGTCCTTGACGTTGAGGACCTCCTCGATCTTGCCCGGGATGGACTCGAGCTCCTCCCAGATCTGGCGGATCTCGTCCGGGTACTTCGTGCCCTTCGCCTGGGCGAGCGCCAGCCCGACGATGTAGTTCGCCGCAACCTGGGCGAGGAAGGCCTTCGTGGAGGCCACACCGATTTCGGGGCCGGCGTGGGTGTAGAGCACGGCGTCGGACTCGCGCGGGATCTGCGAACCGTTGGTGTTGCATACGGCGAGAACCTTCGCGCCCTGAGTCTTGGCGTGGCGCACCGCCTCGAGGGTGTCCGCGGTCTCCCCGGACTGGGAGATGGCGAGAACGAGGGTGCGCTCGTCGAGGATCGGATCGCGGTAGCGGAACTCGGAGGCCACCTCGATCTGCACCGGGATGCGTACCCAGTGCTCGATGGCGTACTTCGCGGCCAGCCCGGAGTGGTAGGCGGAACCGCAGGCGACCACGAAGACCTGGTCGAAGGACTTCAGGTCGTCGTTGGTGAGGTTCGATTCGTCCAGGGTGACGCACTCGCCGTCCCAGTGGCCCGCGAGGGTGTCACGCACCGCGGCGGGCTGCTCGAAGATCTCCTTCATCATGAAGGAATCGAAGCCGCCCTTCTCCGCCGCCTCGAGGTCCCAGTCGATGGTAAAGGGCTTGCCCTCACCGGGAGTCCCGTCGAAGTTGAGGATCTCGTAGTCGTCCTTGTTGATGATCACCACCGAGTCGTGGCCCAGCTCCACCGCGTTCTTCGTGTGCTCGATGAAGGCCGCGACGTCCGAGCCGAGGAACATCTCGCCCTCGCCCACACCCACCATCAGCGGGGTGGACCGTCGCGCCGCAATGATCTCGCCGGGGTGGTCGGCGTGCATGAACAGCAGGGTGAACGCGCCTTCGAGGCGGTTGAGCACCTTCAACGCCGACGCGCGGAAGTCTCCGGCGGTTTCTCCGCTGTTGTACGCGAGCGCCAGCAGGTGCGCCGCCGTCTCGGAGTCGGTGCCGGAGGTGAACCGGATGCCCTCGCGCTCAATCTCGGAGCGCAGGGGACCGAAGTTCTCGATGATCCCGTTGTGCACGATCGCGACCTTGCCGTCGTAGGAGACGTGCGGGTGCGCGTTCTCGTCCGTCGGCCGGCCGTGGGTGGCCCAGCGGGTGTGCCCGATTGCGGTGCGGCCGGTCAGGGTGTCCCGCCCGACCTCCGCGATTTTGTCGTCGAGGTTGGCAAGCTTGCCCGCACGCTTGACGACGGCAAACCCACCGTCGTGGGCGACAGCGATACCAGCGGAATCGTAACCGCGGTACTCCATCCGGCGCAGGGCCTCAAGCGCAATGTCCAGCGACTCACGCTGGCCTACATATCCCACGATTCCACACATAAGCGACAGGATAATGCACCGCGAGCCACAGCCGGCAACCCGCTCCGCGCCCCGCCGGGAGGGCCCCGGGCAGGTTCGGTTCCGCCGGGGCCCCGTACGCCCTTTGCGCGGGCCTTTTCGAGTATTCTGGGGGCCGTGTCTGCGAACCTGAAGAAATTGTCCGACCTCTCCCAGCGGGGTCCCCACCGTGTGCTAGAGGGCGACCTGGGATACACCGGCCTGCCGGGCAAGGTGTACGCGCCGGCCGAGGGCCACAACCTGCCGGCGGTTGCTTTCGGCCACGACTGGATGCGCGGTGTGGCCGAGTACCGGGACACGCTGCGCCACCTGGCCAGCTGGGGCATCGTTGCAGCTGCCCCGGAAACGGAGACGGGCTTCAGCCCCGACCACGCCGGTTTTTCCGCCGACCTGGAGACCACCCTGCAAATCCTCGCGGGGGTGCGCCTGGGCAACGGCAACATCACCGTCTCTCCCGGCAAGCTCGGTCTCGCCGGGCACGGCATGGGCGGAGGCGCGGCGGTTCTGGCCGCGGTAAACAACGCAAAGCTCGCAGCTGTCGCTGCCGTGTACCCCGCCGCGACAGCCCCCTCCTCCGTGGAGGCGGCCCGCAACCTGTTTGCTCCCGGCATGATTATCGGCCCGGACAGTGACAGCGACGCCATCTTCGATCCCGGCAACCCCGCGGCACTGGCCTACAACTGGGCGGGCGACGTCGTCTACCGCGTGGTCAAGAAAGGCAACCAGCAGAGCTTCGCCGAGGACGGGTTGCAGAAGCGCCTGATGGGGCTAGGCACCCCGAAGAGGAAGATCCAGACCACCGTGCGCGGCCTTCTCACCGGTTACTTCCTCCACGAGCTCGCGGGAGAGAAGAAGTTCTCCGGTTTCTCCGACCCGGAGGCCAGTGGAAAGAGCGTGAGCTCGCTGGCGGGCGAGAAACTCGCCTCGCGGGCGGGGTTGCACTCCGCTGGAATGGCACTGCCCCTCCTGTAGCCCGCCCCGCTGCCGCGGGGTGATGCGGGGCATCATCGGCTGCCCCCGGAACCCGCCCGGTCCTCTTGCCGGGCGGGTTTTTCGGCGCCAGCGCCCGCGGCGCATCCCGGCGGTGCCAGCTCGTCTCTGCTACTCCGCCTCGGTGCGCTCATCCCGCTGGAGGACCCCCTGAACCCGTCCTCCCCGGCGCGGGGGCCGGTAGGCGCCCCGCGGCACGTCGTTGACGGGTCGGCGTAGGTTCAGCTCACGGACCATCTGCTGGTGGCGGCCAGCCTGCTCCATCTTGCGGTGGGCCTCATTGATCGCAGCCTCGAAATCCATCATGCGTTTGGCGGTGCGCAGCTTGTACTGCTCGGCAAACTCGAGGAAGTCCATTACCATCCACCTGTCTTCTTGATCCTGGGGCCATCACCGGGCCCATCCTGGGGGGAATGCGATTCGGGGGCAGCGGGTTGTGCGGGCTCTGGGCCGGTTTCGGGCGCATTGGACACGGTGGGTGCGGTGGGCACGGTGGGTGCGGTGGGCTCGGTGGGAGCCGCGAGCTCGGTTGTCGCCGCCTGTGTCTGGGCGGCGATTTTTTCTGCCGGGGCCGGGGGCTCCGGTACCTCGGCCAACTCCGGCGGGGGCGCTATCGTCCCCTCGCCGAGTGGTGGACCCTGAGGGGCAGGTTCCGGGCAGGGTTCGGGCTGCGGTTCGGGGCAGGGTTCGGGGCAGGGTTCGGGCTCCGGGCAGGGCTCCGGCTGGGCTTCGTCGCTGCAGCAGTCACAGCAGGTCCCGCATGCGGCCGGTGGCGTGCCTTCGAGGCATCCGGAAAACTCCTCCAGGCACGCCAGGAAGGCGCTAATTCCGTTGACCACCGATGCTGAACCGCTCGCGTTGACGGCTCCCACCGCTGACATCACATCAGGGTCTGTTGACGCGGTGCAGGTGGGCAGCGAGGAGGTGGGAGCCTGCGCGGTAGGCGGGCAGGCGTCTCCGGCTCCCGTATCCACGTTAACGTTCGTGGTGATGTTGATCGTCCATGGGCTGACGGCACCCGGTTGCGCTCCCCCGGCGGCCGCGGGCGCGGTGGAAGGAGGCTGGGTGGCACCGGGAGCACACTCCACCCCGGGCGGCGTAACGGAGCTGAAAGCCGGCAAAACCCCCGCGTTCGCTTTGGCGGGCTGCGGGGACACCGGCTGGGCACTGCCGGAAGGAGCGGGCGGCGGCACATCGCACGGGGTGGCCCCAGCCGGGACCGTGGCAGGCGGGCTCACCGCCGCCGGGGTCGTGGCGCATTCCGGCGGAGCAACGGAGGGGCCGGTGCTGGCGGTGGGGGGCCGACAATCAAACCCGGATACGGGTGCCGGGCGGTGCTCCCCCGCCTCCTCACACCGCCGCCGGCACTCATCGAGACATTCGCCGATGGAGTCGTTTCGGTCCGTCACGATGTCGAGGGCTTCCGAGAGCCCCTCGATGGCGACATCCATGCCGAGTTGCGCGACCTGCGCGACGGGTGATCTCCGGCTCAATCCGATGACCGCCCCCGTGAGATCGATGATGATGCCGAGGGCGACTTCGGCCGTTTCGGTGACTTCCTCCAGAACCCGGCAGCACGTGTTCACCGCCTCACGCAAGAGGCTCACGTTCTCACCCTGTTTACTCTCGTCTTCGACCCTTTTCACCTCATCGGGCCCCACCCCAATGCCGTCGAACCATTCCCCCGCCCCCGTGAGGGTGTCACCGACGGTGCCGGCGAGGGAGTCGGCGAGGACCCGCTCGAGGACCCCCTTGCCCAGCGACGGCAGAAGCCCCCTGCCGCGGCCGCGACCACCTGCCAGGATGAGATTGTCGGCCCCGGCGCGGACGCGGGCAAGGTCCATCCCTCCGGTCTTCGAGTGCTCCGCACAGATGCGGGCGGTGAGGTCGTTGACCCGCGCCACCTGCCCAGGGGCGGCGAGGGGGACACAGTTGGCGTCGACAGCGACGCGCGCAAGCTTGCCCATCACCCCGCTCATCGGCCCACCCACCCGTCCAGGTCGGCGGCGTTGGCGGAATCGCGCTCCTCCACGGCGTCGACAAGCGCGATGATTTTCTCCCAGGCCTCGACCCGGTTTTCCATGAAATCCACGGTGAGCTTCTGCACGTCCGTCAAAGCTTGGGACAGCGCACCCGCGTGGGACACGAACCCTTCCCCGGCAGCCCCGGGCGGAAAATCCGGGAGGTTGGCTTTAAGGTCGTCTATCAGCCGTTTGTGCTCGTCAATGGCAACGCCCAAATGCGAGCGCACAGCATCCGGCTCCACATTCAACGGGACACGCATGTTTCCCCCATTCCCCCGGCCGATCGGGCAGGCTGCCCGCCCGGCTGCCCCTGCAGGGGCAAAAACAGTTGCACCCCCTTAGACTGCCCGACCCGTCGCGGGGTTCCCCACCCCGCCAAACCGACCTTGGCACTACACCGCTGCAACGACGGCGGCGAGGCGGCCCGCCACCTTCCGAGCGACCTCCTTGTCGGAGGCTTCCACCATGACGCGGAACAGCTCCTCGGTGCCGGAGGGCCGGAGGAGAACGCGTCCCGAGTCGCCGAGCTCCGCCTGGACCTCGTCGGTGGCGCGGCGGACGTTCTCGTCATCGAGGATCAGTGCCTTGTTGGAGACGGGGACATTGATCAGGACCTGCGGCAGGACCGTCATCACACCCGCCAAATCCTCCAGGCTGCGACCGGTTTCCGCCATACGGGCCATGAGCATCAGGCCCGACAACGTCCCGTCGCCGGTGGTGGCGTGCGCCGGGACGACGATGTGGCCGGACTGCTCGCCGCCGAGCGAATAGCCACCGCGTCCGAGCTCCTCGAGCACGTAGCGGTCACCCACCTTGGTCTCCTTCATCTCGATGCCTTCGCGCTGCATGGCGAGCTTCAGACCGAGGTTGCTCATGACGGTGGCAACCAGCGTGTTCTCGTGGAGGCTGGACTTCTCCTTCATTCCAGTGGCGAGGATTGCCATGATCTGGTCCCCGTCGACGATGTTGCCCTGTGCATCCACGGCGAGACAGCGGTCGGCATCACCGTCGTGTGCCAACCCGATGTCGGCTCCGTGCTCGACCACGGCCTGCTGGATCTGCTCCATGTGCGTCGAACCGGAACCGTCGTTGATGTTGAACGCGTTGGGGGCGTTGAAGATGGCCACAACGTCCGCTCCCGCAGCCGCGTACGCCTTGGGTGCGACCTCGGACGCGGCGCCGTTCGCACAATCCACCACCACCTTGATGCCGGAGAGGTCGGTGCCGACCACTTCCTTCAGGTGGGCCAGGTAGCGCTGCTGGGCATCGGATGCCTCCTCGATGACCCGGCCGATGCCGGTGCCCGTCGGGCCGGTTTCATCCAGCTCCCCCATCGCCGCTTCGATGCGGTCTTCCACGACGTCAGGAAGCTTTTTTCCGCCCGCGGAGAAGAACTTGATGCCGTTGTCGGGCATGGGGTTGTGGGAGGCGGAAATCATCACGCCGATCTCGGCACCGTAATCGTCGGTGAGGAACGCAAGGCCGGGGGTGGGAATCACCCCGACCCGGAGCACGTCGACGCCTTTCGACGCCATCCCGGCCGCCATGGCAGCAGCCAGCATTTCACCGGAGACGCGGGGGTCGCGACCAATGATCGCGGTCGGGCGGCGCTTGCCCGTCCCCGCCTTTTCCGTGAGCACCGTGGCCGCCGCCGCCCCCAGCTTGAGGGCCAGCGGTGCGGTGAGCACCTGGTTGGCGAGGCCGCGGACACCATCGGTTCCAAACAAACGAGTCATGGGCACAATTATGCACCAGGGTTTGTGGCGGTCCGCGCGTGCCCGTAACTCGTCCCGTCGATCCCGGGGGTCCGCGGGAGACGCCGGTATATCGCCCCCGGCCGGCCGGAAACGGCAAAACCGCCCCAACGGAATCCCTCGGGATCCAGCGGGGCGGTCACGCGGTAAGTACCGGCGTTTAACGCTTGGAGTACTGCGGTGCGCGACGTGCCTTGTGCAGACCAGCCTTCTTGCGCTCCACTGCACGGGCATCACGGGTGAGCAGGCCGGCCTTCTTCAGGGTTGGGCGCTCAGCCGGGTTGTACAGGTTGAGGGCGCGGGCGATTGCCAGGCGCAGGGCACCGGCCTGACCGGTCGGGCCGCCACCGTGGATGGTGGCCTTGATGTTGAACTGGCCCTCGCGCTCGAGGAGGGTCAGCGGGGTCAGAATGTCCTGCTGGTGCAGCTTGTTCGGGAAGTACTCCTCGAACTCACGGCCGTTGACCACAATCTTGCCCTCACCCTCGGTGACGGTGATACGGGCAATGGCGCGCTTGCGGCGGCCCACGGTCTGGATCGGGCCCTCGTGGAGCGACACCGGCTCGATGACCTGCTCAGACTCAGCATCGGCAACGGGTGCAACCGCGTCACCGATGGTGTAGTTGAACTCCTCGGTGGCGGCGGTGGCGGCTTCGATGTCCGTGGTTGCGCCGAGGTTCTCTTCTGCGTAGTTGCGCGGATCAGTCATTACTGTGCCACCTGCTTAAACTCGAAGGTTTCCGGCTTCTGAGCAGCGTAGGGGTGCTCGGAGCCGACGAAGACGTGAAGCTTCTTGATGGACTGGCGGGAGAGGCGGTTGTGCGGCATCATGCCGCGGACTGCCTCCTCGATGACGCGATCCGGGCGCTCGTCGAGGGCACGACCCAGAGTCATGGACTTCAAACCACCCGGGTAACCCGAGTGGCGGTAGCGCATTTCGCGGTCGCGCTTGTTGGACGAGATGTGGATCTTGTCGGCGTTGATGACGATGACGTGGTCACCGGTGTCGACGTTCGGTGCGAACTGCGGCTTGTGCTTGCCACGCAGGATGTCGGCTGCGGTGGAAGCAAGCTTGCCCAACACCACGTCGGTTGCGTCGATGACGTACCACTTGCGGGTGACGTCACCGCTCTTCGGGTGGTAAGTAGACATGCATGACTCCTTAAAGTCTGTCTAGAAAGCTGCCGGCCAGAGACAGTGCGCTCGACCACCCCCGACGGCGGCCGGTGGAGACCCGACGGGAGGCGCACCAGAAGGCGCAGAACACACAGGGTTTACAGGCTACGCTTCTGCCTTGCGAACACCAAAACGCGGCTCGCCGCCACCGCGGCGCTCGGGTGCCCGTCCTCGGCAACCCGCCCCCCCACCGCGGTGGCGGCAAACCAATCCCCCCCATACTGTCACTCGCAACTTCACCCCGCCCCCCCCCAGCGCGCGGGTGCAGCCGCTGGTCACGCGGCGGGTTTCATGCGGTGCCGCCTCTGCGCGTCCACCCCCGTGATTGCGAGACCGCCCGCACGTTTATCCGCCGCCGCCTGATCATCCCCAGCTCGCGGCGGCGGCCGCGTTGACGGCCTGCATACGGCTGTTTCCCTCCTCGACGGTGGTGGCGATGGTCTTCAGGATGGTGTTGAGCTCGCCGGCGGCCTGGTCCCACTTCTGCTGGTGCGCAGCGTACGCCTCGGCGGCGTCGCCTTCCCAGGTGCTCACCATCGGCTGGAGCATGCTCTTGAGGTCGTTGAGCTGGCCGGAGATTTTCGCGGCGGAGGCATCCATGTCCTGGGCCGCACCCGAGAGCTGACCGAAGCCGTAGCGGATTTCCATGATGTGTCCTTTCATGCGTTGCGTGATGTGGTTGACGGGTTGTTCCCGCTGTCCCGGGCAGGTAACCCCGGGGTGTTGTGCTGCCCCGCCTGCCCGTTAAAGGGCGAGGCCCGCCGAGATCGAGCGGAAGTCGTCCGTGTTGGTCGCGTCGACCCCCTCGAAGTTCTTGGCGTTGTCGCGGATGTTCATGGCGATTGCCCCGAGCGCCTCCCCCAGGCGCCGCTGGGCGTCGTCGTAGCGGACCATGAGGTCATCGAAGCTGCGCTGCGCCTCGCCGCTCCAGAAGGAGCGGGTGGACTCGGCAACCTGCTGGACCCGATCGATCTCGATGTTGACGTTGCTGTTGGTCTCGTCGACGCGCTCGGCGGCCGAGCGCATAACGTCGGCTTCGGTCTTGAACTGTCCCATTGCGGACATCCCCCTTGTTGTCGTGTATCTGCGGCGCGGACACCGCTGTTTCCTGGGAGGTTATGCTCGCGCATTTCAACCTCGCCCCCGTATTGGACTGCGAAAGCGGTCCAGCGGTTCCCGGGCCCGGCCTACTTTCTCTCACCCCGTGTGAGAAGCAGCTTCGCCCGCCGCGGCAGAATCGAAGGCCGCCGACGCCATCGCCATCCGGCATGTCGCCTGCTGCACCGTCGTCGGTGCGTAGCGGGTGTGGCACCCCACGAACAGCTGCCTGCCCCCGTCCGCCCACGTACGCCACAGGGTCTCGGACCCGTCCGGGGCGCGTTGGAGATACATGACGACACCGCCGTCGTTGCCCACCAGCTCCACCTCCGGGTCCCTTTCGATGTCCAGCAGCACCTGTTCGAGCATCTCCGCGGGCGGGAGCTGGAAGAGTTCGTCCACCGCAATCTGCAGGCGGAAATTCGGGTCACCACCCGTGGCCCGCCACATCCCGCCGTCCGGAACGAGAGAAAATCCGGCGGGCAACTCGACCCGCAACCCCTGCCGCTCGACAACCATCGTGGGAGGCTCGGCGGGACCATCGCTCGCCCACTCCCCCTCCCGCGACGCAACAACCCCGCCATCGTCCTCAACCGCGTCCGGCCCAGCGGCGGTCACCGCGTCCCTGCCCCGCGGCGGTGACGCGGGCCCCTCCCCGCTCCGGCCCACCGAAGCCCAGATAGCACCCGCCGCCACCGCGGACACCACGACGACGGCTGCGGCGAGGATCCACCCACCGTTGCCTTCCACCCACCGCGGGCCGCCGCCCGCGCTGGGGCGGGTGATCTGCACCGTGTCCCACTCCGCACGCGGGGTTGCCCGCTGCACCCCACCGCCGTCCGGGTCCAGTGGGTCTCCCGGCCGCTCGGCAGTGAGCGTGATGTCGTAGCCGGCGAACGCGCGGTCGAGCTTGTCCACCTCTTCTTCCACGGCCACCACGTGCACCACGGCCCCGCCCGGCTCCGGGCCGAGAAGACTGCGGACGTAGCTCGCGATGTCGGCCGCGGAGGGCCGGTCGTAGCGGTAGACGTTGGCGACGCCTCCGAAAACGACGGTCGTCTCCGTCACCGTAATGGTCAGCACCGGTTGCGTGCCGGTCTGCGTCGTCACAACTGACCACCATTCGCGTAGGTCGCGGCAACCTGCACCGTGCCGTGGGACTCGTTGTTTCGCACGTGGGTTGCCCGCCCCGGCTTCTGGGCCGAGGGCTTGACCCCGAAGAGTGTTCCCTCGTCACGGGTGCCGTCGAAAAGCAGCACGTCCGGGGCGAGGTCGCGGAACGCGCTGAGGAACCCCCCGTAGAGTGCTCGCGCCACGCCCCCGAACTTTCGCGCCGCCACCACATGTAGCCCGATGTCTCGGGCGTGCGGCAGCAGCGGGATGAGCGGGCGGAGTGCTTCGTCGGGTAGGAGTTCGAGGTCGTCGAGGACCACCCAGATGTCGGGGCCCTCCCACCATGACCGCCGGGCGAGCTGCTCGGCGGTAACCTCCGCGCCGGGAAGACGCTGCGTGAGGGTCGTGGCGGTGGCCGCCAGCGCGTCCACAGCCGCCGAGGCGGAACCGGCGTACGCGGCCACCTTCTCCTCCGGGGCGCGGCCCAGGTGGGTTCTCCGCGGATCCGCTATCACCAGGCGGGCCCGCTCGCGGGGTAGGTCCGCGACGGCGCAGATGGCGGATGCGAGCAGCGTCGATTTTCCGCAGCCCCCGGTGCCAACCGCCAGGATGTGCCCCGATTCGCAGAGGACGGGGTCGAGCCTGGGCCCGCCCACGCCGAGGGGGACCGCGCCGGGGTGGGCGTCGATAAGCGGTCGCGCGTCGACATGGGGTGGAAGGACCCGCAGTTTCGGCACCGGCGGCTGGGACGCAGCGCGGGCGGCGATGTGGGCGATGTCCTGCTTCTGCGTCGAGGCCAGGAGCATCGGCGTGCCGTCCGGGGAGAGGCCTCGACCCGGTAGCGCGGGGAGGGCGGCCTGGGCCTTGCGGTCGATGAGCGAGTCGTGGGGCTCCGTCAGCCGGAGTTCAAGTCGGGTGCCGATGAGGTCGCGCACGTTGGCGCGCACGGCGTTCCACCGCTGGGTGGTGAGAAGGAGGTGGATTCCCGCGGCGGGCCCATCGGCAGCGAGGCGGGTCAGGGGTTCACGCAGGTCCGCCAGGGTCGAGTCGCTGCCCGTCACGTTGTGCCACCCGTCGACGGCCAGCACGACGTGCCGCCCGGCCACCACGGGCCCGTCATCCAGGAGTGCCGTGACCTCATCGACGACGCGGCGCACCCGTTCCTCGTCCTCGCGGACCGCGACCCCCGCGACGTGCGGGAGCAGTTCGAGATCGGCAAGGTTCCCCGATCCGGCATCGATGACGTAGAAGGCAACCTGCTCCGTGGAGTGCGTGGCGGCCAGGGACGAGATGATGGTTCGCACGGCCATGGACTTGCCGGTCTGGGGGCCTCCGGAGATGGCGGTGTGCCCGCCCGAAACGGAAAGGTCGAGCACGAGATGGTCCTGGCGCTGCCTGTAGGGTTCGTCGGTCAGACCGATCACGGCGCGCAGGGGTCCCGCCTCCTCACAGACGGCCGCGAGTTCGATTTCTGCTGGAAGCGGCGGCAACCACACCGCGTGCGCGGACTGGCCGCGCTCTTTGGCGGTGCGCACGGCAGCCCCGACAACCGCGGCGAGGAGCGTCGTCGACCCGTCGATGTATTCCTCGGTGTCCTCCTCGCGCGCGGCGCCGGTTTCGTGGTCGTCCCAGCCCGTGAACAACCGCACGCGGTGGTGCGGGGTTGCACCCCGCTTTTCGACGCGCCTGACGAGCGGACCCGACACGTAGGCCGCGCGGAACCTCGTCAGCTCCCCCGGCCCGGCCTTAAGATAACCCGAGCCCGGTTCGGAGGGCAGCTGGTGCGCATCCGGCACCCCGAGGACCTGGCGCGACTCCGCCGCCGAGAAGGTCTTCAAACCGATTCGATAGGACAGGTGGGAGTCGAGGCCGCGCAGGCGGCCCTCCTCGAGGCGCTGCGAGGCGAGCAGGAGGTGCACCCCCAGCGAGCGGCCCAGCCGGCCGACGGCGACGAAGAGGTCCGCGAAGTGCGGGTGCTGGCTGAGGAGCTCGGAGAACTCATCGACCACGATCACCAGCGAGGGAAGCGGATCAAGCTCGCCTTGCCGCCCCGCCCGCGCGGCGGAGTAATCCGTGATGTTGGTGAAATTGCCCGCTGCGCGCAGAAGCTCCTGGCGCCGGTTCAGCTCGCCCGAGATCGCGTCATACATGCGCTCGACCAGCACCGACTCGTCCTCGAGGTTGGTGATCACGGCCGATGTGTGCGGCAGGTCCTCGCAGCCCAGGAAGGTGGCGCCCCCCTTGAAGTCCACCAGCACGAGGTTGAGCTCCTCCGGTGAGTGCGTCGCGGCGAGGGCGATGACGAGGGTGCGGAGGAATTCGCTCTTCCCGCTGCCGGTCGCCCCGATGCACAGCCCGTGCGGCCCCATCCCGCCGTGCGCGGCCTCCTTCAGATCGAGGTAGACGGGACGGCCCTCGGGGGTCGCACCGACGGGAACGTTGAGGCGCTGGCGCGTTCCCTCCCGTCCTCCCCACATGGTGTGGCCGTCCAGCCGGTCGATGTCCTCTATCCCGAGCAGGCCGAGCAACCCGGTGCGCGAACTGTCCCCGGCCTCGGCGGGGCGACGGTAAAACGCGAGGTGCCGCGCAATGAGCTCCGCCTCCTCACCCCGGAGCGCGTCCGGGACTCCCAGCATCTCCTCTCCCGCCTCCGTGCGGGCGCGGATGGTCGAGTCGCAGACGAGGTGGAATGCGTCGTCGTCAACGAAGTAGTCGGGATCCCCGTCAACCACGATGACGCAGTCGACCTCGCGCTCGGCGAGCGCTGCGTGGGCACCGGCTGCGTCGGAAAGCGCGACAGTGAGGTGGGCGGCCTCCGGCTCCTTCGTGTGCGGTAGCCACTTCATCCAGCCCAGGGAGGGGTCCGGGTGGTGGTTGACCAGGCCTACCGTCTCCGGGCCGTGGAAGAAGGCCAGCTGCGCAACGACGGACCGGGCCAGCGCGAACGCACCGGGGCCCGCCAGCGTGAGAGCGGGGAAGGCGGCCAGCTGGACCACGATGGGCGTCCCCGGCACAGTGCTCACCGCCGCCACGGCGCGGCGCAGGCTGACGGCGCAGACCGGGTCGAGGTCCTCGGGGGACCCGGGGTCCGCCACCTCGACGGGTGTGCAGAGCGCGCTCGCACCGACTCCGAGCCGCACCTCCCCGGAGCGCGGTGAGTCGGGACCGCGCTCCCACACCCGCGTCGTCGGTATGGCGGAAACGAGCTGCGCCGGATCGGGGTGGAAGTGGAGGTAATGCTCCCTCTGCCTGCGGCCGTTGGCGCGGGCCCGGGCGGTGAGTGCGTCGAGATGGCGCAGGTAGACCCGCCGCACCTCGTCGATGTCCCCGCTCTTCTCCGGCGGGTTGACCATCATGAGGACGCTGAAGAGCATCATCAGCGGAAAAAGCATCATCATCGGGCTCATTCCCCGCCCCGAGAGCAGCATGACCGCCACCACGGCCCCCACCGCGGCGAGCATGACCAGCGGCATGAGGATCTTGATCAGCGGCTGGACAACCTCCTTCCGCGCCGCCGGCACCGCTTCGGCAGCCAGCGTGCCGGACGGCAGCGGTGGAGCCGGGTCGGCGGCGTGCGGCGGCAGAGGTGCCACGACGGCGTTGTGGTCGAGCCCGAGCACGGGTAACCCCCCCCCTTTTTGTGTTTCCCCTCCACAGCCGCCGGCCCACCCCGAACCGGCCCCCGTTGCTGTGGACGCGCCCCACATCCTAGGCAATAATGATCGGGTGTGCGCGGCAACGGGGGTCGCCGCGGCAGCACCACGCGTCCACAATTGCATTTTCGGGGGTTTTCATGGTTGCCACTTCGGCGCACCACATTGTCCGAGTCACCGTCCGCGTCGACGTCGTTTCCTTCCACCGGGACGTGGATCTCACGCTCCCCACCTCGTCATCGCTCGGGGAAATCCTCCCGGAGCTCTCCCGCCTCGTGGAGCTCCCGGCCGCCCACCGGCCCTGGCAGGCCACGACCGCCGCCGGTGTCCCCCTGGACATGCACACCCCGCTCTACCAGCTCAAGCTTCGCGACGGCAGCGTGCTCGTCCTCCGCCCGCAGGAGCCCGTTGATCCGCCGGTGGTTCGCGACGCCGCAGAATCCCTCGCGGCGGCCGCCGAGGAAACGCCCCGGCTCCCCGGTGCCGACACCGCGGCCTCAGCGGTGGGCTGCGCCGTGCTGGCCGCCGCGGCACTACCCGTGGCGGGTGCCCCCGGCGCGTTCGCAGTTGCCGCCGCCCCACTGCTGTTCCTGGGGTTCTTCACCCGCTCGCGGGTTCTCTACGTCCTCGGTGCCCTGAGCACCGCCGCGGGGTGCGGTACGTGGGTGGCGGGTGCCCCGGCGGAATGGGCCTCACCCACGGACCCGGCGATCGGCGCCCTTTCCGCCGCTGCAGTGCTCGCCCTGCTCGGCGGGTCCGGTGCCCTGCTCAGAGTCCTCGACGCCGCCACCGCCTCCGCCCTCCTCACCGTCCCGGTGCTCGCCACCCCTGCCGCGGCGGGCGCGTGGCTGCCCTCCCCCGATGCCCCTCCCGCCGTAGCGGGCCTGGGTTCCCTCCTGGCCGTTGCGGCGGCCCCGGGTGCGGCAACCCGGCTCGCGGGTCTGCGGGTTCCGCGTATTCCCACCGCCGGCGAGGAATTTTCCCTGTCGGACGGTTACCAGACGGACGTCGACTTGCGGGCCCGGCGCGCCCGCTCAATCGCTGCCGGCATCACGGCCGGGGCGGGCGCGGTGGCGGCGCCCGCCCTGCTCGCGCTGGGGCTCGCGGGCGGCGGGTGGCCCACCGTCATGTGTCTGTGCACCCTCGGTGCCGTGGCTTTCCACGCGGCGCGCCTGCACTACCCCGTCCCCCGCGCCGCCCTGACTTCGGTATCCCTGTCCGCCGCCCTCGCCTGCGGGCTCGCGGCGGCTCAGCAGACCCCGGCGCACCCCGCGGTCCCGGTCTTGGCGGTGGCGCTCGGCCTGACATGCGCCTCTGCGGTGCTCTGGGCCCCGCGGGTACCGGACCTCGAACCCACCGCCCTCGTCTGGTTCGAGCGAGCTGAGGCGGCCGCCCTCATCGCGTCCCTGCCCGTGGCGGTCCACGTCACCGGGGCGTTCGACCTGGTGAGGGGGCTCTAGAAGTGCGCATCCCTGCCGCTGCCGCCACCGTGGCCGCACTCGCGACGGTGATCCCCGGCGCTGCGTTAGCTCCCGCCCCGCCCGCGGCTGCCCAGGACTATCCCTGCGCAATCCCCGCCCCCACGCCCACCCCGGCAGCACCGGCCGGTGCGGGGGAGGTGCGGCGCTTCGCCACCGGTGCCGGGGTCCGCGTCGCGGTCATCGACACCGGTGTCAGCCCCAACGCGGAGCTCAGCCGGCTTGTCCCGGGTGCGGACTTCGTCACCCCCGATGCCCCGAACCCCCTGTTCGACTGCGACGGCCACGGCACCGTGGTGGCGGGAATCATCGGGGCCGCCAGCTCGGGAATCGCCCCCGACTCGGAGATCCTCGCGGTGCGGCAGACATCCTCCCATTACCGCAACCGGCGCGGCGGAGACACCGTGGAGACGTCGGGAAGCGTGCGCTCGCTGGCGGAAGCGATCCACGCCGCGCTCGACGAGCGGGCGCGGGTGCTCAACATCTCGGTGGTCTCGTGCGTCGACCCCCGCGATGTCGGGGCGCTGGACGCGACCGTGCTCCACGCGGCCCTCAACCGCGCCGAGCAGGAAGGCGCGGTCGTTGTCGCCGCCGCGGGCAACGTGTCGGAGAACTGCGCCCAGGGGTCCTTCGTCCTTCCGTCCCATTTCCCCACCGTCCTGGCGGTGGGAGCGCGCGAATCGGCCCACGAACTGGCCGGTTATTCCGTGTCCTCCCCCGCGGAATCGCCGCCGCTTTCCGCACCGGGTGCGCCGGGGCCCGGCCTGTCGTGGTCGGGTGACGGGTTCGCCCGCGGAAGCGCGATCGACCGAGATACGGTGACACCTTTCGTGGGCACCAGCTTCGCCGCACCCGTCGTGGCGGGAACTGTGGCGCTGCTCCTCGAGCGCCACCCCCACCTCAGTCCGGCGCGGGTGCGCGACGTTGTCGCCGCGGCCGCGCAACCCTCGGGCGGGGCGGTCACCCCGCTGGCGGTGGTCACCCACCTGGCGGCGGAGGCCCCGGCCGCCCCGGCGGGGTCGACCCCGCTGGTCGTCGAACCAGCGGAGGTGGTGGCCTCGCCGGCACCCGCGCGCGGTGCCTTTGCCGGCTCCGTCGCGCTCCTCGCGGCGCTCGCCGCGGGATGCGCCGCCGCGCTCGTCAGTAGGTGGCGGTCAGGGCAGACTCCCGGTTGAGCCTCTCCCCGGCTGGCAGAAGCGAGAGGATCTCCCATGGCACGTTCTCCACGAGCTCCACCCCGATCACCTCCAGCACCGGGCGCTCCGGCACCTCGTGCCGCAGCCCGTGGGTCGAGACCACGTGGTGGCCGTGGCCGGTGTCCACCGCCACCGCGCCGTGTGCCAGGCCCGTGAAATGCGTGGCGACGGCCCCGCCCGACAGCTCCACCGCCCCGCCGGGGCCCGCCGCGTCCGCTGTCGCGGCGCCGCGCCCCTCGTCCACGCACACGGCGCGGCCGGAGGGGTCCTCCCACCTCGGGACCGCGGCGGGCAGGTGCAGGTCGAGGGCGGGGGCCGCGTCCTCGTAGCGGGACAGGGAGTCGCGCGTCACCCGGCGCAGGGGCGCGCCTGCGTCGGCGAGAATGTCCCGCTGCGTCGGCGTGACAGGCTGGATCCCGCCCGCGGGGTTCACCGCCCATGACCCGGCATCCGTTTCCAGCACCTCCGGCAGCGGCGTGGGCAGAGCGACGGGCGGATTTTCCCGCAGGGCGTTGAGCACCTCATCCGGTGGTCGCCAACGCGGGGTGTCGGCATCGACACCCAGCACCCGGCGCACGACACGCCCGTGGGGTGACGAGGCCTCCGGCAGGAGGGTGCGGCCACCCGCCGTGACCAGCCAGTCCCGGCCGTGCACGGTGGCGAGGACGGCGGAGGCGTCGTCAAGAGGGCGCGGCGGGTGAGCCGCGGAGACGGTGACCGTGCCGCCGGCCTCGCACACCGCCCAGCCGAGGTCGGGGGCGCCGGGCGGGGCGAAGGACGAGGGTGCGGTGGGAATGCCCACGGGAACGCCGCGCGGCATGGTGAGCAGATGCTGCTCCCCCACCCGCGCCGGCTCCTCCGGGGAGCCCGCCACCAAGCGGGCGGAGGTCAGGTTGGTCACGGGGTGGACGGCATCTCCGACGCGCACGAAGAGGTTTCCCGACGGGTCGCGCAAAATCGGGGCACCCCCGGGGTCCGGGTTGGGGCGCAGCCAGGCGAAGAGCGCCATTACCGCGGCGATCATGGCCACCGCGGCCGCGCCGAGGAGCATGGCTCGGCGGCGTGCCGCCAGCGGGTCGTGGATCATGCGGATGTCACCGAAGAGCAGGCCGTGCTCAACGCGACGCCGCATGAAGCGGTGGCCGGTGACCTGCGGGCGTGTGGTGGGCAGCAGGCGCGACGGGCGCTGCGACGCGCCCGAACCAGAAGAGGACATGCGAGACCTTCCCCCGAGCGGACTCTCGTCCCGGTTCCCCCGAACCGGGCTCGACACCCCCTGAATCTACCCCAGGTTCTCACCCTGCGCCCGGGAAGCGCCCGAGACCGCCTGGAGCTCCGGCAGGTAGTCGGAGCCGTGTTCCTCGGCGTCGTTGCGCATGGCACGCAGCTCGGCGGGGGTGAACTGCTCGTTGACCGCGAAAATGACGGTTTTGCCCTTGCGGTAGACGGGGGTGGAGCCGGGTGCGGTCCACAGGCCCTTGATCTGTTCGAAGCTGGGATCCTGCTGCCACCAGAAGGGGTCGGGGCTGGAGATGATGAACTTCACGTCCAGGTCCTTCGCCGCCCGGTCCGCGATGTTCTCGGCATTTTCGTCGCCGCGCACACCTGCACCGAGCATGTCGGAGTGCCAGAACAGGGTGTCCGTGCTGGAGCCGCGCCCGCCAACCGGCCACATGTAGTGGCGGGCGATGGTGGGCACCCCGTTGTAGGCGTAAAGCCAGGAGTAGCCGTCGGCGGAATCCCCCATGGTGTAGCCTTCCCACGCCGCCGGTTGGGTGCCCAGCCAGTCGAAGGCGAGGCGGTCGTTCTCATCCACCCTGGGCCCGTCCGCCCGCGGATCCGTGTAGGAGGCCTCCGCGCCCTCCCCAACGCGGTCCTGCACCCACCAGGCGGTGCCGCACGCCGCGGCCACGGCCACGACGGTGGAGGCGACCACGCTGGCCCGGGCCCAGGCGGGCGTGCCGTTGCGCGCGGCGAGGGGCGCGAGACACAGCAGGCGAACCATGGCGGCCACACCGATTGCCGCGGCCGCGACGGTAACCATCGCCACCGGCATGATGAGGCGGTGCGCGGTGTTGTAGTGCGGGTGGCCGAGGATGCCGAGGGTGTCGCCGAACCATCCGCCGAAGGGCTTGAGCACGTTGACGGCGACGGCCGCGGAGATGGCGTAGTAGAGGATCGACCACGGCTGCCCCCGCCAGAGCAGCGCGGCAAGGGCACCGAACCCCCCGAGCCAGAGCAGCGTCGTGGCCGAGAACGCCGGGAAGAACTCCTGCACGTGGCGGGTGCTCAAGGTGAGGATGGTGTTCCACGGGTCGGTGAACACGGCGTCCCCCGGAGTGGCCCAGCTGACCACCTCCCCGGCTACCGAGGACCCCGCGATGACCTCGGGGAGGAACAGCAGCGCCGCGACGATCACGGTGGCGGCGAGCCAGACCAGGTCGCTGAGGCGCGAGCGGGCCGGGCGAACGAGGAGGCTGGTGAGCCAGAACAGCGCCACGGCCAACGCAACGTAGGTCACCGAGGATGGGTGAACCCCCAGCACCCCGACCAAGGCCAGCGCCGCCGGGTACAACAGCTCGTGGCGGAACGGCACCGAGCAGAAAAGGTAGATGACGCTGCCGACCATGCAGGCCGCGAAGAGATAGGGCCAGAACCCCACGTAATCGCCGATCCACAGCACGGGTGGGGCGACGTAGATCCCAATGGCGGCCAGCACCGCCGCGATCTGGGCGGTCAGCCCGCGCGAGCGCAGCATGGTGAGCACGAGGCAGGCCATGGAGATCGGCAGGGCGACACCCGGCAGAATGGCCGTGGCAATGTGCAGCGCCGGAATCGGATCGAGCCCCGCGGCCTCGGCGAACAGCGCCACCCCGGCGTGGTAGCCGGAGGGGTAGAGCATCGCCGCGTGGGTCTCCATGTTGTGCAGCTCGCCCATCCGGATCGGTGAGGCGACGTGTTCCGTCATGATGTAGCGCACCACGTTGGCGTGCCACTGCGAGTCCCACCCCTGCACAAAGCTGTCGAGGCCGTGCGGCATGCGCACGAGCCAGTTCATCCGGTCCGAGACGATGATCCACGATCCCGCGACAACCCCGAGCGCGGGGATGATCCAGGACGGGTCGAGAGCACTGTGGGCGCGCCAGCCCTCCGGCCACAACGCGGACCGCCAGCTCGCACCCGTCCGGGCGCGCTCGCGACGCACGAACCCCCACCGCCAGGCGGCGGCAACGACGAGGGCGAGGAAAAGAGTGATGGAAAAGGTCAGCCAGTTGAACGGCGCGCTCGTCGCACCCCACATCAGAGAGGCCAGGCTGATGACGCCGAAGGTGACGGGCAGGCCAGCTGCAAGGGCGGTAGGCACCTTCGCGCCAGACACCCACGCCAGCGAGAACCCCGGGAGTATAAAGATAAGCAGGGCGAGAAGAACCGTTCCCGCAAGCGCCATCGTCCAGTCCTCTCAATTGGTTGGTATCCCGTTGGCGCTGAATTCACCACGCGCAACAGGTCGCATTCTATTCCCCCCGACCCACGCGACCTACTCGGCGCGCGCTACCGCGTCCCTGCGCCCCCTCGTCAGGGCGATCCTCTCCCCCAGCCGGTCATCGGGCGGGTACGTCACGCCGGTGAGGGTCAGTCCCCGCGCAGGAGCAAGGGCGACCTGGGGGGAGCGCTGCCGCTCACCGAGCAGCCCCTCGACCCAGTCCGCGTCCCGCCGCCCCTCCCCCACCTGAAGGCACGAGGCCACCAGGGCGCGCACCATGTTCCAGCAGAACGCGTCGGCACGCACGTGCGCCTCGTACAGGTGGAGCTCTTCGCTTGTCGACGCATCGACCCACCGCATCTCCTTGAGCTCGCGCACCGTTGTGGCGTGCGACCGGGGTTTGCAGAACGCGGCGAAGTCGTTGAGCCCCACCACGAGATCAGCTGCCGCCCGCATCCGGTCCAGGTCAACGGGCTTGGGCCACACTGCCGTGTCGCGGCGCCGGGTCGGGAGAGCTCCGGCGGGATCGGTGGTGACCCGGTAGACGTAGCTGCGGTCAAGGGCGGCGAATCTGGCGTCGAAAAGCGGATGTGCCTCGGCCGCGCCGAAGACGCGCACGTCCTCGGGGAGGAACTTGGCCAGACGGCGCACGAGCCGGGAGGGGTCGCCGCCGAGGGAGCGCTGTTCGAGGCAGGAACGGGGCACGTCCACGTGGGCCACCTGGCCCGATGCGTGGACCCCGGCATCGGTCCGGCCCGCGACGGTCAAACGGGCGGGTGCACGCAGGATGGTGGAGAGGGCGTCCTCGAGGGTGCCCTGCACCGTGCGGGTGGGCGTGCCGTCGGCGGCGGGTTTCTGGCTGGCCCAGCCGTGGAAGTCGGCGCCGTCGTAGGCGATGTCGAGCCGCAGGCGCACCATATTCACCGTGTCGCGGGCGGCGGGGTTGTCGGTGCTCACCCGGAACACCCTAGCAACCGCACGAACGGCGACACCCCGCGCCGGCTCATGCGAGCGGACGCGGGGTGTCGGGTGCGGCTGAGATACCGCGGAGCTGAGGTTAGGCCTCCGTGTTCTCCGCGGGAGTCTCCTCGACGGTCTCGGCCGGGGTCTCCTCGGCCTGAACCGGCGCAGCCTGCTCCGCCTGCTTCGAAGCGGCGGCGCGGGCGGTGCGGGTCGCCTCGGACGACACCGTCTCCTCGAGAACGAGGGAGATGTGGGTCATCGGGGCGTTGTCGCCGGAACGGTTCTCCAGCTTGATCGAGCGGGTGTAGCCGCCGTCGCGGTTGGCGAACTTCGGCGCGAGCTCGTTGAACAGATAGGACACGATCTCCTTGTTCGGGAGCTCGGCCGCGACCGCGCGGCGGTCGGCCAGCGTGCCACGCTTCGCCTTGGTGATCAGCTTCTCTGCGTAGGGACGCAGCATCTTCGCCTTGGCTTCGGTGGTCTTGATGGCGCCGTGCTCGAAGAGAGACTGAGCCAGGTTAGAAACAATGTGCTTCTGGTGGCTAGCAGACCCTCCGAGGCGGGCACCCTTCTTAGGGGTAGGCATTTTCGTACTCCTCGTTGCGGTTGGTTGAGCGCGTGCTCGGTGTAGTTACTCGGTCTCTTCCGCGCTGCGGTCGACGTAGTCACCAGTCTCGGCATCGTAGCCCTCGATCTGGGTCGGGTCGAAATCTTCCGGGGCATCCTTGAGGGTCAGGCCGAGCGAGGCGAGCTTGATCTTCACCTCGTTGATGGACTTCTGACCGAAGTTGCGGATGTCCAGCAGGTCACTCTCGGTGCACTCCGCGAGCTCGCCAACCGTGTGGATCTCCTGGCGCTTCAGGCAGTTATAGGAGCGCACGGAGAAGTTCAGGTCCTCGATTGGCAGGTTGTACGCAGCGATGTACTCCGTCTCCTGCGGGGACGGGCCGATCTCGATGCCCTCGGCGGCGGTGTTCAGCTCGCGGGCGAGGCCGAACAGCTCAACGAGGGTGGAGCCTGCGGAGGCGAGGGCGTCGCGGGCCGACATGGAGTTCTTGGTCTCCACATCGATGATCAGCTTGTCGAAGTCGGTTCGCTGCTCCACACGGGTCGCCTCCACCTTGTAGGCAACCCGGGTGACCGGGGAGTAGATCTGGTCGACCGGAATGCGGCCGACCTCTCCGCCGGCGTTCGGCACGGCCGGGACGTACCCGCGGCCGCGCTCGACAACGAGCTCCATCTCGAGACGCGCCTGCTCGTTCAGCGAGGCGATGTGAAGATCCGGGTTGTGGATCTCCACGCCGGCGGGTGGCTCGATGTCGCCCGCAGTGACGTCGCCGGGCCCCTGCTTCGACAGGTACATGACCACCGGCTCGTCGGAGTCGGAGGAAAGGACCATGTCCTTGACGTTGAGGATGATCTCGGAGACGTTCTCCTTCACGCCGTTGATCGTGGTGAACTCGTGGAGGACACCGTCGATCTTGATGGAGGTCACGGCCGCACCCGGAATGGACGACAGCAGCGTGCGGCGGAGGGAGTTGCCGAGGGTGTAACCGAAACCGGGCTCGAGCGGCTCGATGACGAACTTCGAGCGGTTGGTGTCGATGTATTCCTCGGACAGCTGGGGGCGCTGAGAGATGAGCATGAACTTCTCCTTTGTCGGCAACCACTATTTGATGCCGGTAGGAACGGGTTGCGGAAGATTTCGCGCCGGTTCTGCGCCGGGCGCGGGATGAAGTAAGGGGTTTACTTCGAGTAGAGCTCGACGATGAGCTGCTCCTGCAGCGGAACGTCGATCTGAGCGCGCTCGGGCAGCTGGTGCACGAGAATGCGCAGGGTGTCCGGGACAACCTGGAGCCAGGCCGGAACCACGGCGTCGACCAGATTCTCCTGGGCCTCCTCGAACCACAGCATGTTGCGGGACTTGTCGCGGACATCCACGATGTCGTACTGCGAGACGCGGTGGGAGGGGACGTTGGTCTTCTTGCCGTTGATGGTGAAGTGACCGTGGGAAACCAGCTGGCGTGCCTGACGGCGGGTGCGTGCCAGGCCGGCGCGGTAGACGACGTTGTCCAGGCGGGTCTCGAGGAGGACGAGCAGGTTGTCACCGGTCTTGCCGGGGAGGCGGTTGGCCTCCTCGTAGTAGCGGCGGAACTGCTTCTCCATGATGCCGTAGGTGAAGCGGGCCTTCTGCTTCTCCTGCAGCTGGAGCAGGTACTCAGACTCCTTGATGCGGGCGCGGCCAGCCTGCCCCGGGGGGTAGGGGCGACGCTCGAAGGACATGTCGCCGCCGACGAGGTCGACGCGGAGGCGACGGGACTTGCGGGTAGCAGGGCCGGTATAACGAGCCATGTTGTTTTACCTCTTTCCTTTCTGCCTAAACGCGACGACGCTTCGGCGGACGGCAGCCGTTGAACGGCTGGGGCGTCACGTCGGAGATCGAGGACACCTCGAGGCCGGCGGCCTGGAGGGAACGAATGGCGGTTTCGCGACCGGAGCCCGGCCCCTTGACGAACACGTCAACCTTCTTCATGCCGTGGTCCATTGCCTTGCGGGCAGCGTTCTCGGCGGCCATCTGGGCGGCGAAGGGGGTCGACTTGCGGGAGCCCTTGAAACCGACGTGGCCGGAGGACGCCCAGGAGATCACGGCACCGTTCGGGTCCGTGATGGACACGATGGTGTTGTTGAAGGTGGACTTGATGTATGCGTGGCCCTGGGCCACGTTCTTCTTCGGGACGCGACGGCCAGTGCGGCGCGCGCCGGAACGAGTCTTCGGAGGCATGGGTTACTTCTTCTTTCCTGCGATGGTCTTCTTCGGGCCCTTGCGGGTGCGCGCGTTGGTCTTGGTGCGCTGGCCGCGGACAGGGAGGCCACGGCGGTGGCGCAGACCCTGGTAAGAGCCGATTTCGATCTTGCGGCGGATGTCGGCCTGGACCTCACGGCGGAGGTCGCCCTCAACGGTGTAGGAGGACTCGATGGCGTCGCGCAGGGCGGCGAGCTGCTCATCGGTCAGGTTGTCCGTGCGCAGGTCAGGAGAAATGCCCGTCTTCTCGAGCAGTTCCTTGGAGCGGGTTGCCCCGATCCCGTAGATGTAGGTGAGTGCGATCTCCATGCGCTTGTTGCGCGGCAGATCAACACCAGCAAGACGTGCCATGTGGTACGTGCCTTTCAGGTTGGTACGGTGGTTTTCTCCCTGCCCGTCCACGCCAAGCGGCGCTTTACCCGGACCTAACCGGATGATGGGTCGTGGTTTCGCGCGGCTCCGGCCACCGTGGCCGGAGGTGTACGGCGCACACCGCGCCTGGGGGGCGCGAATGGTGCGCGTTGAACAGGGAGGCTGTCGTTTTTACTTGTAGCGGTAGGTGATACGTCCGCGCTGCAGGTCATACGGGGAAAGCTCCACGATGACCCGGTCTTCCGGAAGGATGCGGATGTAGTGCTGGCGCATCTTGCCACTGATGTGGGCGAGAACCTCGTGCCCGTTGTCGAGCTCGACACGGAACATCGCGTTCTTCAAGGGCTCGATGATGCGGCCCTCAACTTCAATTGCGCCTTCTTTTGCCATACACTCCACTTCCTAAAGCACCATTTGCGCTGGTACTTGACGTGATTTTTACGTTGCTACGTGGCGCACCCGGGCGGACGTAGCCGTCCCGATACACACCAGTGCGTCAGCTTAGCGTTTTACCTGCGCAAAGACAAACCCCTCCCCCACGCTGTTGCGCGGAAGGAGGGGTTTTGGAACGGCCCGTTAGTACACGTAGACCATGTCGCCGATCTGCAGATCGTTGAAGTAGCGCTCGGCGTCGCCGTGGTACATGCGCACGCAGCCGTGGGACAGGTACGACGGGTCGCCCTCGTGGAACGCGATGCCGTTGTTGGTGAAGTAGGTGGCGTACGGCATCGGGGCGTTGCCGAACTCCCACGAGATCTCGTCCTTGACCTTGCGGTTGACGTAGAACGTGCCGCGGGGCGTTTCCAGGCCTGGCTTGCCGGGGCCGATCAGGCCGGAGGCGTAGTACTCCTGGCCGTCGTTCTGCAGCCAGGAGCGGCGGCCGTCAAGGTCGACGCAGGCCTTCGCCTCGCGCGGGCAGGGGCCGTAGTCGAACGCGGCCGGCTGGGGGGCGGGCGCCTCGACGTGGGCGGCCTCCGGAGCCGGGGCCGGTGCGGGAGCCGGAGCGGGGGTGTGCTCGGCAATGATGCCCGGGAAGAAGGCCTCCACGGCCTGGTCGACCGCCGCACGCGCCTGGGCGGGCAGATCGGGATTGACGGCAGCCAGGGCATCCGCCTGCTGGTGCAGGGAGAGCCGCATGTTCCAGGCGGCATCGCGGGCTGCGCGGTTCTGGTTCTGCGCAAGGTTCTGGAAGGACGCGTTGGCCTGGGCGATGAAGCTGTCGAGGCCGCCGGCCGCAGGCGCGGGCATGAACTGCGCCATCGGGTTGGGCGCGGGTTCCGCGTTGGCGGCGGGGACGCTGGGAGCGGCGATCAGGGCTGCAGAAACACCGGCTGCCGCTGCAACGGACTGGACGCGGCGCTTCGTCGGGGAGGGCTTCGCGTGGCGCGGGGAGTAAGACATGAGGGAAGTATAACGGCTTCCGCAAAATTTTCTGGTCACGAGCGCAAAAATATCGGCGTGTCCCAGTTTCGCGCTATCAGTCCCGGGGGGTGAGGATCCGCGGGCCCCGGGCGGTCGCGGCGACGGTGTGCTCCCAGTGGGCGGCGGGCGAGGCATCCAGGGAGACGACGGTCCAGTCGTCGTCAAGCACCCGGCTCTCCGTCTCGCCACCAAGAATGTGCATCGGCTCGATGGCCAGCACCGATCCCTCCTGGATCACCGGCCCCTTCCCCGGTTTGCCCTCGTTGGCGAGGTACGGGTCCTCGTGCATCGTGTGGCCGATGCCGTGCCCCCCGTAGCCGTCGAGAATGCCCAGGCGGACACCGAAGCGCTCCTCGGCCGCAAAGGTCGCCTGCTCGAGGGCGTGCGAGACATCCGTGAGACGGTTGCCGGGCACCATCGCCCGCATTCCCCGGTCGAGGACCCACTCGGTTGCGCGATTGAGCTTAACGACGTCCTCATCCAGCGCCCCGACGCCGAAGGACCATGCGGAGTCCCCCACCCATCCGTCGAGTGTGGCGCCGCAGTCGATGGAGACCAGGTCACCTTCCCGGAGCACGACCTCCCGGCTCGGGATCCCGTGGACAACCACTTCGTTGACGGAGGCGCAGATCGAACCCGGGAAGCCCTGGTAGCCCAGGAAGGTGGGTGTGGCACCCCGGCCACGGATAACCTCCTCCGCAACCCGGTCCAGGTCGAGGGTGGTGGCACCGGGAACCGCGGCCTCGCGGACGGCCACCAGTGCCTCGCCGACGATGCGGCCCGCGGCCTCCATGGCGTCGAGCTCGGCGGGGGTTTTCGCTTTTATGGTGCGGCGGCGGAAGGCCACGGCAGCTCCTTCGGATCGGGGTTCTGTTGCTGTGTGCGGACGGCCAAGGCCGGCGCCGCCTTGCGGGGCACCGGCCTTGTGTGCGGGAAACTACTTCTGCAGCTTCTCGAGCTGCGCCATCGCGCGGGCGTTGACCTCGTCGACGTCACCGACGGCATCGATGTTGATGATCGCGTTGCCGTAGTGATCGATCAGCGGAGCCGTCTCGTCGCGGTAGACGCCGAGACGGGTGCGGATCGTCTCCTCGTTGTCGTCGGCGCGGCCGCGGGCGAGCATGCGCTCGACAACGATGTCCTCGTCGATGACGAAGTTGAGCACCCCGTCGAGGGTGTGCCCCTTCTTTTCTAGGAGGTCAGCCAGGATGTCGGCCTGCTCCACGGTGCGGGGGAACCCGTCAAGGAGGAAGCCGTCCTTGGCGTCGTCTTCACCGAGGCGGGCCTCGACCATGCGTGCGGTCACATCGGTGGGAACGAGCTTGCCGGCGTCAATATACTGCTTCGCCTCGACACCCAGGGGCGTGCCCTCACCGATGTTGGCGCGGAAAAGATCGCCGGTGGAAATGTGGGGCACACCGAGCTTTTCGGAGAGGATGGCGGCCTGGGTGCCTTTGCCGGCACCGGGAGGGCCGAGAAGTACGAGACGCATTATCGCAGAAGTCCTTCGTAGTTGGATTGCAGGAGTTGGGATTCAATTTGCTTCACCGTGGTCAGCGCCACGGACACCATAATCAGGATAGCCGTGCCGCCGAAGGCGCTCATACCCATCTTGCCGGTACCGGTGATGCCGGCATCGAGAGCAAGGTTCGGGAGGATGGCGATAAGGGCGAGGTAGAGGGCGCCGACGAAGAGGAGCCGGTTCATCACAAAACCGAGGTACTGCGCCGTCGGGCGACCCGGGCGGATGCCGGGAATGAACCCGCCGTACTTCTTCATGTTGTCCGCCTGCTCCGCGGGGTCGTACTGGATGGAAACGTAGAAGTACGAGAAGAAGATGATCAGGGCGAAATACGCCACGATGTACTGCCAGGAACCCGGATTCTGCAGCCACGCCATGACATGGCTCATCCACCAGTTGTCGGGCGGGGTGGGCCGACCCATGGTGACGATCTGCGTGATCAGTACCGGGACGTACATCAGTGAGGAGGCGAAGATCACCGGGATAACGCCGGCCTGGTTGACCTTGAGCGGCAGGTACGTCGACGAACCGCCGTACTGCCTCCGGCCCACCATGCGCTTGGCGTACTGGACGGGGATACGGCGCTGGCCCTGCTCCATGAAGATGATGCCTACCACCAGGGCGATGACGGCGGCGATGACGAGAGCGAAGGTCACGGCACCGGAACGGGTGAGGATGGTCGCCCCCTGGGCGGGGATCTGGGTGGCAATGCCGGCGAAGATGAGCAGGGACATACCGTTGCCCACGCCCTTCTCCGTGATGATTTCGCCGATCCACATGATGAGGATGGCACCCGCCGTCATGACGATGATCATCATGATCAGCGTCCAGATGTTGCGGTTTTCGACGAGCACCGGCATCCCCTGGCCGAGAAGCTGCTCCCTGTCCGCGAGGGCGACGATCCCCGCCGACTGCAGAAGCGCGAGGCCGACCATCAGGTAGCGGGTGTACTGGGTCATCTTGTTCTGACCCGACTGCCCCTCCTTCTTCAGCTCCTCGAACTTGGGGATGACCACGGTGAGCAGCTGGATGATGATCGACGCCGTGATGTAGGGCATGATGCCGATCGCGAAGATCGAGAGCTGCAGGAGAGCCCCGCCCGAGAACAGGCCGATGATGGAGAACATCGTCGCCTGGTCACCCTGCGAAATGTCGTGGAGGCGCTGACTGATGAGCGCGTAATCCACCCCGGGGGTGGGGATTTGCGCGCCCACGCGGTAGAGGATGATCAGACCGATGGAGATGAGGATCTTCTTGCGCAGATCCGGGTCTTTAAACGCCTGAGCGATAGCGGACACAAAGCCTCCTGGCTCCCGGGAACGCGTTACCCGGAAGGTAGCGGACAGGTACCGTCCGGGGCCGCTACGGACATTGCCGCGCGCGCCCCAGACAAGTTTGACCCCGATAGCCTACCAGCCGTTCGGCCACCGTATAACTTCTGCCCAATGTAGGGTCTCCGGGAAGAGGTGCTGTCCTTGAATGAGCACCCCGACAGCCGCGACCCTGAACGCATTGGAGCAACCCATGGAACCCACCCCCGGCGCACGCATCGGGGACCCCGAGCGCATGGCGGCGCTCGACCGCCTCACGGACCTGTTCACGAACGGCTACCTCGATGTCGCCGAATTCGATTCCCGTACAGCCACGGCCGCCGGGGCGACGCACACCGGGGATCTCGAGGCCCTCTTCGCCGACCTCCCTAAACAGAGCGAACTCGCCGTCCGTCAGGAGAACGCCCCCGTGCGCTCCGCCTCCGCCGACGAAGAGCTCGACCGGGTGCTCGCGCGGGGCAGGAAGGTGCGTTCCGCCGATGCCGTGATCTGGGCGGCCGCGATGATCATGTTCTTTGTCGGGCTCTTCGTGCTCGACTGGGATTACTTCTGGGTCGCCTTTCCCGTCGCCGCCTTCGCCTCCTGGGGCGTGCGGGAGGTGATCGGGCTCGGCGACGACGACGAGGAAATCTTCGACGAGCTCGAGGAGGCCGAGAAAAAGAAACGCGCGGAGCGCCTGCGGGTGGCGATGGAGCGACGCAAGCAGCTCGGCCAGTAGAGGCGGATCGACCTGCAGAAGACGTGGCTGCCACGATCAGCGCAGGCAAGCGAAAGGGCCGTCCCCCGGTGGACGGGGAAGCGGCCCTTTTGCGTGAGGTGGGGCGTCGCGAAGCTTATGCCTCGGTGACGGACCCGCCTGCAGCCTCGATCTTCTCGACCGCGGACTTGGAGAACTTCTGGGCGGTGACGTCGAGCTTGACGCTCAGCTCACCGTTGCCCAGAACCTTCACCGGCTGGTTCTTGCGGACCAGGCCAGCGGCGACGATGTCCTCGACGGACACGGTGCCACCGTTCGGGAACGTCTCGGCCAGGTCGGCGACGTTGACAACCTGGTACTCGACGCGGTTCGGGTTCTTGAAACCCTTGAGCTTCGGCAGACGCATGTGCAGCGGCATCTGGCCACCCTCGAAGGCGGCGTGAACCTGCCCGCGAGCCTTGGTGCCCTTGGTGCCGCGGCCTGCGGTCTTGCCCTTGGATGCCTCACCGCGACCGACGCGGGTCTTGGCCTTGTTGGCGCCCTTTGCCGGGCGCAGATCATGGAGCTTGATGATATCAGCCATGGTGTCTCTACTCCCCTGCAACTTCTTCGACGGTGACGAGGTGGCGCACCTTGAGGATCTGGCCGCGGGTGGCGGAGTTGTCCTGCTTCACGACCGACTGGCCGATCTTGCGCAGGCCCAGGGCCTCGAGGTTCTTGCGGGTGGCCGGCTTCTCGCCGACCTTGCCGTGGTGCAACGTGATCTTGAGTGCCATTGTGCTTACGCCTCCTGTCCTGCACGGGCGCGCAGCATGCGGGCCGGTGCGACGTCCTCGATGGACTTGCCGCGCTTGGCGGCGATCTCCTCGGGGCGGACGAGCTCCTTCAGGCCTGCAACGGTGGCCTGAACCACGTTGAGGGCGTTGTCGGAGCCGAGGGACTTGGCCAGGATGTCCTGGATGCCAGCGCACTCGAGGACCGGGCGGACGGCGCCGCCCGCGATGACACCGGTACCGGGAGCTGCCGGGCGGAGCATGACGATGCCCGCGGCAGCCTCGGCCTGGACCGGGTGGGGGATGGTACCGCCGATCATGGGCACGCGGAAGAAGTTCTTGCGGGCTTCCTCGGCACCCTTCTGGATCGCCGCCGGCACCTCCTTGGCCTTGCCGTAGCCGACGCCGACCATTCCCTCGCCGTCGCCGACAACGACGAGAGCGGTGAAGGACATGTTGCGGCCGCCCTTGACGGTCTTGGCAACACGGTTGATGGTGATGACGCGCTCGATGTACTTGTCGCGCTCGTCAGGCTGGTTACGGCGGTCGTCGCGGCGGCCGCGGCCACCGCGCTCCCCGCGATCGTTGTTGCGGTTGTTGTTCTGGTTGTCGGCGGAGCGTCCGCCGTCACGCCGTTCACGTTCGGCCATTACGCGATCCTTCCGTTGATGGTGATGGTTGCGGTAATCATTAGAACTTCAGACCACCTTCACGAGCGGCGTCAGCGAGAGCCGCGACACGTCCGTGGTACTTGTAGCCGGCGCGGTCGAAGACAACTGCCTCGATGCCCGCTGCCTTGGCGCGCTCGGCGACGAGCTGACCAACCTTGGTTGCCTTGTCCTTCTTGTCGCCCTCGAGGGTGCGCACGTCCGGCTCCATGGAGGAGGCGGAAACGAGCGTGTGGCCCGCGAGGTCGTCGATGATCTGGACGTGCATGTGGCGAGACGAGCGGTGCACGACGAGACGCGGGGTCTCCGGGGTGCCGCGCAGGGTCTTGCGGATGCGGTTGTGGCGACGTGCGCGTGCCTCGCGGCGGCGCGAAGAAATGTCGCGGCCGACCGGGGTGCGCTTGGTGTTCTCTGCGGTGTTGCTCATGATTACTTACCCGTCTTTCCGACCTTGCGGCGGATCTGCTCGCCTGCGTAGCGGATGCCCTTGCCCTTGTACGGGTCATCCTTGCGCAGCCGGCGGATGTTAGCCGCAATCTGGCCAACCTGCTGCTTGTCAATACCCTCGATCGAGAACTTGGTGTTGCCGTCGACGGCGAAGGTGATGCCCTCCGGCGCCTCGATCAGAACGGGGTGCGAGTAGCCCAGGGAGAACTCAAGGTTCTTGCCCTTGAGCTGCACACGGTAGCCGACGCCGAAGATCTCCATGTTGATCTTGTAGCCCTCGGTGACACCGACAACGATGTTGTTCACCAGGGAGCGCGACAGGCCGTGCAGTGCACGGTTGGTGCGGTGGTCGTCCGGACGGGACACCACGATTTCGTTTTCCACGACGGAAGCGGTGATCGGGGCCGGAAGCTCGAGGGACATGGTGCCCTTCGGGCCCTTCACCTCGACGTTCTGGCCGTTGATCGTGGTCTCGACGCCGTTGGGGATGGCGATGGGTGCTTTACCTACACGCGACATAGTCTTTTCAACCTCCCTTTACCAGACGTAGGCGAGGACTTCCCCACCTACGCCCTTCTCCTGGGCCTGACGGTCGGTCAGGAGGCCCTGCGACGTGGAGATGATGGCCACGCCGAGGCCGCCGAGAACCTGCGGCAGGTCGTTCGACTTTGCGTACACGCGCAGACCCGGCTTGGACACGCGGCGGAGGCCGGCGATGGACGCCTCGCGGGTCGGACCGTACTTGAGGTCGAGGGTGAGCTCCTTGCCCACCTTCACGTCCTCAACCTTGTAGTCGGCGATGTAGCCCTCCTGCTTCAGGATCTCGGCGATGTTCACCTTGATCTTGGAGGACGGCATGGACACGGTCTCGTGGTGCGCGTTGTTTGCGTTGCGCACGCGAGACAGCATGTCCGCGATTGGATCAGTCATGGTCATAAGATGTGACCGTTTACCTTTCTCGCTGCGGTTCCCTGACCCACCTCGACCCGGGCACCGTCGACCGGTGCGTCACGTCGCGTTTTCCGAGTGGCTTATCGGGGGCTACTCCACGCTCCCCACGCTCAGTAACGTGGGGCGCTCGCCGCCGCCCTTGCACCCGGCCCGCATTGAGGCGGGGGGCCTGCAACAAAGTTGGATGTTCAAATGTACGTCGGATGCGCGCACGAGCAACCGGACAGGCCGCGGCGCACAAGTCCGACCTGCCACGTTACCCCGCGGCCGGCGTAAAATGCAATTCGCTTTTCGACGCTCCACCAGCGCACTCCCGCCGCTACCGCGGCACGGGTGTCCCCTACCCCGGCAGCGCGGGGCGCCCGCGGAGGCGTTCCCTCCCCAGATCTGTCTCGGCCCCCGCCCGCATCCCGTCCCCGTAGGCTGTTCCGTCCCAGGATCGTCTGACCCGGAGGGTGGAGACACCCAGGCCGCGCTCGGACAGGTAACGGTCCTGCGCCTGCCGCGCGAGCGCGAGGTCGTCGACAAGCACGAGTACGTAACCCGGGTTTTCGTCCGCGACTTGGTTCTCCGCGTCGGAGAGCCGGGCCGCGACCGATTGGGCGAACCCCGTCATGAAGGAGCGGCGTTTCACCACCGTCGAGGTGTCGTGCCATCCCGCGCTGCTGTGTCGGCGAGCCCCGATCAGCATGGCGGGGCTGAGGAGGGCATGGAGCATCTCTACCCGCTCGAGGTGCCGGCGGGTGCCGAAGAGCGTCACGGAGAGCACGCGGGTCGAGCTGTGCGCTTTGCGCATGAGGCCCGTGCAGTGCAGCGCGGCGGCCAGCGCGAGCAGGAGGGCGGCCTGCATGTCGGTGTAGGACCCGGTGAATTCGACCGTGCGGTGCGTGACCCCGTCCTCCTTGCCGGGGCGGCCCACGTCACGCTCGTCAAAACCGTGGTTCGCCATGATCTCGAACGCGCGGCGGTAGTACACCTCCCCCTCCGGTGTCCCCTCCCTGTCGACCGCCTGGGCCAGCAATTTGCGCACCTTCTCCTTGAGCCTGTCGATGTCCTTCACGCTAATTCCCCCTTGATCCGAATCCGAAACGAGCCGCCCGCCGTTTCCCGGCGTACCCAGAGTTATAGGGCACGGCCCGGACATCCCCGCCCCGCAGCCGTTTCTCCCTGTGGATAACCCGACGGCTTCCAGCCGGTTGTGGATAACGGTGCGCCCCGCGTCCGGCCCGGGGCCTAATGTGGACCCATGGTCACCCCTCGCCCCCAGATGCGTGGCGACGCCCTGCGTTCGCTGCTCCCCGCGGTGAAGTACTCCTCCCGCCACACCCCGTCCGACTACCGCCACCTCATCTCCCTGCGGGCCTCCGTGCTCAACGACTGCCGCGCGTGCGTCACCACACACCGGCGCGACGCGCGCCACGACGGGTGGTCCGAAAAACGCATCCTCCGTGCGGAGGACTGGACCAATTACGCGGACTCCTATGGTGCGGAGGAAGCGGTGGTCCTCGAACTCACCGACGCCGTCACCCACATCGACGGTTATGAATCCGTCCCCGACGAACTATGGAACCGTGCGGTTGCCCTGCACGGCACCGAGGGCACCCATGACCTGCTGGTCAGCATCCTCGCCATCAACTCCTTCAACCGCCTGAGCATCGCCACGCGCACCGATCCGCAGTCGGTGAAGGGAGCGACGGAGTTCGACCTCAACTACACCGCCCGGGCGGGGTGGTCCTGACGGCGGCTCCGCCGCACCCGACCCCGGAATCCCGACCTGGAATCCCGCGCGGGCCTATGATGGCCACAACCCACCCGAACTCAACGGAGGTATCCCGTGGCTGATAAAGACAACCTGACATCCACCCATGAATGGCTCACCGCCGTTTCGGAGGAGCTCGGCGTCTCCCCGGATGTGACCCGCAAGGCCGTGGGACCCGTGCTCAACATGACTGCGAACGTCGCGCACAACGGCCCGTCCCGGCCCGCCGCACCCACCACCGCCTTTGTTCTCGGATACGCCGCGGGCCAGAGGCTCGGCCCCGTGGAGACCGACGAGGACTCCCTCGCCGTGGTTCAGGAGCTCATCGGCAAGATCGACGACCTGCTGGAGCGCTACGGCCACTAGCCTGCGACTACATGGGAAGAATCAACCGCAGCTTCGCCGTCACCCGCGTCACCCGCAGCGACGGCACCGTCTACACCAGCACCCGCACCGACACCGTCAGCGTGGAGGAACCCCTGGAGATCCGCGCCGACGGGCGCAGCGTGGTTACCACCATGCGGACCCCCGGAAACGACATCGAGTTGGCCCACGGGTGGCTCTACGCCGAGGGGCTGATCACCTCCGCCGCCGATGTCACCACAGCGCGCTACTGCGCGGGTGCCGTGGGCCCGGAGGGCGAGAACACCTACAACCTCCTCGATGTGGAGCTGGCGGGCAGCGCGGCGCCCGTCACCCCCGACTTCATCCGCCTCACCCCCACCACCAGCGCGTGCGGGGTGTGCGGGACGCAGTCCATCAGCGAACTCCTGCACCGCACGCACGCCCCCATCGAGCCGATCGAGCTCGACCCCGGGCTCGTGATGTCCCTGCCCGCCAGGCTGCGGGAGGGGCAGAAACAGTTCCGGAAGACCGGGGGGATCCACGCCGCCGGGGCCTTCGACCTCGACGGCAGCCCCCTCGTCATCCGGGAGGACATCGGCCGGCACAACGCCGCCGACAAGGTTGTCGGCCATCTTCTGATGGAAGAGAAACTGCCCGCCAGGAACATGATCCTGGTCATGTCCTCGCGGGCGTCGTTTGAGCTGGTGCAGAAGGCCGCGATGGCAGGCTTCCCCGCGCTCGTCGCCGTCTCGGCCGCCTCCTCCCTCGCGGTCGAGCTCGCCCGTCAGGCCGGCATGGCCCTGGCGGGTTTCACCCGGGAGGAGCGCTTCAACCTCTACTCGGGCACGTTGGCGGGGGCGTCGCCAAGCGCGCGCTAATCGACGTACGACGTCTTGGTCTGGTTCAGCCAGGCGTAGACCGCGCCGATGCCCAGGCCGCCGCCGATGAAGTTGCCCAGCCAGACGACGAGCCAGTTCACGGCTATGTGTGCGGCGTCAAAGCCCGCCGGGTGGGGCGAGGCGGTGAAGGCCAACGTGAACAGGGAGAAGTTCGCGATGATGTGCTCGAGGCCGAGGCCGACAAAGATGGCGATGATGGGCACGATGACGGCGAACTTGGAGACGATGTCCGGCGCCTTCAGCGCCCCAACCACCGCCATGTTGACCACGAAGTTCGCGCCGATGGCCTCGATGAAGGCGCCCAGGGCGGGTTTGGCCAGCTTGCCGGCGGTCAGCGTCGAGATGAGGTGAGTGTCGTCCATCACGCCGAGCTTGCCGGACTGGCTCATCACGAAGGCCACGAGCACGGCGCCGATGAGGTTGAACACGGTGGCGACGACGACGACCTTGACAGCCCGACCCCACGAGAGCCCCCGCCGGGTGGCTGCCCAGGAGACGAACATCATGTCGCCTGTCGCGAGTTCCGCACCGAGGATGATGATGGCGAAGAGACCCAGCCCGAAAAGCAGGGCAAAGACGAGCGGGCCGGAGCCGTGGGCGAACTTCTCGGTGGTGTTGCCGGCGACAGCGGCAAAGGCCGTGCCCAGGGTGAGGTAGATGCCCGCGAGCATGGCGCGGACGGCGAACCGCGCGAAATCTTTCTCTAGGAGCTCGACCTTCTTGGCCGCTCCCGTATCAATTGCCTCGTATAGGGCCACGGTGGTCTTCTTTCATGTCGGGGTCCGCGCGGACCCGGTGAACGGGGACTGAGTGGATTGTAGGCGAAAAGAAATCCCCCTCCGCCCCCTTTCGGGGAAGCGGAGAGGGAAACTCTCGTGCGGCAGCGTCAGGCTTAAGCCTGCTGCATCTTGCCGTCTTTGTCGGCGAACGGGAAGCCGAGGTGGCGCAGGAGCGCGCGACCCTCGTCGTCGTTCGTCGCGGTGGTCACGAGCGTGATGTCCATGCCGCGCACGCGATCGACCTTGTCGATGTCGATCTCGTAGAACATGGTCTGCTCGGTGAGGCCGAAGGTGTAGTTTCCGGCGCCGTCGAACTGCTTGTCGTTCAGGCCGCGGAAGTCGCGGATACGCGGCAGAGCGACGTTGAGCAGGCGGTCCAGGAACTCCCACATGCGGTCGCCGCGGAGGGTGACCTTCGCGCCGATGGGCATGCCCTCACGGAGCTTGAAGTTCGCGATGGACTTCTTCGCGCGACGCAGCTGCGGCTTCTGGCCGGTGATCGCGGTGAGGTCCTCGAGAGCACCGTTGATGACCTTGGAGTCGCGGGCCGCCTCGCCGACGCCCATGTTGACGACGATCTTGGTCAGGCCCGGGATCTGCATGACGTTGTCGTAGCCGAACTCGTCGTTGAGCTTGGCTCGGATGTCGTCCTTGTAGCGGGTCTTGAGACGCGGGGTGTAGTTCTCAGCCATGCTTAGATGTCCTTCCCGTTCGACTTGGCAACGCGGACCTTCGTGCCGTCCTCATCGAAGCGGTAGCCGACGCGGGTCGGGTTTCCCTCCGAGTCGAGCAGTGCCACGTTGGACACGTGGATCGGTGCTTCCTGGGTGACGATGCCACCGGACTCGGCGCCGCGCTCGTTGTAGGAGTTTGCGACGTGCTTCTTCATGCGGTTGACACCCTCGACGAGGACCTTGTCACGTGCGGGGTAGGCCTCGATGACCTTGCCCTGCGCGCCCTTGTCCTTGCCGGAGATCACCTGGACCATATCGCCCTTCTTGATCTTCATACTTAGATCACCTCCGGTGCGAGAGAAACAATCTTCATGAAGCGCTTGTCGCGCAGCTCGCGCGCAACAGGGCCGAAGATACGGGTGCCGCGCGGCTCGGTGTCGTTCTTGATCAGAACGGCGGCGTTTTCGTCGAACGCGATGTAGGAGCCGTCCGGGCGGCGGGTCTCCTTCTTGGCGCGGACGATGACGGCGCGGACAACCTCACCCTCCTTGACGTTGCCGCCCGGGGCGGCTTCCTTCACGGTGGCGACAATCGTGTCGCCGATTCCGGCGAAGCGTCGGACAGAGCCGCCGAGCACGCGGATGCACAGGATTTCCCGTGCGCCGGTGTTGTCGGCGACCTTCAGACGCGATTCCTGCTGAATCACTGTGGTCTCCTGACCTGGTAGTATGTGCGACAGATTTCCGTCCTGAACGCACGTGGTCACTTGCTTTCGTGCTCTTTCGCTTATCGACGAACACCGTGGCAGTGCGCGCGGCGTCGAAGGGTCTCGGGACGTTCACTCGGAAACGCGCGTCCGCCCCGACCAGCTCCAGGCAACTGGAGTATTAAACCACGTGGTCAGCCCGCACCCCAAATCTGCGCGGGCCCGGGAATCGGGGGTTCAGCCACGGCGCCCGGAGGAAATGCTGCCATGAGCCCCCGGGTGGTGCGCTGGAGGCGGGTTAGCCGCAGTACGTCCCGGAGGGAAAGCATCTAGAAAGGAAGGCATGCGACACCGCGAGCAGCAGCCCAGGGTTCTCTCTATCGCCGGGACGGATCCGACCGGCGGGGCCGGAATACAGGCCGACCTGAAGTCCATCGCCGCCGCCGGCGGTTACGGGATGGCGGTGGTCACGGCGCTGGTCGCCCAGAACACCCGCGGGGTGCGCCAGGTGCATACCCCACCCCCGGACTTCCTCCTTGCCCAGCTCGAGGCGGTTTTCGATGATGTCACCGTCGACGCCGTCAAGGTCGGGATGCTCGGCGACGCCGACATCACCCGTACCGTGTCCGGGTTTCTGCGCGGGCACCCCGTGTCCGTCGTGGTGGTCGACCCCGTCATGGTGGCCACCTCCGGGGATCGGCTCCTCGGCGCGGATGCCGAGGACGAGCTGCGCGGGTTCGTCCGCGAACACGCCACCGTGGTCACCCCCAACGTCCCCGAGCTGGCTGTTCTCCTTGGCTGCGACCCGGCCACCAGCTTCCCGGAGGCCGTGGAGCAGGGGCTGCGCTACGCCGGGGATGCCGGGGTGTCCGTGCTGGTCAAGGGGGGTCACCTCACCGGCGGCGAGGCCTCGAACGCCTTCGTTTCCCCCGACGGCGGCGTGCACCGCATCCGCGTGCGCCGGGTAGACACCCCCAACACGCACGGCACCGGGTGCTCCCTGTCCTCGGCGCTGGCCACCCGCATGCTTATCGACGCCTCCGCACCCGCCGCCGCCGAGTGGTCCTCGCGCTGGCTACTCGAAGCCATTGAGCACGCCGATGCCCTGAACGTCGGCGGCGGCCACGGCCCGGTGGATCACTTCCACCGCCTCCGCCGGTTGGCGGGCGGGGCGTCGTGAAGCACTGCCTCAGTCGCCGATGACGCCCCGGGGAACGACGATCGGCGCGGTTCCGCGGGGGTCGTCCCATACCTCCGCCTCGAGCCCGTAGGCCGCGGCGAGGGATTCGCGCGTGATCGCCTCGCTGGGCGAGCCGTGGGCCATCACCCGCCCGTCGCGCATGACCACCATCGTGTCCGAGTATGCGCCCGCCAGCATCAGGTCGTGGAGCACCATGACAACCGTAAGGCCGTCGCGCGCAAGCTCTCGGGCGAGCTCGAGCACCGACACCGCGTGGGCGGGGTCGAGGTAGGTGGTGGGCTCGTCGAGGAGGAGGACCGGTGTCGTCTGGGCGAGTGCCATCGCCAGCCACACCCGCTGCCGCTGCCCGCCCGAGAGCTCCGCGATGTCCCTGTCCACGTAGTGCGTGACCCCGGTGCGCTCGAGGGCCGCCTCGATTTCGCGGGTGCCCCCCGCCCCGCGGCCGAATCGCCGGTAGGGATGGCGGCCGCGGCTGACCAGCTCGCCCACGGTGAGCCCGGGCGGGGCCGCGGGGTGCTGGGGCAGGAGTGCCACGGTGCGGGCGGCCTCCCGCGCGCCCAGCGAGTGGAGGTCGCGGCCGTCGACAAGCACCTGCCCCGCGCGGGGGGTGAGCAGGTGGGTCATTGTCTTCAGGAGCGTCGACTTGCCGCAGCCGTTCGGGCCGATCAGGGTGGTGACGCTCCCCGGTGCGGCCGTGAGGCTCACCCCGTCGACGACATCGGGGCCGTCGCCGTAACCCGCGCGGACGTTGTGGACCTCAATCATGCGACCACCCTCTGGTTGCGGGCCCTGGCGACGACCAGGGCGACTAGGACGATTCCGCCGATGGCAGAGGTGAGCAGCCCCACGGGAGGGCTGGACGGGAAGAAACCCACCGCTACGGCACACCCGGACAGGAGGGCGGCTCCGGCGAGGGCCGAGACGAGCGGCGGGGGCGTCGGAGCGCGGGACACCCCGCGCGCGAGCTGCGGGGCGATGAGGGCAACGAACCCGATCGGCCCGGCAAGCGACACGGTGACCGCAACGATCCCCGTCGCCGCCACGATGAGGACACCGCGCACCACGGGGAGGCGCACCCCGAGGGAGGTGGCGCTGGGGTCGTCGTGGGCCAGCAGCGGCAGGTCGGCCCCCACCGCCAGACCCGCTACGAGGAAGGGAATGAGACCCAGGGCGAGCGGGGCGAGCGAATCGAACCGCACGTGGGCCAACGAGCCGGCGAGCCACGTCTGGGCATCCGCGGCCCGGGTGAGGTCCGCGCGCAACAGCATGTAACTCACCGCGGCCTGCGCCATCATGGACAACGCCACTCCCACGAGGACGAAGCGGCTGGTGGCGCGGACACCGCCGAGGGCGAGGAGGAGCGCAACGGCCACGATGGCGCCCGCGAGCGCGAGACCGGCCCTCCACCAGAACGCGTCGATGTCCTCCGGCCAGCCCGGACGCGCCACAACCGTGCCGGTGACCACCGCGACGGCCGCTCCCCCGGATACGCCGAGGATGTCCGGGGAGGCGAGGGGATTGCGCGCCACCGTCTGGGTCCAGGCGCCGGCGAGACCGAGGGCCGCACCAATGATGAGCGTCGCTGCGGCGACGGGGAGGCGCAGGTCCCACACGATCTGGTCCGTCCGGGGGGTGCCGCGCCCCGTGAGGGAGCGCAGGACCTCGCCGGGTTCCAGCTGCACGGCGCCCCTCGCCAGCAGCAGGATGTAGGCAGCCGCGGCGACCAGCGTGAACAACGCCGCCGCGAGGAGGCGGCCGCGCAGGCGGCGGGCGCGCTGGTGCCGCAGCATTTCGTGGACGCTCACAGGAGCACCCCGGCCCCGCGCCGCGCCACCCAGATGAGCAGGGGTGCACCCACAATCGCGATCACGACGGACAGGTCCAGCTCCCCGGGGCGCATGACGACGCGCCCGAGGATGTCGGCGCCGAGTACCAGCACCGCGCCGACGAGGGCGACGGGAACCAACATGCGGCTCAGCGAGGGGCCGGTGAAGAAACGTGTGAGGTGCGGTGCGGCAAAACCGACGAAGACCACGGGCCCCACCGCGGCTGTCGCCGAACCCGCGAGAACCGCGATCACCGCGGCCGCGCCAGGGTGCACCCACCGCGGGTCGACTCCCAGGGCCCGCGCCGACTCCTCCCCCATCGAGAGAAGGTCGAGCGGTCGCGCAAGCACGGCGGCCAGCATCAGACCGAGCGCAAGACCCGCGGCCGCAATGGAGATTTCCGTCCACCCGCGGCCCGCGGTCGTGCCGACCGTCCACTGCCGCATGCCGTCGAAGACGCTGTGCGTGCGCAGCGCGAGCATGGTCGCCCCGGCCTGAAGCGAGGCGGTGATGCCCACGCCGACGAGGATGAGCGTGACGGGATCCAGGGAGTGCCGCGCGACGGCGGTGATTACGCCGACCGCTGCGGCACTGCCCACGAGGGCGGCCGCTGAAATGGCCCACGGATGCGAAAGGACGCCGAAGCTCATGGCCACTGCCACCGCGAACGCCGCACCCGCCGTCACACCCAGGTAACCCGGGTCGGCGAGCGGGTTGCGCATCCAGCTCTGCGCGAACGCCCCCGCGAGGGCGAGGGACGCCCCGGCAGCGGCCGCGAGCAGCGTGCGCGGGACCCGGAGGTCCCACACGAGGTGGGCAGCCTCGCCGTCGCCCGGCCCGGAAACGATGGCCCGGAACACGTCATCGGCCGCCGTGGCGTTCGACCCGACGAAGCACGAAGCGACGACGGCGAGGGCCAGCGCACCCGTGCAGAAGGCGACCGTGGCAAGGCGTGAAGGACGCATCAGAGGTTCTTGGACACCTCGTTGAGCGCCCACGGGATGGTCAGCGGATTGGGCATGCTCATCGCGCTGCCCGTGTTCTGGTCCAGGAAGACCACGCGGCCCTCTCTGACGATTTTCAGGTTCTGGAAGTTCGGGTCGTTGCGCAGCTGCTCGGCGGCCCCGCCCCAGTCGACAATGAAGAGGCGGTCAAGCTCATCGAGCCGGCCGAAGTTCTCGGCGGAGAGCGCGTTGTAGAAGGTGTCGGTGCTCTGCAGGTCCTGCGGGATTGTCATGCCCATGTCCTCGACGAACTGCCCGCGGCCGTCACCGGAGCCGTAGATGCTGATCTGCCCGTTGAAGGGCATCGCCACCGCGCCCTTCTTCCCCTGGAGATCACCGTGCGCGGAGCGGAAGTCCTCGAACTTCTTCTCGGTGTCCTTGACCAGGGTGTCCCCCTCGTCCTTCTTGCCCAGCCCTCCAGCAATGGCGCGAACCTGGTCCTCCCAGGGGATCTGCCAGTCCTTCGCGCCATCCGGCTTCACGGTGACCGGGGCGATGTTCCTCAGCTGGGAGAGGGTGTCCTGCTCCAGGACGGTGTTCACGGCGATGATGTTGGTCGGATCGGCGCCGATGACCTTCTCCATCGCCTCGGAGGTGAACCCGGAGCCGGTTCCATAGATCACCACGGGCTGCTTGTCGCCGAAGCGCTCCTCGGCCCACGGGCCGACACCCTTCGGTCCGACGTCACCCTCGCCACCGAAGGGGGCGACCACAGTGGGGACGACCCCCAGCGCGAGGGCGGTGTCCACGTCGCCGAGTCCGAGCGCCGCAACGCGCTCGTTGTTCGCTTCCGCGGCCGCTGCCCCGCTTTCCGACGTCTTCCCTGCCGCGTCACCGCTGTCGGACGCGCGGGAGCACCCCGTCAGGGCGAGGGCGGCGGCGGTGAGCACGGCGGCGGCGCCGCGTCCGGGGCGCCGGAAAGAAATGTTCACGGATGGTCCTTCCTGGGGGCGGGTGCTGTTGTCGGCAGACTCCCACATACTAGGGCTTGCGAAGTAGGTAAGGCAAACCTAATCTGAAAGGGCTACGATTTGCAAGGAGGTTCGAATGGGAACGCACGTGAGGAACCCGCACCGCCTCGTCCCCGTCACGGTCACCGGCGTGGAGCGGCCCGCGGAGGAGCTGGTTCGCGTCACCCTGCACGCCCCCGAATTCCGGGACACCCCCGGCTTCGCCCCCGATGAGTACTTCGGGCTGGTCATGCCGCAGGAGGGGCAGCGGTTCAAGCCATTCCGGATGGGCCACAACCCGCGGGCCTCGGTGTCCTTCATTCCGCGTTCCGAGCGCCCCACGCTGCGCTGGTACACGGTGCGCCACTACCGTCCCGCCGACGCCGAGGTGGATGTCGACGTGGTCACCCACGGTGACAACGGCCCGGGCTCGGCCTGGTTCAACCGGGTCCGCCCCGGGGATACCGCCGGTTTCCTCGGTTGCCACCCGGTATGGGAACCGGCCCAGGGTCGGCTTCTCATCGTTGCCGACCCGAGCTCTCTTCCCGCCGCGCGCCGCGTGCTCTCCCACCTCGAGGCGACGGATCCCGCGTCCCTCGGCACAACGGAGGTCGTGGTGGTGGGCGCGGACGAAGGAATGGTTGAGCCGGGTTTCGCTGATTACTGGGCCCCGCTCGTCGCCCGCCTGCATGTCACGCGAACACCCTCGGCGGCTTCCGCCGATGAGATCGCCCGCCTCTTCACCGTGGAGGGGTGGGACATTCCCGACACGGTCTGGGCGTGCGGCGAGGGGGGCATGGCCAAAAAGGTCCGCAACCTCGCGGTAAAGACCTGGGGCGTCAATTCCAAGGCCATCACGTGGGTTCCCTACTGGTTCGAGGGCCGGCCCCGGCCCTAGCCCCTTTTCAACACCCCCGAGCGCTCGCCGGGAGCGCAGGTCCAGGGGGAAAGCACCAGACCGGTTTTACCTCCATTTCGCCCGTCTGGCGCTTTCCCCGTGCACCCGATGCCCCGCAACCCACGGGGTTAACGCGGCCGGGTACGCAAAAAGGCCCCGCTTACGCGGGGCCTTCAGGCTGCCAGTAGCCGATAGGGGCTAGCGGGCCTTCTCGATGATGTCCACAAGACGGAAGTGCTTGTCCTTGGACAGCGGGCGGGTCTCCTCGATGTGCACGAGGTCACCGACACCGGCGGTGTTGTTCTCGTCGTGCGCCTTCACACGCTTCGAGCTACGCACGATCTTGCCGTACAGGGCGTGGGACTTGCGGTCCTCGACCTCCACGACGATCGTCTTGTCCATCTTGTCGGACACGACGTAGCCACGGCGGCGCTTCTGTGACGCCTTTTCCTTCTTCACTTCGTTCACGTTTGCCTCAGTCATGGTTATGCCTCAGCTCCCGGGACGACGGACAGGCCGAGCTCGCGCTCGCGCAGCACCGTGTAGATGCGTGCGATGTCGCGCTTAACGGTGGAGATGCGGCGGTTGTTGGTCAGCTGGCCGGTGGCGAGCTGGAAACGCAGGTTGAACAGCTCTTCCTTCGCCTCGGTCAGGCGGGTGCGCAGCTCGTCTTCGGTGAGCTCGCGGAACTCGGATGCGGGGGTACCGTTAGCCATTAGAACTGGTCCTCCTTCTTGATGACGCGAACCTTGCACGGAAGCTTCGCGCCGGCGCGGCGGAGGGCTTCGAGTGCGGTTTCCTCGTTCGGGTACGACATCTCGAAGAGGATGCGGCCCGGCTTAACGTTGGCCGCCCACTTCTCCACGGGGCCCTTACCGGAACCCATGCGCACGCCGAGCGGCTTCTGGGTCAGGGGGCGGTCCGGGAAGATGTTGATCCAGACCTTGCCGCCACGCTTGACGTGGCGGTTGATCGCGATACGCGCGGCCTCGATCTGGCGGTTGGTGATGTAGGCCGGCTCGAGAGCCTGGAGGCCGTAGTCACCGAAGTTGATGGTGTTGCCACCCTTGGACACGCCGCGACGGGTCGGGCGGTGCTGGCGGCGGTATTTAACGCGCTTGGGGATAAGCATGTTTTAACCCTCCTGCTTCTGCTCTGCGCGCTGGCGGCGCTGGCCACCGCGGCGGGGGCGGCGGTCACCGCGGCCACGACGGTCGTTCGAGGGAGCGTTGAGCTCGGACTCGCGGACGCCACCGACGACATCGCCCTTGTAGATCCACACCTTGACGCCGATGACGCCGAAGGTGGTGTGCGCCTCCGCAATGCCGTAGTCGATCTCCGCACGGAGGGTGTGCAGCGGCACACGCCCCTCGTGGTAGCGCTCGACGCGGGACATCTCGGCGCCGCCGAGACGACCGGAGGTCATGACCTTGATGCCCTTGACCTGCGGGTTGCGCATGGCGGACTGGATGGCCTTGCGCATCGCGCGACGGAAGGCAACGCGGTTGACCAGCTGCTCCGCGATGGACTGGGCCACCAGGGCAGCGTTGGCGTCGACGTTCTTGACCTCGAGGATGTTGAGGGCGACCATCTTGCCGGTGAGCTTCTCCAGCTCACGGCGAATACGGTCAGCCTCGGCACCGCGGCGGCCGATCACGATGCCCGGGCGGGCGGTGTGGATGTCGACGCGGACACGGTCACGGGTGCGCTCAATCACGACGTCGGCGATGCCGGCGCGCTCAAGACCCTTGGAGAGGAAATCGCGGATCTTGATGTCCTCGGCAACGTAGTCGGCGTAGTTCTTGTCGGCGTACCAGTGGGACTTCCAGTCTGCGGTGATTCCCAGGCGCAGGCCGTGTGGGTGAATTTTCTGGCCCATTACTTAGCCCCTTCCTTGGACTCGACAACAACGGTGATGTGGGACGTGCGCTTCCGGATCTGGAAGGCGCGGCCCTGGGCACGGGGCTGGTAACGGCGCATGGTCGGGCCCTCGTTGGCGTACGCCTCGGAGATGACCAGGGTGCGCGGGTCCAGACCGAAGTTGTTCTCGGCGTTGGCGGCTGCGGACGCGACGACCTTGGCCACCGGCTTGGCGGCACCCTGCGGCGCGTACTTCAGGATCGCGAGGGCCTCGGCGACGGACTTGCCGCGGACGAGGGCCAGCACGCGGCGGGCCTTCATCGGGGAAGTGCGGACGAACCTGGCCGTCGCGGATGCAGTGGTGATGGTGTCAGCCATTGCTTATCGACGTCCCTTCTGGTCCTTGATGTGACCCTTGAAGGTCTTGGTGGGTGCAAACTCGCCGAGCTTGTGGCCGACCATGGACTCGTCGACGAACACCGGGACGTGCTTGCGACCGTCGTGGACGGCGAAAGTGTGTCCGATGAAATCGGGGAGAATGGTCGAGCGGCGAGACCAGGTCTTGATGACCTGCTTGGTGCCGGCCTCGTTCTGAGCGTCCACCTTGTTGAGGAGGTGCTCGTCGACGAACGGGCCTTTCTTAAGGCTGCGTGGCATGTCTGTTTACCTCCTCTTAGCGCTTCTTGTTCGAGCGACGACGGCGCACGATCATGTTGTTCGAGTAACGGTTCGGGTTGCGGGTGCGGCCTTCCTTCTGGCCCCACGGCGAAACGGGGTGGCGTCCACCGGACGTCTTGCCCTCGCCACCGCCGTGCGGGTGGTCGACCGGGTTCATGACAACGCCACGAACCGTCGGGCGCCAGCCCTTCCAGCGCATGCGGCCGGCCTTGCCCCAGCGGATGTTGATCTGATCGGCGTTTCCGACCTCGCCGATGGTGGCGCGGCAGCGGATGTCCACGCGGCGGATCTCGGAGGACGGCATACGCAGAACGGCGTAGGAGCCCTCCTTGCCCAGCAGCTGGATGGAGGTTCCCGCGGAGCGGGCGAGCTTGGCGCCTGCGCCCGGCTTGAGCTCCACGGCGTGGATGGTCGTACCGGTCGGGATGTTGCGCAGCGGAAGGTTGTTGCCCACCTTGATGTCCGCGGTCGGACCCGACTCGATAACGGTGCCCTGGGTCAGACCCTTCGGCGCGATGATGTAGCGCTTCTCACCGTCGTAGTAGTGCAGCAGCGCGATGTTCGCGGTGCGGTTCGGGTCGTACTCGATGTGCGCGACCTTGGCCAGCACGCCGTCCTTGTCGGAGCGGCGGAAGTCGATCACACGGTAGCGGCGCTTGTGGCCGCCGCCGCGGTGACGGGTGGTGATGTGGCCGTGCTGGTTGCGGCCACCCTTCTTGGGAAGCGGGCGCAGCAGGGTCTTTTCCGGGGTGGAGCGGGTGAGCTCCTGGAATTCGGAAACGGAGCTGGCGCGGCGACCCGGGGTTGTCGGCTTGTACTTGCGAATAGCCATAATGTGTCCTTTTCTATCGAGCCACTTAGACGGCTGCGCCGCCGAAGATGTCGATGGAGTCGCTGCCCTCGCGGAGGGTGACGTAGGCGCGCTTGGTGTCCTTGCGCTTGCCCATACCGGTGCGGGAGCGCTTGCGCTTGCCCTCACGGTTGGCGGTGTTCACCGAAGCGACGTCGACGCCGAAGATCTCCTCCACGGCAATCTTGATCTGGGTCTTGTTGGCAGTCGGGTTCACGAGGAACGTGTACGTGTTCTGCTCCATCAGCGCGTAGGTCTTCTCGGAGAGGACCGGGGCGATGACGATGTCACGCGGGTTGGCAAACTTGGCCATTACTTATCCTCCTCCACGGCGACAGCGCTGGCGTTGCCGGCAGCGTTGGCGAGGGTGTGGAGTGCCTCCACCGAGAACACGAGGTCGTCGGCATTGAGCACGTCGTAGGTGTTCAGCTGTGCCGGCTCAAGGATGTGCACACCCGGCAGGTTCCTTGCGGAAAGACGGGAGTTAGTGTCCTCACGGCCGATCACGAGCAGAACGCTCTTGCGGTCAGTCAGGCGCTCCAGGAAGGCGCGGGCGGACTTCGTCGACGGGGTCTGGCCCGGGACGAGATCCTCAACGACGTGGATGCGCGCGTTGCGGGCACGGTCGGTGAGGGCGCCGGCGAGAGCGGCCTTGATCATCTTCTTGGGGGTGCGCTGCGCGTAGGAACGCGGCTGCGGACCGTGGACGGTGCCACCACCGGTGAAGTGCGGAGCGCGGGTCGAGCCCTGACGGGCGCGGCCGGTCCCCTTCTGGCGGAACGGCTTGCGGCCGCCGCCGCGGACCATGCCACGGGTCTTCGTGGCGTGGGTGCCCTGACGCGCGGCTGCCAGCTGTGCGGTGACAACCTGGTGCATCAGGGGGATGGAGGCTTCGCGGTCGAAAAGTTCAGCCGGAAGCTCGACGGTTCCGTTGGTCTTTCCGTCAGCGGTGTGGACGTCAAGAGTCAGGTTCGTCATGCGTGAGCACCGCCCTTCACTGCGGTCTTGACGGTAACAACGCTGCCCTTGGCGCCGGGGATGGCACCCTTGATCAGGATCAGGTTGTTGTCGCCGTCGATGCGTTGAATCTTCAGGTTCTGGGTGGTAACCCGGTTACCGCCCATGCGGCCTGCCATGCGGGTGCCCTTGAGGACGCGACCCGGGGTGGCGCAGCCGCCGATGGAACCCACGCGACGGTGAGCCGCCTGGTTACCGTGGGACGCACCCTGGCCGGCGAAGCCGTGGCGCTTCATCGCGCCGGCATAACCGTGACCCTTGGTGGTGCCCACGACGTCGACGTAGGTGTCGCCGTCGAAGATGTTGGCGGTGATCTCCTGGCCGACCTCGTATGCGGAGGTGTCGTCCATGCGGATCTCGGTGACGTAGCGGCGCGGGTTCACGCCGGCCTTCTTGAAGTGGCCGGCCTGCGGCTTCTTCGTCTTACGGGGATCAATGTCGCCGTAGGCGATCTGGATGGCGGAGTAGCCATCGGTTTCGGGGGTACGAATCTGGGTGACCACGGCCGGCCCAGCCTCGACGACGGTAACCGGGATTACGTGGTTATCCTCGTCGAAGATCTGGGTCATGCCGAGCTTCTTGCCCAGAATGCCCTTGATCTGGTTGTCAGACATGTGTTGGTTCTCCACTGGAAGTTGGGGGATCTCTTGCTGCTCAGAGAGCGTGAGTTTCAGGTGCTACTGAATGTTCACGTCGACGCTGGCCGGGAGGTCGATGCGCATGAGCGCGTCGACGGTCTTGGGCGTCGGGTCGAGAATGTCGATGAGGCGCTTGTGGGTGCGCATCTCGAAGTGCTCGCGAGAGTCCTTGTACTTGTGCGGAGAACGAATAACGGCGTACACGTTCTTTTCAGTGGGCAACGGCACCGGTCCCACGACTCGGGCACCCGTGCGGGTGACCGTCTCGACGATCTTCTTCGCGGATGCGTCGATCGCCTCGTGGTCGTAGGCCTTGAGCCTGATGCGGATCTTCTGTCCCGCCACGCTTACCTCTTCCTCGCATCCCCACATTCGTGCTGAAGCGGTGGGGTTGTAGCTTCTAGTTTCTCTATAACGTTGTCCGGGCTGGGCCCTTGGCTCAACGCCAGTGTCGTTTTCTGACTGTCGTGACACGTCCGAAAGGTGAGGCGCACGGCAAAGAAACTGCGTGCTGCATCAGTGCTTTCGCCTGAGCCCGGCCCCGGGGGCCGGCTGCTCGGGTGTCAGACCCGGAAGGGCGCGTGACCCTTGCGTACTGCCGCTGTTTATTTGCCATGGCCCTTCTCCGGTCCCCGTTAAACGGGTCCCTCTTTCGAAGGTGTCATGTTCGCCGAACCACCGCGCGAAAACGCGCCGTGTTAAGGCAACCGCTCCATTTAAACATGCTGGCAGGCAATACGCAAGACGCTTTCCGACGGCCGCGCGAACGTATCAAATTCATACCAAAACGCCTCCCCCGCCCCTTGCCGCCCCCGTCCGTTCAGCGGCCTGTGTACGCTGGTTCCAACACCCGCTCACCGGCGGAAACGGCCAAGAACTCTCCGGTTGACGGGCCTGCCGGTGCGGGGGATGCAACAAGATACCGGAACCAACCAGGGGCTCGCCCCGCCTTTTCCGAGGAAGGACCGTCATGGCCGAGAACACGAACCGCAACGCCACCGCCGCCGGGAGCACCCCCAGCTCCTCCACGACAGTGAGCCCCGAGCAGCTGCGTCCGCGCAACGAAAACCTGGAAACGGACCACGGCACCACCGTGATCGATGACAATGTGGTGGGCAAGATCGCCGGCATCGCTGCTCGCGAGGTGTCCGGCGTATTCAACCTCGGCGGGGGTGCCGCCCGGATGTGGGGGGCCGTGCGCGAGTCGCTCACGTCCTCCACCAACGTCCAGCAGGGTGTCAACGTGGCCGTGGAAGACGGTCACACCTCCGTCGCCGTGGCCATCATTGCGGAGTACGGGGTTGCGATCCACGAGCTGGCCAACGCCATCCGCGAGAACGTCACCGTGGCCATTACGCGGATGACCGGGCTCGTCGTCGACCGGGTGGACATCACCGTGCACGATGTCCACCTCCCCGGGCAGGACCCTGAGCCGGCCGATCAGCCCGGTGAGGGCTCCCTGAACCCGGCCACCCGCCTGGACCAGTAGCCGTGCTGCCCCCGCTCGTGACCCCGGAAACCGGGCGTGCCGCCCGCGCCGCGGCATTGGCCGTGCCCGGCGTCGCCGGGCTCGATCCGGGGCGTTTCGGCGAGGTCGCCATCCTCCTCCCGGGTGCCCGCATCGAGGGCATCCGTCCCTCGGAGAGAGGCGGGCTCAGGGGCCTGGAAGCGCACCTCGTCTTCGACGTCTCCTCCGGCCGTGACGTCCGCTCGGTCGCCGAGGAGGCCCGTTCCGCCATCGCCGGGGCAACCGGCGCGGACTACGTCGATGTCGTCGTCTCGGACGCGCAGTAAACACCTCCCGAGAAAAGTGGTACCACCATGAACCTTCTTTCCAACAAGGCCGTGCTCGGCATCCTGCTGGGCATCGTCGTGGCCTTCTTCGTCACCTTCGGCGGATGGATGGGCCTGATGTGGCTCGTCCTGTTTTCCGTCGTCGGTGGCGTGATCGGCGCCCAGCTCGATGGCCGGCTCGACCTCGCCGCCCTCATCAGCGCCACGTCGGGCCGGGGTCGCAGCTGATGGGTTCGTCGTCTTTCAACCTCAGCGAGCGCGCCGTCAGCCGCATCGCCGAGGCTGCCGCCCTGGGCGTGCCCGGGTGCGTCAGCCTGGACGCGAAGCTGGCGGGGATCGCGGGTCGCGGACTTCCCCGCGTTGAGGCGCACATCGACCGGCTCGCATCCTCCGTGGACATCGACGCCCAGATCGCGGCCTCCTACCCCTCCCCGGTGGTGGCCGTGACGGATACCGTGCGAGAGGCCGTGATCTCGCACGTGGAAACGCTCACGGGCCTGGCCGTTTCCAGGGTTAATGTCACCGTAGCCAACGTTGTCCCCGCGGCGGGTGAAGACGGCCCCGGCCGCGTTTCCGCGCAGGATGTGGAGGGCCACCCGACCTTTGTCGTGCCCGCTGACATCCGCGTCAAACCCCTCAAGGTTTCCTCCCCCGTCACCCGCCCGCGCAGGGAGCTGAAGTCCGTCGCCCCCGCTCCCCGGCATCCTCTCGCCCATCCCGGGGTCCCCGCGCCTGTGCGGGTCCGTGGAGACGGGTTCGAGCCCCCGGTGCGACCGCTGGTCGCGGTGGCTCCCCCTCCCCCCGTCGTCCCGGCCGCGGTGGAGGTCCCACCCCCGCCGGCATTGCGCCCCGCATCGGCACCCGTGGCCCCCGCGCTCAAGCGGGTCGTCGCGAAGCGGCCTCCGCGGGTGGCCGTCGTCGCCGCGCGACCAGTCGTGCGCTCGGTCGAGGCTCCGGAGCCCACCCACGTTGCCGTGCCCCGCGCTCCCCGGCCCGTTCCGCTGTCCCCGATCGTTATCGAACCGGTGGTGAACCATGTCCCCGCGTACTAACATCTCCCGCTCCGCAAACCCCGCTCCCGGTCCCGAGCCCCGCGGAGTGCCCGCCGTGCGCTGGCTCACCGTCGTGATCGGGCTCGGCCTCCTTGGCCTCGCGGGTCTCGTCGGCCGTGACGTGTGGTTCCGCTACGGTGCCAAGCAGCCGGGGGATTCCTGGGTGGCCTCCGCACTCCAAAGGGCTGCCGCGTATTCCGCCGAGCTTGTTCCCGCCATCGTGGGTATTGCGGCCGCCGTAGCGGGGCTCGTTCTTGTCGTGGCGGCGCTCTCCCCCCGCCCGCGTACCCACGTGCGCTTCGACTCTCCCGCGTCGATCTGGCTGCGGCCCGTGGACATCGCCCGCAAGGCCACTTACACCGCCCGGGAGGTAACGGCGGCGCATAACATCCGCTCGCAGGCGACGCGTTCAAAGCTTCGGGTCCAGCTCCAGGATGACGGAAGCGGCGACATGCTTTCAGGGCGGCTGAGGTCCGCACTCGCCGATGAAATGGCGGGGCTGTACCGCCCTCCGCGCATCGACGTCCGGCTCACTCCCCAGCCCGCACCAACCGAGGAGGCCACCGCATGACTTTCGCACTGTCCGCCCTCGACCGGATCGTTGTCCTCCTCACCGGCCTGCTCCTCATCGCGGCGGGTGTCATTCCGGTCGCCCTGTACTGGCGCGTACCGTGGCTTTCGGAGGCACTTCTGTCCTACGACCGTGGTCAGCTCGCCAGCGTCCCGGGGCAAAATTGGTATGCAACGGCGCTCATCGCAGCCCTGGCCGCCCTGATCATCCTCGGTCTGTGGTTCATCCTCGCGAACATCCGCAACCGCGCCTTCAGCAACCGGGGGATCACCCCGCGGGACGCGGATCACGGGGAGACCGTGCTCAACGTCCAGCGCATTGCGGAAGCAGCGTGCACCCAGCTGGAGGCATCGCCCATGGTGGACAAGGCGGCCTCCACCGTCGCCATGGTGGGCAGGCGCCCCACCGCCACCTTCACGGTGACGGCGGACCCGGGACACAGCTTTGCCGACGTGGCCCGCCTACTGGAGCAGGCGGACGAGGACTTCGCCCTCGCCTGCCCCGGCGTGGACATCGACACCGTCTACAAGCTGCAGCTCGACCGCATCACCAGCTGACCGGCCCAAGCAGAACGGATCGCTTCACCCGGCCCAGCACCACCGGCTTCCCGCCACCCGCTGGGGCGATTTCCATGTTTTCCGCGGCCGCGCACCGCACGATCCGATCCCAAGCGATCACTCGAGCCTCCACGTCGCGCCGGTGCTGCTCCCACACGCGAAGGCGCGGTCCCACCACCGCCCGGTTGCCGTCCTCGAAAAGGACGAGCCACCGCGCCTCCCCCAGCGCGTCACGGCGCAACCCGGTAAGCGGGGGAGCATCGGCCGGGTCAAAACTGCTCACCAGCCGCACCACACCGAGCCGGTGCTCTATCTCCTCCGTGTCACGTACGACCAGCGGCCGCCCGGGGCCCGTGCGGCGCAGGGAAGCAAACGTCCACACCGAGGGCATCGCTGCCGGCTCAGCGGCGTCCCGCACGACAATTACGTCGTTAGCGAGCGTTACCAGCCTTGGCGGGGACGCGGTAGAGATGGACAGGTTGCTAGATGGGTGGGCGTCGATAAGCGAGGGGTGCTCCCTCTCCATCTCTGTGAGCGCCTCCACCAGCTCGGCATCGCTGGCGCCCCAGCCCGCGCCCCGAGTGGCGAGCACCCCCATAAGGGCGCTGAGGGTGAGATCAGGTTGACCCTCCCACGCCCGTTGCAGTCGTTCGAGGACGCGGGGAATGCGGGTGGGGTCCGTGGATTCGTACACGCGTTAGGAGTCTACGCGTGCGAAAAGGCCACCCTCCCCAACGGGGAAGGGCGGCCTTTAGAGCTGGTGCTGGCGTTAGCCGGACCCAGCGACTCAGTCCGTGAGGATTAGTCGAGGATCTTGGTCACGCGGCCAGCGCCGACGGTGCGGGAGCCCTCGCGGATGGCGAAGCGCAGGCCCTCGTCCATGGCGACCGGCTGAATGAGCTCAACGGTCATCTCGACGTTGTCACCCGGCATAACCATCTCGGTGCCCTCCGGCAGCTTGACGACACCGGTGACGTCGGTGGTGCGGAAGTAGAACTGCGGACGGTAGTTGTCGAAGAACGGGGTGTGGCGGCCGCCCTCGTCCTTGGACAGGACGTAGACGGAACCCTCGAACTTGGTGTGGGGGGTGTAGGCGCCCGGCTTGATGACAACCTGGCCGCGCTCGACATCCTCGCGCTTCAGACCACGCAGCAGGAGGGCGGCGTTGTCGCCGGCCTCAGCGGTGTCGAGAAGCTTGTTGAACATCTCGATGGAGGTGACGGTGGTCTTCTGGACCTTGTCGCGGATACCGATGATCTCGACCTCGTCGTTGAGGTTGAGGACACCGCGCTCGACACGGCCGGTCACGACCGTGCCGCGGCCGGAAATGGTGAAGATGTCCTCGATCGGCATCAGGAAGTCGCGGTCGGTCTCGCGGACCGGGTCCGGGATGGAGTCGTCGCAGGCCTGCATGAGGTCCAGGACGGACTGAACCCACTTCTCATCGCCCTCGAGGGCCTTGAGAGCGGAGATGTGGACGATCGGGGCATCCTCGTCGTAGTCCTGCTCGCCGAGGAGCTCGCGGACCTCCATCTCGACGAGCTCGATGATCTCCTCGTCATCAACCATGTCGCACTTGTTCAGCGCAACGAGGATGTAGGGGACGCCGACCTGGCGGGCGAGAAGCACGTGCTCGCGGGTCTGCGGCATCGGGCCGTCGGTGGCGGCGACCACGAGGATCGCGCCGTCCATCTGAGCGGCACCGGTGATCATGTTCTTGATGTAGTCGGCGTGGCCCGGAGCGTCCACGTGAGCGTAGTGGCGCTTCGGGGTGTTGTACTCCACGTGGGAGATGTTGATGGTGATGCCGCGCTCGCGCTCCTCGGGAGCCTTGTCGATCGCGTCGAAGGCGAAGGCCTTGTTCTCCTCCGGGTAGGCGTCAGCCAGCACCTTGGTGATGGCGGCCGTGGTGGTGGTCTTGCCGTGGTCGACGTGACCGATCGTGCCGATGTTTACGTGCGGCTTCGTACGCTCAAATTTAGCCTTTGCCACTGCATGTCCTCCTGGACTTCATGGTGGCTACGACGTTCGCAGCCACGTGGTTTACATTTCGCCTTGACCCGCCCCGGTGCAACCCGGGCGCGCGACAATGGCCATTTCACAATGTGCCAGTTACAACATCCTAGAGTTCGGCGAACCGTTTTTCAAACCGCTGCGCACCCCTGACGGGGCATTCGGCGGCGTGCAACAGTTCCCCGAAAGCGAGGATCTGCCACGGGAATAACGGCCGGCTCAGGCCGGGATCCGGTCCTCTGGACCACCGGTCTCAGCCCGGCCGCTACTCCCCTGGCGCCCCTCCCCGGTGCACTCCGGGACCCGCTGGCACGCGGGCCCCGCACCGGGAAGGCGCGTGGTGGGCTTTACTTGCCGTTGCGCTGCTCGATGATCTCCTGCGCGACGCTCTGCGGAACCTCGGCGTAGGAGTCGAACACCATCGTAAAGTTCGCGCGGCCGGCGGTGCTGGAGCGCAGGTCGCCGATGTAGCCGAACATCTCGGACAGCGGAACCTTGGCCTTCACGACCTTGGCACCGGCGCGGTCCTCCATGGCGTAGACCTGGCCACGGCGGGAGCTGATGTCGCCGTTCACGGTACCCATGTACTCCTCGGGGGTGACGACCTCCACGGCCATCAGCGGCTCGAGCAGGACCGGCTTCGCCTTGGCGACGGCCTCCTTGAGCACCTGGGAGCCGGCGACCTTGAAGGCCATCTCGGAGGAGTCCACCTCGTGGTAGGCGCCGTCTTCGAGGGTGGCCTTGATGTTCACCAGCGGGAAGCCGGCAAGGAAGCCGTACTGCATCGCGTCCTGGATGCCGGCGTCGACGGAGGGGATGTACTCCTTCGGCACGCGGCCGCCGGTGACGGCGTTTTCGAACTTGTAGTTCGCGGACTCGCCCTCGGCAAGCTCCTCCGGGTCCGGGTTGTACGGCTCGATGGAGACGATGACCTTCGCGAACTGGCCGGAACCACCGGTCTGCTTCTTGTGGGTGTAGTCGAGGGACTCCACCTTCTTGCGGATGGTCTCGCGGTAGGCGACCTGCGGGGAGCCGATGTTCGCCTCGACCTTGAACTCGCGCTTCATGCGGTCGACGAGCACGTCGAGGTGGAGCTCGCCCATGCCGCCGATGACGGTCTGGCCGGTTTCGTCGTCAAGCTTGACGGTGAAGGTCGGGTCCTCTTCGGCCAGCTTCTGGATGGCGGTGCCGAGCTTCTCCTGGTCGGCCTTGGTCTTCGGCTCGATGGCCACCTGGATAACCGGGTCCGGGAAGTCCATGGACTCGAGGATGATCGGGTGATCCGGGTTGCACAGGGTGTCGCCGGTGGTGGTGTTCTTCAGACCGATGAACGCGTAGATGTTTCCGGCGTCGGCGTGCTCGACCGGGTTCTCCTTGTTCGCGTGCATCTGGAAGAGCTTGCCCACGCGCTCCTTGTTCTGCTTCGTGGAGTTGAGCATCTGCTCGCCCGGGATGGCCTGGCCGGAGTAGACGCGCACGTAGGTCAGCTTGCCGAAGAACGGGTGAACCGCGATCTTGAAGGCAAGGGCGGAGAACGGCTCGTCGACGGACGGCTTACGGGTGAGCTCCTCCTCGCCGTCGAGGGCGGTGCCGTGGACCTCGCCGATGTCCAGCGGGCTGGGCAGGTAGTCGACGACGGCGTCGAGAAGCGGCTCAATGCCCTTGTTGCGGTAGGCGGTGCCGCAGTAGACCGGGTAGATCTCGGAGGCGACCGTGAGCTTGCGGATCGCACCCTTGATCTCGTCGATGGTGAGTTCCTCGCCACCGAAGTACTTCTCCATGAGCTCCTCGTCGGACTCGGCGACGGTCTCGAGAAGCTTCTCGCGGTACTCGTCGGCCTTGTCCTTCAGGTCGGCCGGGATCTCCTGGATCTGCGGCGGGGTGCCGGTCTCGACCTTGCCCGGCCACAGCAGGGCCTTCATCTCGATGAGGTCGATGACACCGTCGAAGTCGTCCTCCGCACCGATCGGCAGCTGCATGACGAGCGGCTTGGCACCGAGGCGGTCGATGATGGTCTGCACCGTGAAGTAGAAGTCCGCGCCGAGCTTGTCCATCTTGTTGACGAAGCAGATGCGCGGCACGTCGTACTTGGCGGCCTGGCGCCAGACCTGCTCGGACTGGGGCTCGACGCCCTCCTTGCCGTCGAACACCGCGACAGCACCGTCGAGGACGCGCAGGGAGCGCTCGACCTCGACCGTGAAGTCCACGTGGCCCGGGGTGTCGATGATGTTGATCTGGTTGTTGTTCCAGAAGCACGTCACGGCCGCGGATGTGATGGTGATGCCGCGCTCCTTCTCCTGCTCCATCCAGTCGGTGGTCGCGCCGCCGTCGTGGGTTTCGCCCACCTTGCGGTTGATACCGGTGTAGAACAGAATGCGCTCGGTGGTGGTGGTCTTACCGGCATCGATGTGGGCCATGATGCCGATGTTGCGGACCTTGTTCAGGTCCTTAAGCACTTCTTGTGCCACGTTTATTACCCCAACTTAAGAGTCGTCGACGCTGTGGCCTGCGGGCTGCGCCCTTGGCCAGGAAACGTCTCTGGCGAATATTTATCTTTGTCAATTCTGCCACTTTTCGGGCCAAGCGGCAGCGCGGGCGGCTGGAGAGAGGCGGCCCCGGTGCCTCGCGGAACCCCGGGGCCCCGGGGTTATCCGTCCCGGGTACGGCGAAACCCCGCCGGCGTCACCCACCCCGCCTCAGGAGCTGAGCTGTATGCAGTTCGGCCTCTGACGGGATGCGGTGCGCGCGGGTCGGGGTCTCGCAAAATCTCTCACAATCGCGGGATTACCAGCGGTAGTGGGCGAAGGCGCGGTTGGCCTCGGCCATCTTGTGGGTATCCTCGCGGCGCTTGACGGACGCGCCGAGACCGTTGGACGCATCCAGGATCTCGTTGGCAAGGCGCTCGATCATGGTGTTCTCGCGGCGCTGGCGGGTGAAGGTGACCATCCAGCGCAGGGCGAGGGTGTTGGAGCGGGCCGGCTTGACCTCGACGGGGACCTGGTAGGTCGCACCGCCGACGCGGCGGGAGCGGACCTCGAGATCCGGGCGGATGTTGCCGAGGGCCTTCTCGAGGGTGCCGACGGGATCGGTGCCGGTCTTCTCGCGACAGATCTCGAGGGCGCCGTAAACGATGCGCTCGGCGGTGGACTTCTTGCCGTCGCGGAGGATCTTGTTGACCAGCTGGGTCACGACCTCGGAGTTGTACACCGGGTCCTTGACGACGGGACGCTTCGGAGCTTGCTGCTTACGCATTGGTGATTACTGTCCCTTCTTTGCGCCGTAGCGGGAACGCGCCTGCTTACGGTCCTTGACGCCCTGGGTATCCAGCGCGCCGCGGATGATCTTGTAGCGGACACCCGGGAGGTCCTTCACGCGGCCACCGCGCACGAGCACCATGGAGTGCTCCTGCAGGTTGTGGCCCTCGCCCGGAATGTAGGCGGAAACCTCGATACCGGAGGTCAGGCGGACACGCGCGACCTTACGCAGAGCGGAGTTCGGCTTCTTCGGGGTGGTGGTGTAGACGCGGGTGCACACGCCGCGACGCTGCGGCGAGCCCTTCAGGGCCGCGGTGGCAACCTTGCCACGCTTGTCGTGGCGGCCCTTGCGGACCAGCTGCTGAATAGTTGGCATTAAACAGTTCCTTCGTTCGAGAGGTGCTCGTACATGCAAAAATGGGGGCTCTTTTCCGGGGCCCTGCCGCATGTCTTCCGTTTTCACAGCGCTTGCGCGGTGCGAAACGAAACCCCCTCGAGTATAGGGGCCCCACGTGCGCAAACAAAATCGCGGTTTCGCCTCCCCCGGGTTTCCGGCCCGGTACCTTTCGGGGCATGAACGCTTTGCGACGCCCCAGTCTCCTCCTCCCCCTCCTCGCGGCCACCGCCTTGGCAGCCTGCGCCGCCGACGGCTCCGACGACGCCCTTCCCGAACCCTCCACCTCGGCGAGCGGTTCGTCGGGGACCGTCACGCTGTCCACTACGGTGGTCACGGATGCCCCCGGCACCGTCTCGACCACCGCATCCACCACTTCCCCACCCGTTACCGCGTCACCCTCCGAGATCTCGGGATCCCCGATGGGCCACAACGACGGGCCGAAGGAATCACAGACGGGGGAGGTGTGCGGGGAGGTGAGCGGCAGGGACGGCCAGCGGCACACGGCGCTCGCGGATAAGCCGGGCACGGATTGCGCCGCCGCCCTGGCGGCGCTTCAGTCCTACTTCGATGGCATGCCCTACTCAGGGCACGGCAACGCGCAGATTGTCGAATTCGGCGACGTGCACTGCTCTGCGCCCACCTACGCAACCTCCGTCGAGCAAAACTTATCCGCGGGTTGCTCCGGCCCGTTCGGCGGAATCCGCGTGCCCGTCACCTACTGACCCGGCGCGGCAAAAAGGGCCCCGGGACACAACCTGTGTCCCGGGGCCCTTCCGTTCAGCAGACCCAGCTGGATGCCAGAGGTGCTAGATCTGGTCGAACCCGTACTCGTCCAGCGGCACCGAGGCACCGGTGAATTCGCCGTAGCCGTCGTCGCCGTAGATGGAGTCGCCGAAGCTCGGGATGGAGTACGCGGCGGAGCGGGCCGCCTCGGTGGGCTTCACCTGGATGTTGCGGTAGCGGGAGATGCCCGTACCGGCCGGGATCAACTTGCCGATGATCACGTTCTCCTTCAGGCCGATGAGCCTGTCGGAGCGCTTGTTGATCGCGGCATCGGTGAGCACTCGCGTCGTCTCCTGGAAGGAGGCCGCGGAGAGCCAGGACTCCGTGGCGAGCGAGGCCTTGGTGATGCCCATGATCTCCGAGCGCATCTCCGCCGGCTGACCGGCCTCCGCGACCGTGGCCGCGTTGACCTGGCGCGCCTCGGCGAGGTCGACGAGGGTGCCGGGGAGGAACTCCGTGGTGCCCGAGTCGATGACCGTGCCGCGGCGCAGCATCTGGCGGATGATGATCTCGATGTGCTTGTCGTGGATCGACACACCTTGAGCGCGGTACACGGCCTGCACCTCGTCGATGAGGTGCTTCTCCACCCCGCGGCGGCCCAGGACCTCGAGCACGTCGTGCGGGTCGGCCGCGCCGCGAAGCAGGCGGTCGCCCACCTCGACGTGGTCACCCTCTCGCAGGGAACGCTCGATCATGGCGTCCGGGTTGGACTCCATGGGACGGCGCACCTGGGCCAGACCCTGGCGCTTGGACAGCTTCTCGTAGACCACAACGTCGGACCCGTCGTCCGGGTGGATGGTCAGGGTCCAGAAGTTGCCCTCGTCCTCGAGCGTGACGGTGCCGGCGACGGAGGCGATCGGTGCGCGGTTCTTGGGCACGCGGGCCTCGAACAGCTCCTGCACACGCGGCAGACCACCGGTGATGTCGCCGCCGACGCCGCCCTGGTGGAAGGTACGCATGGTCAGCTGGGTACCCGGCTCGCCGATGGACTGGGCGGCGACGATGCCGACGGCCTCACCGATGTCGACCAGCTTGCCGGAGGCCATGGACTTGCCGTAGCACTTCGCGCAGACGCCGGTGGAGGTCTGGCAGGTCAGCACGGAGCGGACCTTGATCTCCGCCACGCCAGCGGCGACGAGGGCGTCGATACGCTCCTCGGAAAGTTCCGTGCCACCCTCGAGCACCACGTTGCCCTCGGAATCCTTGGCGTCGGATGCGAGCACGCGTCCGGACACGGTGGTTTCCACGAGGTCGTCGCGGACCCACGCGTCACCGACCTGCTGCGCAACCGGCACCTTGACACCCTGGTGGGTGCCGCAGTCGTCCTCGCGGACGATGACGTCCTGGGCGACGTCGACCAGGCGGCGGGTGAGGTAGCCGGAGTCGGCGGTGCGCAGGGCGGTGTCGGCCAGGCCCTTGCGGGAACCGTGGGAGTTGTTGAAGTACTCCATCACGGTCAGGCCCTCGCGGAAGGAGGTCTTGATCGGGCGAGTGATGTATTCACCGCGCGAGTTCACGACCATGCCCTTCATACCGGCCAGCGTCCAGATCTGACGCATGTTGCCGGCGGCGCCCGACTTCACGATCATCGGGATCGGGTTGTCGTCCGGGTAGAGGTCCTCCACGGCCTGCCCCACCTTGTTGGTGGCGTCCTGCCACAGCTCGACCAGGCGGTCGTAGCGGTTCTCCTCGGTGAGCGCGCCCTTCTCCCAGAACTTGCGCTCGATCTCCTCGGCCTCCTTCTCGTACTGCTCAAGAACCTCGTTCTTGTTCGGCAGGACGAGAACGTCGGACATGGAGATGGTCACGCCGGAGCGCGTCGCCCAGTAGAAGCCGGCGTCCTTCATCTTGTCCAGCGTCTGGGAAACGGTGATCATCGGGTACTTCTCCACCATCGACTGGATGATGTCGCCGAGGAGCACCTTGCCGGAGCCACCGCCCTTGCGCACCATGGCGCCTTCCTGGTACGGGAAGTTGAACGGCAGGAGCTCGTTGAACATGATGCGGCCCAGGGTCGTGTCTGCCATCCACGGCTGACCCTTCTCCCAGCCGTCCGGGAACTGCTCCGCCTCGATGTCCACGGTCGGGCGCAGGTGGTCGATCCGGACGCGGATCGGCGCCTGCAGGCCGAGAACACCGCGGTCGTAGGCCATGATGGCCTCGCGGTAGGAGGAGTAGACGCCCTGGGCGGGGGCGTTCTCGTCGGCGGGCGTGTAGGCGCCCTCGCCGCCGATCTCGGATTCACCCTTCATCATGGTGAGGAAGTACAGGCCGGTGACCATGTCCAGGCGCGGCATGGCCAGGGGCTTACCCGACGCCGGGGAGAGGATGTTGTTCGAGGACAGCATGAGCACGCGTGCCTCGGCCTGGGCCTCCGCGGACAGCGGCAGGTGGACCGCCATCTGGTCGCCGTCGAAGTCGGCGTTGAACGCCTCACAGGCGAGCGGGTGAAGCTGGATGGCCTTTCCCTCGACGAGCTTCGGCTCGAAGGCCTGGATGCCCAGGCGGTGCAGGGTCGGTGCGCGGTTGAGCAGCACCGGGTGCTCGGAGATGGCCTCCTCGAGCACGTCCCACACCTCGGGGCGCTGGCGCTCGACCATGCGCTTGGCGCTCTTGATGTTCTGCGCGTAGTCATTGTCCACGAGGCGCTTCATCACGAACGGCTTGAACAGCTCCAGTGCCATGAGCTTCGGCAAGCCGCACTCGTGCAGCTGCAGCTGCGGGCCGACGATGATCACGGAACGGCCGGAGTAGTCCACGCGCTTGCCCAGCAGGTTCTGGCGGAAACGGCCCTGCTTGCCCTTGAGCAGATCGGAGAGCGACTTCAGCGGGCGGTTGCCCGGGCCCGTGACGGGACGGCCGCGGCGGCCGTTGTCGAACAGGGCGTCCACGGACTCCTGCAGCATGCGCTTCTCGTTGTTCACGATGATCTCGGGAGCGCCGAGGTCGATCATGCGCTTGAGGCGGTTGTTGCGGTTGATCACGCGGCGGTACAGGTCGTTCAGGTCGGACGTCGCGAAGCGGCCGCCGTCGAGCTGAACCATCGGACGCAGCTCCGGCGGGATCACCGGGATGGCGTCGAGGATCATGCCGGCGGGGTCGTTGCCCGAGCGCTGGAACGCGGCGACGACCTTGAGGCGCTTCAGGGCGCGGACCTTACGCTGGCCCTTGCCCTCGGCGATGATGGTGCGCAGCTCCTCGGCCTCAGCGTCGAGGTCGAAGTTGCGGATCAGCGTCTGGATCGCCTCGGCGCCCATTCCGCCGGTGAAGTAATCCTCGTAGCGGTCGACGAGCTCCTCGTACAGGTTCTCGTCGATGACCATCTGCTTCGGAGCAAGCTTGACAAAGGTCTGCCAGATCTCGTCGAGGCGCTCGACCTCGCGCTCACCCGCCTCGCGGATGTGCGTCATCTCCTTGTCGGCCGCCTGCTGCACCTTCTTGCGTGCAGAGGCGTTGGCGCCGGCCGCCTCGAGCTCGGCGAGGTCCTCCTCGAGCTTCTGGGCGCGCTCGGCGATCTCGGAGTTGGCATCCGCCTCAACTTCCTTCTTCTCCAGGATCATCTCGGCCTCGAGGGTCGACATGTCGTTGTGGCGTGCCTCATCGTCGACGCTCGTGATGATGTTCGCGGCGAAGTAGATGATGCGCTCGAGGTCCTTCGGGGCCAGGTCGAGCAGGTAGCCCAAGCGGGAGGGAACGCCCTTGAAGTACCAGATGTGGGTGACGGGAGCGGCGAGCTCGATGTGGCCCATGCGCTCGCGGCGCACCTTGGACTTGGTCACCTCGACGCCGCAGCGCTCGCAGATGATGCCTTTATAGCGGACGCGCTTGTACTTGCCGCAGGCGCACTCCCAGTCGCGGGTGGGGCCGAAGATGCGCTCGCAGAAGAGCCCGTCCTTCTCCGGCTTCAGGGTGCGGTAGTTGATGGTTTCGGGCTTCTTGACCTCGCCGTGGGACCAGCGGCGGATGTCGTCGGCGGTGGCCAGGCCAATGCGAAGCTCGTCGAAGAGGTTTACGTCAAACACGTAAATACCCTTTCACCTCCCCCGTACGGGGAGGATCGGTTGTGAATAAGGTTCCTTGAGTTCTTCCGGGCCCCGGGGAGCATTCGCTTCCCGACGCCCGCCTGGCGCCTAGGCCGTGTCCGCCGCGGATCCCTCGTCGCGCGAGAGGTTGATGCCCAGCGACGATCCGGCCTGGTCGTAGTCGTCGTCGTCGCCGGCCAGTTCCATCGGAACCCCGTCGGCGGAGAGCACCTCCACGTTGAGGCAGAGGGACTGCAGCTCCTTGAGCAGAACCTTGAAGGACTCGGGGATGCCCGGATCGGGGATGTTGTCGCCCTTGACGATGGCCTCGTAGACCTTCACTCGGCCCACCACGTCATCCGACTTGATGGTCAGCAGCTCCTGGAGGGTGTAGGCGGCGCCGTACGCCTGCATCGCCCACACCTCCATCTCGCCGAAGCGCTGGCCGCCGAACTGGGCCTTACCGCCCAGCGGCTGCTGGGTGATCATGGAGTACGGGCCAGTGGAGCGGGCGTGGATCTTCTCGTCCACCAGGTGGTGCAGCTTCAGCATGTACATGTAGCCCACCGAGACGGGGTACTTGAACGGTTCGCCTGAGCGGCCGTCGAAAAGCACCGTCTTGCCGTTCTCGTCCACCATGACGTCGCCGTCGCGGTTCGGCTTGGAGTTTGCGAGCAGGCCCGCGATCTCCTCGTTGGTCGCGCCGTCGAACACCGGGGTCGCAGTGAGGGACTCTGCCGGGACGTCGTAGAGCTGCTCCGGGAGGGTCTCCAGGAGGGCGGCATTCTTCGGATCGTCCGGGTTAACGGTCCAGCCGGCCTTGGCCAGCCAGCCGAGGTGGACCTCGAGGACCTGGCCGATGTTCATGCGGCGGGGTACGCCGTGGGTGTTCAGGATGATGTCCACCGGGGTGCCGTCAGCCATGAACGGCATGTCCTCCTGGGGGAGGATCTTGCCCACGACACCCTTGTTGCCGTGGCGGCCGGCCATCTTGTCGCCGTCCTGGATCTTGCGCTTCTGGGCGACGTAGACGCGGATCATCTCGTTGACGCCCGGGCTCAGATCGTCGTCGTCCTCGCGGGAGAAGCGGCGCACGGCGATGACCTTGCCCGTCTCACCGTGGGGCACCTTGAGGGAGGTGTCACGGACCTCGCGGGCCTTCTCGCCGAAGATGGCGCGCAGGAGGCGCTCCTCAGGGGTCAACTCGGTCTCGCCCTTCGGGGTGACCTTGCCGACCAGGATGTCGCCGTCGCGCACGTCCGCGCCGATGCGGATAATGCCGCGCTCGTCGAGGTCCTTCAACACGTCCTCGGAGACGTTCGGGATCTCGCGGGTGATCTCCTCGGCGCCCAGCTTGGTGTCGCGGGCATCGATCTCGTGCTCCTCGATGTGCACGGAGGTGAGGATGTCCTCCTCCACCACGCGCTGGTTGAGGATGATGGCGTCCTCGTAGTTGTGGCCCTCCCACGGCATGAACGCAACCAGCAGGTTGCGGCCGAGGGACATCTCGCCGTCCTTGGTGCCCGGGCCGTCGGCGATGACCTGGCCGGCCTCGACGCGGTCGCCCTGGGAGACGATCGGGGTCTGGTTGTAGCAGGTGCCCTGGTTCGTGCGCTCGAAGGTGCGCAGCATGTAGGTGTCCTGCACGCCGTTGTCGTCCATGATGGTGATGAAGTCACCGGAGACGTTGGTCACCGCGCCGGCCTTGGCGGAGATGACGGTGTCGCCCGCGTCGTAGGCCGCGCGCTGCTCCATGCCGGTGGCCACGTAGGGGGCCTCGGGGCGCAGCAGGGGCACGGCCTGCTTCTGCATGTTCGCACCCATGAGGGCGCGGTTGGCGTCGTCGTGCTCCAGGAACGGAATCATCGCGGTGGCGACGGAGACCATCTGGCGCGGGGAGATGTCGAGGTAGTCGACGCCCTGCGGGCCGACGACACCGATGTCGCCGTCCTTGAGGCGGACCTCGATGCGCTCTGCGGTGAGGGCGCCGTCCTTGTCCATCGGGGTGGCCGCCTGCGCAATGGCGTAGCGGTCCTCCTCGTCGGCGGTGAGGTAATCGATCCGGTCGGTGAGCTTGCCGTCCTCGACCTTCTGGTACGGCGTCTCAATGAAGCCGAAGGCGTTCACGCGGGCGTAGGAGGCGAGCGCGCCGATTAGGCCGATGTTCGGGCCCTCGGGGGTCTCAATCGGGCACATGCGGCCGTAGTGCGACGGGTGCACGTCGCGAACCTCGATGCCGGCGCGTTCGCGCGACAGGCCGCCCGGGCCGAGCGCGGAGAGGCGGCGCTTGTGGGTCAGGCCGGACAGGGAGTTGTTCTGGTCCATGAACTGCGACAGCTGCGAGGTGCCGAAGAACTCGCGGATCGCGGCGGAGACCGGGCGCACGTTGATCAGGGACGTCGGGGTGATGGACTCCGCGTCCTGGGTGGTCATGCGCTCGCGGACGACGCGCTCCATACGGGAGAGGCCGACGCGGACCTGGTTCTGGATCAGCTCACCCACGGTGCGCAGGCGACGGTTGCCGAAGTGGTCGATGTCGTCGGTGTTGATCGGGATGGTCTCCCCAGTCGGGGAGGTCATCTCGGTCTCGCCGGAGTGGAGGCGCACCAGGTACTCGAGGGTGGTGGCGATGTCTTCCTCGGTGAGGGTCATCAGGCCCTCGTGGTCGCCGCCGAGGCCCAGCTTGCGGTTGACCTTGTAGCGGCCGACGCGCGCGAGGTCGTAGCGCTTCGCGCGGAAGAAGGCGTTCTCGAGCAGGGACTGCGCGAGATCGCGGGTCGGCTGCTCACCGGGGCGCTGCTTGCGGTAGATCTCCAGCAGCGCCTCGTCGGTGTTGGCCACGCCGTCGGACTCGAGGGTGGACATCATGATCTCGGAGAAGCCGAAGCGCTCCGTGATCTGCTCGGTGGACCATCCCAGGGCCTTCAGCAGGACGGTCACCGGTTGGCGGCGCTTGCGGTCGATGCGCACGCCGACGGTGTCGCGCTTGTCGACGTCGAATTCCAGCCAGGCACCACGGGACGGGATGACCTTCACGGAGTGCAGCGGGCGCTCCGTGGATTTGTCGATGGTCTCGTCGAAGTAGACACCCGGGGAACGCACGAGCTGGGAGACGACGACGCGCTCGGTGCCGTTGACGATGAAGGTGCCCTTATCGGTCATCAGCGGGAAGTCGCCGATGAAGACGGTCTGGGACTTGATCTCCTGGGTGTCGTTGTTGATGAACTCCGCGGTGACGTAGAGCGGGGCGGAGTAGTTGATGTCTTTGTCTTTACACTCGTCAATGGTGTACTTGACGTCCTCGAAGCGGGGCTCGGACAGGGACAGGCTCATGTTGCCCGAGTAGTCCTGGATCGGGGAGAGCTCCTCGAGGATGTCCTCGAGTCCGCTGGTCACGCGCGCGGACTCGCCCCGCTCGGCCTGCTCGCGCTCGCGCCATTCCGGCGTGCCCACGAGCCAGGCGAAAGATTCAAGCTGTACGTCAAGAAGCCCCGGAACCGTGATGGGTTCGGAAATCTTCGCAAAGGAGTAACGCTGCGGAGCTCCGGGGATAGTGGCCATTGACATGGTCTGGTGGGAGACTGCCAAGTTGGGTCCTTCCAGCACCTCACGCGGACGCGGGAAACCTGCTCTGGCTCACGGTTTCACCGGCGAATCCGCTGGATAAGTTAGCATTTGGTCTGCTGTGGAAGATCCGCCCCTGAAATGCACAAAGTCACCTTGTCAAAACGGCCGTGAAAACCGTGAGGACAAGGTTTCATGAACAAACTGGAGACGGCTTCCAGCGCAACGACTTAGCTTATACAACCGGCCGCGCATTGTAAAGACTCGCCCCCGAATACTCAACACCCCCCAAGTGTTGTCCCCGCGGAACCCGCTTGCCGTCCTGTGCGGGTCATTCGCTTGGGGGGAACTCTACCACTGCCCCCGTTCTATTCGGCAAATGAAACCGCCGTCGATCCCCCGCCTTTTCCGCGTCGCCGCATCGAACGCGCCCCCCGGTCCCGGCGGGCGGGTACGGCACGGCCCGCCGCTCCCCGACTCCCGCCGCCGCGGCGACCAGCAGTTTTGCCCGGCCTCCCGCCCGGGCGCAGCGTCCCGACGAGCCCCGCCAGGGTCAACAGGGTACCGAGCCCGATGACTCCGTAGCGTACCGCGCGGGACTGGTCGGCCGAGCGCACGGAACCGAGCTGGTCCGTCATGGATTCGACGCGTTCGCGGGGCATGTGGGCGTCATAGGCCACGTAATCCTCGAGCCGGCGCCCCTGGGCGTCGCCGTAGTAGTCATCCACCTTCTCGTCCATTCCCACCACGAGCCCGGAGATCTGGTCCACCAGGAGCCGGCGCTGCGCGGAGTGGAAGAGGAAGGCGCGGATCTGCTGGCCGTCCGGGCCCTGGATGGTTTTGGTGTTGCGCATGTCCGCGTACGCCATGGCGACGTTTGTCGGGTTGATGCGCTGCTCGAAGGTGTAGACGCTGCGACCCTTGATGTCCTCCTCCCCCGTGAAGTCGGCGGCGGCACCGGAACGAAGCGTGGGATCGAAAACGGTGTAGGTCTTCTGCTCCACGTCCGAGGGGAGCTTGAGCCAGCTCCCCCCGTTCGCGACATCGACGGCGGGCGTGGCCATGACCGTCTGCAGGTGCATGTCCCCCTGCGGCTCGCCTGAGCGGCGATCCATGACGTAGGACCAGGTGGCGGCGCTGACGAGATTGTCGAAGTCGCTGCCCGCCTCACCCGCGCGTAGAGTGTCCCCGACGCGGACGCTGGCGGTGTCCTCGTCCGAGGGATCCTGGATCTCCATGTGCAGCTGGCGCGTGACGGGGGCTGTCCTGCCCAGGTACTTCCCCTGAGGGTCCGTCATCGTCCACGTCGTGTCCTCCAGGCTGAGGGGCAGGCGTCCGTCACCGACGAGAAACCGGGGGGCGATAAGCCCACCGACGACGAGCGCGATGCCCAGGCCGGTCAGGAGGGCCGAGAGAATTCGGGACGTGGGGAGCATGACCGCTGATTGTATCGCAGGACCTCCCCGACCCCGGCCCGTCAGCGCAGAATGTCGCGGCCGAGCTTGAGCGACGCCCCGAGCAGCGCCGCCCACTTGTCACGGGGGATTCCGTTGTTCATCAGGGTGGTGAACCGCGTTTCCGTGACGTTCCGGGGCTCCGTGTACTTGGTCAGGCCGTGGTCACCGTGGCGGCGGCCCACGCCGGATTTCTTCCACCCGCCCATGGGGGCGTCGATCGCCGACCACGCGGGTGCGTAGCCCTCGTTGATGTTCACCGTGCCGGTCTGCAGCCGCGAGGCGATCTTCCGTCCGGTCTTCGGGGTGGCCCAGACGGAGGAGTTCAGCCCGTAGGTGGTGTCGTTGGCGCGCGCGACAGCCTCGTCATCGGAGTCCACGACCTCGATGTAGACAACGGGCCCGAAGACCTCGTCGCGGTGCAGGTCAGCATCCTCTGGCACGTCCGTGAGCACGGTGGGCGCGAAGAAGGCGTCGCCAAGCTCGCGGAGTCGGCGCCCACCCGTGAGGACCGTTGCGCCTTTGCTCACCGCATCGTCGACGAAGCGCTCGATCTTCTCGGTGTGCTCCACCGAGATCTGGGAACCCATGTCGATGTCCCAGTCGTGCCCCGCACCGACGCGCATGGCCTGGACGCGGGACACGAAGGCCGGAATGAATTCGTCGGCGACGGCGCGGTGCACGTACATCCGCTCGATCGAGATGCACAGCTGGCCCGAGTTGCCGAAGCACGCGGTCCACGCACCCTCGACCGCGCGCTTGACATCGGCGTCGTGGGCCACGATCATCGCGTTCTTCCCCCCGAGCTCCATGGAGTAGTCAATGAGGCGCGATGCCGCCTGCTCGGCCAGCTTCTCCCCTGTCGCGGTGGAGCCGGTGAACATGAGGAAGTCGCACTCCTCCACGATGGCCTGACCCACCTCGGTGCCGGAGCCGGTGATCACCTGGAAAAGGTCGCGGGGCAGCCCGGCGCGCTCGAGCAGCTCGGCACCGGCGAGCGCGGACAGCGGAGTCTGGGAATCCGGCTTGAGCACCACGGCGTTGCCCGCCATGAGCGCGGCGAGGGCGTCGGTGACCGCGAGCGAGAGCGGGTAATTGAAGGGGGCGATGACGCCAACGACACCCTTCGGGGGGCGCTGCTCCCGGGTGCTCGTGATAACGGGGAAAACGGAGCGGCGCCGGTGCTCCTTCAGCAGCTTCTGCGCCCTGTAACCGTAGTGGCGCGAGGTCAGCGCGACGTCGAGGACCTCCTCCAGCGCGGAGAGACGGTTCTTGCCGTTCTCGTCCTGGATCACGTCCATGAGGTGGTCGCGGTTGTCCAGGACCAGGTTGTGGAACCGGAGGAGGATCCTTCGGCGTTCGCGCACGCTGGTGCTCCCCCAGCGTTTCTGGGCCAGGCGCGCCCTCTCGAAGGCCGCCTTCGTGTCCTCCCTCGTGTGCAGGGGCACGGCCCCGATGACCTCCCCCGTCGCGGGGTTGATGATGTCCGTGGTGGTCTGCTCGCGCATCGCGTGGGTCATGGGTCGGTTCCCTCTTTTCCGGAGTTAAGTTTCCGGCCAATACTATACCTGTGACCGGGATAACATCTAGAGTCTTAGCCATGACAGCGTCACAGGGATCACACGCAGCACACGGCCGTAAGCACACCGCGGGAGCCGCCGGCGGAGGGAGACAGAAGTCCATCTTCATCTCGGGGGGTGCGGCGGGCATCGGCAAGGCCACCGCACAGCGCATGCTCCGGCGCGGGTGGATCGTCGGCTCCTACGACATCGTCCCCACCGAGTGGGCGGAGGAGGCGGCCGACCTGCCGGGAACCCTCGTGACCGGCCACCTGGACGTGCGCGACTGGGACAGCTGGGAGGCGGCGGTCTCCGACTTCACCTCCCGCACCGGCGGGACCATGGACGCGTTCTTCAACAACGCCGGTGTCATCGTCGACGGCCCCCTGAGCGAGCAGACCCCGGACAAGATCCAGTGGATCACCGACATCAACTGCGTCGGCGTGGCCTACGGCGCCAAGGCGTGCCACCCCTACCTGAAGCGCACCCGCGGCTCGGTCATGGTCTCCATGTGCTCCGCCTCCGCCAACTTCGGCCAGCCCGACGTGTCCACGTATTCCGCCTCGAAGTTCTACGTCAAGGGACTGACGGAGGCAATGGCCCTGGAGTGGGCGCGGGACAAGATCCGCGTCAACGACATCATGCCGCTGTGGGCCAAGTCGAAGATCTCGGAGGTCAACGCCCGCTCCGTCAGGACGCTGGGGGTGCGTCTCGTCCCGGATGACGTAGCCGAGGTGGCGGAGAAGATCTTCACCACCCGCAACCTCTACCTGAAGAAGAAGCTGCACCACACCGTCAGCGCCCCGGATACGGTGCTCAAGGTTCTCGCGGACCTCTCCCCCGACATGCTCAAGCGCTACACCACGAAGTTGCTGGTCGGTTAGGTTCCCGGGCGGGTGCCGGGAGGGTGTCGAGAAGCGAAAAGCTCCCCACACCGTGCAGTGCGGGGAGCTTCGAGCCGAAATAAACGGGGCGTGATTACTTGAGGGTAACCTTCGCGCCAGCCTCCTCGAGCTTGGTCTTGGCGGCCTCGGCGTCGTCCTTGTTGGCGCCCTCGAGGATGGCCTTGGGGGCACCCTCGACCATTTCCTTGGCGTCCTTCAGGCCGAGACCCGGGACGAGCTCGCGGACAACCTTGATGACGCCGATCTTCTTGTCGCCGGCGGACTCGAGAACGACGTCGAACTCGTCCTTCTCCTCCTCAGCGGCACCCTCGCCGCCAGCCGGAGCGCCTGCGGCGGCGACAGCGACCGGAGCGGCGGCGGTGACGTCGAAGACCTCCTCGAATTCCTTCAGGAACTCGGAAAGCTCGATGAGGGTCATTTCCTTGAACTGCTCAATGAGCTCGTCCTTGGACAGCTTAGCCATGGTGGCTTCCTTTCTTTAGCGGGCCGGCGGGCGGCCCGGGGAGTCAATATGTGGTGTCGTTCGTGCTTTACGCAGCTTCGCCCTGCTTGTCCTGCAGCGCAGCGACAAGGCGGGCGGTCTTGGATGCTGGAGCCTGGAACAGGCCAGCAGCCTTTGCCAAGGAGCCCTGGAAGGCGCCGGCGATCTTTGCAAGGGTGGTCTCGCGGTTGTCCATCTCGGCGATGGCGCCAACCTGGGAGGCATCGATGGCGTTTCCATCCATGTAGCCGCCCTTGATCACGAGCGCGTCGTGATCCTTGCTGAACTTCTTCAGGACCTTTGCGGCATCAACTGCCTCGCCCTTGATGAAGGCGACGGCCGTCGGGCCGGTCAGAAGCTCATCGAGACCCTCAATGCCGTTCTCGCTTGCGGCGATCTTGACGAGGGTGTTCTTGGCGACGTGGTACTCGACATCGAAGCCCAGCTGACCGCGCAACTCCTGAATCTGACCAACGGTCAGGCCACGGTACTCGGTAAGCACGAGGGAGCTAGCCTCCTGGAACTTGTCCTTGAGAACTTCGAGCTCCTTGGTGTTCTTCGGGTTTGCCATTACTCACGCCTCCTTCCAATAACGTCATGTCCTACAATCCGCCGGAGCATTTCGCTTGGCGACGCCCCTTCAGGCGCCCATGCAAAATGCCCCGTGCAGAAGCACGAGGCACCAGAAAGGTTTGCCACGTTCCTCCTGCGTGGGCCGTTCCCTGGAGTGGGAAACCTTCGGCCCCGGTTTCCCGGGGCGACCGACGGTCTTCGGTGAAACTTGAGCGCGGGGCCGGCAGCCGGCACCCGTTCAAACTTCGAGGAGTCAGTTTAGCCACCCGTGCCGCGTAATGGCAAATCGCGCGGCGGGTGGAGCGCGGTCGGTGGGGGTCGGGTGGGTGGCGCTGGGGTGTGATATCACGGTTTAAGTCGCCCCAGGACGCGGGGGACCCGGGCCGGAAGGGCCGTTTTGCCGACCAGGGGTTCCGTGGTCGCGATATCACGGTTTGCGCAATTCCCGCCCTAAATTGCCAGGTCGCGGGCGCTTCAAAAGCAGTAACCGTGATATCACGGTTTGCGTTTCTCCAGGTCGCGGAGATCCGGAACAATAGGCCGGTTCTGCCGACTTAGGGGTCCGCGGGTGGGATATCACGGTTTGCGCGGATCCCGCCCTAAAGTGCCTGGTCACGGGCGCTACGAGAGTAGAAACCGTGATATCACGGTTTGCGCGAACCCCGCCGTAAAATTCCTGGTCACGGTCCCGCCGAAAACGTAAACCGTGATATCACGGTTCGCGCGGACCCCACCCACAGGGGCCCGCACACGGCAAAGCCCCGCGACAGCAACGTCGCGGGGCTTCAGAGGTGACGGATCACCCCGGCGAATTACGCCTTGGTGGCGTAGTTCTTCTGCACGCTCGGATCGATCTGGATGCCGGGGCCCTGGGTCGCAGAGACCGCGATCTTCTTCAGGTAGATGCCCTTGGCGGATGCGGGCTTGAGGCGGAGGACCTCGTCGAGTAGCGCGCCGTAGTTCTCGGCGAGCTGCTCGGCGGTGAAGGAAGCCTTGCCGATCAGCGCGTGGAGGTTGGATGCCTTGTCCACGCGGAAGGAGATCTTGCCACCCTTGACCTCCTGGATCGCCTTTGCGACGTCCGGGGTGACCGTGCCGGTCTTCGGGTTCGGCATCAGGCCGCGGGGTCCGAGGACGCGCGCGACGCGGCCGACCTTGGCCATCTGGTCCGGGGTGGCGATCGCCACGTCGAAGTCGAGCTGGCCGTTGTTGATCTGCTCGATGAGCTCGTCGGTGCCCACAATGTCGGCGCCGGCCTCCTGGGCCTTGGTGGCGTTCTCACCCTCGGCGAAGACGGCGACGCGCACGGTCTTGCCGGTGCCGTTGGGCAGGGATACCGTGCCGCGGACCAGCTGGTCCGCCTTGCGCGGGTCGACGGAGAGACGCATTGCGACATCGATGGTGGCGTCGTACTTGTCGGAGGAGGTCTCCTTGGCAAGGGTGACGGCATCGAGCGGGTGGTACAGGGTGGAGGCGTCGACCTTGGCGGCCATCTCCAGGTAGCGCTTGGACTTCTTTGCCATGTTGTGTTCCTTTCCTGTTCTTCTCAAACAGTGGGAGTTGTGGTTGGGGCTTGGCCGGCCCTTCCACGGCGGGGGTGGTTACTTCTTGACCTCGATGCCCATGGAGCGGGCGGTGCCTGCGATGATCGCGGCGCCAGCCTCGATGTCGCGGGCGTTGAGGTCTTCCTTCTTGGTCTCCGCGATCTCCTTGCACTGGTCCCAGGTCACGGAGCCGACCTTCTGGGTGTGCGGGACGCCGGAGCCCTTCTGCAGGCCGGCGGCCTTGAGCAGGAGCTTGGCGGCCGGCGGGGACTTCAGGATGAAGGTGAAGGAGCGGTCCTCGTAGACCGTGATCTCAACCGGGATGATGTTGCCACGCATGGACTCGGTGGCGGCGTTGTATGCCTTGGTGAACTCGACGATGTTCACGCCGTGGGCACCCAGTGCGGGACCCACCGGCGGAGCCGGGTTCGCCATGCCTGCCTCGATCTGCAGCTTGATCAGGCCGGTGACCTTCTTCTTTGCCATCGAATTACCTCAATTCCTTGGTACGGCCCCCGGCCACGATGCACTGCCGGGAGCTTCCGGATGCCCCGCCTCGAAGCGGCGCGGGCCACCGGGGATGAATGAATGAAAAACGTCGCGTGAGTCTTTTGAACACACGCGACGTTTCACTTTAAGGCCTCGTCCAGGCCAAACGCAAACTAGATGATGCGCTCGATCTGGTCGGCGGTCAGCTCCACCGGGGTCTCGCGCCCGAAGATGGACACGAGGGCCTGGATCTTGCCGGTGACCGGGTCGATCTCGGAAATGGTCGCCGAGACTGACGCCAGGGCGCCGGAGAGGATAGTGACGGCCTCGCCGACCTGGTAGTCGTGCGCGAGGGCCGGGGTGGTGTTCTCCTCCGGCATGGCCACGACCGTCTCCCCCTCGGCGTTCGCCTGGGAGGGCTGGCCCTCAACGGGGGTCTCCTTCGGCATCAGGAAGCGCGCGACATCACGGTGCTTGACCGGGGTCGCGTTGCCCTCGTTGCCGACGAAGGAGGTGACACCCGGAGTCTCGCGCACCACGGACCAGGCGGCGTCGTTCATGTCCATGCGGACGAGGACGTAGCCCGGAAGCAGCTTGCGCTTGACCACCTTGCGCTTGCCATCCTTGAGCTCGATGGCCTGCTCGATGGGCACAACGACGTCAAAGATGGAATCCTCCACCTCGAGGGTCTGGATGCGCATGTCGAGGTTGGTTTTCACTTTGTTCTCGTAACCCGAGTACGACTGAATGATGTACCAGTCGCCCGGGAGCTTCTTCAGCTCGCGGGTGTATTCGCGCAGGCGGCGGCGGTACTCGCTGTCGCTCGCCTCCTCCTCGGGCGCTCCCTCGAGGGCACCCTCCGGGGAAGCCTCCCCTTCCGGTGCACCCGGTTCGAGGGAGGTGGCCCCCTGCTCGCCGAGTAACTCGGACGAGAGCTCGTGCGGTGCCGCGGTGTCGCCGTCATCGCCGGAGGTGGCTGCGGCGGCGTGATCGTCGGCCTCGGCGCGGTCGAAGGCGGCCGGCGCACCGGCATCCGCCCCTTCGGCGTCTTCTGCCGCAGCATCCCCCTCGGCGCGGAACATCATGGCCTCGGGGGCGTCACCGGCCTCGAGCGAACTCGCCTCGGCCATCACGGCCTTCTCGACGTCGTCAGGCAAATCGGGCTCACCCATGTGTCTGTCAGACTCCTCGTCGGACTCGCCCGACTCATCGGCCTTCTCCGCCTTCTTGGCCTCCTTGGCCTCCGGGTCGGTCTGGGGCTGCACGGGGGCACCCTCGTCAACCATCTCGGCCTCGTTGGTCTCCAGCTTCTTGCCGTTGTCTTCAGCCATGGGATCCTCCTCGATCGGTTCGGAATTTTGCCCCAGCCTACCGGCTGTCCCGGAAGGGCGGGGCAATAAATTATCCCGCCCTCCCCTTCTTCCGGGGTGGCGGGATGCGCTTACAAACGAAGATTATAGCTAACGGACGAAGACTTGCTCAACTACCCAGCGGGCACCCCAGTCGACGGTCCACACCAAAGCGGTGAGAACGATGAGGAATGCGAACACGATGAGCGTGTAGTTGAGCATCTGACTGCCGGTGGGCCAGATAACCTTGCGCAGCTCGGTGGCAACCTCACCGGGGAAGGCGGCGACTCCGTTGCCGGCCTTGTCCCCGTCATCGGTACCGCGGGCGGCGGAGCGCTTGGCCTCCTCGGAGGCGGTGGTGACGGGGGTCGCGGAGGAGGACCCGCGCAGCTGACGCTTGCCGGTCGGCCGCGCCGGATTCTGTGCATTCGGATTTGTCACAGCTCTCCTCTTGCTAAAAGTCTTGGCAGGGGCGACAGGACTCGAACCTGCAACCGACGGTTTTGGAGACCGTTGCGCTACCAATTGTGCCACGCCCCTAGAGCACTGCCCGTGAGCAGTACGCCTACCCTACCACGGACGCCGGGGCGCCCAGTTCAGGTGAGTAGCGATGGAGAGAATTGAACTCTCGACACAGCGATTATGAGTCGCTTGCTCTACCACTGAGCTACACCGCCCTGTGCTTGCGCGCGTGCACGCGGCAAACAACAGAGCCCCCTATCAGAATCGAACTGATGACCTTTTCCTTACCATGGAAACGCTCTGCCGACTGAGCTAAGGGGGCACAGCCTCTAAGTTGTGGGCCTTGCAGCCCGCTCCGTTGAAGCCTTGAAAAGATTAACCCAACACACATTTGGAACACAAATCCGCAGGAAGGCAATGATTTTCCCGTGCGCGGAGCCGTCGCACGACACCCCCTCCCCCGCACCGGAATCCGCACGCGGCGCCGACCGGAAACGGCGAAACCCGCCACCGTGGAGGTGACGGGTTTCGGTGTCTGTGCCAGGTAGAAGATTCGAACTTCTGAAGGCAATGCCGGCGGATTTACAGTCCGCTCCCTTTGGCCGCTCGGGCAACCTGGCGAGCACGTAACGTGCGAGGGATACTTTACAACACCCCGGGCGCAAATCAACAAATCGGCAGTTCAGGACGCCGAATCAGCCGACGCGCTCCACGGTGTAGGCGGAGAGCTGTCGCAGGGCGCGGTTGGCCGGGATGTCCGGCAGCCCGTCGAGCTGCTCCTCCGCGGTGGCGAGGTAGCGGTGGACGTCGGCAAGCGCGCGCTCGCGCCCGTCGGTCTGGGCGATGAGCTCGAGGGCTCGCGCGACGTCCGCGTCACTCGCGAGCGGGCCCGTGAGCAGACCTCGCAGCTCCTCGCCGGCGGGCGAGTCGTGACGCAGGGCGTAGAGCACGGGCAGGGTGAACACGCCTTCGCGAAGGTCGGTGCCGGGGACCTTGCCCGACTCCGTGGGCGAGGAGAAGATGTCGATGATGTCGTCAACGATCTGGAAAACCATCCCGATCGCCCCGCCCAGCCTCTCGCAGCGCTCCACGATCTCGTCCCCGGCGCCCGCGTTGCGCGAGCCGAGGTAGGCGGCGGAGGCGATGAGCACGCCCGTCTTCTCCTCGATGACCTTGAGGTAATGCTCGACCGGGTCACCACCGCGCGCCCCGACCGTCTCGCGCATCTGGCCCGTTACCAGCTCGGCGAAGGTGTCCGCGAAGTGGCGGACGGTGTCGGTGTTGATCTCGCTCATCAACCGGGAGGCATGGGCGAAGAGGATGTCCCCCGCAAGGATGGCCACGGTGTTGCCCCACCGGTGGTTGGCCGATTCCACGCCGCGGCGGCGGGCGGCCTCGTCCATCACATCGTCGTGGTAGAGGGTGGCCAGGTGCACCATCTCCGTGATGGCCGCCCCCTTGACCACGTTCTCCGCTCCCGGCTCGGGGCCGAACTCGCTGCACAGCAGCGCCACGAGGGGGCGGAAACGCTTGCCCCCCGCCTTGACCAGGTGGGTGACCTTGTCGGTGACGAAGTCCTCGCCCACCGAGAGCCGCTCGTACAGCAGGTCCTCAACCCGGCCCATGCCCTCTCCGATGCGGGCGGTCAGGTCCGCGTCCCCGAGTTGCATGGTGAACTCGTGGGGCGCTGACGGTGGGCTGCCGTTGGTCATCGGTGACGTCCTTGCAGGTCGATTGGCCTTCCCGGGGCGATGGGGCATCGCCGAGGGCGATTGAATTTCGCACTCAACCGTAACCCACCTGCGCGGGGCCGCGCAGCAGCGGGTGGCAAATGGCGTGGTGGTGCTGTGCCACAATGGTTCACCGTGAACAGCAGCTGGGATGTCTTGGTCGTGGGCGCCGGCCCCTCCGGTTCGGCCGCGGCGGTGGCCGCGCAGAGGGCGGGCCTGGACACGCTGCTTATCGACGCCCAGCCGGCCAACCGCGACAAGACATGCGGTGACGGCCTCACTCCACGCGCCGTCCACGCGCTGCGCACCCTCGGCCTGGACCACGTGCTGCCGGCGTACCGCAACCGCGGCCTGAAGCTGCACGGTTACGGCGGCGCCCTCACCGCCCCCTGGCCGGAGGGCCGCTACGGCACCGAGGGGTCCGCCAGCCCGCGCGCGCACTTCGATGCCGCCCTGGTCGCGGAGGCCGAGAAGGCGGGTGCAACGGTGTGGCACGACTGCCCCGCCACCGGCGTGGACCTGACGGGCGGTGCGATCTCCTCGGTGGCGACCCCGCGCGGCGAGGTGTCCCCGCGGTGGGTCATGGTCGCCGACGGCGTGCGCTCTCCCTTCGGCAAACTCCTCGGGCGCACCTGGCACCGCGGCGAGGTGTACGGCATCGCCGCGCGCTCGTACTGCACCTCCCCGCACGCCGGGGAGCCGTGGATGCACTCCCACGTGGAGCTGCGCGACGATGACGGTTCCATCCAGCCGGGGTACGGCTGGATCTTCCCCCTGGGCGAACCCGGCGGCGGGGAGGGATTGGTCAACCTCGGTTGCGGTGCGCTGTCCACCCAGGCGCGCCCGGCGAAAGTGAACACCAAGAAGCTGCTCGCCCAGTACGCCGAGCAGCAGCGCGGGACGTGGGGACTGGGACCGGCCACCGGGGTGACGAGCGCCCTTCTGCCGATGGGCGGGGCCGTCTCGAACGTGGCGGGGCCCAACTGGGCCCTCATCGGCGATGCCGCCGCCTGCGTCAACCCGCTCAACGGCGAGGGCATCGACTACGGGCTGGAGACGGCCGTCATGGCCGTCGACCTGATCCGCCGGGGCCGCGACCTCACACTGGCCTGGCCCGACCAGCTGCGCCGCTCCTACGGGGAGGCGTTCGTGCTCGCCCGCACCGCGGCGCGGCTGCTCACCTACCCGCGGTTCCTTCCGCTGGCGGGGCCGGTGGCGCTGCGGGGGCCCGTCGGAAAGCGGATCATGCCCGCGGCCGCGCGGTTGATGGGCAACCTCGTGACGGACGAGGACCGCGACCTCATCTCGCGGGCGTGGCGCGCGGCATCGCGAATCGCCCCGGTCAAGGCCCCCCTCTGGGACGCCGCCTGAGGGATCAGGGCTTCACGGCGCTGTGCAGCGCGACGATGCCGAGGGAGAGGTTCCGCCAGCCGGCGTCGTCCCAGCCGTTGCGGTTGATCGCGGCGGCGAGCTGCTCCTGGTTCGGCCACGCGCGGATGGACTCGGCGAGGTACTCGTAGGCCTCCGGGTTGGAGGAGAACACCTTGGCCACCAGCGGCAGGGCGCGCGGGAGGTATTCCTTGTAGACGGTGCTGAACACCGGCACGACCGGAGTGGAGAACTCGTTGACCGCCAGGCGCCCGCCCCGCTTGGTCACGCGCGCCATCTCGCGCAGGCCCGCCTCGAAGTCGTGGACGTTGCGCAGCCCGTAGGAGATGGTGACGGCGTCGAAGGTCTCGTCCGCGAAGGGAAGGTGCATCGCATCCCCGACTACCTTGGGCACGTCGCGCCCGCTTCCGGCGGCGAGCATTCCCTGGGAGAAGTCGCAGGCCACGACCCATGCCCCGGACTTTGACAGCTCCACGGTGGAGACGGCGGTGCCCGCGGCGAGGTCCAGAACCTTCTCGCCGGGGCGGAGGTTGAGGCGCTCGCGGGTGCGGCGGCGCCAGTACCTGTCCAGGCCGAACGACAGCACGGTGTTGGTGATGTCGTACTTGCTGCCCACCGCGTCAAACATCCCCGCGACGTCGAAGGGCTTCTTCTCCAGGTCTGCCTTGGCCATGGGGGCCAAGCTTACAGGCTAGGCGGTGCGCGACCGGCCGGGCCTGGCGGAGCGGGCGGCGCCCGCCGTCTTCTGGGCCCAGCCCGGTACCGCGAAGCGGTGCCCGAAGAGGGACACGGTGCCGCGGTTGTAGCCGCGGATGGCCTCCCCGTAGTAGTCCAGCAGCTGGCCGCAGAGCGAGTCCCAGGTCTTGTCCGCCACGGACTCGCGGGCGTTGTCCCGCAGCTCGGCGTGGCGGACGTCGTCCAGGAGGTACTTCACGGCATCCGGGAGGTTGTGGGTGAAGGTATCCACGTCGAGGAGCAGGCCGTTGTAACCCTCCTGGATGAGGTCGATCGGCCCCCCGGCGCGCGGCCCGATGGTGGGCACGCCGCTCGCCTGCGCCTCCTGGATGGCCTGGCAGAACGTCTCGAACTCCCCGGTGTGCACGAAGAGGTCCAGGCTGGCGTACGCGCGCGCAAGCTGCTGGCCGCCGAGGGCGCCGGTGAACACCGCGTTGGGGAGCGTCTCCTGCAGGCAGGCGCGCTCGGGCCCGTCACCGACGACGACCAGTTGCACGTTGGGGTCCTCGACCAGCGGGGCCAGGCGGTGCACGCCCTTCTCGGCGGCGAGGCGCCCGACGAAACCGACGATCTTCTTCTTCCCCGTCGGGTCCCACTGGCGGCGCAGCATCTCGGAGCGCTTGGAGGGGTGGAACAGCTCCGTGTCCACACCCCGGCCCCAGTGGCGGACGTTCTTCACGCCGTGCGCCTCCAACTGCCGGATCGCCTCGGAGGAGGGTGCCAGGGTGATCTCGCAGCGGTTGTGCACGTTGCGGGTCCACTCCCACGCCATGCTGGCCAGGACGGAAAGCTGGTACTGGGTGGCGAAACCCGCAACGTCCGTCTGGTAGAGCGCCACCGCCGGGATGCGCATCTGCAGGGCCGCGAAAGCCCCCGCGCCACCGAGAACGAAGGGGCTGGCCAGGTGCACGACGTCCGGTTTGAACGCGCTGAGCGCGTTGATCACGGAGGCCGTGGGCACGCCGATGGGAAGCGAATCCACCAGCGGGATCATCACGGTGGGCACGCGGACGATCTCGAACCCGAGGTACTCGGGGATCTCCTCCTGGAAGGCCCGGGCGCCCGGCGCGACGACGATCGCCTCGTGGCCGTGCGCGTGCAGGTGCTCCAGAACCCGGAGAACCGAGTTGGTCACTCCGTTGACGTTGGGAAGAAAGGACTCCGCGACGATGGCGACACGCATGGGTTGAAACCTTCCACACCTGCTCAAAAGGACAGTGCACGGGGAGAGAACTCCCCGTTAATTTCTCTTTACGCTAGCGTAACCCCGCCCCGGCGGACGGAGTGGCGGGCGGAGCTTCCGCCGAAGGCCCGCCCCACCGCGAACCACGCCGCGGCCGCCAGCACGGTGGCGGCGGCGGCCACCGAAAAGGCGGGCACCAGCGAGAGGGTCCACCCGCGCCCCTCCACCTTCACCAGGTCCGGGTCGGACTTGGCGTAGGTCACCCACACGCGCTGCCCCTCCCCGAGGTCCGTCGGGTAGAGCAGGCCGTGCTTCGGGGAGTGGTAACGGCCCTGCTCGTCCTGGTACTCGGCGGAGGTGCGCAACCGGCTCACCCCGGTCACCGTGGCCATCCCCCGGCCGGGGTCGGCCATGATGCGTGCGTCGTTGAGCGCCGGGCCCACGACCATCGCCACCGCCGCCAGCAGCGCGCAGAGGTACAAACCCGCCACGAGCTGCAGGAGGCGGCGTTTCGGGATCACCGCCGGAGCCTCTCGGCCAGGCCCCTGCGCGTGGCCCGCGTAGTCACCGCCTCGACGACGGTGACCGGGTCGGGGGTGGAGGTGACGTCGACAAGCGTCTCCACGAGCTCCGGAAGGGTCTCCGCCCTGCGGTAGGAGGTGCCGTACGCGAGCGCGAGCTTCTCGACGTCCACCCCGTGCGGAGTGCCGAACGCCCGCTCGAAGTTCCCGCGGACCGCGTCGGAACCGACCTCGAGCGTCTCGAAGATGCCGCCTCCGTCGTCGTTGGCCACGACGATGGTCAGGTTGCCGGGGCGGCGTTCCCCGGGCCCGATGACGAGACCGGAGGAATCGTGGAGGAAGGTCAGGTCGCCCATGAGCGCGACGGTGCGCGGGGCGCGGATTTCCCCCGGTTCGAGCGCCTGGGTGGCCAGCGCGACACCGACGGCCTGGGAGACGGTGCCGTCAATGCCGGCCGCGCCCCGGGCGCTGTAGGTGGGCACCCCGTCGAAGGGCAGGCCGACGAAGCTGGCGTCGCGCACCGGGTTGGACGAGCCGAGGACCAGCGTGTCCCCCACCCCCAGGGTGTCCGCGACTGCGGCCGCGACGTGCAGGCCGGTGAAGCCGAACTGCGCGTCCGCGAGAGCGTCGCGAACGGTTTCGGCGCCGACCTCCCCGGCGGCCCCACAGATTTTCAGCCAGGCGTCGCGGGGCTGGCCGGTGGCGTTGACGCGGCTGCCCCGGCGCGTGGGCCGCCCGGTGAAGATGTCGGTGCGGCTCAGGCCGATGACCTCGATCTCCGGGTCCGCCAGGAGCGCCATGACGTCGCGGTGCAGGGTGGGGTGGCCCACCACGATGACCTGCTCCGGACGCGTCGAGGCGGAGAAGTCACCGCCCTCGTGGCTGATGGCCACCTCCTTCTGGGCGAAGAAGCGGGCCGCCAGCGGGTGCACCTGGTGGAAGGGCGTGGGGGCGGTGGGCTCCGCGATCGTGGGCACGTGCTCCAGGCCGGGCACGTCCCACGCCTCGTCGCCGGTGATGACCAGGGTGTCGCGCGTGAGGTCCACGTCCACGGCGCCGTGGTCGAGCCACGCCCGCCCGGAGGAGAGGCGCCCCGGCCCGACCGGGGCGGTGCGCGGGGCCCCCTCCGGCCCGGGCAGCTCCTCCGGGACCAGGGGCGTGTCCAGGGCGACGTTGATGTGCACCTGGTCGGCCGCGAAGGAGATGGCGGAGGCGTCCTCGAGTGAGGCGACCTGCTGGGTCTGCGCGTACCGGCCGAAGATCCCCTGCTGCCAGATGGTCTGCGAGGCACCCGTGCCCACGAGGCGCGCGGGGCGGTCCGCGCTGACAATCGCGATGGGCGTGTGCGACATGCGCGCCTCCACCACGGCGGGCAGGGTGTTGGCGACGGCAGTGCCGGAGGTCATCACCACCGCGACGTGGCGGCGCTGCACGCGGGCCATGCCGAGGGCGGTGAAGGCGGCGGCACGCTCGTCGATGCGCACGTGGACGTTCAGGTCCCGGCGCGCGAGGAGGGCGTAGGCCAGCGGGGAGTTGCGCGAACCCGGGCACAGCACGACATCGGTGACGTTGTCCGCCACGATGCCGGCGACGCGGCGGGCGATGTCCATGGAGGTCTCCGACACGGCCTACCCCTGCTGCCTGAGGTTGTCGACCCCGCCGAGGATCCCGTCGACGATGGAGCTCACGGCGCCGCCGACCTCCGGGGGGAGGTCCGTGGGGATCGCGGTGGGCAGGTCACTGGGCAGGGCGGGTGTGCTCGGGGCACCGGACTGTCCGCCGCGGCCGAAGGGCAGGGTGCGGCGGCTCTCGGTGGTGGTCTGGGTGACCGTCTGCAGCTGCGTCTGGGTGACCGTGACGGTCTCGGGCACACGCTCGGCCTCACTGGCGGCGCTGCGCCAGAGGAACATGAACACCAGGGCCGCGGCGGTGGCGAGGGCCGCGACGATCCCCAGGGCCAGGGCTGGGCCGTTCGAGCGGTCGGGGTCCGGCTCAGGCTGCCCGTCGGCGTAGGCGGGCTCGTCCCAGGGGCCGTACTCCGGCGCCGCGTATTGCGGTCGCGGTGCCGGCTGGGCATCGTAGTGCGTGGGCGTGCTCTGCTGCCCGGGTTCCGGGAAGTACTGCCTGGGCCGCTCGCGGTGCGGCGGCTGGTCCACCGACTGCGGCTCCCACCCAAACTGGCGGGTCTCGTCGTTGTTGGGGTTCATAGGGACAGGGTAGCGCGGCGGTCAAAGCACCCCGCCGCGCCGGGCGCGTGGGCGGGGTTCCCACATGAGCGCCTGTAAATGAGCGCCAGTCTGGTGAAACCCCGCGCCGTTGGAAAATCCACCAGACTGGCGCTCATTTACGGGCACTCAACTGGAGCCGCGGTAGGATGGGGCCGATGAACCCAATGAACGCAGACAAGGAATTTGACGGCCGGGTCGCCCTCGTCACGGCGGGCGGTGCCGGTATAGGGAGGGCCATCGCGGTCCAGCTGGCGGAAAAGGGCGCCCGGGTTGTGGTCTCGGACGTCAACGACGGGACAGGCCGCGAGACCGTCGAGTTGATTGAAAGGGACGGCGGTGCGGCGGCCTACGTCCACGCCGACGTGTCGGAACCGGAGGACGTTCGCAACCTCGTTCCCTTCTCCCTGGAACGCTTCGGGCACCTCGACCTCGCGGTGAACAACGCGGGCGTGGGCGCCATGCCCAGCGACATCGCCGACGTCGAGCGCACCGCGTGGGACCGCGCCATCGACATCACCCTGACGGGCACCTTCCTCTGCATGCAGGAGCAGCTGCGCCACTTCCGCGGGCAGGGTGCGGGTGCCATCGTCAACATCGCCTCGCTCGCCGGAATCAGCGCGACCCCCACGCTCACGCCGTACGGCGCATCCAAGCACGGGGTTGTCTCACTGACCCGCAGCGCCGCCCTCGAGTACGCCGAGCGGGGCATCCGCATCAACGCGGTCGCCCCCGGCGCGATCGAGACGGCAGCGCTCGCCTCCCTCCCGGAGGATGCGCGGCGCGGTTACGAGCAGCAGATCCCGATGAAGCGCCTGGGCCGGGTGGAGGACATCGCCAACGCGACAAGCTTCCTGCTCTCCGAGCGCGCCTCCTTCATCACGGGCGTGGTGCTGCGCGTCGACGGCGGCACCGAAGCCTAGGAGCCCGGGCCCTGGAGGTGGGGCAGACACTCCCGCACCCGGGCGAACCACCAGTCGCGGCGCTCGGCCGGGGCGCGCAGGCTGTGGAGGCGCTCCGGGTCGGGGGCGGTGAGGGCGACCTCGAGGCGGCCGTCGACAAGCTCGCGCGGGGCCGCGACATCCTCCAGGAACAGGCGCTGCGTCGCCAACCCGGCCGCGCGCGAGCCCGCCAGCTTCGCGGCGACGAGACCCGCGTCGATGCCGACCGCGGTGTCGAGCGCGCTGGCCACCGTCAGGTCCAAGCCGAGCTCGCCGCTAATTTCGAGGAGCCGGCGCACTCCCCCGAGCGGGGCAGGCTTGACGACACCCACGTCCGCCGCCCCGGCCGCCACCACGCGGTACGGGTCGCTGGCCCGGCGGATCGACTCGTCGGCCGCGATGGGGGTCGAGCAGCCGGCGCGGACCTCGGCGAGCTCCTCCACCGTGGCGCACGGTTGCTCGATGTACTCCAGCTCGCCGAGGTGTTCGGCTGCCTCCAGGGCCTCGGCGACGGTCCAGCCGCGGTTGGCGTCCACGCGCAGGATGGCGTCCGGACGCGCGCGGCGGACGGCGTTCACGCGGGAGATGTCGTCGTCAAGCGACTGGCCCCTTTCCGCAACCTTGATCTTGAAGGTCCGCACACCCGGAAATCGCTCGAGGACCCCCGGAACCCGCTCAGCGGGGACCGCGGGGACGGTGCCGTTGACCTCGACCCAGCCGCTGGCCCCGGGCAAGCCGGTGAACGCGGCCTCAAGGCCGGAGGCGAGCCAGTGGGCGGCCTCGGGGGCGGCGTACTCGACGAAGGGTGAGAACTCCCCCCAGCCGGCGGGACCGTCGATGAGGAGGGCCTCGCGGGTGGTGATGCCGCGGAATTTCACGGCCATCGGGAGCGCGACGACGTGGGAGCGCTCCAGGATGTCGTCGGCGGTGATGTCGGGCTGCATGCCTCCAGGCTAGGAGGAGCGCCGACCGAGCACCAACGCGACCGGCCCCTGCTGGATGGAGCAGGAACCGTTGGATGAGCAGCTGCCGCAGCCGCCGGCGTCGCAGGAGGAGTTCAGACCCTCGCGCCTGAGCTGGCCCATCGCCTCGAGGCGTTCGATCACGGCGTCGACGGTGGTGCGTTCCAGGCCGGTGCGGCGCGCAATGTCGGCACGTCCCGTGGCGCCCTCACGGATGGCGGCCATGACCGCGGACATCGGGCCCATCTACAGCACCGACCGGAGGATGGTGAAAGTGGCCACCGCGAGGATCCAGGCCGTCGCGAGCTGCGCGACCAGGCCGAAGATGGTCCACTTCAGACCGATCTCGCGGCGCTGGGCGGCAAGTGTGGCCACGCACGGGGTGTAGGCCAGCAGGAACATCATGAAGGCCCACACGGCGGCGGTGGCGTGGCCGCCGGAGGCCTCGTCGAAGTCGGTGCGGATCTGCTGCGCGAGGGCGGACTGGCCCTGCTCCTCCGGGGCCTCGCCGGACGGGTCCTCCAGCGAGTAGGTCTGCGCCCAGCTGGAGATCACGGCCTCCTTGGCCACGAAACCGGTGATCAGGGGCCCGGCGAGCGACCAGGAATTGAAGCCGGCCGGCTCGAAGACCGGGGCCATCGCGCCCGAGACGGTGCCGTAGACGGAATCCTGCGGGTCCACCTCCCCGAAACTCTCCCCCGGGTGGACCGGGGTGGACTGCAGCGCCCAGACCACGACGACGGTGGCGACGATGATCTTGCCGGCCGTCTCCAGGAACCCCTTCAGACGCCCCCACATGACGGACAGGGCGATACGGGGCACCGGCCACTGGTAACTCGGCAGGTCGATGACCAGCGGGTCGGATCCCATCGTGCGCCACACCAGGTTGTGCAGGAGGAACCCGGCCCCGATGACGAGGAGGATCGAGGCGATGTACATGGCGAAGACCGCCGAACCCGCGTGCTGCGGGAAGAACGTCGCCGCGAGCATGACGTAGACGGTGAGGCGTGCCGAGCAGGAGGTGAAGGGCACCAGCAGCGCCGTCATGCGGCGCTGGCGCGGGTCGCCCAGCACGCGCGTGGCGGAGATGGCGGGCACGTTGCAGCCGAAGCCCACGATGAGCGGGATGAACGCCTTGCCCGGCAGACCGATGGCTCGCATCAGGCGGTCCGCCACGACGGCGGCGCGGGCCATGTAACCGGAGTCTTCCAGTACCGCGAGGCAGAGGAACATCAGCGCCATGAGCGGGACGAAGGTGAGCACCATGCCGACGCCGCCGATGAGGCCGTCCACGACGAGCCCGCGCAGCCAGGCGATGTCCGGCAGGACCGCCTCCGCCGCGTCCGAGACGGGGCCGGTGAAGAATGCGTCGAGGGCATCCTGCATCGGGGCGGCGACGGTGGTGGTGATCTGGAAGACGCACCACATGGCGAAGAAGAAGATCAGGGGGCCGATGACGGGGTGGAGGACGAAGCGGTCCGCCTTGTCCGTCATGGTCGAGCGCGGCTCGTCGCGCAGGGTCGCCGCGGAGACCGCGTTATCGACCCACGCGAAGCGGGCATCGGCGAGCTCGAGCTCGTCGTTCCCTTCGGCGGGGCGGACGATCCCGGCAGGCAGCGCGAGCTCGCGGGCGACTACCTCGCGGAGGTCGGCCAGCTGGCGCTTGCGGGGATCCACCGCGACGACGGGCAGCCCGAGCTCGCGCGACAGCGCCGCAGGGTCGATCTCGAGTCCCTGGGAGGCCGCGACATCGGACTTGGTCAGCACCACCACAACGCGGTAGGGGTGCTCGGCGACCTGCGCCGCGAGGTAGAGCCCGCGCGCGATGTTGGCGGCGTCGACCGCCACGAGCACCAGGTCGGGGCGCTCATCGAGCGGGCGTTCCAGGAGGAGGTCGCGGGTGAAGGCCTCGTCCGGGCTGACCGGGTCGAGTGAGTAGGAGCCGGGGAAATCGATCACCGCGTACTCGCGCTCCGCGCGCCACAGGCCGCGGGCGACCTCGACGGATGTGCCGGGCCAGTTGCCCATCTTCACCCTCGCGCCGGTCAGCGCGTTAAACAGCGTGGACTTTCCCGCGTTCGGTGCCCCGATGAGGGCGATGATGGGGGCGCTGGCAGGGGCCGCGATGACGCCGGTGTCCTCGCAGCGGCAGGACGGGGCGGCGGCGAAGCTGCTGTCGCTCATGCCGGGCTAGGCGGCGTTGACCGCGATGGTGCGCAGCGCCGGGGCACCGAGGGCGTAGCGGGTGTTTCCCACCCGGACGACGCGGCCGCCGCCGGAGGTTTTCTGCACCACGGTGACGCAGGCGCCCGGGCGCAGCCCCAGCTCGCGGAGGCGGCGGGACGCGGAGGCATCGGTGGTGTGCGCGCCGATAACGGCCTGGGCACCGACGGGGACGTCGATAAGCGAACCCGCCATGGTGCCCTGGGGGTGCATGCGACGCGTGGTGCTGATCAGACTCATGGCTCTCACCCTAATCCCCGCCGATTGAGGTAAGCAATACCTAACTTGGGATTTTGGTCACATTAATGTTTCAAAAACGGCGACACGTAGGATGAGCTGCATGAGCTACAGCACACAGCAGCCCTTTGACCCCGCCCAATGGGACGAGGTGGAGGGCTTCGACTTCACGGACATCACCTACCACCGCCACAACGGCGGCGGCCGCGCCAACGGGATCGTGCGCATCGCCTTCGACAGGCCCGAGGTGCGCAACGCGTTCCGCCCCCACACGGTCGACGAACTCTACGCGGCGCTTGACGACGCCCGGCGCGACCCGTCCGTGGGGACCGTCCTGCTCACCGGCAATGGGCCGAGCACCAAGGACGGCGGCTGGGCGTTCTGCTCCGGCGGCGACCAGCGCATCCGCGGCCGCTCCGGCTACCAGTACGCGGCGGGCGAGGGAGCCGAGACCGTGGACGAGGCCCGGGCGAAGGCCGAGGGCGGCCGCCTGCACATCCTGGAGGTGCAGCGCCTGATCCGCACCATGCCCAAGGTGGTCATCGCCGTGGTCAACGGCTGGGCCGCCGGCGGCGGCCATTCCCTGCATGTGGTGTGCGACCTCACCGTCGCCTCTAGGCAGGAGGCGCGCTTCAAGCAGACGGATGCCGACGTCGGATCCTTCGACGCCGGCTACGGCTCCGCCTATCTGGCCAAGATGGTGGGCCAGAAGTTCGCCCGCGAGATCTTCTTCCTCGGGCGCACCTACGGTGCCGAGGAGATGCAGCGCATGGGGGCGGTGAACATCGTCGCAGACCACGGGCAGCTCGAGGAGGAGGCGATTCGGGCCGCGCGCGAAATCAACGGCAAGTCCCCCACCGCGCAGCGCATGCTCAAGTTCGCCTTCAACCTCGCCGATGACGGGCTCATGGGCCAGCAGGTCTTCGCCGGTGAGGCCACGCGCCTGGCGTACATGACGGACGAGGCCGTCGAGGGCCGCGACTCCTTCCTGCAGAAGCGCGACCCCGACTGGGAGGAGTTCCCCTACTACTACTAGGGGTGTGCCCCGGGCCGGTGCGTTAAGACTGGGGCGTTTATGCCCGAACGGGGGCCGGCGCGGTGCCCACCTCGTCCTCCTCGCCCTGCTCCACGGGGGTGGCGCGCCGGGCCCGGGCGGCGAGGAGGCGGTCCGCCACCACCATGGCCGCGAAGCTCACGCCGAACAGCGGCAGGAACAACCCCACCGCGAGGCCGAAGACCGCGATGGCGGCCCAGTCCGCGCCCGTCAGATGGTTGCAGCCGGGAACGCCGGCGGCGGCGTTCTTGGTGGGGCGACGGCGCCACCACATCATGTAGCCCAGAACAACCATCGCGCAGATGCCCAGGGCGACCGCCAAAAGCGCGATCTGCAGCGGCAGGCCGAACATGATGCCCATGTGCAGGTAGATGCCCCACGAGGTGAGCTTGGAGAACACGGGCAGGTCGCGGAACGGCAGCGTGTCGACGACCTCACCGGTCGTCCCGTTCACGCTCACCGCGTCCGAGGTGTAGCGCCACGGCACCCACCGCTCGCTGGCCTGCCAGGCGTGGGCACTGTCTTCCGGAACGAGGAGACGCACCGGACCGGTGAGGCCCTCAGTGCGGGCTGCGTCCAGGACCGTCTGCGCCTGGCCCGCGATGTCCCCGGCGCTCAGCGGCGCGGGGCCGTGTCCGGAGTGCCCGGAGTGGCCCGAATGTTCGGCGTGCTCCGAGCCGCCTGCCGAGGGGGCGTCGGAGACGAGCGCGGTCTCAATGGGCTTCGCCTTCATGCCCAGCGCGTCGACGGTGCGGTTGACATTCGCTCCGCCGTACATCGACCAGGTGATACCCGTGACAGAGAGCGCGAGCATGCCCACCAGCAGCCAGGTTCCGGCAACCCCGTGGAGGTTGAGCACCCCGCGGCGCCGTCCGGTACGTCTGGTCAGGCCCGCGAAGACGCGCCGCCCGGCCATCCTCCACCACAGGTAGAGCCCGCCGAGGGACACGACCCACAGCCAGCTGGCGGCGAGCTCGGAGTACATCTCCCCCGGCTCGCCGAGGTGCAGGCTCTTGTGCAGCGCCGAGATCCAGTGCCGCAGCGGCAGCTCGCCAAGGCCGGAGTAGCTCGGCTCGTCGCCCGTGACCTCCCCGGTGTGCGGGTTTACGAAGACGCTGCGCAGTTCCTTGTTGGCGGCGATCGACTCGTCGATGAGCAGCACGCGCGAGGTGTCGGTGCCCGTCGCGGCGGGCCACACCTGCGCGATGCCCATGCCGGGGTGGGTGGCGTGGGCCGTCTCGACCTGCTCGGCGAGGGAGACGTCGGTGGACTGGTCAGCGACGTGGAGAGTGTCGTGGTAGACGATGTTCTCCAGCGTCGGCGCGACGGCGTAGAGCGCACCGCTCAGTGCGGCGATGAGGATGAAGGGGGCGACGAACATGCCTGCGTAGAAGTGGATTCTGCGCACGAAGGACGGCAACCCGCTGCGCCGGGGCGCGGATGAGGTCATGGGTCAAACTTTCGGTTGATGGACAGTGACCCTAACTAGTCGAGGCCCCGGCCCCCCTGGTTCCCGCGGGGGTGGCGCTACCGCGACGTACCGTTAAAGAACCCACGTCACACCCCGGGTGGGCCACCCCCGGGCCGGCGGGACCGGACCGCTACGCTTGTTCCCCGTGTCCGACACCGCGCCCGCCCTCCTCGAAGTCCTGCCCGTCGATCCGGCGAACCCGCTGGCCGTCATGCCCGCGCTCGAGGAGGCGCTCACCGGCCGCCGCGCCCTTCTGCCAGTCCCGGCCAACGACGCAACGCGCGCCAACCTGCTGCGCAACACCCAGCACCCGGGGCAGCCGATCGACGGCGGCATCGCCCTCGTGGTGGCCACCTCCGGCTCCACCGGAACACCCAAGGGCGCCCAGCTGACCGCCGCAAACCTCATCTCCAGCGCCGACGCCACCCACCAGTATCTCGGCGGCGAGGGGCAGTGGCTGCTGGCCATGCCCGCCGCGTACATCGCGGGCCTCCAGGTCCTGGTGCGCAGCATGGTCGCGGGCGTCGAGCCCGAGTTCCTCGATCTTTCCCGGGGTTTCAACGTCGCTGAGCTCGCCGAGAAGACCCGCACCCTCGTCTCCACCGGTGAGCGCTGCTACACCGCCCTGACCCCGCTCCAGCTGGGCAAGGCCACCTCCTCCCTGCAGGGGATCGAGGCACTGCGCAGTTTCACCGCCGTGCTCGTCGGCGGCGCAGCCACCAACCCCCGCCTGCTGGAATCCGCGCGCAAGCTGCGCATCAACGTTGTGACCACCTACGGCTCCTCCGAAACCTCCGGCGGTTGCGTCTACGACGGCCACCCCATCGCCGGAGCCCAGGTGCGCATCCGCGACGGGCGCATCCACCTCGGTGGGCCCATGGTCGCCCGCGGTTACCGGAACCTCCCCGGTGACGCCGCCTTCGCCGAGCCCGGGTGGTTCGCCACCTCGGACGCGGGCTCACTCGCCGACGGCACCCTCACCGTCCACGGCCGTCTCGACAACGTCATCGTCACCGGCGGAATGAAGCTCCACCCCGAAGTCCTGGAGAGTTTCATGCTCGGCATCGAGGGGGTCACCGCCGCCAGCGTCGTCGGTGTTGCCGACGAACGCTTCGGCCAGCGCATCTGCGCCGCCTACACGGGCTCCGCTCCGGTCGCGGCCCTGATGGAGGCCTTCGACGACCTGCCGCGCTGGCAGATCCCGAAGGAGGTCACCCCCGTGCCCGCCCTTCCCCTCCTCGGGCCCGGAAAGGTCGACCGCGCCGCCGTGCGCGAGCTGTTTGCCCGATGATTTCCCGGGCCGCCCACACCCCGGCCATCCCGTGCACCCCGGCCCCGGGGGCATTCGCGCCCCCAGCCAGCCACACGTTGTCCCCGAGCTTGCGCGGGTGGCGGAAGACGAGCTGGCGCAGGTTCATCTCCCCCGCGGCGATGTCGGGGATGTAACCGGTCACGTGGACGCTCTCCACCGCGGCGCCGAAGCCCGGCGCGAACCGCTCGATCTGCCGCGCGATGTGCGCCGTCGCGTCCCCGCGGTAACCGCGCGGGACGTGCGCGTAGGTCCACAGCACCGGTCCGCGCGACGGGTCCGCCGCGTACTGCTGGCACACCATGACGAAGGGACGGTTGGGCATCATCCCCCGCGCCACCTGCCTCTCGGCATGGGCGATCTCCGCCGCCGTGCCGCCGACGTGGACGGTTCCGGCCTCCCCGACCCGCGGGTCGCGCCACGGCACGGGCCCGCGCAGCAACCAGTCCACCTTGAACACCCCGGGGCCCTGGCGCCACGGCCTCGTGCGCGCCCCGAGGCGCCGCGCGTCCCATGGCGCCATGTTCAGGACCACCGCGTCCGCGCGCGGGATGGCTCGCACCTCCACCCCGGTCTCGAGCACCGCGCCGGCCGCCTCCGCGCGCGCCGCGAGCTTCTCGACGACCCCGCCACTGCCCCCGGCGACCACCGGCCACCCCTTCGAGGCCGCCAGCGCCCCGAAGAGCACGCCAAACGCCCCGGTCAGGGGCGCGTCCGGCGGGGTGAGCGAGTGCACGGCGTTGCCCACCAGCAGGGCCCTCGCCGATTCGGTGCGCAACGCCAGCGAACCCAGTGCCGTGGCGGACAGGATCCCGCGCGCGCCGAAGCGCGCCATCGCCACCGGGTGCGGCGGGATGCGCCACAACGTGGGCCCGAGGATGTTCTCCAGGTGGGCGTCGATGTCCCGGGCGACGGGGGCGTGGAGGCGGTCCCAGGCCGCCTGGTCGGCACCGAGGTCGTCGATAAGCGCGGCGGTCTCGCCGAGCGGGTGCGCGACCGGCCGCGGGGCGCGGAGCCACTGCGCCTCAAGCGTGGCCGCACCGAAGGGGAACGCGGCGGCGCCCAGATCACTCACGGTGCCGGGGAACAGCTCGGCGGAGCGGCAGTGCCCGCCGATGGAGTTCCCGCGCTCCAGCACGCGCACACCCCACCCCGCCTCGGCGAGCTCGACGGCGGCCGCCAGACCGTTCGGGCCGGCCCCGACGATGACGGCCTCAGGCAAGCGTGGCCCCGCGCAGCAGCTTCTCCTCGTCCTCGCGGGTGTAGGTGCGGGAGATCTGCTCGTCGTTGCCGCCCCTCAGGTTGCCGCGCACGAGGGCGACGGTCTGCGAACCGGGGACCATGGAGAACTCGCGCGGGTGCGGGAACACCTGGCGCACGAGGTGGCCGGAGCGCAGCGCACACGCGTTGAGCCAGACATCGTCGGCGAAGGGCGCGTGCTCGGTGAAACCCGTTCCCTGGGCGGCCACATAGTCGACCATGGACGGCGGATAGGACACCCCGGACACCCCGGTGGCGAAGTGGAGGGCCGAGGGCTCGGTGTCGTAGACGGCCTTCCACTGGCGGTACGGCGCGATCGAGCCGGCGTAGAGCACCATCTCGTGGGCACGGTAGGCGACGACGCAGCCCGGGTCGGCGTCCGCGGAGTTGAGCAGCTTTTCCAGGAACCAGCGCGGGTAGATCATGTCGTCGTCGATGGTGACCACGCGCGTGCCCGTGCCCGCATAGAGCTGGAACGTTCCGTAGTACTTCGTGTGGGGCCCGTACATCCCGTCGGAGCGGTGGACGATGAGGCCGCGGTCCACCAGGGCGTGCAGCCCCTTCGGCCAGGGCCCGTCGTAGTCCGCGGCATCGAGCCAGAGGTGGACCGGCACCCGGCGCGTGCCGACGAGCAGGGAGGAGATGGCCACCACGGCGGACTTCAACCGCTTGCCGTGGGTGGTCAGCGACACCACGGTCGAGCCCCTGCGGGGGAATTCGTGCGGCGACTGGCGCGCGGCGATGCGCAGCCGTGGAGCACGCGTGAAGGCGCCCAACGAGTTCACTGCTTGGCGCACGGCATAGTCGACCCACATGCACGCCAACTTTAGCGGGGTGACTCGCCCGGACACGACATTGCAGGCATGATGGAACGCATGACCGAAGCTTTCCCCGCCACCCCCCGCGACTGGTGGGAGGCCGCCCGCCCCCACACCTGGCCAAACGCCTTTGCACCCGTCATCGCGGGCACGGGCGCGGCGGCCTTCACCGGCGGGGCGCACCTCGGCAGGGCGCTCCTGGCGCTCGTGGTGGCGTGGGCACTCATCGTCGGTGTCAACTACGCCAACGACTACTCGGACGGCATCCGCGGCACCGACGAGGACCGCACCGGGCCGACCCGGTTGACCGCGTCGCGCCTCGCGGCACCCGAGCACGTGAAGCTGGCGGCGTTCATCTCCTTCGCGGTGGCCGCTCTGTTCGGTGTCCTCCTCTCCGTCGCGGCCGGGGCAGTGTGGCTCGTCATCGTGGGTGCCGGTTGCATTACCGCGGCGTGGTTCTACACGGGGGGCAAGAACCCCTACGGTTACGCCGGCTTCGGTGAAGCCGCCGTCTTTGTCTTCTTCGGCCTGGTGGCGGTGCTCGGCACCGAATACACCCAGTCCGGCCGCGTCACCGGAATCGGCGCGCTGTGTGCGGTGGCCATCGGCGCCATCTCAGCCTCGGTGAACCTGGCCAACAATATCCGCGACATCCCCACCGATGTCGGCGCGGGCAAGCGCACGCTGGCCGTCCTGCTCGGCGACGCCCGCTCCCGCCGCCTCTTCGCGGTGCTCACCCTGGCCCCTTTCGCGGTGTCCATCCTGCTCGGGGTGGTGTTCCTGCCCGCGCTGTTCGGCCTCGCACCGCTGCCGCTGGCGGTTGCCTCCATCCTGAAGGTCACCCGCGGCGCGCAGGGCCCGGAGCTCATCCCGGTACTCGGGCTTAACGGCCGGACCATGCTGGCGTGGTCAATCATCACCGCGCTGGCCCTGGCGTGGGGGTTCTGGCAGGTCATGCCCTACCCGTTCCTCTAGCGGACCAGCCGGGAAAACCCGCCTAACGCCCTGCGAGCTCCCCGCGGATCCAGTCCTTGCGGGCGTTGCGCTGCTGGCGCCACTGCGCCATCGCGTAGTTGGCCTCGAGGCGCTGCTTCTTGAACAGCAGCATGGACACCGGAAAGGCGACGATGAGGGCGAGCAGGGCCGACATGATCAGTGGCACGGGGGCCTTGATCAGCATGGCCACGGCCTGGATGGCCGCCGTGAGCACGATAAACAAGAGGAGCCTGTAGAGGCCGTAGACGGCCGCCGCCCGGTTCGCGCGGGAGCGCGCGCGGGGGTCGAGGGTGGGCGCGCCCACGTGGGCGCGATCTTCTCCGGCGGTGGTGTTGTGCTCGTTCACACTGCACACCCTACTCACGACGATTCCGAACCACCGTGCGAGCCCCACCCACTATCTTGGAACGCATGGGAAGAATACTGCTGGTTCTGCTGGTCATTCTCGCCGTCTACCTGATGTGGCGCGCCTTCGGCCCGGGCAGCAGCGAACGCTACGGCAACCTGCGCGGCATGGGCGGCAGCACCCGGGTGGACCCCGCTGGTCCGAGCCGCTCGATCAAGGGCCCGGACGACGACGAGGAATTCCTCTGGACCATCGAGAAAAACCGCTTCAAGGAGCGTCGCGCCCGCGAGGAGGCGGAGAGGCGCCGCCGCGAGGAGGAGGAGCGCAAGAAGCGTCTCGACGGCGGGACGGACGCGCCCCGTTAGCGGACACCACCGCTCCCCGGAGCCACTACTGGCGCGGCTCGAACACGATACCCAGGCCGAGCGCCGAGGCGACGGCCGCGACCTTCTCCCACCGAACCCCGGCACCACCGTGCTCGATGGTGTGCAGGGTGGAGCGCGACACCCCGGCGGCATCCGCCACCTCCTGCTGCAGCCGGCCCGCCTCCCGACGGGTGCGGGCGATCTGCTCGCCGAGCGTGAGGAGCAACGGGTCCTCACTGGCGGGCTTGCCCGTCTTGTTGCGCGGTCCGGACACGGGTCTGCTCACCCGGCCCGTGACTCGCTCCGCAGGCGCTCCTCCCCGCGGAGCACCTCCGGGAGCTTCTCGGACCACTCGATGGAGTGGCGCACACCGTCGGCGATGCTCAGCTCGGGCAGCCACCCCAGGAGCTCGCGGGCCTTGTCGATGCGCGCCGCGGCACCCACGACATCCCCGTCGCGCCGGTCTGCACCCTCCACGCGCAGCGGCGTCCCGGTGACCTCCCCCACTGCCTCGGCCAGCTCGAAAACGGTTGTCCCGGTGCCGGTGCCAAGGTTGATCACCTCGTACGGGGCGAGAGTCGCCTGCAACGCCAGAACGTGCGCGCGGCCGAGGTCCCAGACGTGGATGTAGTCGCGCAGGCCGGATCCGTCCCGGGTGGGCCAGTCGACGCCGGTGACGGTGAAGACGTCGTCGGTGGCGTGGGCGGTGAGCATCTTGCCCAGCGCGTGGCTCGGGGCCGGATTCTGCAGTCCGGTGCGCATCTGCGGGTCCGCACCGATGGGGTTGAAGTAGCGCAGGGTGGTGGCGGTGATGCGACCCGCCGCCGCGGCATCGGCGAGGACACGCTCGAGCATCCACTTGGAGGCCGCGTACGGGCTGCCCGGATCGACGGTGCTGGTTTCGCTGACCATGAAGTCCGGGTCCGGCTCGTACATCGCAGCCGTGGAGCTGAACAGGAATCTGGAGATTCCGCGGGCGGAGAGGGCGTCGACAAGCGTGATGGCCTTGCCCACGTTCGTGCCGTAGTAGTCAAGCGGCTGTTCCACCGACTCGGGCACGACGATCTTTGCGGCGCAGTGGATCACGGCATCGAGGTCGGGGTGCTCGTCGGCGATGCGGTTGAGTACCGCGCGGTCGGCGATGTCTCCCTCATAGTGGGCGTAGCGCGACGCGTAGACGCGCAGACCCGTGGAGTAGTCGTCAAGGATGACGGGCGTGATGCCCGCGTCCTCACAGCAGGAGGCGATTGTGGACCCGATGTAGCCGGCACCGCCGGTGATGAGAACCTTCATTTAGTTCAGCCCCGCGTAGGAATGGAGACCGGCGATGACGGTGTTGACGTAGGTCATGTTGAAGATGGTGACCAGAAGGGCGAATACGTTGATCCATGCGGCCTTGGCGTTCTTCCACCCGGCCGTGGCGCGGGCGTGGAGATAGGCGGCGTAGAGGATCCAGGTGATCAGGGAGACGGTCTCCTTCGCGTCCCAGCCCCAGAACCGGCCCCAGGCAACCTCCGCCCAGACGGCGCCGAGCGTAATGCCGACTCCGAACAGCGGCAGGGTGATGATGGCCGTCTTGTAGGCCAGCTGATCCAGCGTCTTGGCGGCGGGCAGCGGCTTGAGCAGCTTGCCCAGGGTGCCCCTCTCCTCCCCGCGCGGCTGCCACATGCGCAGCAGGTAGAGGATGGAGAAGATGCCCGAGACCATGCCAATGGAGGCACCGATCGAGACGGAGGAGACGTGCACCGGCAGCCAGTAGGACTGCAGCGCTGGCACAACCGGGGCGGCCTTCATGTGGAAGACGGTGGAGTTGAGGTACATCGCCACGATCATTGGCGCGAGCAGCCACGGGTAGACGGAGTACCACTTGCGGCGCTGGATCACGATTGCCGCGGTGACCATGATGACGGCAGTCATCATGAGGATGTACTCGTAGAGGTTGCCCAGCGGGAAGCGCCTCGCGCCGAAACCGCGGGTGACCACGGCGGCGATGTGAAGGAGCACACCAAGCCAGATCAGGGCCTGCGTCATCCCGGCCCACTTGCGGGCCCCGGCGACGCGGCGGTCGTACTCCCCCTGGTCGAAGACGACCTCCGGGGCCGCACCCTCACCCGACACGTCGACGACGGTGGATCCGCCGCCCGCGCCTACAGCGACCTTCTGGCTCGCGGTGCTGGCCGCGCGCTTCCTCGCCGCCTCGTGCTCGCGGCGCATGTCGATGACGCCGAACATCCGGCCGTAGTAGATGCACGACATGAGCATCGCCACGATGTAGATGATGAACGCGGTCCGGAACGTCAGGTCCGACAGGTCCGCCATGGTGGAGTTGACAAGCATACGGCTAACTTACCCCAGCCCCCGGCATCGTCCAAGGTCATCACGCCGGAGGCCACCCCTATCCGAGCTCGTCCACCTCGTTGTCCGGGTCGTCGCGCTCAGCCTCCGTGACACGCCCGAGGATCCGGTCCGCGATCTCGTCGAACTCGGAGCCCCAGCCGGCGCGGTCGGTGCGGGCGAGGCCGGCGAACTCCACGCTGGTACCGGTCGCCGTCGGGGTGAGGCGCACCCAGATGCGGCGGCGCTTGATGGTCAGCGAGCCGATGAGGGAGCCGAGCATGAGCACCGTGGTCGCGAGCGTCCAGATCTGCGTCGGGTCGCGGGAGATCTGGTAGTTCGCGTACTCGGCGGCGCCGTCGAAGCGCACCTTCACCCCGCCGTCGAGGGTGGTCTCCTGGCCCGGGGTGAGGTTGAGCCTGTCCACCTTCTTCAGCTGCCCCTCCGCGATGAGCGACTGGTCCAGCACGAACACGTTCTGCGGCCGGCCGGTGTCCAAGCCGGCGTCACCCACGTAGATGTCCACGGCCATGGCCGGGTCGTTCATCGCGGGGAAGCTGGACTGCAGCATGTCTCCGTTGGCCCCCGTCCACTTCGCCGTTGGCGCGAACACGCCCTCGACGGCGATCTGGTTCTGCCTCCTGTCCCCCAGATCCGGGTACAGGCCCGCCGGCGGGTCAAAGCGCATCACGCCGGAGGAGAGGAAGGTCTGCACGTCGGTGGGGCGGAACTGCACGAGCTGTGTGCGGGTCTCCCCGTCCGGCCACGTCACGGTGATCTGCGGGGCGAAGCCGTGCCCCTGCAGATAGATGCGGTCGCCGTTGATGCGCAGCGGGTGGTTCACCCTGATGGTGGTGTCCTTCCACGCGGAGCGGTCCGCGGAAAGGTCGGACGTGTAGGACACGTCGGAGGAGAACCCGTTCGCCTGCCCCGTGTTCAGGTAGTCCGCCCGGAAGTTGTGGGAGTCGATGCAGAAGGGGGTCAGCCCGGTGCCGTCGAAAAGCGGGCCCGCCCGGAAGACGTCGAAGTTGGCCGGGGAGGTGTTGCAGAACTCGCGCGACTGCTCCACCGGCACCGCGTACCGGGACTCCGAGTTGGTCACCACGATGACCTGACCCTCGTAGAACACCATGCGGCCCGCCGTGAACGCCACGATCATGCCCACCAGGCCGACGTGGAACAGCAGGTTCATCAGCTCGCGCGTGTACCCCTTCTCCGCGGCGATGGAGTACGTGCCCGCGCGGTCCTCCTCCGGGGAGTAGGACGCGACGTGCCAGCGCTTCAGCTCGGAGCGCACCCGCTTGTCGACGTCCTCCAGCGGCTCATCCACCTCCCCCACCGCGTGCATGGGCATGCGGCTGAGGTAGCGCGGCGCGCGGATCGGCTTGGCGCGGTAGGCGCGCCAGTGGTCGATTGAACGCGGGATGATGCAGCCGACCAGGGAGACCATCAGCAGCATGACGATGGCGACGAACCACGTGGAGCCGAAGACGTCGAAAAGCTGGAGCTTGTCGTAGATCGGCCCGAGCCTCGGGTTGGCCTTCATGTAGTCGTCGACCAGCGTGGCGCTGACGGAGCGCTGCGGCAGGAGCGCGCCCGGGATGGAGGCGAGCGCGAGCAGGAACAGCAGCACGAGGGCCGTGCGCATGCTCGTCAGCCAGTGCCACGTGGCGCGCAGCCACCTTGTGAGAGTGCGCATTGCGGTCCTTCTTCCCAGTAAGTTCTTCCCAGTGAGTTAGGTCGTTGCTGCGGGTCAGATCAGCGTGGCACCGTAGCCCACGGTGAGCTGCCGCGTCCACCCGATGAAGTGGTTCCACACCCCCGTGACCAGCAGCAGGCCGACGAAGATCATGAGCACCCCGCCGATGAGCTGGATGGTGCGCGAGTGGCGGCGCAGGAAGTCGATGCCCTCCACCGCGCGGGCGGAGCCGAAAGCCATGAGCAGGAACGGCAGCCCCAGGCCCAGGCAGTAGGCGATGACGAGGACGATACCCCGCGCCGCCGTGAACCCCTCCGAACCCACCGACACCGAAATGATGGCCGCGAGCGTGGGGCCGAGGCACGGCGTCCACCCGAGGGCGAAGACCCCGCCGAGCAGCGGGGCACCGATCCAGGTGGTCCACTTCCGGGGCTGCATGCGGGTGTCGCGCTGCAGGACGGGCACCAGGCCCAGGAAGACCACGCCCATGAGGATGGTCACCACGCCGCCGGCGCGCATGAGTGTGTCGGCGTTGAGCGAGATCAGGCTGATCGCCCCGAAGACCGACACCGTGGCCAGCAGGAACACCACGGTGAACCCGAGGATGAACAGCGCCGCCGCACCGATGACGGCCCCCTGCCGCCGCCGGCCCACGCGCGGGCCCGCCTCGCCGAACTCCATCTCGCCGCCGACAATGCCGGTGAGGTAGGACATGTAGCCGGGCACCAGGGGGATCACGCACGGCGAGGCGAAGGACACCAGGCCCGCCAGCGCCGCGGCCAGGGCCCCCAGGATGAGCGGGCCGGACGTGACGAGATCGGAGAACGCCTCCCCCATTTAGGACGCGGCCTCCTGCTGCAGCCGGTCGGTCACCCCGAGGATGTCCGCGGCGGTGACCTCACGGAGGAACACTGCCGCCGGGCGGTGCTGCTTGTCCAGGATCACCGTGGTGGGGATGACGGAGCTTGGTACCCCGCCCAGGCTGGCGGCCGCCTTGAAGGGCGGGTCGTAGATCGACGGGTAGCTCACCCCGTTGTCGGTCACGAAGTCCCTGGCGATCTGGGGGTTGTAGTCGCGCACGTTGATGCCCAGCACGGTGCCCGCCCCCGAGGCGGCGAGCTTCTCCTGCGCCTCCTCGAGGTCGTCCACCTCGGCGCGGCACGGGGCGCACCACTGGCCCCAGGCGTTGAGCACGACGATCTTGCCGTCGTAGTCCGCCAGGGAGATGTTCTTCCCGGGCTCCATGAGGGATTCGCCGCTCACGTCGTTGACGGGCTTGCGGTCGGCCTCGTCGTAGAAGATCTCCACCTGCCCGCCCGGGGAGTGGAAGGAAAACGTCGCGCCGTCGTCACCGGAGGAGCACCCGGCCAGTGACCCGGCGAGCAGGCCGGCGGCGAGCGACACCCCCACGAGCGGGGCGGCGGTTCGAGAGCGCATCAGATGTCCTTCGCGGGTCGGTTGTAGGACCAGTCAACAACAACGCCGCCGTCGAGCACAAGCGACGTGACGCTGGCCAGGTCGCACTCCCGGCTCACGTGCGCCAGAGGCTTGCCCTGCACGTAGCGCTGCACGACGACGATCGGCAACTGGTGGCTGACCAGCACGGCCTCGCTGCCCCCGGCCGCGGCGGCGCGCTCGGCGGCGGTGCGCACGGCGGGCATCATCCGCTCGAGGATGTCCACGTAGGGCTCCCCCCAGCTGGGGCGAGCCGGGTTGGTCATGTGTCTCCACCGCACCGGGTTGAACAGCTGGGAGCGCCACCCCTTGGTGCGCAGGCCCTCGAAGGTGTTGCCGGCCTCGATGATGTCCGCGCACGTGTCGATGTCCAGCCCGGTCACCCGGGCGATCGGCCGCGCCGTTTCCTGGGCGCGCTCCAGCGGGCTCGCGGCGAGGTAGGACACGTCGCGCCCGTCGAAGAACGCCGCCGTGACCGCGGCCATGGACTCCCCCCGGGAGGAGAGGTGGTAGCCGGGCATGCGGCCGTAGAGGATCCTCCTCGGGTTGAACACCTCGCCGTGGCGGACGAGGTGGACGGTTGTGCGGGTCACCTGGTCTCCCCCGTAGCCTCCGCCGCGGCGCGGGCGGCGGGCGCGAGCGCGCCCTCGATGGCGGCGAAGTCGTCGTCGGTGAGCGCGGTGGAGACGAACCACGTCTCAAAGGCGCTCGGCGGGGCGTAGACGCCGTTGTCCAGCAGGGCGTGGAAGAAGGGCGCGTAGCGGTACGTGTCGGCGGCCTTCATGTCGTCGAAGTTTCGGCCCTCGCCCTCGGCGAAGCGCACGGAGAGCATGGTGGAGGCGCGCTGGATGTTGTGCGCCACCCCTTCGCGCGCCAGAGCCTCGTGGATGAGCCCGCCCAAGGTGTCCGCGTTGCGGGTGAGCACCGGGTAGATCGTCTCGTCGGCGAGGCTCAGCGAGGCCCGGCCCGCGGCCATTGCCACGGGGTTGCCGGAGAGGGTGCCCGCCTGATAGACGGGCCCGGTGGGCGCGAGCTTCTCCATGATCTCGCGGCGGCCTCCGAAGGCCGCCGCAGGCAGGCCCCCGGAGACGACCTTGCCGAAGGTGGTCAGATCGCCCACGACGTGGTCCACCCCGTACCAGCCGGAGTGGGAGGTGCGGAAGCCCGTCATCACCTCGTCGAGGATGAGCAGCGCCCCGTTGGCGTGCGCGATGTCGCGCAGGGAGGCGTTGAACCCCTCGCGGGGCGCGACGGTGCCCATGTTTCCGCAGGCTGCCTCGGCGATGATGCAGGCGATCTCACCCTCGTTCTCCGCGAAGGCAGCGGACACGGCATCGAGGTCGTTGTAGGGCACGACGATGGTGTCGGCGGCCTGCGCGCCGGTGACGCCGGGCGAGTCGGGCAGGGAGAAGGTGGCCAGGCCCGAACCGGCGGAGGCCAACAGGGCGTCGACGTGGCCGTGGTAGCAGCCGTCGAACTTGACGATCTTCGGCCGGCCCGTGAAACCGCGCGCCAGGCGCACCGCGGACATGGTGGCCTCGGTGCCGGAGTTGACCATGCGCACCTCCTCGACGGACGTGCGCGCGATGATCATCTCGGCGAGCTCCACCTCCGCCTCGGTCGGGGCACCGAAGGACAGGCCGTTCTTCAGGGCCTTCTCCACCGCCTCGGCGATTTCCGGGCGGGCGTTGCCGTGGATCATCGGCCCCCAGGAATTGACCAGGTCGACGTAGGCGTTGCCGTCGACGTCGTAAAGCGTGCTGCCCTCGGCCCGCTCGATGAAGCGGGCCTGGCCCCCGACAGAGCCGAAGGCGCGCACGGGCGAGTTGACCCCGCCCGGGATGAGTCGCTGGGCGCGGGCGAAGAGCTCGGCGGAACGGGAGGTGTTCTGCGAGGTGGGGACATGCTCAGTCATAGGTAGCCATCTTAGGCCATCCGAAAGTTCGATTACCCACCCGCGGCGCGGGCCCCGCCCTTGCGCGACCTGTTGCGGAAGATCCCCGCGAAGACGATGACGAGCAGGCCGATGGCTATCCAGCTGGCCACCCGGGCGTACTGCTCGAGGACGTAGACCACGGGCTCACCGATCCACCAGCCGAGGGCGAAGTACCCGAGCGACCACAGCGTCTTGGCCACGAAATTCAGCAGCATGAAGCGCCACAGCGGCATGTCGGTCATGCCCGCCAGCACGAAGACCACCAGCGCGATCGGCAGCGGGATGGGCACGTACGCCAGGAAGATCCCGATCCACCCGAGCCTCACCGCCCACCGCTCGGCGCGCTCGATGTTGCGCGCGGTGCGTCTGGACTGCCCCGCCTGGACCTCGAGGATTCCGCGGCCCCACAGCTTGCCCGCCCACCAGTAAATCCAGTCGAACTTGATGGCCACCAGAGAACCGACGAGCAGGTAGGCGAGCCAGTGGCCCACCTGACCGACCGCGGCGAGCGCGCCTGTCGACGCCGCCCCGAAGCGCGAACCGGTCAGCGCGAGCTGGATCGGCGGGTCGAGGCCGAGAAGCCAGGCGCGCAGCGGGATCATTGCCAGACCGAACAGGCCCGCGAAACCGAACCAGGCGAGGCACCAGTAGTCAGCCTTCGTGGGTTTCGAGGTCCACGGCAGGCCGTCCTCTTCCCACCATTCCTTTTCGGCCGCGGCTGAGGCGTCGGGAGCAGTCGTGTCCGGGGCGTCCCCGCGGTCTTCGATCGGCATGGGTCCTTAACCTACCCGGCCCGCGACCTCCCGTGCGTTCGCGATGACGGCCGGCACGCCGACGCCGCCCACCCACGCACCGGTCACGGAGATTCCGGGCGTGTCCCCTAGAAGCGCCAGAACCTTGTCGACGGTGGCGAGGTGCGTCTCGTCGTAGCGCGGAAGACCGCCGAACCAGCGCTGCACGTAGATCTCCTCCAGCCCCGCCTCGCGGCCGTCGAATCCGGTGATGGTGCGCAGGTCATCCAACGCCCGGTCCACCAGGTCGTCCTCCTCGGCGCGGATGGCGATGTCGTCGCCGAAGCGGCCGAAGCTGGCGCGCACGATGGCGCCCCCGCGCTCGGCCAGGTGCGGCCACTTCCGGGAGGAGAAGGTGAACGCCTTGGCCGTCACGTCCCCGGCCCCCGTGGCCACGAGTACGCCGGAGTTTCGCGGTAGCCCCTCGTCGGAAGCGAATCGCATGCCCACAACCACGGAGTTCGCCAGCTTGACGGGGCGCAGCGCCTCCGCGGCGGCGGGGGCGACCTTCTTGAGCAGCAGCGCCGCCGTGGGCGCTGGGACGGCCAGGATGACGTGGTCGTAGACCGCATCCTCCCCGCCGGCGAGGCGGAATCCCCCTCCGTCGCGGGTGATGCCCGAGATGAAGGCGTCGACGTAGATGTCCGCCCCCGACTTCTCCGCCAGCGCCTCGTAGACCTCCTGGTAGCCGTCGCGGAAGGCGTTGAACACCGCGCCCTGGCCCGTCGGCAGCTCCCGGCGCGCCTGCTCCAGGTTGCGCACGGCGGTGGAGAGGTGGACGGGGGTGCCACCCTCCGCCAGCCTGTCGAATTCCGCGGCCAGCTGGGGCACGGTGGCGCGCACGCCCAGGTCGTCGGCCGTGCAGGAGTACACCCCGCCGAGGAGAGCCGAGACGATGTTGTCCACCACGTCGTCGCCGTAGCGCTCGCGCACGAGCGCGCCCACGTTGGCGTCGCCCCCGATCTCCCAGGTGAAACCGGGTGCGTCCGACTCGGCGTCGATACGCGCCGCGGTCTCGGACGAGACCAGGTGCGCCACCCCCTCGGAGGACGAGGGGATGCCCATCACACCGCCGTGCGGCAGGGCACGGGTCTCCCCGTCGACGTAGATCAGGGAACCGAGCCCCGAGGGCTCGACGAGGGAGCCGCCGAGGCCGAGCTCGGTGAAGAAATCGACCGCGTCGCGGCGGCGCGCCATGAAGGCCTCGGCACCCATGTCCGTCGGGCCGGCCTCGAAGGCGACGGTGTGCAGCTTGCCACCGATGCGTTCCGTGGCCTCGTAGACGTCGATGTCGTGGCCCGATTCGCGCAGCTCGTAGGCGGCGGTGAGCCCCGCGAGGCCCGCCCCGATGATTGCGACCTTCATCTACTTCTCCCCTTTCACGACCGGCTGCTCGTGGATGATGCGCACGGCATCCGTGATGGCGTCCGGATCGGTCTCGGGCAGCACCCCGTGGCCGAGGTTGAAGATGTGCCCGGTGGCCTCGCCGGCGGCCACGGCGCGTGCCGCCTCACCGGTGATGCGCTCAACTTCGCCGCGCACCACCTCCGGGCCCGCGAAGAGCAGCGCCGGGTCGAGGTTGCCCTGCAGAACGGCTGGCCGCGCGAGGCGTGCGGCCGCGGAGTCGAGGGGCACCCGCCAATCGACGCCCATGACCTCCGACCCGGCCTCGCTCATCGCCCCGAGCAGCTCGCCGGTGGTCACGCCGAAGTGGATGCGCGGGACCTCCCCCGCCACGGACTCCAGGATCTGCGTGGAGTAGGGCAGGACGAATTCGCGGTAGTCGGCTTCGTTGAGGAAACCCGCCCAGGAATCGAACAGCTGCATCGCGTCGATGCCCGCCTCCACCTGGGTGCGCAGGAAGGCCGTGATGGTGGGCACGAGGCGGCGCATGAGCCGGTGCCAGGTGTCGGGCTCGGCGTGCATCATCGCCTTGGTCTTCTCGTGGTTCTTGCTCGGCCCGCCCTCGACGAGGTAGCTGGCCAGCGTGAAGGGAGCGCCGACGAACCCGATGAGCGCCTGGGTGCCGGTGAGCTCGCCGAGAATGATGCGGATGCCCTCCGCCACCTCGTCGACCTCGTGGTCGAGCACCGGCAGCTTGTCCACGTCCGATGCGGTCCTCACCGCCTCCGCCATCACGGGCCCCCGGCCGGGCACGATCTCCACATCCACCCCGGCCGCCTTGAGCGGCACCACGATGTCGGAGAAGAGGATCGCCGCGTCCATGTCGTGCCGGCGCACCGGCTGCATGGTGATCTCCGCGAGCAGCTCCGGCATGAAGCAGGAGTCCAGCATCGGGATGCCCTCGCGCACCCGGCGGTATTCCGGCAGGGAGCGGCCGGCCTGGCGCATGAACCACACCGGGGTGCGGGACGGGGTGCGTCCGTGGGCGGCCTCGATGAGCGGGGCATGGTTCAAGGCGCGTCTAGTCATAGTGCCTCAGCCTACCGCCGGACCCCGAAAACGGGAATCTAGGTGGGGAAACGGCGCGCACGGACGGAGCGCGCCTCGATGAACACGGAGCTTCCCAGCATGAGCAGAGTCGCCCCCACCGGCGGGAGGACCCCCGCCACGGCGAGGATGATCGCGAGCGCGTTGTAGGACCAGGCGAAGACCATGTTCGTGTCGATGATCCGGGTGACCCTGCGGGCGAACTCGATGATCTGCGGCACCGCTGTCACGTCGTCGCGGATCATCACCACCTCGGCGGCGTCCTCCACCTTGTTCAGGCGGGCGTTGACGGACTCCTCCGTGGCGTAGAGGATGCCGACGTCGCTGCCCTTGAGGGTGTTCATCATGGTGTGGTCTCCGACCATGGCGACCGTCGCACCCTGGTTGCGCAGGGAGCGCACGGCGATGGGCTTGCTGGGGGACGGGATGCCGGCGAGGACGTTGGACACGCCGAGGAAGTCGGCGAAGCGGCGCGCCACCGGGTAGGTGTCGCGGGTGAGCATCACCGTCTCGATGCCCATGTCCTCCAGCCTCTCGATGGCGGCGATCGCGTCCGGTTTCGCCGGGTCGTAGAGGGTGATCACTCCCCTGTCCCGGCCCTTCCACCGCACAACGACGGGCGCGCCGCCGGTCGTTGCCGCGATGGCCAGACGCCCGGTCAGCCGCGACAGGTTCGTCGGCCGCCACAGCGTCGCGTCAAGGTGCTCGACGCGCTCCTCCCCGTCCTCGTCCACGAAGGTTAGGTTGAGCCGGCCCTTGAAGTCCCCCTCCGCGGTGATCTCGTCGTTGGTCAGCTCGATCCACACCGGCATGGAGGAATCCTTCGAGCGCTTGTCGCGGGACTCGCGGGCCGCCTTGACCAGCGCCTTGGCCAGGGGGTGGTTCGACTCCATGGACAGCGCGGCGGCGATGCGCAGCACCATGTCCGGGTCCTCGCCGCGCTCCGCGGTGACGGTCTCCACCACCATCCGGGGCGTGACGAGGGTGCCCACGCGGTTGAACACCACGGTGTCCGTGTTCTCCAGCCCGCGGAAGGTCTCGCCGTCGCGAAGCATGATGCCGTTGCGGGCGGCGGACTCGATGCCCAGGCGGGTGGCCACCGCCGGCGAGATGGCGAGCGCCACCGGGGCGACCACCGCGAGGATGGACACAGCCGTGTAGAAGGAGATGTTGTAGTTGCCCGTGATGAGGAACCACAGGCAGAAGTCCATGAAGGCGATGACGTAAGCCGCCGGGATGAGCGCACCGGCGGTGCGCGTGGAGAGCATGGTGGCCACGTTCTCCCGTCGCGAGGCGTCCTCCACCCATTCGTGCACCGCCGCCCACCGGGTGGCGTGGCCGGTGCGCACCACGCGGACCTTGACGGTGCCGCTCTCGACGACGGTGCCCGCGTAGACGCGGGAGCCGACCTTCGCCTCGAGGGGCTCGCGGGTGTCGATCATCGGGCGGCGCAGCACGCAGCACCCGCCCACGACATCACCGTCGACCGGGATGGTTTCCCCGGGGTTGATCTTCACGTCGTAGCCGCGGTTGATCTCGGAGACGGGCAGGCGCTCCTCGATCACCTTGTCGGTTGCGCGGTTGCGCCGGAAGACGGTGAACTCGCGGTTCGGGTCCGGGCGCTGGGCCTCCATGTCCTGCAGGAGGTAGGACCGCACACGCACCGAGTTGTACCGTCCGACCAGCAGCATCGCCGTCACACCGCAGGCAACGTCGAGGAAGATCGCCATCCCGTCGGTGTGCGGGCTGGACAACCACCCGCCCGGGGTGTGCCAGCCGATGGCGCCGGTGGGCGTGAACACCAGGGCGAAGACCGTCCAGAGATAGGAGGCGAGCACCGCGATCGAGCTCGCCCCGTCGAGCGCCGGCATGCCGCGGCGCACGCCGCCCGCCATTGCGCGGTGGAACGGGAAGGCGCACCACAGCGCCACCGGCGTGGCCAGCGCCAGGCACACCCACTGCCAGCCGTCGAACTGCCACTCCGGCTTGTAGCTCAGCGCGAGCACGGGAACGGTGAGCAGGATCGCCGTCCACAGGCGCAGGGGGGTCACCATGTCGCGGGCGGTGAAGAGGACGTCGCTCTGCTTCGCCCCGGCCCGACGCGGGTCCCCGTGCAGGAAACCGGCGGCGCGCTTGCGCACCAGGTTGGCCTCCTCGTCGCGGCGCTGCCGACGCATCTTGCCCGTCATGCCCCGGGTGCCGCGCCGCGGCAACGGGTGCTCGGCGGCGCGGCGGCCGATCGCGCGACGGCGCAGCGTGGAGTCCGTCATGGCAGCGCGCACCCCGAACCCCTCGATGACCTCGACGATGCGCACCGGGTCCATGTCCTCCGGGGCGGTGACCCAGGCGGTTGACGTGGGGTACACCAGGCGCGCGGTGACCCCCTCGAGCTTGTCCAGCGCCTCCTCGATGTCGGCCAGCTGGGGCGCGTCCTCCAACCCGCGGAGCTCGAAAGCGTAGGACGCGTTGGGGCGGTTGGTCACCCCGCGCTCTTCGTGCGGGGTGTCGGGGTCGAAACCGGCGTTCTTCGCGGCTGTCCGGGCGTCGTTGATGCACTCGTCCAGGTTGCTGGCGGCCACCTACTCCACCCCCCGCCACAGCGAATGCTTCACGTCGATGTAGGCGTTGGAGGCGGGGCGGAACATGAACCACGCCGCCACGGCGAGAATGAGCACGATCACGAACGATGCCCAGCTGCTCACCTTCAGGGCAAAGGCGGCGATGTTGAGGAAGATACCGGCCGCTGCCAAAACCGCCGCCCAGCGGCGGGCGGCCCTGGACCCCCGCTCGAGGTAGGCCGCGCAGCCTCCGATCCCCAGGCCGAGGAGGATGTCACCCACTGCCGCGAAACGCATGTTGAGCATGAACACGTCCCGGAAGGCTTCGTCGGCCCCATCGGGGAAACCACCGGCCAGCATCATCATCCCGCTGAGCAGCATCAGCACCGCCGCGATGACCAGCAGACGGAAAGCGAGGCGCAGGGGCGCCGGCCACGTCTCGCCCGCGGGGACGTCGTAGCGCCGGTTCGGGTCGTTGGCGCCTCCAACGATCGTGGGAAACATGCCGGCCATACGCGCCTACCCGTCCTTCGGTGTGGTGGTGTCCGCCCCGTGCGTCGGCGTGCGCACGAAGTTCTGCACCTCGTTCTGCATAGAGTAAAACAGCGCGCACGCCCCGGCCGCCCCGGCGGCGATCTGGAGGATGCCGTCGACGGCGTACATTGCCACAGGCACGCTGGCGGAGTCGGGGGTCATCAAGAAGAGCGCGAGCATGCGCAGCACGAAGAACACGGAGAAGAACTGCAGCAGCCGCAGTGCGTTCGATGCCCACGAGGCGCGTCGGGCCAGGGCACGCACGGCAAAGACGAGCAGACCCACGATGAGCAGCTGGAAAGCCACCATCATGATGACCGAGCCGTAGACACTGGCGTTGATCATCGCGTCGCTGACCTCCTCGCCGGAGGACTTCGCCGCGTCGCGGGCGCTCTCGCGCAGGGCGCTGGGGTCCATGATCATGGACGCGGTGGACACGAACAGGTGGGCCAGCTCGGCGCCGAGCATCGTGGTCAAGCACAACAGGAGGTAGCGCACCGCCTCCGGGAGCTTGACGGGCCCCTTTCCACCCGGCGCGTTCGGGCTGCCCCCGGCGACGGCGCCGGCGCTGACGTGGCTGGCGCTGCCGGGCACATCGGGGGTGGCGGGGGTGCCAGAGGCCTCACGGCCCGGCCGGTCGGGCGCTGCAGGGGGTGCGGGGGGTGCCGGGCGGGGCGGGCGCGGCGGAATACTAGACATGGAGGGCCTTTGCTGCGTCGATGGCGAAGTAGGTGAGAATCTGGTCCGCGCCGGCGCGCCTGATGGACACGAGCGACTCCATCATCGCCCGGTCCAGGTCGATCCATCCGTTGCGCCCGGCCGCCTGGATCATCGCGTATTCCCCGGAGACCTGGTACGCCGCGACGGGTACGGGCGAGACCTCGGCAATGCGGGCCAGGACGTCGAGGTAGGGCAACGCGGGCTTGACCATGACGAAGTCGGCACCCTCCTCCACGTCGAGCTGCACCTCCAACTGCGACTCCCGGGCGTTGGCCGGATCCTGCTGGTAGGTGCGGCGGTCGCCGGTCAGCGAGGAACCCACCGCGTCGCGGAAGGGACCGTAGAAGGCGGAGGCGTACTTGGCGGAGTAGGCCATGATGGCCACGTCCTGCCAGCCGGCGGCATCGAGGGCGTCGCGGATCACCGCGATCTGTCCGTCCATCATCCCCGAGGGGCTGACGATGTGGGCACCCGCCTCTGCCTGGGCCACCGCCATTTTGGCGTAGCAGTCGAGGGTGGCGTCGTTGAGCACCACCTCGTTGCCGAAGCGATCCGTTCCGGGCACACCGCAGTGGCCGTGATCCGTGAATTCGTCGAGGCAGGTGTCGGCCATGATGAGCAGGTCGTTCCCGAACTCCCGGCGCATCTCGGCCAGGGCGCGGTTGAGAACCCCCTCCGGGGCCCAGGCGGCCGACCCGGTGGCATCCTTGTCGCCGTCGAGTGGCACACCGAAGAGATCCACGCAGGTGATCCCCGCCTCAAGGGCCTCGTGCCCGATGGCCTTGAGGGAATCCAGCGTGTGCTGGTACTGCCCGGGCATGGAGGCGATTTCGCGCTTCTCGGCGATGCCGTCGGCGACGAAGAGCGGCAGGATCAGGTCCGAGGGGTGCAGGCGCGTCTCGGCCACGAGCTCGCGCATCGCGGCATTCTGGCGGAGGCGCCGGGGGCGCCGGGTGATTTCATAGGAAGGCACGCTCCTATCCTAGGACCTCCCCCGGACACCCGAAAATGTTTCCGGCCCCGGGCGCACGCCGGGCGCGCCGACACGGGCTTCCTACTACTCGGCCTGCCCGTCCTCGGCGGCACGGCGGCGCGAGCGGCGCTTCTTGCGCGGCGGCGGCAGCTGGCCCGTCGCCCGCAGCGAGGCGACGTGGGCCGCGAGCGCCTCCACGAGGGAGGGCACGTCGGCCACCTCTGGCATGACATCCACGCGCAGGCCCTGTTCGCGGGCTTCCGCCGCCGTCATCGGCCCGATGCAGGCGATGATGGTGCGCGGGTGTGGTTTGCCCGCGATGCCCACCAGGTTCTTCACCGTCGACGCGGAGGTGAAGCAGACCGCGTCGAAGCCGCCGGTCTTGATCATGTCCCTCACCTCGGGCGCCGGCGGGGCGGCGCGCACGGTGCGGTAGGCGACGACGTCGTCGACCTCCCATCCCTTGGCCACCAGGCCGTCGACGAGAACGTCGGAGCCGAGGTCGGCGCGCGGCAAAAGAACGCGTGAGACGGGGTCGATGTCCTCCACGTACTCGGGGAACACCTCCACCACACCGGCGGCGTTCTGCTTGCTGCGGTGGGGCAGAAGCTCGGGCGACATGCCCCGGGAGCCCAGCGCGTCGGCGGTCTTCTCCCCCACGGCGGCAAGGTGCACACCCGCGAAGGCGCGGGCGTCGAGCCCGAGCTCCGAGAACTTCTCCCACACCGCGTTCACCGCGTTCACCGAGGTGAACACGACCCACTGGTAGCGGCCCTCGACGATGCCCTTGATGGCGCGGTCGAGCTGGGCGGGGTTGCGCGGCGGCTCCATGGAGATGGTGGGGACGGACTGCGGGATGGCACCGTAGGAGCTCAGGCGGGCATTCATCACGCCGGCCTGCTCCTTGGCGCGCGGCACGAGGACCCGCCACCCGTAGAGGGGACGGTTCTCCCACCAGGAGTACTTCGTGCGGTCATCGACGGCGGTGCCGATGGTCACCACCAGGCTCCCCTCGAGGTCGGCGTCGATCCGCCCCACCGTCTCCAGGGTGGCGTCGAAGGTGCGCTGCAGGCGCGTGGTGCCATTGCTGGTCACGGTCAGCGGGGTCGTACCCGCGAAACCGCGCGCCATGAGCTCGGCGGACAGGGTGTCCAGTTGCTCGGGCAGGACCTGGAACACCAGCGGCTGGGGCGCGGCGGCGAGCTGGTCCCAGTCGACGTTGCCGTTGGACAGGTCCGTCTCCGTGTAAGTGGAGCCGAGCGCGATGCCGGCAAAGGAGGGCACGGTGGAGGGCAGCGACATCCCGGGTACGACCTGGAACTCCATTCCGGCCGCGGCGACGGCGGAGATCTCGTCCATCACGGCGTCGCGGGTCAAGGGGTTTCCGCTGACGAGCCGGATGACGTCGCCCTCGCCCGCCTCTCCCCGCTCGATCGCCTCACCGGCCGCCGCGAGGGCGGCGCGAAGCTTCTCGACGATCCCCTCGCCGGTCAGGCCGTACTCCTCTATCTCCGCGGCCGTCGGGTCGGCCGGCCGCTGAGGCCGGCGCCGGGCGCCCGCGGCCTTGGCCTCGGCGCACATCCGCTCGTAGCGCTCCTCGGCAGCCTTGAGCTTGTCCGCCGGCACCGGCAGCTTGGCGGCGACGACGTTTCGCACCCCCTGAAGAACGTCCGGATCCACGATCGCGATAGAATTGGTCTCCATCACCTCGCGAGCACGGACGGTGAGCAGATCGGGGTTACCCGGGCCTGCGCCGACGAAGATAACCTTCCCCGGCCGGGGCGTGATCGAGGGCATGTTCATAGAAGGTTCTTTTCTAAGGCGTGATTAAAGGCGTGAAAGGCCCCGGCCCACCGGCACGCCTAACTTGGGGCCGTGTGCGCCTGGGCATTCCACCATGTGCTAAATACACCTTAAAGTGAACTCCCCCCGAAACAAAAACTGGAGTTCGCCCGCCCCGCCGTGCGGCGGGGTTAGTCAGCAGGGTTTATTCCATCAGGGCTGCCGCGCCTCGCTCCAGCAGCCGCGTGGCCACCTCGCGGCCCACCGCCACTGGGTCGGTTCCGGTGAGGGTTTCGGTGAGCTGCGCGGATCCGTCGGCGGCGAAGACGCCCCCGCGCAGGACGATCCCGCCGTCGCGAAGCTCGGCGTAGCTGGCCACGGGTGCGGTGCAGCCCGCCTCGAGGGTGGCGAGCACCTGGCGCTCGGCGGCCGCGCACACGGAGGCGGCGTTGTCCACCAGCGTGTCGATCGCCGCGCGCGCCTCCGTGTCGTCCACCCGGCACTCCACGGCCAGCGCGCCCTGCGCGGGCGCGGGCATGAGCACCTCGGGCGGGAAGATCTCCGTGGCGCGGTCGCCGTACCCGGCGCGCGACAGCCCCGCGTAGGCGAGGATGACCGCGTCGAGCTCGCCGGAGCCGACGTAGCCCATGCGCGTCTCGATGTTCCCGCGCAGCGGGCGGATCTCCAGATCCGGGCGCAGGGCACGCAGCTGGGAGACCCGCCGCGGGGCGGAGGTGCCCACCCGGGCCCCGGCCGGGAGCTCCGCCAGGGTCAGCCCGTCGCGGGCGATGAGAGCCTCCCTGTTGTCCTCGCGGACGGGCACGATGAGGTGGGTGCGCGGCTCGGGGGCCGTCGGGAGGTCCTTGAAGGAGTGGACGGCCACGTCGACATCGCCGTCGAAGAGCGCGTCGCGCAGCGCCGAGGTGAACACGCCCACGCCGATGCGCTCCACCGGCGCCGCGGAGACGTCGCCGGCAGTGGTGACGATCTTCAGCTCCGCCCCGTGCCCCGCCGCGATGAGCGCGTCGCGCACGTGCCCGGCCTGCGTGGTGGCCAGGTTGGAACCGCGGGTGCCGATCTTGAGCATTACTTCTCCTTTATCCGAATGTCCTCGAGGCGCGGCAGCTGCGCCGCCTCGACGGCGACCGGGGCTCCCCCGATGCCGAACAGCTCCTCGATGGCTGTTTCCACGCTCACCGTCTCTGACTGGGCGGCGAGCTCCTTGATCTTCACCGTCGGGTTGTGCAGGAGCTTGTCGACGACCCTGCGCACCATCCGGCTCACCTGCGCGAAGTCGGCCTCGCTGAGCCCCGGTGCGCGCGAGCGCAACCGCTCGAGCTCCGTGACGATGACCTCGTTGGCGGCCCGGCGCAGCTGCGCCACGGCGGGCGCGACCTCCCGGACGCGCTGCTGCGAGCTGAACGCCTCGAGCTCCTCGGCGATGATCGCCTCGGCGGCGCGGTGCGCGCGGCTGTCGGCGGAATCGCCCTCCATCATCTGTCCGTGCAGGTACTCGATGTTGACCAGGTGCACGCCCTCGCGGGCCGTGACGGCGTCGTCGATGTCGCGCGGCAGCGAGAGATCGGCGAGCATGACCGGCCCGGAGATGTCCTCCGGGGTGATGGTGAACTCGCCGCTTGCGGTGGCGGAGATGGCGATGTCCGCCCGCGCCAGCGCTCCGGCGCGGGCGTTGAAGTCGACAACCTCAGCGGCCACGCTCGCCTCGCGGGAATGCTCGGCGAGGCGTTCCGCCCGGGAGCGGGTGCGGTTGGCGATGATGAGCCTGTCCACGCCCATCTTGCCCAGGTGGGTTGCGGAAAGCGTCGCCATCGCACCCGCGCCGAGCACCAGTGCCGTCGTCCCACGGAAGTCCGCGCGTCCCATGATGCCCAGGGCCTTCTCCAGCGCCAGGGTGACCATGGAGGCCCCAGCGTCGTCGATGGCGGTCTCGGTGTGCACGCGTTTGCCCGCGTGCAGGGCGGACTGGGCCAGCAGGTGCAGGCCGGGGCCGACGGTGCCGCGCTCCACGGCATCCTGGTAGCTGGTGCGCACCTGGCCGATGATCTGCTGCTCGCCCACCACCATCGAGTCGAGGCCGGCGGCGACGGTCATCATGTGCTTCGCGGCCGCGTCGGCGTAGCGCACGTACAGGTAGGTGCGCAGCTCCGGCTCCGCCACCCCCGAAGTTGCGGAGAGCACGCGCAGCACGTCGTCGACACCACTGTGGAAGGAGTTGGTCACGGTGTAGACCTCGAGGCGGTTGCACGTCGAGATGATCATTGCCTCGGACAGTGACGGCTGTTTGACCAGCGCGGACGCAGTCTCATCCTGCACGGAGGCGTCCATGCTCAGCTGCTCCAGCAGGGCCACGGGTGCCGAGTGATGCGACATCCCTACGACGAGAACACTCACGACATCCCTCCGGAATCTCCAAAAATCAAACTAAAGGATAACCCAGGGGTCAGGACAGCTCGGCAGCGAGGTCCTCGTTGTCGACCTCCCAGCAGGCGAATTCCTCCCCGTCGATCACGACAACCGGCACGCGGTCGCCGTACTCCATCGCGAGTTCGGGGTCGGCGGACGCGTCGACGTCGACAAGCGAAAGGCTCGCCCCGTGCTTTTCGACGACCGGCCGGATCTGCTCCGCCACACGGACGCAGGACCCGCAACCCTCCCGGACCATCAGCTCCACTTTTTTCATCTGGCCTCCCCGTCAAGCGCACCGCGCGGTGAAGAATTACGATTGCTTACGCTACTCCGACCCCCACCGAAAGGTTGATACGCACGATGAGCGCGGACTTCGTCCCCCTCCCCGGCAGCGAATTCCTCGCCCAGTGGTCGGTCTCCCACGGCAACCTCCGCCGCTTCCTCGAGGACACGGCGCTTCCGCCTCTCGACGACAACTCCCAGCGCGCCGCCGGCGAAGCCGCCGCCGCGGCCGCCGTGGAGGAGACGTTCGGAATGGGCCTCGACGAGTTCGCCCTCGGCGTCGACTCCGTGGGCGGCGCCTTCGCCACCGCCGGCGCATCCACGGTGACCGAGCCCGATCCGGACATCCCCCAGGACACGCACGCGGCGGCTTTCTTCGACATCGACAACACCCTCATCCAGGGCTCCTCCCTCGTGCTGCTGGCCGCCGGGCTGGCGCGCCACCGCTTCATCACACCCCGCGAGCTTCTCCCGGGCCTAATCAAGCAGGTTCGCTTCCGGCTCAGCGGAACCGAGAACCACGGGGACATTGCCGAGGGCCGCGAGCAGGCCCTCGAGCTGGTCAAGGGAAAGAGCGTGGCGGAGCTGACGCAGCTGTGCTCCGAGATCGTGGACCAGCAGATGATGGGCAAGGCCTACCAGGCGACGGTGGAACTGGGGGCGATGCACATCGCCGCCGGGCAGCAGGTGTGGCTCGTCTCCGCCACCCCGGTGCAGATCGGCCAGGCGCTCGCCCTGCGGCTCGGCTTCACCGGGGCGCTCGGCACCGTCGCGGAGGAGAAGGACGGGCGCTTCACCGGGCGCCTCGTCGGCGACATCCTGCACGGCCCCGGGAAGAAACACGCCGTTGCGGCGCTGGCCGCCATCCAACAGCTCGACCTGCGCCAGTGCACCGCCTACTCAGACAGCGTCAACGACATCCCGATGCTCTCCATGATGGGCACCGCCGTGGCCGTCAACCCCGACCGGGCCCTGCGCGCACATGCCGAGCGGGCCGGGTGGGCCGTGCGGGACTACCGTTCGGTGCGTCGCCTCGCCCGCAGCTGGGCCCTGCCCCTCGCGGGCGCGGCGGGAGTGACCGCGGGGGCGGCGCTGGCCGTGCGGGCGCGCCGCTGACCTGGGCTCACCCGGTGCCCCTTCCGCGGCACCCGGCAACGGAAAAGGCCCACACCCCGGAACGGGATGCGGGCCTTCGGCGCGGCTTTACTTGCCGAGCTTACGACGCTGCACGCGGGTGCGGCGGAGCATCTTGCGGTGCTTCTTCTTCGACATGCGCTTGCGGCGCTTCTTGATCACTGAACCCATGAGGTTTCCTCGTTTCCATCGTTGTACGTACAGTCCTGCCGGCCGGCAGTGGTCGCGCGACGCTGACGCTGCGCGCGGGGCGGGGGAGGTGCACACTCGCCCCACCCGTACCGTCACCGGCATGAATGTTCCCAGCATAGCGCCCGTGGCGGGGCAGACCAAAAACCGCGCCGCCCTGCCCGCGGGAAGGCGGGAGGGCGGCGCGGCTCGTAATGCGGGCGAAACTTACCCGACGTCGTACACGGACGAGTCGAGGTAGTCGTTCACAGCCGTCTCGTTGACCCGGAAGGAACGTCCCACGCGCACGGCGGGGAGCTCACCGGAGTGAACGAGGCGGTACACGGTCATTTTGGATACGCGCATGATCTCCGCGACCTCGGCAACCGTGAGGAACTTACCCTTTTCTTCGTTAGCCATAAATCAGTTAACCCTTCAAGCACGGTCGCGCTGTAGGCTTCCCCTCCCACAGGACGAACACGCACGTGCTGGAACCAGCCTAGCGTGAACGGTGGGCGGGTTGCGACCCAAGTGCCAAAATTTTTTCAGAGTTCAGCCAGTAAACACGTCGGCACTGGTGTGACTCGGCGGGCCTGCTGGGGCGCAGCCCTCTATTTGCCGAGCTCCCGGGCCCGGCGGGCGCACCCCTCCGTTGCCCGGTACAGGCTGCCGCGCAGGCCCGACTCCTCCAGCTCGCGCACCGCCACCGCGGTGGTCCCGCCCGGGGAGCATACGGCGTGGCGCAGCTGCTCCGGGGGCGTGTCCCCGGCGAGCATCTCACCGGCGCCCGCCGCAGTGGCCACCGCAAGCCGGGTGGCGGTCTCCCGCGGGAGCCCGAGGGCGACCCCGGCGTCGACAAGTGCCTCCGTCATGAGGAAGTAGTACGCCGGCCCCGAACCGGACAGGGCCGTCGCGGCGTCCATGAGAGCTTCGTCGAGCTCTACCACGGTGCCCGTGGAGGCGAGCATGCGGCTGATCACCTCCTGCTGCCCCTCCTCCACGAAGCGCCCGAAGGCGGCGACGTGCACGCCCCGGCCCACCAACATCGGGGTGTTGGGCATGACCCGGGCGATGGGCGTGCCGGCCGCGGAGGCGGCGGCCTCCATCGCGGCGATTGTCACGCCGGCAGCCATGGAGACGAGAGCAGTGGGGACCTCGTTCTTCGCCACCGTCCCGCTGATCTCCTCGATCACCGCGAGGATCTGGGGGGGCTTGACGCAGAGGAAGCAGACGTCGGCGTCGACGGCGGCCTCGTTGTTGTCGTCCGTGGTGACCACGCCGTAGCGCTCCTGGAGCTCCGCGCCGCGCTCCCGGCTCCGGTTGGTGGCCGTGATGCGCAGGGGTTCCACGCCGGCGGCGATGAGCCCCGAAATGAGGGCTTCACCAATGTTGCCGGCACCGATGACGGCGATCTTGTCTGCGGAGAAATCGGGGGTGGAAGTCATGAACCCCAGGGTGCCACAAAACGGTGGCAACCCCGGGGTTGAAGGGTGCTGGGCGTTCCGCGCGCTAGACGATGAGCGCAGGGCCGAAGGCCATCACCGCACCGGCGACACCCGCCAGAACCGTGGTGAGGGTGTCCCGGCCGGTGCGCATCGCGCGCACACCGAAGATGACCGCGAGGACTGCGGCGAGAGCGAGGATCGCGGCGACCACCGTCTTCATGTGCGCCCACACCCACTGGAAGGCGAGGAACCCGAGGATGCCCACGATTACACCGGCGAAAACCAGCAGCACGAGCATGATGGGGTTCAGCGCGGAATCGTCCTCCGCCACCTCGTCCGCGGCCACCTCACGCCCGCGGGGGTCCGCGAGGTCTGCCGCGTCAGCGGCATCGTCGCGGCGGTCGACGTCCCGGGTGCTCCCGGGAGTCGCGGGGGCCTCGGGGACCTCGGCGGCCTCCACCTCCCCGCGCTCCGCAGGGCGGGACGGTTCGGGCCGGACCGCGGGGATGACCCCGGTCTCCCCGGCCGGGCGCGCGGCCAGGCGCGAGGAGCCGGCGGCCGGCTTCTGCGCCGGTTGGGCCTCCACGCGGCGGATCTCGGCGGTGTCCTCGGCTGCGGGCTTCACGGGCCGGGAGACGGGTGCCGCCGCAGGCTTGACGACGGTCACCGGCGCCGCCGGCTTCTCCGCCGTGGCGGCTGCGCCCTTTCCCGGAGTCGCCGGAGCCTTCGCCCCGGTGGTCCCGGCCGTCGAGGCCCGGTTCGGCTCCGCGGGAGCGTCGATGGGCACATTCGAGTGCTTGACCTCCGGCGGCCGCGCCTCCACCTTCTTGATCGACCCCGTCAGCTCCGCGACGGAGACGCCACCCTCCTCCAGGCTGCGGCGGCGGCGGGGACGGGGCTGTCCTGCACCGGGGTTCTTCCCCTCAGTCCGTGCAAGGAGCTCGGCAACGGTGAGTTGCTTGTCCTCAGACATCAGTTGTCATCTCCTTGGTCGTGTCCCTGATCATGTCCCTGATCCATCCACCGCAGAATCACGCCTTCGCGCAACGCCCACGGGCAGATATCCAACTTATCAAGATTAAGCGCCCGCATCGCCGCTTCCGCTACCAGGGCACCCGCAACGATCTGGTGGGACCTGTCGGCGCTGATTCCCTCCAGCTCGGCGCGGTCCGCCGCGGTCATCCGCGAGATGAACGCGATGAGCTGGCGCAGGCCCGGCGCGGTCAGCGTGCGGCGCACGAAGGGCCCGGCCGAGGAGGGCGCTGCGCCCGTGAGACGGGCGAGGGAGCGGAAGGTTTTCGACGTCCCCACGGCCAGGCCGGGCTCCCCCATCGCCCGGAAAGCCTCGGCGGGCCCGGCGAGCTCGGCATCGATGAAGTCGCGCAGCATGTTGATCTTCTTGCGCTCCGGCGGATCCGTGTCGAACCACTGGTGGGTCAACCTACCGGCGCCGAGGTCCAGGGAGAAGGCGAGATCAGGCGTTTCCTCCATTCCACTCGACAGCTCGAGCGACCCGCCGCCGATGTCGAGGTTGGTGATCCGCCCGGCGGACCACCCGTGCCAGCGCCGCGCCGCCAGGAAGGTCAGGCGCGCCTCCTCCACGCCCGAGAGGATCGCCAGCTTCACCCCGGTGCTCTTCTCCACCTTCTTGAGCACGTCGGCGGAGTTCGTGGCGGAGCGCACGGCGGAGGTGGCGAAGGCCAGGAACTCCTCGCACCTGAGGTTTTCCGCGAGGTCCTTGGCCTCGCCGACGGTGTCGATGAGCCGGTCGACGCCCTTGTCCTCGATGTTGCCGTGCTTGTCCAGCAGCTCGACGAGCCGGAGCGGCTGCTTCCAGTCGCTCATCGGGGTCGGCCGCCCGCCGCTGCGGGCGTCAACCGCCACGAGATGGACGGTATTGCTGCCAACATCTAATACACCTAGTCGCACGCCCCCAGAATAATGGGTCTACCGTACTCAGGTGTGAATCAACCATCGGCAAAGCCCGTGTTCCTCGGTTTCCCGGCCGCCTCCCCGGCGGGCAAATCGATTCTCGCGGGCCGCGAGGTCCCGCCGGATTTCCCGCGCGAATGGTTCGAGTTCGTCCACCCGGACGACCCCACGCACTACTTCAGCATCGACCTGACCTGGGCCGAGTCCACCTGGACGTGCCGCTTCGGTACCCCGCAGTGCCTCGGCATCGACGAGTCCATGCCGGCCGTGGGCTGCTGCATCCACGGTGCGTACCTGTCGGACGAGTCGGACCGTGACGACCTCTACAATTCCGTCGCCGAGATGCCCGCCAGGTACTGGCAGCTGCGCCCGGCCGAGGTCGACTCCTACCTCGCCAACGCGGACCCGACCGTGCTCGAACCCTGGCTCGAGTGGGATGAGGCCGAGGGGGTTGAGGAGGTCGAGGACCGCGGGCTTGGCGACGCCCCCGCCGACGCCGCCGGTGGCACGGGTGACACCGATGACGACGACACCCCGCACCTGAAGACGCGGGTTGTCAATGGAGCATGCATCTTTGCCAACCGCCCCGGCGCCGAAACCGGGCCCGGATGCGCCCTACACCAATGGGCGGTGGCGGAGGGCCGGCCCGTCATCGGCTCGAAGCCCGAAGTGTGCTGGCAGGTTCCCTTCTCCCGGGAGGACGAGTGGGAGGAGCGCTCCGACGGAGTGGAGATCCTGCGCACCACCATCGGCGAGTACCACCGCCGGCAGTGGGGCGGGGGCGGGGAGGACTTCGACTGGTGGTGCACCGCCGCGCCCGAGTGCCACTCCCCCGGCGAGCCGGCGGGAGAGCCGGTGTGGCGCACGATGCAGGAGGAGCTCACCGCCCTCATCGGCGAAAAGCCGTACGCGGTCCTCGCTGCGCATTGCGCGGCCCGGGCCGCCCTGCCGGCATCCGCGCGCTCGGCGCACCCGGCCACGGTGGTCGCCGGGGGCCGGGCCGCGGCCGGGGAGAACTAGACCTCGAACTTGTAGCCGAGGCCGCGCACCGTGACCAACTGGGTCGGACGCGAGGGCTCGCGCTCGATCTTGGTGCGCAGGCGCTTGACGTGCACGTCGAGGGTCTTGGTGTCGCCGACGTAGTTGGCGCCCCAGATCCGGTCGATGAGCTGGCCGCGTGTGAGCACGCGGCCGGCGTTGCGCATCAGGTATTCCAGCAGGTCGAACTCTTTCAGGGGCATGGGCACGGGTTGGCCGTCGACAAGCACCGTGTGCCGCTCCACGTCCATCTTCACCCGGCCGACCTCGATGATCTGGTCGTCGTAAGGCTCCTCGTCCTCCACCTCGGGGCCGCGGCGCAGCACGGCGCGGATGCGGGCGACGAGCTCCCGGGTGGAGTAGGGCTTGGTCACGTAGTCGTCTGCACCGAGCTCGAGGCCGACGACCTTGTCGATTTCCGAGTCGCGCGCCGTGACCATGATGATGGGCACGGAGGATACCGAGCGCAGGCGGCGGCACACCTCGGTGCCGCTCATACCCGGGAGCATGAGATCGAGTAGGACGAGGTCGATATCGCCCCTCTCGAACTCATCGAGGGCCGCGGGCCCGTCGCCGGCGAGCGCCGTCTCGAATCCCTCTTTGCGCAGGAGATACGCCAGCGGGTCGGCCAGCGATTCCTCGTCTTCCACGATGAGAATCTTGGTCACTGCTCTTCCTTTTCCTTTCGACGACCCGCCACGCGTGTCACGGCCTTGCGTATGCCGGACGCGGACTCAGGGTCCTCCGGCCCGCTCTCGATGACGCGGGCCTCCGGCGTGTAGATGGGCAGCTCGATGGTGAACGTCGAACCGGTCCCGAGACGGGACCACAACTTGATATTACCGCCGTGGTTGATCACCACGTGCTTGACGATGGCCAGGCCCAGCCCCGTTCCCCCGGTGGAGCGGGAGCGGGCCTTGTCCACCCGGTAGAAGCGCTCGAAGACGCGCTTCTGATCCTCCGGCGCGATGCCGATGCCACGGTCGGTGACGCGGATGAGGACCACGTCGTCGCGCACCACCTTCTGCGAGATGCTGACGGGCTGGTTGTTCGGCGAGTAGTTGATCGCGTTGGACACCAGGTTCGACACCGCGGCGGTGAGCAGGGCACGGTCGCCGATGACCGAGATGCCGGTCGGCATGCTGCGGGTCAGCTCGATCTCGCGGTCGTCCGCCGTCACCTGGTTGCGCTGGATGGCATCGTCGATGATGTCGTCGACCCGCACCGGCGCCATGTCCGGCAGCGCCTCCGCGCCCTGCAACTTCGACAGCGCGATGAGGTCCGTGATCATCTCCCCCATCCGGTGCGATTCCTTGACCAGCTTGGTACCGAAGTAGGAGACCATCTCCGGGTCCGTCGGATCCTGCAGGAGGGCCTCCGCCAACAGGGAGATCCCGCCGACCGGCGTCTTGAGCTCGTGGGACACGTTGGCCACGAAATCACGCCGCGCCGACTCCATGCGCACGTTTTCCGACTCGTCGGAACCGTAGGCGACAACGAAGGAGTTGTCGTTCAGCGTCAGGGGCTTAACCAGCGCCCGGACGTTGCGGATCCGGTTGCCCGTGGCTCGCTGCGGCATGTCCAGCTCCAGGGTGCGCTCCTCCTGGTCGTCGAAAACCTCCTCCGCCGCCTGCCACACGAGGGGGTTGAGGGTGCGGTCGTGCACCAGCGCCATGTCGTGGGCGCGGGCGTTGGAGAGGATCACCCGGCCGTTCCGGTTGACCACCGCCACGCCCGAGGGCGACCCCTGCACGCTGAGGTGGAGGATCTGGCTGATGGTGGAGACCGGGGAGTCGTCCGGGCGGGACTGGCCCCGCTTGCGCAGCCGCCATTGACCCGCCCGCCGCGCGAGGGGCGCGGCGAGCGCGGTGAGCACCACGCCGAGGATGAACGCTAGGACAGGGGACAAACCGTAAACTTCGCGGTCGGGTCTACTTCTGGTTGCCCTGGTTGGCCACGGCCGCGGCCCCGGCGGCTGCAGCCTCCGGGTCGAGGTACGTCCCGCCCGGGTTGAGCACCGTGCCCTCGGAGTCGATCTCGTAGACGAGCGGCATGCCGGTGGGGATGTTGAGCCCCGCGATGTCGTCGTCGGAGATGTTGTCCAGGTACTTCACCAGTGCGCGCAGGGAGTTTCCGTGCGCGGCGAGCATCACGTTCTTTCCGGCGAGGACCTCGGGCAGGATGACGTCGACGTAGTACGGCAGGAAGCGCTCCACCACATCCTTCAGGCACTCGGTGCGGGGCACTTCCGGGAGGAATGCGTAGCGCGGGTCGTCGGTCTGCGCGTAGCGGTTGTCCACCTCGATCTCCGGCGGCGGGGTGTCGTAGGATCGGCGCCACGTCATGAACTGCTCCTCGCCGAACTCCTCGCGGATCTCGGCTTTATTCAGGCCCTGGAGCTTGCCGTAGTGACGCTCGTTGAGGCGCCAGTTGCGCTGCACGGGGATCCAGTGGCGGTCCGCAACGTTGAGGCAGATGTTGGCGGTGCGGATCGCGCGGCGCAGCAGGGAGGTGAAGACGATGTCGGGCAGCACGCCCTTCTCCACGAGGAGCTTTCCGGCGTTGACCGCCTCCTGCTCACCCTGCTCGGTGAGGTCCACGTCAACCCAGCCGGTGAACTGGTTGGACTTATTCCACTCGCTCTGGCCGTGACGGACCAGAATCAACTTTCCGTTACCCATGTATCCAGCATGCCACGAACCGGGCCCCGCCGCGGCGCTATCCCTCACCCTCCGAAGGGGTCGCGCCGCTGGGTCCCGGGCACGAAATCGGCCAGCGTGTCCCGATAGACGGACTCGAGGTTCTCCCCCGCCGCCGCCCAGCTGAAGCGCGCCGCGTGGGCAACGGCGGCCTCCCCCATCGCCATGCGGCGGGGGTTGTCGTCGAGCAGCTCGCCCAGGGCCCGCGCCCACTGACCCGGGTCGTGGCTGTCGACCAGCAGGCCCGTCTCCCCGTCCGCCACCGCCAGGGGCAGACCCCCGACCCGCGCCGCCACCACCGGAGTGCCGGTGGCCTGCGCCTCCACGGCGACGAGGCCGAAGGATTCGTTGTAGCTCGGCACCGCAACCACGTCGGCCGCCTGGTAGACGCTCACCAGCTCCTCGGGCGGGCGCGGGCCGAGGAATCGAACGCGCGCGCCGAGCCCCTCCTCCCGGGCGAGGGAGCGGTACTTCTCCACGCTCGCGCCGCTTCCCGACGCCCCGCCGCACAGCACCAGGCGGACGTTGAGCTCGGGCTCCCGCCGGGCGAGCTCGCCCACGGCGCGGATGAGGACCTGAGGGCCCTTGAACTCCTGCAGGCGCCCCACGAACGCGACGACCTTGGCGTGCAGGGGAATGCCCAGGTTGCGGCGGGCCAGCTCGGTGTTGCGGTTCGTGCCGGGCGTGAACAGCGCGGTGTCCGCGCCCGGGGTGACCACCCGTATGCGGGAGGTGTCCACGTCGTAATGGCGGGCGAGCTCCACGCTCTCGTTGTCGGTGTTGACCACCAGGGCGCGGGCGTTGTCCACCAGCTGCTGCTCGCAGATCCGGCGGGCCTCCCCCTCCGCGGAGTCCTCGGCGGAGCGGTGGGCGTTCTTCACCGCGGCCCACGTGTGGCCGGTGTGCACCAGGGGCACCCGGGCCAGGTCGGCAAGGAGCCATCCCACCTGCCCCGACAGCCAGTAGTGGGAGTGGATGAGGTCGTACTCGACCTCGTGGGCCCGGGTGAACTGCACGATGCCCCCGGCGAACGCCGCAAACTGGGTGGGCAGCTCATCCTTGCTCAGGCCCTCGTAGGGCCCGGCCACGATGTTGACAACACGGAGGTTGTCCTCCACCTCCACCACCGTGCCCTGGCTGGGCCGGGAGGCCCGGGTGAACACGTCCACCTCCACCCCGCGGCGCGCCAGCTGCCTCGCAACGTTGAGCACGTAGACGTTCATGCCGCCCGCGTCACCGGCGCCCGGCTGCTCGAGCGGTGAGGTGTGCATGGAGATCATCGCGACGCGCATGCCCCCACCTTACGGGCGCGGGCCGGTGCGCGACGGGCGGTGCCGGGCTGCCGGTCTGACCCGTTCACCAGGCGGCGTGACGGTGCCAGGAGGCGAAGTCCGCCGCGACGGTGGCGGCCAGTTCCCGGTAGGCGCGGAGGGTGGGCGCACCAAGGCGGTCGAGCTCGACGACCGCCCCCTCGGCGAGGTGCCGGTCGTAGGGGACGGTGTGCACCGCGCGCGTCCGGGCGGAGAAATGCTCCACGAGGCGGGCCATGTCGATCGTCGGCTTGCCCGGCGCGGAGGCGGAGACCACCACCACCGCGTTCGCTGCCAACCGGTCGTAGCCGTGCAGGTTGAGCCAGTCGAGGGTGGCGGAGGCTGACTGCGCACCGTCGAGTGCGGGCGAGGTGACCAGCACCAGCGTGTTCGCCAGGTCCAGCACGCCCGCCATGGCCGAGTGCATGAGCCCGGTGCCGCAGTCGGTGAGGATCACGTTGTAGTGGTGCTGCAGGATGTCGACGGCCCGGCGGTAATCGGCCTCACTGAAGCTTTCGCTCACCGCCGGATCGCGCTCGGACCCGATGACCTCGAGCCGAGAAGGCGCCTGGTTGGTGAAGGCGCGCACCTGCGGGTAGCGGGAGGTGTCGGGCGCGGCGAGCAGGTCGCGGATCGTGGCCGGGGCGGCGGGCACCGCGCGCTGGGCGAGGGTGCCCAGGTCGGGGTTGGCGTCGATGGCGATCACCCGGTCGCCGCGCTCCGCGGCGAAGACCCCGCCGAGCGCCACCGTCGTGGTGGTCTTGCCGACACCCCCCTTCAGCGACATCACCGCGATGCGGTAGTCGCCCCGCAGGGGCGAGCGGATGGCGGCGGCAAGCTGCTCCTCGCGCAGCTCCTTCGCCGAGCCTCCCGGGTTGACCCGTCCCCCGGTCGCCGAGTGGACCAGGCGGCGCCACCCCCGCGCCGGCGGGGCCTTGACAGGGTTGACCAGCGTGTTCTGGTCCAGCCCGTGGACCGGCCCCTGGTGCGCATCCGGTTCGGTGTGCGCTCCCCCCTCGCGGTCTGCTCCGCGGCCCCGGGCCAAACCCGCCCCCAGCATCCGGCCCAACCCCGGGTTCACCCCCGAATGGTTCTCCTGGAGCGCAGGCGCGGAAACGGGCGCGGACATAGGTGTGTTCATTCTTCTTCCCCCTTGAAACCGCGCGGTACCGCGCGGGTGCTGCACAGATAAGTCAGTTCTTACACGATCCGCCGGGGCCCGCAACCGGAGCGGGAGGGCCGCAATGTAGTGAGCCTCACGAATCACATTCATATGTGACACGTAACACGAACGGATTACCTATACTGATCGCTAATTAGTCGTCGACAAGCACTAAGGAGAGCCTCGATGGGCGCTTTCGAAGAAAAAGCCTGGCTGCAGCATTACGCGCCATGGACACCTCACGAGATCGATCTCGGCACCGATACCCTCGTGGATCTCTACGAAAGGAACCTGGCCAAGCACTCCAACCGCGTGGCCACGTGGTTCTTCGGCCAGACCATGACGTATGCCGACCTGAACGAGCAGGTGCTCCGCCTCGCCGCCGGCCTCCAGGAGCTCGGCGTGAAGAAGGGCGACCGGGTGGCCATCCTGCTGCCCAACTGCCCCCAGCACATCGTGGCCTTTTCCGCGGTGATGCGTCTCGGCGCGATCGTGGTCGAGCACAACCCGCTCTACACCGCCTCCGAGCTGCTGCCGCAGTTCCAGGATCACGGCGCCAAGGTGGCCATCGTGTGGGACAAGGCGGCCGAGACCGTCTCCACCATCCGCCAGAATGCCCCGCTGTCGACGATCATCTCGGTCAACATGATCGAGGCCATGCCGCTGCCCTACCGCCTGGCGCTGAAGATCCCCGTCGGTCCGCTGAAGGAGATGCGCGACAAACTCTCCGCCCCCGCCGCGGCGACGATGCCGTGGCAGACGGTGATGATCGACAAGCAGTTCCACCCCTGCGAGGACATCACCCAGGACGACACTGCCCTCATCCTCTACACCTCGGGCACCACCGGCCCGCCGAAGGGCGCCCAGATCACCCACGGAAACCTCAACGCCGTGCTCAAGGGCGGCCTGAAGTGGGTCAAGGACCTCGGCAAGGATCCCGAGAAGATCATGGCCGTGCTCCCCATGTTCCACGTTTACGGCCTCGCGCTGAACTACGGCCTCGCGCTGGGCATCGGCGCGGAGATGATCCTCATCGCTTCCCCGGAACCGAACCTCATCTCGATGGCCCTGAAGAAGAACCCCCCGACCTTCTTCCCCGGTGTTCCCACGCTCTACGAGAAGATCGCCGACGGCGCGCTCGAGAACGACAAGCGCTACCCGTCGATCCGCAACTCCTTCTCGGGTGCGTCCACGCTGCCCGCGTCGACGATTGAGAAGTGGGAGTCCATCACCGGCGGCGTCCTCGTGGAGGGCTACGGCCTGACCGAGACCTCCCCGATCCTCACCGCCAACCCCATGGACGGCAACCACCGCCCCGGTTACATCGGCCTGCCCTTCCCCAACACGGAGGTGCGCATCGCCAACCCGGACAACCTCGATGAGACCATGCCCGACGGCGAACCCGGTGAGCTCGTGGCCCGCGGCCCCCAGGTGTTCAAGGGTTATCTGAACAAGCCCGAGGACACCGAGAACGCCTTCCACAACGGCTGGTTCCGCACCGGCGACATGGGCGTAATGGAGGAGGACGGTTTCATCCGCCTGGTCTCCCGCATCAAGGAGATGATCATCACCGGCGGCTTCAACGTCTACCCGGACGAGGTGGAGCAGGTGATGAAGCAGCACCCGGACATCGAGGACATCGCCGTCGTGGGCCGCCCGCGCAGCGACGGGTCGGAGGACGTGGTCGCCTGCGTCACCCTGCGCGAGGGTGCGGTGATCCAGTCGGACTCCCTGCGCGAGTACGCCCGCGAGCGTCTCACCGCCTACAAGGTGCCGCGCACCTTCTACCACTTCGAGGATCTGTCCCGCGACATGACGGGCAAGATCCGCCGCCGCGAGGTGCAGAAGACGCTGGTGGACATGCTCAACGCCGGCGACGACACCAAGGTCGGCGAGGACTCCTAGGGTTCCGGGAACCCGGCAGGATGAACCCCGCCCCACCGCTGACGCGGCCGGGGCGGGGTTCATCCGCGTTCCGGTGGACCGGGCTCGGCTACAGGGCCTTCTCCAGCGCCGCGCGCGTGGTGTCGCTGAAGGCCACGAAGCGCACCTCCTCCACCTTCGATGACGGGTGGTCCTCCCCGTATGCCCGGACCGTCTCCACCGCAATACGCGCGGCGTCGGGGATGGGCCAGCCGTACACGCCGGCGGAGACGAGCGGGAAGGCCACCGAGGCCGCTCCGATCTCGTCGGCGACCTCCATGGAGCGTCGGTAGCAGGAGGCGAGCTGGTCCGACTTATCCTTCGTCTTCGCCCACACGGGACCCACGGTATGGATGACCCAGCGGGCGGGCATGTTTCCGGCCCCGGTGGCCACCGCCTCGCCCGTCGGCAGGCCGTCGGGCCAGTCGCTCTCCCGGATCTGCCTGCACTCGCGCAGGATCTCTTTGCCCCCGGCGCGGTGGATCGCGCCGTCGACACCGCCACCGCCGAGCAGGGTGTGGTTGGCCGCGTTGACCACTGCGTCGACGGCCTGGGTGGTGATGTCGCCTGGAACCACGGAAAGTTTCATGGCCCCGAGGGTACGCCGCCACCCCGGGGCGGGTGACGGCGATCGACCTTGAAAAGCGGTGAGAGCCAGCCCACACAGGCATATACTCGTGGTCATGTCTGCACCTGATAACAAGCCCTGGCTGAAGTATTACCCGGAGTGGACGGCCCACTCCCTCGAATACGGCACGACGACGCTGCCGCAAATGTACGAGGACAACCTCGCCGCCAACGGCCACAAGCCCGCGACGTGGTTTTTCGGCCGCAGCCAGACCTATTCCGAGCTCGACCGCGAGGTGCGCGGCGCCGCCGCGGGCCTGAAGGCCTTCGGCGTGCGCCCCGGTGACCGCGTCGCCATCATGCTGCCCAACTGCCCCCAGCACGTCGCCGCCTTTTACGCGGTGCAGCTCCTCGGCGCCGTGGTGGTCGAGCACAACCCCCTCTACACCGCCGCCGAGCTGCTCCCGCAGTTCCAGGACCACGGTGCGCGCATCGCGATCGTGTGGGACAAGGTGGCCGACACGATGGAGAAGCTGCGCCCGGACACCGACCTGGAGACCGTCGTGAGCGTGGACATGACCAAGGCCATGCCGCGCCTGCAGCAGCTGGCCCTGCGCATACCCGTGAAGAAGATGCGCGACTCGCGGGACAAGCTGACCGGCCCGTCCACCCACACCGTGCCCTGGGAGGCCCTGACCGGCCTGGCCATCGGCGGCGCCGGCACGGACATCTCCGCACCCGAATCCCTCAGCCCCGAGGATCCGGCGCTCATCCTCTATACCTCGGGGACCACCGGAACCCCGAAGGGCGCCCAGCTGAGCCACAAGAACCTGCACGGCAACGCCTGGCAGGGCGTGGCGTGGGTCAAGCAGCTGCAGCAGCCGGGGCAGCGCATGCTGGCGACTCTCCCGTTCTTCCACGCCTACGGCCTGACCTTCTCGCTCACCCTGACGGTGCTGATCGGCAGTGAGGTCATGCTGCTGCCCGCGCCGGACATGGGGCTCATCCTCAGCGCAATGAAGAAGCACATGCCGTCGTTCGTGCCGGGTGTGCCCACCCTCTTCGAGCGCATCATCGCCCAGGCCAAGGAAAACGACATCGATCTTTCCGGCATCGAGATCGGTTTCTCGGGTGCATCCTCCCTGCGCGAGGAGACCATCGCCGACTGGGAGGAGCTCACCGGCGGCCGCCTCGTGGAGGGCTACGGGCTGACCGAGACCTCGCCGATCATCGTGGGCAACCCGCAGACGAAGGACCGCCGCCCCGGGTACATCGGCATCCCCTTCCCCGACACGGAGATCCGCATCATCGACCCGGACAACCCGGACGAGGAGAGGCCCGTCGGCGAGTCCGGCGAGCTGGTCGCCCGCGGCCCGCAGGTCTTCTCCGGTTACCTGCACAACCCGGAGGCGACCGAGAAGGCCTTCCACGACGGCTGGTTCCGCACGGGTGACATGGGTTTCATGGACGAGGACGGCTTCATCAAGCTCGTCTCCCGCATCAAGGAGCTCATCATCACCAACGGCTTCAACGTGTACCCGCAGGAGGTCGAGGACGTGATCTGCCAGCACCCGGACGTCGTCGACGCCGCGGTGGTGGGACGCCCGCGCAGCGACGGCTCCGAGGATGTCGTCGCCTGCGTCACACTGCGCGAGGGCGCCCCGCTGGAGCCGGAGGGGCTGAAGGACTTCGCGCGCGAGCGCCTCACCCGCTACAAGGTGCCGCGCACCTTCTACCACTTCGAGGAGCTGCCGCGCGACCAGATGGGCAAGATCCGCCGCCGTGAGGTGCAGGCCGAGCTGCTCGAGCGCCTCTCCGACGACTAAGCGCTAGTCGATGTTCACGCCCACCCACACGGGCTCGGGCACGAGGGTCACGCCAAAGCGCTTCTCGACGCCACCCCGGACATCCCTGGCCAACGCCACCACGTCGTCCGAGGTGGCGTTTCCCCTGTTCGTGAGCGCCAGGGTGTGTTTGGTGCTGAGGCGCGCGGGCGCCCCGTCACCGGGGTAACCGCGGGGAAACCCGGCGCGCTCGATGAGCCAGGCCGCGGACAGCTTCTCCCGGCCGTCGGGCTGCGGGAAACGCGGCATCCCCGTCTCACCGACCGTCGCCTCGATGCTGTCCGCAAGCTCCGGATCGACAACGGGGTTGGTGAAGAACGATCCGGCGGACCAGGTGTCGTGGTCCGCCGGATCGAGAACCATCCCCTTGGCCCGGCGGGTGGCCAGGATGTTCTCCCGCGCCTCAGCCAGCGGAAGACGCTCCCCGCCCAGGTGGCGCAGGGGGCGGGACAGCTCGGTGGGCTCCAGCTCCAGCTCCACCTCAAGCACCACCGCACGACCGGTGAACTTCAGGTTGGACCAGCGGTACGCCAAGTCGAGCGACTCGGCGGGCACCCACTCGTCGGTGCCCGTCTCGCGGTTCCAGAGGCGGACCCGGGAGAGCACGTCCGAGATTTCGGCGCCGTACGCGCCCACGTTCTGCACCGGGGTCGCACCCGCCGAGCCGGGAATGCCGGACAGGGCCTCGATGCCGCCGAGGCCGTTGTCCACGGCGAAGGCGACAACGTCGTCCCACACGGTGCCGGCTCCGGCGCGCAGGGTGTGGGCGTCGACAAGCTCGATGCCCCCGTTCTCCGCGAGCACCGCCGTGAAGCCCAGCCGGCCCTCGGCGACGACGAGGTTGGACCCGCCCCCGACGACGAGAAGCGGGGCGCCCTCGGCATCGAGACCGGCCACCGTGGAGGCGAGCTCGGTGGCGCTGGCGCAGCGGATCAGGTCGCGGGGGGTGCCGCCGACGCGAAGGGTCGTCAGCGAGGCGAAAGATGAATTAGACACGGCAACAACGGTAGTCTGATGGGCATGACCGCACACAGCGAAACCACCGTGACCATCAACCACCCGGCTGAGAAGGTCCACAAGGCCTTTACCACCAAGGAGTACTGGGAGTTCATCGCGGAGAACCTCTCGCCGGAGCCCGGCCAGCTCGCCGAGTTCACCGGGGACGCTGCAACCCTCTTCGAGGTCCTTCCGCAGTCCATCCTCCCCGAGGCCGCCCAGGCCATGATCTCCCAGGACCTCAAGCTCAAGCGCGTGGTCACCATTGGGGCGCTCGACGGTGAGGGTGCCCAGCTGTCCTACACCGGCGATGTCAAGGGCACGCCGGTCGATTTCTCCGGCACCATCGCCATGACCGGCGCCGGCGAGACCACAACCCTCGCCTACGACAACGAGGCGAAGGTGAACATCCCCTTCATGGGCGCCGCGCTGGAGCCCAAGGTGAGCGAGGCACTCGAGGAGATCTTCTCCAATGAGGGCAAGCTGACCGACCAGTGGATCTCCGAGAACCTCTAGCTCCGCACCTCCCCCATGGCCGACCACGCCCACAACCTGCGCGCGCAGGCCGGGCCGGGTCGGCCTTTTGGCGTGGTCACCCGGGGTACGACGGGCCAGAACCGCCTGCGCCGCTCCGACCGCTGGACCCGCCATAACGCCCGCATCCAGTCTGTGCTCCGCTCGTCGCCGCGGCCGCTGGCCCTCGATGTCGGTTACGGCGCATCCCACACGACCACCGTTGAGTGGGCCCGCTGGCTGCGGCAGATCAACCCGTCCGTCGAGGTGGTGGGCTTGGAGATCGAGCCCGAGCGCGTCCTCCCGCCCCGCGACGGCGTCCGCTTCCAACTCGGCGGCTTCGAACTCGCCGGATACCGCCCCCACCTCGTCCGCGCATTCAATGTTCTGCGCCAGTACGACGTCGCCGATGTCCCCGAGGTGTGGCGGACCGTCACCTCCTGCCTTGCGCCGGGAGGGTATTTCCTCGAGGGCACGTGCGACGAGCTCGGGCGCCGCGCGGCGTGGGTGCTTCTCGACGCCACCGGGCCCCTCTCCCTCACCCTGGCGTGGGACCCCCGCGACGTGTCCCGCCCCTCCGATGTCGCGGAGCGCCTTCCCAAGGTGCTGATCCACCGCAACTCCCCCGGGGAGCGAATCCACGCCCTGCTCACGGACGCGGACGCCGCCTGGGAGCACGCCACCGGCTGGGCACCCCACGGCCCGCGGGTGCGCTGGGCCCACGCCCACGCCGAGCTGCGCGAGCGGGGCTGGCCCCTGGCGCCGCTGCGCCGCACCCTGCGCGACAACACCCTCACGGTCGATTGGGGTGCCGTGGCCCCGCACGTATGATGTTGCGCATGAAGACAGCCTGGAAAGTCGTCGTCGGAGTTCTCGCCGCCCTGCTCGTCCTCCTCCTCGTGGCGGAGTTCGGGTTGCGCGCCTACATGGCCCACGAGATCCGCACCGACATCGCGGCGCAGAACCCCGATGTCTCCCAGGCCCGCGATGCCGAGGTCTCCTTCGGCCCGAGCCCCATAACGCTGGGCCTGATGCGCGGAACCATCCCCCACATGGCCATGAAAACTCCCTCCACCCTCTCGATCAACGGCGATTCCTTCACCGGCCAGCCCGCCGCGGACATCCGGGTGGACAACCTGCACGTCAACAACGGGCGGCAGGTGGCCGAAAACTTCGTCCTCACGACCGAGCTCCCCGACGACTACGTCCGCGTCATCCTCGAGCAGCAGCTCAGTCAGTCGCTCCAGCAGGCCGGTGCCGGGCGGGGCTCGCTTCTCGACGGCCTGCTCACCGTCTCCAGCGTCACCTCCCACCCGGAGAACGGCACCTTCTCCATCGGGGTGAGCGGCGGGGCCGCCGACCTCGAGCTGCGCCCGAAGATGGACGGCGACCGGCTCACCTTCGATGCCAGCTCCACCAAGCTTTTCGGGTTCCAGCTCCCCGAGAGCGCAACCGCCGGAATCACCGGTGCGATAGACAAGGGGATGCAGGACTCAGTGACGGGTGAGCTCGCGGTGCGCGACTTCACCGTCGTCGACGGCGGCCTGAACGTCACCCTCGCCGGCCACGACGTGGACATGGAGAAGATGGCCCAGACCGCCCCCGTGGCCAGCCGGTAACTAGGGCACTGCCGGCGCGGCGAACACCCGCGCGGCCCCGGCCTCCAGTGCGGCAACCGCCGCGTCCACGCCCGGTTCCACCCCGAACACCGCGACCTCGAGGGGGGTGTCCGGCGGGGCAATGCCGGCGGGAACCGCGAGGACCTCGAGCCCGGCCATCGCCGCCGCCCGCGCCTGGGGCGGATCGCCCGTGTAGACGAGCCCGAGCCTGGCCGGCGCAGCCACCGCCTGGCGCACGGCGACGATGTCGGCCAGCAGAGCGGTTCCGTCCAGCTCCCCGTCCACGGCGAGCCACACCTCCCCCGCCCCCGTCTCGGTGGCGAGACGTGCCTCCGCGGCCTTGATCACGCTGTGGTGGCGGCCCGTCGGCCAGCCGGCGACCGCCACAACGGGAACACCTGCCCTCGCGGCCGCGGTGATGTGGGTCGGCTCCACGACCGCGCCCGCGCCGGCGGCCTCCGCGTCAAACGAAAAAGGCGGCCGGCGCCCGAGGAGGCAAACCCCCGCCCGGGTGGCCAGCCACTGCAGGTCGTCCACGGCGCCTACCAGCTGTAGTTGCCGCGAATGATGTCGTTGAGCTGCGGGCGCACGTCCAGGTAGTAGATGCCCACCGCCACCGCGCCGAACCAGGCGACGAAGGGGAAGCGGAACAGGCACACGAGCGACGCGAGGGCGAGGATCCCCACCCAGACCCACTTGCTCTGTCGGCTCCCGGCCTCGTAGGCGTCCTCCCGGGTGGTGGCGGCGAGGACCACGCCGACCACGCCGGCGATGCCGACGAGTACGAACAGGAGATTGCGCACCAGGGTGGGGACCATCAGGACGGTTCCCACGAGCCCCAGGCTGCCAGTAAACACACGTACCTCTTTCTGCGATGCCGTCCGGGCCCGCGCGGCGGTGCCCGGCGGCGCGTTACTTCTCGGTTTCGGCGGCGCCGGGGTTTCCGGCGGTGTCGCGGGTCTCCTCCGAGACGACTTCACCGTCGACGACGTTGTCCTCGCGGCCCTCGCGGCCGTCGCGGGCAGCGCTGCCGCCGGCACCGTTGAACTGCTCGCTGACCTTGCCGATCATCCCCTCGAGACGCGCACGCAGGTCGTTGACGGTGCCCTCGGCATCGATGTCGGACTCCTCCGCGCGGTTGCGCACCCCGGCGACGGCCTGGTTGAAGGCCTCCCGAACCTCCGAGAGGGCGTCGCTGAACGCGGCCTTGGCATCCTCCGTCTGCGGCGAGTTCACGGTCGCGTCACCCGCGCGGGAAAGCGAGCCGGTGAGATCGCGCAGGATGCCCTCGGCATCGGTGGCGAAGGAGGAGGCCGCCGCGCGGAAGTCGCGGTCGTTGTCCGCGGAGCTGAAGGAGGCACGCGCGTTCTCCACGGCCGCCTTGAACTGTGTCCCCAGCGTGTCGTTGTCGGCGGCACCGCCGAGGGCGTGCGCGCCCTGCGGGGCCTCCGCGCCGCGGTCCTCCCGGAAGTTGTGCGCGAAGTGGCTGACGACGTTGCTCAGCGCCGAGCCGGCCAGCAGCCACGCCTCGCCCGCGCTCTTCAGGCTGTCCATGAGCGAGCCGTCGTTCGCGTCGGGTGTGCCGGCGCCGCTGCGGGGCGTGTTGTCCGAAGTCATGATGCAATATCCTTTTTGTCGGCGGAGGACGCGGGAGCGCTGCCCCGGTCATTTCCTCAGAAAAACAGTAACTGGGAGACAGTGTAGATAGCCAAACCCGCGAGCGCACCCACGATCGTGCCGTTCAGGCGGATGAACTGCAGGTCCTTGCCCACCATCAGCTCGATTTTCTCGCTCGCCTCCTCACCGTCCCAGCGCTGGATCGTCTCCGAGATGATGCCGACGATCTCGCCCGCGCCGTTCTCGGCGACGAAGTGGGTCACCCGCTGCAGGTTCTCCTCCGCAGCCGCGCGGACTTCCGGGTCACGGACCAGCTTGCCGCCCCACTCCAGGCAGAGCGAGGTGATCTTGCGCCGCAGCACGGAGCCGGGATCCGTCGCCGCGTCGACGAGCGAGGCGGAGACCTGTTCCCAGATCCCGCCCGAGACATCCGCCAGCGCGCGCGAGCCCAGCACGTCGGCCTTGAGCCCCTCCACACGCGCGATCATGTCGGGGTCATGCTTGAGATTCGATGCGAACTGGGAGACCTGCCGGCGGATCGCTCGGCGTGCCTCGTGGTCAGGGTTGGTGTCCACCTCCGCCATGAAGTCCACCATCTCCCGGTACACGCGCTCGCCGACCAGCTCCTTGGCAAAGCGGGGCGCCCACCTGGGCATGCGCTCGTCGATCATCGTGACGATGGTGCCCTCCATGCCCGCGACCTTGTCCCGGCCCCAGGAGACGACGTCGTCGACAAGCGGCTCTATCTTGCCGTCGGCGATGAGCCCGTCGAGGGCCCGGCCGAGCGGCGGGCCCCATTCGGGCTCGGCGGCGCGGCTGACAACCTGTTCCCGGATGAAGCGCTCGGCCTCCACCGGGTCGATGCCGGTCACGGTGCGCTGGATGAATCCGCCGGCGCGGTGCGAGACTGCCTCCGCGTTCCCTGGTTGCGTGAGCCAGCCACCCACCCGCCGGGGTACGTCCGCGGCCGCGACCTTTTCCGTGATGGTCTGCGCGTTGAGGAAGTTCTCCCCGACAAAGTCGCTGAGCGCCTCCGCCACCTGGTCCTTCTTCCTCGGAATGATGGCCGTGTGCGGGATGGGGATGCCCATCGGGTAGCGGAACAGCGCGGTGACGGCGAACCAGTCCGCCAGCCCGCCCACCATGCCGGCCTCGGCCGCCGCGCGCACGTAACCGACCCACACCGGGGCCTCCCCGCGGGACTGCCACCAGGAGCAGGACAGGAAGATGGCGGCCATCAGCACGAGAAGGCTGGTGACAAAGATCTTGTGCTTGCGCAGCGTCGCGCGGCGCTCCTCCTCGTTGCTCGGGGTGGGAAGCGCAAAAGCGTTTTCAGGCATGCCTCGATTAAAGCAGCCCGGGGCGATACGGGGTTCGGCCAGGCACGAAAGAGCTCCCTGCCGGGTGGGCAGGGAGCTGGGTGGCGCTTGACGACGCGCCGTGAGCGGCGCCCCGGGTATAACCGCTAGTTGATGCGGCCGGTGCGGGTGCGGTACTCCTTGTACCCCCTGCGCGCCGTGGAGATGAGCACCACACCGAGGATGAGAGTCAGCGCCACCTCCACCAGCCCGAGCACGAGGAGGCGGTTGCTCAGATCCACCTGGGAGCCGGAGCCCCAGAGGTGGGCAGCGGCGCCCCAGACTGCCAAACCGATGCCGAACAGGGCCGCGAGGATCAGGCCCAGACCGATCCACAGCTTGCGCGTGTGGAGGGAGGAGTGGGGCGCACCCAGCGAGACCGGGTCGTAGCCCTCGATGTAGGCGTCCTCGATGCGCGCCTCGTAATCCGGGAAGGACTCGGTGCGGATGTCCGCCACGGAGTCGTTGGTGAAAGCCATGTCACTCGTTTCCTTCGTTTGGCTGGTGAAGCAAGGGAGGTGGGAGTCTTACCTGCGCACCAGTATACGGGGTGTTTTCACCCCCGCACACGGTGTGCAGGTGCGCCCTCTAGTTGTCGTTGCCGCGGAACGCCGCGCGGGCGCGCTCCGCGTTGATGGAACTGACCGCATCCAGCGGAATGCCGGCCGGGCAGACATCGGCGCACTCGCCGAACAGCGAGCAGTGGCCGAAGTTGGTCTCCAGCTCGTCCACCATCTGGCGGGCGCGCTTGCCGCGCTCCTCCTTGCCCAACGGGAGGAGCTTGAGGTGCTTCAGCTTGGCGCCGGTGAACAGGTGGGCCGCACCGTTCGGGCACGCTGCCACGCAGGCGCCACAGCCGATGCAGGCCGCGTAGTCGAGCGCACGCTCGGCGTCGTGGTGGTTGACATGCAGGGTGTCGGCATCGGGGGCGGTGCCGGCGGCCACGGAAACGTAACCGCCCTGCTGCATCACGCGGTCGAGCGCGGAGCGGTCGACGGTGAGGTCCTTGATCACCGGGAACGCGCCGGAGCGGAACGGCTCGATCTTGAGGGTGTCGCCGTCCTTGTAGTTGTTCAGACGCTGCAGGCAGGCAGTGGTGTTCTGTCCCGCACCGTGGGGGCGGCCGTTGACGGTCACACCGCAGGTGCCGCAGATGCCCTCGCGACAGTCGGAGGCGAAGGTGAACGGCTCCTTGCCGGCCTCCACGTAGGAGTTGTTCACGTGATCGAGCAGCTCCAAGATGGACATCTGCTCCACGGCATCGTCCACCTGAACCGTCTCGAAGCTTCCTTCAGTATCGGGTCCGGCCTGACGCCAGATCTCAAGTGTCAGTTTCATTACTTGTAGTTCCTTGCCATCAGAGGGATCGAATCGAAGTACAGGGGCTCCGCGTGACGGATGAATTCACCCTCGCCGGCCGGCTCCCAGGCGGAGACGAAGCACCAGTTCTCGTCGTCGCGCTGCGCCTCGCCATCCTCGGTGAGGTGGTCGACGCGGTAGTGGGCGCCGCAGGACTCGTCGCGGTCGAGCGCATCGACGCACATGAGCTCGCCCAGGTTGATGTAATCCACCAGACGGATAGCGGCCTCGAGCGTCTGGTTCATGTCGTTCGGGGTACCCGGAATGGAGATGTTGGTCCAGAAGTCCTCGCGCAGGGCACGGATCTTGCGCAGACCCTCCTCCAGCCCCTCCACGGAGCGGGCGACGCCGCAGTGCTCGTAGAGGATCTCACCGAGCTGCTCGTGGAAGTACTCCGGGCCGTGCGGCTCGGGCCCGCGCACGCTCATCAGGCGCTCGATCATGTCCTGCACGCGCTGGACTGCCTCGACGGACTCGGGGGAGTCGGTCGCCGGGGCTTCCTCGCCGAGGTGGCTGGCCAGGTAGTTCGGAATCGTGAACGGCAGGGTGAACCAGCCGTCGACGGAGGCCGAGAGCAGAGAGTTGGCGCCCAGGCGGTTCGCGCCGTGGTAGGTCCAGGAGCACTCACCGGCGGCGAAGAGGCCGTCGATGGAGGTCATCTCGTTGAAGTCCGTCCACAGGCCGCCCATGGTGAAGTGGACGGTCGGCGCGATGCGCATCGGGGACTGGTAGGGGTCCTCTCCGGTGGAGTCCTCGTACATCTCGAAGAGGTTGGAGTAGCGCTCGCGGATGGTGTCCTCGCCGAGGCGCTCAATGGCGTCGGAGAAGTCCAGATACGCGGAGTTGTGCAGCGGGCCCACTCCGTAACCGGCGTTGAGCTGCTGCGAAATCGCGCGGGAGGCGACGTCGCGGGGCACGAGGTTGCCGAACGCCGGGTAGCGGCGCTCGAGGAAGTAGTCGCGCTCCTCCTCCGGGATGGAGTTGGGGTCGCGGTCGTCGCCCTTCTCCTTGGGCGTCCAGATGCGGCCGTCGTTACGCAGCGACTCGGACATCAGGGTCGTCTTCGCCTGCCACTTCGCGTTGACCGGCAGGCCGGTCGGGTGGAACTGGATGAAGCAGGGGGAGGCGAGGTAGGCACCGCGCTCGTAGGCGCGCATCATGCCGGACGCGTTGGAGTTCTTCGCCAGCGTCGTCTTGTGGTACACGTTGCCGTAACCGCCGGTGGCCAGCACCACCGCGTGACCGGTGAACGGCGTGATCTCACCGGTGATGAGGTTGCGGGTGACGATGCCGTTGCAGTGCTTGCCACCCTCCTGCTCGGTGATGATCAGGTCCATCAGGTCGTGGTGGGTGAAGATCTCCACGTTTCCGAGGTGGATCTGGCGCTGCAGCGCGGAGGCGGTGGACAGCTGGAGCTGCTGGCCCGTCTGGCCACGGGTGTAGTAGGTGCGGGAAACCTGCACGCCGCCGAAGGAGCGGGTGGCGAGGGTGCCGCCGTACTCGCGGGCGAAGGGGGCGCCGATGGCGTTCATGTGGTCGATCACGCGGACCGACTCGACGGCGAGGCGCCAGCAGTCGGACTCGCGGCAGCGGTAGTCGCCGCCCTTGACGGTGTCCTTCACGTGGCGGTAGGCACCGTCGTTGTCGACCTTCTTGCCGCGGGCGGAGTTCACGCCGCCCTGGGCGGCGATGGAGTGCGCACGGCGCGGCGCATCGTGGTAGGTGAAGACCTTGACGTTGTAACCCAGCTCGCCGAGGGCCGCGGCGGCGGCACCACCGGAGAGGCCGGTACCCACGATGAGGATCGTGAACTTGCGGCGGTTGAGCGGGGAGACCAGGTTCATGTGGTCCTTCTGGTGCTCCCACATGTCCTTCATGCGGACCTCGTGGCGGTTCGGCTCCGCATTCTCGAGGATGAGGCCCGGGGTGACGCCCGCGACGGAGGAGGCCGGCTGGCGGAACTCCTTGTCGGCGGAGCCGGACGCAGCACCGGCTTTCGTGTCAGCCTTGGTACCGGCCGGAGTGGCGATGCTGGAACCCTGACGGGGGGAAGGGGTAGTCATGTGATTGTTCTCCTAATCAGCCGTTACCGTGCGAAATCCGGGACCCAGCCGAGCATGATCGCCAGCGGCATGACGATGTTGCCGAGCACGACGATCGCCGGGAGGATGTAGGCGAGAATGACCATGAGTGCGTGGCCACGCTTGCCCAGCCAACCAAGGTCGGAGACCGCCAGGTAGATGCCGTGGGTGAGGTGCAGCAGCAGCGCCAGGTTGGCGATGATGTAGACCAGCGCGACCCACCAGCGGCTCGGCGCGAAGGTGGCGAGCATGTTGTTGCGCACCGCACCGTGGACGAACTGGTCGGAGGCCACGACTTGGCCGAAGGTGAGGTCGAGCAGGTGGAACAGCACGAAGAGAAGCAGGATCACGCCAGTGACGAGCATCCAGCGCGTCGCCGTGGACTGCCAGCCACCCATCAGGTTGGTGCGGCGGAACTTACCGCGGGATCGGGACGAACGGGCGCGAAGGGCGAATGCACCCCAGACGTGAAGAACGAGAGCCGCCAGCAGCACCGCGCGGATGATCCAGAGAAGACCGGTGTGCGGGAACAGCGGCTCACCCATGCTGCGCAGGAAGCTTGCGTAGTCATCGATGGGCGCGACGCCGTTCGCGTGCAGCGGCATGAAGATCTTGAGGTTTCCGACCATGTGGCCGAGGACGAACAGACCAAAAAGAAGGCCGGTGATGGCCATGGTCAGCTTGACGGCCCAGGTGGGGAAGGACGGCCGCTCGCGCAGCGGCTTTTCGGTAATTTTTCCGTGACGAATTGCGTCACGATCTGCGTTTTGAACAGTCATGGCACCTCCAGTGTCGATATCACTCTACGAAATGCGCCGGGAGTTCACCTATTTATCGCTCCCTGCCTTTTGGCCTGGCTAAGCCGCCCGAGCGTGCGGGGGGCGTCCCGTCACCGCAGCTTCCGGGCCCGGGCCGTCCCACCCGGACCCCCGTGGGGGCCGCTCCCAGCCGTTTCGGATTTTCCCACCGGTCACGCACAGGGAAAGGCGCGGAAAATTGTGACCTTCGACACCCCGGGGGTGTCGTGTAGCTGGCGCCTCCCCCCGTCACCCCAAAGGGTGTCAAACTTTCGGCTGTTAGCCGAACCTAACCCTTGACCTCGGGTTGAACACACGGATGCGAAGTGTTTTCCGGAAACTTCGCAATCCGTTGCCGCGGCGATGGTTAGATGTTGCTCATGTCCAAGACCTACGTGGGTTCGCGGCTGCGGCAGCTGCGCCGGGAGCGCAACCTGAGCCAGGCCTCGCTCGCCGCCACCCTCCAGCTCTCCGCCTCCTACGTCAACCAGATCGAACACGACGTCCGCCCCCTCACGGTCCCGGTGCTCAAGCGGATCACCGAGGCCTTCGGTGTGGATGCGACATTCTTCTCGCGCGATGACGACTCCCGGCTCCTCGCGGAGCTCAAGGACGTGGTGGAGGATCAGGAGCTGGGCACGCCCCACATCGAGCTGCAGGAGCTCTCGGAGCTGGTGTACCGCCACCCGGCCGTGGCCCGCTCCGTCGTGGAGATACACCGCCGCTACAGCAACGCCCGCGACAAGCTCACCCTGGCGACGGATTCGCGCGTCTCGTCCTCCGAGCCGCTGTCCATGCCCCACGATGAGGTGCGGGACTTCTTCTACTCCCGGCAGAACTACCTCGACGACCTCGACCACGCCGCCGAGGCCCTCGCCGGGACAATCGGTGTGGAGCGCTTCGGCATCCACTCCACCGAGCGGGCGCTGACGGAACACATCACCCGCGACCACGGCATCGAGGTGCGCACCAGCCCTTCCGAGCAGGGTGTCCTCCACCATCTCGACACCGCCACCGGCACCCTCTCACTCTCCCCCATCCTCTCCTCGGGCCAGCGCGCGTTCCGCATCGCCCTCGAGCTCGCTTACCTGGACGCGGGACAGCTCATCGACGCCCACGTCGCCGCGGAGCCGTTCTCCTCCGCAACCTCCGTCGACCTGGCCCGGCGCGGCATCGCGAGCTATTTCGCCGCCGCGACCCTCCTGCCGTACACCCTCATGCACTCCGAGTCAGAGAAGCACGGTTACGACGTGGACTACCTCTGCCACGTCTTCGGCGTCGGTTACGAGACCGTGGCGTCGCGCCTGTCCACACTCCAGCGCGCCAACATGCGGGGCGTGCCGTTCACCTTCGTGCGGGTGGACCGGGCCGGCAATATCTCCAAGCGCCAGTCCGCCACCGGCTACCACTTCTCCACTTCCGGCGGCACGTGCCCCCTATGGGGGATCTACGAGTCCTTCGCGCGGCCCGGGGAGTCGGTGAGGCAGCACGCGATGATGCCCGACGGCCGCACCTACCTCTGGGTCGCGCGGACCGTGCGCCACCACCGCTTCCAGTTCAACGAGACGGAGAAGCTTTTCGCCATCGGCCTGGGCTGCGAGACACGGCACGCGGAGCGCACCATCTACGCCCGCGGGCTTCCGCTTGACGACGCCACCCAGGCCATCCCGATCGGTGCCGGGTGCCGCGTCTGCCCGCGCGAAAACTGCGCCCAGCGCGCCTTCCCGTCCATCCACCACGGCATCGAGGTCGATCCCCACACCACTTCCATCGCACCGTACTGACACTCCCGGGCGCGTGGCGGCCGCGGTGTTTTTCCCTACACTGGGGGTATGACCCAGAACACTAATTCCGCAAGCCGCGTCATCGACGCCTCCGCCAACGAAATTTTCAACATCCTCTCCAACCCGGAGCGCCACCCGGAGACCGACAACTCCGGTTCGGTCGTCTCCGTCGACCGGGGCGAGCGCATCAAGGCCGTGGGCGACACCTTCACCATGAACATGACCAAGGAGGACGGCGATTACCAGACCCGTAACGAGGTCTTCGCCTTCCAGGAGAACAAGGTCATCGGGTGGAAGAACGTCGAGAACATCACCGCCGACGTCCAGGTGGGTGCGAAATGGCTCTACGAGCTCGAGCCCGTCGACGCGGACCACACCCGCGTGACTCTCACGTATGACCGCACCGATATCGAGTCCGACAAGGTTCGGGCCATGTCGGGGAACTTCCAGGACGACTACCTGGAGGAGGCTCTGGAGGCCCTCGCGACCGCCGTCTCCGGCAGCTAAGCGCTCCCTGAACGCAGCACAAAGGGCGCCCACCGTTCGGTGGGCGCCCTTTGTGACGTCGTCAAGCGAATGCCTAGAGGTTGATCATGTGCCCCTCGACACCGTGGGCGATCTCCTTGAGGACCTCGGAGAGCGTCGGGTGGATGTGGATGTTGCGGGCGATCTCGTTAGCGGTGAGGTCGAAGCGCTGGGCCAGGGTGACCTCCGGAAGGAGCTCCGAGACGTTCGGGCCGACGAGGTGCGCGCCGAGAATCTCCCCGAACTCGCCGTCGGCGATGAGCTTGCCGAAGCCCTGCGCCTCAGCCAGGCCGACCGCCTTGCCGTTCGCGCTGAAGGGGAAGGTGGCGACCTTGATGTCGCGGTCCGGCCACTTCTTTCGGGCCTGTTCCTCGGTGTAGCCCATGGAGGCGACCTGCGGGTTACAGAAGGTCGCGCGCGGGGTCATCATGTAATCATCGATCAACATTGTCTCCGCACCCGCGATGACCTCGGCCGCGATGATGCCCTGCGCCTCCGCGACGTGGGCGAGCTGCAACTTGGCGGTGACATCGCCGATGGCGTAGATGCCCTCGACGTTCGTGCGCATCGAGTCGTCGATGGCGATCGCGCCGCGCTCGGTGAGCTCGACACCCGTATTCTCCAGCCCGAAGCCCTCGACACGCGGGGCGAAGCCGACGGAGATCATCACGCGGTCGACGGTAAGTGTCTCGGTCTTGTCGGTGCCGTTCTTCTGGATGTCAACCTCGACGGAGTCGCCCTTGTCGCGCACCGCGGTGGTGGCGTGGCCCGTCATGAGCTTCACGCCGAGCTTCTTGTACGCCTTGGCGATCTCCTTGGAGACGTCCTTGTCCTCGTTCGGCAAAACACGGTCCATGTACTCCACCACGGTGACGTCCACCCCGTAGTTGGACAGGACGTAGGCGAACTCCATGCCGATGGCGCCGGCACCCACGATGACCATCTTCTTCGGGGCCTCGGGGTTGAGGATCTGCTCCTCGTAGGACACCACGTTGTCGGAGAGCTCGATGCCGGGCAGGGTGCGCACGACGGAGCCGGTGGCGATGATGCAGTTGTCGAAGGTGAGGGTCTTGCCCTCGTCGTCGCCTTCGGTCACCTCGATGGTCTTGGCGTCCTTGAAGGTGCCCAGGCCGTGGATCTCGGTGATCTTGTTCTTCTTCATCAGGTAGTGAACGCCGTTGACGATCTTGTCGGAGACCCCGCGGGAGCGCTTGTGCGCGTCCGCGTAGTCGAATTCGACGTCACCCTTGATGCCGAAGGTCTTCGCCTCATGGTTGAAGATGTGGGCAACCTCGGCGTTCTTGATGAGGGACTTGGACGGGATGCAACCCACGTTCAGGCACACACCGCCCCAGTACTTCTTCTCTACGACAGCTACCTTCTTGCCCAGCTGGGCGGCACGGATAGCGGCGACGTAGCCACCGGGGCCAGCGCCGAGCACAACAACGTCATAATGTTCATTACTCACGCCTAACAGGATACGTGCGCGGGCGGTGTCGTGGTGGGATGGGCCGAAATACGTGCCCCGGCGGCGGGGACGTGCCCGGGAAGGGGCCCATCCCCGGGGGCGTCTACGGGCCCGGGAGCTGGCACCGCGGTGGTCCGTGGCATAAAAAATCGCCCCTTTGGGGCGATTTGCCGGGACCCCGCCTCACCCCGTTCGTTCGGTTAGGGGGCCAGCGGGGCTGGGGTTACTAGATGATGTGCAGGCGCGCCGCCAGCATGGAGGAGGCGGAGGAGCCGGCGTGGATCGCCTGGCCGAGAACGTTGTTGATCATGAGCTGGATGGATTCGATCAGGTTCATGGGGGTCCTTTTCTTCGGGGCTGGATGGAGGTGGATGGCCAGGGCGCACCCGCCCGCGCAACAATGGGTAGGTCGGGAGATCCCGGCCAATTGTTACACAGCAAATCTAATCACTTCAGTAACAATTTTCACAGCAGTAACAATAAAGTTCTTGTCCGGGGTCGTGCCGAGTGAACTTTTCGGTTACATTGACCTAGATTGATTTCAACTGAAAACCTCATAGCAAAAGGATGTACCCGCCTGATGAGCATCAAACGTTCGGTCGTCGCAGCAGCCGCGGCCATCTCCATCGCCCTCGGTGCCGCGCCGGCCGCCCCCGCCATGGCGCAGGAGAACCAGCAGAACAGCGCCCAGGTGGGCGTCGTCAAGCAGTGGGACGCGAAGAAGGAACCGACTTTAGTGGTTGGTTCCGAGCGCCCGCAGTCCTGGATTGAGCAGGTCGACAACAAAAGCGTCCTGGCGTTCAAGGTCTTCTCCCCCTCGATGAACCGCGACATCCCCGTCGCGGTCATCCCCGCGACCGACGAGCAGGGCAACCACGTCGCAAACGCTCCGACCATCTACCTGCTCAACGGTGCCGGCGGCGCCGAGCAGGATGCGGACTGGCTCACCAAGTTCGGCACCCGCGACTTCTTCAGTGGCAAGGGCGTTAACGTGGTCATCCCCCAGGCCGGCGCCTTCTCCTACTACACCGACTGGGTCCGCGATGACGTGCAGTCCATGTACATCAACGGCCCCCAGAAGTGGGAGACCTTCCTGACCAAGGAGCTGCCCGGCCCGATCGAGAAGACCCTGGGCGCGGACGACCGCCGCGCCATCGTCGGCTTCTCGATGTCGGGCACCTCCTCCCTTGTCCTGCCGACCCACAATCCAGGCTTCTACAAGGCCGCCGCATCCTTCTCCGGCTGCGCCGCCACCGCGTCGCCCCAGGGTTATAACTTTGCTCGCCTGACGGTGGACCGAGCCTCGGGCCGTACCGATTTCCGCACCGTCACCCCCGAAATGATGTGGGGCCCGATGGGTGGGCCGTACAACGGCTGGAACGATGCGCTCGCCAACGCAGAGCAACTGCGCGGCACGGAGCTTTACATATCCTCCGGCACCGGTCTCGCCTCCGAGACCGACATGGTGGGTTACTTCATCGGCCAGGGTGCTCCGGCTCCCCTCGCCTCCGCTGGCGCAGCGCAGGTACAGGTCGAGGGCGGCGTCATCGAGGCAGCCGTCAACCAGTGCACCCACGACCTGAGCGCCAAGCTGGACACCCTGGGTATCCCCGCCCACCGCGAGTTCCGCAACACTGGCACCCACTCCTGGCCCTCCTGGCGCGAGGACATCCAGAAATCCTGGGACGTCACCATCAAGCCCGCATTTGGCATGTAAGTCCCTGCGTTCTTCAGGGCCCGCCCCGGCCACAGTTCGGAGTGGGCCCTTTTTGCGTACCCGTGACCACCGCTCGAGCTTCCCCGGTCCGGGCCTTGTCGCCCCCCGCGCTAGACTGTTCCGGGTGAAATCCCACAGGTTGCGCTCCACCCCGGTCCCCGGTACCCGAGACGAGTACACGGGGGTCGACTTCAACCTGGGGTTCCATGTCACGCACTACCACCTCGACATGGACTACAAGGTGGGCCCGAACCGCCTGGACGCCACGGCCACCCTCACCCTGACAAACTGGCGCGACCTGCCGCACATGACCCTGGACCTGCAGGAGAACATGGCGGTGCGCCGTGTCACGGCCACCGGCGGCATTCGGGTTTCCCGCTTCCGCCAGTCCGGCGGCAAGCTGCGCATCACATTCGCCGAGCCCGTCGCCGTGGACACCGAGTTCCGGCTCTCCATCCGGTACACGGGAAACCCATCGACGAGACGCACCGCATGGGGCGCGCTCGGCTGGGAGGAATTGACCAACGGGGCCCTGGTGGCCAACCAGCCCAACGGCGCACCCACCTGGTTCCCCTGTGATGACACCCCGGACGAGAAGGCGACCTACACCTTCAACGTCCGCGCGGACCAGGGGTACACGGCCGTCACGAACTTCACTGCCAAACCGATGGCCACCTACCTCGCCACTGTCCAGGTTGGCCAGTACACCCGCCACCGAATCGGTGCGGACACCTTCGCCTGGCTTCCAGCCGGAACCCACCCGAAGGACCTGGCCAAGCAACAGGACATGCTCGAATTCTTCCGCGGCGTTTTCGGCCCCTACCCCTTTGAGCGCTACGAGGTGGTGGTCACCGAGGACCCGCTCGAGATCCCCCTGGAGGCCCAGGGCATGGCCATCTACGGCCGCAACCACCTGACGGGGAACGAGCGCCTTATTGCCCACGAGCTCGCGCACCAGTGGTTCGGCAATTCCCTGGGCGTGGCCCAGTGGAACGACATCTGGCTCAACGAAGGTTTCGCCTGCTACGCGGAGTGGCTCTGGGCCGACCACACCGGAACCCCGATCGACCGCCTGGTGCGCGAGCACTACGCCCGCCTCGCCCCGCAGAGCTTCACCCTGGGAGACCCGGGACCGAGGAACATGTTCGACGACCGCGTCTACAAGCGCGGGGCCATCACGCTCCACGCTTTACGACGCCTCATCGGCGACGAGGGTTTTTTCAGCGGCGTGCGGGAGTACGTAGCGAAGAACGCCCACGGCATCGTCGAGCCCTTCGACCTCGCCAACGCCCTCATCCCCCACGCGGAACGCGCCGATGACGTGCGCGACGTGATGGACGCCTGGCTCAACCATCCCGAACTTCCGGAGTGCCCGTGAGACACCTCTCCTACGCCACCATCTTCGCCGCCCTGTCGGGCTTCATCGTCCTCTGGGTAGCGCAGTGGGCCTTGGACGCGGACACGGACTACCGCTACTTCACCGCCTTCTGGGGGCTCTTCTTCGCCACGGCGGGAATGATCGACGGCCTCACGCACGAGACCACGCGCGCCGTTGCGGGTGCGCGGGAGACCGGCCACACCGGAAACGCCAACCCGTGGCGTTTCGGCGGGTGGGTCGCCGCGGTTGTTGTCGTGCTGGGGTTGCTTTGCGGGTGGTTACTCATGCCACGCGTTATCCCTTCCTCACCTGTATTGGCAACGGGACTGCTCGTCATGGGCCTCTCGAGCTACATATTCCAGGCTCTGTTGTCCGGCGCCCTAAGCGGAAACCGCCAATGGGGGTCGTACGCCGCCCTGATCGCGGCAGATTCGGGCATCAGGCTGGCGCTGGCGTTGGTGGCTTGGCGGGCGGGCTGGGGAATTCCCGCCTTTTTGGGCATTACTGTCGTCGGTGCGTTTTCGTGGGTAGTTTTCATCGTTGCAAATACCGGTGCTCCCGTCGACGTAAATGAGAGGGAATTCTTGCGCCGCGCCTGTTCAGCGATGGTTGCGTCGGGCGCATCTGCCGCCCTCATCACGGGTTTCCCAACTGCGGCGAATGCGGCATTTCCGCTTTCGGAAGGGGCAGCGGTGTCTGCTCTCATCAACGCGGTCATCCTCACCCGGGCGCCCGTACTGGTTCCCCTGCAGCGGTTCCAGTCGGCGCTCGTCGTCCGCTTCGTGGAGCAGCGCCACCGGGTCTTCTCTGCCCTGGCGGCGCCCATCGCCGCCGTGCTGGGCATCGGAGCGGTCGGCTTCCTCGCCGCGTGGCTCATCGGGCCGTGGATCCTGCGCCTCGCCTTCAAACCGGAGATGTTCGTCCCCGGCCTCACCCTCGGTGCCCTGACGTTGGCGTCGGCGTTCATGGGGTCCCTCATGATCACCGGGATCGCGGTGCTGGCCCAGGAAAAACACGCCTGGTACGTCTCGGGGTGGGTCATCGCCTCCGTCGTCTCCTTCACCCTCATGTTCGTCCTCCCCTTCGGCGTCGCCCCGACCGTGTGCATCGCGCTGTTCGCGGGGCCCATCGCCGGCTCGGTGGTGCACGCCGTGGGGCTGACCCGGCCCGTCACCGCGGCGGCGGATCCGCGCGACGTTCCGGCCGTATAGTTGGGCACCATGGGAGCAATGCTGGTCACCGGCGGTGCCGGGTTCATCGGGTCGAACTTCGTCCGCCTGGCGCGCGGGCGCACGGATGAACGGATCATCGTTCTTGACGCGCTGACCTACGCGGGCAACCGAGCGAATCTCGAGGGCCTCGACGTCGAGTTCGTGCGCGGCAGCGTGACGGACGCCCCGCTCGTCGACGAGCTGGTGGCTCGCTGCGGCACGGTGGTGCATTTCGCGGCGGAGTCCCACAACGACAACTCCCTGGCGGATCCCTCCCCTTTCGTGCAGACGAACGTGGTGGGCACCTTCACCCTGCTCGAGGCGGTGCGCGCCCACGGGGCGCGGCTGCACCACGTGTCCACCGACGAGGTGTTCGGGGATCTGCCGCTGGGGGGATCGGAGCGCTTCACGGAGTCGACGGCGTACAACCCGTCGAGCCCGTACTCGGCGACGAAGGCCGGTTCCGACCATCTCGTGCGGGCGTGGATCCGCAGCTTCGGCATCAACGCGACGATCTCGAACTGCTCGAACAATTACGGGCCGTACCAGCACATCGAGAAGTTCATTCCCCGCCAGATCACCAACCTGATCGACGGGCGTCCCGCCAAGATCTACGGCTCAGGGGCGCAGGTGCGCGACTGGATCCACGTGGACGACCACAACGATGCCGTGCTGGCAATCCTGGACCGCGGCAAAAGTGGGGAGACCTACAACATTGGCGCCGGCAACGACCACACCACGAACAAGCAGGTCACTGAGATGATCTGCGAGCTAATGGGCGGCACCTACGAGCACGTGGCGGACCGCCCGGGCCACGACCAACGCTACGCGATGGACCCCGCGAAGATCACCGCCGAGCTCGGCTGGCAGCCCCGCTACACCGGCAGCCTGCGCGACGGGCTGAGAAAAACCATCGCGTGGTACACCGACAACGAGAGCTGGTGGCGGGGCGCGAAGGAAGACGTCGAGAAGCGATACGCAGAAAGCGGGCAGTAGATGCAGACCCCCACGCAGACACCGATCGAGGGGCTCACCGTCCACTCCCTCGCGGTGCACCGCGACAACCGCGGCTGGTTCAAGGAGAACTGGGCCGGGCAGGGCCTGACCCCGGTGCAGAACAACGTCAGCTTCAACGCCTCGCGCGGGGCGACGCGCGGCATGCACGCCGAGCCGTGGGACAAGTGGGTGTCCGTGGCGGCGGGGCGCGTCTACGGGGCGTGGGTGGACATGCGCGAGGGCTCCCCGACCTTCGGGGAGCGTTTCGGCGTGGAGATCGGCCCGGAGGCGGCCGTGTTCGTGCCCCGCGGGGTGGCCAACGGCTTCCAGGCCCTCGAGGACGCGACCAGCTACATCTACCTGGTCAACGAGCGCTACAACCCGGACGGGGCCTACGCGTTCTGCTCCTACCGGGAGATTGAGTGGCCGCTGGAGCCCACGGAGCTTTCCGCGGCGGACCAGACCCACCCCATGCTTGCCGACGCCACGCCCGTCCCGCCCCGGAAGATCCTGGTCACCGGCGCGAACGGCCAGCTCGGCCGCGCGCTCCGGGGTGTCTACTCCGATGCGGAGGCGGACTTCTTCGGCCGCGCCGAGCTCAACATCACCGATGCCGCGGCGATCCGGGCGCTGGACTGGTCGGGCTACCACGCGATCATCAACTGCGCCGCGTACAACGATGTCAACGGTGCCGAGACGGACAGGGCGGCGGCGTGGCGTGTCAACGCCTCCGCCGTTGCCGACCTGGCGCGGGTGGCCGACGAGCATGAGCTCACCCTCGTCCACGTCTCCAGCGATTACATCTTCGACGGCACACGCGAGGTGCACACGGAGGACGAGATGCCCTCGCCCCTGTCGGCCTACGGCGCGTCGAAGGCCGCCGGGGACACGGCGGCCCAGGTGGCGCGCAGGCATTACGTGGTGCGCACCTCCTGGGTCTTCGGTGAGGGGGCGAATTTCATGGAAGCCATGGCCGGCCTGTGCGAGCGCGGCGTCAAACCCAGCGTGATCATGGACCAGCGTGGCCGGCCCACCCACGCCGACGACCTGGCCCGCGGCATCGCCCACCTACTGGGCACGCACGCCGAGTACGGGGTGTACAACATCACCTCCGACGGTGACGTGGCGGGCCGCGACGAGATCGCCATGGCCGTGTTCATCGGCCTCGGGGGCGATCCCGCCGACATCCGGCCCGTGACAACTAAGCAGTACGCGCAGATCGCCGGGCCCGAGGCGCCGCGGCCGAGGGAGTCCACGCTGAGCCTGGACAAGATCAGGGCCGCCGGGTTCCAGCCCACCAACTGGCGCGCGGCGCTGGCGCTCTACCTGGCGCTGCGGTAGGGCCAAGCCGTCGGCGGCGCAGGTAGGATGCTGCCATGAACTCCACCCTTGCCCGGGCGAAGAACGCCCTCATCACCTTCCCCCAGGCGTATGCGCCGGGGCTGGCCGGTGCGGTAGTCCGCAGGCTCACCGGGGGGAAGAAGGACAGCGCCACCCGTAAGGCCCCCGCCGGGGAAGGGCAGCTTGAACGCTACGCCCCCGGGGGTGACGGCCGCGTCAACGGAATCCGGGCCGCCCAAGCGGCGGCCGCGGCGGTGCCGCCAACTACCGGCCGCGAGGCGTGAAGTACATCCCTGCCCCGGGAACTGCCTCGATTTCAGCGGGCAACGGGCCGACGGGGTCGCCGTCCGCGTAGGCGTTGATCCCCGGCATCGCGATGCGCACCCGCGGGCTGCGATACATCGATATGGCATCGTCGGACACGAGCGTGCCCGCCATGATGCGGCGGAACTGCCCCAGCGCCCGGATCCGGCCGATGTCCCCCATCACCGTGAGGTCCAATAACCCGTCGGCGTGGTCCGCACCAGGGCAGATTTTCATCCCACCCCCATAGGTGCGGGTGTTACCCACCGCACACAACATGGTGCGCGCCTGCACCACCCGCTCGCCGGGGGAGCCCGCGTCCAGGACGAGGGTGGTCTCCTGCGCCCGGAAGTTGATCACCTCGGCCGCAATGGCCAGGTTGTAGCGGGCCTTGCCCGTGGGCCAGCGCATGCGGTTGGTGCGGTCCGAGACGAGGGAGTCGAAGCCCGCGCAGGCGATGGTGCCGAACCACTGCTCCCCCACGGGAGGGGGCAGCTCCCGGGCGGTGATGTCCGTTCCCGCCGGGTACGTGCGCACCCGGCCGAGGTCCGTGGCGGTCCACCTGCCGGCCGCCACCACCTCGGCGGCCCTGGCCGGGTCGGTGGGGATGCCATACTCCCGGGCGTGGTCGTTTCCCGTTCCCGCCGGGATGATCCCGAGCGGGGTTCCCGTTGCCGCCTGAGCCTGAAGGGCGAGGGCGATGAGACCGTCCCCGCCTGCGACGACGAGGGCGTCGATGCGCTCGTCCGCGATCATCGCCTCGGCAAGCTTCTCCGAGGTCCGCGCGTCCGGCCCCTGGATACCCACCACGTCCACACCGAGCTGGTTGAAACGCTGCTTGGCCACGTCCGCGATGTCGCTCGCGCGCCCCTTGCCCGCGGCCGGGTTGGTCAACAGGGCGACGCGCGAGACGTCCAGGGTTCCGGTGGGCGGTCTCATGGCAGATCGAACGTCTTCCCCGGGTTCATGATCCCGGCCGGGTCCACCTGCCGCTTCACCGCGCGGAGGATGTCGATGCCCATCCGGCCAATCTCCCGGTCCATCCATGGCAGGTGGTCGGTGCCCACCGCGTGGTGGTGGGTGATGGTCGCCCGCGTCGAGGCCATCGCCTCCGTGGCCGCGGCTTTGGCCCTGCTCCAGCGCGCCCGGGGTTCGGGCCCCGCGTCGGCTACGACGGTGAAGTAGAGGGAGCAGCCCTCAGCGTAGACGTGCGAGACGTGGCACATGATGAGCGCGGGGGATCCGTCGGCGACCAGCTCGCGTGACAACGCGGCGGTGACGGCCTTCTTCACCGCGGGCACGTTCGACCAGTCGGTGGCCGTCTCCAGGGTTTCGCAGAGGGCGCCGGCGTCAATGAGCGAATCCCGCAGCACCGGCGCCCCGAAACGCCCGCGCTCCCATTCCCGGGCGGGTCCTTCGCCGAGCGATGTCCCACCGTGGGCGAGCATGAGCGCCCGCGTCTCGGCGCGTCGCGACTCGGCGTGCACGGCCGTCCCCTCGAAAAGCGTCAGCGCGAGACAGCCGGTGTGCTCCTCTTCACCGCGGCCGCCGATGTTGTCGGTGGAGGTGAGGTTGACACTGGACTCGATCTCGTCGGACAGGCGCAGGACCGTCGGGCCCGCGCCCGCCTGCTCGACGGCGCGCAGCGCGGCCACCCCCTCGGCGAACGTCGGAAAGCTGAACGCCTCGTAGAGCTTGGCCGCGGGGATCGGGTGCACACGGAGTCGCACGCGGGTGATGATTCCGAAGGTGCCCTCGGAGCCGAGGAAGAGCTCCTTGAGCGCGGGGCCCGCGGCCGTGGCGGGGGCGGCCTGGCCGACCTCGATGACACCCGTCGGCGTGACCACCGTCATGGCGCGCACCATCTCGTCAAAGCGTCCGTACCCGGCGGAATTCTGCCCGGAGCTTCGCGTGGCCGCGAAGCCGCCAATGGTGGCGTACGGGAAGGACTGGGGGAAGTGGCCGAGCTGCAGACCCTCCTCCGCCAGGAGCATCTCGGCGTGGGGGNNGGGGCGGGGGGGCGGGGCGGCCCCGCGCCGAGGGTGGCCAGCCCCGAAACGTGGTCGACATCTTCCAGCTGGTCAAAGCGCGCCACATCCACGCTGATCACGGCGCGGTGCGCACCCCGCAGCGGCGTCAGCCCACCCACCACGGACGTGCCGCCGCCGAAGGGGACCACCGCAACGGACTGCTCCGAGGCCCACCGCAGAACGGCGAGCACCTCCTCCTCCGTCGCCGGGGCCACCACGGCATCCGGGGCGTCGATGGCGGTGGTTTCCGGGTCCTCGCGCCAGTCGATCAGGTCGAGGTAGCTCTTCCCGCGGGCGCGCGGCATGCGCTGTGCGTCGGCGGTGGAGACGTAGCCCTCACCCACGATCCCCCTCAGTGCGGCCACGTCCGCGTCACTCACGCGCGGCGCGGTGAGGCGAATTTGGGAGGCGTCGCGCCGGGGCAACGGGGTGCTCACCGCGAGAAGTTTCTGGAGCATCGACCGGATCTTGTCGGACAGGGGCTTCGCCTCGTCGGCCGTTCCCCACAGGTTGAACTGCATGGGCGGGGTCGGTAGGGTGCGCTCGTTCATAGTGGGGAGTCTACGCAGTGACTACCCTGGGCAGGCATGAATCGCATCGCCAGTGCCACCCAGCTCGCCAACATGACCAGGGGCGACGGTTTCAGCTACGAACGCGCCGCCCTCTCGCCCGCTGCGCGGGAGAAGGTGCTGGCCAAGCTCGCGGCGGGGGCACGTTACGACGTCGTCGTGATCGGCGCGGGCGTCACGGGGGCGGGGGTCGCCCTCGACGCCGCCACCCGGGGGCTGTCCGTGCTTCTGGTGGAGAAGCACGACCTGGCCTTCGGTACATCCCGGTGGTCCTCGAAGCTGGCCCACGGGGGGCTGCGGTACCTGGCCAGCGGGAACGTGGGCATTGCGCGACGCAGCGCCCGCGAACGCGGCATCCTCATGGAGGTCACCGCGCCGCACCTGACGCGCGCCCTGGGTCAGGTGGTGCCCGTGATGAGGAGCTTCTCCGCCGCCAACAACGTGCTGCCGCGTCTCGGCTTCCTCGCCGGCGACGCGCTGCGCATAGCCGCGGGCACCCGCGGCACGACCCTGCCGCGCTCGCGCACCATTTCGGCGGACCGGGTCGCCGAGCTCTGCCCGGCGGTGGACCGCGGCAGCGTCCTCTTCGGCTACCTCAACTACGACGGGCAACTGCGGGACGACGCCGCCCTCGTCACCGCGCTGGCGCGCACCGCCGCCGGGTTCGGGGCGGACGTGCTCACCCACTGCGGTTGCGTGGGCGTCGACAAGCAGCACGTCAGGCTCGAGGGCGGGCTGGGAGTGGGGGCCGGGAACGTGGTCAACGCGACGGGTGTGTGGGCCGGCGATCTCGACGAGCGTGTCACCGTCACCCCCTCGCGCGGAACCCACCTGGTGGTGGACGCCTCCATCCTGGGCAACCCCACCGGCGCGCTGACAGTTCCCGTGCCCGGCGCGGTCAACCGCTTCTGCTTCATCCTGCCCACCCAGCTCGGACGCTGTTACATCGGGTTGACCGATGAACCCGCCCCGATGGAGGACGAGCCCACCGCGCCCGACTCGGACGTGGAGTGGATCCTCGACGTGGTCAACCAGGCACTGAAGGTGAAGCTCACGCGCGCGGACGTGCTGGGGACCTTCGCGGGCCTGCGCCCCCTGGTCACCCTGGAGGGGCGGGCAGACAAGGAGACGGCGGACCTTTCCCGCGAGCACGTCATCCTCCGCGACGGCCCCCTGATCACCGTCACAGGCGGCAAGCTCACCGAGTACCGACTCATGGCCGAGCAGACCGTCGACCTGCTCACCGATGACCCCTGCGTCACAGCGTCCACCCCGCTGATCGGTGCCCCCGCCCGCCCGGAGGATCCGGCCGCCGCCGGGGAGGACCGGTTCGCATTCGCCGTGAGCCACGAGGGTGCGCGCACCGTGTCGGACATCCTGGACCGCCGCACCCGCATCGGGCTCGTCCCGTCCGAGCGCGCCGAGGCCGAGCCGCGCGCCCGCGAGGCGCTGCGCGCCGCGGGGCTGGAGCCGCGGGACCAGTAGGCTGAACCCGTGAAGGGAATCATTCTGGCCGGCGGGTCGGGCACCAGGCTCTACCCCATCACCAAGGGCATCTCGAAGCAGCTCATGCCCATCTACGACAAGCCGATGATCTACTACCCGCTGACCACCCTGATCAGCGCGGGAATCCGGGAGATCCTCATCATCACCACCCCCAAGGACGCGGACGCTTTCCGACGCCTCCTCGGCGACGGCTCCCAGTTCGGCGTCATGCTGGATTACGCGGTGCAGCCCTCCCCGGACGGCCTGGCCCAGGCCTTCCTCATCGGGGAGGACTTCATCGGTGACGATTCCGTGGCACTCGTCCTGGGTGACAACATCTTCGAGGGTGCCGAGCTCAGCCGCGTGCTCGGGGAGACGCGCGATGTCGAGGGCGGTGCGATCTTCGCGTATGAGGTGTCCGACCCGCAGCGCTACGGCGTGGTGGACTTCGACCCGGACGGGACCGTCACCTCCATCGAGGAGAAACCGGCCGAGCCGAAGTCGAACTACGCCGTGGTGGGCCTGTACTTCTACGACAACTCCGTCGTCGACATCGCCCGGGGTATCACCCCCAGCCGACGGGGCGAGCTGGAGATCACCAGCGTCAACGAGGCCTACCTGCGCCAGGGCCTCCTGCGGGTGCACCGCCTGCCGCGCGGTGATGTCTGGCTGGACACCGGGACAATCGACTCGATGTCGGAGGCCAGCGCCTACGTCGAGGTGATGCAGAAACGCACCGGCACCGTCATCGGCTCACCGGAAGTTGCCGCCTACCGGGAGGGTTTCATCTCCCGCGAGGCGTTGACGGCCTTGGGGGAGGCCACGCTGAAATCGGGGTACGGGCGCTACCTCCTTGAGGCCGTCCGCGACTGAGCAAACTCTTTAGTGGCGCTAGTATCAGGTCCGTGCATAAACTTGTTGCTCTTGTAACCGCCTATCACCGTACATCGGGCGGGGAACTCGAATTATGCCTACAATCGCTAGCCGATCAGACTCGACCCGCTGATGAGATTGTGGTGGTATTTGACGGTCCGGTATCCCCCGAAGTGCGGGCGGTTGCGGAGCACCATCAGGTGAGACTCGTGGAGCTGGAAATGAATTTGGGCTCAGGGCTCGCCTCGCAAGCAGGTATGGATTCGATAGATGCGGAATACGTAGCACGATTGGATAGCGATGACGCCGCAAAACCGGACCGTTTCGCCATTCAGCTGGATTTCTTGGAACGGCATCCCCATATTGGCGCCGTAGGCACCGCGGTGGAAGAATTTTCCCAAAACCCGGGCGACGGCGGGAAAATCCGCTGTCTTCCGGGGAATCCCGAAAAATACGCGAGAATTAATTCTCCCATTAATAATCCCTCGGTGATGTTGAGAACCCGGGCTGTTCGGGAGTCGGGCGGTTACAGGAACATTCACTTTATGGAGGATTATGATCTCTACGCCCGGATGATTGCCCATGGATGGAGCCTTCAAAATCTCCCACAGGCTCTGACGTTTTTTCGGGTCAATCCAGCCCAGTTCGAACGGCGCACTGGGCGTGAGATGTTTGCCGCCGAGCGGAAAATGCAAGCCAATCTTGTCGAATACGGTTTGATTGGGCCCTGGAGGGCTAAAGCAAACTTAGCCCTGCGGACGGCCTATCGTCTGCTACCTCCAGCTCTCCTGACTCGCGCGTACTCCAAACTCTTCCACCGCAGGGGGTAACCTGAACCCAGACATGGACGCGAAACAGGATTACCTCGACACCTGGCTGGTCATCCCCTGTTACAACGAGGGGCAAGTGATCCAGTCCGTCATTGAGCACGCCCGCGAAACGTTCCCGAACATCGTGGCGGTCAACGACGGCTCCAAGGACAATTCCGCCGACGCAATCCACGCGGCGGGGGCGCATCTGGTGAACCACCCCGTCAACCTCGGCCAGGGGGCCGCCATCCAGACGGGTGTGGAGTACGCCCGCTCCCAGCCGGGAGCGCGCTACTTCGCCACCTTCGATGCCGACGGCCAGCACCAGGTCAAGGATGTCGTGAAGATGGTCGACCGCGTGCGCACGGAGCCCCTCGACATCGTCGTGGGGACCCGGTTTGCCGGCCAGGAGAACACCCAGGTGCCCTGGATCAAGCGGTTCGTGCTGAAGACCGTGGTCCTGCTCTCCCCGCGCACCCGGCGGCTGGGGCTAACAGACGCCCACAACGGCCTCCGGGTCTTCAACAAAAAGGTGGCCGACGAGATGGACATCCGCATGAACGGTATGTCCCACGCCTCGGAAATCGTCGCCATGATCGACTCCCACCCCTGGCGCGTGGCCGAGGAACCCGTCGATGTCCTCTACACGGAGTACTCGATGAGCAAGGGGCAGTCGCTGATTAACGGCGTGAACATTCTGGCCGACGCCATTGTTGCGAGGAGGCTTCCGTGATCCAGGTTCTACTCATCCTTGCGGCGGTGCTCCTCGCCGTGTACTTCTTCACCAACCGTCGCAAGGCCAACGCGAAGGCGTGGGTGAAGATCGGCTTCGTCGGCCTCATCCTCGCCGCCGGGTGGGCGATCCTCCGCCCCGACGACGTCACTGTGTTGGCGAACTGGCTGGGCGTGGACCGCGGCACCGATCTCATGCTCTACGTGCTCATCATGGTGTTCTTCTTCACCACCCTGTCCACGTGGACGCGCTTCCGGGAGCAGGAGCTGCGCTACGCCCGCCTGGCGCGCGCCGTGGCGTTGCAGAACGCGGTCCTACCCGACAGGAACTAGCGCCCCCGTGGAGGTGCTTCAGGGCCCTAGTGCCCCCGGCGGATCCACTCCTCCAGGTGGGGCGCTTCCTCCCCGATGGTGGTGTGGTCGCCGTGCCCGGTGCGCACCGTCGTGTGCGCCGGTAGATCCAGCACCCGCTTCTGCAGGGACTCGATGATGGTGTCGAAGGACGAGTAGGACCGCCCCGTCGCCCCCGGCCCGCCCTGGAAGAGGGTGTCGCCGGAAAAGAGCTCGTCCGCCTCGGGAACGTGGAGCACCACGGAGCCGGGCGAGTGCCCCGGGGTGGAAAGGACCTTCATGTCGGTCCCGGCAATGTGGAAGACGTGGCCGTCCTCCATCGGCTCGTAGGGGCTGTCCGGGTTCTCGTCCGCCCAGAGCATGTGGTCCCCGGGGTGGAGGTAGACGGGGGCGTCGACAAGCGTGCTCAGCTCGGGGGCGGCGTCGACGTGATCGTTGTGGCCGTGTGTGGCGATGATGCCCCTGACCCTGCGATCCCCCACCGCCCGGGCGATGGCGCGGGCGTCGTGGGCGGCGTCGATGATGTACACCTCCCGCTCGTCTCCGACGATCCAGACGTTGTTGTCCACGTCCCATTCACCGCCGTCGAGGCGGAACACTCCGGAGGTGACGACGTTGTCGATGGAGAAAGCCATGGTCAGAACTCCACCACGCTTCGCAGCACGTCGCCGCGCTTCATCTTCCGGAAGGCCGACTCCACGTCCCCGATTCCGATGCGCTCGGAGACGAACTCGCCGAGCGGGAAGCGGCCCTGCAGGTGCAGGTCCACGTAGGCGGGAAAGTCCCGCTCGGGCAGGCAGTCGCCGTACCAGGCGGGCTTGATGGATCCGCCACGGCCGTAAACGTCGATGGCCGGGATGTCGATGTGGTCGGTCATGTTGGGCACTCCGACCATGACCATGCGCCCGGCGAAATCGCGCGAGTAGAAGGCCTGGCGCCAGGTGGGCTGGATGCCCACGGCGTCGATGGCGACATCCACCCCGAAGCCGTCTGTCAGCCCTCGCACGGCGTCGATGACCTCCTCCTCCCCCATGTCGCGGGAGGCGATGGAGTGGGTGGCACCGAAGGTGGCCTCGGCGGCCTCGCACTTCCGCTTGTCGACGTCCACCGCGATGATCGTCGAGGCACCCGCGAGCTTCGCGCCCGCCACGGCGGCGAGGCCGACTCCCCCGAGACCGAAGACGGCGACGGACTCGCCGTAGGTGACGGCACCGGTGTTCACGGCTGCCCCGAGGCCTGCCATGATGCCGCACCCGAGCAGACCGGCGGCGGCGGGATCCTCGTCCGGGTTGACCCTGGTGCACTGCTTCTCGTGCACGAGGGTCTTCTCGGCGAAGGAGCCGATCCCGAGAGCCGCGGTGAGCGGCGTGCCGTCGCCGAGCGTCATGGACCGGGAGGCGTTGTGCGTGTTGAAACAGTTCTTCGTGTCCCCCCGGCGGCAAGCGCGGCACTCGCCACACACGGCGCGCCAGTTGAGGACGACGAAGTCACCGGGGCGGACGTGGGTGACGGCCTCACCGACGCGTTCGACGGTGCCGGCCGACTCGTGGCCGAGGAGGAAGGGGAAGTCGTCGGCGATGTCACCGTCGCGGTAGGCGAGGTCGGTGTGGCACACCCCGGTGGCCTGCACCTTCACCACGACGTCGTTGGGGCCCGGGTCGGGGATGCGGATTGTTGCAACCTCGACCGGGGCCCCTTTTTCGCGGGCAATGACTGCGGAAACTGTTTCACTCATGTGCCCGAGGGTAGTGGAGTTCCCCGACTCTACGAAGCGGCGATCACGTTGCCCACGTGCTCGTGGCCGCGCTGGTTGACGTGGATCGGAAGGTTGCCTGCTCCGCCGTAGAAATCAACCAGGCCGGCCCACATGCGCTGGCTGTCGGGCGCGCACATGTTGTTTCCCTCGGTGGAGGGCTTGAGGTCCAGGAATTCCGCACCCGTGGCGTTGGCCGCGTCAACCTGCATCCACTGGGCCTGGTTCTCCCACTTCTGCACCTGCGGGAAGGGGGTCCAGTCCGAGGCGTTCGGGGCGACGTGGAAGAGGCAGACGCGGTCACCGGCGGTGATCTTGGGGTAGCCGACGAACTGGATGCGGGCGTTCGGGGCGGCGGCGCGGATCCGGTCGATCTGGGGGCGCATGTAGTTGACGAAGTCGCGGCGCACGTCGGCGTCGGGGCGCGAATCGTTGTTGTACGTATCGTTGAAGCCGGTCGAGATGATCACGCGCGCCGTGCCGGGGTTCAGGCCGCCGTCGCGCAGCGCCCGATCGACCTGGGAGAACAGCTGCGGCCCCTGGGAGATGGTCGTGGTGCCCGTGCAGGAGTAATCCCACGGCTGGAGGCCCAGCTTGGCGGCCGCCTGGCGGCCCCAGTTGGTGGGGCTCTGCGGGCACCAGACGTTAACGTTGGAGGGCCCGCGCGGGTCCAACCCGAGCTTGCCGGCCGCCCACTGGGGGGCGTTGGGGTCGGCGATGACGGAGTCGCCGAAGATGACCATGTTGCGGTCCTGCGCGTCGGCGGAGGGGGCCGCGAAGAACGAAGCGGCGGCCAGTGCAACCGCGCTGACGGCCGCGGCCTTGCGGCGCAGGCGGGTAACGGTCCGGGAAACGGTCATGGTCTTGGTCCTCTTGTTGCTTTCTCTCAGACAGCCGATTGGCAGCGGACAGCCAGAAGTGTCCAAAGGTTTGTTGCACAGTTTGTCACACGCGACGACGTTCGGCCACAGCAAGCGAGCCGATATTGCGCCACTTACGTCACATTAGTACCATCAGTAACTCTGGTTGACAAAACGAAATGATTTTCCTCGTCGAAACGATCTACCCGTGATGCCCCTCCCCCATCCCCGCGTGTCCGCCGCGGAGTAAGGAACCCCATGCCGCCTTTGAACCCCCTGCAGCGTGCGGCCTTTACCGCGTCCTCCCTGGCCAAGTTCGTCGCCGCGGTCAGCCGAGCCGGCATCCTCAGCCCCGAGGGCAACCCGAAGTCCGCCGTCTCGCTCGCCCCGACCCTGGCGCGCTACCGCTTCACCACCGCCCGCGAGGTCGAGCAGGCCGTCCACACCGCCCCGGAGCGCACCGCCCTGATCGACGATGACGGGGTGCTGACCTACCGCCAGCTCGCGGACCAGTGCACCACCGTCGCCCGGTGGCTGCTGAAGCTGAGGGACGACCGCGGCCTGGACGCGCTGCGCATCGGCGTGATGGCGCGCAACGGACGGGGCATCATCATCCCCATGACAGCGAAGGGTTATGCCGGGGCCGAGCTCTTCCTTCTCAACGTCGGGTCCTCCCCCGAGCAGCTCGAGGGGATCATCGCGGAGAACCGGATCAACGTCCTCTTCCTCGACGACGAGTTCGCCGACCGCATCCCGGAGGGCTTGGAGGGGGTCACCGTGATCTGGGCGCACACCTCCCGCGAGCACGGCGACGAGACAACGACGCGCGGGATCATCCTGGCGGGCACCGCCGGCCTGCCCTCCCTCCCGGTCTTCCCGCGGCACGGCAACATCGTGCTCATGTCCTCAGGCACCTCGGGTATTCCGAAGGGCATCCTGCGACCCGAGCCGAAGCTCCCGTTCGTGGTGGGCGGCTACCTGGAGACGGTACCGTGGCGCGTCGGCATGACAGTGCAGATCACCGCCTCAATGTTCCACACCTGGGGCTGGTCGGCCGTCAACATCGCCTTCGCCACCCGCAACACCGTGGTCACCCAGCGCATCTTCGACCCGGAGAACGTCTTCCGCCAGATCCAGAACTTCCGCTGCGACGGCCTTTTGTCCTCACCCATCTTCTTCAAGCAGATGCTGGACCTCCCCGACAACGCGAAGTGGGACGCCTCCACGCTGAAATTCATCGCCTCCGCGGGCAACGCCCTGACCCCGCTCCTCGTCGAGCGCACACACCGGCGCTTCGGCGCCATCCTGGCCAACTACTACGGCTCCACGGAGCTTGCGCTGGCCGCGTGCGCGGACGCCGAAATGATCGCGAAACACCCGACCGTCGCGGGGAAGATTCCCCCGGGCACGATCCTCCGGCTCTACGACGACGACGGCAACGAAGTGCCCCAGGGCGAGGTCGGGCGGATCTTCCTCAACAACGAGACCGCGTTGTCCGGTTACTCCAACCCCGAGACGGAGATCGTCACCATTGACGGCCTCGTGGAGATCGGCGACCTCGGGTTCTTCGACGAGCACGGCCACCTGCACGTCCTCTCCCGCAACGACGACATGATCATCGTCGGCGGGGAGAACGTCCACCCGCAGTCCGTCACAGAGGTGCTCGAGCGCATGCCCGGCATCGACGAGCTGCACGCGGGCGGCGTCGACGACGAGGAGACGTTCAAGCGCGTCGCCGTGTGGGTCGTGCGCAGCGACGACGAACCGGGCCGTGCCCTGACGGCGGACGCCATCCGCGAATGGGTGCGCGAGAAGCTGGCCGACCACTCCATTCCCCGCGACGTCAACTTCATCGACCGCCTCCCCCGCAACGCGACGGGGAAGGTGGCTGCCCGCCACCTCCCGCCCTCGACGCGGGAGGACTGACGGGCCCGCCTGTGGCGTGCGTCACGTAGGATCGCTACGGAAACGTACCCTTCGAGGAGGCCCAATGAAATTCACCCCCGCGCTCCTGCGCCGCTACATGTTCCTCTGGCCGCCGTTCCTGGGCGCCGGGATCCGCGTCAAGGAGTTCGCCGACGACGGTTCCCGGGTCGTCGTCACGCACAAGCTGAACAAGCTGAACCAGAACGCCGTGGGCACCGTCTTCGGCGGCACCATCATGGCGATGACGGATCCCTTCTTCATGCTCGCCTCCATGGCCCGGCTCGGCCGGGACTACGCGGTGTGGGACGTGGCGGGCGAGGTGAAGTTCCTCAAACCCGGCAAGGGCCGCATCACGGCCACCATGGAGATCCCGGACGAGACCTACGACCTCATCCGCGAAAAGACCGCCGGCGGGGAGAAGTACCTCCACTGGTTCGAAACGGACGTGCGCAACGAGGACGGCGAGGTCGTCGCCCACGTGCGGCGCCAGGTGTACTACCGACTGAAGAAGCGCTAGACGCCTGACGACGCCCCGTCAGCGCCGCACCGGGCGCAGGTGGACCGCCCCCGCGAGACCCTCCCCCACCACGACGGGTGTTCCGCCGTCGGGTTCGAGCGTGACCGTTCCGGCCACCGCCTCCCGCCCCGCCAGGCGGACGCGGGCCCCGGGGGTGAGCCCCCGCCTGGCGCAGAAGACCAGGAGGTCGGGGTCGCCGTCGGAAAGCCTCGCGACCTCGTACTCACCTTCGCCAGCCTCACCCAGGGGGATGAGTCCGGGCTGCGCGTCCACGCTCCCGTCCGCCCGCGGGATCGGGTCGCCGTGCGGGTCGGTGCCGGGGCGACCGAGTTTGGCGTCGATGCGCTCGAGCAGCCGCTCGGAGACCCAGTGTTCCAGGGCCTCGGCCTCGTCGTGCACCTCGTCCCAGGAGTAACCGAGCTCGGCGACGAGGAAGGTCTCCAGCAGCCGGTGGCGGCGCACGACCCGCACGGCCGCCTCGCGCCCGGCATCCGTGAGGCGCACGGGCCGGTACGGGCGGTGGTCGACCAGACCGCGCGCGCCGAGGCGTTTGACCATGTCGGAGACCGAGGCCGGGGTGGTGCCCAGCACCCGGGCGAGCTCGGATGTGCTCACCCCGCCGGCACCCCACTCCGTGGCCTTGTAGATCTCCTTGAGGTGGTCCTCCGCCGCCACGCTGAGCGTGGAACCCTCGGCATCGTCCCGTCCGCGCGCGGCCATGGCACCGTCCTCTCCTCTCGGTCCCGCCCGGCGCGCCCGCCCCGCGGGAACGCCGCTTTCCCAGCCAGGGTACAGGCGCGCGGCGGTAGCGGGGCCTAACCTCCCGCCAGCGTAATCCCGATGAGCACCACGTTGAGGAGCGTGACCACCACCGCCACGACCCACCCGGCGGCGGCGACCCACGGCCGGTTGACGAATCCGCCCATCAGGCCGCGGTCCGAGGTGAGCCGGACGAGCGGGACGAGGGCGAACGGGATGCCGAAGCTGAGCACCACCTGGCTGAGAACCAGCGCCGGGGTGGGTTCCACGCCGGCGGCAAGCAGGATCAGAGCCGGGATGAGGGTGAGGCCGCGCCGCGCCAGCATGGGCATGCGGATGCGCAGCAGGCCGCTCATCACCGCCTCCCCGGCGTAGCAACCCACCGAACTCGACGCGAGGCCCGACGCCAGCAGCCCCACGCCGAACAGCACCCCGACAACGGGGCCGAAGGCTGCCGCGACGGCGGCGTGGGCACCCTCGATCGAGTCGGTGCCCGTCACGCCCTGCAGCCCCGCGGCGGCGAGGAGGAGCATGGCGATGTTGACCGAGCCGGCCACGACGAGGGCGAGCACCACGTCAATGCGGTGGGCGCGCAGGAGACGACCCACCGCGGGTGCGTCATGGCCGGTGCCGTGGCGGTCGCGGGAAAGGCTGGAGTGCAGGTAGATGGCGTGCGGCATCACGGTGGCACCCAGCATGCCGGTGGCGAGCAGAAGGGAGGACTGCCCCTGCAGGCGCGGAACAATCCCGGCGGCGGTGGCCTGCCAATCGACGTGCGCGACGGCCAGGCCGGAGACGAACCCGATGGTGATGACGAACAGGAACAGCTCCACCACGTGCTCGAAGGCCCGCTGGCCGCGGCGGTTACGCACGGCCAGCAGCAACAGGGAAACGACACCGGTGAGCAGACCCCCGGGGAGCAGCGGCAGCCCGAAGAGAATGTGGAGGGCCAAGGCGCCGCCGACGGCCTCCGCGATGTCGGTGGCCACGGCGACGAGTTCCGCCTGCGCCCAGTACGCCAGGCGCGCCCGGCGCCCGAGCCGCTCTCCGAGCAGCTCCGGGAGGCTGCGGCCGGTGACCAGGCCGAGCTTGCCGGAGAGGTACTGCACGAGTACCGCCATGAGGTTGGCCGCGACGAGAACCCAGACGAGCAGGTAGCCGTACTCCGCACCCGCCGACAGGTTGGCCGCCACGTTGCCCGGGTCGACGTAGGCGATGGAGGCAACGAAGGCCGGTCCGAGGAGGGCGAGCAGGCCGCGGCGAGCGCCGGTTCCCTTTTTCGCCGCCCCCGCCGTTGCCATGCGCGCTCCCCTCCGTGTCTCCCAATGAATTTTAGACATGCCTAACTTAAAATTCAGATGAACTGAAGTCAAGTACCTTTGCTCTTTCCCAGGAAACGCCCCGTGTTGGCCGGCGCGCCGCAGGCGTAGGCTCTACGGCCATGCCCGGCACCACGAAACCCGCCGCAGTCCGCTGGAAGGACGCCCCGGAGGAGCACGACTACCCGGCGGCCGCCTCCTACCTCTCCCTGGTCGCCCCCGCACAGCTCGTCGACTCCACCGTCGCGGCCCTGCGCGAGGCCCCCATCACCCTGCACAAGGCCAAGGACGTCCTGCGCGCCGCGCAGCTGCCCCTTCTGCCGGCCGACAACGAGCACGTCGCACGCGACCTGGACAAGATCGCCAAGGGGCGCGACTTGAGCCCCGTGCTCATCGTCCGCGGCGACCTCGCACGCGGACTGCCCGCCCAGATCGCCGACGGTTACCACCGCGTGTGTGCGAGCTACCACACCGATGAGAACGTGGACGTCCCCGCCCGGATCGTCGACCACCCCGCCGCCGGCTAGGGCCCGACCGTGAACTTCGCGCAGCTTTCCCTGATCTGCCTGGTCGCGCTGCTAGGGCCGGCGCTCGCGCTGTCGCGCGCGGCGCGCGTGCCCGTCGTGATAGGCGAACTGCTCGTCGGCCTCGTCCTGGGCGCGACGGGGTTCCGCGTCCTCGACTCGGCCGACCCCACATTCGGCTTCCTCGCCGAAATCGGTTTCGCCCTGGTGATGTTCATCGCGGGCAGCCACGTCCCCGTCCGCGACCCCGCGCTGCGCACCGGGGCGGCCAAGGGTGTCGCCCGCGCCCTGGGGGTTGCGGCGCTGTCCGTCCCCCTCGCCATGGTGGCGGCCCACGTCTTCCACACCCCGCACGCTGCGCTCTACGCGGTCCTGATGGCCAGCTCCTCGGCGTCGCTGGTCATGCCGGCGCTCGACGGCGCCCCGCTGTCGGGGCGATCGATGGTGTCGATGCTCCCCCAGCTCGCCCTCGCCGACGCGGCCAGCATCGTCGCCCTGCCCTTCGTCATCGACCCGGCCCACGTGGTGCGCGCCTCCCTCGGCGCCGCTGCGGTTCTCGCGGCGGCGGTGGCCGTCTACTTCTTCCTCAACTACACGGAGTCCCACGGCTACCGCAGGCGCGTGCACCGCGTCTCGGAGGACCGCGGCCTCGCCATCGAGCTGCGGCTCAGCCTGGCCATTCTCTTCGGCCTGGCCGCGCTGGCGCAGCTCACGCACGTCTCGGTGATGCTGGCGGGCTTCTCGTTCGGCATCGCGGTGGCGGCTATCGGCACACCCCGCAGGCTGGCCAAGCAGGTCTTCGCCCTCTCGGAGGGCTTCTTCGCCCCGATCTTCTTCGTCTGGCTGGGCGCCTCGCTCAACCTGCGTGACCTCGTCACACACCCGGGCGCCGTTCTCCTCGGCCTCACCCTCGGCGGCTGCGCCCTGCTGGCACACGGGCTCATGGCGCTCACCCGCCAGCCCCTGCCGGTGGCCCTGACCACCGCGGCCCAGCTCGGGGTCCCGGTGGCGGCGGCGACCACCGGCACGCAGCTGCACCTCCTCGCCCCCGGTGAGGACACCGCCATCCTGCTTGGCGCCCTGGTGACCATCGCGGCCACCACGCTGCTCTCCGGCCCGCTGGCACGCATCGCGGAGCGTGAGGCCGCTGACACCGCAGAGGCGCCCCGGGCATGAGAAATCCCCCGGGCGGCCAGCACGTTGCCCAGGGGTTTTAGTTGAGCCACCTGCGAGAATCGAACTCGCGACCTTCTCATTACGAGTGAGATGCTCTACCGACTGAGCTAAGGTGGCCGGACGCGCCGCGAGCGCAGCGCATTCCGCGCCATAGATTACCGCAGCCGCCGCTTTTCCGTTAAACCCGCTGGTTACTTCACGTTGCAGGCTTTGCGGATCCGCCCGATCATCCCGTTGAACGCGATGGTCGGCTGGACGTTCTGGTCCAGGCTCTCGCGGCATTTCCCGATCGCGTCCTGGCACGCCACCAGCCCCTCCAGGCTCACCCGCCCGGCTATCTCCGCGCTCAACCCCTCGAAGTCCGGGTGCGTCAGGGCCACTCCGGCCCCGCTCCTGATCACCATCGCGTCGCGGTACACGCCGGCGAGGTCCACCAGGGTCAGATCGAGCACGTCACGGTTGCGCCGGGTGCCGCGCTTCTTCTGGCGGGTCTCCAGCTCGCTTATCGACGCCTCACTTCCCCTCAGGGCCTTGGCCGCACCCTTCCCCTTTGCACCGACGCCCAGGGACTGCGCCAACGCGTCGCGCTCACGCTGGTCCTCCGCGGCGTAGGCCGAGACGGATTCCTTCTTCGCCGCCGCGATGAGCGTGCCCACGGCCTGGAAAGCCTGGTCGCCGTGGAAGACCAGCTCCGCCAGGTTGATGGCCTGGGCGCGGCGGGCCTGCACGTCCCGGTTCTTCACCAGGAGGCGGGCGCGGCCGATGTGGCGCAGGGAGGTGGCGGCGGCGAGTTGGGCGTCGTTAAGCGATGCCCCCTCCTCCTCCGTGAGGATGCGGACGATCTCCCCGGAGGAGGGCGCGGGGATGTAAAGGTGGCGGCAGCGCGAGCGCAGGGTCTGGGAGAAGTCCTCGGGGTCGGTCGAGGGTGCCGAGAGGATGATGACGGTCCTGGCCGGTGGCTCCTCCACCGTCTTGAGGAAGGCGTCGGCGGCCTGCTCGGTGAAGCGGTCGGCGTCGTCGATGATGATGACGCGCCAGTCCGCCACCGTGGGCAGGCGGGCGGCCTGGTGGACGATGTCGCGCATTGCCTCGACGTGGATCGCGAGCTCCTTGGGCACCACGTGAACGATGTCGGTGTGGGAGTCCGCAAAGGCGTCGAGGCAGCTCTTGCACCGCCCGCAGCCGATCTCGTCGGGGTCGGTGCACACGAGCGCGGCGGCGAAGGCGACCGCCGTGGTGGAACGTCCGGCGCCCGGGGGGCCGGTGAAGAGCCAGGAATGGGTCATCGCCCGCGGGTCGCCGATACCGCGGGCGGCGGCGGCCGCAGCCATGATCGTGTCGCGCACGCGCGGGGTGTCGGCGAGCCTCTCGCTCACGCTCCTGTACGTCACACCAGACAGACTACTTGTTCGCCCGCGGCGGGAACCATCCCATTAGAGTGGGTGACCATGGACAGAATCTGGCGCGGCGTGAAGTGGCTGTGGGGAACCTCGTGGCCCCTCTACGCCGCCACGGTTCTGGGAACGAACGTCTTCGGTGCGATCGCCATCATGGCCTTCATCCGCTACCTCATCCCGGTGCCCGAAGTGGAAACGCTCTCCCTCGCCGACAACGGGATGGGCTTTGTCGGGGTCGCCTACTTCATCTTCGCCGTGGTCATCGGCGTGGTGGTCACCTTCCTGCTGTTCCGCCCCGTGCTGGACTGGCAGCGCAACCCCGAGCGCCACGACCCGAACATGGTGCGCAACCGGGTGATGCGCCTCCCGGCGCTGCAGACCGGTGTCGTGGTGGTGGTGTGGCTGATCGGCATCGCCATCGCCGGGTTCACCGCCTCGCGCGCGGGATCGCGGCTCACCATCGTGGTGGTGATCTCCACCCTCATGGCCTGCATGGTTGCGGCCATCCTCACCTACGTCCAGGCAGCCCGTCTCGTGCGCCCGATCGCCGCCAGCGCCCTGGCCCGGCGCTTCGAGGACTCCACCCTGGAGCCGCCCATTGCCCGCCGGCTCTTCTTCACCTGGTTCACCACCACCGGATTCCCCCTGGCGGGCATGCTCCTCCTGTTCTGGGGACAGCGCCGCGGTTTCTTCTCCGACGCCCCGGGCGACCTCATGCCCGCCGTCGCCGCGCTGGCGGTGACGGCGCTGGTCACCGGGGTCGTCGGCACCACCTTCGCCATCATGAGCGTGGTCGACCCGATCAAGGAGCTCCAGGCCGCCATCAACCGGGTGCGCCGCGGCGAATCCGACACGCAGGTGGACATCTACGACGGCTCCGAGATCGGCGTGCTGCAGGCCGGCTTCAACGAGATGATGCGCGGGCTCAACGAGCGCCAGCGCGTCCGCGACATCTTCGGCCGCTACGTGGGCATCGAGGTCGCACAGAAGGCCCTCGAGGAAAAACCCGAGCTCGGCGGGGAGGACCGCAAGGTCGCCGTCGTTTTCGTCGATGTGATCGGCTCCACCACCTTCGCCGTGGACCACACACCGGAGGAGGTGGTGCAGGCCCTCAACGACTTCTTCGAGATCGTCGTCGAGGTCGTCCACCGCAACAAGGGCGTGATCAACAAGTTCGAGGGGGACGCGGCTCTCGCGGTCTTCGGCGCGCCCATCGCGCTTCACGACGCCACCTCCCACGCCCTCCAAGCCGCCCGCGAACTGCGCGAGGAGATGCTCGGGCTGCAGCTGCAGGCGGGTGTCGGTGTCGCGTCCGGCCACGTCGTCGCCGGGCACATCGGCGGCTCCGACCGCTTCGAGTACACCGTCATCGGCGACGCGGTCAACGCCGCCGCCCGGCTCACCGAGCTGGCCAAGGACACCCCCGGCCAGGTGCTCACCAACGCCGCGACGCTGAAGGCGGCCAACGAGGTGGAGCAGCAGCGGTGGACGCTGATGAAGTCCATTGAGCTGCGCGGGCGGAACAAGATGACCCAGCTCGCCCGGCCGGTGCGCTCCACGCTGGCGGACAGGTACTGAGGCGCGGGTGCTGACGCCCGGGTCGTGATGCCCGGGCCTCACATGAGCGCCGGCCGGGTCAGCGGCGGAGCCCGTCAGCCAGCAGCAGCTGGCCCACGCCCGCCGCGGCGGGCGTGAGGGCGGCCAGGAACCCGCTGCGTGGCTGCGAATTTGCCAGCAAACGGAGCCCCTCCGCCGCGAAGGCGAGGTTCGCACCGTGGCTGATCCCCTCGCGCGCCACCGCACCACCGCGCAGGGCCGGGTCATTAGCCAGCGCCGTGGTCGCGGAGAGCGCGAGCCCGCCAGCC
>NZ_DDJO01000015.1 GCF_002339505.1 Corynebacterium sp. UBA2622
GTAACACGCCGGGCCAGCCGGGCATCACCCAGCAGGGCCAGCAGGGTAACACCCCGCAGGGTAACACCCAGCAGGGCCAGCCGCAGAAGCAGCGGAATGGCCTGGCCAACACCGGTGTTTCCGGAATGACGCTGGTGTGGGTTGCCATCGGCATCGCCGCTGTCATCGCCGGTGCGGCCCTTGTTCGCCGCAGGCCGCGTTCTGACAGCTAGACGGTTTCCCCGGCCACGTAGATAGCGCGGACCCGGACCCCCGGCCCCCGATCGGAAGGGCTGGGGGTCGATCCGTTTCAAGAATGTCTGCCCCCAGGGGGGATCCTTGCCCGCCGTCAGCGACCGGGGGCCAGACCTCTCCCGGCACGTCCGCAGTTACTGGGCCTCCGCGCCCTCGATGAGGTCGCGGCGCGCCCGGGCGACGCGGGAGCGGATCGTCCCCACGCGCACGCCCGAAATCCGTGCGGCCTCCTCGTAGGTGTAGCCGAGCACCTGGGTGAGGATGAGGGCTTCCCTCCGCTCGGCAGGGAGGGCGTCGAGAAGCGCGCGGGCGTCAATGAGCTCGGACCAGGTGTTGGGGTTGTCCAGGCTGGGTTCGAGAGCAGCGACATCGTCGTACTCGGTGGCGGATTTGCGGGGCCTCGCCATGTCGTGGCGCACCGAGTCGATCCACGCGCGGCGGGCGAGGGAGAGCAGCCAGGTGCGGGCCGAGGAGCGCGCGGCGAAGCGGGGCAGGGCCCCGAGGACGCGCAGGTAGGTCTCCTGGGTCAGGTCGTCGGCGTGCTCGGGCCCCGCGAGGTGGGCGAGGAGGCGCCAGACGTCGTCCTGCGTTTCCCGGATGAATTCGGAGAGAGCAGCCTCGTCGCCGCGCCCGGCCCGGAGGGCCAGCTCGGTGACGTAATCGTTGTTTCTGCTGCTCACAGGTGGAACAGTACCAGCCGGTGCCCGCGCCCCATTCATGGTGACGAATGCATGTGAGAAACCTGAAACCCGTTGCTGGGGCTATTCCGGTGGCGTAGGATATCAATTGTCCGACACTAATAATTAAATCTTTTCTAAAGATTTAGAGGAGGCCGACAAACATGCAAGACCAGTCCAAGGCTCAGGACATCGTCGCACGCGGCGAGCGCCCTGCAGGCAGCGGTAAGACCACCCAGCTCAGCGGCCAGCCCGTCGCCTCCGAGAACATCTCGGCGACCGCAGGCCGTCAGGGCCCGAACGTTCTCGATGACATCCACCTCATCGAGAAGCTCGCGCACTTCAACCGCGAGAACGTCCCGGAGCGCATCCCCCACGCCAAGGGCCACGGCGCCTTCGGCGAGCTCCACATCACCGAGGACGTCTCCAAGTACACCAAGGCGAAGCTCTTCCAGCCGGGTGCCGTCACCCCGATGGTCGGCCGCTTCTCCACCGTCGCCGGTGAGGCCGGTTCCCCGGACACCTGGCGCGATGTCCACGGCTTCGCGCTGCGTTTCTACACCGAGGACGGCAACTACGACATCGTGGGCAACAACACCCCGACGTTCTTCCTCCGCGACGGCATCAAGTTCCCGGACTTCATCCACTCCCAGAAGCGCCAGCCGAACACCGGCCTGCGCTCGGACGAGATGCAGTGGGATTTCTGGACCCGCACCCCGGAGTCCGCTCACCAGGTGACCTACCTGCTCGGTGACCGCGGCACCCCGAAGACCACCCGCAACCAGGACGGCTTCGGCTCCCACACCTTCCAGTGGGTCAACGAGGAGGGCACCCCGGTGTGGATCAAGTACCACTTCAAGACCCGCCAGGGCTGGGAGACCTTCACCGACGAGGAAGCCACGGAGATGGCCGGCAAGAACGCCGACTACCACCGCCAGGATCTCTACAACGCGATCGACCGCGGCGACTACCCGATCTGGGACGTCAAGGTCCAGATCATGCCGTTCGAGGACGCGGAGAACTACCGCTTCAACCCGTTCGACCTCACCAAGGTCTGGTCCCAGAAGGACTACCCGCTGGTGGACGTGGGCTACTTCGTGCTCAACCGCAACCCGAAGAACTACCACGCCCAGATCGAGCAGCTCGCGCTCGACCCGGCCAACATCGTCCCCGGTGTCGGCCTGTCCCCGGACCGCATGCTCCAGGCCCGCGTCTTCGCGTACGCCGACCAGCACCGCTACCGCATCGGCGCGAACTACAAGGACCTGCCGGTCAACCGCCCGATCAACGACGTGAACACGTACTCCGAGCGCGGCAGCATGGCGTACTTCTTCAACAACGAGGGTGAGCCGAACTACTCGCCCAACCGCACCGAGAAGGGTGCCGGCTACCTGGACAACGGTGAGGACTCCTCCTCCAACCACACCGACTACGGCCAGGCGGAGAACCTCTACGTCAACCCGGACCCGCACGGCACCGACCTGGTCCGCGCGGCCTACGTCAAGCACGCCGAGGACGACGACTTCGGCCAGGCCGGCACCCTCTACCGTGAGGTGTTCGACGACGCCGCCAAGGAGCGTTTCGTCAACAACATCACCAACAAGATGATGCCGATCGAGCACAAGGACGTCGAGGAGCGCGTGTTCGAGTACTGGGGCAACGTGGACAAGGATCTGGAGCAGAAGCTGCGCGCGGAGCTCGCCCGCAAGCGCCAGACCCAGCCGGAGAAGGCGAAGCCGCAGACCAACGCGTAATCGCCTGACTCCCGTCAACGCTGAAGGCCCGCCTCCCGGATAACCGGGGAGCGGGCCTTCAGCGTGCGCGGAGCGGGTCAGTTATCGCCCGATGCCTTATCGACGACCGTCACGCCGTAGATCGACCGACCCATGACGAAGGTGGCCACGGAGGCGATGATCCACACCCCCGCGACGGCGATCAGGGCTCGGAGAAACTCGTTGAGCGAAAACCCGGTGGTGGACCAGGAGTAGATGAGCTTGGCCAGCATGAGGATGGGGAACGCCACGCAGACCAGCGGGCCGAGGAGGTTGGCGCGCGTCAGGGCGTCGGGAGCGCGCAGCTGCAGGATGGTGGTGGCGACCGTGAAGAATGTCGCGATCACCGCCAGGGCGGCGACGACGGTTTCCCAGATGGACATCAGCGCCGCCCTCTCGAGATGATGCGTGCCATGGACAGGGTTGGAATGGCGCCGCAGACCAGCCCGGACAGGACCGCGATCTCGTAGGAGATCATGGAGCTGTGGAACAACGTCCACAACAGGTAGATCGCGACCATCGTGTAGAAGATCAGGTCCGCCATGACGACGCGCGAAAGCTCGTCCCTGGTCAGGATGACCGCGGCCAGGCCCACCAAGAGGCAGGCAGCCATGACAACGATGCAGGCGGTGATGATGGAAACAAACATTTCGTCTAATCCAGCCTTTCAGCGGGCGGAAGGTGCCGGGGCGGTTGGTCGGGGCCGAGGTCGTGGTAGGGCCGCCACACAACGGAGGCGGGGTCGAGGGGGATGGAAGCGACCCGGGGGGCCACCCGTTCCTCCATATCGATGAGCCCCTCGATCTGGCCGACCGGATCCTCGCCGAAGACGGCCTGGACCAGAAGGATCTTCCGGTCGGCGCCGCTCGGGTCGTGCCGGAAACCGATGGACATGGTGCCGGGGGTCGCGGTGATGGAGGTGGAGAACCAGAAGCGCTCCCAGTCACTGGTGACGCGCAGCGGGTAGAAGATGATGATCGGGTGCATGCCCGACTGGGGCTTGAACGCGGCGAGCGAGGTGGATACGCCCGCGGAGAAGATCTCCTTGATGATCCAGGCGCCGTAACCCAGCGCGTGGCCGATGCCTTTCAGAGCCATTAGTTCTGGCCTCCCTGGAGAGTGGCGGCGTCGGGGACGCCGATCGGGTCGTCGCCAAGCACGGCGCTGGTGTACGTGTCCGTGTCGAGCAGCGCGTCAACCGCGGAGGTGCACGCACCCCAGAGCGGACCCGCACCGAGGAACATCGCCACGGAGAGCAGCATCAGCGCAGCCGAGGGGGCGAGCAGGCGGGGGCGCACGTTGAGGGCCTCCGGGTAGTGCTGCATGGGGCGGCCCCAGAACACCTCGCGCCAGACACGCATCATGGACAGCAGCGCGCCGAAGGAGGCGACGATGATGGCGCCGATGACCACCCAGCTGCGCCAGTCACCGGGCATCGCCGCGGCAAAGACCACCGCGACCTTGCCGAAGACACCGGAAAAGGGCGGGAAGCCGACGATCGACAGTGCACCCGCGGCGAAGACCGCCGAGGTCAGCGGGTCGCGGCGGGCCAGGCCCGCCAGCTTGGAGATGGTGCCCGTGCCGTAGGTCTCCTCGATCGCGCCCGTGTTGAGCACGAGGGCGCCGACGGTGATCATGTGGTGCAGCGTGTACAGCAGACCTGCGGCGAGGGCGCGGCGCGGGTCGTCGCTGGTGAAGGCCAGCATCACCAGGATGAACGGCATGCCGTTGACCATTTGGTAGGCGAGCACGCGGCGCACGGTCGCCTCGGCCAGGCCGGCGAAACCGCCGATGATCATGGAGATGCACATGATCACCACGATCAGGGTGTTCCACCTCGGGTCCATGTCGAAGACCATGACCCAGAGGCGGAAGAGCATGTAGACCGCCACCTTCGTGTGCAGGCCCGAGAAGAGGCCCATCACGGCGGCGCTTGTCGACGGGTACGAACGCGGCAACCATGTATGCACCGGGAACACCCCCGCCTTGGCCGCGATCGCGATGACGACGATGCCCGCCGCCACCGTGACGGGGCCGTTGCCGGCCGCCACACCGCGCAGGGAGGCGAGGTTCACCGCCCCGGTGACGGCGTAGATGTACCCCACGCCCATCACGAGCAGGGTTGATGCCGCGAGGTTGACCAGGACGAACATGCGCGCGGCCACGAGGCGGTAGCGCGAACCCGTCATGGCGATCAGACCGTAGGACGGCAGCAGCATGACCTCGATCATGACGAAGAAGTTGAACAGGTCGGCGGTGAGGACCGCGCCGCTGACACCCGTCACCAGGACGAGGGTCAGCGGGGTGTAGTAGCGCGCCTCCGTCTCTCCGGCGGCCACGGCGAACCAGTTGGCCGTGCCAGCCACCAGCATCGTGGTGATGAGCATGACGGCGGAGAACTGGTCGGCGGCGAAGGAGATGCCCGCCCCGCCCTGGTAGAGGCCGATGACGTGGGCAACCGTGCCGTGGGCGACCGTGTAGGCGTAGAGCCAGACACCGCCCGCGAGGTTGATGGCGGGGATGAGGATGGACAGCGCGTCGTTGAGCCTCTTCCACGGGTTGAGGACCGTGATGGCGGAGACGATCAGCGGCAGCGCGACGAAGACCGGCAGGACGGCGTTTATTTCCATACGTTCTTCGCCTCCTTGGTCTTCATGCTGTGGATCTCCTCCAGCTTCTTGGGGTTCAGGCGGGCCGTGCGGCCGGCCGTGGAAAGGGCGGACGGGCTGAGACGGTTGCGGTCGTAACCCGGGGAGGCCTCCACGGGCCGGTCGAAGGTGTCGTCGTCCTTGCCCAGCGAGGACATCATGAGGAGGATCGTCGTGGTCGCCATGGAGATGACGATGGCGGTGAGCACGAAGGCCTGGGGGAGGGGGTCGGACATGTTCTCCAGCGGGGTGCGGGAGGGGAAGTCCTCCCCGCGCCAGGTGCCCACGCCCGCCGCCAGGAGGGTGAGGTTGGTGGCGTGGCCGAACAGTGACATCCCGAAGACGATGCGCACCATGCCGCGCTGCATCACGAGGTAGACGGCACCGGCTGTGAGGACAGCGATGGTCAGGGCCATGATCATTTGTTCTTACCCTCCTGCGCCGCGAGGGGCTGCGGGTCGTCGGCCGGGTTGATCGGGTCTGGGTGGGGGTTGGCCACTTCCTCGGGCCGTTCGGGGTCGGGGACGTCGGGAAGCGGGTTGGCCCCGTCGCGGCGGTAACTCAGGTTCTCCACCTCCGTGCCGGGCCGGAGGTAACCGCCCAGCTGGTTGATGGCCTGGGTGATCATGCCCAGCACAGCGAGGTAGATGCCGAAGTCGAAGATGAGCGAGGTGGTCATGTGCTCCCCGGCGATCTCGCCGTGGATGGCGTACATGAATCCGCCCTCGAGGAAACCGAGGAAGCCCGAGCTGATGGCGATGATGATGCCCCAGGCCGCGAGGCGGGCCGGAGTGGCCACCTTGACCACGTAGGCGTCCGCGCCGCGCGAGAGGTAGCTCAGGGCGAAGGCGGTCGCCATCACCAGGGCCGCGACGAAGCCGCCGCCCGGGGCGGTGTGGCCGCGGAAGAAGATCAGCACGGACAGGACGATCAGCACCGGAACCACCAGCGCGGCACCCTTGCGCAGCGGCATGGAGTTCAGCTGCGACTGGCCGAAGGGGCGGGGGCGTGTGCCGGCCTCGAACATGTGGCGAGGCATGGACTGGGTCACCGCGAGGATGACCACCGCCGCCATGCCGAGAACGGAGAGTTCGCCCAGGGTATCGAAGCCACGGAACTCAACGATGATCACCGCGACGATGTTGTCCGCGCCCGTGAGTGCCCCGCCGTGCGTGAGGTACCACATGGACAGCTCCGAGCGCTCGCGGCGGCCGGTCAGGCCGTACACACCCGCGAAGGCGACGATGCCCGCGAGGACGGCCAGGCCGATGGCGAGCCACTGGCGGTTGACCGGGGTTTTGGGAAAGGCACGGGGCTGGTAGCGAAGCACCACCATGATGACCACGACGGTGAGCGACTCAACCACCAGCTGCGTCAGCGCCACATCCGGCGCCCCGAGCAGAAGAATCTGCAGGGACATGCCCACGCCGGTGGTGCCCAGCAGAACTGCGGCGCCGAGCCGGCTGCGGCTGAAGACCATTCCGCCCACCGACATCGCGATGATGGCGAAGGGCAGCAGGTCCCACCAGTTCGTCTGGCCGGGGGTGCGCGCGGCGGGGTGGACGCCGTCGATGCCGTCGGTGAGCAGGAGGGTGGACAGCCCCAGCGTCACCACGGCCGAGGCCAGCCACGCCAGGTGGCGCGAGGGGTTGAGGCCGTCGGCGAGCGAACCGACGACGCGGCCGAGTTGGGTCAGCGCGTTGTTGACCGTGACCAGGATGTCGTTGCCGCTGCGCGGGAGCAGCTGGCGGTTATCCACCGCGGCGAAGATCCGCTCGCGGACGAAGAGGACGGACACGCCCGCTCCCAGAACGACGACGGAGACGAGCAGGGGGGCGGTGAGGCCGTGCCACAGCGCGGTGTGGGTGGTGAAGCCGCGGTCGCCCGTGATCACCCGCACGCCTGCGCTGACGGGGTTGTCCACCGCGCCGAGCATGAAGGGCAGGACCAGGGATGTCAGACCCGGCAGCGCGGCAGGCAGCCAGAGCGCCACGGGCGCCTCGTGGACACCTGTCATGTCCTGGGGCCCGTCGAAGAAGGCGCCGAAGATGATCTTGGAGGAGTAGACGAAGGTGAGGAACGCGGCGAAGCCGGCGACGACCAGCAGCACCGCCCCACCCGGCGCCTCCTCGAAGGCGGTGAGGATTGACTCCTTGGACACGAAGCCGAACAGCGGGGGGACAGCCGCCATCGAGGCCGCCGCGACCGTCATGGACGCGAAGGTGAAGGGCATCTTGTCGTACAGGCGGCCCAGGCGGCGCACGTCGCGGGTGCCCGCCTCGTGGTCCACCACGCCGATGAGCATGAACAGGGAGGACTTGAACAGCGCGTGGGCGAGGGTGTGCAGCAGCGCCGCGGCGAGCGCGATTTCGCTGCCCACGCCGATGGCGGCGACGATCCAGCCCAGGTGCGAGACCGTCGAGTAGGCGGTGAGGTGCTTCAGGTCGGTCTTGGTGATGGCGAACAGCGCCGACATGATGGCGGTGGACAGGCCCACCACCAGCAGCAGCCAGTTCCATACGGCAACGTCGTCGAAGAGCGTCGAAAAGCGAAGCAGGAGGTAGATGCCCGCCTTGACCACGGCGGCGGCGTGCAGGAACGCCGAGACGGGGGTGGCGGCGGCCATGGCCTCGGGGAGCCAGAAGTGGAAGGGGAACTGCGCGGCCTTGGTGAAGCCGGAGACCGCGATGAGGACCGCGACCACGGAGGTCAGCCCCGGGTTGTCGGCGAAAACCCCGGAGGAGAGGATGCCGGACAGTCGCGTCGTGCCCGCCGCCACTGAGGCGGTGCCGAGCGCCGCGAGCAGCGTCAGGCCGCCGAAGAAGGTGAGGATCAGCGTGCGGTAGGAACCGGCCTCACCGGAGGAACCGGAGCGGGCGATGAGAAGGAAAGAGGCGAGGGAGACGAGCTCCCAGCTGATGAAGAGCAGGACCACGTCATCGGCGAGCACCAGGAGGAGGACGGACAGCGTGAAGGCCGTCATGATGGTGTAGAAACTGGTGTTCCCCGACTTCGCCGGCAGGTAGGCGGCGGAGTAGATCATGACCACCGCGCCGATGACCAGGGCCAGCATGGCGAAGAAGATGCTCAGGCCGTCGGCGCGCAGCGCGAAGTCCACCTGCGTCCCCGGCCCCATGAGGTCGTGCGCCCACGGAACCACCCAGTCGAGGCTCCCCCCGTCCGCCACGCGCGGGTACTCGCGCCCGAGGACGGCGGCGGCGCCGGCGAGGATCAGACCGAGCGGCCACCCCGCCCTTCTGTCCATGATCCGCACCAGCACCGGCGACAGCAGGACTGCCAGGCCGACCAATGCGAGCACGAGAGGTAATGTCATGCGGGCCTCTCCAAAGCTAGTCAGCAGCTTGTAAGTAGGGAACGGAAAAACAAGTTAAAGGGTAGCAACTTGCCCGGACACGCCCTAACAACTCGGGTTGCACCCGCATAACCCGCCGGCACCGCCCCCGGTGCGCCTGGTCCGACTGACCTGGACACCGGGATATATTCCCTAGCATGAAATGGCGTGTGTTGCCCGCGGTGGGCCTGTTTGTCGTCGGGGCGTTTCTCCCCCTGAGCCCCGCGAGCACGTGGACGTCGGCGGCCTCCGACGGCGCGCCGACCGGGGCCCCCGCGACCGCACCCGGGCCGGACAACCTCGTGGAGGCGCGCCGGGCGGTGGGGGAGGCCGCCACGCAGGCGGGTTTCCTCACCCAGGGAACCGCCCAGCTCAATGACGGCGTCGGCAAGCTCGACGAGGGCTCGAAGCAGCTTATCGACGGCATCGCCTCCGCCAACTCCGGAGCACAGGAGCTCTCCCACGGGATGGTGCAGCTCCAGGCCGGGACCGGTCAGCTCGCCGGCGGTGCGACCCGGGTCGCGGACGCCGTGGGCGGGGTCGTGGACCAGGTTGCCGGCGTGGAGGCGGTGCGTGGCCAGGTGGTCGCGGGCATCGACAACGCCCTCGGCAGCATGAAGGACGCGCGCGACCCGGAGGTGGTGAAGGCCCGCGACGCGCTGATCAACCTGCGCGGACAGGCCGCGAGCGCGCAGCTTCCCCCCGACATCGTTGCGCAGATGAACCAGCTCAAGAACGGTTCCCGGGAGGTGGCCAACCAGCTCTCCGTGCCGGGGTACGCCTACCACGACGGCATCTACACGGCCACGAACGCCTCCGCGCAGCTGGCCAGCGGGCTCAGGGAGCTCAACAACGGGGCCGGTGCGGCCGGGGCGGGCATCGGCGAGCTCCGGGAGGGTTCACAGAAGCTCGACCAGGTCGCGGGGCTCACCTCCACAAAGATCGACAACGTGCGCCGCGCCATCCCGGCGGCGGCCCCTGCGGCCGGTTCCACCGGCGCGGCGGAGGAGGGCGCGCCGGCATCCGCCCTCGCCCCGCTTGCCGCGATGCTCGTCAGCGCCCTGCTGCTGGTGGGCGGCTTCGCCTCGGCGGCGCTCTCTCTCGCCCTCCCCCGCTACCGGTGGTGGATCCTCGGCGGGGGAGGGGCCTTCTTCGCCCTCCTCGGCTTCATCCTCGTGGCCATCCTCGGGGTGGGGATGGGCCCGGCCGCGCTGGCCGTCGCCTTCCTCGCGTCCGCGGTGGGTGTCCTCGCCTCGGCGGGCCTGTCGCGTCTGCTCATGGCCGGTTTTGGCGTGCGTGCCGGCGCGGTGGTCTCCGCGGTGCTCGTCGCAGCCCAGGTCGGCTTCGTCGGCTGGGTGTGGAAGACCGCCGCCTCGGGTTCCGTCACCCACGCCGCCGCCGTGGTGTCCGCGGCGCTGCCGATGCACTGGTCCACCGCGGCGCTGTCCGCGGCCGGCAATGGCGGATCCGCCACGGTGTTGTGGGCCGGTATCGCCCTCGGTGCCGCCGCGGCCGCGCTCGGTCTGGCGGGTCGGATGGGTGCGGACAAACGCGCGCCCGTACGGGCGTAAGCTTCGGTGCACACCAAAAACCCGCTGGCTTGTGCCAGCGGGTTTTTGGTGTGGTCGGGATAACAGGATTTGAACCTGCGACCTCTTCGTCCCGAACGAAGCGCGCTACCAAGCTGCGCCATATCCCGGTTGTCTCCCGCGCCCTGCGGCGCGCGTTACTGAAGATACTCTAATCCAGCCCGCCGCAAAGCCCAAAACACGAGGTCAGCGTCGTTCGGTAATGCGGATCAGCGTGGCCGAGGGCGGGCAGAAGATGCGCACGGGCGCGTATTTGGACGTGCCCAGCCCGTTGGAGACCTCCAGCCACATCCGGCCGTAGCGGTGCAGGCCGGAGGCGCGCCCGCGGTCGATGTCGGCGTTGGTCACTAGCGCGCGCTCGCCCGGCAGGCAGATCTGGCCGCCGTGGGTGTGCCCGGCGAGGGCCAGGGCGTAACCGTCGGCCTCGAAGGCGTCGAGGGGGCGTCGATAAGGCGCGTGCAGGAGCGCGATGGAGAGGTCGGAATCGGGATTGGGCTCTCCGGCGATCGCGGAGTAGTCATCGAGCTCGTGGTGGGGGTCGTCCACGCCGGCGAGGGCGAGGCGAACGCCGGAGGCCTTGAACTCCAGGCGCCTGTGGGTCGCGTCCCGCCATCCGCGTTCCGCGAACGCCGCGCGCATGCCCTCCCAGGGAAGGTCCACGTACGAGGGGGTGCGCTTGGAATCGAACAGGTACTTGAACGGGTTGACCGGGCGGGGGGCCCAGTAGTCGTTGGTGCCGAAGACGAAGGCGCCCGGCCGGTCGAGCAGCGGGCCGAGGGCATCGAGCACCCAGGGCACGGCGCGTTCGTCGGAGAGGTTGTCACCGGTGTTGACCACCAGGTCCGGGTTGAGCGCGTCGAGGGACCGGACAAACTCCACCTTCCGCCGCTGACCCGGGATCATGTGCAGGTCCGACACGTGCAGCACGTCGAAGGAACCCTTCCCGTCGAGCACACCCGGCGCGAGCAGCGGCAGCTCGTATGTCTTGAGCCGGAAATCGGTGAGTTGGCTGACGCCCCAGGCGAGCGCGGCGGCCCCGGTGGCTGCGGTGACACCGGCGGTGCCCGCGGCGAGGCGGGCGGCGCGGGCGGGCAGGGATTTTCTCGGCGTGTTCACTTCTTCCACGTTACAGGCCGCCCAATGCGGGTTCGCCCACGCTCGCGTCGCGTATTCTCGGACACATGAGCGAGCTAAAGGACAAGATCCGCGCAGACCTGAAGGAAGCCATGAAGGCCAAGGAGAAGGAGCGCACCGGCACCATCCGCATGCTGCTGGCGGCAATCCAGACCGCGGAGACCGAGGGCACGAAGCACGAGGTCGACGACGACGAGATCCAGAAGATCATCGCCCGCGAGATCAAGAAGCGCCGCGAATCCGCCGGCATCTACTCCAGCAACGGGCGCGAGGAGCTCGCCGCCTCCGAGCTCGCGGAGGCCGAGATCCTCGAGGGCTACCAGCCGAAGCAGCTCACCGACGAGGAGCTTTCCACGCTTATCGACGGCATCCTCACCGAGCTGGACGTCCACTCGATGCAGCACATGGGACAGGTCATGAAGGCCGCCACCGCGAAGGCCGCCGGCCGCGCGGACGGCAAGCGCCTCTCCGATGCCGTGCGGGCCCGCCTGGCGTAGCCCTTCCGAACCGGGGTCGGAACCCCGGCCCGCCACGCCCCGCTCCTAACCGCCGAGGATGGAGTTGAGGGCGTTTCGTGCGTCGTCAAGCTGCTGCGTGAGATCGTTCAGGTTCGCCGGCGGGACGACGGGCAGCGGCGCGGGGGCCGGTGCGGGCGCGGTGCTCGTCGGGCGGGCCGGCGAGCCGTTGGAGACGTTCAGCGTGATCAGGCTGCCCTGTGCGAGGGACGGGTCGGCCGGGTCGGCGGAGACGACGGTGTCGCGGGGGACGCCGTTGCCGTTGACCGCCTTGACCGTGACGGTGAACCCCTCCGCCTCGAGCTTCTTCCGGGCCTCCGACATGTTCATGCCGGTGACCTGGTCCACCGTGGTTCGCCGGGTCCCGCGGTTGAACACCTGGTTGGACTCGGGCAGACCCGCGTCGCGGGCACCGGGGACGGAGGAGGCCATGCGGAACCAGGTGTCCGCCGCCTCGTTGCCGCCGAAGAGCGTGCCCTCGCCGCACTGCCGCACGGGGCCCGTGCACAGGGGGGCGGTGGTGGTGCCGTCGTTGAAGATGTAGGGCGCGCCCGCCACACCGCGGGTGAAGCCGAGGAAGGCGGAGGACTGGTGCGACTCGGTGGTGCCGGTCTTGGCGGCGACCGGGGTGGTCCAGCCGGCGGCCTGGGCGGCGCGCTTGGCGGTGCCGCTCTTAGCGTCCTCGGACATGCCCTGCGCGAGCGCACCGGCGATGTCGGGGCTGACGGCCTGCTCGCACTCTGGGCGGTCGATGAAGACCTCCTGGCCGCGCTTGTCCTTCACGCTGACCACGGGGTTCGGCTCGCACCATTTACCCCCGGAGGCCAGGGTGGCCGCGACGTTGGACAGCTCGAGTGCGTTCACGGCCGTGGGGCCCAGGGTGAAGGAACCCATGTTCTCGTCCTGCGCGGCCTGGACCACCGAGCGGTCACCGTCGAAGGTGCCCTTGTCCTTGTACGAGCGCAGGCCGAGCCGCACCGCCATGTCGGTGGTCGGCTTCACCCCCACCTTCTGGATCAGGTCGATGAAGGCGGTGTTGGGGGACTGCGCCAGGGCGTCGCGCAGGCTGAGCTGGGCCGGGTATGTGCCGGCGTTTTCCACGCAGTAGGCACCGGGCGGACAGTTCGCGGCTCCTCCCGCGCCCATGCCGTAGACCACCGAGCGGGTGGGCACGTTCAGCATCGTGTCCAGGCCCATACCCTGCTCCAGCGCGGCACCCGCGGTGAAGATCTTGAACACCGAGCCGGCGCCGTTGCCGATCAGGGAGGCGGGCTGCGGCATGATCGTCTGGCTCTGATCCAGGTCGAGGCCGTAGTAGCGCGAGGAAGCCATTGCCGCGATGTCGCGGGAGTTCTCTCCCGGGCGGATCACGTTGAGCACCTCGGCTACCCCGTCGGCGTGGGGGCTCACCGCCGAGCGGACCGCCTGGACGGTGTTGGCCTGGATCTGCGGGTCCAGGGTGGTGGTGATGGTGTAGGAGCCGCGCTCCAACTCCTCCTGGGGAAGGCCCTTCTCCTCCAGGTAGTGCAGGGCGTAGTCGCAGAGAAAGCCGTTGTCCCCGGCGACGATGCAGCCGTCGGGAAGCCCCTGCGGCTCGGGGAGGATTCCCAGCGGGGCGGCGGCGAGCTGGTCCGCCTCAGCCTGGGGCAGGTAACCCTGGCTGGCCATGTTGTCCAGTACGGTGTTGCGCCGCTGCGTGGCCCCGTCCGGGTTTGTGTAGGGGTTGAGGTACTCGACGGACTGCAGCAGGCCGACGAGGAGGGCGCTCTGCTCGACGGTGAGGTCGCGCGCGGAGGTGCCGAAGTACGTCTGCGCCGCCGCCTCGATGCCGTAGGCGTGGTTGCCGAAGGAAACGAGGTTGAGGTAGCGGGTGAGGATCTCGTCCTTGCTCAGGGTCTTGTTCAGGTCGGAGGCCATGCGCATCTCGCGCAGCTTGCGGGGGATGGACTGCTCTGTCGCGGCCCGGGCCTCGTCGTCGTTCTCGGAATCGACCAGCCAGAGGTAGTTCTTCACGTACTGCTGGTTGATGGTGGAGGCTCCCTGCTCCACACCGCCGGCGAGCAGGTTGGTCACGATCGCGCGGGCGAAACCCTGCATGTCCACGCCCTCGTGCTCGTAGAAGCGGCGGTCCTCGGTGGAGACCAGCGCGTCCTTGACGCTCTGCGCGATATCGGCGCTTCCCACCTCGTAGCGGCGCTGCTTGTAGATCCACGCCATCGGATTGCCGTTGACATCGGTCACGGTGGTTACGCCGGGCACGTCCCCGCCGGTGAGGTCGGAGAGGTTCGAGCGCATCGTCTCGTCCGTACGGGCGACGGCCATCCCGCCCAGCCCTGCCACGGGGGCGAGGCACAGGGCGATGGTCAGCCCCGCGGCCACGAGGGCCAGGAGGAGTTTGCCGAGAGAGGTGAGTGCGGACACCCCCCTTACCTTAAAGGATGCGGGACATGTGGGGTAACAGTCATTCCCCCCTGTACGTGTGATGCATTCGACAACTGTTAACTGGTGTGAATACACTTACAGGCACAATTACTTCCGTTTGGGAAAGCTTCACAGGAAGCGGGTCTATGGCCCCGGCCCGTGAAGCCCCCAAAGATCCGCCCGCGGGTCATTCGCATCTTCGTTAAGGAGACATCTATGACAGCCACTCTCAGCCACGATGCCTACGCCGCCACCGCCCTGCGCCAGGACACGCCCCGCAAGTGCGACTCGGCCGGCAATCTGGTGCTCGACCGCGGAGAGTGGGTCACCCTGGCGCAGTGCCGCTCCGGCGATCCGGACGCGCTGTTCGTCCGCGGTGCGGAGCAGCGCAAGGCCGCGGCCATCTGCCGCCGGTGCCCCGTTCTGATGGAGTGCCGCGCGGACGCGCTGGACAACAGGGTGGAGTTCGGTGTGTGGGGCGGACTGACGGAGCGTCAGCGCCGCTCGGTCCTGCGCAAGAACCCGCACGTCACCGACTGGGCCACCCACCTCGCCGAGGGCGGCGAGGTCCTCGGTCTCTAGCGTTGCGACCCACCCGCGGCGGCGGTGCTCCGATCCCCCGACGGCCCCTGACACGGCGCGGCGAGCAGGTAGGGTGACAGCATGACGAAATGGGAATACGCAACGGTTCCGTTGCTCACGCACGCCACGAAACAGATCCTCGATACCTGGGGCGAGGACGGGTGGGAGCTCGTCGCTGTCGTTCCGGGCCCCACGCCCGAGAACCTCGTGGCCTACATGAAGCGGCCGCAGGAGTAGACGATGGCGCAGACGTGGACCCGGCGGCTCGCGGAACTCGGCATTGACCTTCCCCCGGTGGCCGCGCCCGTCGCCGCCTATGTTCCCGCCGTGAGGGTGGGAAATCAGGTGTGGACATCGGGGCAGCTCCCGCTCATCGACGGCTCCCTGCCCGCGACGGGCAAGGTCGGCGCCGCGGTGGACCCGGAAGAGGCCGCCCTCCTCGCGCGGCAGTGCGCCCTCAACGCCCTGGCCGCCGTGGACGATCTCGTGGGCATCGACAACGTCGCCCGCGTGCTCAAGCTGGTCGGCTTCGTTTCCTCCGACGCCGGTTTCACCGGCCAGCCGGCGGTGGTCAACGGCGCGAGCGAGCTCATGGGGGAAATCTTCGGCGCGGCCGGAGCCCACGCCCGCTCCGCCGTCGGGGTGGCGGCGCTTCCGCTGGACGCCCCGGTGGAGCTGGAGCTCATAGTGGAGTTGAACGCGTCCGACGAGTAGGGGCGGACGCGGGGTGTAGGGCATTTCAACGGCTGCCGCGACTAGAAAACGCACCACAAAACGGTAGGCTGAACGCTATGCAGCATCCCGCTTACAGCCAACTGCGCCCGGTTACGCCGTCCGCCGCCGTGGTCCTCGCGCCGAACCCGAGCTACGCGGCCCTGGAGGGGACGAACTCCTGGGTGATCCGTGCGCCGGGTGACGAGTACAGCATCGTCGTCGACCCGGGCCCGGAGGACGAGGGGCACCTCAATGTCCTGCAGGCTAAGGCGGACAAAGTGGCGCTCATCCTGCTGACCCACCGCCACCACGATCACGCCGACGGGGCGCAGCGTTTCCGCCAGCTGACGGGCGCGCCCGTCCGGGCCCTCGACCCGAATTACACCTACGGCGGGGAGGCTCTCGAGGACGGCGAGGTCATCTCCGTCGAGGGCGTGACCCCGAAGGTCAAGGTCGTTGCCTCGCCCGGCCACACGATGGATTCCGTGTCCTACTTCGTTTACACCAACGACGTGGAGAAGGATCAGCTCGAGGGCATCATCACGGGTGACACCATCGCGGGACGCCACACCACCATGATCTCCGAGACCGACGGCGACCTCGGTGCCTACCTGGACACCCTGGCCATGCTCGAGGAGGAGGGCAAGGGCATCACCCTGCTGCCGGGCCACGGGCCCGAGGGCGAGGACCTCTCGGCGTACGCCCGCAAGTACATCGACCGCCGCAACCAGCGCCTCGAGCAGATCCGCGAGGTGCTCGCCGAGCGCGGCAACGATGTGGACGTGAGCACGCTTGTCGACGCCATCTACGACGATGTCGACCCCGTCCTGCGCGGTGCCGCGGAGCAGTCCACCCGCGTGGCGTTGCGCTACCTGCGCAACAAGGGATAAACCCGGCCCGCCCCCCGCAAACGAGTTAACCCGCCCCTTCGCCGGAAGGGGCGGGTTTTGCCGTGGAGACGGGGTTACCGGGCGCGGCGGGCCAGGTGCTCCGTGTCGACGATGAGCACGGATTTGCCCTCGAGGCGGATCCAGCCGCGGTGGGCGAAGGTGGCCAGGGCCTTGTTCACCGTCTCGCGGGAGGCACCCACGAGCTGGGCGATCTCTTCCTGGGTGAGGTCGTGGTTCACGCGGAGAGCTCCGCCCTCCTGGGTGCCGAAGCGGTTGGCCAGCTGCAGGAGGGTCTTGGCCACGCGGCCCGGGACATCCGTGAAGATGAGGTCCGCGAGCGAGGCGTTGGTGCGCCGCAGGCGACGGGCGAGCACGCGGAGGAGCTGCTGGGAGATTTCCGGGTGGTTGTCGATCCACTGCTTGAGCATCTCCGAGTTCATCGTCGCCGCCGTGACCTCGGTGACGCACACGGCGGAGGAGGTGCGCGGGCCCGGGTCGAAGATGGAGAGCTCACCGAACATGTCGGAGGGCCCCATCACGGAGAGGAGGTTCTCGCGCCCGTCGGGTGCGTGGCGGGCGAGCTTCACCTTGCCCTCGATGATGATGTAGAGCCGGTCGCCGGGCTCACCTTCCTCGAAGATCGTCGTTCCGCGGGGGAAAGTCGCGGTTTCCATGTCCGCGATGAGGGCGGAGACGGCCGCGGGGTCCACGCCCTGGAAAATTCCGGCGCGGGCAAGGGTGTCCTGGACACCTTCCATGGGTCCTCCTACTGTGAGGTTGTCTGTCGCTCGTGGCGCGCCGAAGACCACGCGGGGTGAGACAGTGCCACGAGGGCACGTGAGCGTCGCGGGGCGGCCACAATTACAGCGACGATCCTACCAAAGTTTGCTGGGATATAGGTCACATCGAGCGCGGATTGTGGCATTTTTGCACTAGAGCGGGAAATAGTCAGATGTCCAAAACCGCGGATTCCATCTTCTCCATCGCCACGGCGAAGAGGCCGAAAACCAGCGGAACGACGGCAACAAGCAGGACGGTCATGAGTGTGATGCTACCCGGGGCCTCACTATAGTGACCACTATGACTGAAGCGAGCGCCGCAGGCCTTACCCCGCAGCGCCACCGCCGCCCCGGTTCGCACCCGGCGGCGAAGGGGCGGGAAACGGACCTCGGCCGCACGCGCCGGGCGCGGCGCATCAACCGGACCCTCGCCGCCGCCTTCCCCGACGCCCACGCGGAACTCGACTTCACCAACCCGCTTGAACTGCTGGTGGCCACCGTCCTGTCAGCCCAGACCACGGACGTCAGGGTCAACCAGGTAACTCCGGAGCTGTTCGCCCGCTACACCACGGCGCGGGACTACGCCTCGGCCGACCAGGCCGTGGTTGAGGAAATCATCCGCCCCACCGGTTTCTACCGCTCCAAGGCCGCCAACCTCGTCGGGCTGGGGCAGAAGCTCGTGAGCGACTTCGGGGGCGAGGTACCCACCGCCATCGAGGACCTGGTCACCCTCCCCGGGGTGGGCCGCAAGACCGCCCATGTCGTGCGGGGCAACGTCTTCGGCCTCCCCGGATTGACGGTGGACACCCACTTCCAGCGGCTCGCGCACCGGCTCATGCTCACCGCGGAGACGGATCCCGTGCGCATCGAGTACGCGGTGGGTGAGCTCATCGAGCGGCGGGAGTGGACCATGTTCTCCCACCGGATCATCTTCCACGGCCGCCGGGTGTGCCACGCCCGCAAGCCGGCGTGCGGTGCCTGCCCGATCGCCTTCGACTGCCCGAGCTTCGGGGCCGGGCCGACGGAGCCGGCCGAGGCCGGAGCGCTGGTCAAGGGCCCGGAACGGGACCACATCCTGCGGATGACCGGTGGTGGCGCCGGGGAAGGTGATATCTAGTGCGCAGATCGATGGTGTGGAGCGTGGTCGCCCTCGTGGCGGCCACGATGCTTCTTCTCGGCGGGCTGGTGCTCCTCCGCTCGGGCATGACGACGCCGGGTCAAAGCGGTGCGGGGAAGGCGGATAATGGGGCGTCGACAAGCGCCGAGCCCGTCGACGTCCGCCCCGACTGTCCCGCGGCGGACGTCGGGGGAGTGGCGCTGCCGTGCCTGGGCGGGGCTGTGGGCGAGGGTGGAAGCGCCGGCATCACGGTGGTCAACGTCTGGGCCTGGTGGTGCCAGCCCTGCCGGGAGGAGCTGCCGGTGATTGAGCAGTTCGCGCGCCAGCACCCCGATTACTCGGTGGTCGGCGTGCACGCGGACCGGAGTGCCGCCAAGGGGGCCGCGTTGCTCAACGATCTGGGCGTGGGTATGCCGAGTTACCAGGACGACGACAACCGTTTCGCCGGTGCCCTCGGCCTGCCCGGTGTCATCCCGGTGACCGTGGTTTTCCGCGACGGCGCGAAGGTGGCCGTCTTCCCGCGCGCGTTCCGCAGCGTCGACGAGCTCGACCGGGCCGTCGCGGAGGTGGTGTAGGTGGCGGACATCACCCTTACGCCGGGTGGTGCGCCGGGTTGGCTCGCGCCCCTGGTGCGGAACCTGGAAACCGGGGCCACCTCCCGCTACGTCCGCGATCAACTGGCCCGGCGCGTAGCCCAGAAATCCACGCCGGACGAGGCCGCCGTGCTCATGCTCTTCTCGGGGGATGCCGCCGCCCGGGAGCGACCCGGTGATGCCGGGGTGCTGGTGACCCACCGCACACCCACGTTGCGCAGCCATTCGGGGCAGATGGCTTTCCCGGGCGGCCACATCGACCCGGGAGATGTCGGGCCGGTGGATGCCGCGCTGCGGGAGGCGTGGGAGGAGACGGGGCTGGAGCGCTCCCGCGTCACGCCCCTGGCCACCCTCGACACCGTGACCACCGGGGGCAGCAAGCGTGCGGTGCGTCCGGTTCTGGCCTACTCGCCCTCTCCCGGCAGCCCCTACCCGGCAAGCTCCGCAGAAACGGACGACGTCTTCTTCGCCCCGCTTTCGGAGCTCCTCGACCCCGCCAACCGCCTCCAGGTGGGCATCCTCGGGTGGAGCGGGCCCGCCTTCACCGTCAACGGCTACCTCATCTGGGGGTTCACGGGCGCGCTTCTCGACGCCCTCTTCGACGCCGCCGGCTGGAACGAGCCGTGGCCGAGCGACCGCGTGATCCCGCTGCGCAGCGCGCTGAAGAATTCGCGTAACGGTGAGCGCCACCTGTAGGGCACGCGCCCAAGCGGCGGTCCCCGTGCGTGTCGCGGCCCAGTAGTAACATCAAGAACCCACTCACCCGCCAAAGGAGCACTGGACAGCGTGACTGCGCATCTCATCGTTGACGGGGTCATTGCCGTGATGATCCTCCTCGCCTTCCTCAGCGGCTGGCGCCAGGGGATTTTCTCGGTCGTGCTCTCCGCGGTGGGGATCTTCGCCGGTCTGGTGGTCGGTCTGGCCCTGGCACCGTTGCTCGTGGGCCTGGCGGAGACCCGCGTGATGCGCCTGGTGCTCCTGCTCGCGGTGGTCGTGCTCTTCGCGGGCATGGGCAACGTCGTCGGGGGGCTCATCGGGGCCCAGCTGAGGGACCGGGCTCGCTTCCGCTCCACCCAGAAGATGGACTCCGCTGCCGGCGCGGTGGTGCAGGCGCTGGTCATCGCGGTTGTGGTGTGGTTCATGTCCATCCCCCTCGCTTCGGCGGTGCCCGGTGCCGCGGGGGCGGGGATCCGCGACTCCCGTCTGCTCGCGGCCATCGACCGGGTGGCCCCCGCGGGTGTCGAGACGCTCCCCGCGCGCTTCGCGGCGCTTCTCGACGACTCCGGTCTGCCGCCTCTGGTTTCACCCTTCAACACCCCGACCGGCGCCCAGGTCGACGCCCCCGACGCAGGTGCGATCGATCCCCTGATGGTCCGCCGCGTGCGGCCCAGCGTGGTCCACGTGATCGGCGACGCGGAGACCTGCGACCGGCACCTGATGGGCTCCGGGTTCGTCACCGCGGAGGATTACGTGGTGACGAACGCCCACGTCGTCGCGGGCACCAACACCGTCGAGCTGGACACCGTCCTCGGGGTGAAGGAGGCCTCGGTGGTGTACTACAACCCCGGCGACGACATCGCGGTCCTCCACTCCGGGGGCCTCGGCCTCGACCCGCTGCCCTTCGCGGACGGGCAGTTGGGCACGGGCGACGACGCCGTCGTGATGGGCTTCCCTCAGTCGGGGCCCTTCGAGGCCGCCCCGGCCCGCATCCGCGGCGTGATCGACATCGCCGGGCCCGACATCTACGCCAGCGGCCGGGTGGAGCGCGAGGCCTACACGCTGCGCGGCAACATCCGCCAGGGGAACTCGGGCGGGCCGGTGCTCACCCCCGCCGGTGAGGTGGCCGGGGTGATCTTCGGTGCCTCGGTGGACAGCTCGGAGACCGGGTACGCCCTCACGGCCCGTCAGGTGCTGGACGGCATCGGCGACGTCACCGGGTTGACGCAGCCGGTGGGCACGGGGGAGTGCGTAGCGCGCTGACGGGGCCGGCCGCTAGGGGCGGGGCGGCCGGAGGGACGTCGCAAAGCGTGCGACGGTCTCCGCGAACGCCGCGGGTCTTTCGATGTGCGGAAGGTTCTTTGTCCCCTCGATGCTGGCCTCCGTCACCGGCCCGCGGAGGCGGCGACGCTGGCGGGTGGCCACCGGGCCCCACAGGGCGAGGGGCGCGTGCAGCAAGAGCGTGGGTGCGGTGACGGGGCCCGCGGGCGCGCGGCGGGTGAGCAGGCGGGTGTTGGCGGCGATATAGGGGCCGGCGCTGTCAATTTCGGAGGCGCGGAGGCGCAGGTCGAGGGTACTGTCGAAGCGCCCGGTGCCGTGGAAGCCCCCGTCCGTGTTAAGCAGCAGGTTGCGGCGGTAGGCGCGCTCTTTCGCCCCGGAGGGAAACGCGCCCGCGGGCAACCGCGACAGCGCGAGGCGGCCGAGCAGGGGGAGGAAATCCCAGGGGTGGCTCGCCATGGAGCGGCGCAGGTCCGCGGGGTGGGCCGCCGAGACGGAGACGAGGCCCGCGACGAGGCCGGGGTGTGCCGCGGCGGTGGCCCAGGCGACGGAACCACCCGTGTCCGCCCCGGCGAGCACCGCGCTGCGGTGGCCGAGCGTCGCGATCGCCCCCTTGACGTCGCCTACGGCCAGGAGCGTCTCGTCCCCGCCGCGTTGGGCCGGTTTGTCGGACATGCCGTACCCGCGCATGTCCAGCGCCGCGACGTGGAACCCCCGGGCGGCGAGGGGCTCGAGAATATCCGCGAAATCGAACCAGCCGCCGAAAGTTCCGTGCAGCAGAAGCACGAGGGGACCGGAGGGGTCTCCCGCCGTCGCGGCGTGGAGCCGCAGCCCCCGGGTGTGGAGCATCTGGTGGGCGTACGGCCCCTCGAGTTCGACTGTCTTGGGGGAGCGGCCCGTTTTCGCCATGTCCGTCCTCCTCGTTGGGTTTGACTCGGTCTGCAGGGAATTTCGGCGGTCCCGTTCGGGTGCGCCGGCCGAACCCCCGTCGCGCGGGGGAATGTTCATGGAAAACGCCCGCGCCTCGGGGGAGGTCGCGGGCGGGGGTCTTACCGGGTGCGGGCCAGCCGGCCCAGGCGGTCTACTTGTCCAGGTCGACGGCAGTGGAGCCGCTGCGCTCCGTGACGCGGGCGCGGGAGGCGTTGTCGGAGACCGAGGCACGGCCGGCGGCGTGGGTGTACAGCCCGCTGCGGTCCTCCTCGAGGTTCTTCTGGGCCTTGCCCGGGACGAGGTTCTTCAGCTCGTTGACGGAGGAGATCGTCTTTTCCGGCGCGCGCATCTTCTTGATCTTCTTCAGGCCGAAGAAGGCGAGGGCCCCCGCAAGGGCGAGCATGATCAGGAAGACAACGAGGAACGCGGCCCACCAGGGCATCACGAGGTGGAGGAGTGCCGCGACGAAGAAAAAGAAGAAGAAGGTGGAGTACAGGGCAATGACACCGGCGGCGGCGAACAGGCCGCCTCCGACGGCACCCTTCTTCACCTCTCCGATCACCTCGGTCTTGGCCAGCTCGATCTCGCTGCGCACGAGCGTGGACATCTGCTCGGTCGCGTTGGACACGAGGGTGCCCAGGGAGTCCTGGTCGGGCTGGGTAACCCCGGTGTCCCGGAGAGGGATCGACTCGACCTTGGCGGAGACCGCCGTGGAACCGTCCGTGTACAGGCCTTTGTTGCTCATTTTCCTCATTACCTTTCTTGGGGCGCGCGCTCGTTGCCGGTAAGACCGCAACAACGGCCTTTACTTTAACACCGCCCTCGGAACGAAGGCGTCACCCAGCCAATCTTAAATAAACCTGTTACGTGTGTGGGATGACGCGCAGAGCCTCCACCGGGAGCACACCCGCACCGCGTGTCACGCGCTGTCTTCACCGTGGTTTTCACGGAGGAGGCGCTGGGCGAGCCAGATCCCGGCGGCGGTCAGCGCGGTGACTCCGGCGACCACGCCGGCGCCGATGCCGACCTCCCGGGCATTGGGCATCTGGATCAGGGGCACCGGGTTCTTGAACAGCTGGATCTCCCACCCGTTCTTCAGTGCGTGCTTGCGCAGCGCGCGGTCGGGGTTGACGGCCACCGGGTGGCCCACCATCTCCAGCATGGGAATGTCGGTGGAGGAGTCGGAGTAGGCGTAGCTGTGCGCGAGGTCGAACCCGTGCGAGGTGGCGAACTCGGCGACGGCCTCCGCTTTGGCGCCGCCCTTCAGGTACCGGGTGATCTGCCCGGTGAGCTTGCCGTCCACGACCTCCATTTCCGTGGCCACGACAGTGTCCACCCCGAGCTCCCGGGCGATGGGCTCGACGAGGATCGACGCGGAGGCGGAGATGATGATCACCTCGCGCCCCTCGCGGCGGTGGTGGTCGATGAGATCGCGGGCCTCCGCGTAGATCGCCGGTGTGACCACGTGGTGCATGGTCTCCGTGGTGATCCGGTCGATCTCCTCGACGGACCAGCCGGCCACCATCTGGGTGAGGGAATCGCGCGTGGCGTCCATCTGCTCGCTTGAATGCCCGTTGAACATGTAGGAGGCCTTGGACAGGGAGATGCCGAGGGCGTCCTGCTTGCTGATCAAGCCGTTGCTGAGGAACTCGCGGCCGAAGGCGAAGGCCGAGGAGGTGGCGATGATGGTTTTGTCGAGGTCGAAAAACGCCGCGGTGGGGCGCAGCGCGAGGCCTGATTCCGTGGAATCCGTCCGGGCGGCACCGTCACGTGGGGTCATGCCACCGTAGTGTAGACCGCCGCGCGGGGCGACGGAAGGCGAGCGCGCGTGGCGTGTGTGGCGCATGTGTCGGAAGGGTCAGGAAAAATCCGGTAGGTGATGTGCCACGGATTCTTGCCTGTGTTTTGGCCCGTGTGCAATACTTATGGGTGCACGGCCCCGATATACAGTGTGGCCTGCTCCGGCCCTCCCCCCGAGGCCGGGTTATCGACGGCCCGCGCACACCCCCCCCCGAGGCGCGGGCCGTCCCTTATGCCCGGTGCTCTGTCCACAGGGGAAACGTGACGGGTCACCCATATGAGGGGTTATCCACAGACACGCAGATGGGCCGTTGTGCGGCCCGCCCGGGCACGCGAGGGTGGACCCATGACCACCGCGACACCCGCAGATCCCCTGCTCCTCGCCATCGAGGACCCCATCCTGCACCCCGAAGCGACCCATATCGCCGCCGCGACGGGGCGCCCGATCATCGAGGCTGACGGACCCGACACCCTCCGCCGCCACTTCGCGCGTGCCCATGCGGTCTTCCTCGACGCCGCCTACGCGGATGCGATCTCCGCACTACCTCCCCGGCGCGGGGTCTTCCTCCTCGGAGGCGATCTCTCCTCCATAGATGCGGAGCACGCCCGGGTCCCGGGGGCGGCGGCCTCCTTCGTCCTGCCCGCGCAGTCCGCGGAGCTCCTGCGTGCGGTCGGTGCGTTGAACGTAACTGAACCGCCGGGCGGTGGGGGTGGGGTGATCGCGGTTGTCGGGGCGGCCGGCGGGGTGGGGGCATCGACCCTTGGGGCGTCGATAAGCCGCGTCGCCGGCAGGGACCTCGAGCCGACGCTTATCGACGCCCACCGCTACTCCGGCGGGCTCGACCTGCTGCTCGGGATCGAGGACGAACCCGGTGCCCGGTGGGGCGAAATAGTTCTCGGGGAGGGCGCGGTGGACCGGGCGGACGTGCGACGGGCATTACCCGCGACCCGCGACGGGATCGCCGTGCTGACGTATCCGCGCACCACCATCAGCGACCCCTACTCGGTTGATAAACCGGCCGTTGAGCGCCTCGTCACCGCGGTGGCGGGGGGAGGGCTGGCAGTCGTGGACGCCCCGGTCGCGCTCCTGCCGGCCCGCTGCGACCTAGCGGTGGTGGTGACCCCGTCGGAGGTGCGCGGGGCCGCCGCGGCCACGCGGATAGTCGCCGAATGCGCGGCATCGGGCACCCCGGCCGCCCTGGTTCTGCGTCACCGCGGGTGGTCCTCGCTGACGCGGGAGGAGGTCGAACACATCGCGCGGGCGGGGGTGGTGGCGGAGGTGGGCGATATCACCCGCCTCAGCCGCACCGTCGAGACGGCGGGCCTGCCCGCCCGCCTTCCCCGTTCTCTCGGGCGCGCGGCGGCCGCCGTGTTGCAGGAGGCGGGCCTGTGAGCGGCGACATCCTCGAACGCGTGCGACGCCGCCTCGCGGACGAGCCCTGCACGCCGGATCCGGCGCGACTGGCCGCCATCGTGCGCGAGGAGGCCGTGGTGATCAGCGATGTCGACGTGCTGGACATCATGCGGACACTTCGTGACAACACCGCCGGCGCCGGTGCCCTTGAGCCCCTCCTTGCCGGGGAGGAGGTCACGGACGTGTGCGTCAACGGACCGGACGCGGTGTACGTGGACCGCGGACGGGGTCTGGAGCTTTCCCCCGTGCGCTTCGCCTCCGATGGCGAGGTGCGCAGTCTCGCCTCCCGTCTCGCGGCGGGGTGCGGCAGGCGGCTCGACGATGCCCAGCCGTACTGCGACGGCCATGTCGCCCGGCCCGACGGGGCGATCCTTCGCTTCCACGCAGTCCTCGCCCCCACGGCGCAGGTGGGGACATGCATATCCCTGCGCGTCCTGCGGGGCACCACAACAACCCTCAACCAGCTGCACGCGGCCGGTTCGATCGACGGGGAGCAGGTGGGGATGCTGAGGCGCATCGTGGCGGAGAGGAAGTCCTTCCTGGTGGTCGGGGGAACGGGAGCGGGGAAGACCACCCTGCTGTCGGCAATGCTGGCCGAGGCGGGGCGGGATGAACGGATCATCGCCATCGAGGACACGGTGGAGCTGGCTCCGGATCACCCGCACGTGATCAACCTGACCACGCGGGGGGACAACGCCGAGGGTGTGGGCCGCATCAGCATCGCGGACCTGGTGCGCCAGGCACTGCGGATGCGCCCCGACAGAATTGTCGTCGGGGAAATCCGGGGTGCGGAGGTGGTGGATCTCCTCGCCGCGCTGAACACCGGGCATGACGGCGGGGCCGGTACCCTCCACGCCAACTCGGTGGGCGAGGTTCCCGCCCGCCTGGAGGCCCTCGCCGCCCTGGGCGGGTTGGACAGGGCGGGGCTGCACTCCCAGCTGGCGGCCGCGGTGGACTACGTGATCGTGGTCAAGCGCCGCACCGACGGCACCCGCCGACTGCACCAGATCGGGGTGCTCGAGGGGAACCCGGTCGGGGTGAGGGTCATGTGGGAGGACGCGGCATGATGTGGGTCTTCTTTTCCTGTGCCGCGGTGCTGCCGGTTCCGCGCCCCGCCCGGCGCGTCGCGGGGGCGCGCGGTCCCTCCGTCGGGCCCGCCTGGATTCCCGTCCTCGTGGGCGCGGCGGCCCTGGGGGTCATCGCGCTCGACCGCGTCCCTGTGGTCCTCTCGGCCTGCGTGGTCGGGGCGACGGTGCTTCACACCGTGGTGCAGCGTAGGGAGGCCGCCGAGGCCGGACGCCGGGTGGAGGTGACGGCGGGGTTCCTCGGCCACCTCGTGACCAATCTCCGGGCGGGCGCCCAGCTCGCGGATGCCACCTCACGCGCCGCCGAGCACCTTCCCCCCGCCGCCCCCGCGGCGCTGCGTGACGACATCAGGCGCGCAGTCGCCACCACCCGCCTGGGTGGTGCTCCGGAGGAGGCCCTGCGCGCGGCATCCGCCCCCGAGCTGCGGGAAGTGGGCGCATTATGGGGCCTGGCGACCTCGCGCGGGCTCCCGATCGCGGATCTCCTCGTGCGCGCACGCGACCGCCTGGACCAGAGGCAGCGTCACCGAGCCGCGACCGAAGCCGCCCTGGCCGGTCCGAAGACAACGGCGGTGGTCCTTTCCGCCCTTCCCCTGGCGGGAATCGCGATGGGTACCGCAATGGGCGCGGACCCCCTCCGGGTTCTCCTGGGTGACGGGGTGGGTGGGTGGTTGCTGCTCGGCGGCACAACACTCGTGTGCGCCGGATTCCTCGCCTGCGCCCGCATCATTTCGGGGGCCGCATCATGAGCACTCTGGTACCCGCAATCTTCACCGCGGCCGCCCTGTGCGTCCCGGTGGCGGGGCCCGGCGGGAGGGTGTCTCCGCCGAAGAGCCCGAGGGATGGGCCGGTCCCGCACCGGTTCCCCGCTTCCCGGGCTCACACCGCGCTCAAGGTTGAGAGCCACCGAGTCGCTAGCGACCTCGACCTCTTCGCCGCCTGTTTCCGCGCCGGGCTGCCCGCCGCCTCCGCCGCGGCGGCCGTCGCCGAATCGTACGACGGGGATGACGGGGAAGTACCCGGGATGTGGCGAACCGCAGCCGCGCTCACGGTGCTCGGTGCTGAACCCGAGCGGGCCTGGGCACACATGCACCGCCTCCCCGGCGGGGCCGAGCTGGCCGCCCTGGTTGCGCTCTCCGGCACCTCGGGTGCGGCCGTCGCGGTGGGGTGTGAACGCATCGCCGCGGGTCTGCGCGAGGATGCCTCCGACGTTGCCACGGCCAGGGCCGAGCGAGCCGGGGTCCTCATTGCCATCCCCTTGACCGCCTTCTTCCTCCCGGCCTTTTTCGTGCTCGGGCTCGCGCCCGTGGTCATCGGCTTGGCCGGAACTCTCACCTGACACACCACCTGACACACCACCGAAAAGGAGAATCTCCGTGATCCGACCAATTGACCATGTCACCGCCCACCTCACCGCCCACGCCTTCGCTCGCCTCGCCGCATTGTCCAACGACCGCGGAATGTCCACCATCGAATACGCCTTCGGCTCGCTGGCCGCCGCCGCGCTGGCCGGGGTGCTCTACATGGTTGTCAACGGCAACGGGGTGGTCTCCGCTATTGAGGGAGTGATCACCGACGCGCTGAACAACAAACCGGGCTAATGCTTTCCGACGACACCGGTTCCGTCACCGTCGAGGCCGCCCTGTCCCTGTCAGTCCTGGTCACCGTGGCGGCCGCCGCCATCGCCGGCATCACCACCATGGCGGCCTACATCGCTGCCGTGGACATTGCCGGTGCGGCGGCCCGCTCCCACGCCATCGGAGTGGCTTACGACGCACCCCGTGGCTCCGTCGATGTCAGCGAGGCAGGCGGCCAGGTCACCGTCACCGCCCGGGTCCCCGGGGCCCTCATGGATGTCTCCGCCCGGGCCACTTACCCGGTGGAGTTCCGGTGAGGGGCCGCCTGGGCGGGGACGAGGGGTACGCGACCGTCACCTCGGCCGGCATCATTGCTGCGGTGGTGAGCCTGTTGCTCGTGGTAGCAGGGCTGGGCGCCCGCGTCGTGGACACGCACAGGGCGCGGGGTGCCGCCGACCTCGCGGCGGTCGCGGCGGCCACGGCCCTCTACCAGGGGTTTGACCCGTGCCGCGCAGCCGAGCGCACCGCCCGCGACAACGGAGCGCGGATGGAGTCATGCACCGAGCACCCGCCCGATGTCGTGGTTACGGCCCGGGTCGGCAGCCGCAGCGCCTCGGCACGCGCGGGCCCGCTCTAGCGGGGCCGGCCGGTGGCGCCCTCCCACCCGCCGGTCATGCTCACCAGCGCGCCGAGCAGCGCGAGTGCGGCGCGCTTGTCCAGCGGCTGGTTGCCGTTACCGCACTTCGGCGACTGCACACAGGACGGACAGCCGGACTCGCAGGCGCAGGACTTCACTGCCTTGTAGGTCGCGGAGATCCACTCGTGGAAGCGGGCGTAGCCTTCGTCGGCGAAACCGGCTCCCCCGGGGTGGCCGTCGTAGACGAACACCGTCGGCAGGAGGGTGTCCTGGTGCAGTGCGGTGGAGACGCCGCCGATGTCCCACCGGTCGCATGTCGCCAGCAGCGGCAGGAGACCGATGGCGGCGTGCTCCGCCGCGTGCAGGGCGCCGGGGACCTCCCCCGCGGAGATCCCCATCGCCTCGAGAGCCAGGGGATCGACCGTGTACGCCACCGCGCGGGTGACCAGGCGCTGCTCCGGCAGATCGAGGGGGATGTGCTCCGAAACGGTGCCGTCGGACAGCCTCACCACGTACCCCGTGACGCGGTCGATCACCTCCACGTCGACGTTGGCCACCCAGAGCCCCGGTGACGGGTTCACCCGGGCGGTGGCCTCGCCCAGGATGGTGATCTCGGTCGTGGAGCGGGCCTGCGTGGAGTAGTCGGGGGTTTCCGGACGCGCCAGGGCGATGTAGTCGTCCAAGTCGAGGGAATCGATGACGAAGTGCTCGCCCTGGTGGATGTACACCGCGCCGTCGTGAACCTGGCTTGCCGCGCGGCCCGCGTCGACGGTGCCGAGCAGGCGGCCGTCGGAAATGTCGACGATCATGACCTCCGACCCTGTGCCGCCGCGGAGGCTCACCGAGGCGTGCGCGGTTTCCGGGGCGAGTTCAGCGTCCAGCCTGGGTGCGGCGAACCACCCTTTCGGGCGCGCGCGGAGGTACCCGTCCCGGGTGAGGCCGTCAACGACCCCCCGGGCGCCAAAGGCCTCCACATCGGCCGGGGTGAGGGGTTTCTCCACGGCCGCGCAGTACATGTGCCCCCGCAGTATGTAGGGGTTGGAAGGGTTGAACACGCTGTTTTCCACCGGGCGCCCGAGCAGCGCCTCCGGGTGGTTGACCAGGTAGGTGTCCATCGGCTCGTCGCGGGCCACCATCACCACAACGGATGCCTGCCCCCGCCGCCCCGCCCGGCCCGCCTGCTGCCGGAATGACGCGACCGTGCCCGGAAAACCGGCCATCACCACAGCATCCAGGCCGCCGACGTCGATGCCCAGTTCGAGGGCGTTGGTGGTGGCCAGCCCGAGGAGATCCCCGTCGTCGAGCGCACGCTCCAGACGGCGGCGGTCCTCCGCCAGGTAGCCGGCGCGGTAGGAGGCGACCCGCTGGGCGAAGTCCGCGCGGCCGGCCGCGACCAGGTCCTCCTGGGCGCGCATCGCCACCAGCTCAGCGGCGCGCCGGGAGCGGACGAACGTGAGGGTCCGCGCACCGTCGAGGACCAGCGCGGACATGACCGAGGCTGCCTCCGTCGTGGCGGCGCGGCGCACGGGAGCACCGTTCTCACCCTCCGCGCCGTCGATGAAACCGGGTTCCCACAGCGCGATGGTGCGCTCACCGGTGGGGGCACCGTCCTCGGTCACCGCGACAACGTCGCGGCCGCACAGACGCGACGCCTGCCCGGCGGGGTCGGCGGCGGTGGCGGAGGCGAAGATCAGGGTGGGACGCGACCCGTAGGCGGCCGCCAGGCGGAGCAGGCGGCGCAGCACCAGGGCCACGTTGGCGCCGAACACACCCCGGTAGGTGTGGCACTCGTCGACCACCACGTATTTCAGGTGGCGGAAAAGTCGCGCCCAGCGGGCGTGGTTCGCGAGTATGCCGGCGTGGAGCATGTCGGGGTTGGTGAAGATGAACCGGCTCTGTTCCCGGATCGCCGGGCGGGCCTCCACGGGGGTGTCCCCGTCGTAGGGGGCGGGGTGCGCCCCCGCGGGCGCGAGGGCGCCGGCGGCGTGGACCTGGTCGGAGCCGAGCGCCTTGGTGGGGGTGAGGTACATCGCGCAGGCCGTCTCGTCACGCGCGAGGGCGGTGAGGACGGGGAGCTGGTATCCGAGGGACTTGCCTGACGACGTCCCGGTGGCCACCACCACGTCGCGGCCCTTCCAGGCGAGCTGGGCGGTGCGCGCCTGGTGGGTGTAGAGCCGGGTGATGGAGGCGTCGAGAAGCGATTGCCTGATACCCCCGTCGATCCAGTCGGGCCACGGCGCCCAACTGGCGGGGGTGGCGGGGCGGTGTTCGACGTGCGTGATGCGGGAGGTGGGAAAGCGGGCATGGAGGGCGGAGATGAGCTCCGCACCCAGGGAATGGTCTGGTGTGAGCATGGGTTCTACCCCCGGTCGCGGCTGTGGATTCGAAGAATTATGCCACCCCCCTGGCGGAAATCGGATATCCCTGGCATAATGCTTCTTGGTCGCAGATTCTGTGCGCGCCTTAGAGGGTGCTCGTGGGTTTTTGTTTACGCGGGCACCAGGTCCTTTCAGGCCTGGTGATCGAGAGACCGTTCGTTGCCAGCAATTTTTTGAAAGGTACAAACATGGCTACAGGAACTGTCAAGTGGTTCAACGCGGAAAAGGGCTTCGGCTTCATCGCTCCCGACGATGGATCGGCTGATGTCTTCGTGCACTACTCCGAGATCAAGGGCGCGGGCTTCCGCACCCTCGAGGAGAACCAGCAGGTCGAGTTCGAGGTCGGCGACGGCACCAAGGGCCCGCAGGCCCAGGACGTTCGCCCCATCTAGGCTCGAACCTGAATAATCCCCCCGCCCCCCGAGGGCAGGGGGATTTTTTGTGCCTTCCCGCGATGGCGCTGCCGCCAGGAGAGAGACGGACGGGAGCTAGATGGCCGAGACTCCGCGACGCACGTCGTTCCAGTCGAAGAGCCACCCCTGTGCTTTCTGGATCACCAACCCCACCAGCGAGCCCAGCGTCACACCGACGACCATCGCCAGCAGGGGGAAGTTGGCGAAGAGCGAGCCACCCAGGTAACCCACCCCGACCCCGAGGCAGGCCCAGATGAGCACGCCGATCGTGTCATAGATGAAGAAGGCCGCCCAGTTGTACCCGACGGAGCCGAGGACGATCGTGGCCACCCAGCGCGCCCAGGGGAGGAAGCGGGCGACGATGATCGTCGCGCCTGCGCCGCGGTTCATGTTGCGCCGCACCCACGCGATGGAGACACCGGCCTTGGACTTCGGGTCGAGGCGGTCAACCACCTTGATCATCCTCTTGCCCAGGCGGAAACAGATGTTGTCACCGATGATCGCGCCGATGACGGCCGCACCGATGACGCCCCAGACGTCCGGGACGCCCCGCGAGGCGGAGAAGGCGCCGGCCAGGTTGAGCACCGACTCGGAGGGAACCACGGGCGCAAGCGCGTCGCTCACGATGAGCAGGCTGACCAGCGGATAGAAGATGGTCATCTGCATCAGCTGCTCGAGGAAGTGGATCATCGAATCGATCACTGCGGTTGTGCTCCTTCCGGGCCGGACGGGGGCTGCGCGGCGGCCCTCAGACGAGTGTAATGACCCGCGTGATGAGCAAGCATATTTCCGCTAGTCGGCGTACGCGTGATAGTTGTCTGATAGAAAGAAGTGAGTTTTGACTTTCTGCGCGGCCAGCCCCTCGGAGCCCGCCAATATGGTGGTGGCCAAGGATGCGTCCTTAATATAAGGCGCAGATCGGACAGAGAAGAGAGGTGTCACCCGGCGTGGCAGACAACGGCAAGACCCTCGTCATCGTGGAGTCGGCGACGAAGGCCAAAAAGATCCAGAAGTACCTGGGCGGCGACTACATCGTCGAGGCCTCGGTGGGTCACATCCGCGATCTTCCCGGACGCGCCGCGGACATTCCCGCGAAGTACAAGAAGGAGCCCTGGGCCAAGCTCGGCGTGAACCCGGAGGAGGGTTTCGCCCCGATCTACGTCATCAGCCCGGACAAGAAGAAGAAGGTCGCCGACCTCAAGGACAAGCTCAAGCAGTCCGACAAGCTCCTTCTCGCGACAGACCCCGACCGCGAGGGCGAGGCAATCGCCTGGCACCTGTTGGAAACGCTGAAGCCGAAGGTCCCCGTGGAGCGGATGGTGTTCAACGAGATCACCGAGGCCGCGATCCGGGAGGCCGCGGAGAGCACGCGCGAGCTAGACATGGATCTCGTGGATGCCCAGGAGACGCGCCGCATCCTCGACCGCCTCTACGGTTACGAGGTCTCCCCGGTCCTGTGGAAGAAGGTCATGCCGCGGTTGTCCGCCGGCCGCGTGCAATCGGTGGCCACCCGGGTCATCGTCGAGCGGGAGCGCGAGCGCATGGCCTTCATCCCCGCCGAATACTGGGACCTTTCCGCTACCCTCGCGCCCGGACAGTCCGCCGAGGAGTTCGAGGCGAAGCTCGTCGGGGTGGACGGCAAACGCGTCGCCCAGGGCCGCGACTTCGATGACCGGGGCCGCGTCAAGTCCTCCGGGGTCTACGTCGTGGACCAGCCCGCGGCAGAGGCCCTCGCCGAGGGCCTGAAGGGCACCGCCATGTCGGTGACCAGGGTGGAGGAGAAGCCGTACACCCGCCGGCCCTACCCCCCGTTCATGACCTCCACGCTCCAGCAGGAGGCCGGCCGCAAGCTGCACTTCACCTCGGCGCGCACGATGCGCATCGCGCAGAGGCTCTACGAAAACGGCCACATCACCTACATGCGTACGGACTCGACCGCCCTGTCCAAGCAAGGCCTCGACGCGGCACGCTCCGCGGCGACCGAGCTCTACGGAACGGACTACGTCAGTGCGTCGCCGCGCGTCTACGACCGCAAGGTGAAGAACTCGCAGGAGGCCCACGAGGCCATCCGCCCCGCGGGTGAGCGCTTTGCGACGCCCGGCCAGCTCGCCAGCACCCTCGACGCCGAGGAGTTCAAGCTCTACGAGCTGATCTGGCAGCGCACCGTCGCCTCGCAGATGAGCGACCTGCGCGGAACCTCCATGAAGCTCACCGTCGCGGGCACCGCCAGCACCGGTGAGCGCGCCGAGTTCGCCGCCACCGGCCGCACCATCACCTTCCCGGGTTGGATGCGCGCGTACTCGGACGCCGGCGACTCCGAGACGCACCTGCCGCGTCTGGCGGACGGTGACGCGCTCACCACGGTGAAGGTCACCGCCGACGGCCACTCCACCAACCCTCCGGCGCGCTACACCGAGGCGAGCCTTGTGAAGAAGATGGAGGAGCTCGGCATCGGCCGTCCGTCGACGTACGCGTCGATCATCAAGACGATCCAGGACCGCGGCTACGTCGCTGCCCGCGGCAACGCGCTCGTGCCCACCTGGGTCGCCTTCTCGGTCATCGGCCTGATGGAGAACAACTTCGACGCCCTCGTGGACTATGACTTCACCTCCTCCATGGAGGACGAGCTCGACGAGATCGCCCACGGCAACGAAAACCGCACCGAGTGGCTCACCGGCTTCTACTTCGGCGACGCCGACGCTGACGACAACATGGCGGAGGCCGTCGCGCGCCGCGGCGGGCTGAAGCACATCATTGAGGACAACCTCGAAAACATCGACGCCCGCGAGGCCAATTCGCTGAGGCTTTTCGACGACTCCGAGGGGCGCACCGTCTACGTCCGCGTGGGCCGCTACGGGCCCTACATCGAGCGTCGCGTGGGCACCGACGATGCCGGTGAGCCCGAGTACCAGCGGGCCAACCTGCCCGAGTCCGCCACCCCGGACGAGATCACCCTGGAGATGGCGGAGAAACTCTTCGCCACCCCGCGTTCCGGCCGGGAGCTGGGGGAGAACCCGGCCAACGGCCGGATGGTCGTCGCACGGGAGGGCCGCTACGGGCCCTACGTCACCGAGCTGGTCAGGGATGACGAGCGGGAGCGCGCCGAGGCCCGGGCCGAGGAGGTCGTCGCCGAGGAGCGGGCCGCCGAGGACAGGCAGCGCGCCGAGGAGGGCAAGCGGGCGAAGAACTGGGAGACCAAGACGGCCGCCGCGCAGAAGGAGAAGCGCGTCGAGGAGCTGGTGGAGGAGCAGCTCAAGCCCGCGACCGCGTCGCTGTTCAGCTCCATGGAGCCGTCGAGTGTGACGCTGGAGGAGGCCCTCAAGCTGCTTTCCCTGCCGCGCGAAGTGGGTGTCGACCCCTCGGACAACGAGATGATCACGGCCCAGAACGGCCGCTACGGGCCGTACCTGAAGAAGGGCAGCGACTCGCGCTCCCTGGCCAGCGAGGACCAGATCTTCGACATCACCCTCGAGGAGGCCCGCCGCATCTACGCGGAGCCGAAGCGCCGCGGGCGCGCCGCCGCCAAACCGCCGCTGAAGATGCTGGGTGACAACGATGTCTCGGGCAAACCCATGAGCATCAAGGACGGTCGCTTCGGCCCCTACGTCACCGACGG
>NZ_DDJO01000014.1 GCF_002339505.1 Corynebacterium sp. UBA2622
GTGCTGGATCGCGCCCGAGATGCCCACGCCGATGTAAAGCTTCGGGCTGACGACGACACCTGTCTGGCCAATCTGCGCCTCGTGGGGGACCTGCCCCTCGTCCACGGCGGAGCGGGTGGCGCCGACGGCGGCACCGAGGGCGTCGGCAAGCCCGCCCACGAGCTCCTCAAAGTTGTCGGCGTCACCGAGGGAGACGCCGCCGGCGACGACCGCCTCGGCGGTGGCGAGGTCGGGGCGTGGGGAGGTGTGCTCCATCGGGGTGGCGGACAAGACACGCGCGGCGCGGCGGGCGGTGGGCTCAACGACGATGGTCTCCACGCGGGGCTCGGCCGCCTCAGCGCGGGCGTCGATGGAACCCGGCCGCACGGTCACCACCGGCGCGGAGTGCGTGGCGGCGGCGACGGAGGAGAACGCGCCGCCGTAGTTGGAGTGGTCGGTGACCACGCCCTCCTCGTCGCGGCGCAACCCCACCACGTCGGTGAGCAATGCCTTGCGGTGGCGCACGGAGAAACGGGCGGCGGTGTCGCGCCCGCGGACGGTGTGGGAGAAAACCACCGCGGCGGGGTAGAGGTGGTCGAAGGCGGCCTCGGTGGCGTCGACAAGCGATGCCCCCGTGTTGTCAGCGACGAGCACCCGCGCCGCGCCCATGCGCCCGAGCTCGGCGGCGTTATCTGCGGAGGTGGTGAGCACGACGGGCTCACCGATGGCGCTGGCGGCACCGATCAGTTCTGCCGCGGCGAGGTCGATGCCCGCGCCGTCGTAGGGGGTGTCCGGAACGACGAGGACGGGGCTGGTGGGGCTGGTGGGGCTGGTGGGGGAGGTCATGCGCGGCTCCTTGTCAGAAGGCCCCTGCTCTCGAGGAAGTCGACGAGCTTTCCGGCCGCTTGCGAGTTGCCGTCGATGATCTCCCCGCGCTCCCGGGCGGGGCGGCGGTCGATGGAGACCATGATGGAGCGGGCGCGCGACCAGTCCTCGGCATCGACCCCGAGGTCGGCGAGGGTGAGCGTGTGCAGCTCCTTCTTCTTCGCGGCCATCAGGCCCTTGAAGTTGGGGAAGCGGGCGTTGGGGAACTCGTCCGAAACCGCGACAACTGCCGGAAGCTCCGCCTCGAGCGCGACGGTGGCACCGTCACCCGCCTGGGTGGCGCGCACGGTGGAGCCGTCGACCTCGAGCTCGGTGAGGTTGGACAGGGCGGGGTAATCGAGCAGTTCGCCGAGCAGCGGGGCCATGACGCCACCGCCGCCGTCGGAGGATGCGGTGCCGGCGACCACGAGGTCGTAGTCATGCGCCCGGATCGCCGCAGCCAGCGCCTCCGCGGTGAGGGTGACATCGGCGCCGACGAGGGCGTCGTCGGAAATGATGTACGCCTCGGTGGCACCCATCGCGATGCCCTTGCGGATGCTGCCGGCAGCTGACTCGGGCCCGACGGTAATGAGCTCCACCACCGAGCCCTCGTTCTTCTCCGCGATGCGCAGCGCCGCCTCAACGGCGCGTTCACCCACCTCGTCCGCGACGACATCGCCGGTGCGGTCGGTGAGCCCGGTCTCGAGGTTCATCTCGCGGTCGCTGTACGTGTCCGGGACTTCCTTCAGCAACACGGCTATGCGCATCGCGGCTCCTTTACTCGACGCTTGCTAGGCGTATTCGCCTTACGACGCCCAGATTCTACCGCCCGGGGACGCCACCGCGTCCGGCGGGTGACCCGCCGCTCAGCGGAAACGTGGCGGCCGGTGCTCGATGAACGCGGCGACGCCCTCGGCGTGCTCGGGGGTGCCCAGCAACCGGGTCTGCACGGCCGCCTCCGTCTCCAGGGCCTGCGGGAGCTGCGCCAGGCTGGCGCGGTTGACCGCCGCCTTGGTCCGGGCGAGTGCCTCGCGGGGCGAGGCGGCGAAACCTCGGGTGATCTCCACGGCCCGTTCACGGGCACCCGCTGCGACCTCCGCGACCAGCCCGTACTGCCGGGCCTGCTCGGCGGGGATGCGCGAGTGCAGGAGGGCCATCTGCATCGCCCGGTGGCGGCCCACGGAAGCGCTGAGCGTGGCCACCGCGCCGCCGTCCGGCATGAGGCCGATGGCGGTGAAGGGGATGGTGAAGAACGCGCTCTCGCCGGCGACGATGAGGTCGCAGAGGAAACACAGCGATGCGCCGATGCCGGCGCACGCCCCCTCGACGGCGGCTATGACGGGTACAGGCGCCCGGGTGATCGCGGTGGCCATGTACTCGATATCCACCATCGTTTCTACGACGCCGGGCTCACCGGGCACGTCCACCCCGGAGAAGGCGGCGAGGTCCATGCCGGAACTGAATGCGGCGCTGTCGCCGGTGATGACGACACCGCGAATGCCGGGGTCGTTGCCGGCGGAGCGCACGAGGTCACCGATTACCCGGTAGGACTCCGGCTCCAACGCGTTGCGTTTCGCGGGGTTGGCGATCGTGATGGCCGCGACCGGCCCGTCGACGGTGGCCGAGATGATGCCGCGGGCGAGGGAGGTGTCCACGTGGGCCGCCTACTGCGCCACGAAACCGGCGAGGCGGGACTGGATGATCTCCACGGCCTCGTCCACGATGCGCGGCAGCAGCTCGGCGCAGGTGGGGATGTCCTTGATCAGGCCCTGGCACTGGCCGACCGTCCAGATGCCCGCCTCGACATCTCCGGTCTCGTAGACTTGGCGCCCGCGCGCGCCCGCGACGAGGTCGCGGATCTCGGGGAACTGCGCACCCTGGTTGAGCTTTTCCACCACCTCGCGGGACACGCCGTTGGTGGCCACGCGGGAGGTGTTGTTCAGGGTGCGCAAAATGAGCTCCGTGTCGCGCTCGGTGCGGTTGACGATCTCCTCCTTGACCTTGCGGTGCACGGGGGCCTCCTCGGTGCAGAGGAAGCGGGTGCCCATGTTGACGCCCTCCGCCCCGAGGGCGAGCGCGGCGGCGAGCCCGCGGCCGTCCGCGATGCCACCGGACGCGACGAAGGGGACGTTCAGGTGGTCAGCGGCGGCCGGCATGAGGATCAGGCCCGGGACGTCGTCCTCGCCCGGGTGTCCCGCGCACTCGAAACCGTCGATGGAGAGGATGTCCACGCCCTTGCTCTGGGCGCTGATCGCGTGGCGCACGGAGGTGCACTTGTGGATCACCGTGACCCCCGCCTCCTTGAGCGTGGGCACGAAGTCCGCCGGGTTGGCCCCGGCCGTCTCGACGATCTTCACGCCCTTCTCCACCGCCACGCGCAGGTACTCGGCGTAGGGCGGCGGGGTGATCGTCGGCAGGATGGTCAGGTTGACTCCGAAGGGCTTGTCCGTCATCTCCCTGCAGCGGTCGATCTCCTTGCCCAGGTCCTCCGGCGTCGGTTGCGTCAGCGACGTGAGAATGCCCAGCCCGCCCGCGTTCGACACTGCGGAGGCGAGCTCCGCCTTGCCCACCCATTGCATGCCGCCCTGGATGATCGGGTGCTCGATGCCGAGCATGTCGGTGATTCGTGTGTTCAGGTGAGCCATGGCGGGGCCTTTCCGTGGGTCGGGTCGCGTTTTACTGCGCCGTGGATTGAGCGATACTTCAGGGTATCCAGGCGATGTGAGCCACGCAACTATTCGCATGTCCAAGCGCGCAGTGTTACATTTTCGCTTATCGACGCACAAAAAGACGCAGGCGGGGAGCCTGCGTCTTTGCGTGGAGTGGGGGCGGGCTCACCCGCGTCACCACGGACGCGACTCAGCCCCCGAGTGCCAGCTGAACCTCACGCGGCTGCCAAGCGGGTCGCCCCCCTCGGTCCCGTCCGGCGGGAGGGTGGCGGCCAACTCCGGGAACATGTTGTTGTAGAGCAGCTTGTCATCGAGGGGCCAGACCCCGTTTCCTCGGCGCGTTTCCTCGGCGCGCTCCCGGGACCGGGAGGAGTACCAGCCGGCCGGAGGGGCGGCCCCTAGAGCTAAATCGGAGCGACGAAAGCAATACCGTAGCAATACCGTCACGCTTACACGGAAAAAGCCTGCGGAGGTGGTGTTAGAAGTCGAATCCCCCGAAGTCGAAGCCCCCGTCGCCCCCGAAGTCGAACCCGCCGCCGTCGCCGAAGAAACCGTCGTCGCCGCCGCCCATGTCGCCGCCGAAGTCCCCGCCGTCCGCATCGCCGAAGTCTCCGCCGCCCATGTCACCGGCGTCGCCGCCGAAGTCACCCGCCGCGAACTCCTGGCCGCTGGGTACGCCCGCCATTCCCGCGAACATGGAGGAATAGAGCATCATCGAGCTGGCGGCCCACATGCCCGTCATCATGGCCGGGGCCCACCACGCGGCCGAGTACCAGCCGGCCGGGACCGGCCGTCCCGCCACGGCACCGCCGGGGTAGTAGTGCGGGGTGCGGTCGGTGGCGTAGGGGGATGCGGTGATGGTGCTGCCGTCGTCCTCGCGGATCGTGCGCTCCTCGGTCACCCGGCCCGCCTTGCGCTGGCCCTCCAGCTCGGGGAGCTGGGGGCCGGCCGGCATGCCCATGATCTCGCGGGCCGCGTTGACGTAGTGCAGGCCCTCCAGCGCTGCCTCGCGGGCGAGCTGGGCCTGGCGCACCGTGCGGGCCTCGCTCAGGGCCGCGGAGGCGGCGTTGAAGCGCTCGCTCGCGTCGGCCATCGCCTGGGAGGAGGCGGTGTCGTTGCCGGAGATGTTGAGGACCTGCGATCCGAGACGGTCGGTCCAGTGCCGGGCGTCCGCGAGGGCGTCATCAAGGCTCTGCTGGTCGAGCTGCTTGCGTGAGCCCGTGGCGCGGCGGTTGTTGATCATGTAGCTCGCGCCGAAGCCGAGTCCGATGAGGAGGAGAAGTGTGAGCACGGTGGGAAATACCTTCCTGGTTGGGGCGAATGTTCTGCCCGGGTTTCTCACAGGATCAACGGGGAAGGCGGGTGCTTTGTTCCGTGGGGGTCCGGTGGGGAGGCGAAAATTGTTTTGGCGGCGGGGAGGCGATGGGATAAAGTGGTGGAAGCGCTGACGCAGTCAGGGCGCTGTGGGAATGTCGTATAGTGGCTAATACCTCAGCCTTCCAAGCTGAAGACGCGGGTTCGATTCCCGTCATTCCCTCCAGATGTGGCCGGCCCCCCAGGGGCCGGTTTTTTCGTGGGCGGCCTGGGTGCGAGGGGTGGCGGGACAGCAGCATCCGGCCCCCATCCGAAGTCGTGTTCCACGCCCACGCTACAATCGGTTGCCGGTGAGCCAGCCACGGCTTGCTGCCCGGAAAACGGGGCGTGGCGCAGCTTGGTAGCGCACCTGCTTTGGGAGCAGGGGGTCGCAGGTTCAAATCCTGTCGCCCCGACAAAGGAAAGGCCCGCTAGCGATAGCGGGCCTTGCCGCCGACACAGACTTAACATCTACCCGATCATTACAGGAGTTACCCGTGAAGACTTCCGTCGATAAGCTCAGCGACACCCGCGTGAAGCTGACCGTCAACGTTCCGTTCGACGAGCTCGGCAAGGAAATCGACCAGGCCTACGCCGCGATCTCGCAGCAGGTGAACATCCCCGGATTCCGCCGTGGCAAGGCCCCGCGCCAGCTTATCGACGCCCGGATCGGCCGCGGCCCCATCCTCGAGCAGGTCGTCAACGACATGCTGCCGACCCGCTACGAGCAGGCCGTCGTCGAGAACGACCTGAACCCGCTGGGCCAGCCGGAGATCGAGATCACGAAGATCGAGGACAACGACGTCGTCGAGTTCACCGCCGAGGTCGACGTCCGCCCCGAGATTGAGGTGCCGGACTTCTCCGACATTTCCGTGACCGTCCCGGCCGTGTCCGTCGACGACGCCGCCGTGGACGAGGAGCTGGAGAACCTGCGGGGTCGCTTCGGCGAGCTGCAGGAGACCAAGCGCAAGCTCAAGACCGGTGACTACGCGGTGATTGATCTCGACGCCGAGGTTGACGGCGAGAAGGTCGAGGACGCCTCCACCGAGGGCCTGTCCTACGAGGTCGGCTCCGACGACCTGATCAAGGGCCTCGACAAGGCCCTGCGCGGCATGAAGGCCGGCGAGGAGAACGAGTTCACCGCCAAGCTCATGCACGGCGAGCACAAGGACAAGGAAGCCACCGTGAAGGTGCGCGTCCAGCAGACCAAGGAGCGCAAGCTCCCGGAGCTCGACGACGACTTCGCCCAGATGGCCTCCGAGTTCGACACCGTCGAGGAGCTGCGCGAGTCCACCCGCGGCCAGTTGGAGGAGTCGAAGAAGGCTCAGCAGGCCGCCGACATCCGCGACGAGGTGCTGAAGGCGGCCCTCGCCAAGTCCGAGTTCGCCCTGCCGGAGTCCATCGTCGAGGAGCAGGTCCACAACAGCCTCCACCAGATCCTGGGCCAGCTCGCCCACGACGAGAACGCGCTTGCGCAGCTGCTCGAGGCGCAGGGCACCACCCGCGAGGAGTTTGACAAGCAGTCCCGCGAGCAGGCTGAGGAGTCCGTGCGCACCCAGCTCTTCCTGGATGCCGTGGCCGACAAGGAGCAGCCGGAGGTCTCCCAGCAGGAGCTCACCGACCACATCCTGTTCACCGCGCAGTCCTACGGGATGGACCCGAACCAGTTCGTCGCGCAGCTGCAGCAGTCCGGCCAGATCGCGAACCTCTTCGCCGACGTTCGCCGCGGCAAGGCGCTGGCCGCCGCCATCTCCCGCACCTCCGTCAAGGACGAGAACGGCGCCGAGATCGACCCGAACGAGTTCTTCGGTGACATCGAGGACGAAGACACCACTTCCGGGGACACCACCGCCGAGGACAAGTAGCGCCTCGCCCGACCGGCCCGCCCAGGAAGAACCCGGGCGGGCCTTTTTGGCGTCGTCAAGCGCGCTGCGTGGCGCAACTTTTGCGCTCGTACGCCGGTAGCGAACACGGTCCATCCCGCAGCGGAGCCCGAGTAGTGTGGTGGCATTGTCCGAAGAACTGATTAGTAAAAGGAGCTCACAATGACCACTCCGCAACCCGGTCTCAACCTCGGCGACTCCGTCTACGAGCGCCTGCTGCGCGAGCGCATTATCTTCCTCGGCCAGCAGGTCGACGACGACATCGCCAACAAGCTCTGCGCCCAGATCCTGCTGCTCTCCGCGGAAGATCCGACGCGCGACATCTCGCTCTACATCAACTCGCCGGGCGGCTCCGTCACCGCCGGCATGGCGATTTACGACACGATGAAGTACTCGCCGTGCGACATCGCCACCTACGGCATGGGCCTGGCGGCATCGATGGGCCAGTTCCTGCTCTCCGGCGGCACCAAGGGCAAGCGCTACGCCCTGCCGCACGCGCGCATCATGATGCACCAGCCCTCCGCGGGCGTCGGCGGCACCGCGGCCGACATCGCCATCCAGGCCGAGCAGTTCGCCCAGACCAAGCGCGAGATGGCGGAGCTGATCGCGGAGCACACGGGCCAGACCTTCGAGCAGGTGACCAAGGACTCCGACCGCGACCGCTGGTTCACCGCCCGCGAGGCCCAGGAGTACGGCATCGTCGACCACGTGATCATGCACGCCCAGGGCGAGATCTCCAACTAACCAGAACTGAGCAGAAGAGGAGCACACCTGCACATGTCTTTCCAAATGCCTAACTCCCGTTACGTCCTGCCGCAGTTCCTGGAGGAGACCTCCTTCGGCACCAAGCAGATCGACCCCTACGGCAAGCTTTTCGAGGAGCGCATCGTCTTCCTCGGCACCCAGGTCGACGACACCTCGGCCAACGACGTCATGGCCCAGCTGCTGGTCCTCGAGTCCCAGGACCCGGACCGCGACATCACCATGTACATCAACTCCCCGGGCGGGTCCTTCACCGCGCTGATGGCGATCTACGACACCATGCAGTACGTCCGACCCGACGTGCAGACCGTCTGCCTGGGCCAGGCCGCCTCCGCCGCCGCGGTGATCCTCGCCGCCGGCGCCCCGGGCAAGCGCGCCGCGCTGCCGAACTCGCGCGTGCTGATCCACCAGCCGGCAACGCAGGGCACGCAGGGCCAGGTGTCCGACCTGGAGATCCAGGCCGCCGAGATCGAGCGCATGCGCCGCCTGATGGAGGACACCCTGTCCGAGCACACGGGCCGCACCGCGGAGCAGATCCGCATCGACACCGACCGCGACAAGATCCTTACGGCGCAGGAGGCTGTCGAGTACGGCATCATCGACCAGGTCTTCGACTACCGCAAGCTGAACCGCTAGCCACGGTCGCAACCGCACCCGCCTCCCCGCCACGGGGATGGCGGGTTTTTGCTGTGCGCTTATCGACGCCCCGCCGCCCGCTCCGGGGCGTATGCCGTTATTATTGACAACGATTGTCATTAGAAAGGCCCTGTAGCTGAGGGAGAGTGGTGAAATGGGTCGTCATGCCGCGACCGAAGGGGGTGGTAACCTCGCGTAGAGGATCCTCGCTGCCGCGCTGGCCGCGGCTTTCGCGCTCACCGTTGTGGGGCTCGCGGTCCTGTGGCCGCGCGGGGAGGCGCCCCGCCCGGCACCCGGTTTCGCTGCGTCGCAGGCGGTGGCGGTGGAGGCCGTGAGGGGCCAGGTGACGGACGCATTTCCTTCCGGGTGCTCCTCGCCCGTGGTGGGGCGGGTGTTCGACGCTGACTCCCTGCCGCACATCCCCCGGGACGGGGAGTGCTCCACCGCCCTCGTGCGGATCGGGGAGGGCCCGGACACCGGGCGCACCGCCGTGCTGCAGACATCCGGGCAGGCGGGTGAGCCCGCGCTTGTGCGCGGCGACCGCGTCCTCCTCGGCGGCGGCTCGTCCGCGGACGGGGTTGCAACGTACGGGTTTCTGGACATGGATCGCGCCGTGCCCCTGTGGGCGTGGCTCGCCGCGACGGCGGCGGTCATTGCGGGCGCGGCCGCCTGGCACGGGGTGCGCGCCCTCGTCGGGCTTGCCCTCTCCCTCGGCCTGGTCGGGGTGTTCCTCGTTCCCGCGCTCCTGCGGGGCGGGCCTCCCGTGCCGCTGGCCGTGGTCACGGGAGCCGCGATCCTCTTCCCGGTGATGTTCCTGGTTCACGGGGTGAACTGGAAGGCCGCGGCGGCGCTCGGGGGAACCCTGGTTTCCCTGGCGGCGTCGGCCGGCCTCGCGCGCGCCGCGATAGGCACGGCGCATCTTCGGGGACTGGGTGATGACTCCAACCTGCTCATTCAGCTCTACCTGCCCTCTGTGAGCGTGACCGGGCTCATGCTCGCGGGTTTCATCATCGGTACGCTTGGCGCGCTCAACGACGCCACCGTCGCGCAGGCCTCCACGGTCGCGGAGCTTGCCGGCGCCCACCCCCGCGCCCGCCCCACAACCCTCTTCGCCTCGGCTATGCGGGTGGGGCGCGACCACATCGCCTCCATGGTCTACACGCTCGTGCTGGCCTACATCGGCGCGGCCCTGCCGATGACGCTGCTGCTGGCGGCCGTGAACCGCCCGCTCACGCAGGTCCTCGCCTCCGACGTCGTCGCCACCGAACTGCTCCGCTCTGCGGTCGGGGCGCTCGGGCTGACTCTGGCGGTGCCCGTAACGACGGTCATCGCCGCCCTCACAGCTTCCCCGGGGCGGTTAGGATCGCCCCATGAGGCTCATCGCTAGCTCGCAGGCTGTTCTCGAGGCGGGCGTGCCCGCCGACCTCGCCGAAGAGATCTTCTCGGCCGCCGAGAAAGTGCTGGCGGTGTCCCCGAAATCGCCGCGCGGCGACCGGGTCCTTGTGGTGGTCGGAAATTCGCCATACGCTGCGGCGACACTCGCGGCGGCGGAATCCCTGGCCCGCGCGGGCCATCCCGTCGATGTCGTCGGCCCAGCCGGTGGAGAAACACGCCAGCTTGACGACGTCCCCTCCTGCGACGGGTACCGCCTGATCATCGAGTCGTTGGGACCCTCCGCCCTGACGGATGCCCAGGCCGCCCTGTTCGGGCAGGCCCAGTGGGGTGCCCACGTGGTGTCGGTGGGGACACCAGCCGGCATCGATCCCGACACGGCCGCCGACGCGGGGACGCGCGTGGTCAGGTCGGAGGACCCGAACACTCCCGATGAGGACTACTGGTTCGTCCGGGTCCCGGTCTACGCGCGCGCCGACGTGACGGTTGCCCCACGTGCGATGGTCAGCGCCCACGCCCTGCACTCCGCGAGCGGGCAGGTCATCATCGTCGCAGGCGCTGACGGGAAGCGCGCTGAACCGGATCTGTTGGGCCAGTACGAGCGCTACGCCCAGGGGAAGAACCCGCTGGACACTCGGCTGGGGGCTGCGGCATTTCTTCCTGACACAGTCGACCCGCGCGCCTCGGTGGCCATCGCGGACGGGGCACCCGTCGGCCGCCTGCGGGCGAAAGCCGCGCTTCGGGAGGGCGCCGGCGCGGTGCTCATCGACGCTGACATTCCGGGTAGCTGCGCTTACGGCCCCGCCCGGATCCACGTGCGCGGCGACGAGATTTCGGGTCAGTTTGGCCGGGTCCTCCTGGTCGACGGTCTCTCCCGCGACCAGGCCCTGCACAGGGGCTGGGAGGAAAAGGCCGTGATTGTCGTGCCGGGGGAGCGCACCCTCGTGGTCCAGCCGCTCCTGCACGCGGAGCGGGACACCGACAGCGGTGTTCCCGGCGTCCCACCCGGGATTTGGACCGTCCACGATGCGGGCGTGCAGTGGGTTGACACCCCGGGTGGCCGGGACGTGCTGATCGGAATGATGGCCTCATCGCTGGCCCGAATGGAGGTATCGTACGAAACGTTCCTGGCGGATCACCCGCGGGTCGCGGCCGAGGAGGAGAGGTGCGGGGCATCCCCGGACGACGCCGTTGCCCTCTACGCGGTCGCCGCGGCCCTCGCCGCCGACGGTGCCCCCACCACGGCAGGGGACATTATCCGGGCCATTCCGGACGCGTGGCGGGAGTGCAACCGCCGTCTACGGGCCTAGGCGTTGAGGAAACGGGTCAGCGCGGCGTTGAAATCGGCCGGGTTTTCCACCGCCACCTGGTGCGAGCCGGGAGAGACAATAACCGACTCCGCGGGGCCGGACACGCCTGCGGCGATCTTCTCCAGCTGCTCGGGCCCGGTGGACGGGTCGTCGCGGCCGGCGATGGTGAGCACCGGGCAGGTGATCTCGCCCAGGCGGTGCCCGAAATCCCAGCCCGCCAGCGCGTCGCCGTTCTGGGCGAATCCCTCGGCGTCGATGCCGAGGATCATGCTGCGCACGCGGTCGGCCTCGCCGGAGTGGGCGGTTCGGAAGGGCTCGGTGAACCAGTTCTCCACCATGCCGTCGGCAAGCGCTCCCATGCCCTTCTCCCGGGCGATCGCGGTGCGCTTCCGCCACCGCTCCTCGCCGCCGAGGAAAGTCGCCGTGGCGCAGATGGCGGCGCGCGTCACGCGCGGGGAGGTGGCGGCGAGGTACTGGGCGAGCGCCCCGCCCAGCGAAAGCCCCACGACGGCGAAGGAACCCACGCCCAGCCCGTCAAGGGTGGCGAGGACGTTCGCGGCAAGGTCGTCGACGGTGGTTTCACCCGGGGCGGCGTCCGATCGCGGTGAGGAACCGTGGCCGAGGTGGTCGAGGGCGATCACCCGGTGGGTGCCCTCGAGGGCCGGAATCTGCTTCTCCCAGATCTCGCGGGTGGTGGCAATGGATCCGAGGAGGACCACAACGTTGTCGTTGGACGGGTCTCCGAACTCCTCTGCGTTGAGGATGGTCGTGTGTGCCATGGGTGCTCCTTCTTATTCGTTGTCGCTGGCGGGCGGCCGTCGCGGGAAAAGGCTGTGCCATGAAGTATGGTGGGTCTCCACGTCCACGGGCCCGCCGGCCGCAGGGTTCCATTGTCCCCCTAACGGTGCCGCCGTGCCGCGGGGAGTGTGCGGGGTGCACCGGGGGAGGGAATACCCGGTCTGTGCGGGGCGTTGCGCGGACTACCGCCGGTGCGCGCCCCACGCCGGGCCCGTGGCCACTAGAATCCGGGAAAGACCCGTTCAGGTGCCGAGATCGTAGAAGCTGGAGTACATCACTTACATGGCAGTCACTCAAGACAGTTCCGACCTGCTCAAGTGCTCGTTCTGCGGGAAGAGCCAGAAGCAGGTGCGCAAGCTCATCGCCGGCGGCGGTGTCTACATCTGCGACGAGTGCATCGAACTGTGCAACGAAATCATCGAGGAGGAGCTCTCCGGTTCCGAGGGCTCGCAGTCCCCCGAGGAGGACCGGTTGCCCCGCCCGTCCGAGATCACCTCGTTCCTCGACCAGTACGTGATCGGCCAGGACGCCGCGAAGCGCACTCTTGCCGTGGCGGTCTACAACCACTACAAGCGCATCCGGGCCGAGTCTCTGGCCGGTGCGGGACGCAAGCGTGACGACGACGTGGAGATCGCCAAATCCAACATCCTCCTGCTCGGGCCCACGGGCTCCGGCAAGACCTACCTCGCCCAGACGCTGGCCCGCATGCTCAACGTGCCCTTCGCCATTGCGGACGCCACGAGCCTGACCGAGGCCGGCTACGTGGGCGAGGACGTGGAGAACATCCTTCTCAAGCTGCTGCAGGCCGCGGACTTCGACGTCAACCGCGCCCAGAACGGCATCATCTACGTCGACGAGGTGGACAAGATTTCGCGGAAGTCGGAGAACCCGTCCATCACCCGTGACGTCTCCGGCGAGGGAGTGCAGCAGGCTCTGCTGAAGATACTCGAGGGCACCGTCGCCTCCGTCCCGCCGCAGGGCGGGCGCAAGCACCCGAACCAGGAGTTCATCCAGCTGGACACGACGAACATCCTTTTCATCGTGGCCGGCGCCTTCGCGGGCCTGGACAAGGTCATCGCGGAGCGGGTGGGCAAGAAGGGCATCGGCTTCGGCGCCGAAATCGACTCGAAGAGCAAGCGCGACGAGGCGAACCTTCTCGCGCAGGTGCAGCCCGGTGACCTGGTGAAGTTCGGGCTCATCCCCGAGTTCATCGGCCGCCTGCCGATCCTCGCCAACGTGGAGGACCTCGACCGCGCCTCCCTCGTGCGCGTGCTGAAGGAACCGAAGAATTCACTGGTCAAGCAGTACGAGCGGCTCTTCGCCATGGACGGGGCCCGGCTCACGCTCACCGACGAGGCCCTCGGCCTGATCGCGGACAAGGCCGCAGAGCGCAAGACGGGCGCGCGCGGCCTGCGCGCGATCATGGAGGAGCTGCTCGTACCCATCATGTACGACCTGCCGGACCGAGACGATGTCGAGGAAGTCGTGGTCACCGGCGCTGTCGTGCGCGGCGAGGCCGACCCGGAGTACGTCGCCAAGAAGGAGCAGAAGTCCGCCTAGGCGCGCACTAGGGTGTCGCCAAGCGGCGCCCTAGTACACGTTGTTGATGTCGTAGACGTCGTCGGCGGAGACCACCGCCTGGACCGGTGCCGGGTCCGGCTCGGCGTAACTCTCGTAGCCGGAGGCGGGGATGTTGGACGTGAGAAACGCGAGCACCGCGTCGATGGTCATGCGGCGCAGGCCCTCGATGTTGCGCTGCGTACGCATGTCGACGCGGGTGATGCGCCAGGCGATCTCGCTGTTGCTCTCCCGGAACATGCACAGGGAGCAGACCATCACGAGGATGTCCTCCGCCGAGATGTCCGGGCGGAAGGCTCCCGAGTCCTGACCGAGCAGAAGGAGGCGCTCGATGTGCAGGACAACCTCCGAGACCTCGTCGATGTCGAGCGTGGATCCCTTGTCGAGCACCGGGTCGAGGTTTTCCCTGATGACCAGACGGGCGGCGTCCGGGTTCTGCAGGAAGCGGTGGAAGATCGCGTCCACGAAGCGGCGCACCCCCTCCACCGGCACCGTGTAGGAACGGTTGAGAACTTCCGGCGGGGGGATGAGAAGGTTCACGGCGCGCGACATGGCGGCTCGGTAGAGCCCCTGTTTGTCGCCGAAGTGGTAGTGGAGCATGCGCTTGGACACACCCGACTCCTCCGAGAGGGTCCCCAGCTTGGTGGGGGCGTAGCCGTCCCGTGCGAAGGCGGTGAGGGCCGCTTCGACGGCGGCTTCCGCGTCGTCGCGTGAACCTCGGGCATCGGGGGTGCCGGCGGAAACCGGGGTGCTCCCCGAGGGTGGAGGGGAACCCGCGCCGCGAACCGGGCTCCGGGGTGAATCGGTCAAGTTGGCTCCTTGGTGCTTGTGAGAAGGGGGCGGCGAGCCCGGTGGGGGCCGGCGACGGCAGGCATCGGGCATCCGCCGATGGCAGGGCTGTACGGTGCGCCCGCTTTTCTCCAATGGTGCACCAATCGGGCGCGGAATGTGGGCGGGGGAACCGATTTTCTCCCTCGATAGGGGGTCTCGGCGCCCCCCGGCGGGTCGTTCCCGCCGGAAAGGGGACCCGGCCCTCCGGAAACCGGGGGTGTTTCCGGGCGGCCAAGGCGACCGGGGGTGTGGTTCCGGGGCCCCGGGCATCCGGTTTTCCCCGGACCGGGCCCGGAGGAAACGTCTATAATTCGATAGAAAAAGCACCCGTCACCCGGAGGTATCAGTCATGGACAACCTACAGACCACTTCAACTGCGCCGGTAAAGGTGACCGTCACCGGTGCCGCCGGCAACATCGCCTACTCCCTGCTCTGGCGCATCGCCTCCGGCGACGTCTTCGGCAAGGACCGCAAGGTCGACCTCACCCTGCTCGAGGTTCCCACGCACGTGGGTGCTACAGAGGGTGTCGCCATGGAGCTCGCGGACTCCGCCTTCCCGCTGGTCAACAATGTCACCGTCACCGACGACCAGAAGAAGGGCTTCGACGGCGTCAACGCGGCCTTCCTCGTCGGCGCGAAGCCCCGCGGCAAGGGCGAGTCCCGGGACGACCTCCTCTCCGCCAACGGCAAGATCTTCATCGGCCAGGGCCGCGCCATCAACGAGGGTGCCGCGGATGATGTCCGCGTGCTCGTGGTGGGCAATCCCGCCAACACCAACGCCTACATCGCCTCGAAGGCTGCCCCGGACGTCCCCGCGGACCGCTTCAACGCCCTGATGCGGCTGGACCACAACCGCAGCGTCTCCATGCTCTCGGACAGGCTGGGCGTGCCCGCGGCGCAGATCAACGGGATGATCGTGTGGGGCAACCACTCCGACACCCAGTTCCCCGACATCGAGTTCCTCACCGTGGGCGGCAGGTCCGTCGTCGGCGACATCGACCGCGGCTGGTACGAGAACGAGTTCATCCCGCGCGTGTCCAAGCGCGGTGCCGAGATCATCGAGGTCCGCGGTCACTCCTCCGCGGCCTCCGCCGCCTCCGCGGCCGTCGACCACATGCGCGACTGGGTGCACGGCTCCAACGGCCGCTGGGTCACGGTCGCCCAGCCGTCGACAGGCGAGTACGGCGTTGACCCGGGGCTGGTCTTCGGCTTCCCGACGGTGGGGAACAACGGCCGCAGCACCATCGTCCCGGGCCTCGACCTCAACGAGTTCCAGCGCTCGCGCATCGACGCCAACATCGAGGCGCTGCGTGCCGAGGCCGCCGTGGCCGACCGCCTCTTCGATTAGACCGCTGCCCCTTGGCCGGGTGGTCGCGAGGGCGGCCCGGAACCCGCTCTCACGCGAGGGCGGGGCGCGTCCGGGCCGACGCTATGATTGTGCGAGTGACCGACCAGACCGAGGGGAAAATTGTGACAGGTAAGAACCGGGCAGACGCGCTGCCGAAGTCCTGGGACCCACAGTCGGTGGAGGCCGACCTATACCAGGGCTGGGTCGACGCGGGCTACTTCACCGCGGACCCGGAAAGCGGCAGGCCGGCGTACTCCATCGTTCTGCCGCCACCGAACGTGACCGGTCAGCTGCACATGGGCCACGCCCTCGACCACACCCTCATGGACGCCCTGGTCCGCCGCAAGCGGATGCAGGGTTACGAGGTGCTGTGGCTGCCCGGCATGGACCACGCGGGCATCGCCACCCAGACCAAGGTCGAGGCCAAGCTCAAGGAAGAGGAGGGCAAGGACCGGTACGACTACGGGCGTGAGGAGTTCGTCGAGCGCGTCTGGGGGTGGAAGAAGCAGTACGGCGGAACCATCACCGGCCAGATGCGCGCCATCGGCGACTCGGTCGACTGGTCCCGCGAACGATTCACCCTCGACGAGGGCCTTTCGCGCGCCGTACAGACGATCTTCAAGCAGCTTTACGACGCCGGGATGATCTACCGGGACTACCGTCTGGTGAACTGGTCGCCGGTGCTCGAGACCGCCGTCTCCGACATCGAGGTCGTGTACAAGGATGTGGACGGCGAATTCGTCTCCCTGCGCTACGGTTCGCTGAACGACGACGAACCGCACCTGGTCGTGGCCACCACCCGGGTCGAAACCATGCTCGGCGACGTCGCCATCGCCGTCCACCCCGACGACGAGCGCTACGCGCACCTGGTCGGCGAGGAGTTCGAGCACCCGCTGCGGCCCGAGCTGACCGTCCGCGTCATCGCCGACGACTACGTGGACATGGAGCTGGGCACCGGCGCGGTGAAGATCACCCCGGCGCACGACCCGAACGACTACGAGATGGGCCTGCGCCACAACCTGGACATGCCCATCATCATGGATGGAAAGGGCCGCATCGCGGACACGGGCACCCGCTTCGACGGCATGAGCCGCGAGGAGGCCCGCGTCGCCGTGCGCGAGGCCCTCGCCGAGCAGGGGCGCATTGTCAAGGAAATCCGCCCGTACGTCCACTCCGTGGGCCACTCCGAGCGTTCCGGGGAGCCGATCGAGCCGCGCCTGTCCCTCCAGTGGTTCGTCAAGGTGGACGAGCTCGCCCGCATGTCCGCCGAGGCGGTTCGCAGCGGCGACACCACGATCCACCCGCAGTCGATGGAGAAACGCTACTTCGACTGGGTGGACAACATGCACGACTGGACCATCTCGCGGCAGCTGTGGTGGGGCCACCGCATCCCGATCTGGTACGGCCCCGACGGCGAGGTCGTGTGTGTCGGGCCCGACGAGGAGCCGCCGGCCGGTTACACCCAGGACCCGGATGTCCTGGACACCTGGTTCTCCTCCGCCCTGTGGCCGTTTTCCACGATGGGCTGGCCCGAAAGCAGCCCGGAGCTGGAGAAGTTCTACCCCACGTCGGTTCTGGTCACCGCCTACGACATCCTGTTCTTCTGGGTCGCGCGCATGATGATGTTCGGCACCTTCGCCGCCTCGCAGACTCCCGAAATCCTGGGGGAGGGGCGCAACGGGCGCCCGCAGGTGCCCTTCACGGACCTCTACCTCCACGGCCTGGTGCGCGACGAGAAGGGGCGCAAGATGTCGAAGTCCCTGGGCAACGGCATCGACCCGATGGACTGGGTGGAGCGCTTCGGTGCCGATGCCCTGCGCTTCGCCCTGGCCCGCGGGGCGAACCCGGGTGTGGACCTGCCCATTGGTGAGGACCACGCGCAGTCCGCCCGCAACTTCGCCACCAAGCTCTTCAACGCCACCAAGTTCGCCCTGATGAACGGCGCGGCCGTCGGCGAGCTGCCGGCGCGCGGGGAGCTCACGGATGCCGACCGCTGGATCCTCGACCGGCTCGAGGAGGTGCGGGCTGGCGTGGACGCGTACCTGGACGACTACCAGTTCGCAAAGGCCAACGAGGACCTCTACCACTTCGCGTGGGACGAGCTGTGCGACTGGTACCTGGAGATCGCCAAAACCCAGATCCCGCGGGATGTGGAATCGGCCTCCGCCGAGGAAAACCGCCGTGGAGAGGCGACCCAACTGGTGCTCGGACGCGTGCTCGACGTGGTCCTGCGGCTGCTGCACCCGACCATGCCCTTTGTCACCGAGGTCCTCTGGACCGCCCTGACGGGGGAGGAGACCGTCACCCGCGCCGCCTGGCCCACCGCCGCGGACACGAACGGCGGGGTCGCGGCGGACCCCGACGCGCGGCGCCGCATCGAGGATGCCGTCAAGCTCATCACCGAGCTGCGGCGCTTCCGCTCCGACCAGGGGGTCAAGCCGAGCCAGAAGGTTCCCGCGACGCTCGATTTCGCCGCCGCGGACCTCGCGGACCAGGAGAACCTGGTGCGCAGCATCGCGCGGGTCGAGGAGCCGGGGGAGGGCTTCGGGGCGTCGGCAAGCGTTGAGGTGCGCCTGAGCCGCGCCACCGTCGACGTGGCGCTGGACACCTCGGGCACGGTGGATGTCGCGGCGGAGCGCAAACGTTTGGAAAAGGAGCTCGCGGCCGCCCGGAAGGAACTTGAGACCACCGGCAAGAAGCTGGGCAACGAGGCGTTCCTGTCCAAGGCCCCCGATGCCGTGGTGGACAAGATCCGTGCCCGGCAGCACGTCGCGCAGGAGGAGCTGGACCGCGTCACCGCCCGGCTCGCGGCCCTGCCGGAGGCCTAGATGGCTGAGGACACGAACGGCCCCGGCGACTTCGACGACATCGAGTTCGAGGAGCTCGACCTCGGCGAGCTTGCCGGCGAGGCCGAGAACTACGACATCACCCTGGAGGAGTCGGGGCTGCGTCTCAACCTTGGCGCGGCGCCCGAGGGGGAGAACGGCCGCGGGGACGGGGCTCCGGTCGAGCGGCCCGTCACCCGCACCGACCTCGAGGAGCTCGCGCGCGTCGAGGCCGAGCTGGCCCTGCGCTGGCCCGAGACGAAGATCGACCCGACGCTCGAACGCGTCGAGATGGTGATGGACGTCCTCGGTGAGCCCCAGATGACCTACAAGGTCATCCACGTCGCGGGCACCAACGGCAAGACCTCCACCGTGCGGATGGTCGATTCGCTCCTGCGCGCCCTGGGACACAGGGTCGGCCGCACCACCAGCCCCCATCTGCAGCAGGTCACCGAGCGCATCGGCATCGATGGCACACCGATTCACCCCGCCGACTTTGTGCGCATCTACCGGGAGATTCTTCCCGCGGTGGAGATGGTCGACGGGCGAACGGGCCAGAAGCTGAGCTACTTCGAGTTCCTCACCTGCATGGCCTTCGCGGCCTTCGCCGACGCCCCCGTCGATGTCGCCGTCATCGAGGTCGGCATGGGCGGGCGATGGGACGCGACGAACGTTGTCGACGCGGACGTGGACGTGATCACCCCCGTCGGCATCGACCACACCGAATACCTGGGTGAGACCATCGCGGAAATCGCGGGGGAGAAGGCCGGTATCGTGCGCAGCCCGGAGGCGGTCACCGTCATCTCCGACCAGGACCCGCAGGCGATGCGGGTGCTCCTGGAGCGCTGCGTGGAGGTCGGCTCCCCGGTCGCCCGTCTCGGCTCCGAGTTCGGCGTGGAGGAGGCCGGGGTGGCCGTCGGCGGGCAGACCCTCACCCTCCAGGGCCTCTCCGGCACGTACGACGGGATTTTCCTCCCCCTGTCAGGGCCGCACCAGGCCCGGAACTCCGCCGTGGCTCTGGCAGCCGTCGAGGCATTCTCCGGTGCCGGGCGCGAGCGACCCCTCGACGCGGACTCCGTGCGCCGGGGCTTCGCGGCCGTGACCTCGCCGGGCCGGCTCGAGCGCGTCCGCGCCACGCCCACGACCTTCATCGATGCAACGCACAACCCGCACGGCGCCCACGCGCTTGCCGACGCCCTCTCCAACGACTTCGACTTCACCCGGCTCATCGGGGTCCTCGGGGTCCTGGGTGACAAGGACGCTGCCGGCATCTTCGCGGCGCTTGAACCGGTGCTGACCGAGGTGGTCATCACCCAGAACTCCTCACCCCGGGCGCGGGACGCCTTCGAGCTCGCGGAGGAGGCGCGCGAGATCTTCGGCGACGAGCGCGTGCATGTCGTCGAGAACCTGCCCGGCGCCTACGAGCTGGCCGTCGAGCTTGCGGAGGACGCCCTCGCCGAGGTGGGAGTGCAGTCCGGCTCGGGAATCATCATCACCGGATCCGTCGTCACCGCCGGTGAGGCGCGAGCACTGTTTGGAAAGGACCCCGCATGAGCCCCAAGAGCGAACCCCCCGTCAGCCCCCTCGGCCTGGGCCACGCCCCCGCGAAGGACCCGATCAAGGGCCTGAGCGGAGTGCTGGCCGGCACGTTGATCATGGAGGCCATCACCATCCTCCTCATCCTGCTGGTGGTGCTGAAGATCGACAACGGTGAGCACTGGACAACCTTCAACTGGGCCTACATCACCGTCATCGGGTTGGCTCACCTGGTGCTCGCCTTCGTGCAGAAGCGTCCCTGGGCCCTGTGGGCCGACCTCGCCCTGCAGGTGCCGCTGATCTTCGGGTTCTTCATCCACTGGTCTGTCTCGGTGGTGGGGATCATGTTCGGCATCGTGTGGTACTTCATCGTGAAGCTGCGCTCGGAGATGGTGCAGCGCATGCGCCGGGGTTACCTGGTCACTCAGCACCTCGGCGTGGCGGGTGAGGGGGAGGCCGAGACCCGCGGGCAGTAGCCCTTTAGTTAGCCCCGGTGAACTGTTTCCGCAGTACACCGGGTTTTTCTATTCGGGGACCCTGTGGTGTGATGGGCGTTATACTCGGGAGAAATTGTTACCCGCACTCCATTAGTTGAGGACTGAACATGACTGAACAGATTTACATCACCCAGGCGAAGAGGACGCCGATCGGCACCTTCGGCGGCTCGTTGTCCAAGATGTCGACGATCGACCTCGGTGCGTACATCGCCAAGGCCGTCATCGCGGACTCCGGTGTCGCGGCGGACGAGTTCGACTCCTCCGTGTGGGCCAACGTGGTCACCACCGGACCGCGCGACCTCTACACCTCCCGCGCGGTGGCCCTCGAGGCGGGCCTGCCCCAGGGGTCCCACGCCCTCGGCGTGAACCGTCTCTGCGGCTCCGGCGTCCAGGCGGCCGTGAGCGCCTCCCAGCAGCTCATGACGGGTGATTCCAAGCTCGCGCTCGTGGGCGGCGTCGAGGTGATGAGCCAGGCCCCCTACTCCGTGGAGGGCATGCGCCAGGGCCGCAAGATGGGCGACGGCAAGCTGGTCGACTGGCTCACCGGCGCGCTCACCGACCCGATGGGCAACGGCATCATGGGCATCACCGCGGAGAACGTCGCCGCCAAGTACGGCATCGACCGCGCCCGCCAGGACGAGTTCGCACTGCAGTCGCAGCAGCGAGCCGCCGCCGCCATCGCGGACGGCAGCTTCGAGTCCCAGATCGTGCCCGTGGGCGACTTCACCACCGACGAGCACCCCCGCGCCACCACGGCCGAGAAGCTCGCGGGCCTGCGGCCGTCGTTCAACAAGGAAGGTTCCGTGACCGCGGGCAACTCCTCGGGAATCAACGACGCCTCCGCGGCGCTGGTGATGACGACCGACTCCGGCCTGAAGGAGTATGGCCAGGAGCCGCTCGCCAAGGTCGTGTCCTGGGGCCTGGCCGGCTGCGACCCGAAGTACATGGGCCTCGGCCCCACCGTTGCGGTGCCGAAGGCGCTGGACAAGGCTGGCCTGAGCCTGGGCGACATCAAGCTCATCGAATCCAACGAAGCCTTCGCGGCGCAGGCCATCGCCGTGTCCGACCAGCTCGGCTTCGACAACGACAAGACGAACATCCACGGTGGCGCCATCGCGCTCGGCCACCCCATCGGCGCGACCGGCGTCATCCTCATCACCAAGCTCATCCACGCCCTGAAGGCGGCGGGTGGCGGGCTCGGCCTCGTCACCGCCTGCATCGGCGGCGGCCAGGGTATCGCTCTCGTTCTGGAGGTTTAAGGAACACATGTCCAAGGAAATCACCACTGCAGCAGTTCTCGGTGCCGGCTCCATGGGCGCGGGCATCGCGGCCCTCATGGCCAACGCCGGGCTGAAGGTCCATCTTCTCGACCTCCCCGGTGACGGCGAGGACCGCGACGAGCGGGCCCGCAAGGGCATCGAGACCCAGGTCAAGCGCCACGGGTTCGCGCGCAAGGAGTACGCGGAGCGCGTCACCCCGGGCAACACCGAGGACCACCTCGACCGACTCGCGGAGGCCGACTGGATCGTCGAGGCCGTCTTCGAGGACATCAACGTCAAGCGCGACACCTTCGCCAAGGTTGACGCCCACCGCCGCCCCGGCACCCCCGTCACCTCGAACACCTCCACCATCCCGCTGGAGACGCTGCTCGCCGAGGCGAGCGAGGACTTCAAGCGCGACTTCGCCATCACCCACTTCTTCAACCCGCCGCGAGTGATGCGCCTCGTCGAGCTCGTCGCCGGCCCCGACACCGACCCGGAGATTACCGAGCGGCTCCGAGGCACCCTCGAGCGCGGCCTGGGCAAGGTCGTGGTCGACTGCCGTGACACCCCGGGCTTCATCGCCAACCGCATCGGCTCCTTCTGGATGGGTGTCGGCGCGCAGGTCGCCTTCGACCAGGGCATCGCGCCCGAGCAGGCGGACGTCGCCTTCGGCCGCCCGTTCGGCGTCCCGCGCACCGGCGTGTTCGGCCTCTTCGATTACGTCGGCCTGCAGGTTGCCCCCCACATCTGGGGTTCGCTTCTCGGTGCCCTGCCCGCCGACGACGCGATGCAGAACTACGGTGTCACGGACTCCGCGCCCTTCAAGGAGCTGCTGGAGAAGGGCTTCACCGGCCGCACCGCCGAGTCCGGCTTCTACCGCGGCCGCGACGAGGTCTACGACTTCGAGGCGCACGACTACCGCCCGAAGCAGAGCTACGAGGTGCCCAAGTCCGCGGTTGAGCTGATGGACTCCGGCACCCCCGAGGGCAAATACGCCCGCGAGGTCTTCCGCATCTTCTTCCAGTACTGCTGCGACACTGCCTTCGAGATCGCGGACACGGTGGACAAGATCGATGTCGCGATGGAGCTGGGCTACGGCTGGAAGAAGGGCCCCTTCGCCCTCGCCGACTCGCTCGGCCTCGACTACGTCGCCTCGCTTTTCGACGCCACCCCGGCCCTCCTGGACTCGGCGCGCCAGGCCGGCGGCTTCTACGTCGACGGCAGGGTGCTCGGCACCGACGGCCAGCTGGTGGACCTTCCGCGCCGCGAGGGCGTGGTGCGCGTCGCCGACCTGGTCGACGGCGCCGAGGTTGTGGCCCAGAACGCGGGTGCGACCGTCTACAAGCTCAGTGACGGCACGGGCGTGTTTGTCTACACCACCCCGATGAACTCCTCGACCGACGACGTCACGGAGCTTTTCACCCACGCCGGCGAGTGGGACCTGGCCTCTCTCGTCATCGCCAACGACGAGGAGCGCGCCTTCTCCGCAGGCGCCAACCTCCCGCGCCTGGCCGAGATCTCCGGCCCGAACGGCGACGAGGAGGCCCGCAAGGCCACCATCCGTCAGGGCGTCGAGGGCCTGCACGCGCTGCGTCGCGCCCCCTACCCCGTGGTCGGCGCCGTTCGCGGTGTCGCCCTGGGTGGTGGCATGGAGCTGCTGCTGCACACCGACGCCTCCGTCATTCACGGCGAGACCCGCGTGGGCTTCCCCGAGCGCTCGGTGGGCCTGTTCCCGGCGTGGTCCGGGCCGGTGCGCCTGCTGCAGCGCCTGCTCGAGCTGGGCGTCCCCAACGCCCACAAGACGGCCTACGACGCGCTGCTCAACGTCAAGCCGGTGCCCGCCGTGAACGTGGACTTCTGGCGCGACGGGGACCGCGTGATCATGAGCCCCGACCACGTCGTGGAGCAGGCCCTCGAGCTCGCCCGCGAGCTTGCGCAGGGTTACACCGCCCCCGAGGACGCCGAGCTGCCGCTGACCACGGAAACCCTGGAGTACACCGAGGGATCCGAGACCGACAAGGCCATCGGCGCGGCCCTGGCCTCCGTCTACGCGGGCGAGGGCACCGCCACCGAGGCGGAGCTGGGCGACCGGCAGGTCGACGCCGCCTCCGATGTGCTGGCCCGCCAGGAGAACTTCGAGCGTGCGGAGCACATGGCGAAGACCCGCAAGCCGCTGAACAACTAGCGGGTTCGCGCCAGCGGTCCGGGCCGCTGGCGGGAACGCGAAAAGGGGGGCCGGTGCGCGACCGGCCCCCCTTTCCCGTCCGACTCAGCGGTAGGCGCTGACTCCGGTGACGGTCTTGCCCACGATGAGGGACTGGATGGTGTCCGTTCCCTCGTAGGTGTGCAGGGACTCGATGTCCGCCATGTGGCGGATCACGTCGTTTTCCAGCAGGATGCCCACGCCGCCGAACATGTCTCGGGCATTGGCGGCCACGCGCCGCGCGGCGCGGGTGTTGTGCACCTTGGCCAGCGCCGCCTGCTTCTCGCTCAGCGTCCCTGCCTCCTCGAGCTCGAGCAGGCGCCTGCAGTACAGCGCCATGGCGGTCACGTCCATGAGCATGTCGGCGAGGCGCTGCTGGATGATTTGGTTCTTCACCAGCGGGCGGCCGAACTGGACGCGCTCCTTGGCGTAGCCGAGGGCCTTTTCGTAGCAGTCGATGGCGATGCCCAGGGCGCTCCACGCGACGCCGAGGCGGGTGCCACCCAGGACCCGGGCGGTGTCGCGGAAGGAGTTGGCGTTGGCGAGGCGGCGGGACTCGGGCACGCGGATGTCGCGAAGCCTGATGTGGGCCTGCGGGATTCCGCGCAGAGAGGCCTTGCCGGCGATGGTCTCGGCCTCGTAGCCGTCCTGGTCCTGGTCGACGATGAAGCCGCCGACCTCGCCGTTGTCCATGCGCGCCCAGACAATGGCGATGTGGCCCACGGAGCCGTGGCCGATCCACTTCTTTTCGCCGTTGATGACCCACTCGTCACCGTCGCGGGTGGCGGTGGTTTCCAGGCCGATGGAATCGGAGCCGTGATCGGGCTCGGTGAGCGCGAAGGCCCCGCGGATCTCCATGCGCGACATGGGGCCGAGGAACTCCTTCTTCTGTTCCTCCGAGCCGCACAGGTTGATCGACTGCATGGCCAGACCCGCCTGGACAATGACGGCGGTGGCGGTGGAGGCGTCGCAGCGCGCCAGCTCCATCTCGATGAGGCGGTTGGCGCGGATGCTCATGGGGCGCTCACCCTCGATGTCGATGGCGTCGCGCACCAGGCCGCGCTGGGCGGCATCTTCGACGGCGGGGATGTTGTACTCCGCCTTCTCCCACGCATCGTTGATGAAGGGGCGGATGCTCTCGCAGTACTCGCGCGTCTCGGACCACCACTTCAGGTCCTCGCCGTCCACGTCCGCGAAGACCTGGTAGTAGTCGGTTTCGGGGACGAGGAGCTTACTGGTCTCGGACATGGGGGCCTTTCGGTCGGTTCGGTCGGTTCGGGCGGGGAAGGGGTGCTAACCGGCGCAGCTAGCTGGTGAAGGCGCCGACGCCGGTGATGGACTTGCCGACGATGAGCGACTGCATCGTGTCGGTGCCCTCGTAGGTGTGGAGGGTTTCCGCGTCGGCCATGTGGCGGATGACGTCGTTCTCCAGCAGGATACCCACGCCACCGAACATGTCGCGCGCGTTCGCCGCGACGCGGCGGGCCGCCCGGGTGGAGAACACCTTCGCCAGCGCGGCCTGCTGCTCGGTCATGGTGCCGGCCTCTTCGAGCTCGAGGAGGCGCTTGCAGTAAAGGCCCTGGGCGGTGACATCCATGAGCATGTCGGCGAGGCGCTGCTGGATGATCTGGTTCTTGATCAGAGGGCGGCCGAACTGGACGCGCTCGGAGGCGTACTTCAGGGCCTTCTCGTAGCAGTCGACGGAGAGGCCGAAGGCGCTCCACGCGACGCCGATGCGGGTGGACATGAGGACCTTTGCGGTGTCGCGGAAGGACGTGCAGCCGGGCAGGCGGCGGTCGTCGCCGACGCGGACGTTGTCGAGCTTGATCTGCGCCTGCGGGATGCCGCGCAGGGCGGCCTTGCCGGTGATGGTGTCGGCGGAGTAGCCCTCCTGGTCCTGGTCGACGATGAAGCCGCCGACGTTGCCGTCCTCCATGCGGGCGTAGACGACCGCGATGTGGCCGACGGAGCCGTGGCCGATCCACTTCTTCTCCCCGTTGATGACCCACTCGTCGCCGTCCTTGACGGCCGTGGTCTCCAGGGCGATGGAGTCGGAGCCGTGCTCGGGCTCGGTGAGAGCGAAGGCGCCGCGGATCTTCAGCTCGGACATCGGCTTGAGGTACTTCGCCTTCTGCTCCTCGGAGCCGAGCATGGCGATGGACTGCATCGCCAGGCCGGCCTGGACCCCCAGGGCGGTGGCGGTGGAGGCGTCGAGACGCGAGAGCTCGAAGCCGATGAGTCGCTTGGCGCGTACCGACATCTCGGGAAGCCCCTCGATCTCGATTCCGTCACGGACGAGACCGCGGCGGGCCATCTCCTCGACGGCGGGGATGCTGTACTCGGCCTTCTCCCACGCGTCGTTGATGCCGGGGCGGGCCCACTCGGCGAAGTCGCGGGCCTTCTGCCACCACTCGAGGTCGGCGCCGTCCACGTCGGCGAAGAGGCCGTAGTAGTCGGTGCGGGGATCGAGCGGGATGCCCTGGAACTCTTTGAAGTCGACGGTGTCGGCCATGTTTACCCTCCGTGAGTGTTAGGTGAATCGTTCGTTCCGCTTATTGTGACGCAGACCGCACGTAAACGCAACAGATTTGTAGCGCAAGTTGGCGCATGCCGGGTTAGGGCATCCCCCGCAGCTCCCGACGCAGGATCTTGCCGGTCGCGTTCTTCGGGATCTCGTCGATGAACACGACCTCGTGCACCTTCTTGTAGGGGGTCACGCGCGAGGCCACCCACTCCATCAGCTCCCCGGCGCGGGGGTTGGAGCCCTCGCGCTTGACGACGAACGCCCGCGGAATCTCCAGGCCGTCCCTTTCCGCGCCTACCACCCCCACGTCCACCACGTCTGGGTGGGTGAGCAACAGCGCCTCCAGCTCCGCCGGGGCGACTTGGTAACCCTTGTACTTGATCACCTCCTTGGCGCGGTCGACGATGCGCAGCGCGCCGTCCCCGTCAATCCGGGCGATGTCGCCCGTGCGCAGCCACCCGTCCTGCACAAGGGTCTCTGCCGTGGCGGCGGGGTCGTTCAGGTAGCCCTTCATCACCTGGGGGCCGCGCACCAGGACCTCGCCCTCCTCGCCCTGCGCGATGTCCTCGAGAGTCTCGACGTCCACCAGGCGGACCTCGGTGTTGGGGGCGGGCTTGCCCACGCTGGCGTGGTCCGCCTCCCCGTGGACGTTCACCGCCACGAGCGGGGATGCCTCGGTCATGCCCCAGCCCTGGATTACGTGGGTGTCCAGGCGTTCCTCCACCGCGCGCATCGTGACGGCGTCGAGGGGCGCGGCGCTGCTGATCATCAGGCGGGAGGAGGCGAACCAGGCCGGGTCCACGTCGGGGTGCTTCGCCATCGCGATGGCCATCGGCGGGGCGATGAAAGTCAGCTCAATGCCCTGCTGCGCGTGGGCGCCGAGGAAGAGCTTCATGTCGAACTTGGGCATGGTGAACACGTGGTGGCGCATGAAGAGGGGGCCGAGCAGGAGGACCGTCATCCCGTAGATGTGGGAGAAGGGCAGGACGGACAGGGTTGCGGTGCCCTGCGTCATCCCGTTGCGCTCAAGCATGTCGTTGACCTGCAGGATATTTGCCACCAGGTTGCGGTGCGTCAACTGGACGCCCTTCGGCATACCGGTGGTGCCGGAGGAGAAGGGAACCGCGGCGATCGAATCGGCGGCGATGGACATCCCGGGCGCCGGCAGGCCCTTGCCCGCCACGGACTGGAGTTCCATGGAGAAGATCTGCGGGGTCTGCTCAAGGTCGGTGGGACCGATGAACAGCGCCGAGGACGCGGTGCCGACGATGTGGGCCACATCCGCCTGGTTCATCAGCATGCCGATCGGGTTGACCGCGGCCCCCGCGCGCAGGATGCCCAGCAGGCCGGCGGCGAAGTTGATGGAGTTGGGCACCTGCAGGGTGACCACGTCGCCGGGGCCGATGCCGCGGGCTGCGAGCTCTCCGGCGATGGACTCCGCCATCTCCTTCAGTTCGCCGTACGTCACCGAGGCGCCCGTCGAAAGCTCCGTGATCGCGGGGAGGGCGGCCTCCTCCTCGCGCAGTTCCGGGAAGAGCAGGCTGAAAACATCGGTTTCGGGGATGTCGATGGCGGGGTAGGGGCTGGGGTGGATCACTGTGTCTCCCTCGTTGGTCTCCGGTGTGCTGTGATGTGCGTCGCAAAGCTGACTCTGGTTTATCACACGTCACAGCGGAGGGGTGCCGCGCCACCGGGTCCCCGCCCGTGCCAAAACCGCGGCGACACCGATACGCGTGGCGGTGGGCGGGTGAGGGGGGCGTTTAGTAAGGTGAGAAAACATGACTGAACGTACTCTCATCCTCATCAAGCCGGACGGTGTCGCCAACGGCCACGTCGGCGACATCATCGCGCGCATCGAGCGCAAGGGTCTGAAGCTCGTCGAGCTGGACCTGCGCACCGCCGACCGCGAGACCGCGGAGAAGCACTACGAGGAGCACAAGGACAAGCCCTTCTTCGGGGAGCTCGTCGACTTCATCACGTCCGCGCCGCTCGTGGCCGGCATCGTCGAGGGCGAGTCCGCCATCGCGGCATGGCGCCAGCTCGCCGGCGGCACCCACCCGGTGGAGAAGGCCACCCCCGGCACCATCCGCGGCGACTTCGCCCTCACCGTCGGTGAGAACGTCGTCCACGGCTCCGACTCCCCGGAGTCCGCCGAGCGCGAGATCGCGATCTGGTTCCCGGGCAAGTAATCCCCGCCGAGCCAACGCCGCCCCCGATCGAGGAGGGCGGCGTTTTTCGGTTCAGCCGCCGCTGAACGGCCGGTGAACCGCCGGTGAAACCTCCGGTAACCCGTGTCGCACCGGTTGCGGGCGGCGGGAGGAGGGGAGAAATTGTTCCCTATGCCACGGTCCCAGTCTCTTCCCTCCCTGCCCCGCCGCACCTTCCTCGTCGGATCCGGGGTCGCCGCAGCCTCTGCGGCCATCGCCCCGCGCACAGCTGCGCAACCCGCGGGTTCCTCCGTGCCCGTCACGGGCGCCCGGGTTCTCCCCGGAGCCCCCGAGTCCGGGTACTCCCTCTTCATGCACGGGGTGGCCTCGGGGGACCCGACCCCGGAGTCCGTCATCCTGTGGACGCGCGTGACCCTCAGCCCCGACGCCGTCCCCGGCTCGGGTGTCGGTGATGACGCGGCCGTGACGTGGGAGGTGGCCACGGACCCGGAGTGCACGCGGGTGGTGCGCTCGGGCACGGCCACGGCCTCCGCCTCCTCCGACCACACCGTCCACGTCGATCCCCACGGGCTGCAGGCGGACACGGTGTACTACTACCGCTTCACCTGCAACGGCGTGACCTCCCCGGTGGGGCGGACGAAGACCGCCCCAGCCTACGACGCCGACGTCGCCCAGATCTCCTTCGCCGTCGCCTCGTGCGCGAACTGGGAGGCCGGTTACTTCGCCGCCTACCGCGACATGGCTGAGCGCGCGGAGCGCGGCGACGTCGACGCGGTCGTCTTCCTCGGCGATTACATCTACGAATACGCCACAGGCAAGTTCAGCGGCAAGAGCGGGGTTTCCCGCCCCCATACGCCGCTCAACGAAACGATCACCCTGGCGGATTACCGGGCCCGCCACGGCCGCCACAAGCAGGACCTGAACCTCCAGCGGGCCCATGCCGCCGCTCCCTGGGTCGTCGTCTGGGACGACCACGAGACCGCCAACGACGCCTGGGCCGGGGGAGCGGAAAACCACACCGAGGGGGCAGAGGGCCCGTACGCCGCGCGCCGGGACGCGGGGCAGCAGGCGTACTTCGAGTGGCTCCCCGTCCGCGCCACCCGCCCCTCGGAGGGCGGGCACATCTACCGCAACCTGCAGTTCGGCAACCTGGTCAACCTGACCATGATGGATCTGCGCACCTACCGCGACCAGCAGGTCGCCCGGCAGTTCGCCTACGACGACGGCCGCACGATGCTCGGCGGGGAGCAGTTCGAGTGGCTCACCGCCGCCGTGCGCACCTCCACCGCCCGGTGGAACGTGATGGGAAACTCCGTGATGGTCGCCCCGATGGTGCTCGGCCGCCTGCCCGAGACGAGCTCGGACGCGGTGATCGCCAACCAGATGCTGGGCCGCTTCTCGGGCCTCGTCAGCGGCATCCCGCTCAACCCCGACCAGTGGGACGGTTACGCTTCGGCCAGGGCGCAGCTTTTCGACGTCCTCGCCGCCGACGACTCCAACATCCTCTTCCTCACCGGCGACATCCACAGCGAGTGGGCCAACGCCGTGGTGCACAACGGCCGCGAAATCGGGTGCGAGCTGGTCACGGCGTCGATTAGCGCGCCCAACGTCGACGACTGGATCACCGAGGCCGTTCGGGTGTACACCCCGGAGGACAACCCGATCTCGCACCTGGCGGAGGGGTTGGTGCGACAGCTCAACCCGTGGGTGAAGCACGTGGACATGGACTCCCACGGTTACGCGGTGGCCCGCGTGCGCCGCGACGAGGTGGGCATGGAGTACTACCGGGTGGCGGATGTGGAACAGCCCGACGCGCCGGTGTCCCTAGCCGTGTCGAAGCTGTGGAGAGTGGGTGCCGGCTTCGTGGCTTAGCGCCTCCTGAACGGGGCTTTCGCGGGGACACCCGTCCTGATTCGTCTTCTTCCAACTTTAGATATAAGTTGTGGTGCATACGAAGAAGGATCGGAGAGTAACACTGTGGTTCGAAGCACCGAGCAGGCGCGTGCCGTGAGCAAGCGCAAGGCGATCCTTGACGCGGCCAGCAGGCTGATGGTCGCCGAGGGGCTGCGGAGGGTGACCCACCGCCAGGTGGCGGCCGAGGCGGGGGTTCCCGTCGGCTCCATCGGGTACTACTACTCCAGCCGGGAAAAGCTGATCGCCGCATGCTTCGACGACGCGCACCGCCGCCGCCTCGATGTGGCCACCCGGCGCACGGAGGAGGCTTCGCCGGACAGCGGCACCGAGGAGGTGGCGGAAGCCATCCTCGACATCGTCACCGCCGGCCGCCCCTACGCGCTCGGCGGTCTCATCTTCGCGGTCGTCGACGCCAGCCGTGAGCAGCGCGAGGCGGGCGCGTCCCAGGTCAAGGACCAGGCCACGGAGACGATGGAGCTTGTCGATATCTACCTCGCCCGCTCCGGGCGTGAGCCGCACAACGCCCGCGAGGTCGGTGAGGTGATCTTCGGCGCGGCCATCGTCGGCACCCAGGTGGGGGAGGACCCCCACGCGGCCGCGCGCACCGCCCTGATCCGCGTGCTCGGCAGCAACGACTGACGCATCTTTCCCCACCTACCGGCCCGGCCCACGGAACGGCCGGGCCTTTCCTGTGCCACAATGGGGGTCAAGCTTCGCCCCGCCGCGCCCGCCCGTCCAGCGCGGGCGCGGCGCAGCGACGCTGACAAGCTTTCATTCACACATCCCCGCCCACACGGGGTGCCGCGCGGCGGCGGCGAGGAACGTCCTCGCCAGCGCCCGGTGCCCCGCTCTGGCGGGCCATATAACAGGAGAATGTTCGTGGCCACAAGCGACGATTCCACCACATCGAAAGAAAAGAAGCGTACGACGAGGAAGACGGGGGGCAGGCGCACTACGCGGACGAACCCGGAAACTTCCCCGGTGCAGAACTTCGACCGCTCCACCCTGGGCGACAAGGTGCGCGTTTTCCAGCTGTCCAAGCAGCTCGGTATCCCGTCCAAGGACCTCGTGGTCACCCTCCACGAGCTGGGCCTGGTCAAGGTCGCCCAGTCCTCTCTGACCCGGTCCGAGGCGGAGCAGCTCCTCGACGCCCTCTCCGCCGGCGGCGCCCCCGATGCCCCGGCGGCCACGGGTGACGATGCCGACGGCACCGACGGCACCGAGAAGATCCGTCAGCGCGTGCGCAAGGACGTGGAGAACGAGATCCACCAGATAGAGGAGAAGGTGGACACCGAGCTCGCCGGTGGCGCCGACGCCGAGGAGAACGACGGGGGCGATGACGGGGACCTCCTCGCCGATGTCGAACCCGAGGTCACCCCCGCGCCTGAGACTCCGGGCGCCCTCGCTTACACCCCGCTGTTCAAACCGCCGTCACGCGCCGAGCGTCGTCGGGCCAGCCGCGCCGCCGACGCGGCCGCCCGGGGCGTCGGGAAGCGTGCGGCCTCCGTGCCCGACGACGAGCCCGCCGCCGACCCCGGGGCCGGGGCGGGGTTCGATGAGGCGGACGAGTCCGAGGTGATCGAGGTTATCGAGGAGCCGAAGGCGATCAAGGGCTCCTCCCGCCTCGAGGCGCAGCGCCGCCGACGCACGGAGCTGCGGGAGGAGGGCCGCAAGCGCAGCCGCGTCGTCTCGCAGGCCGAGTTCCTCGCGCGGCGCGAGTCGGTGGAGCGCACGATGGTGGTGCGCGAGCGCGACCGCCACGACGGGCCGGGCCGCATCACCCAGGTGGGAGTGCTCGAGGACGGGCTGCTCGTGGAGCACTTCGTCACCTCGGACCAGAACGCCTCGATGATCGGCAACATCTACCTCGGTCGCGTGCAGAACGTGCTGCCGAGCATGGAGGCCGCCTTCATCGACATCGGCCAGGGCCGCAACGGCGTGCTCTACGCCGGCGAGGTGGACTGGAAGGCCGCCGGCCTCGGCGGGCGTTCGCGACGCATCGAGCAGGCGCTGAAGTCGGGTGACCAGGTCGTCGTGCAGGTGACCAAGGACCCGGTGGGCCACAAGGGTGCGCGCCTGAGCACCCAGATCTCGCTGGCGGGGCGCTACCTCGTCTACGTCCCCGGCGGGCGCAGTGCGGGCATCTCGCGGAAGCTTCCCGCGCCCGAGCGCAAGCGCCTGAAAGAGATCCTGGCCAAGGTCGTGCCGGGCAAGGGCGGCGCGATCATCCGCACCGCCGCCGAGGGCGTCCCCGAGGACGCCATCGCCGCCGACGTCAACCGCCTGCACACGCAGTGGGAGGCCATCCAGGCGAGCGCCGAGAAGGAGAAGAAGTCGAAGGGCGCCAAGCCGGTGACCCTCTACGAGGAGCCGAACCTTCTGGTCAAGGTCGTGCGTGACCTGTTCAATGAGGACTTCTCCTCCCTTGTCGTGGACGGGAAGCGCCCGTGGAACGTGGTGCACGCCTACGTCACCTCCGTCGCGCCGGACCTCGCCGACAGGCTCGAGCGCTACGACCGCTCCTCCCACGACGGGCGCGATGCCTTCGAGGCCTACCGCATCGACGAGCAGATCCAGAAGGCCCTCTCGCGCACCGTGTGGCTGCCCTCCGGGGGCACGCTCATCATTGAGCGCACCGAGGCGATGACCGTCATCGACGTCAACACCGGCAAGTTCACCGGCTCCGGCGGCTCCCTGGAGGAGACCGTCACGCGCAACAACCTCGAGGCCGCCGAGGAGATCGTGCGCCAGATGCGATTGCGCGACCTCGGCGGGATGATCGTCGTCGACTTCATCGACATGATCCTGCCCGAGAACCAGGAGCTGGTCCTGCGCCGGCTCAAGGAGGCGCTGGGTCGCGACCGCACCCGCCACCAGGTCNNAGGTCACCTCGCTGGGCCTGGTGCAGATGACGCGCAAGCGTCTCGGCACCGGCCTGCTCGAGACCTTCTCCACCGAGTGTGAGTGCTGCGGCGGCCGCGGCATCATCCTCACCGAGGACCCCGTCGACGCGGAGCCGCTTGTCGACGACCCGACCGAGCGCCGCGGGCACCGCCGCCCCGCCCAGGCCCCCGGGCGCACCCGTGATGACGCGCGGGTGCCGGAGAAGGAGGAGGACTCCTCTGCCGACATCGCCCTCGACGACGCCGCCCTGGAGGAGCTGGCCGACTCGGTCATCGGCTCCAAGGCACAGACGGAATCCGATCCCGGCGACTCCCCCGAGGGTCACGGCCGTGGCCGCCGCCGCGGGCGCCGGGGAGGTGGGCGCGGGCGGGGCCGGGAGGCGGCTGCGACGCAGCAGGAACCCCCGGCCACCGAGGACCCCGCCGATGATTCCCCGCGCCCGGAGGATTCCCCGCGCCGCCGCCGGGGCGGTAGCGGGCAGAAGCAGGTGAAGTCCGGGAAGCCCGCCGAGAAGCCGGCCGAGCGCGATGGCGCCGCGTCCTACGAGCAGGCGGTGGAGGAGTTCGAGGCCTCGCCGCGCCGCAAGCGCCGCACGCGCGGGAACTCCCGTTCCGACCACGCGCCGCGCCCGGAGGACTTCGGTGCTGACGCCGCTGCGGACAAGCGCGACAAGCCCGAGGCCGCCGAGAAGAAGGCACCCGCCGAGAAGAAGGCACCCGCCGAGCGGGGGGAGGGCGCGCCCGAGCGCGCCCCGAAGAGCGGTGGGCGAGGCCGCCGCCGGGCGGTGCGCCGTTCCACCGCGAGCGAGGCGGCACCGGAGCGGAAGACCGGCAAGGCGGACACTCCCCGGGAGAAGGCTCCCGAACCGGCCGGCCGCAGTGAATCGGCGGGCCGGGGCAGGGGCCGGAGGAGGGCAACGCGCCGCAGGTCGTCGTAAAGTGGAGGCGCTTTTCCGCGCCCGCGGTTATTTGCTGTTTGTCAAGGTCGCGTAGTAGTCTTTGACAGTCGCTGTTTTGGGGCGTGCGCGCCTCGTTGCCCATGCATGCAGGCACGGCGCGCCTGAGCTAGGCCCCGAAACGCTAAACCACTGTTCCACACCGTTTCCGTCGCATGCCGGAGACGTACGAGATGAGATAAGGGGTAACCCTCTATGTACGCGATCGTCAAGACCGGCGGCAAGCAGTACAAGGTTGCCGAAGGCGACCTGGTCAAGGTCGAGAAGATCGAGGGTGAAGCTGGCGCGAAGGTTGCGCTCACCCCGGTCCTTCTCGTCGATGGCGCAGATGTCACCGCCGGCACCGAAGCGCTGTCCAAGGTTAACGTTGAGGCCGAGATCGTCGAGCACGGCAAGGGCAAGAAGATCGACATCCTCAAGTACAAGAACAAGACCGGTTACAAGGTTCGCCAGGGCCACCGCCAGCCGCAGACCACCATCAAGATCACCGGAATCAAGTAAGACTCTAAGGAGATATCGACATGGCACACAAGAAAGGTGCATCCAGCTCCGCGAACGGTCGCGACTCTGAGTCCAAGCGCCTCGGTGTGAAGCGCTTCGGTGGACAGCAGGTCAAGGCCGGTGAGATCCTCGTCCGCCAGCGCGGCACCAAGTTCCACCCGGGCGACAACGTCGGCCGCGGCGGCGACGACACCCTCTTCGCGCTTGCCGCCGGCTCCGTCCAGTTCGGCATCAAGAAGAACCGCCGCATCGTCAACATCGTTCCCGCCGATGGCGAGGGCGTTGCCGTGGAGGTCCTCGAGGCCGCCGAGGCAGCCGGCGTCGTTGACGAGGGCACCGTCGAAGAGGCTACCGCCTAACCAGCGCGTGAGCAGGGCGCCGCGGACCGCACAGGTCTCCGGCGCCCTTTCTCTTTACCCGAACCCCCGCGCACGCGGGCCGGTAGGGTAGAAAACCGCGCACTTTAGCGCACCCAGTTCCACACCACACGAGAAAGGCGGGCACCATGGCCCAGTTCGTCGACCGCGCCGTCCTCCACCTTCAGGCAGGCGACGGCGGGCACGGCTGCGTGTCCGTCCACCGCGAGAAGTTCAAGCCGCTCGGCGGCCCCGACGGCGGCAACGGGGGTCACGGCGGGGACATCGTCCTGGTGGTTTCGCCCCAGGTGCACACCCTGCTCGACTTCCAGTTCCGCCCGCACCTGAAGGCCAAGCGTGGCGACAACGGCGCCGGCGACCACCGCAACGGTGCCCGGGGGGAGGACCTCGTGCTCGAGGTTCCCGTGGGCACGGTCGTGCGCTCCAAGGACGGCGAGATCCTCGCGGACCTGACCGTTCCGGGCACCCGCTTCGTCGCCGCCGAGGGCGGCTTCGGCGGCCTGGGTAACGCGGCGCTGGCCACGGCCAAGCGCAAGGCTCCGGGTTTCGCGCTCAAGGGTGAGCCCGGTGAGGCCCACGACCTCGTCCTGGAGCTCAAATCCATGGCGGATGTCGGTCTCGTGGGCTTTCCCTCGGCGGGCAAGTCCTCCCTCATCTCGGTGCTCTCGGCGGCGAAGCCAAAGATCGCGGACTACCCGTTCACCACGCTGCAACCCAACCTGGGCGTGGTCAACGTGGACAACGACACCTTCACCATTGCCGACGTGCCCGGCCTCATCCCGGGTGCGAGCCAGGGCAAGGGGCTCGGCTTGGACTTTCTGCGCCACATCGAGCGCACCGCAGTGCTCGCCCACATCGTGGACGTGGCCACGATGGACCCCGGCCGCGATCCCCTCTCCGACATCGACGCGATGGAGACCGAGCTCGGGGAGTACGCTTCAGAGCTCGACATGGACTCCGGGCTCGGCGACCTGCGGGAACGCCCCCGCATTGTCGTGCTGAACAAGATGGACGTGCCCGAGGCGCGCGAGCTTGCGGACTTCCTCGAGGCGGACCTGAAGGAGAAGTACGGCTGGCCCGTGTTCAAGATCTCCACCGTCACCCACGAGGGACTCAACGAGCTGAAGTGGGCCCTGTGGGAGATCGTGCGCAGGGCGCGCCGATCCCGCCCGCGCGAGGAGGCGGCGGCCCCGGTGGTCATTCGCCCCCGCGCCGTGGACGAGCCGCGCGGCGGGGGAGTCGAGGTTGTGCCCGACCCCGACTACCCGGGCGGTTGGCTGGTCACCGGCGAGAAGGCGAAGCGCTGGATCCGCCAGACCGACTTCGAGAACGAGGAGGCCGTGGGCTACCTTTCCGACCGCCTGAACAAGGCGGGTGTGGAGGACCAGCTGCGCAAGCTCGGCGCCAACGAGGGCGACACCGTCACCATCGGCGAGATCTCCTTCGACTGGGAGCCGTCCATCGGCGGCGACCCGACAATGGCCGGGCGCGGCCGCGACGCCCGCCTGGGCGGTACGGACCGCGCGTCCGCGGCCGAACGCAAGCGCGCCTCCCAGGCACGCCGCGGGCTCATCGACGAGTTCGATTACGGCGAGGGCCAGGAGGCCGACCGCGAGCGCTGGCAGGGGTAGGTACCCTGCAGGCATGGGCACCTACGTGTTGGGAGTTGTCGGACTCGTCTTCATCATCGGTAACGGCCTGCGCTGGGCCGGCCGCAAGCTGAAGGCGGATCCCGACGCGGATAACACCCGCCGTTAGGCGGCTGCCACGTTTTCCTCCAGCTCCTCCTCGATCTCCTCTGAGAGGCCGTAGCTCTCACCGCGGGGAAGGGCGTGGGAGGGATCGTTGCGGCGGCGCTCTACGCCGGCGCCCAGCGCCAGGCACGCCACGCCGACAAGCAGCCACGCCGCCAGCAGGGTGATGGGGTGGCCGAGCGGAAGCTCGGGGAAGTAGGCGATGTTCTTTGTGGCGTCGATGAATCCGGCGCCGATCCAGAACTCGTGCACGGCGCGGAAGAACCCGTTCTGCAGTTCCGGGTTGAACACCCCTCCCGAGGAGGTGAAGTTCAGACCCACGAACATACTCGCGTAGGTCAGGGTGCAGAACCTGCCGAGCAGCGGATGGAGGCCGACGCCGACGAAGATGATGGCCATGGAGTAGAGAACGGACAGTCCCCAGGTGGAGAGGACGTGGCCGTCGAAAAGCCCGAAGAGCGTGGTTGCCGCGAGGAGGAAGACGGAGGCGATGGTGATCGCGGCTGCGGCGGCGATGGCGATGCGCACCCGGAAGCGCTGGTGGATGCCCGAGGCCGCGATGGCGATGGATGTCGCGTACGAACCCACCGAAAGGGCGACCATGTAAAAGAAGCTGTTCTGCCCGACGGGGTCGTTCTTCGCCAGCGGCACGACCTCGTCCACCGCAAGGGGCTTTCCCGCCGTCTGGGCGACCCGCTGGAAAACGTTGGTGACGACGTCCGCCGTTGTGGCGGAGGCGGCGGGGGCGGTGAGCACGGTCTCCCCGTCGGGGCCCGGGATGTACGCGCCGGAGATCTCCTGGCGCTGGAGAAGCTGCTCCGCCTCGTCGCGGCTGGCCAGGGTGCGGAAGTGGACCCCGTCGCCCAGGGCGGACGTGACGCCTTCCTCGATGGGGGCCGCGGCTGCGGGATCGCCGGAGACCACGGCCAGCTCGAGGTCGTGCGGGGCCGGGTTGTGGAAACCTCCGAGGTAGAGCAGCAGCATGATGAACGCCATCAGGGAGGACAACCCGGCGGCCTCCAGGACCGGCCGAATCGGGGGGTTTGACGTGGTAGGGGTGGAGATGGATGACATGGAAACCTCGGATGTAGTTGTATAATGCAACTGTCATGCTAGAGCATCGCCCCGGGAGCAGGCAATGAAGGATCAGGATCTGACGTACCGCACGATGAGCGAGGTGCGGACCCTCACAAAGAAAATTCGCGGCGCGCGCATCTCGCACAACATGGGGATCACGTACAACGAGTCGCTGATCATGGCCACGATCCGGGAGAACCCGGGGGTGACGTCGAAGGAGTTGGCCGCGCAGCTGCAGTCGGACAAGTCCACCATCAGCCGTCAGGTCGCCGAGCTTGAAAAGCGGGGGTACCTGGAGCGGCGGATGAAGAGCGGCAACCGCCGGATCCACGAGCTCTTCCTCACCAGCCGGGGGGAGGAGACCCTCGCCGAGGCGGACTCCACCTGGGCCCGGATCATCGCTGCCAAGCAGGCGGGGTGGACTGAGCGGGAGAAAGAGGACTTCCTCAGGCTGCTGGGCAAGTACAACGAATCTGAGTGAGGCGTGTTGGTGGGGCGGGCGGTGGAGGGTGAGCTCCCCGCTACACTTTCCCCCATGGACCAGGAGATGACGCAGGAGCAGCTACGCCGCCATTTCGCCACCGCCCGCAGGGTCGTGGTCAAGGTGGGCACCTCGTCCCTGGTCAACCCGGACTCCTCTGTCAGCCGCGAAAAGATCGACCGGATTGTCGACGCCCTCGAGGCGCGCATGGCCGCCGGCAGCGATGTCATCGTCGTCTCCTCGGGCGCCATCGCGGCCGGTATGGCCCCCCTGGGGCTGAAATCCCGGCCGCGGGACCTGGCCACCAGCCAGGCGGCCGCAGCGGTGGGGCAGGTGCACCTCGCGCAGACGTGGGGCGAGTCCTTCGCCCGCTACGGGCGCACCATCGGCCAGGTGCTGCTCACCCAGGCGGACGCCGGCCGGCGCGACCGTGCGCGCAACGCCCAGCGCACGATTGACCGGCTGCGCCAGCTGGGCACGGTGCCGATCGTCAACGAGAACGACACCGTCGCCACCTCGGAGATGCGCTTCGGCGACAACGACAGGCTGTCGGCGATTGTCGCCACGCTCGTGTCGGCCGATGCCCTCGTGCTCCTCTCCGATGTCGACGGCCTCTACGACCGCCCGCCGTCGGACCCCCGGGCGCGCTTCGTGGGCGAGGTGCGCAGCGGTAGCGACCTGGAGGACGTCGCGGCGGGCGACGGCGGGCGGCTCGGCACCGGGGGCATGGCGGCGAAGGTCTCCGCGGCGCGCCTGGCGGCACGCGGCGGCGTGCCCGTCCTGCTCACCACCGCCGAGCGCATCTCCGACGCGCTCACCGCCGCGGACGTCGGCACCGTCTTCCACACCCGCCCGTCCTCCCGGCTGTCGGCGTGGAAGTTTTGGGCGCTCTACGCGGCGGATGCCGAGGGGGTGCTGCGCCTCGACGCGGGTGCCGTGCGGGCGGTGACGGGCGGGGGAACCTCCCTGCTCGCGGTGGGGATCACCGAGATCGAGGGCGACTTCCACCGCGGGGACATCGTTGAGATCCTCGGCCCCGACGGCGAGGCCATCGGGCGGGGTGAGGTGGCCTACGACGCCTCCGAGCTGCAGCTCATGCTGGGCAGGCAGACCGGGGAGCTCGACCTCAGCCAGCGCCGCCCCGTCATCCACGCCGATTACCTGTCCAACTACGCCTCGCGCGTGTAGGCACCGCCTCCCACCTACATTGGTGGACATGAAATTCGCATTCCTTCCCCGCCCGTGGGACGAGGCCGTGGCCGACCTCGAGCGCGCCGGCCACACCCTCGTCGGGCTCGACAGCAACCCCGACATGCTCCTCTTCCGCGGCGGCCCGGACGATTTCCCCGCCGAGTTGCCCGCGAGCGTCAAGGTGGTGCAGGTCTGCTACGCGGGCATCGAGGCGCTCGTCGACGCGGGGCTCCTGGAGAAGCACCGCGTACGCTGGGCCAACGCCGCCGGGCTTTACGACGACACCGTGGCCGAATCGGCCCTCGCTCTGCTTCTCGCCGTCCTGCACCGGCACAAGGCGGTGCGCCCCGGATGGAACCAGCGCGACATTGCCCACGCCACCGACTACCTCTTCGACCGGAAGAAGCTCGCGATCATCGGGGCGGGCGGAATAGGCGGCAGGCTCATCCGCTTCCTCGAACCCTTCGGCGTCGAGGTCACGGCGGTCAACCGCTCCGGCACGCCGGTCGAGGGTGCGGCGCGCACCGTGGCGATGTCGGACCCGTCCTCCCGCGACGTGTGGGGCGCCAACGATTACTTCGTGCTCCTCGCCCCGCTGACCGCCGAAACCCGCCACATAGTCGACGCCCCGACGCTTGCGCTGATGAAGCCGAACGCCGTGGTGGTCAACGTCGGCCGCGGGCCCCTCGTCGACCACGACGCCCTCGCCGCCGCACTGCGCAGCGGAACCATCGCGGGCGCGGGCCTCGACGTCACCGAGCCGGAACCCCTGCCCGCCGACCACGAGCTGTGGGGCATGGACAACTGCGTGATCACCCCGCACACCGCCAACATCACCCGCTACATGCGCCGCCGCATCGGCGGGCTCGCGCACGAGAACTGGACGCTCTATGAGGCGGGGGAGGCGATGCGCACCGAGGTCGATGTGGACCGGGGTTACTGACGCGTTGACTATGCTGTGCCCATGACCGCACCGACCCACCCCATGGACCCGACGCGCCGAGCCGAGCGCGAGGAGGTGCTGGCCAAGGCCCGCGCCGCGAAGAGCGCCGCCCCGCGCCTGGCCGCGCTGCCCACCCCGGAGAAGAACGCCCTCCTCCGCGCCACCGCCGACGCCCTTGTCGCGCGCTCCGGGGAGATCCTCGCCGCCAACGGGGAGGACATTGCCGCGGGCCGCGCCGCGGGAATGGGTGAGGCCCTGGTGGACAGGCTTGCGCTCGACCAGTCGCGCATCGAATCGATGGCGCACGGTCTGCGCCAGGTGGCGGGCCTCGAGGACCCGGTGGGGGAGGTGCTGCGCGGGCGCACGATGGACAACGGCATCAGGATGCGCCAGGTGCGCGTCCCGCTGGGTGTGATGGGCATGGTCTACGAGGCACGCCCGAACGTCACCGTGGACGCCTTCGGCCTGGCGCTGAAGTCGGGCAATGCGGCGCTGCTGCGCGGCTCGAAGTCGGCCCGCCGCTCGAACGAGGCTCTCGTCGCGGTGCTGCAGGACGTGGCGCGGGCGCACAACCTGCCCCCGGAGATCGTGCAGCTCCTGCCGTGCGAGACGCACGACTCGGTGCATGACCTGATCACCGCCCGCGGGCTCGTCGACGTGGTCATCCCGCGCGGCGGTGCCCGACTCATCGACGCCGTTGTCACCGGTGCCACGGTGCCGGCCATCGAGACGGGCACCGGCAACTGCCACTTCTACATTGACAAAGCCGCAGATCTCGACGCAGCCATCGCCATGCTCCTCAACGGCAAGACGCGGCGCTGCTCGGTGTGCAACGCCACCGAAACCGCGCTTCTCGACGCCTCCCTGCCCGCCCCCGACAAGTTGCGCGTGGTCCGCGCGCTGCAGGAGGCGGGTGTGACGGTGCACGGGGACGTCGACAAGCTTGCGGCGTTCGGGGCTGCCGACATCGTGCCGGCCGACGAGGCGGACTGGGGCGAGGAGTACCTCTCGCTCGACATCGCGCTGGCCGAGGTGGACGGTGTGGAGGGGGCGATCGGGCACATCGCGCGGTGGTCGACGGGGCACACGGAGGCCATCGCGTCGCGCGACGCGGCGACCCTGGCGCGATTCGCCGAGGGCGTCGACTCCGCCGCGGTGATGCTCAACGCCTCCACGGCCTTCACCGACGGGGAGCAGTTCGGCTTCGGCGCGGAGATCGGCATCTCCACCCAGAAGCTACACGCCCGGGGGCCGATGGCGCTGCCCGAGCTGACGAGCACCAAGTGGATCCTCGAGGGATCCGGGCAAACCCGGCCGTAGGCCGGCCGATAAAGTTGGGCCCCATGGATTCGACTGACAACGCCGCCGGCGGCACCCGCAGGCGCATCGGGGTGATGGGTGGGACCTTCGACCCCATCCACAACGGCCACCTCGTCGCCGCGAGCGAGGTTGCGGACCGCTTCGACCTCGAGGAGGTCATCTTCGTGCCCACCGGCCAGCCCTGGCAGAAGGAGGGCAAGGACGTCAGCGATTCGGAGGACCGGTACCTGATGACGGTCATCGCGACGGCGTCCAACCCGCGCTTCCAGGTCTCGCGGGTGGATATCGACCGCGCGGGGCGGACCTACACCATCGACACGCTGACGGACCTGCGCGCCCGGGACCCGGACGCCGAGCTGTTCTTCATCACGGGCGCGGACGCGCTCGAATCCATCATGTCCTGGCACCACTGGGACAGGATGTTCGACCTCGCGCAGTTCGTCGGCGTGACCCGTCCCGGTTACGAGCTGCGCGAGGACATGCTGCCCGTGGAGCACCAGGGCAGGGTGCACCTCATTGAGATCCCGGCCATGGCCATCTCCTCCACCGATTGCCGGGCGCGGGCCCGGGAGGGCCGGCCCGTCTGGTACCTCGTGCCGGACGGGGTGGTGCAGTACATAGCGAAAAACAACCTCTACAGCTGCGCGTGAGTGGCTAAGGGGGGCGTCGACGTGCGAGAATGGGCGCGTATAGGCTCTTCCCACCGGAAACACAGATAAAAGGAACCAGTACATTTGACTGCTTTGCAATCCTCCCGCGACCAGGCCGCGATCGCGGCACGCGCCGCCGACGAGAAGCTGGGCCGCAACATCGGGGTCATTGACGTCTCCGACGTGCTCGGCATCACCGACATCTTCGTCGTCGTCTCCGCCGACAACGAGCGCCAGGTCACCGCGATCACCGAGGAGATCGAGGACGAGATGACCGCGGCCGGCCTCGAACCGAAGCGCCGCGAGGGCAACCGCGAGATGCGCTGGGTCCTGCTCGATTACGGCTCCATCGTCGTGCATGTGCAGCGCGACGCGGAGCGGGACTTCTACGGGCTCGACCGCCTCTACGCCGACTGCCCCGCGATCGTGATCGAGGGGCTGGAACCCTACGAGCGCCCGGGCACGTTCCCCGACGGTTCCGGGGTCCGCGAGGTCAGCGACATCGAGGAGCTCCCGCTCGCCGGTGAGGGACCCGCCGAGATCGACGACGAGGACTACGCGTACTAGGGCCGGGGGTGTGGCGCGCACGACCGGGGGAACCAGCGGAGGAGGTGTTTCAACCATGAGCAGACGGCTGATCATGCTGCGGCACGGGCAGACGGAGTACAACGCCACGCGGCGCATGCAGGGCCAGCTCGACACGGAGCTGTCCGCGGTGGGCATCGAGCAGGCGCGGGCCGCCGCGGCGGAGCTGCGGGGCCTGGGCGTGGCCCGGATCGTCTCCTCCGACCTGTCGCGCGCCCTGCGCACCGCCGAAATCGTCGCAGACACCCTCGGTCTCGACGTCTCCTCCGACGAGCGGCTGCGCGAGACGCACCTCGGCGACTGGCAGGGGATGACCCACGCCGAGGTGGACACCTGGCGCGACGGCATCCGCGCCCACTGGCGCAACAACGCCTCCTGGGCCCCGCCGGAGGGGGAGAGCCGCATCGACGTGGCCCGGCGCGCCCGCCCCGTTGTCGACGAGCTGCTCGCGGAGTTTCCGGGGTGGGAGGGCTGCGCTGTCCTCCTCGTCGCGCACGGCGGGACCATCTCCGCGTTGACCTCCAACCTGCTCGGTTTCGCGGAGAGCCAGTACCCGCTGCTCAAGGGGCTGAAGAACACCAACACCTCGCGCCTCACGGCGCTGCCGAGGTACACGGGCGGAGCCCGCGACACATACGACCCGGCCGATCCCGCGCAGGTGCAGTGGTACCTCGACGCGTGGAACCAGGGGACGGGCGAGTAATGGCGGTGCGCATCGTCGTCGACTCCGCCGCCGGAATCCCCGAGCGCATCGCGGAGCAGCTGGACATCACTGTGGCCCCGCTGCACGTGATGGAGGACAAGGGGGACGGGTCGTCGACAAGCGGGCTGTCCTCGCTGGAGCTCGCCGCGATCTACGCGCGCCAGCTCGAACGCGGGGGCGACGACGGCGTGGTCGCCCTGCACCTGTCAAAGAACCTGTCCTCGACCTGGTCCGCGGCCGTGTCCGCCTCTGCGGTCTTCCCGGACACCGTGCGCGTCATCGACACCGACACCGCCGGCATGGCGATCGGGGCGGCAGCCATGGCGGCCGGGTCGCTCGCCCGGGACGGGGCGAGCCTGGACGAGTGCGAGGAGATGGCGAAGGCAACCATCGAGCGCTCGGAGACGTGGCTCTACCTCAACCAGCTCGACGGGCTGCGCCGGAGCGGGCGCCTTTCCACGGGAACGGCGGTGCTCTCCGCCGCGCTGCTCGCCACCAAGCCCATCCTGCGCCTCAACGGTGGGAAGCTCGAGCTGGCGGGCAAGACCCGCACGCAGACGAAGGCGTTTTCCAAGCTCACCGAGCTCGTGCTCGAGCGCGCCGAGGGCCAGCCCGTCTTCGCGGCCATTCAGCACGCCGGCGCGGAGGCCGCGGCCGGCTCCCTGGCGGAGACGCTGCGCAGCGTGCTGCCCGAGGGGTCGAACGTCATGGTCGAGCCGCTTGTCGACGCCCTCGCGATCCACACCGGCGCCGGGGCTGTGGGCCTGTCCGTCGTTTTTTCCTCCGAGGGTGTGGAGAACGCGGCGGAGTAGGTGACGCGTCTACACGGTTGTCCACAGACCGGCTCGCCCTGCCTTTTGTGGCCCGCTGCGCCTGCGTAGCGTCTGCGCCATGAGCGCGACGAGGACCGCCGAGCGGCTGAAGGAACTGACCCGCCCCACGGGGGAAGAGGACGTGATGCACGTCGAGTTTCCCGAGCCCCGCCTGAGGGTGGAGCCGAAGCAGGCGCTGGCGGCGGTGGCCGCCGTCTTCGTCGCGCTCGGGGCGTGGGTGGTGCTGCGCCCCGCCCCCGAGGATCCGGGTGAGGCGCACTGGACCGCCGCGGCGGCGACCAGTTCCACCTCCCCCGCCCAGGTGGTGGTGTCGGTGGTGGGGGAGGTGGACAAACCCGGCCTGGTCACCCTCGGCCAGGGGGCGCGTGTCGCCGACGCGCTGGCCGCGGCCGCACCGCGCCCCGAGGCGGACCTGCTTGCCCTGAACCAGGCGCAACTGCTTGTCGACGGCCAGCAGATCCTCGTCCAGGCCGCCGGTGCCGCCCCTCCGCCGGCCCCAGCGGGCTCCTCCGGTGCCACCGGGCTGGTCTCGCTGAACTCCGCCACCGCCGAGGAGCTCACCACCCTGCCCGGCGTGGGGGCGGCCACCGCGGCGGCGATTATCGCGCACAGGGAAGCCAACGGGCCTTTCACCAGTGTGGAGAAGCTGAAGGACGTGAAGGGCATCGGGCCGGCCAAGTTCAGTGCCCTCAAGGACCTCGTCTCGGTGTAGCGGTGCAGGAGCTTCGACTCGCCCCCGCCGCGGCGACGGTGTGGGCAGCCGCCCTGGCGGTGCTGCTGGTTGCCCCGTGGGCCGGGGTCGCCGTCGTGGCGGCGGCGGTGGCCGCCGTGCTGGCCGCGCGGCAGGTGGGCCAGGCGCTGCTCACGGGCGGAATGGGTGCGGCGGCAGTGGTGACGGCGTGGATGCGTGTGCACGCTGCCGCGGCGTGGGATGCCGGCGGGCAGTTCCGGGGTACGGTGTCGGGGGCGCCCAGAGAACTCGACGGTGGCGGTCACCTCGTGCGGGTACTCACCCCGGGGCATCCGGGGCCGATCGCGGTATTCACCCGCGACCTGCCGCCCGGCGTGGTTCCGGGGTGCGTGGTGGAGGTCGCGGGAAGGGCAGGGGAGTCGGCCCAGCCGGGAACCGCGCGGGTGACCGTGAGCGGCGCGCTCGAGGTTCTGGAGGGGCCGCGGGGCCTGGCGGCTCTGGCGCAGCACGTGCGCCGGACTTTCTCGGAGGCGGTCTCGGCGCACGTGGGCGGGGGCGCGCGGGGGCTCATCCCGGGCATGGTCCTGGGCGACACGTCCCTGCAGACGGGACGGGAGGAACAGGCCTACGTGGATACGGGCCTGAGCCACCTCAGCGCCGTTTCCGGAAGCAACGTCGCCATCGTCACCACCGCGGCGGTGCTCGCGGCGGGGGCCCTGGGCCTCGGGTTGCGGGGGCGCATCGCGGTGGCCGGCACCGCGCTGCTCACGTTCGCTGCGCTGGTTGGGCCCGAACCGAGCGTCCTGCGCGCCTCCGTCACCGGGTTGGTGGCGCTCGCCGCCGTGCTTTCCTCCTCCGTGGCGGAACCGCTGCACACCCTCTGCCTCGCGGTGGCCGGGCTGATCCTCGTGGACACCAACCTCGCCGTCAGCTACGGCTTCGCGCTGTCGGTGGCCGCGACCGCAGGCATCGTTGTGCTCAGCCCGTTCATCCACCGGGCCCTCGCTCCTCTGCGGTGGCCGGACATCCTGACCCGCGCGGTGGCGGTGGCGGTGGCCGCGGACATGGTGACCATGCCGCTGGTGGCCCTGATGACGGGCCGTGTCTCACTGGTTGCGGTGGCCGCGAACGTACTCGCCGCCCCCGTCGCGGCCCCGATCACCGTCCTCGGCCTCGTGGCGGTCCTGCTCTCCCTCGCGCCCGGTGGCCTGGAGGTGCCGGTGCTGTGGGTGGTGGAACCCCTCGCCTGGTGGGTCCACGCTGTGGCGGAGCACGGTGCCCGGTGGCCGGGGGCCACGGTGGAGACGGGCCCCGCCACGGTGCTGGTCGCCTACGGGTGGGTGCTGGCCGGGTTCCTGGCGGGGCGCCCGCGGATGACACTGGCGGTGGCGCTGGCGGTGGTCGCCGGCGGCGGGGCCGGGGACCCGACTTCAATCCGGCCCGCGGACCCCGCCGGCATGAACGCCCACGTCGTGGGCAGCGAGGCTACCGTCGAACCCGTGCCATCCGGGACCGAGGTGGTGGTCGTGCTGGAGACGGGCAGGCCGCACAGGCGGCCGGTGGTGACCCGGGAGGGGATTCCCGTGGTTTACCCCAACCGCGACGGGCCGGTGCGCACGGGGGCCGCCCGATAGGATGGAGCGCATGCTGAACCCCGTGCACCTCGTGCTCGGCGAGGACGAGTTCCTCGCCGAGCGGGCCACGAACGCGATCATCGACCGCGCCAACCCCGCCGCCGAGCTGACCAAACTCCGTGCCGGTGACGTCACGGAGGGCGAGCTTGCCCAGGCCACCAGCCCCTCGCTCTTCGCGGAGGACCGGATCGTGGTGGTGGAGCACGCCGAGCAGGCGGGCAAGGAGCCCACGGAGTTGCTGCTCCAGGCCGCGTTGGACCCCGCGCCGGGGCTGACCCTCATCATCGGCCACACCGGGGGAGGGCGGCAGAAGGCAATGGTGCCGAAGTTCTCCAAGATTGCCGAGGTGCACCAGGTGGACCCCCTGCGGGAGAACGAGCGCCACACCTGGGTGATGAACGAGTTCCGCCGCCACGGCGTGCGCCCAACCCCGGATGTTGTCGCGGCGCTGTTGGAATCCGTGGGCTCCGACCTCCGGGAGCTCGCCTCCGCCGTGGATCAGCTCGTCGCGGACACGGAAGGGGAGCTGACGGTGGCGGGCGTGCGGGCCTACTATTCGGGGGTTGCGGAGGTATCCGGCTTCGACATCGCCGAGCAGGCGGTGACCGGGCGCGTCGACAAGGCTCTGGCCTCCACCCGCCGCGCCCTGCAGCTGGGAATGAGCCCGGTCGCCATTGCCGCGGCGCTCGCGGTGAAGGTGGGGGACATCGCCCGGCTCTACAACACGCGCGGCAACCCGAACCAGCTCGCCCGCACGCTGGGCATGCACCCCTTCGCGGCGAAGAAGGCCATGCAGATCGCGCACAACTGGTCCGGCCAGGCGGTCTCGGAGGCGGTGATCATCATCGCCGACCTCGACGCCGAGGTGAAGGGTCAGGGCGGTGACGAGGAGTTCGCCCTCGAGGACGCCGTGCGCCGCATCGCGGAACTGGCGCGCTAAACGGCCCGGGCCGGGCGTGCCCGCGTGATAAGTTGTCTGGCGTGAACGAGCAGCACGAAAACCCGACCACCCCCGACGAGGCCCGGGATCAGCCGGGCGCAATCCCCGACGAGCTGCAGGACTTCGCTGCGAAGCTGTTCACGCTGGCGCGCGAGGGGGATCTCACGCTGTTGCAGTACGTCGACCACGGAGTCGACGCCGACCTGGCCAACCAGGACGGGAACAGCCTGCTCATGCTCGCCGCCTACTCGGGGCACGAGGAGCTCGTCCGCGGCCTGGTGGAGCGTGGGGCGGACGTCGACAAGCCCAATGCGCGTGGCCAGTCCCCGCTGGCCGGGGTGATCTTCAAGAAGGAGGACGCGATCGTCGACCTGCTGCTCGAGGCGGGTGCGGACCCGCGGGCGGGCCAGCCGGATGCGATCGCGACGGCGAGGATGTTCGGCCGGGATGACCTGGCCGAGAAGATGGCGGGCGACGGCAGGTGATCGCCCCCGGTGACCTCGCGGTCATTGTGGGCCTCAACGTCCTCGGGGCCGCAGTCCCGGGCCCGGATGTCATCCTCATCACGCGCACGGCGACGCGATCGCGCCGCCACGCGTGGGCGGCGACGGCCGGCATCCAGGTCGGGGTGCTCATGTGGTGCACGCTCACGGTGCTGGGGGCCGCGGCGGTGCTCACGGCCTTCCCGTGGGCGATCGCCCTCGTCCAGCTGGTGGGCGGGGCGTTCCTCGTGTGGATGGGGCAGACGAACGTCCGCCTCGGGTGGCGGGAGCGCAAAGCCCCACCCGCGGGCCTCGAGGAGGCCGCCGAGCGCCTGGGCTCGGTGAGATCGAGTTTCCTGCGCGGGCTGAGCACGAACCTCTCCAACCCGAAGATCGTCGTCGCGCTCTCCGCGATGATCGCCCCGCTGCTGCCGCCGCACCCCTCCGCGGCCACCGCGGTCGTGGTGATCCTCGCGATGTGGCTGAGCCCCTTCGTGCTTTTCGGGGTGTTCTCCCAGGTCATCTCCACCGAGAGGGTGCGGCGCAGGCTGCTCGCCGCCGGCCCGGCCATCGACATCCTCTCCGGCGCGTTCTTCCTCGCGGTGGGCGCGGCCCTGCTCGTGCGCGGGGCCCTGGGGGTCGCGGGGTAGGGGCGGCGGCAAACGGGGCGTCGCAAAGCAAAAGCCCGCCCCCCGGAGGAAGCGGGCCGCGACGGCGCAGGTTAGGCCATCTTGTTGAGGGCGCGCGCCATATTGGACTTCTTGTTCGCCGCGGAGTTGCGGTGGAAGACGCCCTTGGTCACGGCCTTGTCCAGCTTGCGGGACGCGACGCGCAGCTGGGCCTCGGCAGCGGCCTTGTCACCGGACTCGACGGCTTCGCGGAACTTGCGCATCTCGGTGCGGGTCGCGGAGCGGATGGACTTGTTGCGCAGGCGGCGCTTCTCGTTGGTGAGAACGCGCTTCTTCTGCTGCTTGATGTTTGCCATTTTTCTACACCTCTTGAATAGGTCGAATCTGATTGTGCAGTCGACCCGGGAGGGCGTTCACGCGCCAAGCGTTTGACAACGCGGGCCCAAGGTCCTGCTCGCGTAGCTCGGCGCACCCTGAAAATCCCGGATGCGGACAACCCAGGAAGAATAACAGGAGTTGCCGGCGCGCACCAAACCCCGCTTGTCGACGCCCCAGCTCACACCCAGTCGAAGTGCTTGCGCAGCCGGTTGGCGATGCGCTCGAAGCGCCGGGCGGGCACGAAGGTGCCCCGGCGGTGGACCTCGGTCTCGGGAACCATGAGTGTCTTGTCCAGGCGTACCCAACAGGGCTCGCCGGTGTCCTCCCACTCGCCGGAGCCGATGCCGAGCCAGTGCTCGTCGCGGGCGTGCTTCTCCTCGGGGGAGATGAGCAGGCCGAGGACGTCGTGGTGCTCGCGCCCGATGACCAAGAGGGAGCGTTCCTGGGGCGGGTTCGAGGGCACTGTCACCCAGACGACTTCGCCGGGCTCGGCCTGGCCGTCCATGTCGGGGGCGTAGTAGATGCCGCGCGCCACCTTGGACGTGGGTTTGACCAGGAGTCGGGAGGCGATCTTGCGGGAACGGTCGCGCGGTGAGCTGCCGAGGCGCTCGTTGAGCAGCGCCAGGCCCTGGTCGAGCGCGCTGGAGTCGGGGCGCTTCGACCGGTGAAAGAACATGCTGCGTCCTTGGGGCTGAGGGGACTGTCGGTGAGGTTGTGGTTGGCTTCACATTACGAGCGTCGCGGGCCGCGCACAAGCGGTTCGGCGCACTTGTGGTGAGGGGTCAGCAAACTGGCGGTGAACCCCCAGTGCGTGTTTTGTCCGCCCACGTGAGGCGGTAAAGTGGGCCAGACTATGGCTGCGCAGACGACGACTTTCGCGGAGCAGACGTTCACGGATCCGGAGCGCATCCGAAACTTCTGCATCATCGCCCACATCGACCACGGCAAATCCACCCTGGCGGACCGCATTCTCCAGCTGTCCAACGTGGTGAGCGCCCGGGACATGCGCGACCAGTACCTGGACAACATGGACATCGAGCGCGAGCGCGGCATCACCATCAAGGCGCAGAACGTGCGCCTTCCGTGGACGCCCTCCTCCGGTGAATTCGCGGGTCAGGAGACGATCCTCCAGATGATCGACACCCCGGGCCACGTCGATTTCTCCTACGAGGTCTCGCGCGCGCTCGAGGCCTGCGAGGGGGCGATCCTGCTCGTCGATGCCGCGCAGGGCATCGAGGCGCAGACGCTGGCGAACCTCTACATGGCGATGGACAAGGACCTGGAGATCATCCCGGTCCTGAACAAGATCGACCTGCCCGCCGCCGACCCGGACAAGTACGCCCTCGAGATCGCCAACATCATCGGCGTGGAGCCGGAGGAGGTCCTGCGCGTCTCCGGCAAGACCGGCCAGGGCGTTCCCGAGCTGCTGGACAAGCTCGTCGAGCTCGTGCCGCCGCCCTCCTCGGACTTCGGGCCCGATGCACCGGCTCGCGCGCTCATCTTCGACTCCGTCTACGACACCTACCGCGGCGTGGTCACCTACATCCGCATGTTCGACGGCACCCTGAAGCCGCACCAGCAGGTCCAGCTGATGAACACCGGCGTGCGCCATGAAATCCTCGAGATCGGCATCGTCTCGCCCACGATGAAGAAGACGAAGGGGCTCGGCCCCGGCGAGGTGGGTTACCTCATCACCGGCGTGAAGGATGTGCGCGAGACGCGAGTCGGCGACACCGTGACCTGGGCCGCCAAGGGTGCCGAGGAGCCCCTCGCCGGGTTCGCGGAGGTCAAGCCGATGGTCTACTCGGGTCTCTTCCCCGTCAGCCAGGAGGACTTCCCGGTGCTGCGCGAATCCCTCGAGAAGCTGCAGCTTAACGACGCCTCACTGACGTGGGAGCCCGAAACCTCCGTCGCCCTGGGCTTCGGCTTCCGCTGCGGCTTCCTGGGCCTGCTCCACATGGAGATCACCCGCGACCGGCTCGAGCGCGAGTTCGACCTCGACCTTATCTCCACCGCGCCCAGTGTGACCTACCGCGTGGTGCGCGAGGACGGCGCCGAGCAGGTCGTGCACAACCCCTCCGACTGGCCCGGCGGGAAGCTGCAGGCCGTCTACGAGCCCATCGTGAACATGACGATCATCGTGCCGCAGGAGTTCGTGGGCACGACCATGGAGCTGTGCCAGTCGAAGCGCGGCACCATGAAGAACATGGAGTACCTCTCCGAGGACCGCGTCGAGCTGCGCTACATCATGCCGCTGGGCGAGATCATCTTCGACTTCTTCGACATGCTGAAGTCCCGCACCAAGGGCTACGCCTCCCTCAACTACGAGGAGGCCGGCGAGCAGGAGGGCGACCTGGTCAAGGTGGACATCCTCCTGCAGGGCGAGCCGGTGGACGCGTTCTCCGCGATCGTTCACAAGGACTCCGCGCAGTGGTACGGCAACAAGATGACCAAGAAGCTCAAGGAGCTCATCCCGCGCCAGCAGTTCGAGGTGCCCGTCCAGGCGGCCATCGGCTCGAAGATCATCGCCCGCGAGAACATCCGCGCGCTGCGCAAGGACGTGCTGTCCAAGTGCTACGGCGGCGACATCTCGCGCAAGCGCAAGCTGCTGGAGAAGCAGAAGGCCGGCAAGAAGCGCATGAAGTCCATCGGCTCGGTCACCGTGCCGCAGGAGGCCTTCGTCGCGGCGCTGTCCACCGACGAGGAGTAGACCCGCCCCGCCCTAGGCGGCCATGAGGTCCGGGGAGCGGGGCGCATCCTCGGCATCGGGGGCGAACTCAAAGGTGAGCCCGTACTGGCGCTCCAGGTCGCGGATGCCTGCGGTGCAGGCCTCGAGGTCGCCGTCGCGGTCGTAGATGTCGCAGAGCCTGTGGCAGGCGGCGTTGAACCGGGCGACGCGGTCGCGGGTGCGGCGGGTATCGCCCACGGTTGCCGCCCACCGAGGCTTGTCGGGCACGGTGTACTCCTTGAACATCCCGTTGCTCTCCGCGGCAGCCCAGGTGCCGTTGGCGAACAGCCAGACCACCTCGCCGGTGGAGGGGTCCGGAACGTAGAACGCCCGCTTGTCGGTCTTGACGTTGTGGTGGTGCTGGCACAGCGAGTACAAGTTGTCGGGCGTGGTCGGGCCTCCCCGGTTGTAGGGGATGCGGTGGTCGAGCTGGCATCTTTGTGCCGGTTGGTGGCAACCGGGGTAGATGCACGTGCCGTCGCGGGCGTGGACGTAGGCGGCCATCTTCGGCGTGGGCCGGTAGCCGTTCACCCGCGAGGTGCGCACCGCCTCCAGGTCGACGGTGCGCGGCGGGTTGGCGTCGAACATGCGCTGGAGGGTGTCGAGGTCGTCGGCGTTGGCGTGGCCGAAACCGGGGATAACGACATCGCGTTACGCCTCCGCCGGGCGGTGGAGGTAGAGAACGGCCCGGACGCTGGTGGTGATGTCACCCGCCAGGAGCTTGATGATCGTCTCGCCGAGGGTGAGGTGGTTCTCGCGGGCGATCGCTTTCACGTGCGCGCGGATGCAGGCCATGGTGGCGCTGTTGGTGGTCAGGGTGAGTTCGGCATGCCGTTCGCCGTTGACGTCCACGGGGTGGATGGAGGCGGTGGGGGCGCTCGGCGCGGTGCGTTTCGCCCGCTTGACGGGGTCGAAGTTGACCGACGCGTCGATTGTGGAGATAAGGCGGCGCAGGCTCCGCGTGATCGACCAGATGCTCGGCATCGCCTGGCCGGGCCGCGTCGGAGTGAACATGTCCACGAGCGAGTCGTCGAACAGGGCCCAGGTCTCCGGGGGACACCCCGCCGGGACTGCGCCGAGGGTGCGGTCGATGGCCGCGAGTCGGGGCACGTCCAGCAGCTTCGTCTCCGTGTGCAGCGCCCGCAGGCGGGGTAGATCGCGCAGGCGGGCGTAGCCGAAGATCCCGTTCTCCACAAAAGTCTTGCCGCGGCGGGTGAGCACCATCGTTTCGGTGATCACCTCGTCGACATCGTGGTCCAGGATGTCGTCCTCCGGGTCGGCGAACCGGCCGAAGATGAGGTACTCCCCCTCAATGATCATGTGCGCCCCGGCGGCGCGTGGGTCGGTCCGTGTATCCATAAGTTCCCCCCTTGTGGTTACGCATACCAGTCTATAGAACTGGAGTTCGATAATCAACCCCCTACGCATCACCCCGGTCGTCGTCACGCGGCGGGCACTTCCCCTCCCAGCCGTCCGCCCACTCGCCGGTGGCGTAGTCGTAGCCGACGGGTTCGCCCTCCTCGTTGGTGCGGCGGTACCACCCGGTGAGCTCCTCGCTGGTGGAGTCGACGTCGGTGGCGGCCCCGACGCCCCTTCCGGCGTCGGTGGGCTCAACCGCGATCTCGAAGTCGTCGCCGTACTCCTCGAGGCCGCGCACCACGGCATCCCGCACGGCGGTGGCGGCGTAGGTGCGGCGGATCGCCATCGGGTCGGTGCGCAGGTCCTTGATGAACGACACCATGAGCGCCATGATCACCAGCGAAAACGGCATGGCCGTGAGGATGGTCAGGGACTGCAGCCCGGAGAGCGCATCCTCGCCGCCGGTGAGCAGCATGACCACCGAGATGCCCATCATGAGCAACCCCCAGAACACCACGAGCAGCTTGTTCGGCTCGGGATCGCCCTTCGAGGCCATGGTGCCCATGACCACGGAGGCGGAGTCGGCGGAGGTGATGAAGAAGATGGAGAGGATGACAATCACCAGTAGAGAGGTCGCGCCGGTGAAGGGGAGATGGTCGATCATGCTGAAGAGGACCTGCTGCGGGGAGGCCGAGCCGTCAAAGCCGGGGACGTTCTCGCGGGCGAATGTGATGGCGGTGCCGCCGAAGACGGTGAAGGCCAGGACGAGCACGGCGGTGGGAACGACGATGGTGACCAGGGTGAACTCGCGGATGGTGCGCCCGCGGGAGATGCGGGCGATGAACATGCCCACGAAGGGGGCCCAGGCGATCCACCACGCCCAGTAGAAGGCGGTCCACTGCGCCTGGAAGTCCAGGGTGTCCGTGCCCCAGGACAGGGAGCGCGACGCCATGTCGAGGAACTTGTCAAGGTAGGCCAGCGTCCCCGAGGGCAGCAGGTTGGTCAGCAGGAGCGTGGGGCCGGTGAGGAAGACGAAGACGATAGCCAGAAGAGTCAGCGTGATGTTCGCGTTGGAGAGCAGGCGGATGCCCTTGGACACCCCGGACACCGCGGAGGCGATGAACGCGGCCGTGAGTACCACGACGATCCCGAGCAGGACAGGCATGGTGGGGGAGAAGCCGCCGACGGTGGAGATGCCCTCGCCGATCTGCAGTGTTGCGATGCCGAGCGAGGCGGCCGTGCCGAAGAGGGTGGCCACGATGGCGAGGGTGTCGATGACCTTGCCCGTCGGCCCGTCGGTCTTCTTCAGCAGCGGCGCGAAGAGCGAGGAGATGAGGGAGGTGCGCCCCCGCCGGTACGAGGAGTACGCCAGGGCGCCCCCAACGAGCGCGTAGAGCGCCCACGGGGAGAAACCCCAGTGGTAGTTCGCTTGCGCGAGTGCCTGGTGGAGGGCCTGTTCGCTGTGCGGCTCGACGGTCAGCGGGGGCGGGGAGTGGTAGAACGCCAGCGGTTCGGAGGGGCCGAAGAAAAAGATGCCCACGCCGATGCCGGCGGCGAACATCATCGCGACCCAGGAAAACAGCGAGTACTCCGGCTCCTCGTCGTCCTTGCCCAGCTTGATGGAGCCGTAGCGCGAGAACGCGATGGAGACCATCACCACGATGCACACGATGAGCAGGACGTTGAACAGCCAGCCGAAGTTGCGCAGCCCCCACTGCAGCGCCGCGGAGGAGAACGCGGAGACGGTGTCCGGGCTGGCCACGCCCCAAACGACGAAGGCGATGATGAGCACGGACGTCACCCCGAAGACGAGCCTGTCCACCCCGAAGCTGTAGCGCTGCTCCTCGATGCTGATCCCGGGAACGAGCCCGGGGTGCATGTTGTCGGGGTAGAGGCCGATAGTCCTGCGGGTCCGCATCGCGCGGGCCCGGTCCATCGCCCCGGCCGCCGCCTTCTTCTCCGCCACGTGCATGCTCCTTCGCATGGGGTCCGTTTTCGGGTCACCCCCAGTTAACTCCTCCCGCGCGCTCATTTTGGCGCTTTTCGACGCCTCCACCCACGCCCCACCCCTTGACCACGAGGGCCCAGAGAATCGCGCCCGTGAGGACAACCGTCATGGCGATGCTGAACGCGGCTGCGGCGGGGGAGATGTCGTAGCGGGTCGGGTCCGAGATCCCCAGCCCGAGACCGGTGAAGGCGAAGAAGTTGCCCACGGCGTGCAGCACCGTCGACGCCTCGATGCCCCTTGTGGCCCAGGTGAGCACCGCGGAGCAGACCGCGAAGACGAGGATGTCGGTCAGGCCGATCCAGTTGTATTCGTGGCCGGCGACAAACAGGGGGACGGCCGCACCGTAGGCGATGAGGGGCGAGCGCACCCACGTACCCACGATCTGGGGGATCGCGGCGCGGAAGATCAACTCCTCGGTCGCCGCCTGGAGCGGGACGATGAACAGGCACAGCGCGATGAACGCCAGGCCCCGGCCGGTGACGGAGGGCGAATCGTACCGGCCCGCCGCGGCATCGATCAGGGTGGAGAAGCTGTAGCCCGCCGCGGCGATGAGCGCCGGGGCGAGGGCGTAGCGCCAGCGGAAGCGGCCCGCGACGCTGAGTAGATCACCGGGGCGGCGCCCCGATACGCGTGCGGCGAGAAGTGGAGCCGCGCACGTCATGGCGAGCGAAATCAGCAGGAGCACGCTGGCGTCGAGGTCGGTTCCCCCGAGGTCCATGAGCGTCTCGGGCAGCCCGAGCGCCATGCCGGAAAAGCCGAGCAGAAGAAGCGTGCCGAAGGTGAACGCCACGTAGAGGACCGCCAGGGCCGCCAGCTCGACCGCGGCGCGCCACCAGGGGCGTTCCACGCGGTGGAAGGGTGCGGGGCCGCCGGTGGCCTCCCGATCCGGGTGGGCAGGTGCGGGGGATGCGGTCAGCGTCATGGGTGGGTGCCTTCACGTGTCGTCGTGTCCCCGGCCCGCGTTGCGGGGCCAGAGGGGTGCGGGGTGCACCCGGCATCCAGTGTGGTTGACGGCGGTGTGCCCGCACATCACCCCCCGGGACGATTCCGGGCATCCTCCCCGGGGAGGATGTGCCGCCCGTTAAGCGCCCATACACTCGGCGGCATGAGCATGAAGAGGTGGCGGGTCGCCGGCATCGTGGCGCTGTGCGTCGCGGCCGGGGTGGTGACGGGGATCCTCTTCTCGGAGTTCGACAGGCAGGAGTTCCCCGGGGCCACGGAGGACGACATCGGGATCCGCGCGACGCAGATGGTGGCGGTGGCGCTCGTCGGGTGGCTGCTCCTGCCCAAGGCGCTGTCGCACGACCCGCGCGAGGCCGCACCCGGTTTCCCGGGCACCCGCGGCACCCTCGCGGCCTCCCTCGCGGTGGTGCTCTCCTCCGCCTCCTACTTCGCCGTTCCGGCGGGGGTCGTAGTGCTCATCTCGGTCTTTTCGCGCAGGTCGTGGCCGTGGAGCCTCGCGGCCGTGGCGTGCCTGGGCATCAGCGGGCTTTCCGACGTCCTCTTCCACCCGCTCCCGGGGATGGGCGCGCCCGGCCCCGCCATGTGGGCGGCCGGGGTATCCGTCACGGTGGCGCTGACGGCGCTGATCGCCATGTTCCGCACCCACGCCCGCGACGAGCAGGCCCGCGTGCTGGCCGAGGCGCGCGAGGATGCCCGCGCCGCGCGCCAGGCGGAGCGCGACCGCATCGCCCGCGACGTGCACGACTCCCTTTCGCACCGACTCAGCCT
>NZ_DDJO01000013.1:0-418 GCF_002339505.1 Corynebacterium sp. UBA2622
CGCGCGCAAGCACGCGCCGGGCGCGCCCGTCTCGCTGCGCCTCGACGCGCGGGGCGGGGTGCTGACGGCGGAGATGAGCAACCCGCTGGACCCGGACGCCGTGCAATCCCCGGGGGCTGGCCTCGGTGTGGCCGGGATGGGCGAGCGCGCCCGCGCCGCCGGCGGGAGCCTGACCAGCGGATGCAGCGACGGGTTCTTCCGGTGGACCCTGCGCCTGCCGCTGCGCGCGGAGGGTGCGCGGTGAGCGGCGGGGAGATCGTGCGCGTCGCGCTTGTCGACGACGAGGAGCTGATGCGCGGGGGAATCCGGCTCGTCCTGGAGGGCGACCCCTCCATCCGCGTCGTGGCGGAGGCGTCCGACGGGGCCTCGGGTGTCGCGGTGGTGGGCGAGTCCCGGCCCGACGTGGTGCTCATGGACA
>NZ_DDJO01000013.1:502-20112 GCF_002339505.1 Corynebacterium sp. UBA2622
TCATGGACATCCGCATGCCGGGCATGGACGGCATCGTGGCGCTCCGCGCGCTGAAGGCCGCCCCCGCCACCGCGGACGTGCCCGTGGTGATGCTCACCGCCTTCGACACTGACGCCTTCATCCTCGACGCCCTGCGCGCCGGGGCGGTGGGGTTCCTGCTCAAGTCCACCCGCCCGGCGGCGCTGATCGCGGCGGTGCGCGCCGCGGCGCAGGGCCAGCAGCTGCTTAGCCCGGATGTGCTGGCCTCGCTGGTGGCGCTGGCGGACGCGCCGGGGCGGGGGAGGGGTGCGTCGCAAAGCGGGAGGCTCGCGCTGCTGAGCGGGCGCGAGCGGGAAGTCGCGGAGCTGGTCGCCGAGGGGATGGGCAACATGGAGATCGCGGGGCGGCTCTTCATTGCGCCGACGACCGTGAAGACGCACCTGCGCCACATCGCGGAGAAGCTCGGGGTGGACAACCGGGTGCAGATCGCCGTGGCGGTGTTCGAGGACCGGAAACCGAGCTAGAGCACCCTCTTCAGGTGCCCCGCGAGCTCCCCGACCTGCCCGGCGGTGAGCATGTCGTCGTTGTGCGCGCTGCAGTAGTCCAGGATGGCGTAACCCGCCCGCTGGATGTCCACGTGGTCGGCCCACACCGCGAGCGCGGCGCGGGGGTGGTCGACGGCCAGGGAGTTGACCGCCCGGCGCTCGGAGAGCAGCTCGTACTGCAGGTCGCGGCGCTCCTCCTTCGCCCCGCTCGGTGGGGTGACCAGCAGCGCGCCGAGCAGCGAGCCCATCGCCTTGCGGCAGCGGATCCGCAGGCGGCGGTGGCGCGCGCGGTCGGCGTTGGGCCGCCACGCCCAGAGGAACAGCGAACCGAAGACGACGGAGAGCACCACCTCGACGGTGCGCGCGGCGAAGACCTCGCTGAACGGCTGGCGCATCGAGTCGCCCATCAGCAGGGCGAGGGGGGTGGTGATGATGACGGTCAGCGCGTAGTTGCGAGTGACGAAGAACTCGGCGCCGAACTGGCACGCGGCCAGCACCAGCAGCAGGGAATACCCCGACACCCCGAAGTGGTGGACGAGGCCGAAGAGGAGGATGCCCAGCAGGGAACCGACCAGGCGGTGCAGCCCGCGCACCTGCCCGTGGATGCGGTCGGGGCCCCACTGCAGCATGAGCAGGGCGGAGACCACCGCCCAGTCGGGCCGGTCGAAGCCGAGCACCACGCCCGCCACGGCCGCACAGACGGTGGCCAGGAAGACCTTCTCGGCGGTCACGAAGGCGTGGGAGTGGCGGTTGGCGGATCGGGTCAGCCGGTACATGATCGAGGGCCGGGTGTGGGGGATGACGCTGCGGTGGTCGTCGAAAAGCGGACCCGCGTCCGCCTCCGAGGCCGAGCCGAGCTCCTCGTTGCGCAGGGTGAGCCGTCGGTTGGCCGCGAGGGTCTGCTCCACCAGGTCGCGCTGGCTGCCGCGGGCGACGCGGCCGCCGGAAATGATCCCGGCGTCGTTGAGCGAGGACCAGGCCTGCGAGACCGCGGACTGCGCGCTGTGGCGCCTTCCCACCGTCGGCGGGGAGGTGACGTAGGCGTCGACAGCCTCCGCCGCGGCGCGCACGGCGCTCCGCTCCGGGCCGTGGGGGTTAATTAACCAGCCCGACATGCCCACCAGCACCGCGGACAGGGCGCCCAGGCCCGCCCAGCCGCCCACCCCGAGCGGGTTGAAACCGAGCCGCGCGACCATGGTGGAGCCGCCGGCGACCATGACCACGAAGAACACCCCGGGCGGGGGCAGGCGCAGGGCGTTCTGCACGTACGCGCCGGCAGTGGCGATGAGAACGGTGTAGAGGCCGGCGAGCAGGAACCAGAAGTGGGACCCGCCCGCGGCGAGCTGCGCCCACATCACGGAACCGACGAAGGCTCCCGCTGTCGCGCCGAGCACGAGGAGCACCGCGGCCACGAGCATGACGCGCAGGCGGGAGCGGTAGGGGTGGCCCTCGCCGTAGATGACCACGAACCCGCCCGAGGTGATGAGGATGGAGGCGTTGTCCTGGCCCAGCGCCAGCGCGATCGCCCCCGGCACGGTCACCGCGATCGCCGCGCGCAGCGCACCGGGCAGGCGGGGTGCGGAGGAGTTGAACCCGGTGAAGAGGCGCCACGGGTCGGGCCGCTTCGGCAGCGGTTCCTCCGCGACGGCGCGGCGGGTCCGTTCGTCGACGGAAAGGTCGCGGGTCTTGTCTCCATCCACGTTCACAGGCGGCTCCTCACGCACGAAAAAGCCGCTCCCGGGTGGCCCGGGGCGACGTCGGTTGCTGGCGGTGCCCACCACGTTACTCCCGGCACAAGGTGGGTTATACGATCGAGCCCATGAAAATCCAGCGCGACGGCCTCACCATTTTCGCCCGCGTCCTCGGCGACTCCGGCGAGGATCAGAACAAGCCCACCCTCCTGTTCCTGCAGGGCGGTCCGGGCTCCCCGGCCCCGCGCGAGCGCTTCGAGTGGATCACCGCGGCGCTCGAGCACTACCGGGTCGTGCTCCTGGATCAGCGCGGAACGGGTAGCTCCACCCGCATCGACAGGGCCGAGCCCTCGCTTATCGACGCCCCGCTTCTCGCCCGCCTGCGCGCCGACTCCATCGTCGAGGACGCTGAGGCCGTGCGCGCCGAGCTGGGCCTCGAGAGCTGGGATGTGCTGGGCCAGTCCTTCGGCGGGTTCTGCCTCGTGCACTACCTCGCCCGCCACCCCGAGTCCGTGCGCAACGCCTTCTTCACCGGCGGGCTGCCCACCATCACGCGCGGGGTGGACGAGGTCTACCGCGCCACATTTGCCAAACTCAAGCGCCGCCACCTGGACTTCTACCGGGAGGTCCCGCACGCCGAGGCGGCCATCCGCGAGGTGTGCCGCCACCTGGAGGGCACGGAGGAGCTGCTTCCCACCGGGGAGCGGCTCACCCCGCGGCGCTTCCGCACCATCGGCGTGGCGCTGGGGCAGGAGGGCGGCTTTGACGCGCTCGGCGCGCTGCTGGAGGAGCCCTTCCACCGCGGCGGGCGGCTGCGCACCGACTTCCTCGCCGAGGTGGGCGAGCGCGTCTCCTTCGAGCGCGCCCCGCTCTACGCGGCGATCCACGAGTCCATCTACGGCGGCACGGTGCCGGGCGCGACCAACTGGTCGGCCCAGCGCGTGTCGGAGACGCTCGAGGGCTTCGCCCCCGACGCCTCGCCGGACGACGCGGAGTTCCTCCTCACCGGCGAGCACATCTTCCCCTTCCAGTTCGACGAGGATCCCGCCCTGCGCCCCTTTGCCGCGGCCGCGCAGGAGCTGGCCGTCAAGGACGACTGGACGAACCTTTACGAGGGTGTGCGCCCGGTGGACGGGGCCTACGCCGTGGTCTACACCCACGACATCTACGTGCCGCGCGAGTTCTCCCTGGAGACCGCCGACGCCCTGGGCGCCCGCGTCCACGAAACGGGGGAGTGGCAGCACGACGGGCTGCGCCGCCACGGGCGCGGGGTAATGGACGTGCTGCTCGGCATGGCCGGGATCGTCTGAGAATCACACCCCTGTCACCCGGGGGCTATGATTGCAGGCATGCAGGCACCTACCCCACGGGAGCAAACGCAGCTGACCAGCCGGGAGCTGGATACCTTCGAGGCCATGACCAGCGTCTTCGAGTACAACGAGGAACACCTCCTGGACCCCTCGCTGGTCCTCTACGTCACCCGTTAGACGCCGCCAGGGCGGAGTCGAGCAGGGTGCGCGTGTAGGGGTGGCGCGGGTGCGCCCAGATCTCCTCCGTCGCGCCCTGCTCCACGATCTCCCCGTTGTAGATCACCGCGACGGTCGGGCACAGCTCGCGCACCACCGCGAGGTCGTGGGAGACGAAGATCAGGGTATGGTCCGCCACGACCTCGTCGATGAGCCGCAGCACCTGGGCGCGCAGCGTGACGTCGAGGGCGGAGACGGGTTCGTCGGCGAGCATGATTGTCGGGCGCGGCGCCGCGGCGCGGGCGATGGAGATGCGCTGGCGCTGCCCGCCCGAGAACTCCCGCGGCCGGCGCGCCCCGGTACCCTCCAGCCCGACCCCGGTGAGAACCTCCGCGGCGCGCGCGCCGTCCACCCCCGCCTCCGTGATGGAGTCGGCCACCGCCATGCGCGGGTCGAGGGAGGAGTAGGGGTCCTGGAAGACCATCTGGACGTCCCCGTCCACCCGCGCAGTACCGGAATCGGGCCGGGAGAGCCCCGCGATGACCCGCAGCAGCGACGTCTTGCCCGAGCCGGAGCCACCGACGATGCCGAGGCGCTCCCCGGCGCGCACGGTCAGGCTGACGTCGCGCAGCGCCGCCGTGCCGCCGCGGGTGAGACGGACGCGGTCGAGCTCCACCACGGGTGCGCCCAGCGGGCGGGGCGGGGCCGGGGGGCCGGGGCGGGAGAGTTCGGCGAGCGAGCGCGCGTAGTCGGAGTCGGGGGCCACGATCCGCCCGCCCCGGAACACGATGGTGCGCTGCGTCATGCGCCGCACCACCGCGAGGTCGTGGGAGATGAACAGCAGCCCCATGCCGCGCTCGGCGACGAGGCGGTCGAGCAGGTCGAGGATCTGGCCCTGGACGGTGACGTCGAGGGCCGTGGTGGGCTCGTCGCAGATGAGGATGTCGGGGTCGTCCGCCAGCGCCGCCGCGATGAGCACGCGCTGGCGCTGCCCGCCCGAGAGCTCGTGCGGGTACGCGTCGGGGCGTTCCACCCCGACCTCGGCGAGCAGCTCCCGGGCGCGGGCGCGGTCTCGGGAGACCTGCCGGCCGACCCGGGTGAGGGGGTCGAGCGCCGTCATCGGCTCCTGGAAGACCATGGCGACGGTGCGCCCCCGGACCTTCCGGCGCACCCTGTCCGGCGCGCCGACGAGCTCCACGCCGCCGACGGTGACCGAGCCGGTGAGCGGGAGGTCGTCGATAAGCCCCATGACGGCCAGCGCGGTCATGGACTTGCCCGAACCGGATTCGCCGATGATGCCCACGCGCTCCCCGCGCGCGACGTCGAATGTGATGCCGTCGAGGATGCCGGGGATGGAGAGGTCCCTAACGCTGATCACGGCCGCCCCCGATCAGGTTGAAGCCGAGCACGGTCAGGGCGATGGCGAGACCCGGCCACGCCGCCAGGTGCGGGGCGGTGGCGAGGTAGGGCTGGCTGGCCTGCAGCATCCGCCCCCACGAGGCGTAGGGGGCCGGTGTCCCCAGGCCGAGGAAGGAGAGGCCGGCCTCGGCGAGGATCGCGAGCGCCAGCGCCACGGAGACCTGGACGACCACGATGGGCGCGATGTTGGGCACCACGTGGCGCACGGCCACACGCAGGGGCGGCACGCGGGCGACGCGGGCGGCGAGGATGTAGTCCTGGCTCATCACCTGCAGCGTCCCGGCGCGCGCCACGCGGGCGAAGCCGGGGATCCCCGCCAGCCCGATCGCCGCCACGACGACTCCGATGCCGGCGCCGAACACCGCGGTGAGGACGATGGCCAGGAGCAGGGCGGGGAAGGCCAGGGCGAGGTCGTTGAGGCGCATCACCGCGGCCTCCACCCAGCCGCGGCGCATGCCCGCCCAGATGCCGAGCGGCACGCCGATCAGCGCGGCCAGGCCCACGGCGCACAGCGAGACCACGAGCGTGATGCGCGCGCCCGCCATGACGCGGGAGAGGACATCCCGGCCGAACTGGTCGGTGCCCATCCAGTGCGCCGCGCCGGAGCCCTGCAGGCGCGCGGCGGGGTCGGCCTCGAGCGGGTCGTAGGGGGTCCACGCCAGGGAGAGAAGCGCCACGAGCGCCACGGCGGCGGCGAGGGCCAGGCCGGTCTTCTGCTGGGCGGTGAGCCGCTCCAGGTTCCTCACGCCTGCCTCCTCACGCGCGGGTCGATCACCGCGTAGAGCAGGTCGACCACCATGTTGACCACCAGGGTGAACGCCACCAGGAGCATCATCACGCTCTGCACGGTGGTCAGGTCGCGGTTGCCCACCGCACCGAGCAGCATCGTGCCCAGACCGGGGATCGCGAAGACACGCTCGACGACGACCGCCCCGACGATGAGGTTGGACAGCTGGATGCCCACCACCGTGAGCACGGGCAGCGCCGCGTTCTTCAGCGCGCGCGAGAAGAGGGCACCGCTTATCGACGCCCCCCGCGCCCGCGCCGTGCGCACGTAATCCTTCCCCATCTCCCCACGCACCGCCCGGTGCACGTAGCGGGTGAGGATCGCCGCCTGAACCAGCGTCAGCGCCAGCACCGGCAGGACGAGGTGCGCGGGAGTGCCCCACCCGTTGGCCGGCAGCCAGCCGAGGCGCACGGAGAACACCGCCACCGCGAGGATGCCGACCAGAAAACTGGGGACGACGATGCCGAGCTGGGTGAGCACGTCCACCACCGCGGCGTCCGGTTTTCCTTCGCGGCGCGCCAGGTAGACACCGGCGGGTACCGCGATGGCCAGGGAGAGCGCCATCGCCAGGAGGGTGAGCGTGAGCGAGACCCCGGCGCGCTGCGCCACCAGCGGGGTGATGTCGGTGGCGCTGGCCATCGACACGCCGAAGTGCCCGGTGAGCAGCCCGCCCATCCAGTGGAAATACTGGACGGCCAGCGGCCGGTCGGTCCCCAGCTTGGCGGAGAGCTCCGCGACGGCCTCGTCGGTGGCGGAGACCCCGAGCGCGATGCGCGCCGGGTCGCCGGGCACCGCCCGCAGCAGGGCGAAGATGACGATGCTGGCCACGAGGAGCAGAGCGGCGAAGCGTGCGACGGTGCGCGCAAGGGTGGCTGTCACGAGCCGGCCTCCTTGGTCACTGCGGCCAGGGGCAGGGAGTCGGTGACCACGTTCGGGTCCACCCCCGACACCCCGGGCGCGAGCAGAACGATGTTGGGTGCGTTGACGAGGGTCAGCGCGGCCGCGTCCTCCATGATCTGGTCCACGGCGGCGCGCATGTTCTCCTCCTGTGCCCCCACCTCGGCCGCGGCGAGGAGCTCGCGGGTACGGGGTGAGTCGTAGCCCAGGTAATACTTCGGGTTGCCGAAGAGCATGGGCACGTCGCGCGGTTCCACGTGCGCCACCAGGGAGGCCTGGTAGTCGTGGCCCTTGAGCACCCGGTTGAGCCAGACGGCGGGGAACTCCACGGTTTCGAGGTGGACATCGAACCCGACGTCGCGAAGCTGCGAGAAGATGAGCTCGCTCGCGGTTTGGGTGTAGGGGAGGCTGGGGACGGTGATGGTGACCTCGGGGGTTCGCCCGGCGAGGAGTTCGCGGGCCCTGTCCGGGTCGTGGGGGTAGTAGTCGCGGCCGGGGAACCAGGGGTCGGTGGGGGGAACGGGAGCGCCGCCGGTATCTGCGGCCATGCCGTTGTAGACCACCTGGTTGAGCGCGGCGCGGTCGATGGCGTAGGCGGCGGCCCTGCGCACGTCCGGGTCGTCGAAGGGGGCGGCGCGGTTGTTCATGCTGAACAGCACTTCCCCGTTTGTGGTGCCCACCTCGACGCCGACATCACCCGGCAGGGCGCCGAGCAGCTCGGGGGCCTGCATCGACCACACCACGTCAACGTCGCCCACGCGCAGGGCGTTGACGGCGGAGACGGAGTCGCCGAAGTAGCGGATCGTCGCGTTGTGCCCCGGCGCCCCGCCCTGGTAGTCGCTGCGGGCGTCGAAGGAGACGGCCTCACCGGGGTTGAAGGAGCGCAGCGTGTAGGGGCCGGTGCCCAGGGGGGCGGTGGCGAGCCGGCCGATGCTCTCGGGGGTCATCATCGCCCCGGTGAAGGTACCCATGGACCACAGCCAGCTCGTCGAGGGGGCGGTCAGCGTGACCCTGAGCGTGTGCGGGTCGAGGGCCTCCACGGACCGCACCGGCGCCATGTTCGCTTTCAGGGCGTTGGTCCAGCAATCGCGGACGTACTCGATCGAGAACTTCGCGTCCTCGGCGGTGAAGGGTTTGCCGTTGGAGAAGGTCGCGTCGTTGCGCAGGTGGAAGGTGTACTCGGTTGCCGCGTCGTTGACCTCCCAGGAGGTGGCGAGCAGGGGCTGGGGGGCGCCCGAGCCGTCGATGCGCACGAGCGTCTCGTAGACGTTGCCCATGAGCGCCTGCGGCGCGGCGGCCCCGGAGACGGTGGTGAAGTCGAGCCCGGCCGGGGCCGCAGAGGCGGCCACGACCACCCCGTCGTGCTCCCGGGCGTCCGGTCGGCCCCCGCACGCCGTGAGCGGCAGCAAGGCGGCTGCGGTCACGAGCGCGACCGCGCCCCGGTGGGATTTCATGAGTGAATAGGATACACACGGCTTACGCCGGGCAAATCCCCAGCGACCACCCGCTACCTTCCCAGCCAGTGGTGTGCCAGGATCTCCATGCCGCGCAGCGACTCCCCGTGGCTGCCGGCCTGCAACGAGATCATCAGCTCGTCGGCCTTGGAGTGCTCCGCGAACCAGGTGAGGTACTCGGCGACCTCGGGGCCCGTCCCCTTTGCTGTGTAGCGCAGCATGTCGGTGATCTGCCGGCCCTGGAAGGAGTCGACCACCGCGTCGAGCTGGTCGTCGTTGAGCAGCTGTCCCCGCCGCCCGCTGAGGGCGCGCACGCGGTTGCGGTGCACGATGCGGGTCTGGCGCTCGGCATCCTCGGTGGTCTCGGCGGCGGTGACGTTGACGGCCGCGATGAGGTAGGGCTCCGGATAGCGCTCGGAGGGCTCGTAGTTCTCCTTGTAGAAGGTCGTGGCCTGCTCCAGCTGCTGCGGCGCGAAGTGGGAGGCGAAGGAGTAGGGCAGGCCGAGCTTCGCGGCCAGCGACGCGCCGAACATGGAGGAGCCGAGGATGTAGAGCGGCACGTTGGTGCCCCTGCCGGGGTAGGCCGCGACGCCGTGGATGGGGGAGTCGTCGGAGAGCCACGCCTGCAGCTCGAGCACGTCCTCGGGGAAGCGCTCGGCGGAGCGGGGGTCGCGGCGCAGCGCGCGGCCGAGGGTCTGCTGGTCGGTTCCGGGGGCGCGGCCCAGCCCGAGGTCGATGCGGCCCGGGTAGAGCTCCTCGAGCATGCCGAACTGCTCGGCAACGACGTAGGGGGCGTGGTTGGGGAGCATCACACCGCCGGCACCGAGACGGATGGTGGATGTGCGCGCCCCGATATGGGCGATGAGCACGGCCGGGACCGAGGAGGCGATGGAGCCCATGTTGTGGTGCTCCGAGTACCAGACGCGCGAAAACCCCAGCGATTCCGCCTTCCGCGCGAGCGCCACGGAACGTTCCATGGACTCGGCGGGGGATTCGCCGGGGTAGACGGTGCAGAAGTCGAGAAGGGAGAGCGGTTGAGTCATTCCACCACGCTACGCGGTGACGACCTCTCCGTCGACGGTCTCGTTGGTGCCGATCGCCATCGGCGTACGCGGCTTAGCCAGGTCGACGGCCAGGCCGATGAGGAAGGCCACGGCGACGGGGACAACCCAGCCGAGGTCCACGTCGTGGAACGGCGCCCAGGACACCAGCGGGGTCAGGGCATCGGCGGCCCAACCCTGCGCGATGCAGGTCTCGATGGCGGAACAGATCACCGCGACCCAGATCGGGAGGGTGAAGGCCCACGTGAAGCGGGTGCGGCGGCGGAAGGCGGGCTCGACCAGGGTGACAAAGATCAGCGCGATGGCCGGCGGGTAGAGGAACCCGATCACGGGCGCCGCGACGGACATGACGAAGTCCAGGCCCTGGGTGGCGATGAGGGCGGAGGTCACCGCGAAGATGATCGCCCACGTCTTGTAGGAGCCGGGGAACTGGGTGCTGAAGTACTCGGCGGTGGCGGTGATCAGGCCCACGGCGGTGGTCATGCAGGCCAGGAGCACGATGAGGGAGAAGATGATCTGCCCGACCATGCCCATGGTGAGGTTGGACGCGTCGGCGAGCAAGCCCGCCCCGTTGGCGTACTGCTCCGGGTTGGGGATGATGCGCCCGATGGAGCCGAGGCCGAGGTAGATCAGGCCGAGCATGGCCCCGGCGCCGACGCCGGCCATGATCGTTCCGTTGACCACGGCCTTACCCTCCGGGAAGCCCTTGTAGCGCAGCGTGGAGATGACCACGATGGAAAACGCCAGCGCGGCGATGGAGTCCATGGTGAGGTAGCCCTGCAGCAGGCCGGAGGTGAAGGGGTTCTCGGCGTAGGTCTCGCCGGGCTGGCGCGGGTCGGCGTGCCACTTGAACAGGGACACGGCGATCATGACGACCAGCAGGACCACCAGCGCCGGGGTGAGGAACTTGCCCAGCTTCTCCATGATCGTGTTCGGGTTCCAGGACAGCGCGAGGGCGACGCCGAAGAAGATGATGTTGAACACGGCGGAGGCGAAGAAGCCCTCAACGCCGAACAGCGGGGTCACGGCCGTCTCGAAGGTCACCGCGCCGGTGCGGGGCAGCGCGTAGCAGGCGCCGATGGACAGGTACGCCAGGACGGGGAAGACCACGCCGAAGACGGAGCCGGCGCGCTGCGCCAGATCGCGCACGTTCGCGCCCGACAGTGCGATGGCGATGACCGCCAGCACCGGCAGCAGGGCACCGGTGCCGAGGAAGCCGAGGATGGCGGGCCAGAAGTTGTCGCCTGCCTCGACGGCGAGCATCGGCGGGAAGATGAGGTTGCCCGCACCGAAAAACATGGAAAACAGCGCGAGCGCCGTAACGAAGATCGCGGTGGCCGACGAGCCACCCTTGGAATCTGGGTTGTCGTCTCTCGCGACAGTGGAGCCCATGGAAACCCTCCTTGTAGACGTGGAACTGCCTAAGAGTACCCCGTCAGGAGCGTTAACGGCTAATTTTTTGGAACCGTTTTTCCCGCACAGTGGAATCAGGCGAGCGCGCGGATCGCCCGAAGCGGAATCTCCACCCAGTCCGGCCGGTTGTTGGCCTCGTAGACCACCTCGTACGCGGCCTTGTCCGCCACGTACGCGGCGAGGATCGGGTCGCGCCGGGCCCCGTACCCCTCGAGCAGCTTGTCGACGCCCCACTTCTCCCACTTTTCGCCCTTCGCACCCATCGCGGCGGCGTAACCGAAGGAGCGGACCATCCCGGCAACGTCGCGCAGCCGGTGGTCGGGGGAGCGGCGCTCCTCCAGCGGGCGGGCGGGCTCCCCCTCGAAGTCGATGAGGTACCAGCGCTCGCCGGTCTTCAGCGTCTGGCCGAGGTGCAGGTCACCGTGAATGCGCTGGACCTCCACCTCGACGCGGGGGATGCGCGCGTAGAGGCCGCGCAGCGCGTCCTCGTGCTCCGCGAGCTGCGGGGCACGGGAGACGAGGGAATCCAGGTGGGCGTTGAGCGCGCGGGTGAGGCTCTCACCCGGCACCGTCTCGGTGCCGAACGCGGCAGCCAGCGCGTCGTGCACGGTGCGCACCGCCGCCCCGAGCTCGGCCGGGTCGCCCAGTCCCGAGCCGGTGGCCAGCTGGAAACCGTCCACCCCGCCGCGGATGAGCTCCTGCTGCATCGCCAGCACGCAGCCGTCGCGCTCCACGTGGCCGCGCACACCGGCCACGTTGGGGCAGTCGGCGATGCCGGTAAGCAGTTCCACGTCGGGGTTGATGCCCCGTTCCAGGCGGCGGAAGACCTTGAGCACCCACTCGTCGTCGACGATGAGGGAGGAGTTGGACTGCTCCGCCCCCATCGGCCGGGCGCGCCGGCCGCCCACCTCGCCGTGGACCTCCCCGAAACTGCGGCAGTGCTCCAGGTAGGCCTGTGCGCCTGGCTCGCCGCCGAGGGCGTCGCGCTCGCCCGCCGGGTCGGTGAGGACCTGGTAGGTGTCGGTGGTGCGGCCGTGGGTGACGTCGAGAAGCTGCCACCGGAACTGGCCGGCGGGCGACTCCGCGGCGACGCTGACCGCGTCCACGGGCTCGGACTTGGCGCCGTAGAAGCGCTCGGTGCTGATGTCGATCACGGTGGAGACCCCCTAGGAGATGTCGAACCAGAAGAAGCCGTGCGGGGCGAGCGTGACAAGCCAGGGCAGCTCACCGATGGCGGGGAACTCGATGCCGCCGGAAAGCTCGCGCGGCACCACGCCGTTGTACTGGCTGAGGTGCATCTCCACCGGCTGCGGGCGTGAGCTGAGGTTGTTGACGCAGAGGATGCGCTCGCCGTCGTACTCGCGGATGAAGGCGAGGACCTGCGGGTTGGAGTGCTCGACGTTGGTGTAGGACCCGCGGCCGAAGGCCCTGTACTGCTTGCGGATGTGCACCCGCTCCCGCACCCAGTGCAGCAGGGAGTTGTCGCGGTTCATCTGGGACTCCACGTTGACGATGTGGTAGCCGTACTGGTCGTTGCGGATCGGCGGGAGGTAGAGCCGCTCGGGGTCGGCCTTGGAGAACCCGCCGTTGCGGTCGTTGGACCACTGCATCGGGGTGCGCACGCCGTCGCGGTCGAACAGCCAGATGTTGTCGCCCATGCCGATCTCGTCGCCGTAGTAGAGGAAGGGCGAACCGGGCAGCGAGAGCAGAAGGGCGTGCGCGAGCTCGAGGCGGTCGCGGTGCCCGCCCAGCAGCGGCGCGAGCCGGCGGCGGATGCCCACGTTTGCCCGCATGCGCGGGTCGAAGGCGTAGTTCTTGTACATGTAGTCGCGCTCCTCGTCCGAGACCATCTCGAGGGTGAGCTCGTCGTGGTTGCGCAGGAAGATGCCCCACTGGGCGGAGTCCGGAATGTCCGGGGTCTCGTTGAGGATGTCGATGATCGGCTGGGCGTTTTCCTGGTGGATGCCCATGAAGATGCGCGGCATGACGGGGAAGTGGAACGCCATCTGGCACTCGTCGCCCTCACCCTCGCCGAAGTAGGCCACCACCTCGTGGGGCATCTGGTTCGCCTCCGCGAGGAGGAAGCGGCCGGGGTACTCTTCGTCGAAAAGCGTGCGCACCCGCTTGATGAACTGGTGGGTCTCCGGCAGGTTCTCGCAGTTCGTCCCCTCGCGCTCGAAGAGGTACGGGATGGCGTCGAGGCGGATGCCGTCCATGCCGAGGTCGAGCCAGAAGCGGATGACCTCGAGGATCTCGTCCTGCACCGCCGGGTTGTCGTAGTTCAGATCCGGCTGGTGGGAGAAGAAGCGGTGCCAGAAGAACTGCTTGCGCACCGGGTCGTAGGTCCAGTTGGACTCCTCGGTGTCGATGAAGATGATGCGCGCTTCGTTGTAGTCGGTCGGGTCCTCCGTCCACACGTAGTAGTCACCGTAGGGCCCCTCCGGGTCCTGGCGCGACTCCTGGAACCAGGCGTGCTGGTCGGAGGTGTGGTTGATGGGGAAGTCCGTGATGATGCGGATGCCGCGCTTGTGCGCCGCGTCGATGAGGTTGACGAAGTCGTCGACCGTGCCGAACTCCGGCAGCACCTTGCGGAAGTCGCGGATGTCGTACCCGCCGTCCTTGAGGGGGGAGTCGTAGAACGGCGGCAGCCACAGGCAGTCCACGCCGAGCCACTGGAGGTAGTCGAGCTTTGCCTCGACGCCCTTCAGGGTGCCCGAGCCTGTGCCGTCCGGGTCGTAGAAGGCGCGCACCAGCACCTCGTAGAACACGGCGTCCTTGTACCACTCCGGGTCGGGGCGCTGCCAGGGCTGCTCGACGGGCGCGGGAAGCTTGAAATCTGATGCCTGAGGCGTTTGCTCCATGTGGCACCACGTTAGCGGGATCGCTTTTTTCGCGCGCACCGGCCCGCGCGTTGTGCAGTTGTGCAACAGTGTTGTTCAGCAGCGGGGCCAGCCCCGGCAACCGACCCAGGAGGAGCAGTGCATGCCCACCCTTGAGATACGGGATCTCTCGAAGCGCTTCGGCGGGACACAGGCGCTGGACGGAATGAGCCTGAGCATCCATCCCGGAGAGATCTACGGCTTCGTCGGCTCCAACGGTGCCGGGAAGTCGACCACCATGCGCATCGCGCTGGGCGTCCTCGCGGCGGACGGGGGCGAGGTGCTTTTCGACGGCCGCCCCCTCGACGACGACACCCGCCGGCGCATCGGGTACATGCCCGAGGAACGCGGCCTCTACGGCAAGGAGAAGATCCTCGACCAGCTGGTCTTCCTGGCCAGGCTGCACGGCGTGGGGGAACCGGAGGCGAAGCGAAACGGGCGGGCCCTTCTGGAGGAGCTCGGCCTGGGCGAGCGCCTCGACGACAAGCTCGACGACCTCTCGCTCGGCAACCAGCAGCGCGTCCAGCTCGCCGCGAGCCTGATCCACGACCCCGACGTGCTCATCCTCGACGAACCCTTCTCCGGCCTCGACCCCGTGGCCGTCGACGTGATGAGCCGGATGCTCGTCTCCCGCGCCCGGGACCACGGCGTGCCGGTGATCTTCTCCTCCCACCAGCTCGACCTGGTGCAGAGGCTGTGCGACAGGGTCGGCATTGTTTCCCGGGGGAGGATGGTGGCGGAGGGGGCCGTCGACGAGCTGCGCGCCCGCGGCCCGGTGCGCTACCGCGTGGGCACCACCGCGCGCGACTGGTACCCGAAGGGCACCGCCCCCGTCCTCGAGGCGTCCGACCACGTCGTCCTGGAGGTCGCCGACACCGGGGCTGCGGGGGCGGACCAGCGGATCCTGCGCGCCGCCCTCGCCGCCGGCGAGGTGCACGAATTCACCCGCGTCGTCCCCGATCTCACCGACCTGTTCAAGGAGGCCGTGCAGTAATGGCAAACCCCAGCCCCTACTCATCCGCCGAGACCATCACAACCACCGCCCGGCGGGAAATCCAGGTGCTCTCCCGCACGAAATCCATCTGGGTGACGGTGGCGGTCCTGTTGCTCGCCGTGCTCGGGATGATCGGTTTCAGCGCCTGGAAGTCCCACCACGACGACTCATCCGGGGCCACCTCCGTCGCGGTCGTCGGCGTCCCGGCCAGCGCCTTCGACGGCTCCGGGTTCGACGTGCGGGAGTCCGCCGACCGCCCCGGGGCGGAGGGCCTGGTGCGCGGCGGGGACGTCGACGCGGCCGTCGTCGCCGGACCGCAGGGGTGGGAGGTGCTCCAGGACGGGGACTCCGCCGGTGAAACGGTGCCGGCGGTGGAGGCCGTCGCGTCGCGCTTCGCCACCACTCAGGCGCTCGCGTCGCTCGGCGTCTCCCCGGAGCAGTTCGCCTCCGCCCTCCCGGACACGACCGTGACCGCCGTGGACGTCTCTGACGGCGGCGGTGTCACGGACGCGGACCTGCCCAGGCTGCTCACCGCGCTGGTTGCGATGATGGTCATCGTCTTCACCGTCATCCTCTTCGCCGCCAACATCGGCAGCCGGGTCACCGCGGAGAAGTCCTCCCGGGTGGTCGAGCTCGTCCTCGCCGCCGTGCGCCCGATGGATTTCCTCGCGGGCAAGATCATCGGCAACGTGGTGTTCGGGTTCGTCCTCACAGCGCTGATCCTCGGGGTGGGGGCGGTCGGCCTCGCCGTCTCGGGGCTGGTGGACCGCGTCGAGGTGTCGTGGTCGATCCTGCCCGTGCTGCTGCTCGCCTGGCTGCTGGCGATGCTGTTCTTCGGCGCCCTCTACGCGGCGGCGGGTGCGATGGTGCAGCGCACGGAGGACCTCCAGTCCACCCAGGCACCCATCCTCTTCCTCCTCATCGCCTCGATGTACGTCCCCATGTTCGGCTGGATGCACACCTCGGCCACGTGGATCCAGGTGCTCAGCTGGATCCCGCCGTTCTCCATCTTCACGGCCCCGATCACCTACGCCGGCGGCAACCTCAGCCTCGCCCAGCTGCTGGGGTCCTACGCCCTTGCCCTGGCGGCGACGGTGGCGGCGATGTGGCTCGCGGCCCGGATCTACCGCAGCACCATCCTCAACAACGGGCGCAGGATGTCGTGGGTGGAGGCGCTGCGGGCCTGACCGGGCCTCGTTTCTTGCCCTGCCCCCGCGGCAGGGCCCTAGCGTCGGCGGCATGGTTGACACATCGATTTATCCCATGCCCATGTTCGTCACCTTCGCCGTCGCCGACCTGGGGCGCAGCGAAGCGCTCTACCACGCGGCCGGCTTCGTCACACTGGCCACCGTGCCCGCGCCCGACGGAAGCCCCGCGGTGGTCCACATGCGCCGGGAGCGCAACCAGGACGTCCTGCTCGTCCCGGCGGAGCACCCCGCGCGCTCCGTCACCTTCGCGGCCCACGGTGAGGACCTCACGGCGCTTGCCGACGCCCTCACCAGCGCCGGGGTGAAGGTGGACGGCCCCCGCGACACGGAGTGGCTCACCGCGGACCTCACCGCGACAGACCCCGACGGCAACACAATCGTGTTCACCCGCAGCCGCACCCCGGAAGCCGATCAGGCCCGCGAGTGGGCCAGCGGTTTCGAGATGGGGTAGGGGCTACTCCTCTGTCTCGCCGTCCTCCCCGTGGTCGTCGTCGACGTGGAACCCGAACGACTTCAACCGCTGCCGGTCCGCGGCGCTGGTCGAGGCGGTCAGCTGCAGCAGCTCGGAATAGATGCCGCCCGACACGGCGAGCTCGGCGGGGGAGCCGATCTCGTCGATGCGGCCCTCGCGCAGGGTGATGATGGTGTCCACGTCGGCAATGGTGGACAGGCGGTGGGCGATCATGATGGTGGTGCGGTCCTTCATCAGCTGGTCGAGGCCCGCCTGCACCGCGCGCTCGGACTTCGTGTCCAGGGCGGAGGTGGCCTCGTCGAGGATGAGGATGGGGGCGTTCTTCAGCATCGCGCGCGCCACCGCGATGCGCTGGCGCTGCCCACCGGACAGGCGCAGCCCGCGCTCGCCGATGACGGTGTCGTAGCCGTCCTTGAACTTCATGATGAAGTCGTGGGCGTTGGCGCGCTTTGCCACCTCCACGACCTCCTCCAGGCTCGCCCCCGGCTTGCCGTAGGCGATGTTCTCCTGCACCGTGCCGGAGAACAGGGCGGGCTCCTGGAACACAACGCCGGTGGAGGCGCGCAGCTCCTCGACGCCGAGGTCGGCGATGTCGCGCCCGCACACGATGAGCCGGCCGTCGGTGAGCGGGTAGAGGCCGAGCAGCAGGTTAACCACGGTGGATTTCCCGCCGCCCGACTCGCCGACCAGGGCGATCTTCTCGCCCTCCCGCGCCATGAAGCTCATGTCCCGGATTACGGGCTCGCCCGGGTTGTAGGCGAAGGTGACGTGGTCGAAGGCGACCACCGGCTCGCGCGGTGGCAGCGGCTCGTGAGCCACGGGCGCGAGGTCGGGAACGTCGACGGCGGTGGTGGCGGCGACGATCTGGGCGTTGGCGGTGGGCTCCACGTCCTCGTCCATCACCTTGAAGTAGTCGCGCGAACCGGCGATGGCGCGCTGGGCGGAGTCGACGATCCAGCTCATCATCTGCACCGGCTGGCGCGCCATGGTGACCATCTGCAGCAGCATCACCATCTCGCCGATGCTGAGATGGCCGCTCAGGGTCCGCAGGAAGAGGATGAGGTAGATGCCGAGGAAGATCACGGTCATCGCCACCCCGCGCACGGCATCCATCGAGTGCCACCACCGCGACTGGGGGCGCGTGATGCGCACGGTGTTGTCGTAGTGGCCGCTGAACTTGGCCAGCTCGCGCACCTCGGCCACGAAGGACTTGGTTACCTTCACCTGGCCCACGACCTCCGCGAAGCGGCCGTTGCCCTCGTCGATGTTGGCGTTCTTCTCGCCCTCGAAGACCTGCCAGCGCGACGAGGTCAGCGCGGTGAGCCAGGTGTAGAGGGGGAAGAGCAGCGCGAGCAGGATCGTCAGCGGCCAGTAGTAGTAGGCCGTGATCGCCAGGATGGCCACCACCTGCAGCAGCATCGGCAGGAAGCTGTTGGAGAAGGACTGGATGAACTGCGTGACGTTCGCGATGGAGCGGTCCAGGCGGGCGATGATCGTGCCCGTGACCTGGTTGTCGAAGTAGCGCTGCGGCAGCGAGAGCAGCTTGGCGAAGTACCGGGTGGACAGGATCTGGCGCATGCGCGCCACCATCACGTCGCCCATGTACCCGGCGACGTTGCGCAGGCCCGCGGCGGCGGCCTCGGCGGCGAAGAGGGCCAGGGCCAACCACACGATGGTGCGGGTGGGCGCCGGGGTGCCGTCGTTAAGCGTGGCGACGATCGTGTCGGTGGCCTGGCGGATGAGGAACGGTGTGACGAGGCCGAGCCCGGCCACCACGCTGGAGACGGCGACAACGGCGAGGTAGAAGGGCCAGAGGGCGGACGCGCTGCGCAGGACGCGCATCATGGACTGCATAGTTGCCTGATGCTACTCGGGCGGGGAAACGGGTTGTAAAGTGGAGCGAAACCGCTGCGCTCCGCCGCACGCCCCGTATTCACGACCCCTTTGGAGAATCCCCCCGATGAGTCTTCGCCTGCCCCTCAGCGCGGCCGCCGCCCTGCTCACCCTGCCGCTCGCGCTCGCGGCGTGCGGGTCCGACGACTCTGCCAAGGGCCCGGGAGCCACGGAGATCGAGGTGACCACCCCGACCGGCGTGCCGGAGGAGCAGTTCCAGTCCAACGACGTCGACGACGTGACCACCGACAAGCTCAACGGCGACAGGGTGAAGGATCCGGGCATGGACGTCTCCTACGTCTGGCAGGGGACCAGCTCCGCGCCCAACGGCGGCACCGTGGTCGTCGTGGCGGTGACGAACAACTCCGACGCCCCCATGCCCGCCGACGCGCTGGGCACGCCGAAGCTGACCTACACCTCGGGCGGCAACAACAGGGAGAACGCCAAATCCCGGACCGGCGAGGAGGCGGGTGTGACCTCCGTCGGTCTCGACATGCCGCTGGGGGCGGGGGCGACCGTGAACCTGAAGTACCCCTTCGACGTCTCGCCCTCCAACCTCTGGAACGCGCAGTTCACCATCGGCAACGTCACCTTCGACGGGAACCTGAACAACTGATGGGCCGTGAGGAAGTGGTCCTCCTCGGCCCCGACCTGCGGCCCGCCGGCACCGCGGACAAGGCCACGGTGCACACTGCGCGCACCCCGCTGCACCTCGCGTTCTCCTGCTGGCTTTTCGACGCCACCGGCGCCGTCCTGGTCACCCGCCGCGCCCTGTCCAAGAAGACCTGGCCGGGGGTGTGGACCAACTCGTTCTGCGGCCACCCCGGCCCCGGCGAGCCCCTCGAGGACGCCGTCCGCCGACGCGCCAGCGCGGAGATCGGCCTCGACCCGGCGCTCATTGAGTCGCTGATACCCGTCCTCCCGGACTTCTCCTACCGCGCCACCGACTCCAGCGGCATCGTGGAAAACGAGTTCTGCCCCGTCTACGCCGCCCGCCTCTCCGTGCCGGCGCAGCGCGCGGGCCTCGAGCCCAGCCCCGCCGAGGTGGATTCCTGGGAGTGGGTCTCGGGCGCGAACCTGAAGGCGGCCGCCGAGGCCGCCCCCTTCGCCTTCTCCCCGTGGCTGGTGGAGGAGCTCGCGGATCCGCGGCTGCGGGGTCTGCTCGCCTAGCTGTATCCCTGGCTCCCCGGGGCGAAGGCGCGCCGCACGTGCGCCAGCGGGTCGGTGACCACCCCGCAGGCGGTGCCGTCGACATCCGCGCGCAGCACCGCGCGGCCCGGCGCGTACGCAGGCCACCCCGTCTCCCCGGTGCGGCAGAAGCGCACCAGCCAGCCGTTGAGCCCCCGCCCGGGCCTGTGGTTGCCGGTGCCGAACAGCGCGTCCAGGTCGTCGGAATGGTGCAGCGGGCCGCGCTCGGAGACCAGCTCCGCCTCCCACACCCGCCCCGGGGCG
>NZ_DDJO01000013.1:20124-20640 GCF_002339505.1 Corynebacterium sp. UBA2622
AGCGGCGGATGAGGCTGTCGCCGAACATCTGCCCGCTCGGGTGGGCGGCGTCGCGGGCGGCCGCGGCCTCCATGTACTCCGGGAACCGGTTCACCCCCATGCGCGCGGCGAAGGCGCGTGCGGAGGCGCGGCCCAGCCCGACCCGGTCGGCGCGCTCCCCGAGGCGGTACATTTCCTCGCGCGTCGAGGTGACCACGATGTCCACCTCCGCCAGCTCTTCCGGCTCCAGCGGCGCGGGGCCCAGCGCCATGTCGCTGAAGTGCAGCGTGCGCAGGCGCCGGTACGCGCGCTCGACGCGGGTGGGGGCGGCGTTGTTCAGCGCCGAGCGGGTGAGTGGCTTGCCCAAAAACGCCCTCAGCGCCGCCTTGCGCTTCTCGTAGGGCACACGCGGGAAGGCCGGCGACATGGCCAGCACCCGGCGGAACCCGCCACGGTAGTGGTCGCGCCGGGCAAGCCACAGCGCGAGTGTCGCCCCGGCGGACTGCCCGACCATGGTGACGTTGGTGGGGTCGCCGC
>NZ_DDJO01000013.1:20693-20861 GCF_002339505.1 Corynebacterium sp. UBA2622
CGTTGGTGGGGTCGCCGCCGAAGGCCTCGATGTTGCGCTGCACCCACTCGAGCGCCAGCTGGCAGTCGTGGGCGGCGCGGTAGTGCGACGGCGCGTCGTCGGGGAAGCGGGCCAGCCCCGCCAGGCGGAGGCGGTAGCCCACCCGCACCTGGATCACACCCTGGCGGG
>NZ_DDJO01000013.1:20892-161961 GCF_002339505.1 Corynebacterium sp. UBA2622
GGTGAGGGACAGCGCCGTCGCGTCGGGGCGGGGGGTGGTGGCGTCGATAAGCATGCCGCCGGGGGCGGGGAGCGCGTCGTTGAAGGGGGCGGAGATGCGCGAATAGGCGATGGAGTGGAAGCGGCGCACGTCCCCCGACACCGTGCCGAGGACGGTGCCGGCGGGGCAGGTGACCTCCGCAGTGCTGGGCTGGCTCATGGGGGTTCAGTCTAGAACCCCGCCGTAGGATGGGGAGCCATGAGCGACAACCCCCTTCTCCGCCCCTCGACGCTGCCGTACAACCTCCCGGACTTCCGCGCGATCCGCCTGGAGCACGTGGAGCCCGCGTTCGATGAGGCGCTGTCCAGGCACGCCGCGGAGATCTCCGCCATCCTCACCGAGCCGCAGCCCACGTGGGCCAACACCGTGGAGGCGCTGGAGCTGGCGGGGGCGGACCTGGAGCGCGTCACCGCGTGGTTCTTCAACCTGCAGGGCACCGACGCCACCAACGAGTTCGACGAGGTGGCGGACCGCATCGTGCCCAAGCTGTCGGCGCACATGGACTCCATCTACCAGAACGCCGAGCTCCACCGCCGCCTGACCCGTGTCGAGGTGCCGGACGACGAGGAGTCGCGGCGCCTGCACGAGCACCTGCTGCGCCAGTTCGTCCGCCGCGGTGCCGAGCTCGACGCCGCCGGCAAGACGCGCCTGGTGGAGATCAACCAGCGCCTCAGCGAGCTCAGCGAGAAGTTCGGCCGCAACCTGCTTGCGGACACGCAGTCGCTCGCCGTTCGTTTCACCCGCGACGACCTCGCGGGCCTGAGCGACGAACAGCTCGCCGCCTACCGCGACGCCGCGCACCCCGAGGAGTACCTCGTGCCCATCGAGCTCCCCACCACCCAGGCCCTCCAGGCCGAGCTGGACAGCCCCGCGGCCCGCCGGGCGCTTTTCGACGCCTCCCGCGCCCGCGGCCGGTCCACCAACCCCGCGCTGGTCACCGAGTCGGTGCGCCTGCGCCAGGAGCGCGCGAAGCTGCTCGGCTACCCCACCCACGCCGACTACGTCATCGCCGAGGAGACCGCCGGCACCGCCGCCGCGGCCCGGCAGCTCATCGCGGACCTCGCCCCCGCGGCCGCCGCCAACGCTGAGGCGGAGCGCAAGCTCGCCGGGGAGCTCGCCGGCCGCGACGTCGACGGCGCCGACTGGCCCTACTGGCAGGCGAAGCGCCGCGAAGAGGAGCTCAACCTCAACGAGGCCGAGCTGCGCAACTATTTCCCGCTGGAGCGCGTGTTGCGCGACGGCGTCTTCCACGCCGCGAACCTGCTCTACGGCATCACCGTGACCCGCCGGGAGGACCTGCACGGCTACCGGGACGACGTCGACGTGTGGGAGGTCAAGGAGGCAGACGGCACCGGCATCGGCCTGCTGCTCACCGACTACCGGGCGCGCCCCTCCAAGCGCGGCGGGGCGTGGATGAGCTCCTTCGTCGACCAGTCCCGCCTGGCGGGGACCCGCCCGGTGGTGGTCAACGTCATGTCGATCTCCTCGGAGCTGCTCTCCATCGACGAGGTCACCACAGTCTTCCACGAGTTCGGCCACGCCCTGCACGGCCTGCTCTCGGACGTGCGCTACCCGTCCCTGTCCGGCACGAACGTCCCCCGCGACTGGGTGGAGTTCCCCTCCCAGATCAACGAGAACTACGCCTTCGCCCCCGAGATCGTGCGCAACTACGCCCGCCACGCGGAAACCGGTGAGCCGATCCCCGGGGAGCTTCTCGACGCCGTGCGCGCCTCCCGCCAGTTCGGCCAGGGCTTTGACACGGCCGAGTACCTCGCAGCCTGCGCGATCGACCTCGCCTGGCACTCCCTCGAGGGCGAGGTGCCCGAGGACATCGAGGCCTTCGAGGCGGCTGCGCTCGCGGAGTACGGCCTGGACGTCGAGGGCCTCGAACCGCGCTACCGCTCGACATGGTTCAACCACATTTTCGCCGGGGGTTACTCCGCGGGGTACTACTCCTACCTCTGGGCGGAGGCGCTTGACGCGGACGGCTACCGGCTCGTCGAGGAGGAGGGTATCAACCGCGCCACGGGGCAGAAGTTCCGCGACGCGATCCTGAGCAGGGGAGCGGCCCGCGACTACGCCGAGGCCTACCGCGCCTTCCGGGGCCGCGACAAGGACACCCGCCCGCTGCTGGAGCGCCGCGGCCTCGCCGGGAGCGTGTGAGGGCGGTGTTCGGACTCAGCCCCTGGCTCCAGCTCCCGCTGGTGCTCGTCGTTGCCCTTCCCTTGGCCGGGGTGATCGGGGCGGTGCTGCTGCGCGCCGTCGACGGCCTCGCCCGCCTGTTCACGCGCGGGGCGCGGCGGAAGTAGGATTGTCTGCCATGGCGAACCCCGAAGAACTGCGCAAGCAAGACCAGAAGCTGCCCAAGGCGCGGCGGAAGTACCCGCAGTCCCGGGTGACCCAGGCGCTGTGGGTGATGATCGCGCTGGTCGTCGTCGCGGGGCTGGCGAGCCTCTTCTAACTGGCTCGTCCAGCCGGATCAGCGCGGACGCCGTGAGGCGCGCGCCACCCGGTGGAACAGATCGTTGCCGGCGAGGTCCTCGATGAGGACCGTTTCCCCCCGGGCGTCGCCGAGCGGGATGCACCAGTTTGGGTACTGCTCCGCGTTGGTGCCCGGCTGGTTCTGGATGCGCGTGTCGCCCACCATATCCACCAGGTTCGTGCAGGTCAGGGCCGAGGGGGTGCCCGCGATGAAGCGGTTGAGCCCCACCAGGAGGTCCTCCACCTGCTCGGGGGTGAACTCCACGGGTTCCTCCGCGTCGATGACCATGAGGTGGGTGAAGTCGGTTCCCGCCAGCGGGGTGCCCTCGAAGGCCCCGGTCTCCCGCGCGGTGTCCAGGACCGCCGCGTGCCAGGCGGCGTCGCTCTGGTTCAGCTCGTCGAGCGTTTCCTCGACCAGCCCGAGCTCCACGCGCAGCTTGTTGTGCGCGCCCTGGAGGAAGCCGGCGGTGGGGGGAAGGTCGTGGGTGCCCACCGAGGACAGTGCCAGGTGGCGGTACTGGTTCTGCGGCAGCGGCGTACTCCCGGGAGGGGTGTCCTCAAACCAGATGACGCTCGTGCCCAGCACGCCCTTGTCGCGCAGCACGTCCTGCACCCACGGCTCGAAGGTCCCCATGTCCTCACCGACCACGATCGCCCCGGCGCGCTCCGCCTCCAGGGCGAGCACGCCGAGCATCGCCTCGTGGTCGTAGTTCATGTAGGCGCCCTCGGCGGGCTTGCCGGTGCGGGGGATCCAGAACAGGCGGAACAGGCCGAGGATGTGGTCGACGCGCACGCCGCCGGAGTGGCGCAGCGCGGTGCGCAGCAGGTCGCGCCACGGGCCGTAGCCGGCCTCCGCCAGCGCGTGCGGGTTCCACGGCGGCTGGGACCAGTCCTGGCCCTGCTGGGAGAACTGGTCCGGCGGGGCGCCCACCGAGGCCCCGCCCACGAGGACATCGGCCAGCGTTGCGGCGTCGGCCCCGCCGGGGTGCACGCCCACCGCGAGGTCGGTGACGATTCCGATGCGCATGCCCGCGGCGAGCGCCCGCTCCTGGGCGATGCGCCGCTGTTCGTCGGCGATGAACTGCAGCCACATGTAGAAGCGGGTGAGCTCCTCGAGCTCCTGCTCGTCCGCGGCCCCGTGCCTGGCGGCCGAGCCCGCCCCGAGGGCCTGCCCGGCGCACCAGCGGCCGAACTCGCGCAGGCCCTCGCCCTCGTCGGCGGCGAAGGTCTCGAAGTGCCCGCGGCGCTCATCGTCGGCCTCCGCCAGGTAGAACAGCTCGCGCAGCACGTCGAGCTTGGCGGCGAAGATGTCGTCGCGGGCGATGGCCTCGGCGCTGCGGTTGGTCGCCTTGAGCGGCGCGGCCAGCTCGGCGACCTCCCTGCGGGTGGCCTCGTCGAGGCGCTGCCACTCGGGCACGGACTCCACGGCGATGTAGATGGGGTTGACGAAGCGCCGCGAGCTCGGCAGGTAGGGCGAGTCCTCCACCGGCGTCACGGGCTCGGCGGCGTGGACCGGGTTGATCAGCAGGTAGTCCGCACCCTCCGCCGCGACGGTCTCCGCCAGGGTGGCCAGGTCGTGGAAGTCGCCGATGCCCCAGGAACCCTCCGAGCGCACCGAGTAGAGCTGCGCCATGACGCCGAACGCCGGGTCCCGGATGAACTCCTGGTTCGTCTGCAGCGTGTTGGGCACCACGATGAGGGCGCAGGCGGCTTCCAGGTCGTCGGACTCCAGGTGCAACCGGTGCCAGCCGAGGGGCAGGTCACCCGGGACGTGGAAGGTCGCCTCGCCCCAGGTCACGCCGTCGACCGTGGCGGGCGGGGTCCAGTTCTCGTCCTGCCAGGCGTCTCGCGAGGAGCCGTCCTCCAGGCTGATCCACACGTGCGCGGGGTGGCCGTCGTGGACGTGGACGGGGAAGTGCTTCTCCTGGCCTGCCACGGCCACGACGCACGGCGGCAGGGGGCGGGTGGCCCAGTGCTGCTCACGCTGCGAGAGGTAGAAGCTGAGCTCCTCGTCGGTCGGGTCGTCGCCAAGCGGAAGCCCCAGGGCCTGCAGGAGCTGGATGTAGGAGGTGTGCGGCGGTTCGGTCAACAGACCGTTCGAGGCCCAGTAGCTCAGGCCGAAACCGTAGGAGGAGGCCAGGGTGTTCAGGAGTTCCGCGTTCATCACAAGAGGCCATTGTGCCAAAGATGCCCGCGCGCCACCCCATGAGCGTGCGCCGGGCCGGGGTGTAACGTACACCACATGGTTTCCGAGATCTACACCACAGAGGCCGGGTTCGAGCTGGCCCCCACCGACACCTGCGTGTCCACCCTGATCGAGCTGTGCACCGAGAACCCGCACCTGGTGCTGTTCTCCCGCCCGCAGAACTACTACTGGGTCAACGTCAGCGCCGCCGAGTTCCTCCAGGAGGTCTACGCCCTGGCCCGCGGGCTCGTCGCCAACGGCATCGAGCCCGGCGACAGGGTGGCGCTTCTGTCCAACACCCGCTACGAGTGGCAGCTCGTCGACTTCGCCATCTGGGTCGCCGGCGGCGTGACCGTGCCGATCTACCCGTCGAGCTCCCCGCACCAGATCCAGTGGATCATCGAGGACTCCGGTGCGAAGCTCGCGGTCTCGGAAAAAGTGGAGAACACCCGCGCCATGTCCCACCTCGTCCTCCAGGACGACGGCACCCCGCGCCTCGCCGGGTCTACCTCCCAGCTGCGCAAGATCTACGAGATCAACTCGGGCGGGCTGACCAAGCTGCGCAACGAGGGCAAAGACGTCGAGCAGTCGCTTCTCGACGACCGCGTTGCCGGCCTCACCCACGACAGCCTCGCCTCCATCGTCTACACCTCCGGCACCACCGGGCGCCCGAAGGGCGCCGAGCTCACCCACGGCAACTGGATCCACCAGACCCGCGCCCTGGCCACCAACCCGATCGGCGAGGTCGCCCGCCCCGGCAAGCGCGTGGTCACCTTCCTCCCGCTGGCGCACGTGCTGCAGCGCGCCGTCGCCATCGCCCTCACCATCCACGGCGCGACCCAGACCCACTGGGCGGACGCCTCCTCCATCACGGTGGAGCTGCAGCGCGCCCAGCCGAACATGGTGCTGGGCGTGCCGCGCGTGTTCGAGAAGGTCCGCAACGCGGCGTACAACAAGGCCGCGGACGGTTCGGGCGTCGGCAAGCGCGTGTTCCTCGAGGCGGAGCGCGCGGCGATCGCCTACTCGAAGGCGATGGACACGCCGGAGGGGCCGTCGCGCTCCCTGCGCGCGGCGCACCGCGTCTTCGACCGCCTGGTGTACCGCCAGCTCAAGGAGGCGCTCGGCGGCAGCGTGGAGTACGGCATCACCGGCGGCTCGGCCATGAGCCCGGAGCTCAGCCACTTCTTTCGCGGCATGGGTGTCCCGATCTACGAGGGCTACGGCCTGACCGAGACCACCGCCGCGAGCTGCGTGAATAACAGGGTCGACCAGCGCGTGGGCACCGTCGGCCGCCCGGTGCAGGGCTACGAGGTGCGCATCACCGACGACGGCGAAATCGAGTTCCGCGGTCCCGGTGTGTTCCGCGCCTACTGGAACAACCCGGAGGCCACCGAGCAGGCCAAGCGCGACGGCTGGTTCAACACCGGCGACCTCGGCGAGGTGGACGAGCAGGGTTTCGTGCGCATCACGGGGCGCAAGAAGGACCTCATCGTCACCGCAGGCGGCAAGAACGTCTCCCCGGGCCCGCTGGAGGAGATCATCCGCCAGGACCCCCTGATCGCCAACGCGCTCGTGGTCGGCGACGGCAAACCCTTCATCGGCCTCCTGGTCACTCTCGATCCGGAGGAGCTGAAGCGCTGGAAGGCGCAGCACAACGTCCCGGAGTCCGCCTCGCTGAAGGACCTCTCCCAGAACGCGCAGCTGCGCGCGGAGATCCAGGACGCGGTGAACGTCGCCAACGCCACCGTCAGTCACGCGGAGGCGATCAAGAAGTTCCGCATTCTCGACCGCGACCTCAGCGAGCAGGACGGGGAGATGACGCCGACGCTCAAGGTCAAGCGCAACGTGGTCTTCGACCGTTTCGCCGACGACATCGACGCCCTCTACCGCCGGTAGGGATTTTCTGCGGCGCGCCGCCCGAGGGGGAACGGCGGCGTGCCCTAACATCTCTCCTACGTTTCCCGGCAATTTCCAAGGCGCCGGACAGTTGCTCGTGAAGGGGGCTTGCAGTGCACAAAAACGCGGCTTTGTTGCGTCACCGCGAGCTGACCCAGGAGATCTACAACATCGGTGACGAGGTCGCGGAGTACATCGAGCACATCGCCGAGGCGATCGCGGATTACGACGGGGAGCTGACCGACGACTGCCTCGCCGAGTTTTCCGAGATCGTCGACGACGCCCGCCAGGACGCCCGCCGCGTCGTCGGCGAGCTGATCGGCCTGCGCCAGGCTCTCACCTCCGGGATGCGCGCCGGGTCCCTGTCCGCCAGCGCCAGCCCCGAGGAGAAGGTGCCGGAGCCCGATTACCTCGACGCCGCCGGGATGGAGGACATCTTCCCGCTGCAGGCCCCCTTCTCGGTGCGCACCATGCATGACGCCCTAACCGGGCGCACGGACCTGGCAGTGCAGCACCTCACGGAGATCGTGGAATACAACCTCGAGCAGACCGACATGGTCGCCCGCGAACTCGGCGCCGTCTCGCTGCCGCACCTCTACGGCCGCGTCGGCGAGCTCGTCGAGGCCGCCGTGGAGGGCTGGATGGAGACCGTCTGCGTCGACCACCCGGCCTTCGCCCGCACCATGCGCGGGTCCAACCCGCCGAAGTTCCTCGCCGAGCGGGCGCGCATCGACGCCATTGTGGCCAAGGTCGCCGCCAAGAGGTCGCGTCGGGGGGCTTAAGCCTGCGGCCCGCGGGGTCTAGGATGTGACCCCATGCCCGCCACCCCGCCCTTCGGCGTCTACATCCACGTTCCCTTCTGCGCCACGCGCTGCGGCTACTGCGATTTCAACACCTACACCCCGCGGGAGACCTCGAGCTCCTTCGGCGCCTACCTCGACTCGCTGGAGCGGGAGCTGGCGCTCGCCGACACCCGCCCCGCCGATACCGTCTTCGTCGGCGGCGGCACCCCCTCGCTGCTCGGCGCCGACGGCCTCGCCCGGGTCCTCGGCATGGTCCGCGAGCACGTCGGGCTCAACCCCGGCGCGGAGGTGACCACGGAGTCCAACCCGGAAAGCACCGACCCGGCCTACTTCGAGGGCCTGCTGGAGGCCGGCTTCACCCGCGTCTCGCTCGGGATGCAGTCCGCCTCCGGCTCCGTGCTGCGCGTGCTCGACCGCACCCACACCCCCGGGCGGGCCACCGCCGCCGCCCGGGAGGCGCTCGCCGCCGGCTTCGAGCACGTCAACCTGGACATGATCTACGGCACTCCGACAGAGACCGATGACGACGTGCACGCCACTCTCGACGCCATCCTCGGCACCGGTGTCGACCACGTCTCCGCCTACTCCCTCATCGTGGAGGACGGCACGGCCATGGCCCGCAAGGTGCGCCGGGGGGAGCTGCCCGCCCCCAGCGAGGACGCCTACGCGGACCGCTACGAGATGATCGCCGCGACCCTCGAGGGAGCCGGTTACGGCTGGTACGAGGTGTCCAACTGGGCGAAACCGGGCGGGGAGTGCCGCCACAACCTGATCTACTGGCGCGGCGGCGAGTGGTGGGGCGCGGGCCCGGGTGCGCACGGCTTCGTCGGCGGGGAGCGCTTCTTCAACGTCAAGCGCCCCGAGCGCTACAACGCCGAGCTCGCCGAGGGGCACCTGCCCATCGAGGGGCGGGAGCGCATTGGGGAGGAGGACCGCCACTTCGAGCGCATCATGCTCGGGCTGCGGCTGCGCGAGGGCATCCCGCGGGAGTGGATCCGCCCGGGCGCGCGGGGGGTCGTCGACAAGCACGGGCGCGCGGGGTTGCTCGAGGTCGGGGAACGGGTCGCCGTGACGGATGCCGGCCGGTTGCTTGCGGACGGGATTATCACCGACATCCTCGCCGCGGAGTAAGGTATCTGGCAGTCGAGGAAGGAGAGTGCCAGATGAGTGGAGCGGACGATCGCAGGCAGGCTGTGCTGCGCGCCATCGTGGCCGACTACATCGCCTCGCAGGAGCCTGTCGGCTCCAAATCCCTCGTGGAGCGCCACGCCATCCCGGTCAGCTCCGCGACCATCCGCAACGACATGGCGGTGCTCGAGCGGCAGGGCTACATCGCGCAGCCCCACTCCAGCTCGGGGCGGGTACCCACCGAAAAGGGCTACCGGGCGTTCGTCGACGCGCTTCACGACGTCAAACCGCTCTCCCCGGCCGAGCGCCACGCGATCCTCGACTTCCTCGAAAACGGCGTCGACCTCGAGGACGTCCTGCGCCGCTCCGTGCAGCTGCTCGCCCGGGTGACCCACCAGGCCGCCGTGGTCCAGCTGCCCAACCTCGACGTTACGCGCGTCAAGCACTGCGAGGTCGTCGCGCTGACACCGACGCGCCTGCTGCTGGTGCTCATCACGGACTCGGGGCGCGTCGACCAGCGCAACGTCGAGCTCGCCTCCCCGCTCGGTGAGGCGGGCGTTCACCTGCTGCGCGACGCCCTCAACGCCGTCCTGGTGGGCAAGACGATGGCGGACGCCTCCAGCGCGCTCGAGGCGCTCGCGCCCGGTGCGCCCCCGGAGATCGCCGAGGCGGTGGAGCGGGCCACGGCCGTGCTCATCGAGACGCTGGTGGACACGCCCTCCGACCGCATCCTCATCGCGGGCGCGGCGAACCTGAGCCAGCGCGCCGGGGACCTGCACGGGGTGATCAGCGCCCTGGAGGAGCAGGTGGTGGTGCTCAAGCTGCTGGCCACCGCGCAGGACCTGGAGCAGGTCTCGGTGCGCATCGGCCGGGAGAACGAGGACGAGGAATTTTCCCGCGCCTCGATTGTTACTACAGCGTACGGCTCCGGCGGGGCGGCGCTCGGCGGGCTGGGAGTGGTCGGGCCGACCTACATGGACTACCCCGGTACGATTCAGAAGGTTGCCACCGTCGCGCGCTACATCAGCCGCGTCCTGCGGGGCGAGTAAACGTGAAATTTGTGAAAGGTTCTGGAGACAACAGTGGCTCGTGACTACTACGGCATCCTCGGCGTCGACCGTGAGGCAACCGAGCAGGAGATCAAAAAGGCGTACCGCAAGCTCGCCCGCAAGTACCACCCGGACGTGAACCCGTCCGAGGAGGCGGCGGAGAAGTTCGCCGAGATCTCGCTGGCCCAGGAGGTGCTCCTCGACCCCTCGCGGCGCCGCATCGTCGACCGCGGCGGCGACCCGATGGAGCAGGGCGGCGGCGCCGGGGCCGGCGCGGGCGGCTTCGGGGGCTTCGGCGACATCTTCGAGGCCTTCTTCGGCGGCGCCGGCGGGCCGGGCCGCGAGCCCCGCTCCCGCGTCCAGCCGGGCAACGACGCCCTGCTGCGCACCGCGATCACCCTCGAGGAGGCTTTCTCGGGCGTGAAAAAGGAGGTCACAGTGGACACCGCCGTGCTCTGCGACCAGTGCCAGGGAACCGGCTCCGAGTCGAAGGCCGCCCCCGTCACCTGCGACAACTGCCACGGCACCGGCGCGATCCAGGAGGTGCAGCAGTCCTTCCTGGGCAACGTCATGACCACCCGCGACTGCCCCAGGTGCCAGGGCTACGGAGAGATCATCCAGGACCCCTGCAAGCAGTGCGCGGGGGCCGGCCGCATCCGCGCCGAGCGCGACCTGACCGTGAACATCCCGGCCGGCATCGCCTCCGGCATGCGCATCCGCATGGCGGGGCAGGGCGAGGTGGGCCACGGCGGCGGGCCCGCCGGCGACCTCTACGTGGAGGTGCAGACGGCCCCGCACCCGGTCTTCGTGCGGGAGGGCGACGACCTGCACCTGCGGGTCACGCTGCCCATGTACGACGCCGCCCTCGGCGCCTCCCTCGAGGTGGACAACCTCGCCGGCGGCCGCACCTCGATCGACGTACCGGCGGGAACCCAACCCAACGAGCAGATCGTCTTCGAGGGCGAGGGCATGCCGCGCCTGCGCGCCCAGGGCGCGGGAGACATGATCGCCCACATTCAGGTTGCGGTGCCCACCGAGCTCTCCCGCGAGCAGCGCGAGCGCCTCGAGGAGCTGCGCGACGGCCACGCCGATTCGCCGGAGGTGGCCACCGAGCACTCCGGCCGGGACGACAACTTCTTCTCCCGCGTGCGCGACCGCTTCCGCCGATGAGCCTGCCTTACTTCCTCGCGCCCGACCCCGCCGCCGGCCGTCTCGACGGCCCGGAGGGCCGCCACGCGGTGACCGTCAAGCGGGTCCAGCCGGGGGAGCACATCATGCTTGTCGACGGCCACGGCACCGCCGCCGAGGTCCGCGTCACCGCCGTGACCGGCAAGGACGCGCTGGAGGGTGACGTAGTCTCCGTGTCGCGGGTCGAGCCCCCCACGCCCCGCGTGACCGTCGTCCAGGCGATCCCGAAGGCGGAGCGCGCCGAGCTCGCCGTCGACCTCGCCGTCCAGGGCGGCGCCGACGCCATCGTGCCCTGGGTCTCCCACCGCACCGTGGCCCGCTGGCCCGCCAACAAGCAGGAAAAGCAGCTGGAGAAGTGGCGCAACGCCGCCCTGGCCGCCGCGAAGCAGTCGCGCCGCGCGTGGGTCCCGGAGGTGGCCGAGCCGGTGACCACGAACCAGCTGCGCGAGCTGGTTGCGGGCCGCCAGGTGCTCGTGCTCCACGAGGACGCCACGGTCGCCCTGCGGGACGTGGACTTCGCGGCGGACATTCTGCTCGTCATCGGCCCGGAGGGCGGCATCGGTGCCGACGAGCTCGAGCTGATCGGGGGGACTTCCGTGCGCCTCGGCCCCGAGGTCCTGCGCACCGCGACGGCCTCCCTGGCGGCCCTGAGCGCCATCGGGGCGCTGACCGCCCGCTGGTAGTGTTGGGCACCATGGAAGAACTGCTCACGCGCAAGGTTGAGCTCGATGCCGCCCACGCCCAGGCCGTCCTCGGCATCAACGACGACAACCTTCGCGTCCTGAACCAGCAGCTCGGCGCCAACCTCCACGCCCGCGGCACCACGGTAACCATCCGCGGCGCGGCGGCCGACGTCGCCCACGCCACCCGCGTGCTCGAGGAGCTGGAGTCCATGGCCCGGCGCGGGGTGCCGGTCGGGCCCGACACCGTGGTGCACGCGACGCGGATCATGGAGACCGAGGCCCCCGAATCCGTCGCCGAGATGCTGGGTGCCGAGATCGTGGCGCGGCGCGGCAAGGTGATCCGCCCGAAGACCGCCGGCCAGCGCCGCTACGTCGACGCCATCGACGAGAACACCATCACCTTTGGCATCGGCCCCGCCGGCTCGGGTAAGACCTACCTGGCGGTGGCGAAGGCGGTGCAGGCGCTCCAGGCCAAAGAGGTCAAGCGCATCATCCTCACCCGCCCGGCCGTCGAGGCGGGGGAGAAGCTCGGCTTTCTGCCCGGCACCCTGAACGACAAGATCGACCCCTACCTCCGCCCGCTTTACGACGCCCTGCGCGACATGCTGGATCCCGAGATGATCCCCAAGCTCATGGACGCCGGCATCATCGAGGTCGCCCCGCTGGCGTACATGCGCGGGCGCACCCTCAACGATGCCTTCGTCATCCTCGACGAGGCCCAGAACACCACCGGCAGCCAGATGAAGATGTTCCTCACCCGCCTCGGTTTCGGCTCGAAGATGGTGGTCACGGGCGACATCTCCCAGGTCGACCTGCCGCGCGGCACGGTCTCCGGGCTGCGGGTGGCGCGCCGCATCCTGGGCGCCATCGAGGGCATCCACTTCGAGGAGCTGCGCGCGGAGGACGTGGTGCGCCACCACCTCATCTCCGCCATCGTCGCGGCCTACGACCATTACGACGCGCAGAACGCGGCGCGCTACGAACAGAAGCAGAAGGAGCGCGAGGAGGGCGTGAGCGAATGAGCATCGAGGTCCTGAACGAATCCGGCGAGGCCGACATCAACGAGGAGATGCTTGTCGACGTCTGCTCCTTCGCCCTGACCGCCATGGACGTCCACCCCGACACCGAGGCCACCATCACGCTCGTCGACGAGCCCACGATGGCCGACCTCCACGTCCGCTGGATGGACCTGGAGGGCCCGACCGACGTCATGAGCTTCCCGATGGACGAGCTCGCCCCCGGCGGCGGCCGCCCCGACGCCTCGCCGCTGGGCGCCGCCATGCTCGGCGACATCATCCTCTGCCCGGCCTTCGACCGGAAGCAGGCGGAGATGGCGGGCCACGACCTCGGCCACGAGCTCGCCCTGCTCACCGTCCACGGCGTGCTGCACCTGCTGGGTTACGACCACATCGCCCCCGAGGACGAGCGCGAGATGTTCGCCCTGCAGAATGAGATCCTCGCCGACTGGTACGACGACCTCGCCGCGCGCGGCACCGAGTACCAGCCCAAGCCCACCGGTGCGCACGCCTTCCCCTCGGCCGCCGACCGGGAGGAGCTCGACCGCCGGATGAAAGACCAGCGCTAAGTGAACTTCACCCTCAGTTACGCGGTCATCGCGGTGATCGCGCTGCTCCTGTCCGGCCTGCTCGGCTCGGTGGAGTCGGCGCTTGCCCCCATCTCCCGCGCCCGCGTGGAGAACATGGTCAAGGACGAGGTCTCCGGTGCCAGCGCACTGCTGCGCGTGGTGGAGCACCGCGCCAGCCACATCAACATGCTTGTGATGCTGGTGACCATCCTCGATGTCACCGCCGCGGTGTTCGCCTCCATGTTCTTCATGGACCTCATTCCCTCCGAGGCCTGGGCCATCACCACGGCCATCCTCGCGGTGACGCTGGCCCAGTTCAGCGTGGTGGGCGTGTTCGCCCGCACCTCCGGCCGGCGCAACCCGTACTCCATCTCCCTGCGCGCGGCGCAGTGGCTGGTGGTGTTCAACACGGTCTTCGGGCCGGTGGCACGGGTGCTCATCTGGGTCGGGAACGTCTTCCACCCGGGCCGCGACTTCCGCGACGGGCCCTACTCCACGGAGGTGGAGCTGCGGGAGATGGTCGACATCGCCCAGGAGCAGGGCGTGGTGGAGACCACCGAGCACCGCATGATCCAGAACATCTTCGACCTCGCCGAGACCTACGCCCGCCAGGTGATGGTGCCGCGCCCGGAGATGATCTGGATCGAGGACGGGAAGACGGCGCGCCAGGCGGTGCGCCTCATGGTCCGCTCCGGCCATTCCCGCGTCCCCGTCATTGGTGAGAACGTGGACGACATCGTCGGCGTGGCCTACCTGAAGGACATGTTCGAGGAGAACGGCGACACCATCGACCCCGCCGCCCCCGTCACCGCGGTGATGCGCGAGCCCCTCTTCCTCCCCGACTCCAAGCCCCTCGACGTGCTGCTGCAGGAAATGCAGCGCATCAACACCCACATCGCCATCCTCATCGACGAGTACGGCAACGTCGCGGGACTTCTCACGATGGAGGACCTGCTCGAGGAGATCGTCGGCGAGATCACCGACGAGTACGACGATGCCGAGGAGGCACCGATCGAGGGGGCCGGGGAGCGCCTCTACCGCGCCCACGCCCGCCTCCCGCTCGATGACCTCGTCGACCACCTCTACGACGACATCGGCTACGAGCTCGAGTTCGACGATGAAATCACCGACTCCGTCGACACCGTCGCCGGGCTGCTCTCCTACGAGCTCGGCCGTGTCCCGCTGCCGGGTTCCACGGTGCAGGTGTCGGGCCTGAGGGTCACGGCGGAGGGCGGCCGTGACCGCCGCGGGCGCGTCAAGGTGCGCACCGTCCTCATCGAGGTCCCCGACGTGGTGGACGAGTACCAGACCCGCGAGTGAGGGTATAACCCCGGTCGCTGCACGGGCCGGAAGTGACCTGGTGCACAATAGGGGACCATGAACATCCTTTCCATCCAGTCCGCCGTCGCCTACGGGCACGTGGGAAACTCCGCCGCCGTCTTCCCCCTGCAGCGCATCGGCCACGAGGTGTGGCCCGTGTACACCGTCAACTACTCCAACCACACCGGCTACGGCCAGTGGAAGGGCCCGATGATCCCGGCCGCCGACGTCGCCTCCGTGATTGACGGCATCGACGAGCGTGGCGCCCTCTCGCGTGTCGACGCCGTCCTCTCCGGCTACCAGGGCGGCGACGACATCGCCGACGTGATCATCGACGCGGTGGCGCGTGTGAAGGAGCAGAACCCCGGTGCCGTCTACGCCTGCGACCCGGTGATGGGCAACGCCAAGTCCGGGTGCCACGTCTCCGACAACATCCCGCCGCTGCTGCGGGACAAGGTGGTGCCGGTGGCGGACATCATCACCCCGAACCAGTTCGAGCTGGGCTACCTGACCGGCACGGAGGCCGGCGACCTGTCATCCACCCTCAACGCCATCGAGGCGGCCCACGACATGGGACCGGACACCGTCCTGGTGACCTCGGTGGAGCGCCCGGAGGCGGACACGGAGAACAACCTGGAGATGATCGTCTCCGACCCCAAGGGCGCATGGATCGTGCAGACCCCGCGCCTACCGTTCAAGCGCAACGGCTCCGGTGACGTCACCGCCGCCCTGTTCACGGGCCACTACATCCGCACGGGAGACGCCGCGGAGGCGCTTGCGCGCACCGCGTCGTCCGTCTTCAGCCTTCTGGAGACGACCTACCAGGCGGACTCCCCGGAGCTCCAGCTGGTTGAGGCCCAGGAGTTTTTCGCCCACCCGAAGATGCAGTTCTCGGTGGACTCTCTCTGACCCGGCGCGGCGGGGGAGGGGTGAACAGCGGCGGGTCGGGATCCTGGCCTGTTTCGGTACCAAAGTCGATGCTGCGGATCCGCGCCCACGCCGAGCTGTGGAACCCCAGGGTTTCGTTGGTCTCCATGTGCCCGCCACCTGCGGGAACGACCCCCAGGCGCCCGGTGCGGGGATTTCTGTCCAGGTATCCCTTGTTCCCGGCTCCGTCCCTGTTGTCGTTGTTGCACCTGTGGTGGGTGCGGCACAGGCCCGCGAGGTTGAGCAGGTCCGTGCGCCCGCCCCTGATGTAGGCGAGGATGTGGTGGGCCTCCGTCTCGGACATCGGCGCGTCGCAGCCGGTCCAGGCGCAGACCCCCTGGAGAGCCAGCAGGGCGATACGCTGCTCGACGCTGGCGAGGCGCGTGCGGCCCAGTGAGAGCGGCACGCCGGTGACCCGGTCAATCTGCAGGACGAAGTCGGCCGCCCCCGCCATGCCGAGGCGGACGAGGTCGAAGCAATCCACCTCCACCCCTGTGTTGGTGGGGAACTTCGTGTTCCAGTCAGCCTGCGCGATGTCATCGAGGGTGATCGAAAGAACAACGCTCGCCGCGCCGCGGTTCGCCGCCTGCCGGCCCTGTTCGTACTGGTTGAGTATGTTCCAGAGCTGGTCGAACTTGCGTTGCCCGGGCAGGCGGGCGTCGGTGCCCGCATCGGCGGGGACGTTGGAGCCGGGGCCCGAGTCGGCGTCCAGGAGCGCCTTGAACAGGGCGTAGTGCCCCGCCGTCATGGTGAGGGTGACATCGCGCGTGCCGTCGGCTTTCTCGTGGCCGGCGCGGACGGTGCGCTGGTCGTAACCGGCGTTGGGGTCACGCCGGGGCCGGAACTCCGCGTTGGCGCGGTCGACGAGCCGCTTGACGTACTTCTTCAGGTCCTGAGGCGAGCGCGTCGTGGCCTCCCGCAACGCATCGCGGTGGATGGCGGCTCGGCGGTGGCGGGCCTTCCTGGTCAGCTGGCGCAGGGCCCGGTCGATGATGGTCTGCTTTTCCGCGCTTACCTCCTGGGAGTTCTTCCTCGCGCGCTCCCTCTCGCGGGGCGGGGCCGGCTCGCCGAGATCTAACCCAGGGTCTTCCTTGTCCTCGGGTCCGAACAGGTCCCGCCCCCGGCTCAGCCGGGAGTGGGCCTCACCGGGGGAGATGTCGAGGGCACGCTCCAGGTACGTGTTGGCGTAGTTCGCGCCCACCGCCGCGCCGGCGCCGTCGCGCTCGCAGATGTGGGCGAAGGCGGCGTCGGCGAAGGCTTTCTTGTTGGCCACACGCTCGAGGCGCTCCATCTCGGCGCGCACGTCAGTGAACCGCAGGAGGGACGGGTCGGCGAAGGCCGCGGTGAGTTTGTCGAATGCGGCCTCGAGGTCGTCGACAAGCGATGCGAGCATGGTCCCCCCCCTTTCATGTCCCCGCCACCATACAAACCCGAGCGGACGCAACACCCACTATATAGAACAATTGTTCGAACATGCAAGCCCCCGTCCGCACAGCAAGTAGACTCCCTGGGCATGGACATCTTCACCAACACCCCGGAGGGTTTCCGCAGCGGCTTCGTCAGCTTCGTCGGACGCCCCAACACGGGTAAATCGACTTTGACGAACGCCCTGGTGGGGGAGAAGATCGCGATCATGGCGAACCAACCGGAGACCACGCGCCGCCCCATCCGCGGCATCCTCAACCGCGACGACGCGCAGGTCATCCTGGTGGACACCCCCGGCATGCATCGCCCCCGCACCCTCCTCGGCGAGCGGCTCAACGACGTCGTCATGGACACCTTTCAGGACGTCGACGTCATCGGGTTGACCATCCCGGCGGATGAGAAGATCGGCCCCGGCGACCGCTACATTCTTGAGCAGATCCGCGAGACCCGGCCGAACATTGACATCGTCGGCATCGTGACCAAGCTGGACAAGGCGAGCAAGGACCAGGTCGGGGAGAGGCTGCTCGAGCTGCATGAACTGCTGGGCGGCACCGCGGAGGTCATCCCCGTCTCCGCGACGGAACACGTCCAGCTGGACACCCTGACCCAGATCCTGGTGGACCACCTGCCGGAGGGCCCGCGCTTCTACCCGGTGGGCCACGTCACCGACGAGGACACCGAGACGCGCATTTCGGAGCTCATCCGCGAGGAGGCGCTCAGCGGCCTGCGCGAGGAGTTGCCGCACTCGGTCGCCGTGGAGATCGACGAGATGCACCCGGACCCCGAGCGCCCGGACCGCACCATGATCTACGCCGTGATGTACCTCGAGCGCCCGGGCCAGAAGCGCATCATCGAGGGCCCGGGCGGGCAGCGCCTCAGCGGGATCGTCCACCGGGCGCGCAAGCAGATCATCGAGCTGCTGGGGCAGAACGTGTACCTCGACCTGCGCATCAAGGTGCTCAAGAACTGGCAGCAGGACCCGAAGCACCTCGGCAGGCTGGGGTTCTAGGGCAGCGGTGGCCTCCAAACCCAGCTTCCGGGACCGCGCCTTCGTCGTGCGCACCCACGACTTCGGCGAGGCGGACCGCGTCGTCGTGCTGCTCACGCGCAACCACGGCCTGGTCCGCTCCGTGGCCAAGGGCGTGCGCAAGTCGAAGTCGCGCTTCGGCTCGCGCATCCAGCCCTTCGTGGACATCGACGTACAGCTCTACCCGGGCGCGAACCTGGCCACCATCACCCAGGCGGACACCGTCGCCTACTACGGCACCCGCATCATCGAGGACTTCGACCGCTATGCCGCCGCATGCGCGATCCTCGAGACCGCGGAAAAGCTGAGCTACGCCGACCTGCCCGACGCCTTCCTCTTCGATGCCACGGCCGCGGCCCTGGAACGCCTCCAGGGCGACGACCACCCCACGCTGGTGTTGGATTCCTTCATCCTCGGGGCCACCGAGCATTCCGGTTGGGGTCTGTCGCTCTACAACTGCGCCAACTGCGAAAAGCCGGGCCCCCACTCCGCCTTCAACCCGGCCCTCGGCGGCGCGGTGTGCAACAACTGCCGTCCGCCGGGCTCGATGGACGTGGACCCGGAGGTGCTGCACACCATGTGGCTGATCCAGCACGGCCAGCCCGCCACCGCGGAGCACGTGGAAAAGGTGCACCGCGCCACCACCTCCCACCTGCAGTGGCACCTCGAGGCAGCCGTGAAGAGTCTGCACATCATGGAACAGGCATAATGAAGCAATGATCGAGATCGCCCCGGAATTCATCCCCCGCCACATCGCCCTCGTGATGGACGGAAACGGCCGATGGGCCGCGCAGCGCGGCCTGAAGCGCACGGAGGGGCACCGCCGGGGCGAGGCGAAGCTCATGGAATGCGTCGACGCCTGCATCGAGATGGGCACGGTCGAGTGGCTCTCCGCCTACGCGTTCTCCACCGAGAACTGGCGCCGCAACGCGGACGAGGTCCGCTTCCTCATGGGGTTCGCCCGCGACGTCCTCCGGGGCCAGCGCGAGGAGCTCAACGAGAAGAACGTGCGGATCGTGTGGGCCGGCCGCCGTCCGCGCCTGTGGCGCAGCGTCCTCCACGAGATCGAGGTCGCCGAGGACCTCACCCGCGACAACACCGGCCTCACGCTCGCCATGTGCCTCAACTACGGGGGGCGCGCCGAAATTGTCGACGGCGTGCGCAAGCTCGTCGACGCCGCGCGCGACGGCCGGGTCAACCCCCGCGACATCACCGAGAAGACCTTCTCCCAGTGGCTCTACCGCCCCGACATGCCGGACGTGGATCTCTTCCTCCGCCCCAGCGGCGAGCTGCGCACATCGAACTTCCTGCTCTGGCAGTCGGCCTACGCGGAAATGGTCTACATGGACAAGCTCTTCCCGGACTTCACCAAGGAAGACATGTGGGAGGCCGTGCTGGAGTACGCGAAGCGCGACCGCCGCTTCGGCGGGGCGATCGAGCGCAACTGATTACCGCGCCGCCTGGCAGGCGCGGCACACGCCGTAGACCTCGGCATCGTGGCCCACGAGCTCGTAGCCGAAGTGCTGGGCCACGAGCTGCGCCCACTTCTCCACCGGCCCGCCCTCGATCTCCTCGCTGCGTCCGCACACGGTGCACACAAGGTGATGGTGGTGCGCCTGCGTCAGGCAGTGCCGGTAGAGGGTCTCGCCGTCCCCGCTGTGCAGCACGTCCACCGCGCCCACCTCGGTCAGCGACTGCAGGGTGCGGTACACCGTGGTCAGCCCGACCTTCTCGCCGCGCGCCTCGAGCTCCTCGTGGATGAAACGCGCCGAGATGAACTTGTCGACGTCCTGCAACACCTTCACCACGGCCTCGCGCTGTCTGGTGTTGCGCACGCCCAGTTTGGGCTGCTTCGGGCGGGTGGGTCGCTGTGCTGGCATACCCGTGCAGTCTACCCAACCGGGCCGAAGCGTCACGAGCGCTACGAGCGCTTGGGCTTCGGCAAGGAGGGGTTGAGGCCCGGGTCCACATCGGGGCGGACGTGGTCCGGGGGCTCGATGATGGCGACTGCTCCGCCGGTGATGGGGGAATCGTCACCCGTGGGGCGTCGTGAAGCGAGGTCGATAACCTCTCCCTTGTTCTCGGCGATGTCCATCAGGCCGCAGATGACATCGAGCACCTCTGGGCGCGCGATGGAGTAACGGACCTCGCGGCCGCGGCGGGAGCAGGTGACCAGGCCGGCCCGCTTGAGCACCCGCAGGTGCTGGCTGATCAGCGGCTGGGACTTGTCCAGCTTGGTCACGAGCTGGTGGACGACGTGCTCGCCGCTGCTGAGCAGGAGGAGGATGCGCAGGCGGAGGGGGGAATCCAGGGCGCTGGCAACGTGGGCGGCGCGGTCGATGTCGGCATCGGTGTGGGTGCGCATGTCCGGACCCCCTTCCTTTTCTGTAGAGAAACGCTGGCCTCTGGAACGGGAACAGAACCTAAAAGGTCGTTAAGACAATTCTAAACGCACGTCCTAGTTTTAATAAACTATGCCAACCCTAACAGGGCGATTGTGGGGTTGTCACCCAAATTTGCGGCCGGACGGGGCGTTCGCGCACCGCACCGCCCGCCCTCGGCGACCTGCGCCGAACGACCCGCTACACTGGTCGCGTAGATTTCCGTCCGCCCCGGAGGGTGGCGGGAAACACGTCCGAACCAGTGTGATCAGTCAGGAGAAAAAGTGGCCTCCACCATTGATACCGTCGTGAACCTGTGCAAGCGCCGTGGCTTGGTGTACCCAGCAGGTGAGATCTACGGCGGTACCCGCTCCGCGTGGGACTACGGCCCGCTCGGCGTGGAGCTGAAGGAGAACATCAAGCGCCAGTGGTGGCGCCACATGGTGCAGTCCCGCCGCGACACCGTCGGCGTGGACACCTCCGTCATCCTGCCGCGCCAGGTGTGGGTCGCCTCCGGCCACGTCGAGGTGTTCACTGACCCGCTGGTGGAGTCCCTCCACACCCACAAGCGCTACCGCGCGGACCACCTCCTCGAGGCTTACGAGGAGAAGCACGGCCACCCGCCGGTCAACGGCCTGGCGGACATCAACGACCCCGATACCGGCCAGCCCGGCAAGTGGACGGAACCGCGCGCCTTTTCCGGCCTGCTGAAGACCTTCCTCGGCCCGGTGGACGACGAGGAGGGCCTGCACTACCTGCGCCCCGAGACCGCGCAGGGCATCTTCGTGAACTTCAAGAATGTCATGACCTCCGCGCGTATGAAGCCCCCGTTCGGCATCGCAAACATGGGCAAGTCCTTCCGCAACGAGATCACCCCGGGCAACTTCATCTTCCGCACCCGCGAGTTCGAGCAGATGGAGATGGAGTTCTTCGTCAAGCCGGGCGAGGACGAGCAGTGGCACCAGTACTGGATCGACAACCGCTACCAGTGGTACGTCGACCTGGGCATCAACCCGGAGAACCTGCGCCTGTACGAGCACCCGCAGGAGAAGCTCTCCCACTACTCCAAGCGCACCGTGGACATCGAGTACGCCTACAACTTCCAGGGCTCCAAGTGGGGCGAGCTGGAGGGCATCGCCAACCGCACCGACTACGACCTGCGCACGCACGCCGAGGCCTCCGGCGAGGACCTCTCCTACTTCGACCAGGAGACCAACGAGCGCTGGATCCCGTACTGCATCGAGCCGGCCGCCGGCCTGGGCCGCGCGATGATGGCCTTCCTCATCGACGCCTACCACGAGGAGGAGGCCCCGAACTCCAAGGGCGGCACCGACACCCGCGTGGTGCTCAAGCTGGACCGGCGTCTCGCGCCCGTCAAGGTCGCCGTGCTCCCGCTGTCGAAGAAGCCCGAGCTCTCGGGCCCGGCTGAGGAGCTCGCCGACAAGCTGCGCCAGCACTGGAACATCGACTACGACACCTCCGGCGCCATCGGCCGCCGCTACCGCCGCCAGGACGAGACGGGCACCCCGTTCTGCGTCACCTACGACTTCGACTCGCTCGAGGACAACGCCGTCACCGTGCGCGAGCGCGACACCATGAAGCAGGAGCGGGTCAAGATCGACGAGCTCGAGTCCTACCTCGCCGCCCGCCTCGTCGGGGCATAAGGGAGCAACCATGCACTACGTCAGCTGGGACCGCAGTGACCGCGACAACCTCAAGCTCCTCGCCGAGGACGGGCCCGAGGTTCTCGGTGTCTTCACCGATGAGCGCGCCGAGGTGGGGCAGGGCGAGGACCGCGAGGAGTGGGACCTCGTCGCCTCCGCGGAGTCCGGGGCCGTCGCCACGCGCGGCGGCAACGAGATCGTGCGGGCGAGCAGCTCGCTGAAGCGCTCCAAGCAGATTCCGGTCGACATCGAGGGCCGCGGCTACACGCTCATCAGCGAGACCTCGAAGAACTGGATCATCGACGACGCCGCCGGCGAGAAGGTCGGCCAGTTCACCCAGGACCACAACGGCGTGCGCAAGGCCATCCTGGAGTTCGAGGGCGAGACGACCCTCCCGCTCACCGACATCGCCGGGCTCGCCTGGCTCTCCCGCGAGGTCCTCGAGACGAAAAAGATGCTCAACTCGAACGCGCTCATCGCGTTCCTGGTCTTCCTCTCGCTCTTCGTGGTCGTCGTCTTCTTCATGCAGTAACGCCATGATCTGGCAGGGCACCTCGCTTATCGACGCCCCCGAACCCACCTCCTTCACCGACGGGGAGCTCGTCGTGGGGCGCGAGCGGCTGCGCCTCACGTCGGAGGATCCGGCCGACATCCGGGCCGTGGCCCCCGATGGGCGGGCGTTCCGCCTGCGCAAGGCGGGTTTCACCGTGTCCCGCTATGAGGCGCTGTGCGACGGCCGCGCCTACCGCGCCCGGCGCACGAGCGGGTCGCGTCGCGAGATCACCGGCCCGGACGGAACTGTCGTCGCGCGCACCCGGGGCCGCGCGGACGGCAGCCTGGAGGTGGATCCGGTGGGCGGGTTCACGCTCGACCTCGCCTTCATCACCTGGGCGCTGACCTACGTGGACACTCCCACGCGCCGCACCCGGCGGTAGCGGGTGCCTAGAACATCCCGCCGCGCGCCGAGGGTCCGCCGCCGGAGAAGCCGCCACCGCCCCCGAAGCCACCTCCGCCGCCGAAACCGCCTCCCCCGAAGCCCCCGCCGAAACCACCGGAGAGGATGGAGCCCCAGATCACCGCGTTGGCGATGTTGCCCGTGGTCGCCGCGGTCTGCTGCTGGCGGTAGCGGTTGATGTCGTCGTTGGCGGTGCCGGCCGCGCGGCGGGCAGTCTCCGCTGCCGCGCGGGCGAAGTCGATCGCGCCGCGCGTGTCGGAGGTGCGGCGGTTGCGCGCCTCGTTGAACTGGCGCTTCGACTCCGCCAGGAGGGTGCGCGCGTTGGAGCCGATCAGGCGCCCGCGGGAGTTGATCAGGTCTTCCGCGCTCTGGATCTGGGCCGCCGCGACGCGCAGCTGCTGGTCCAGCACCTGCAGCTGGCGGTTCTGGTCCTGGGCAGCGCCGCGGGCGCGGTCAATCTCGGCGTCGATGCGCGAGTCGAGGTCTGTCAGCTCGGTGTAGAGGGAGAGCGGGTCGGTCTGCGCGCGGTCGCCCACCGCAGCGAGGCGCTGGCGCGCCTCGGAGGACACCGCGTCAAGGGCGGTGGCATCCACCTGTGCACCCTGCTGGCGGGCGCCCTTGAGCTGCTCCATCTCGCGGATCTCGTCCTCGATCTCGCGGATCAGGGCGGGAATGTTGGCCTGGGAGCCGCGGATGTTCTCCTCGGCGTGCTCGATGGCGGAGAGGTTGGTGTCCGAGACCTCCACGGCGTGGGAGGCGGAGGCGAGCAGGTCCACCAGAGCTCCCTGGCGGCCCGCCGGCTGCGCGGCCACCTCCCGGGCCTGGCCGAGGAGCTTTTCGGCCTCATCGAGCGAGGCGCGGGCGACATCCACGTTGTCGGTCAGGGAGTGGATCATGTCTTCGGAGTAGCGCTGGCGCAGGTCGTCGAGAAGCGACTGCGCGGGCTCGAGGCGGGCGCGGATGTCGATGGTGCGCTGGGTGACCTTCTCCACCTCCTTGTCCGCGTTCATGAGCACGCCGCGCATCTCGTTGAATTCCTGGCTGCGTGCCTGCAGGGCCTCGTTGGCCTGGCCGCAGGTGGAGATGATGTCGATGAGCATGGCGCGCTTCTCGGGCTCGGTCTCCGGGATCGCGTCGTAGAGCTTCTGGTGCGTGGTGAAGGCCCGCTGCAGCGTCGTGGCGGCGGTGTTCATCGCGGAGGTGAAGGGGCGCACGCGGTCCGGCCCGAACTCGGAGGTGGCCAGGTCGAGCTCCTCGCGGCCCTGGCGCACCGACTCGTCGGTGTGCACGAGAGCGTCGTGGGCCAGCTCCTCCAGCGTCGGGGTGGGGAGGCTGGACAGCGAGTCGGTGTCCGCGGGTGAGAGGGCCTTGGCGGATTCGAGCTGTTTGGCCTGCGTCTTCCTGCTCCTGCGGCGGGTGGCGGCCCACATGCCGCCGCCGGCGACGGCGAGCAACCCCACGCCGCCGGCGGCCCACCCGGCGTTAGCGGAGTCGGACCCGGCACCGGACCCGCCGCGCCCGCCCGCCGCGTCAATCGCCGCGAGCGCCGCACCCGCCCAGTCGTTCTGGCCGAGACGGTCGGAGGCGGCGTTGTACATCTTGTCGATCTCCGCCTGCTTCCACATGTCCCCGCCCGCGACGGCGAAGGTCCGCTCGGTGGGGGAGACCGCGAGCACCGCGACGTTGGAGCCAGAGGCGTCGACGGAGCGCTGGGCCCACTGCTCGGCGCTCATGGAGCCGAAGGAGTCGAGGTACACCACGCGGATCGCGCGCTGCTTGTCGGCCTGGACCTTCTGGATCCCCTCCTCGATCTTCGCCTTGTCCGCGTCCGAGAGCACACCGGCCTGGTCCGTCACCGGGTTGGTCAACCGCCCGGGGGCCGTGGCCTTGGCCGGCGCCTGAACCTGGGCGACATGGGACACCCCGACGGCGAGGGCCGCGGGGGCGGTTGCCAAACCAGCGCCCCCGGCAATCAGCGGGGCGGCAGCGAGCATGCGGAGGTAGCGCTTTTTCATGCTGACTAGGGTAGTCGCTTCGCCGACACGGGGTCGCGGGCCACTACCCTGGGTGTGTGTTCACCTACTCCGCCTTCGACACCGAGCGCCGGGCGCCCGAGGGTCCGAAGGGTTCGCAGATCGCCGACAACGTCGAAGAGCGCGGCGCCTTCTCCCGCGACCGCGCCCGAGTGCTCCACTCCGCGGCCCTGCGCCGCCTGGCCGACAAGACCCAGGTGGTCGGCCCCCGCGACGGCGACACCCCGCGCACCCGCCTGACGCACAGCCTGGAGGTCGCCCAGATCTCCCGCGGCATCGGCGAGGCGCTCGGCCTCAACCCGGACCTCTGCGAGATGGCCGGGCTCACCCACGACATCGGCCACCCGCCCTACGGCCACAACGGCGAGGTGGCGCTCAACGAGGTCTCCGCGGGCGGCTTCGAGGGCAACGCGCAGACCCTGCGCATCCTCACGCGACTCGAGCCGAAAAAGCTTGTCGACGCCACCTCCTACGGCCTCAACCTCACCCGCGCCGCGCTGGACGCCGCCTGCAAGTACCCGCGGACGCGGACGAACCCGGACGGCTCCGTGAACCGGAAATACGGCGCCTACGACGAGGATGCCGATATCCTTGCGTGGCTGCGCTCCGGCCACGTCACCGCCGCACCGCCGATGGAGGCGCAGGTGATGGACTGCTCCGACGACATCGCCTACTCCGTCCACGACGTCGAGGACGGCATCGTCTCCGGGCGCATCACCCTCAAGGTGCTGTGGGACCTGGTGGAGCTCGCGGCCCTGGCGGACAAGGGCGCCGCCGCCTTCGGGGGCACCGCCGACGAGCTCATCGACGCCGCCGCGCGCCTGCGCTCCCTGCCCTCGATCTGCGCCGCCGCGGACTTCGACTACACGCTGCGGTCCTGGGCCGCGCTGAAGCAGCTCACCTCCGAGCTGGTTGGCCGCTACGTCGGCGCCGTCGCGGCCGCCACAGCGGGGGCCGGGCAGAACCAGCCCGAGGCGCTGCGCTGCGACGACAACCCGTCGGGGGCGCTGGGCAGGCAGTTCGGCACACTGGTCATCCCCCCGGAGGCCGAGGCGGAGGTGCGCCTGCTCAAGACCGTCGCGGTGCTCTACGTCATGGACATGCCCGCCCACCTGCGCCGCCAGGACCGGCAGCGCGACCGGATCTACCGCGTCTACGACTACATGCGCGCCGGCGCGCCCGGCACCCTCGACACGATGTTCCAGCAGTGGTGGGCCGAGGCGCAGACGGACGCGGAGCGCGACAGGGTGATCGTGGACCAGATCGCCTCCATGACCGAGTCGCGCCTGGAGCGCGCGGCGAAGAAGTCCGCCGGGGTGTCCGGCTTCATGGCGTAGGCGCGCCTACTTCACCCCGGAGATCTCGCAGAAGCTCTCGTAGTGGTCGCCGGTGTAGTACCACTCGTCGACGTGCCCGTCGTCGCCCCCGCCGGTGATGATGCGTCGCTCGCCGCGGTGGTGCACCCCGGGCGTGTCCACGGTGTACTCCCTGTAGTACCCGAGCTTCTCCTGCGGCAGCTCGTTCTGGTAGTTGCCGAAGCGCGTGTCGTCGTAGCCCGGGTACTCGTAGGGCCCGCCGCGCTTCACCTCGTCGATGGTGGACCAGACCTCGTCGGGCAGGTTGGAGCAGGCGGGCACCGCGCCAGCGGCAGTGGAGGCGGTGGGGGAGGCGTCGTTGAGCCCGCAAGAACTAACCATGACAAGGACAAGAAGAAGGAGGCTGAAATGAACTACGCCCCGTCCTAGCACTCTCGTCGTGGGTTTGATTTCGTCCCGAGTCAGGGCCGCCGATCCGCTGGACGGAGTCGAGTGGAGCCTATTCCATAACCAAGGTGACATAGAAACCTTTGACTTCCAGAGCGAAGGAGGGCGATCAGAAACGCCTACTGTCGGGGGCTAGCACGCACAACCGATGTGTGCCCTCATTCGACGTATTTCCTAGCCTGCTCGCTCATTGGAATCCGATCGCAGTTGACAGTTTTCAGGAACTTCCGGCCACTTTCATTTTCCGCGACGATTTCGTCAAGCAATCGAATGTCCAGAGGTCCCCCGTCGGAAAAATATTTCATGAATTCTCGGCCCGCATCCCATCGATTCAACCGCGTCGCAACTATTAAAACAGTAGAAGCGAGTTCCTTAGCGCGGTCCCTTAGAACTCTGTCATCGATGTCTTGGCTCGCCTGTTCCGCCGATGCAAGAACCCTAAAAATCCGCCCGTAGAATTTCGCGCCAGTCTCGGCGTTCGACCATACAGTGGTGCGTACGTATCGATCATTGAATATCTGCAAGCTTTCGAGGAAAGGCTCCAATTCTTCGAGTGCCACACGAATTGCGTCATTGGTGAATAGTTCTGCGACGCGGGCGAGAGAAATTGATCGCTCATCGAACGCGGCTCGTAGTGAACTTGTCAGCCGAGATTCACCCGCTGAAAGGATTTCAGCGAGCGCCTCTACCATTTGAGGAGGGTATGGAATCTCTCTTCCCGGGTTCGCCGCCACCCAATCTGCGCACATCGTCTGGAACGCGAGAGTCAGTTCGACGCCATCAGCAAAGCGTTCTTCCGAGTTGTGGTTGAGACAAGTTTGAATCAAGTCTCGGAGGGGCGATTCTATCATAGTTAGGTTTGCTTGGTCTTCATGCCAGACGCCTGACAGCGGATGACCTGTCACCAAGTGGAAGAGAGATGCTCCGAATGCATAAACATCCGACCGTTTTGACGCGTGCTTTAAGCTGTATAGCGCCTCTGGCGCGGTATACCCTGGCGTATGAATAACTAACTCGGTTTTCGTTAAACTTGACGGATCGTCTCTATCTAGGGACGTTCCAAAATCGCTGATCTGCAGGAGCCCGCCATCAAATATTAGTAGGTTTTGGGGCTTAAAATCCCTGTGCAGGACATCTTTCGTGTGAAGGTATGCTAGGCCCAAAGACGCTTGCAAAAAGTAGCTTAGATATTCACCAATGTTATCTTGGAAACCGGCACGCCCACCGTTTTGTTTCCAGTGTTCGTCCAATGGTGCAGAGGCCACGGGCATTGTATAAGCGGGAAGAGTTATCTCTGCAGACTCATCAAATTTGTAATCCATGACATCGATAATTTCGATGATGTAGGGAAAATCGATGGACTGCAGTAGCTCGACTTCGCGATTAAATCGCGCAATACGGTCTTTTAATACGACAGGATCGGGGTGAAAGTTTAGCCGTTTCCTAGCGTAATTCTTTCCATCAATTTTGATTTGGTCAACTGACGCGGTGCCACCTTGACCAAGTGCTGCAATGGTTGAGCCTGGGTTTGAGGGTGAAGGACTCGTGTTCATTGTTTCGCTCCTGCGGGGCGAGTGGGTCATGTCATGGCCTTTCGAAACTGAAATCTCAATCGTCTGAGTTAGTCTCCCATAAGATGATCTTGCTTGAGGGCGGCTTTCCGGGGTGGCTTTAAAGCGAATGGCTACCATGTACGCATGGCTAGGGGCAGAATTCCGGATAGCGACATCCAGGCTATCCGCGAGCGGGCACCGATCGAAGAGATCGTCGGTGAATACGTGCAGCTCAAGCCCGCCGGCCACGACTCGCTCAAGGGCCTGAGCCCCTTCAAGGACGAGAAGACCCCCTCCTTCCACGTCCGCCCCGCGCGCGGTTACTACCACTGCTTCTCCACCGGCAAAGGCGGCGACGTCTTCTCCTTCCTCATGGAGATGGAGCAGCTCACCTTCCCGGAGGCCGTGGAGGCGGTGGCCGAGCAGATTGGCTACCACATCAATTACCAGGGCGGATCCACGGGCGCTCGCGACGTCAAGCCCGGCACCCGCGCACGCTTGCTCGCCGCCAATGTCGCGGCGCACGAGTTCTACCGCGCCCAGCTGGAGACCCCGGAGGCGGAGAAGGCGCGGCAGTTCCTCCTGGACCGCGGCTTCGACAGGGACACCATCCACCACTTCGAGTGCGGTTACGCCCCCGACGGCTGGGACACCCTGACCAAGCATCTGCTGCGCAAGGGTTTCGACGTCAAGGAGCTCCAGGATGCAGGGCTGAGCAGCATGGGGCGCCGCGGGCCGATCGACAAGTTCCGCCGCCGCCTGCTGTGGCCCATCAAGGACGTAGCCGGCAACGTCATCGGCTTCGGCGCGCGAAAGCTCTACGACGACGACCCGATGGGCAAGTACATGAACACGCAGGACACGATGCTCTACCACAAGAGCAAGGTCCTGTTCGGCCTGGACCTGGCCAAGAAGCACATCGCGGAAGGCCACCAGGCGGTGGTGGTGGAGGGCTACACCGACGTCATGGCTATGCACGCCGCGGGCGTGACCACGGCCGTCGCCGCCTGCGGCACCGCCTTCGGCGCCGACCACATGGCGATCATCCGCCGGCTCATGCTCGACGACAACTACTTCCGCGGCGAGCTTATCTACACCTTCGACGGCGACGAGGCCGGCCAGAAGGCGGCGATGCGCGCCTTCGAGGGCGACCAGACGTTCACGGGGCAGTCCTTCGTCGCCGTCGCGCCGGAGGGCATGGACCCGTGCGACCTGCGCCTCGAGCGCGGCGACGCGGCGGTGCGCGACCTCGTCGCCTCCCGCGTGCCCATGTTCGAGTTCGTCATCGAGTCGCTGCTGAAGAACTACAGGCTCGACACCGCGGAGGGCCGGCTGCAGGCTTTGCGACGCACCGTGCCCGTCGTCGCGGGCATCTCCGACAAGGTGCTCCAGGCCGAGTACGCCCGCCGCCTCGCGGGCTGGGTCGGCTGGCCCAACCCGGACGAGGTGATGCAGCAGGTGCGCGAGGAGGCGAGGCGCCCCAGGCAGGCGAAACGCCCCATGCGCCGGGCGTCATCCTCCGAGCCGGTGAAGGCCGGCGAGCCCTCGTTCATCATGCCCAACCCGCGCGACCCGATCCTCTGGCCGCAGCGCGAGGCCCTGAAGATCGCCCTGCAGTACCCGGAGAAGGCGGGGGACTACTTCGACGGGATCAACCCGGATGCGTTCACCAACCCCGCCTACCGGCAGGTGCGCGACGCCATCACCCGCGCCGGCGGGGTTGCCCACGCGGGCGGCGGGCCGTCGTGGTTGCCGGCGGTGGCGGACACGATGCTCGACTCAGCCGGGCGCAACCTCGTCTCGGAGCTCGCGGTGGAGGACATCCACGCCGATGACCTCGACACCTACGCCGACTCCGTGCTCTCCCGCCTGCAGGAGACGCGGGTGGGAGACCAGATCGCGCAGCTCAAGGCGCAGCTGCAGCGCATGCGCCCCTCCGATGACGAGCAGGCCTACAACGCCCTGTTCTCCGACCTCGTCGCCCTGGAGCAGGCGCGCCGGGAACTCAACAACAGGGCGTTCCGGGGGGCCTGACCCGGGCTACTTCTCGCCCGCGGTCTGGTTCGCCGGGTCGTTGGCGAACTTCCACACCGCCCACTCCACGGCGTCGAGGGGCAGCTCGGGGTTGTACTCGTCGCGGGCCGCGCGCAGCCGGGTGAGGTACTCCCCGTACTCCTCCGCGGTCCACGCCCCGTCCTTTCCGGAGCCCTTGTCCAGGCCCGCCATCGCGGCGCGCCTGGAGCAGATGATCACCGGCTTTTCGTCCCCCGCGGACTGGGGGCCGGCCAGGAAGTAGGCCAGCTGGGAGGCGAACTTCGCGGGCAGGCCGGTCTCCGCGAGCGCGGCGTACTGCTCGGCCGGCGCCTTGCCGTCCAGGCCGCGGATGGCCTGAAGCAGCTTGTTGGCGTTGGACTTGTTGCGCAGGAACTGCTGCAGCGTTAGCACGGCCGGGGACTGGCCCGCCCCGTAGGCGAAGGCGGCGCCGAGGAAGTCGATGATCTGGTCGCGGTTGAACTCCGAGCGGGCGACATCCTCCGCGAAGAGGAAGACCTCGCTGCGCGTCAGGGAGGCGCTGGCGTCGTCGCGGAAGGGCGGCACGCGGCGCAGGTGGTGCGGCCAGCCGGTCTTCCAGCGCCGCGGGGAGAACGTCGAGGAGTCACCGAGGGCGTCCTCGGCGGTGGGGTTGAGCTGGTTCAGGGCTTCCGTGATCTGGTTCATGCGCTCCATTGTGGCAGAAGGGGAGCGCCCCAATAGGATGGGACTCCATGACCGTCCTCGTCCTCGACCCCCGCTGGCCCGACATGATCCCGCTTGGTACCGCGGCGCGCATCCAGGGGCCGGTGGAGTTCACGTCCGAGGTGCCCATCTCGGTGAGGTGGGCGTTGGCGGACGTGCCGGCGGGCCCGGGGCCGGGGTGGCTGCTGACCACGGACCCGCGGGATCCGGACGTCGTGAAGCGGGCCGGGCGCGAGGACGTGCTCACCGTGCCCAGCCTCGCGGACCCCGTCCTCCAGGCGGTGGAGACGATGCGCGCGGCGCGCGCACGCGGCGAGTGGGAACGCTCCATGACCCACGAGAGCCTGGTGCCCTACCTCGAGGAGGAGACCCGCGAGCTCGTCGAGGCCATCAGGACGGGGGAGAGCGGGGAGCTCAAGAGCGAGCTTGGCGACGTCCTCCTCCAGGTGCTGTTCCACTCCGAGATCGCCCGGGAGCGCGGCGACTTTGACTTCGCGGACGTCGCGGGAGCCTTCGTGGAGAAGATGAGATCGCGCGCCCCCTACCTCTTCGACGGGTCGGCCGGCACCGTCGGCGAGGAGGAGCAGAAACGCGCCTGGGCTGAGGGCAAGCGCCGGGAGGTCCGTTAGCGGATCACCGGGAGGAGGTCGCGCAGCTGCGGCAGGCCCGCCTGGGAGGACAGCTGAGAGGCGAACAGCACTGCCTGGTCCACCGGGGTGACGGGGTCGGCCTTGACCACGCCGCACGCGAGGGCGCGGTCTCCGATGGCGTTGACAGTCCCGCCCGCGACGAGGCGCAGCGCGGGGTCCTCGCCGATGGCCTTGTTCAGGCCGGCCACGAGCCCGTTGCGGGTGGTGGCGTCGTTGACCAGGCCGGTGGAGCGCAGGGCGGCACCGACGACGGTGCAGTCGGCCGTGGCCACGTTGCCGTTGACCACCTTGAGCAGCTCGACGTAGTTGGTCTGGGCCTGGGCGGCGGGGGCCTGGGTGGCGAGGGCTGCGGCGGTGAGAAGCCCGGCGGCGACGGTGGCGGGGAAGCGGCGCATGGAAAGTCCTTTGGTGTGGGAAACGGGGATCGGGTGCACACATTAGCGCAGAATGTGATGCGCATGTGACGCAAGTAAACGCGAGAGGTGCCTTTTCTGGGCTTTGAGCGCCCGCGCGGGCGGCCGGTAGGATATGCCCACATGACTTATTCCCGGCCCGGTCGCCGCCGCCCCCGCAGCCAGCTGGCCGCGGGGTGCGGATGCGCCGGCGTCGTGGGCGTGGTCACGGCGATCGTGCTCATCATCGCCCTGACCGGCTGGCTCTTCTCCGTCCTGCGCGACCCCGTGCCCGGCGCGCGCCGCCAGCCCATCCCGACGGACATCCCGCCCGCCGCGGCGGCGGCCCCTCCCGCGATCGACATCCACGCGGCCGGGCGCACCTCCGAGCAGCTCGCCGGCTGGGCGGCGCCCATCGCCGAGGCCACCAGCCTCGACTCCCAGGCCGTGCGCGCCTACGGCAACGCCGCGCTCATCGCCGCGGAGTCCTGGCCCGCCTGCCACCTGAACTGGAACACGCTCGCCGGCGTGGGCTGGGTGGAGACGCGCCACGGCACCTACACCGGCAAGACCTTCGACACCGCGCGCCTGGACGACAACGGCGTGGCCGACCCGCCCATCATCGGCCCCGCACTGAACGGCAACGGCTTCGCCCACATGCCCGACAGCGACGGTGGCACCTACGACGGCGACTCGCAGTACGACCGCGCCGTGGGGCCCATGCAGTTCGTCCCGAGCTCCTGGAAGATCTACGGGCGCGACGCCAACGGCGACGGGGTGGCCGACCCCCAGCAGATCGACGACGCCGCCCTCGGCGCCGCCAACCTGCTCTGCGCCGACAGCCGGGACCTCGCGACGGAGGACGGGTGGCGCCAGGCGGTGCGCGCCTACAACAACTCGAACGACTACGTGGTCAAGGTCCGCGACGCCGCCGCCAACTACGCGCTGAACCAGCCGGCCACGCGGTAGCCCGGCACGGCGTGGGCGTTTCTGGAAGAATGGGGCGCTGGACAAACCGATATTTACCCTCAAGCCCGAAGGAGTTTGGCCAGTGGCTGACATCATTCACATCTTTGCCCGCGAGATCATGGATTCCCGTGGTAACCCGACCGTTGAGGCGGAGGTCTTCCTCGACGACGGCTCCCACGGTGTCGCCGGGGTCCCCTCGGGTGCCTCCACGGGTGAGCACGAGGCGCACGAGCTTCGCGACGGCGGCGAGCGCTACGGCGGCAAGGGTGTGCTGAACGCCGTGGAGAACATCAACGAGGAAATCGCCGACGCCCTCGCGGGCGCCGAGGCTGATGACCAGCGCCTCATCGACATGGCGATGATCGAGCTCGACGGCACCGAGAACAAGAAGCGCCTCGGCGCCAACGCCATCCTCGGCGTCTCCATGGCCGTGGCCCGCGCCGCCGCCGAGTCCGCCGGCCTGCCGCTTTACCGCTACATCGGCGGCCCCAACGCGCACCTGCTCCCCGTGCCGATGATGAACATCCTCAACGGCGGCGCCCACGCCGACTCCGGCGTGGACGTCCAGGAGTTCATGATCGCCCCCATCGGTGCCGACACCTTCTCCGAGGCCCTGCGCATGGGCGCCGAGGTCTACCACACGCTGAAGTCCGTGATCAAGGCCAAGGGCCTCTCCACCGGCCTCGGTGACGAGGGCGGCTTCGCCCCCTCCGTCGGCTCCACCAAGGAGGCCCTCGACCTCATCGTGGAGGCCGTGGAGAAGTCCGGTTACAAGCTGGGCGAGGACGTGGCACTGGCCCTCGACGTCGCCTCCTCCGAGTTCTACGAGAACGGCGTCTACAACTTCGAGGGCGGCAGCCACAGCCCCGAGGAGATGATCCAGGTCTACGCTGACCTAGTCGAGCAGTACCCGATCGTCTCCATCGAGGACCCGTTGGACGAGGACGACTGGGAGGGCTACACCAAGCTCACCGCCCAGATCGGTGAGAAGGTTCAGATCGTCGGCGACGACTTCTTTGTCACCAACCCGGAGCGCCTGGCCAAGGGTATCGAGCAGAAGGCCGCCAACGCCCTGCTGGTCAAGGTCAACCAGATCGGCACCCTCTCCGAGACCTTCGACGCCGTGGACATGGCGCACCGCGCCGGCTACCGCACGATGATGTCCCACCGCTCCGGCGAGACCGAGGACACCACCATCGCCGACCTCGCCGTGGCTCTCGGCTGCGGCCAGATCAAGACTGGTGCCCCCGCCCGCTCCGAGCGCGTGGCCAAGTACAACCAGCTGCTGCGCATCGAGCAGGAGCTCGGCAGCGCCGCCGACTACGCCGGCCGCTCCGCCTTCCCGCGCTTCACCAAGTAGCGCGTTCCAGCCCAGGAAAAGCCCCGCCGGCCGTCCGGCGGGGCTTTTCCGCGCTTCTTAGGCGGTGGCTTCGAAGAGACCGCGCCCCCACCAGTCGTCGTCGCCGCGGGTGCCCGGTGGGCAGGCGAAGACTGCGGAAGACTCGTAGCGGACGTACTCGTTCATCTTGTCCGACTTGGCCAGCTTCTGCTGGATGGGGATGAAGCGCTTCTCCGGGGAGTTCACCAGGGCGATGAAGAACAGCCCCGCGTTGAGGTGGCCGAGGTCGTCGATGCCGTCAGTGAAGTTGTAGGAGCGCCGGAGCATCTGCACGCCCCCGTTCTCACTGGGGTTGGCCAGGCGCGCGTGCGCCGTCAGGGGGATGACGGGGCCTTTGGTGCCGTGGTACTCGTCGAGGGGCAGGGGGTCGTTCTCGTTCTCCCGGCCCAGGGGAGCGCCGGAGGCCTTGGAGCGGCCGAAGGTGGCCTCCTGGTCGGAGAGCACCTGGCGGTCCCAGTTCTCCAGCAGCATGCGGATGCGCCGGGCGACGAGGAAGGTGCCGCCGTCGTGCCAGGTGTTCGTGTCCGAGACCCAGATGTTCTCGTTGACCAGGTCGGTGTCCTCCGACTTGATGTTGTTGGTGCCGTCCTTGAATCCGAAGAGGTTGCGCGGGGTCTGCTGGCCGCGGGTGGTGGCGGATGCGTGGCCGAAGCCCAGCTGGGACCACTTGAACTCCACCACCCCGCGCCCGGCGCGAGCGAGGTTGCGCACCGCGTGGACGGCGACCTGTGGGTCGTCGGCGCAGGCCTGGATGGCGATGTCACCGCCGCAGAGCTTGTCCTCGAGCATGTCGCCCGAGAAGTGGGGGAGGTCCTTCAGCTCTGCGGGCTTGGCGGACTGGAGGCCGAAGCGGTCGTCGAAAAGCGAGGGCCCGAATCCGACGGTGATGGTGAGCTTGGCCGGGTGGAGGTCGTAGGCCTCGCCGGTGTCCTTGGGCACCTGGTACTCGCCGACCTCCGCGATGTCCTCCTCGACGGTCGTCTCGCCGCGGGTCATACGCCGCGACATGGATGTCCAGGTCTTGAGCAGCGCGATAAGCTTTTCGCGGTCGTCGGTGACGACGTCGAAGGCGGCGAAGTGCAGGCGGGATTGCTGCTCCGTGGTGATGCCGGCCTGGTGTTCCCCGTCGAAGGCCACCACGTCGGAGGCCTTGCCGCCCTCGCCGTCCCGGGAGCACCCAGCCACGGGGGCTGCCGCTCCCACGGCGGCGATGGAGGCACCGGTGAGGAACAGCCGGCGGCTGAATGCGTTGCGGGACATTACTTGGACACGACCTCCTGGACCGTGGAGACCTTCTCGGTGAGGGCGTCGAGGGCGTTGGACAGCGCCTTGCGGTCGGCGTCGGACACCGTGCTGTAGGCGACGAAACCGTCGCCCTCGCGGTGGGCATCGAGAAGCTTCTGCACGGCCTCGAAGCGCGTGTTGATCTCGGCGAGGAGGTCCTTGTCGCGCTCGTTGAGGGGCTTCTCCAGGGAGGCGATGGCGGCCTTGGAGCCGTCGAGGTTGGCCTGGAAGTCGTAGAGGTCGGTGCCGGAGAAGATGTCCTCCTCACCCGTGATCTTGCTGGTCGAGATCTCGTCCAGCAGGCCCTGCGCACCGGAGGCGATCTGCACCGGCTCGACCTTGTAGTCATCGGCGTTGACGCCGTCGACCAGCTCGGTCACGTCCGCGCGCAGCTGCTTCGCGTCCGCCTTGGTCTCCTCGGTGATCGCGCCGTTGACCCAGAGCTGCTTCTCGATCTTGTGGAAGCCCGTCCACGTGTCACCTTCCTGCACGTCGGCCTCGCGCAGGTCCAGGCGAGGGTCGAGGTCGTCCGGGAAGGATTCCGCCACGGGCTCGATGCGCTCGTAGGGGGTGCGGGTGAGCGGGAAGAGGCGCTTCGCCTCGGCGACGTCGCCGTTGTCGATCGCCGCGACGAACTCGTCGGTGGCGGAGTCGAGCGCGGAGACCTGAGAGCGGACGTAGGCCAAGTAGCCGTCGGCGGACTCACTCAGCGCCGAGTCGCCCTTGGCGGAGTCGAGGGACTCCCCGGTGACCTTGAGGGACTGCGAGATCCCGTCGCCGACCATCCCAGGCTTGCAGGTGAGCTTGTAGTCGCCGGGGTCGTTGATCTGGGCCACGAGCTTGCGCGTCGCGCCCGGGCCGATGTTCTCCACCTCACCCACCACGCGGCCGCCTGCCGTGTAGACGTAGAACTCGGTGGTCTTCTGGCCGTGGTTGGTGATTTCGAAGTTCACCGTTCCCGTCTTCGCCTCGGTGCCGCTGACCTCGCAGGAGGAGTCGTCGGTGGACACCGTGAAGCCCGCGGCCTCGGCGGTGTCGGCCTTGTCGGCGCAGGCGGTCAGGGTGGAGGCGGCGGCCAGCCCGGTGCAGGCGAGGGCGGCGAGGCGCATGGGGGTCATGAAATGGGTCCTTTGGGTTCGGGGCCGCGCTAAACGACGGCCGGTTCAGCGTTAACGGGTGCCGCGTCGCGCCGGGGCGTCTTCTGCTCCGGCAGCGGGCGGAGGAACAGCCACATGGCGACGACCAGGTAGACGGCCCAGCCGATCATCGAGGCGACCGTCGGTGCGGGGACGAGGTTGAAGATGCCCTCGATGAACGTGGCCACCGCGGTGCCCGGGACAAGGATGTTTGAGATGTCGAAGGCCAGGTTATGCAGGCCGGGCAGCACACCCGCCTCCTGCAGGTCAGTGATGCCGTAGCGCAGGATGCCCGCCGCGACGATGACCAGCAGAATGCCGGTGACGCGGAAGAACAGGCCCAGGTTGATGCGCACGGCACCGAAGTACATGGCCGTGGCCACCGCGACGGAAATGAGGATGCCCAGGGTCAGGCCGAGGGCGGGGGCGGCGGTGCCGCCGTAGGCGAATGTGTCGAAGACGAGCAGCGCCGTCTCGATGCCCTCGCGGACCACGGCCATGAACGCCACCACGAACACCGCCAGAGGCCCGACCGCCACCGCGTCGGTCATCTTGCCCTTGAGCTCCGCGGACATGTTGTTCGAGGCGCCGCGCATCCAGAGCAGGATGTAGCTCACCAGGCCGACGGCGATGAGGGATCCGATGCCGCCGATGAGCTCCTGGCCCTGCGTGGTGAGCATCTTCGTGCCGAAGTGGATGATGCAGAACGTCGCCACGGTCACCGCGAGCGCACCGGCGACCCCGGCCCACACCCACGTGAGCTGGTCGCGGCGGTTGGACTTCACCAGGAAGGCGACGAGGATCATCACGACCATCGAGGCCTCGAGGCCCTCGCGCAGGCCGATCAGTAAGTTCGCGAACAACATGGGGTGGGCAAACCTGGCTTTCTGTGTCGGACGGGAATCAACCGTTCGGTTGATGAGGCAAGCCTAACCTATCATCGTCGGCGCGGGAAATGGGGGTCCCGTTGGCCTGGGGTTTGGGCTCACCGCGTTCCGCAGGGCGCAAACCGGTAAAACCAAACCGGTAAAAGCCCAGGTGACCAAAACCGCTCAAAAAGCCCACCTGCGGTTTTACCGGTTTAGTTTTACCGGTTTGCACCGCCCACGTGCCCGGCCCCTGCAACAAACCGCCCCGCGCCAATCCGCGGGGCACCCCGCGCGACCCGCTAGACTCATTAACCACCATGACCTCACGCGCCACAGAACCCCAGCCACGCCGGCCGCGTCGCAAAGCGACGCAGGTGCCCGTGGCCTCCCGCGACCGTGCGCGCGCCGAGGCGACAAAGCGCCCGCGGACACTCCCCTTCCAGGGAGACATCACGGGCCTGGCCATCGTCATCGCGGTGCTCCTCGCCGTTCTGCTGGCGGTGGCTGTGCCGGCGCGCAACTACTACGAGGGGCGCAGCGAGATCGCCCGCCTCAGTGCGTCGATCAGCCAGCTGGAGGCGCGCAAGGCGGACCTCGAGGGTGACATCGCGAAGTACAAGGACCAGGATTACGCCAAGCAGGAGGCGCGCCGCCGGCTCGGCATGATGGAGCCGGGGGAGACCGCGTGGCGCATCATCGACCCCCGCATGACGCACGACGACACCATCACCACCGACCAGATCCCGGACACGCGCCCCTGGCCGCAGGTGATGCTCGACAGCCTCCGCCAGCTGCCCGAGGAGCAGCCGCTTGACGACTCCCCCGCGGACCAGGCCCCACAACCGGAGCAGCAGCCGGCCCAGCAGCCGGAAGCCCCCGAGCCCCCGGCGAACTAGTTAGTGGCGGTGCCACTCCCCGAAAGCGGTGCCGCCGAGCACGGCGTCTGAGCCGGCCAGCTTCTTCACCAGCGCGAGGCGCTCGTCGTCGCCCTGCGGCACGGCCCGGACGACATCATCTTCCGGCAAAGAGGACGCCACGGCGAACGGGGCCTGCGTGTTGCCTTCCAGCGCCGCGGGACCGGAGGTGGACGGGCGGATGTCGAAGTCGAAGATCTCCGTGGGCAGGTAGAGGGTGGCGCACGCGTTTGGGTAGTCCACCACCGCCGAGTAGTGCGCCTCGATGGGGGCGGCGCCCAGGAGCAGGAACGCCTGCTCGCGGGTGTAGCCGAAGGCGGTGAGGTAGTCGATGCAGTGCAGCACCGCGTTCTGGTAGGCCAGCGTTGCATCGAGGTGGTGCTGCTCGCCCTCCTGGGTGACGGAGATGCCGGAGAAGGCCAGCCAGTCGTCGTAAGGCGGTGCCTGCTTGCCCGGTACGAAGATGGGCGCGCCGCTGGACCTGTAGGTGTTCATACCGTCGGGGATGATGTCCACCGCGAACTCGACGTAGCCGCCCATCTCGATGGCGCCGCACAGGGTGATCTCGCCGTCGCCCTGCGAGAAGTGCAGGTCGCCGAAGCTGAAGTTCGCGCCCTCGACGAAGACGGGGAAGAAGATGCGGCTGCCGGCGCCGAGGTCCTTGATGTCCATGTTGCCGCCGTTTTCGCGCGGCGGGACGGTAACGGCCGCCTCGTGGGAGATGCGTGCGATGTCCCCGCGCGGCACCGCGCCCAGCGTCGCCGCCTTGGGCTGCGGGGGCACGGCGAGCGGCGGGGCGCGGAAGGGGTCCTTTGCCATGAGCTCGGCCTCGCGCTTGTTCCAGCGGGCGAGCATCTCCGGGCTCGGGGCCGTGCCCATCACGCCCGGGTGGCAGGTGCCATTGAGCGAGACACCGGGGATGTGGCGGGAGGGGGCCACGTTGTCCTTGAAGTCCCAGATGGCCTTGTACGCGTCGGGGAAGTACTCGTGGAGGAAGCCACCGCCGTGTTTGGCGGCGAAGATGCCGGTGTAGCCCCAGCCCTCGCCGGCGAGCTCGCCGGGCTGGTCGGCCTCGCTGAGCGGGCCGATGTCGATCAGGTCCACAACCAGCAGGTCGCCGGGCTTGGCGCCCTCGATACGGAAGGGGCCGGAGAGCTGGTGCGGCTTCTCGAAGGGGACGTGGAGGATGTCCTCGGCGGAGTCGTCATTCTTGACGAAGCCGTCGAACCACTCCCGGCAGTCCGCGCGCACGGTTTGCCCGGGCTTGATGGTCGCGACGGGCGGGATCTCCGCGTGCCAGCGGTTGTGGCCCACCACGTCCTGTTCGTCGAAGGGTTTGGAGGAATCGAGTGTGAAGATGTGATCTGCCATACACACGACTGTACGCAGCGGCGGGCGGGCGCGGCGGCGTTCGCTCACGCTTGACGACGTCCCGCAACCCCCTGAGTCATCGTGCGCGCCATTGTTGGGCCCGCGCCGCCGCCGAGAACTTCGACATCCCGCACCATTCTAATCTGTCGAGGAGACCAGGCATCTCCATCGGTGGGTCCGTCAATGCCTCCAATTGCGATTGAAGGGCCACCAAGACGAGACCAGGGTCTAGGTCTAACTGGTTCACCACAAAATCATCGGGTGTCTGGACGGAAATGTTGAACTTCTCCACTGTGGAAGACGGGAAATCTCTCACGTTGTTTGTGACGATCACGTCTGCTCGACCTTGGATCGCGGCGGCCAATACGTGGCGGTCGTTGACATCGGGTAGGTCAACTGCATATTCTAAAGCTTCTCAGCCGCTCACACACGCGTCTATGAACACATCGTTCATCAGACTCACGCGGTTCCGAGCTTTCCGACTTTCCCTCATGTCTGGATGGATCTTTTCCAGTGCCAAGACCGTCTCTTCCAAGATCCGAGTACTCCACAGCGGTCGGTATATACCCACCTCCGCCAAGCGCAGCAATGTATCGGCCTGCGCAATGGGCACAAGAGAGCATGCATCGAGAAGGGCGCTAAACCTCGCCACTGTCGCTCCCGCTGAGCTGCATCCTGGCCTCACGCAGAGCGGCTGCATACTCGGTGGCGCTGCGGTCATATAACCCGTCTTCCATGGCCTCCGCCGTCAACGTATCGAGGGTCTGACTCCGCTTCTGACGCATGTTTTCCTGATAGGTGACAACATCTTGGAGGCGAAGCCTCCGGTGCCGGCCACCCGGGGTCTTTTCGTGCCGGATCACCTCTGCTTCCAGGAGCTTGACCAATGTGGGGCGACTGATGCCCAGAAAGTTCGCCGCCTCCTGGGTAGTGAGCATCTGATCCACCGGAGCCAGGGTAATCGCCTTTCCCACTTGCATGGCTTCTACAACCCGCCGGAGGACCACGAAAGTTTCCATGGGCAACGGGACGGTTTGCCCGTCTGGGCCAAGGAGCGCCGCCGGCTCTCTGAGGCGATCGAGGAAACGGCTCAGATCGAGCATTTCCTCTAGATCGGCAGGGGGAAGCACCGTATTCCGGTCGTGCGTTGTTGTCTTGGAAGTATTCATGGCTTTCATGGTAGCGGCTAGAAATCGAAAAATTCGAAAAATCTGTACCACTTCAACCCCCAGGTAACATCACCCCCATGACCGTCAGCCAGGAAGACCTCGACACCGTCACCCAACAGCTCGGCCGCACCCCCCGCGGTGTGCTCGCCATCGCCTACCGCACCCCGGACGGCCAGCCGGCCGTGGTCACCACCGCGCCCAAGCTTGACGACGGCACCCCGTTCCCCACGCTCTACTACCTCACCGACCCCCGCCTGACCGCGGAGGCGAGCCGCCTCGAGGTGGCGCAGGTGATGAAGTGGATGGAGTCCCGCCTGGCCACGGACACAGACCTCGCCGCAGACTACCGCGCCGCCCACGAGCACTACCTGGCCACGCGCAACGCCATCGAGGACCTGGGCACAGACTTCTCCGGGGGTGGCATGCCGGAGCGCGTGAAGTGCCTCCACATGCTCATCGCCTATGCGCTCGCCGAGGGCCCGGGGCACTTCCGCCTGGGCACCGAGGCCGTCGCGCTGGCCGCCGACCACGGAGACCTGCGCGGCACCGCCATCCCGGAGGACTGGCCCACGGCGGCGGAGCTCGGCATCGTCGACTCCGTCAACGCCGCCACCCGCGAGATGGTGGGGGAGGAGCTGCTGTGAGCGCGGACGTGACGCGTGTCGCCGCCGTCGACTGCGGCACCAACTCCATCCGCCTGCTCATTGCCCAGCCGAACCCGGACGGAACGCTCACCGAGATCTCGCGGCGCAACACCATCGTCCGGCTCGGCCAGGGCGTGGACGAGACGGGCCGATTCAACCCCGACGCCATCGAGCGCACCCGGGCGGCGCTGGAGGACTACACGGCGGAGATGAAGCGCGAGGGGGTCACCCGCGTGCGGATGGTGGCCACCTCCGCCACCCGCGACGCCGCCAACAGGGACGAGTTTTTTGCCATGACCGCCGACCTCCTCGGCCGCATCCAGGCCGGTGCGCGCGCGGAGGTCATCATCGGGGAGGAGGAGGCCGCGCTCTCCTTCACCGGGGCAACCCTCGACATCGACCCGGCCCGCGGCCCGTTCTGCGTCATCGACCTCGGCGGCGGCTCCACCGAGTTCGTGGTCGGCGACTGCGCGGGAATCAGCGACTCCACCTCCACCCGGATGGGCTGCGTGCGCCTGACCGAACGTTTCATGCGCTCCGACCCGCCCACGGAAGCGGAGACGGAGGAGACCCGCCAGTACGTCCGCGGCATCCTCCGCGGTGTCGCCCCCATGCTCGATGGCGTAGGCACCTTTGTCGGCTGTGCGGGTACTTTCACCACGCTGTCCGCCCTCACCCAGGGCCTGGGGGCCTACGACCCCGCCCGGATCCACATGTCCGAGCTGCTTTTCGACGACCTCCTGACCACCACCACAACACTGCGTGCCCAGACGGCTGCCGAGCGCCGGGAGAACCCCGTGATGCACCCGGGTCGCGCCGACGTCATCGCCGCCGGTGCGGTGGTGGTGGAGGAGATCCTCGCCGTAGCGGGGGAGCGGGCTGGTCAGCGGGCGATAGTAATCAGCGAGAAGGACATCCTCGACGGGATTGTGGCGGGGCTGGTCTAGTCCGTATCGGGCTCGAGGATCTGGTCCTGGGCCTTGTGCCCCGAGCGGCCGCGCTTGAGGTCCTTGACCTCCCGCATGCGCGGCTCCGGATCGATGCGGTTGGCGATGGCCTTCCGCCCCGATGTGACCACCTGCTGGGTGATCGGGGAGTTGGCTACCGCGCGGCTGGCGTCGACGATCTGGTGGTAGCGCTTCCTGCCGGCCTTCGTGCCGAACACGTACCCGGCTGCTGCGCCGACAACGAACTGAATCATGCGGGCCATCGTACCGAAGGGGTGCGGCAGCGCCAGCAGGAGAGTGGCGTGCACTGTGTGGGGCCAGCGGGGCTCGAACCCGCGACCAGCGGATTATGAGTCCGCGGCTCTAACCGACTGAGCTATAGCCCCTTGATCTTTGTACCAGTAGCCTACCGTGTGAACAAAGCGGGCGCGGAATTGGCCCCAGTGCAGCCGGATGCCGGGTATTCCCGCAGATCAATGACCGATTTGGACGTCGCGCGGGCGATCGCTATAGTTTACCTACGTTGCAAGCGATTGCTTCACGAAATTCCTCCATAGCTCAGTTGGCAGAGCATTCGACTGTTAATCGAAGGGTCACTGGTTCGAGCCCAGTTGGAGGAGCATTTTAGCCCGGCGCCGAGAGGTGCCGGGTTTTCGTTCGCCTTGGTTGCTATCGCGGGCCATAGAGAGCCCGAAAAGCTGCGCGGTAAATATTTGATCGTTGATTCAAGGGATGACATAGGAGTCGGTAAACAAGTATGGGGGTGTGGAGAGTAGCGGGCTGGGTGTGCACACTGGCCGTTACGGCGCATTTCGTTCATGGGGTTTTTGGCGATTCCCCTGTTATGGTTGAAAAAATTATCGACGGAGACACAATCGATGTTTCGCTCGGGGGAGAGACTACCCGCGTCCGATTCTTAAATGTCGACGCGCCCGAGATTGGGAGAAACGGAAGTCTTTCCGAGTGCTTTGCCGAGCAGGCCCGGGATCGGGTGCAAGAGCTTATTCCGGTGGGATCGGAGATCTCTCTCAAGTTCGATCAGGAGCGCCTTGACCGGTACGGCCGAACGCTTGCGGGCGTGTTTCGGGATGGCGCGCTCATTAACGCGGAAATCGCACGAGAGGGGTTTGGGGTGGCAATGGACATCGCGCCTAACCACCGTTTCTACAAAGAAGTTTCAGACGCTGAGGGGGAGGCCGCGCGGGCGGGGCGGGGAATTTCGGCAGCCGGCCCCGAGTGCTACGTCGCCCCAGAGGACGCTGCCAGCGTCAAAGAGGCACAGGCTGCGGTCGCCGCGGCCGGCGAATTCGCACCCGCTGCTGTCCATGTGGGTTCAGAAGCTGAATTCTCTGAGGCCCGGACAATTCTGGGACGCCTGGCAGCCGCAGAAATTGCCTTGAGCAAAATCGACCACGACCGCGAGCATTGGTCTGAGTTCCGTCAGGAAGCGTATGGCAAGGAGATTGAGCGCTCGCTCAGGGCGCTCCACCAGGATCTTTCTACCCACCGTGATCGGTTTGACGCGGCCATACGGAACGAGGAACAGCGTCGCGAGCAAAACGCACGAACTGAATCGCTCCCGCAGATGGGCGCGTGGGCAAGAGAAATCCGGAAATCGTTGGAAGCGGAGGGCCCTGCTCCCTCCGCCGCCGCGGGGAACGGGTCTGTGCCACCCGTGGCTCCGAGCCCCAGCCCATCGGGTGGAGGAGCGAAGTACACCGGATGCCGAGCCTACGGCGGCAAGCACGCCCTCACCTCCGTTGACGAGAATGGCAGGCCGTACGCCAAGATTGACTGCGCTGCAAAGGCACCGATTGGGTAGTGCTGTCGGGGTCGGGAAAGGGGGCGTCGCAAAGCGAACGCGTTCTATTCGCAGGCGATGCCGTCCCCGTCGCGGTCGAGCTTGGGGGAGTAGCCCGGTTCGCCGCGGTGCAGCGGGGCAGCGCCGGCGGCGCGGACCGCGGCGCAGTTGGCGTAGGAGGCGGACTGTGCGGGAGCGGCGGGGGCGGCCGGTGCGGGGTTGTGGGCGGGAGCGACGAGGCCCATCGGGCGGGTATCGACATCCGCGGCGGGCTCGGGGACCGCTGCGGGCTCGGGGGCGGCCGCCGAGGCCGGGGTGTCGGTGGTGGTCACAGTGTGCGTAACGGTCGTCGTGGTCTGCACCGTAGTGCCGGGGGCGGTGGTGGTCACGGTGACGGTAGCCGGGGTCTCGGCCTCGGAGGAGCCGCCGCAGGCGGTGAGGGCGAGGCAGCTCGCGGCTGCGAAAACGACGGCCAGGGTTCGCTTCATGTAGGTTCCTTAGAAATCTCGTGCAATTACCTGAACAGTGTGCGGGAAAATCGTGTCTGCTGTCGCGGTTCCGGAAGTGATCCTCGTTACATTTCTGTTATCCAACCCCGGCAACCGAGCCTCACATCTCCGTACCCTGGCCCCATGGAGATCATCACCCACGACGAAGTCATGTCCCGCCTCAGTCCCGCCGAGGCCGTCGACGCGCTCCGGGACGCGCTCGCCGCGGGTTTCGACCCTGAGTCAGACCTGCCACGCACCAAGGTTCCGCTCGCGCACGGGGAAATGCACCTCATGCCGTCGACCCTGCCGCACGTCAGCGGAGTCAAGATCCTCGCCATCCAACCAGCCGACCACGACCCGCTGCTTCCCCTGATCCAGGGGCAGTACCTGCTTTTCGACGGCCCCACGCTCACGCCCACCACACTCATCGACGGCGCGGCCCTGACAACCCTCCGCACCCCGGCGGTCTCCCTCGCCGGTGTTAAGGACGCCCTCGCTGGCGGGAATGGGCCTCTGACTGCCGTGATCGTCGGAACCGGGACGCAGGGCTGCGGTCACGCCGCCGCCCTCGAATCTGTTTTCCGGAGCGTGCGGCCGGTGGAGATCACCTTTGTCGGGCGGAGCGAGCCAGAGGGTCTGGGCTATCCCTGGGCGGCCGCCGGGTCCCCGGAAGCGACCGAGGCAGTGGCGGCCGCCGAACTGGTGGTATGCGCGACAACCTCATTGGAACCGGTGGTGGACCTGCAGGACGTGCGGCGGGATTCTGTGGTCGTGGCGGTCGGTTCCCACACCACGGACGCGCGGGAGATCGGTTCCGACCTCATGGGTGCCGCGCACGTCATTGTGGAGGATGGGGAGGTGGCTCTCCGGGAGGCAGGAGACGTCACCCTCGCGATTGCCGACGGGGCCCTTCAGGTCGAGGACCTGATCCCCGTCAGGGACGTAGTTACCGGCACCGTTTCCCTCACCCGCGACCGCCCGGTGGTGTTCAAGACCGTGGGCATGCCGTGGGAGGACCTCGTCGTGGCCGACGCCGTGCGCAGGGCGGGGGAGGTGTAGCTCGAACAGCCGTTCAGGAAACGCCTTCCGCGTGCGGGGTCGTTGGATATAGTCGGAATTCGACGACCACGACCGAGAGAAGAGCAAAGACCACATGGACAACCAGCCGCAGCCGTTCGGCCCCCGCAACCCCTTCGGACCCAACCCAGTGTCGCCCGAGAACACCGGGAGCACCCGTATCAACTACGGCGTGGAGAACAACTCCTACGTGGTGAACAACTACTTCGGCCCCGCAGAGACGGCACAGGCACCCGCGCCCGAACCGGTTCAGCCCGCTGCCGTTTCCGAGCCCACCGATTACCTGGGGCGCACTGCCCACACCGTGCGCAAGCGAAAGCGGTGGGCATGGGTGGGCATCATCGGCGGCGCCATGATGCTACTCGGATCCCTCACCGGCGGGGGCGGGGCCGCAGGCTTCTTCAGCGGGATCTTGATCGGTGGCGCGATGTTCCTCCCGGGCTTCTGGTGGCACCGCTGCGAACGGGCCGACCGCACCGCGCTTGCAGATTGGGAGAAGCGCACCCAGACGAACACGCAGCTCAAGGAGATGCTTGGCGACGGTTACGACACCGTTGCCCGCGGCATGGGCACCGACCCGAGGCCCGAGCCGGTGGACCGCAAATGGCCGATGATCGCCACAACCGCCGTGCTGCTCGCGGTGGTGGGCGGGATGTTCACGCCGTAGGCGTGGTACTTACTCCAGGATGCGGGTTTCGCGGCGTGCGGGGAGGCTCGCCGCAGCCTCCGCGATGGCATCATCGAGTTCGGAGAATGTTGTTTTTACCGGCTGAACTCTCGTGAGGAGAGGGTTCAGGCCGATCGACTTTTGCCTACCGATAGTTTCGTTGAGGCGCTTGCTGGTCGTGACATAGAAGTCCCACTGGCGGGTGTCGAGTGGGTTGACCGTGTTGCGATCCAAGTGGTTGAGGACGCAGAAGACATAGATATCGGCGGAGCGGGCGGGGGTCGAGGAATATTCGTTGGTAAGTGGGTCCCATCCTTGAGCCTCGTAGGTGCTGAACCGAATTTCAGAGGGCTTCTTCTGCGGCCACGTTTGCACGTACGCAGAGGACTTCACCTCCAGGGCGATACCAGCCGGTGTGGTGAGGTCGTATGCGGCCCAGTCTTTCCGGGACTCACCGGTTGAGCCTGTTGCGAGCGCTACGAGGTACTCGGCGAAAACCCCGCGTGCGGCGTTATCCAGCGGATCTGAGTAAGCCCAGCTCCAGAAGTTCAAAAGCGTCCCGGCGGTCTCGCCGTCACTGTCGAGGATGGGGTCTTCAGGGCCCTTTAGCGCGGGGGAAGTCATCATATTGGAAGTGTAAAGGTGCGCGAGACATCGAAAACGGAGACTTTCTTGACCCACCCCGCCCCTCCGGGCGTCGCCAAGCTAGAGCTGGCAATCCATCGGCGCGCCGGGGCCGAGGGGGATACCGAGGTAGTACCAGGCGAGGAAGAAGAGGAACCAGCCGATCACCATCGCCAGGGAATACGGCAGCGCCAGCGACATAAGCGTGCCCACCCCGGCCCTGCGGTAGTAGCGCTGCAGGAAGGTCAGCGCGAGGGCGAAGTAGGGCGACATCGGGGTGATGATGTTGGTGGGGGAGTCGCCGATGCGGAAGAGCATCTGGGTGACCTCCGGGGAGACGCCGACGTACATCATCATCGGAACGACCACCGGCGCCATGAGCGCCCACTGCGCCGAACCCGAGGTGAGCAGCAGGTTGATCACCGAGACCATGAGCACGAAGCCCGCGAAGAGCAGAACCTTCGGCAGGTCCCAGCGCTGCAGGAGCTCGGCTCCGTGGATGGCGGTCCAGGAGCCGAGGTTGGACCAGCGGAACCAGGCGAGAAACTGGGAGACGGCGAAGAAGAGAACCAGCATGGGCAGCAGCGTCTTCAGGCCCTTTGCCATCATGTCGGGGATGTCCTCGCCGGAGGAGATGGTGCCGGCGACGAGGCCGTAGGCGAGGCCGCAGAGGAAGAAGCCCAGGGAGATGGGCACGGCGATGGCGGTGATCAGCGGGGACTTCATGAAGCCCTCCTCCGTGTTGGCCAAAGGGGAGGCGGGCAGGAAGAGCGCGAGGAAGAACGCGGCGAGGAAGAACAACAGGGTCAGCCCCGCGGCCTTCAGCGCCCTGGACTCGGTGGGGGAGAGCGAGAGGTCCTCGTCATCGTCGTTGGCATCGGCGGGGGCGGCGGACTCGGTGGCGTTGTCGAAGGAGAGCTCACCGGTCTCGATGTCGTCGTGGTCGACGAGCTGCTGGGCCTTCTTGTCCACGTAGAGCTCGGTCACCGCGGTGATGATGAGCGAGAGGACGATCGCGGAGGGAATGACGAAGTAGATGTTCGCCAGCGGGGAGACGTCGTAATCCGGGTTAACGATGTGCGCCGCCGAAGTGGAGATGCCCGCCAGGAGCAGGTCGGTGATGTTGAGGATCAGCGAGGCATTGAACCCCGCCGAGCTGGCGGCGAAGGCCACCATCGCACCCACGACGGGCGATCGGCCCAGGGCGTGGAAGGCCATCGCCCCCAGCGGGATGATGATGACGTAGATCGCGTCCGAGGCGACCGATCCGGTCACGCCGGCGAGCGCCACCATGAAGGTGAGCATGACGGGGCCCACCCTGCTCACCATCGCGCGGACCATCGCTGAGAGCAGGCCAGTCTGCTCCGCCACGGCTACGCCCAGCATCACCGCGAGGATTACGCCCAGCGGCGGGAACTCGATGAAGTTCTTCACCGCGTCCGTCACCATGCGCGAGAGGTTCTCACCGGTGAGCAGCGATTCGACCTTCACCGTCTGGTTCGTCCCCGGGTCCTGGGCGGTCATGCCGATCGCGGATCCGATCCAGGAGGCGACGACCACCACCCCGGAGAGGATGACGAAGAGCCAGAAGGGGTCGGGGAGCTTGTTGCCGATCTTCTCGATCGCCCCGAGGAACCCGGCGGAGTTCTTCCCGCTGCCCGAGTTCTCTTCTTCCGGGGCGCGCTCACGCGAGGGCTTCCCCGGGCCGCGGGAGGACAGTGACGTGGATCCGGACATGGTTTCGCTTCCTGGTCGGGGTCTACGGTCGGGTGCCCGCGCGCCCGGTGCTGGGCGCGCGCCGCACGGCGTGCCACCACACTTTAACCGGGCGCACGGGGGTGGTGTGACACCGGACACCTCCCGCCCGGCGCCCGCACACCAGGAGAGGGAAGGCGATGTCGATACTGCGCGTTACTATATGGTGCCTACCCGTAGCGCCCGCGCGCCGCGATCGCCGAAGGAGAAACCATGTCCACCGTCACCGAAACCCGCCCGGGCGGGCGCCGCTCCGGCTGCGTCACCGCCCTCGCCATCCTGGCCATCCTCGCGCTGCTCGCCGCCGCGGTTGTCGCCGCCCGCCCGGCACTCTTCGGCCAGGGCAGGAGCTCGATCACCTCGGATGAGATCGGCGCCTCCTTCCACGACATCGCTGAACTGAGCACCGAGGAGTACAACTTCTCCCGCGTGGGCAGCTTCGACCAGGAGGGCTTCCAGGTCGCGGGCCACACCGTGCCCTTCACGGGCCGCAACTTCCTGGTCACCTTCGACGGCACCGTCAAGGCGGGCATCCGCGACGCCGACGGGATCCGTGCCGATGTGGACGACAACGCACGGACCCTCACCATCTCGTCACCGAAGGTGGAGGTGTTGGAGTCGCACATCAACCCGGACAGCATCACGGTCTACGACCAGTCCATGAACCCGCTGAACCAGGTGCGGGTGGAGGACGTCTCCGGTTTCCTCGCGGAGCAGGAGCGCATAGCCCAGGACGCGGCCGTCGAGCAGGGTCTCGTCGACCGGGCCCGCACCCACACCGAGGATCTCCTGCGCAGCCACGGGGAGGCGCTGACCGAGGGCACGAAGATGAACGGCTACGCGGTCAACGTTAACTGGCAGTGAGACCCACCCGGACATAAGGACGCGCTTATGCGCGGGCCGGCCGCGCCGCCCCGGTCTGTAAGATCGCCGCGGTGGACATGATCGAGATGACCCCCGCAATCGCCACCACCTACCAGGTACTCGAGCTGATCGGCGTCTACCTGACCAGCCTGGTGGCCGGCACCGTCGCCAGGAAGATGAACTTCGACATTGTCGGCTTCCTCGTCCTGGCCATCATCTCCTCACTCGCCGGCGGGGCGATCCGCGACGTGCTCATCGACAGCGGCAAGGTCGCGGCGCTGGAGTACCCCGAGTACGTCTGGGTGGCCATCGCGGGTGCCGCCACGGCGTTCGTCGCTCACTTCCACGGATTCACCTGGACGATGTTCCAGTACCACGCCGACATGGTCACCATCGGCGTGTGGGCGGTGACGGGCTCGACCAAGGCGCTCCTCGCCGGTGTGTCCCCGCTCGGGTGCGTGCTCATGGCGGTGGTCACGGCCACCGGGGGCAGCGTCATCCGCGACATGATGATCGGGCGCATCCCGGCGCTGCTGAAGAACCAGCAGTCGATGGCCATACCCGCCGTCGCGGCCGCCACCCTCAACGTCGTCCTGTACCGCTTCGGCTACCACCAGCTCAGCATGATCCTGACCCCGATCCTCGCCTTCGTCATCTCGGCGATCGTCTACTGGATGGGCTGGTACATCCCCGCCCAGCAGGACTTCGCCCCCGTCAACCAGTTCGCCGCACGGCTGCGCCGCAACTTCCAGGGGGTGGAGGAATCCGCCCGCGCCGCTGCGCGCACAATCGAGCCCGACACCGTGCGCGAGTGGCGCCACGAAAAGATGGAGGAAATCGAGCGGGAGGAGGAAAAGGAGCTCGCGCAGCACCACAGCACCCCGGGTGAACCCGTGAAGGAGGAGGTCAAGCAGCAGGTCAGCGACGACCCCTCGCGGGAGGAGTTCATCGACGCGCTCTACAACGCCTTCCTCGACGCCGAGGAAAGCGAACGGGGGGAGCAGTGGCGCGGCTACCGCAACCGGGAGAGGCGCTTCGGGTAACTAGCATCGAATCCATGGATCTGAGCCCCCTCCTCGACCCCTGGCCCGCCGACAACGCCTCCGCCGCGCTCCTCGGCGGCACCACCGCCACCTACGGCGACACCGGGCGCGTGTACGAGCTCGCCAGCGTGACCAAGCTGCTCTCCGCCTACGCCATCCTTCTCGCGGTGGAGGAGGGGGCCTTCGAGCTGGACACCCCGCTCGGCCCGGAGGGATCCACGGTGCGCCACCTCCTCGCCCACGCCAGCGGCGTCGGCTTTGACACCCGCGAGCCGCAGCGCCAGGTGGGGGAGAGGCGCATCTACTCCTCCGCCGGTTACGAGATCCTCGCCGAGCGTCTCGAGGCGGAGGCGGGCATGGGCTTCGGCGACTACGCGCGCGAGGGCGTCTTCGAACCCCTGGGCATGGGCACCGCAGACATTTACGGTTCTGCGGGGCACGGGGGGAGGGCGTCGATAAGCGACCTGCGGGCGTTCGCAGCGGAGCTTCTGGACCCGACGCTGCTGAGTGAGGCCACGCTTCGCGACGCCATGACAAACCAGTTCGGCGACCTGCGCGGTGTGGTCCCGGGCTACGGAATGCAGAAACCCTGCCCGTGGGGGTTGGGTTTCGAGGTCAAGGGGGAGAAGGCGCCGCACTGGACGGGGGAGAACATGCCCCCGGAGACCGTCGGGCACTTCGGCATGGCCGGGACGTACCTCTGGGTCGTGCCGGGCTGGGTGGACGACCCGCGCGCCGGGACGGCGATGGTTGCGCTGACCGACCGCGAGTTCGGCGAGTGGGCGAAACCCCTGTGGCAGAAAACCAATTCGGGGGTCTTTGCGAATCTGTGAAACGGGGGTGAGGGGGGTAGCATTCGGCTTATGACTACGATTCCTGCCGCAGGTGCGAAACTCCCTGTACGCAAGGTGTGGCCGCTCATGCTGGCCCTGCTCACCGCGGTTTTTGCATTCCAACTCAACGCCTCCATGCTCGCCCCCGCGCTGGCGACGATGGAGGGGGAACTCAACGCCACCACCGCCCAGATCGGTCTGACGCAGACGGCCTTCTTCACGGCCGCCGCGCTGTTCTCCCTCTTCATGCCGCGCTGGGGTGACCTCATCGGCCGGCGCAAGGTCCTCTTCGGGATGATGCTCGTCACCGCCGTAGGCTCCGTCGTCGCCGCCCTGGCCCCCAACGTGGCCGTGCTCTTCCTCGGGCGCGTGATCCAGGGCGTCTCGGGCCCGACCGTCGCGTTGACCTCCGTCATGCTGCGCCAGGCGGTGCGCGAGGAGAAGCAGTTCGCCCTCCTCATCGGCGTGCTCACCTCCGTCAACGGCGGCATCGCCGGCATCGACGCGCTCCTGGGCGGGTGGCTGACCTCCACCTTCAGCTTCCGCTCGGTGTTCTGGGTCATCGGCGCGACCGCCCTGTTCGCGGCCGTCGCGACGCACTTCGGGCTCGACGAGACCCGCTCCGAGGACACCCAGCCGATGGACTGGAAGGGTGTCGTCCCGCTGGTGGTCGCGATCGGTGCCATCCTCACCGCACTCAACGAGGCCGGCGGGCTCGCAGCCGCCAACTGGTTCCTCGTCGCCGTGCTGCTCGTCATCGGCGCAATCGCCCTCGTCGTGTTCTGGCGCTGCGAGGACTCCAGCGCCCACCCGCTGGTCTCCACCGACCTCATGCGCCAGCGCCGCACCTGGGCCCTGCTGGCCACCACCACGCTGACCATGACCGGCATCTTCGCCGTCATGAACGGCCTGGTGCCCAACCTCGCGCAGGACCCCGTCAACGGCCCGAACCTTTCCGCGGGCATGGTCTCCTGGTGGACCCTGACCCCCTACGCCATCGCGGGCCTGATCTTCGGCCCCGTCTCCGGCTACATTGCCGGGCGCATCGGCTACAAGATGATGCTGCAGATCGGCATCGCCGGTGCGATCCTCTCCGTGCTCTTCGGCATCTACGTGGTGGGCAACCCGACGCGCGGTCTGCTGCTCGCGCTCTCCATCGCCGCGGGTGTGACCTACGCGGGCATCGCCAACATCATGCTCGGCTCCCTCGGTGTCGTTCTGGCCCCGAAGCAGAACCAGGGCTACCTGCCCGGCATGAACGCCGGTGCCTTCAACCTCGGCGCGGGAATCTCCTTCACCATCATCTTCGCCGCCGCCACCACCTTCGCCAGCTCCGGCGGCGGGTACCGCGCGGGCATGATCACCGGTGCCGTGCTGCTGTTCGGCGCGCTGGCCACGTCCTTCCTCATCCCGCGCCCGGAGACCATCCCGGACACCATCGCCGCCGAGGACGCAGCCGCCAAGAGGGCCGCAGCGGAGGAGGTGCGCTAGGCGATGCGCTCCATCATCCTCGACTGCGACCCCGGCCACGACGACGCCGTCGCCATCCTCCTGGCCGCCGGCAACCCGGACATCGACCTTCTGGGCGTGACCACCGTGGGTGGCAACCACACCCTCGACAAGGTCACGTTCAACGCCCGCCAGGTGCTCACCATTGCGGGGCTTGCCGACGTCCCCCTCCACGCCGGGGCGACGCGCCCGCTGCTCCGGCCCGTGGAAACGGCCGAGGGCATCCACGGCGACAGCGGGATGGAGGTGCACGGTTACGACCTGCCCGACCCGCGTGTGGACGTGGCGGACGGCCACGCCGTGCAGTGGATCATCGACACGGTCATGTCCCGTGAACCCGGCACCGTGACCCTGGTGCCCACGGGCCCGCTGACCAATATCGCGCTCGCGGCGCGACTCGAGCCGCGCATCGTGGAGCGCGTGTGCGAGGTGGTGCTCATGGGCGGCGCCTACGGAACCGGCAACTGGACGGCGTCGGCGGAATTCAACATCGCCATCGACCCGGAGGCCGCGCAGATCGTCTTCAACGAGGCGTGGCCCGTGACCATGGTCGGGCTCGACCTGACCCACCAGGCGTTGGCCACCCCCGAGGTGGAGGAGCGCTTCCGTGCTCTGGGTACGCCCGTGGGCGACTTCGTGGTGGCGCTCTTCGGCGCCTTCCGGAAGAACTACCGCGATGCCCAGGGGTTCATCGACCCCCCGGTGCACGATCCCTGCTGCGTGGCCTACCTCATCGACCCCGAGGCCGTAAAGACGGTGCGGGTGCCCGTGGACGTGGAGACGCAGGGCCGCCTCACCGCCGGGCGCACGGTCGCGGACTTCCGCGCCCCAGCCCCGGAGGACTGCCACACCCAGGTGGCAACCGAGCTCGACGCCGACCGGTTCTGGGGCCTGGTGGTGGATGCCGCAGCCGCGCTCGGCTGAGCTGCGCGGGGGCGCGACGAGGTCCCGCCGAACGGGCAAAACCGCCGCTCCACTTACGTGGGGGCGGCGGTTTTTCCGTGTCGGGGGCGAGCTTACTTAACCGCGAAGAACTTCTTCTTGCTGAAAGGATCCGGCTGAATCGAGATCACGCCTTCACCCGCGGTGGTGGCGGGGACGACGAAGTCCACGTTGCCGGTAACCGTAGCGCCCGAGTAGAGCGTGGTGAGGGAATCGAGCGCCTCGGGGGCCACGGCCGACGTGTCGTAGGAATTCACCGTCGTGCCGTCGGGGAGCACGAAGGACACGATTTCCATCGGGGTCGACCCCTGGGGATCGTCGCCCTTGTAGGCCAGCGTGACATTGACCAGCGCGTACGTCTGGTCGGCGCCGGGTGCCTCGTTGAACGGGTTCTCGGCGAGAACCGCATCCGTTGCGTTCAGGTCCACACTGTTGAGGGTCACCGTCCATTCGTCCGACTCCACGGTGGAACCCACCGGCAGCGGGTTGGCGCGGGTGTCCCCGGGATTGTTGCCCTTGCCCTCTTCCGGGGATGCGGAGCCATTCGGGGCGGCTCCCTCGCCACCCTGGGAGACGGTTACGTCGCTGTTGAAGCTGTCATCGAAGGCTTTGCCCACCACGAAAATGAACACTGCCGCACCCACGATGGTGCCGACGATCGAAAGGATGATGGCGGCAACTGCCGGCCACTTCCTGCCCTTCATGAAAACACCGACGAGGCCCAGGATGAAGGCGATCGGCAGGAGGATCCACCCCAGCATGAGAGCGCCGGGAATGCAGGCGAAAATGAATCCGAGGACTGCACACACGAGCGCGATAATGCCCACGACGTTACGGCGAGGGGGTTCCGGCTCAGCGGCGTACGGGTAACCCGGCTGGCCCGCGGGGTACTGCGCGGTGGGGTACTGCCCACCGGGATACTGCGCGCCGGGGTACTGACCCGGTGCGAACGGGGGAGTGGGGTTCTGGCCGGTGGGGCCGTAAGCGTCGCCCCGCGCTGCCTGGGACGAAACAGGCTGGTGGGGGGCGGGCTGACCCGCTGAACCCGTCATCGGGTCATTCTCTGGCTCCGGAGAACCGGGGTATTTGGTCGACAATCTTCTCTCCTCGGGGAGCCGCGTGGCCTCCCATCTAACGGACGGTAACCGAGCCAGTTAACCACATTCTGACAATGTTTGGACAGGATTCAAAAAGACTTCCTTCAGGTTTGGGGTGGTTGGGCGGGCCCCGGAGCTATCCCCTCCCAGTTTCCGCGTCGGGCCACCGGGTAATTTGGGGCCCATGCTGCCTCTTCTCGCCGCCGTCGCCGCCGGGTCCATCATTCCCATCCAGTCCGCCGCCAATTCCCGCCTCCGCGTGAGCGTGGGGGACAGGCCGGTTGTCTCGGCGCTGATCTCCTTCTCCGTGGCCCTGGCCGTGAGCATCGCGGTGACATCGGTGCTCAGGGGCAACCCCGTGCCGGATATCGCCGCCGCATCCCACGCCGGTTGGTGGGTCTGGCTCGGCGGTGTGATGGGCGTGGCGTTCATCGTGGGCAACATCGCGCTCTTCCCGCGCATCGGGGCGGTGCAGACGATGGTTCTGCCCATACTGGGCCAGCTGATCATGGGCATGGCGGTGGACCGTTTCGGCCTGTTCGGCGCCCCCCACCACGATGTCGGGCTCGCGCGCATCCTGGGTGCGCTCGTGGTGCTGGCCGGCATCGCCCTGGTGCTCAACCTCGGGCGCAACACCCCCACCGCCCACGGGGAGGGCGCGGGGGTCTGGGCCTGGCGCGCGGTGGGGGTTGCCATCGGCATGGGCTCTGCGACGCAGACCACGGTGAACGGTTACCTCGGTACCGTGGCGGGCTCGTCGCTGCACGCCTCCGAGATCAACCTGTTTGTGGGCGCCGTGCTTCTCCTGCTCATTGCGCTGTTCACCAGTCCCCGCCAGCTAGTTACGCGCCCCGGGCCCGGGCCGAGCTGGATGTGGCTGGGCGGATTTGTGGGCGCGGCATTCGTCATCGCCGGTGCAACGCTGGCACCGATACTGGGGACGGCGACCACCGTCATCGGCCTGAACGCCGGAACCATCGCGGGGGGTCAGGTGATGGAGTCCATCGGCGCGTTCGGGGCCCACAAGCGCCCCCTCGACACCCAGCGGGTCGCGGGGCTGATCCTGGTCTTCACCGGTGTGCTCATGGTGCGCCTTCTCTAGCGGAACCGCGCCCGCGTCCCCGCTACCGCACCACGAAAAACTTCGCCGGGGTGGAGGCATCCGGCTGGATCGCCATTTCCCCGTCTGCACCGGGGGCGGAGGGGAGGAGCACCGCCAGGTTTCCGGTGCGGGATTCCCCCGGGCGGACGGGTGCATCAAGCGCCAGGGGTTCGGGCGTCGCCGTTGCGCCACCCAGGGCCCTGAAGTACGTCCCGTCGGGGAAGACATAGGCGACCAGCGGGTGGGGTACAGCACCGGCCGGATCGTTTCCCCTGTACGCGACCGTGAGATTGGCAAGCACGTAGGCTTCTCCCGGGCCGGGCTGCGCGCTCGCGGGGTTGGCGGCGGCGACCTTGGCCGTCGCGTCCAGGTCCACGCCGTTCAGCGTGACAGCCCACTCGTCGGACCTGGCAGCCGCGCCGAGCGGAAGCGGCCGGTCACGGGTGTCTCCGGACTCGCGGCCAGTGTCTTCCTGGAGGGGGTCGGAGGCGGCCGGTCCGTCAGCGGTAGGGGCGGCCTGGCTGTCCCAGCTGTCGACGATTGACACCCCCACCGAGACGACGAAGACAACCACGGCCACCACGACGCCGACCACGGAAACGATGATTGCGCTGATCGCCGGCCACTTTCGCCCGCGCAAGAAGAGCGCCACGATGCCGACGGTGAACCCGGCGGTGAGGAGAAACAGCGCCGCGACGACCATGGAGGGCCGCCACGCGAGGAAAAAGCCGGGGACGGCGAGCCCGAGCGCGGCGAAGGCTGCGATGCTGCGCCGAGCGCCCCGTTTCGCGCCCGCAGCACCCGGCTCCACCGGCTCCATCAGGTACGCCGGGGGTTGCGCATCGGGTTGGCGGGGAGGGGTGGTCTCGGGCTCCGGCGGCCCCGTGTACTTCGTGGACATCGGCTCTCCTCGGGCGGCGGGAAGGTGGTGCGTCAAGCCAACCACAATGTGGAGGAACGCGCGGGCGGAAAGGCGAGGGCCCGTGGAGGCCGAAGGGCCGTCTATCCGATCGCTTTGTCCAGGATGCAGGAGATGATGATCCCGAGAACGACGTTCCAGATAACGGAGAGGAAACTTCTACCCCGCTCCCGGCTCTTCGGGCCTCCAATGAGAAGGGCGATGATCCACAGGATGAAAGCGACGGGGAACAGCGCCGGACCGAGGGGGAGCGCCTCCGGAGCGTGGAAGGACCCGAGTCCGACGACGTCGCAGGCGCCCGCGGCGGAGCCCACAAGCCGGGTCTTCCGCCGCTGCTACCGATGTGTGGCGCTGCCCTCGCCGGGATGCGGGAAGGGCCGCTGTTCGGAGAGGGGAGAGGGTTGCGAGGGCATGTCTTGTCCTCGGAGGGCTGAACGATGTGGTTTCCGCCAGTAGACCACCCGGACGCGATGCGGGTGGGGAACGCGGGTGGCTAAACCTCAACTGAAACTTCACTAAATAGGGGTGTTAACCAGCACTTTAGGGTTGCCGGTGTGGTTCAAGTGAAGCAATATCGGTCCCGAGTTTGAGAGAGCTTTTAGAGGCCGTTGGGGAAGACGAACCTCGTCTCGCACCTCGCTCGCCGCGTCGGCCCGGCCAGTCACCGGGAGGGCGCGGCGGGTCAGGGTGCGCCGCATATCCGATCCTGGAAGGTCCCCGCATGACAACCACCCTGGCCGCACCCACCTCCTGGCGCGCCGCGTGCGCCGCCCCCGTCACAGCCGTCCTCAGTATCGAGGCGATGCCCGCAAGCGCGCGGTGGGACGTCGAGAAGCTCCTGTGCTCCCTGCCTCCCGAGCCCGAGGTGGCGAACCCGATCTTCGATGCCTGGGATACGGCGTGGTTCACCCGCTGGACACGGACCCCGGAGGGTTACTCGTGCCGCGAAATCATCCACGCGCCGACCGCGGATGTGCGCGAGTTCGAGCGGGCCCTCAACGTATTAGCAGGTAAGCATGGGTTCGTGGCGGGCGTGGAGACGCGGTCGTACCATGGGCGACATGTCTAATCCGTACCGAGTACAAAATCCCGTAAACAACGAGGTCGTCGAGAGCTACGACTTCATCACCGACGACGAGCTCGAGAAGGCCGTCGCCACCGCCCACGAGGCGTTCCTGCAGTGGCGCGAGAAGTCCTACGAGGACCGCGGCCAGGTGCTGCGCAAGGTCGCGGAGCTTTTCGACGCCAAGCGCGGCGAGCTGTCCAAGATCATCGCCGAGGAGATGGGCAAGCCCGTGGACCAGGGTGACGCCGAGCTCGACGATGTCGTGGACATCTTCAACTATTACGCCGACCACGGCCCCGAGCTGGGTGCCGACGAGCCCCTCGAGCACGAGGGCGGCACCGCGGTGCTGCGCCGAGTCCCGCTCGGCGTCATCGTGGGTGTGATGCCGTGGAACTTCCCCTACTACCAGGTGGCGCGTTTTGCCGCCCCCGCCGTCATGGCGGGCAACACCGTGATGCTCAAGCACGCGGAGATCTGCCCCCGCTCTTCCCAGATCATCCAGGAGATCTTCGAGGAGGCCGGTGCCCCGGCGGGTGTGTTCACCAACATTTACGCAACGCACGACCAGATCTCGACCCTGCTGGGCGACAAGCGCGTACAGGGCATCTCCCTGACCGGCTCCGAGCGCGCGGGCCGCGCCGTCGCCGCCACCGCCGGGCAGAACCTGAAGAAGGCGCTGCTCGAGCTCGGAGGCACCGACGCCTACGTCGTGCTCGACACCGATGACATGGACAAGGCCGTTCAGACTGCGTGGAAGAAGCGCATCGCCAACACCGGCCAGGCCTGCACCTCCAACAAGCGCATCATCGTCATGGAGGACATGTACGACGAGTTCGTGGCCAAGATGGTGGAGTTGGCCAAGGGCTTCACCCAGGGTGATCCGATGCACCCGCAGGAGGGCCAATACTTCCCGCTCTCCTCGCGCGATGCCGCCGAGACGCTCGTGCAGCAGCTCAAGATGGCCGTCGACGCGGGTGCCACCCTGCACACCGGCGGCGAGCTCACCGGCGAAGGCGCCTACTTCACCCCCGCCGTGATCACCGACATTCCCGTCGGCTCCGACTCCTTCTACGAGGAGTTCTTCGGCCCCGTCGCCGAGATCTACAAGGTGTCCTCCGATGAGGAGGCCATCGAACTGGCCAACGACTCGCTCTACGGCCTCGGCGGCGCCGTATTCTCCACCGACGAGGAGCGCGCCAAGCGCGTCGCGGCCCGCATCGAGACGGGCATGATCCACGTCAACATCCCGCAGGCCGGCGGTGCGGAGCTACCCTTCGGCGGCGTGAAGAATTCCGGTTTCGGCCGCGAGCTCGGCCCGCTGGGCATGGATGAGTTCGTGAACAGGCAGCGCTTCTACGTCGCGGGCGAGGGCGACAAGAGCGGCAGGTAAATCCGGCCTTGTCCCGGGGCGGGGTGTGAAATGATGTGGACATGAGACCCGCATCACGTTCACTCCTCGCCCTTCTTGCTGTTCCGGGTATAGCGCTGGCGGGTTGCTCCGCCGGTCCGGACGCTCCGTCAGCGTCGACGGCCGCGGCGTCTTCCTCCGCGGCCGCCCCGTCCGAAGCAGCCGGCGCGCGGAAGGTGGAGACCCTCGACGTGTCTCGGTGCGAGCCCGCCGACGGCGTCTCCGGCCACGTTAAGGGCGAGGACACCGGGGAGGCGGCGGGGGAGCGCAACACCGAGGTCGCCCCGGAGATCGGCACTGGTTTCCGCAGCGGCATGCAGGAGGTCCGCGCGCAGTCCTTCGCGGTGACCACCGCCAACCCCGTGGCCACCAAGGCGGCCTGCGACGTGCTCATGAACGGGGGCAACGCCGCCGACGCCGTGGTGGCCGCCCAGTTCGTCCTCGGCCTGGTCGAGCCCCAGTCCTCCGGCATCGGCGGGGGAGGCTACATCCTCTACAGCGACGCCACCTCGGGGCGTCGTGTGGCGATAGACGCCAGGGAGGTCGCGCCGCTCGGCGCCGGCGAGAACTACCTCATCCACGTCTCGCCCGAGGACCCCTCCGCGCCGGTCCCCGATGCCCGCAGCTCCGGGCGCTCCATCGGCGTTCCCGGAATCGTCGCCGGCCTCGCCCGGTTACACTCCGAGTTCGGCTCGAAGAAGTGGGATGAGAACCTCCAGCCGGCCATCGACCTGGCGCAGAAGGGCTTCAAGGTCTCGCCGCGCATGTCCGCCTCGATCGCCGATTCCGCCGCGCAGCTCGCCGCGAGCCCCAACGCCGCGAAGTACTTCCTCGACGCCGACGGGAAGGCACTCGCCGCGGGCACCGAGCTGAAGAACCCGGATTACGCGCAGGTCGTCTCGGAGATCGCGAAGGACCCGGACTCCTTCTACACCGGCGACATCGCCGCGGACATCGTCACCGAGGCCACCCGCTCGGACGCTGGCCTGACCCCCTCCGCGATGACCACCGCGGACCTCGCGGGTTACACCCCGCAGGTGCACGATGCCCTGTGCGTGCCCTACAAGGACCGCGAAATGTGCGGCATGCCGCCCTCCTCCAGCGGTGGCGTGGCGGTCCTGGAGAGCCTGCGCCTGCTCGAGGGCCAGGACCTGGCCAAATACGCCCCGAAGGACGTCGGGCCGGACGGCGCGCTGCCGGATCCCGAGGCCATCCACCTCGTCTCCGAGGCCGAGCGACTCGCCTACGCGGACCGCGACACCTACGTGGCCGACCCCGCCTTCGAGCCCGTCCCGGGTGGCCCGGGGGCATTGCTTGCCGACGCCTACACGGCCGGCCGCGCCGGGCTGATCAACCCCGACCGGACGATGGGCAAGGCCCGGCCGGGCCAGCTGCTCGACCCCGTCGGGGCGGGGCCGGACATCCCCGAGCACGGCACGACGCACGTCAACGTCATCGACGCCCAGGGCAACGCGGCCTCCTTCACCTCGAGCGTCGAGGCCGCCTTCGGCTCCTTCCACTTCACCCGCGGCTTCGTGCTGAACAACCAGCTCACCGACTTCTCCGCCGAGCCCCTGGACGAAGACGGCAAGCCCGCCGCCAACCGCGTGGAGGCCGCCAAGCGCCCCCGCTCCTCGATGGCGCCCTTCCTCGTCTTCGGCCCCGACGGCTCCGCCGAGATGGCCCTCGGATCCCCGGGTGGGGCGCTGATCATCCAGTACGTGCTGAAGACCTTCCTCGGCATGACCGAGTGGGGGATGAACCCGCAGCAGGCGGTCTCCGCCCCCAACTTCGGCGCCCGCAACACCCCGAAGACCGGCATCGGCGGGGAACACCCGCTGGTCAAGGACGGCAGCGCCGCCAGTGCCGTGGACTCGCTGAAGGCCAAGGGGCACGACGTGGTCACCGACGACATGTCCAGCGGCCTGTCGGCCCTGGTCCGGCGCGACGGTGCCATCGTCGGCGGGGCAGACCCGCGCCGCGAGGGGATCGTGCTGGGGGGTTAGTCCTCCACGTCGTCGTGGGCGGCGATCCACTCCGCGATCACGCCCACTGTCGCCTGGTCTGTGTACGGGCCCTCCTCGGCGGGCACCCCGAAGAGATCCTCCGCCCGCACCGCCAGCTCGATGCGGTCGAGCGAGGAGACCCCAGTCTCCGCCAGCGTCCTATCGGCGGTGACCGCCTCCGCGTCGACCCCCGCCACCTCGGCGATGAGGCGCACCAGGCGGGCCATCACGCTCTGGTCGTCCTGGTCCGCCTCCTGCTCCGCGTTGCCGAGGTTCAGTGCGCCCAAGTCCAGTCGTTGCGAAAGCTCCATGGGCCCATATATACACTGAGCGCATGTTCAGGGGCATTCTCAAGCGCGTGCTCGACGACGCCTACTACGCGCGCGGCGACCACCCCCGTCCGCGCTCGCTTTCCGACGCCCTCAGCCCGCACCCCATCGGCGGCCTGACATTCGACCGTGAGGGTGTCACCCCGCACCAGGGGATCGGGGTGCACTGGTACGAGCGCGGCCCCGCCGATGCCGCGCTGACGGTGCTCTACGTCCACGGCTTCAACATCTCCTCCGACGAGTTCTACATGCAGGTCGATGCCCTGGCCGACCGTCCGGTGCGCCAGCTGCTGGTGGACCTGCGCGGCCACGGTAAGACGGGCCCCGTTCCTCCCGAGATGTGCGAGATCGACGCCGCGGCCGACGATGTCTTCGCGGTGCTCAGAGACCGAGGCGTGAACGGTCCGCTCATCGTCGTGGGCCACTCGTTGGGCGGGCCCGTGTCCCTCTCGCTCATGCGCCGGCACCGGGAGCACCTCAACCTCGCTGGTAGCGTGCAGATCTCCTCCGCCGTGGAGCCTTTCACGGACCAGGGGATGCCGCAGGTTCTGGCGGGCCGCGCGGGTGCGCTGCTGGAGGACATCATGACCGACACGCCCCTCCTGGCCGAGGGCATCCTTGCGGTGGGGAAGAAGGCCATAGCACCTGTCCTCGCGCTGGGCTTCTACTTCCGCCCCGTGGGCTACGCGGTGGTGAAGTTCCACGCGACGATGATGCAGAAGACCCCGCTGGACACCTACGCCGGCTACTTCGACGACCTGCTCACGCACTCCGAGCTGGATGCCGCACCCGTGCTGGCTGACCTGCCGGGTTACATCCTGGTCGGTGACCACGACGAGGTCACGCCGGTGAGCCAGTCCGCGCGCCTCAGCGAGATCTGGCCCCGCGCCTACGTGCAGGTCCTGCCCGAGAGCGGGCACATGCCGCCCCTCGACGCACCCGGGGCGGTCAGCACGGCCATTGCGCGGCTGATCGAGCGGGTCGGCGGGCACGGGTAGGCGAGTACCCGGCCGCGGCCCTCGAACGGGGAACGCCCCCGGTTCCTCCTGGGGAGGCCGGGGGCGTCGTATAGCGAATGTTTACTCCTCGCTGTTCGTGCCGCCGTTCGGGTTGGGCTCGGTCGGGTCGTCGACGTGCAGGTCCTTGGCGGCCTGCGCGGCGACGGACATGTCGAGCTTGCCCTCGTTGGCCAGGGCCATGAGCGAGGCGACGACCATCGACTCGGCGTCGATGTTGAAGAAGCGGCGCGCCGCCTCCCTGGTGTCGGAGAAGCCGAAACCGTCCGCGCCCAGGGCCACGTACTGGCCGGGCACGTACGGGCGGATCTGCTCGTGCAGGTCGGTGGCGAAGTCCGAGGTGGCGATGTACGGGCCCTCAGTCTGCTTCAGCTGGGTGGTGGCGAAGGGCTCGCCGACATCCTCGCCCGGGTTCTGCAGCTTCTTCTTGTTCAGCGCCGCGCCGTCGCGGGCCAGCTCCACCCACGAGGTGACGGAGTAGACCGAGGCGCCGACGTTGTAGTCGCGCTGCAGGATCTCCTGGGCGCGCAGCGCCTGCTGCATACCGATGCCGGAGGCGAGCAGGGAGACGTTGTTGTCCTTCTCCTCGCCGCGGTCGTAGAGGTAGATGCCCCGGTGCAGGCCCTCCACATCCAGGTTCTCCGGGCGCGCCGGCTGGTGGGTCGGCTGGTTGTAGACGGTGATGTAGTACATCACGTTCTCACCGCCGTCCGGGCCGTACATGCGCTCGATGCCCTTGGAGATGAGATAGGGCATCTCGTAGGCGAACGCCGGGTCGTAGGTGACCACGGCCGGGTTCGTGGAGGCCAGGATGGGGGAGTGGCCGTCCATGTGCTGCAGGCCCTCGCCGAAGAGCGTGGTGCGGCCGGCGGTCGCGCCGATGATGAAGCCGCGCGCCATCTGGTCGCCGGCGGCCCAGAAGTTGTCGCCGGTGCGCTGGAAGCCGAACATCGAGTAGAAGATGTACATCGGGATCATCGGCTCACCGTGCGTCGCGTAGCTCGTCGCCGCGGCGATGAAGGAGGCCGAGGAGCCGTCCTCGTTGATGCCCTCGTGGAGGATCTGGCCGTCGACCGCCTCGCGGTAGGAGAGCTGCAGGTCGTGGTCCACCGGGGTGTAGTTCTGGCCCACCGGGTTGTAGATCTTCAGCGTCGGGAACCAGGAGTCCAGGCCGAAGGTGCGGGCCTCGTCCGGGATGATGGGGACGACGCGCTTGCCGATCTCCTTGTCGCGCATAAGCGCCTTGAAGGTGCGCACCAGCGCCATGGTGGTGGCCACCTCCTGCTTACCGGAGTCCTTGAAGTTTGCCTTGAAGGTCTTCTCGAAGTCCGGCAGCTCCAGCGGGGTGTACTCGCGGCGGCGCTCGGGCAGGTAGCCGCCGAGCTCCTTGCGGCGCTCCTTGAGGTACTTGATCTCCTCCGCGTCCTCGCCCGGGTGGTAGTAAGGCGGGTTGTACGGGTCTTTCTCCAGGACCTCGTCGGGGATGGGGATCTCCTGCTTATCGCGGAACTGCTTGAGGTCCTCGAGGGTGAGGTTCTTCATCTGGTGGGTCGCGTTGCGGCCCTCGAAGTTGTGGCCGAGGCCGTAGCCCTTGATGGTGTGGGCGAGGATGACCGTCGGCTTGCCCTTGGTCTCCAGGGCGCGCTTGTAGGCGGCGTAGACCTTCCGGTAGTCGTGGCCGCCGCGGCGCAGCGCCCAGATCTCCTCGTCGGTGAGGTCCTCCACCAGCTTCAGGGTGCGCGGGTCGCGGCCGAAGAAGTGCTCGCGCACGTACGCGCCGTCGTTGGCCTTGAACGTCTGGTAGTCGCCGTCCTTGGTGGTGTTCATGACGTGGACGAGCGCGCCGTCCTCGTCCTTCTCCAGCAGGGCATCCCACTCGCGGCCCCAGACCACCTTGATCACGTTCCAGCCGGCGCCGATGAAGAAGGCCTCCAGCTCCTGGATGATCTGGCCGTTGCCGCGCACGGGTCCGTCGAGGCGCTGCAGGTTGCAGTTGATCACGAAGGTGAGGTTGTCCAGGCCGTAGAGGGAGGCCATGTGGATCAGGCCGCGGGATTCCGGCTCGTCCATCTCGCCGTCACCGAGGAAGGCCCAGACGTGCTGCTGGTCGGTGTCCTTGATGCCGCGGTCCTGCAGGTACTTGTTGAAGCGCGCCTGGTAGATCGCGTTCATCGGGCCCAGGCCCATGGACACGGTGGGGAACTCCCAGAACTCGGGCATGCCGTGCGGGTGCGGATAGGACGGCAGGCCGCCCTGCGGGCGGGAGTGCTCCTGGCGGAAGCCGTCGAGGTCGTCCTCGGTGAGGCGCCCCTCGAGGTAGGCGCGGGCGTACATGCCGGGGGAGGCGTGGCCCTGGAAGAAGATCTGGTCCCCGCCCTGCTCCGCGTCCTTGCCGCGGAAGAAGTGGTTGAAGCCGACCTCGTAGAGCGCGGCGGCGGAGGCGTAGGTGGAGATGTGGCCGCCGACCTTCACGCCCGGGCGCTGCGCACGGTGCACCATGATGGCCGCGTTCCAGCGCATCCAGCGGCGGTAGCGCTTCTCGATCTTCTCGTCGCCCGGGAACTCCGGCTCCATGTTCGTCGGGATGGTGTTGACGAAGTCCGTGGACGACAGCGCCGGCAGCGGCACGCGCTTAGCCGATGCCCGCTCGATGAGGCGGAGCATGAGGTAGCGGGCCCGCTCGGGGGAGGAGGCGTCCAGCAGGCCGTCGAAGGATTCCATCCACTCTTCGGTCTCTTCCGGGTCCTGATCGTGCAGGTAGGAGGCGACACCCTCCCGGATCATGGGGATGTTGGATTCGCGGTCGTTGCCGTACGGATCCTTTTCATCGAGGTCGTGGTCAGCCACGTCGGAACCTCCGTTGATTGCGTCTAATGTTTCCTGCCCAAGCGTACCCCGCACCCCCGACACGGGTGCCAGGCCGGGGGTCGGGCCGCCGGCGTGCTGGGCGCAGCAGCCGTTTTGCCTCCTACACACCCCGCGGGCGTTATTATTCATCTGTACGTGAAGGCTCAATAAGGAGGACACACACTTGGGCGCCGCCGGTGTCGACAACTACGCAGACCTCATGGAACTCCGTGAGGGCAGCATCATCCAGGAACTCGGGTGGGATGAGGATGCCGATTCCTCCATCTCCGAGGCCATCGAGGACGCCCTCGGGCAGCCCCTCCTGGACGAGGACGCCGACGAGCTTTGCGACGTCATCCTCCTCTGGTTCCGGCCCGACGACGGGGACCTCGTCGACTCCCTCGTGGATGCCGGACGCAACCTCGGTGACAATGGACGCATCTGGTTGCTCACCCCCTCGGCCACCGCGCCCAATGCCGTGAACCCCGGCGAGATCTCCGAGTCCGCCCAGCTGGCGGGCTTCGTGCAGACCAAGGCCAACCGTTTCGGCGACTGGCAGGGAGCCTGTCTGACCAGCGCGAACATCAAGAAGTAGCCCGTTTTTGGGCTGGTTTTCGCGCCCGTGTTAATGTGGGTGGGCGCGCGCCGTTAGCTCAGCTGGAAGAGCAACTGGTTTACACCCAGTAGGTCGGGGGTTCGAGCCCCTCATGGCGCACCAGATCAGAGCCCCTTCCCGGGAGTCCGGGGAGGGGCTTTTTCTACCTGGGCCGAGCCGCGAGCGCCTCGATCTCGCGAACCTCGCGGGCCGGGGCGTCCTCGGCGGAGAGGTCGTAGCCGATGTCGAACACGTCCCACATTCCCAGGCGCAGGCGCAGCGAGCCGGCGTGGCTGGAACCGGGGTCGGGGAAGACGACGAAGTCGAGTAGCTCGGTGCCGTGGAAGCGGCAGGCGGCCTCGGCGAAGGCCTCCAGCGAGACCCCGCGCAGCATGGCGGCGCCGTCCGGGTCGGCGAGGGTGGCCAGGGCGCTCATCGGGGCGGAGCGGAAGCCCCCCAGATCGTCGCACAGTGCATCCTCGAGGTCGCCCTCCTCGATCTCCGGCGCCATCACCACACCCGAGGCCCGCAGTGCACCGAGGCATGCGGTGAGCAGTTCATGGTCGGACTGGTCAAACACGGTACGGCCCCTTCTTCGCTAGCGTTCTTCCTGCCTATCGTAGGCCGACGCCCACGGGTTGCGCTTGCTGTGGCCGTACCGGTCGCGCACCTGCCCGCGCGAGGGTTGTTCAGAGCGCCCGCCGGATTGGTCGCCCCGGCGGGCGTCCTCCCGCGCGCCGGGCTCGGGGAGAGCGGCGGAGGGGGCGTCGATAAGCAGGGCCTCCTGCTCCTCGTCGAAGCGGCGCCTCTCGCGGCGCTCGGCCCAGATGAAGTACACGAGCCCGGCGGGGGCGAGGATGCCGAAAGCGATCCACTGCAGCCCGTAGGAGAGGTGGTTGCCCGTCTCGAGCACAGGCAGCGGAATAGCCTCGATGACACCCGGCTCGCCGCTGGTGAGCTGGACGTAGGGGGAGGCCAGGTTGAGCCCGGTGAGGCCGGAAATCTGCTCGGTGTTGATGGAGTAGACCATCTCGTGGCCCTGATCCTGCATGGGCGCGGTGGGGTGGACGCCCTCGTCGACGCGCACGAAACCCGTGACAGTGACCGTCTCGCGCGGCGCGGGGTCGAAGGACGGAACCTGCGTGCCGCCGTCGCGGGCGGGGACCCAGCCGCGGTTGACCAGGACAACCGTGCCGTCGTCGGCGGCGAAGGGGGTGAGGATCTGGAACGCGGGGGTCTTGTCCACGGGCCGCAGGCGCAGGAGCACCTCGTTGTCGGGGAGGTAATGGCCGGTCAGCGTTACGCGGGTCCACTCGTTGGCGTGGTCGAAGCTGCCGTCGGGTCCCATCACGTCGCGGAAGGGCACCGGATCGTGCTCGAAAGCGCGCTCGATGTGCTGGTTGCGCTCGACGAGGGCCTCGTTCTTGTTCAGCTGCCAGGGCGCGAGGAACGTGAACGCGAAGTAGGAGAACGCCGCAATCAGGATGGCGGCAATTACCCACCCGGGAGAGAGGAACGTTCTCCACCAGGGTTTTTCCTGCGACTTGGCGGCCATCACAAGGCGTTACTCTACCCGCGCCCGGACCCAGGCGGTAATGCCGTCGGCGGCCGCCTCGATCTGCTCGCGGGTGGTGGCGAAGCCCTCCTGACCTCCGTAGTAGGGGTCCTCCACCCCCGCGCCCTCTGGGGCGGAGGGGTCGAAGGAACGCAGCAGCCGGATCTTTTCCTCCGGCACACCCCGGGCGACAAGCTCGGAGACGTGCCGGTTCTCCAGGGCGACGATGAGGTCGGCGTCCTGCTGCGCGGGGCCGAACTGCTGGGCGCGGTGCCGCGAGCCGTCGTAGCCGTGGTCCGCGAGCTCCTGGAGTGCCCGGTCATCGGCACCGTGGCCGACGTGCCACCCGCCGATACCGGAGGAGCTCAAGCGCACCGCCTTCCCGAGCCCCGCCTCCTTCAGTTTGGAGCGGATGATCACCTCGGCCATGGGGGAGCGGCAGATGTTGCCGGTGCACACGAAGTCGATGTGCAGCGGAGGCGTAGGGGTGTTGGGCTCGGTCATGGCGCTTCCTTTCCGGGGCGTGCCCGCGGGCGGCAGGGGAACACCTCCCACCCTAGACCGGGCGCGGGACACACTGGCGGGACCGCGTGTCCGGAGGGGTTTGTACCCTGGGGGCCATGAGTGATCGCACAGTGACAGTCGCGGACGTTGTCGGTGCCCTGGAGGCGGCATACCCGCCCTCCCTGGCGGAGAGCTGGGACAAGGTGGGCCTCATCTGCGGCAACCCGTCCGACGAGGTGACCAAGGTCGCCTTCGCCCTCGACTGCACCCTCGAGGTGGCGCAGCGCGCCGTCGCATCGGGTGCGCAGATGCTCGTCGTACATCACCCGCTGCTGCTTCGCGGCGTGTCCTCCGTGGCGGCGGACACACCCAAGGGGAAAGTCATCCACACCCTGCTCAGGGGCGGGTGCGCCCTCTTCGCCGCTCACACCAACGCGGACTCCGCGCGCCCCGGTGTCTCCGACATCCTGGCGGAACTGGTGGGCATCACACCGGGTCGTCCGATCCGGCCGGTGGGCCTGGGCGGCATCGACAAGTGGGGTGTCTACATCCCGCCCGCCGACACAGCCGCCGTCATGGCCGCGATGTTCGAGGCCGGGGCTGGACAGGTTGGCGACTACGCGGACTGCGCCTTCGAATGGGAGGGAACCGGCGGCTTCACCCCGGTAGAGGGTGCGGACCCCGCCGAGGGCACCGTGGGGGAGCACTACACCGCCCCCGAGAAGCGCGTCGAGTTCGTCGCCCCCACCCGCATCCGCCGCACGCTTATCGACGCCCTCCGCGCCGCCCACCCCTACGAAGAGCCCGCCTTCGACATCGTGGCGATGGAGGACACGAGCGACCTCGCGCAGGCCACCGGCCTCGGCCGTGTCGGCGAGCTGCCCGAGCCGATGACGCTGCGGGAGTTCACCCAGCAGGTGGCGGACGCGCTGCCGGAGACCGTGTGGGGCGTGCGCGCCGCGGGGGACCCGGAGCGGGTGGTGCGCCGGGTGGCTGTCTCGTCGGGGGCCGGTGACAGTCTGCTCGGGGACGTCGTCAAGCTCGGCGTCGATGTCTTTGTCACCTCGGACCTGCGCCACCACCCCGTCGACGAGCACCTGGCGGCCGGTGGGCCGGCGGTGATCGACACCGCGCACTGGGCCAGCGAGTTCCCGTGGACGGGGCAGGCGGAGGGTATCGTGAAGCGGCTGAACGTGGACACCGAGATCCTCCCCGTCCGCACGGACCCGTGGACCGTGTCCGCCCACCCGGAACGCTAACTGAAAAGGAACAGACGTGAACCTGTCACCCGAGCTGCAACCGGTTCTGCTTGAGCTCTCCATCGCCGACCGTCAGAGCGCGCACCCGGGCACCGTCCCGCCCGAGCAGCGCGAGCTGGACACCCTGACCAGGGAGCGCGAGCGCCTCGCCTCCGCCGCCGCGGCCGCGCAGATGGCCGTGGACGACATGGAGCTGGAGATCCTGCGCATCCAGGAGGACGAGCGCAAGCTGAAGAAGCGCGAGCTGGACGACAAGCGCCAGCTTTCCGCGGAGACCGACCCGGACCGGCGGCGTGATCTGGAGCACGACCGCTACGCGGCGAAGTCGCGTATCGCGGACCTGCTCTACGAGCTCAAGGAGGCGCACAACGAGATCGCGGCGCTGCGCAACAACCGCGACAACCACGGCGCCCGCCTCGACGAGGCCGACCGGAGAATCGAGGTCGCCCGCCGGGCGGTGGAGGCCCTTCCCGAGGTGGAGGCGGTGGACACCGCGGCGCTGCGCAACAAGCTTCCCGCGGACGTTCTCGAGGCCTACGACTCCGTGGGTGCGGCCGCCTTCAACGGGCGCGCCTGCAACTCGTGCTTCCTGCAGCTCCCCGCGGCCGAGCGGGCCGAGGTGATGCAGGCGGGCGAGGACGAGCTGCCCACCTGCCCCAACTGCGGAGCGCTGCTCGTGCGCACCACGGGGGAGTAGGCGACGGTGAGGGTCAAGGTCTACACCGACGGCGGCTCCCGCGGAAACCCCGGGGTCGCAGGATCCGGTTCCGTCGTTTACGGCGCGAACGGCGAGACGCTGGCCGAGGTCGCCTACGTGGTGGGCAGGAAATCCTCCAACAACGTCGCCGAATACACGGGCCTGCTGCGGGGGCTCGAGGCGGCCGCGGAGCTGGGTGCGACCGAGGTGGAGGTCTACATGGACTCCAAGCTGGTCATCGAGCAGATGGCCGGGCGGTGGAAAATCAAGCACCCCGACATGCGCACCCTCGCCCTCGAGGCGCGCCAGCTCGCGTCCGGGTTCAAGGAGGTCACCTACACCTGGGTCCCCCGGTCGAAGAACAAGAAGGCCGACGAGCTGTCCAACGTGGCGATGGACGCCGCGGCGAAGGGCGCCAAGCCGGGCATCGTCGGCGCTCCGGTGAAACCGGCGGCCGCCGCTCCCGGGGAAGGGAAGAGCACCCCCGCCGCCGGCCACGTCGTCGCCGGGCCCGCACACTGGTCCGGCAGCGACGAGCCGCGCACCCGCTTTGTTCTCCTGCGCCACGGTCAGACGGAGCACTCGGCCGGCCGGCGCTACAGCGGCTCCTCCGACCCCGAGCTCACGGGCGCCGGTGTGGATCAGGCGCGCCGGGCGGCTTCGGCGGTCGCGGGCCTGGGAACCATCGACGTGGTGGTCAGCTCCCCGTCCGCGCGGGCGCGGGCGACCGCCCGAGTTTGCGCGGACGTGCTCGGGATCGAGGAGGTCCACGTCGTCGACGGGCTGCGCGAGGTGGATTTCGGGGCCTTCGAGGGCCTGACGCGCGACGAGGCCAGTGAGCGCCACGGGGAGGAATTCCGGGAGTGGGAGGCGTCGCCAAGCGTGGCCCCGCCGGAGGGTGAGTCCCTGACCCAGTTGCACCGCCGGGTCACGCGCGCGCGGCTGAAGCTCCAGGAGGAGCACGCCGGAAAGACGATCCTGGTGGTCACCCACGTGACCCCCATCAAGTCGATCATCCGGCAGGCGCTGGGCGCGGGCGCCGAGGTGTTCAGGCACGTCTTCCTGGACCTCGCGTCGGTGTCCGTCGTGGAGTTCTACGGTGACTTCGGGGTGGTGCGCTGCGTCAACGACGTCGCCCACCACCGGTAGTTGGCCAACGGCGCTGTTTCCGGCGTAAACTCGCAACCTGCGAATGAGCTGGCCGGGTGATCGCGACCTCCCGAACCGTCGCCGCGTGCGGGCAGGCGGGGGTCGAGGAAAGTCCGGACTCCACAGGGCACGGTGGTTGCTAACGGCAACCCGGAGCGATCCGCGGGAAAGTGCAACAGAAAGTAGACCGCCCGCCCTCACGGGCGGGTAAGGGTGAAAGGGTGCGGTAAGAGCGCACCGGCATGCGTGGCGACACGTGTGGCCAGGTAAACCCCACCGGGAGCAAGGCAAGAGCCCCCGCCCCTGCGGCGGGGGTCGTCGGACGCCACCGAGGCGGCCCGCCCAGTCCGAAGGTAGCTGCTCGAGGCGCCCAGCAATGGGTGGCCCAGATGGATGTTCGCCGCCCCGGCCCAGGCCGGGGTACAGAATCCGGCTTACAGGCCGGCTCATTCGCCCCTTTTCCTCCGCCGGCGGCGGGGAACTCTGTCACAATGGCGGGTTATGAAGCTGTATGCCGCCCCGCTGGACTTCCGCGACGTTGCGCGGGAGTTCGATGTGCCCACCGATTTCCCTCCCGAGGTCCACGCGGAGGCCGCCGGTCTAACCGACCGCCACGCCGATGCCCGCCGCGATGCCCGCGACATTCCCTTCGTCACCATCGACCCCGTCGGCTCGAAGGACCTTGACCAGGCCGTCTACATCGAGAAGGACGGTGACGGGTACGTGGTGTACTACGCCATCGCCGATGTTGCCGCCTTCGTGGAGCCGGACACGCGGACCAAGGCGGAGTCCCTCCAGCGGGGCCAGACGATTTACCTGCCCGACGAGCCCGCCCGCCTGCACCCGCCCGAGCTCAGCGAGGGGATCGCGTCGCTGCTGCCGGACGTCGACAGGCCCGCGGCCCTGTGGACCTTCCACCTCGACGCCCACGGTGAGGTCACGGGCTCCCACGTCGAGCGCGCCCTCGTGCACAGCGTGGCCCGCCTCGACTACGACGGGGTGCAGGACGACCTCGACCACGGTCGCGCGCACCCGTCCATCGCGCTCCTGCCCGAGGTGGGCACGCTGCGCCAGGAGAGCTCGCTGCGCCGCGAGGCGATCAACCTCCGCGTGCCCTCCGTGCGCGTGGTGGAGGACGAGGAGGGCCACTTCGAGCTCGTCATCGAGCCGCGCCACCCCGTCATGGACTACAACTCCGAGATCTCGCTCCTCACCGGCATGGTGGCGGGCCAGATGATGGTCGACGCCGGCAAGGGCTTCCTGCGCACCCTCGGCCCCGCGCCGACGGGCGCGGAGAACGACTTCCTCCGCGAGATCCGCAACCTCGGGTTCGACCCCGGGAACGACATCGGGCAGTTCCTGGCCACGATCGACCCGGACACCCCGCGCGGGATGGCGGCGATGCGCGAGGCGCAGAAGCTGCTGCGCGGCTCGGGCTACGTGGACCTCTCAGAGAAGGCGCCCGAGGTCCACGCGGGGATCGGCGGCTACTACAGCCACGTCACAGCGCCTTTGCGACGCCTCATTGACCGCTACGCCACAGAGGTCTGCCTGGCCATCTGCGCCGGAACCGAGGTGCCGGACTGGGTGCTGCGCGACGGCGCCGGGGTGGTCAAGACGATGGGGCGGACCGCCCAGCTGGCCAACGCGGTGGACAAGGCGTGCCTCAACCTCACCGAGGCCACGGTGCTGCGCCCCTGGCTGGGCCACAACTTCGACGCGGTGGTCCTGCAGTCCGACGAACCGGGCGACCAGTCCCGCATCTTCGTCGTCGATCCTCCCGTACTGGGGCCCTGTCTGGGCCACCCGGAGGAGGGGAAGGAGACGGCGGTCTCGCTCGTCCGCGCCGACGTGGACAAGCGTGAGGTGGCGTTCGCCTGGCCGGCGGACTGAACCGCTTAGACCCTTTCGACCCGCGCGACCTCACCGGGCAGCACCTCCGCCACCTCGTGGGTCTCGGCGACGGAGGTGAGGAACGCGTCCGCCCCGCGCAGCGCGACGAAGGCGAGGACGGCGCGCGAGTTGCCCGCCGCGGCCGGCCGCGCCGAAAGCGCCCCGCGGTCGAGCATCTCCTGCACCAGGTCATCCGGGGTGTCCAGGTCGTGGTGCTCGGACGGAGAGTTGAGCAGGGTGAACAGCTCGTTGTCCCGGCGCGAGCGCAGCGCCTTCGCCGTGGCGAGGGAGCGCAGCGTCTCCGTCTCGCAGAAGTTCACCCAGGTCCGCGCGGCCTCTGGGTCGGGCGCGGAGTCGGGGCCAAGAACCTGGCGACGCGCCTCCACCCACTCGACGGCGCGGTCCGCCGCCTCCGGCAGCTGGCGCAGGGAGGACACGCCGAAGTTGGCGCAGGCCTCGTCGATGAAGGCGCGCCGGGCCGCGATGCGCTCCGTCTGCTCGTCGTAGGGCTGCCCCCAGGAATCGGTGACCGAGAAGATGCGCACACCGAGCCGACCGGGGTGCGGGGCCTGGGTGACGGAGCCGTCGGAGTAGTCGACCACCGAGATGGTCTCACCCTGCCCGCGCAGGGCGGCGGTGTGCCGGGCGCGCAGCACGGCGAGCGTGGAGTTCGCGGTGACGTTGTGGGAGCAGATCTCGGCCAGGCGGGCGCGGAAGGGGGCATCGTCCACCTCCGGGTCGCCGGCGGTGAGTGCGAGGGCCAGGGCGGCGTCACCGGCGTACAGGGAGCCGAGGCCGGCGCCGGGGAGGACGTCCGTGGCGATGCACACGTTCACGCCGCGCGTCTCGCGCGAGAGCACCTGCCGCGAGATCATCGTCTGCACCAGGCCGACGACGCGGCGGGTGAGCCGGTCGAGCTGCGGGTCGTCGTGAAGCGAGGCGAGCGTGGCGGTGTCCGAGAAGGAGAATCCACCGGGGCCGCGGACCTCGACGGCGACGGTGTCGTCATCGCGTGGGGAGACGGCCGCGGCGGCGCGCAGGGAGCTCAAGCCCACGAGGGTGACACCGCCGAAGTGGTCGACGTTCTCACCGATGAGCACCCAGGTGCCGGGGGCGGAGGCACACCCGGCGGGCGCCCGGCCCGTCACTTCGCGGTGCAGGTTGGCGACCCGCTCGGTGGGGGAGGTCGGGTCGGCTGCCCACACTGCCACAGCCACCACATCCTTTCGGCTCTCGGCACCGGGACAGCAGCACAGGGTGCGGTCCGGGCCTCGGGAATTGTTCAGGCACCAAGACTACCCCAGATGACGGGACCCGCGGGTAGGGTGGGTGGCACCCGAAACGCACCTGCGAAAAGGAGATTTACCATGTCTGACGAGCAGTTTTACTTCAATCCGAGCACCGGCGAAGTCACCCAGGGCAAGGTGGACAGCTGGGACGAGCGCATGGGGCCCTACGCCACGCGCGAGGAGGCGGAGCACGCGCTGAGCATCGCCGCCAGCCGCAACAAGAACGCGGACGCCGCCGACGAGGCGGAGGAGAACTGGGGCGCACCCGCCTCCTGGGAGAAGTGACCGCCGCACGCCCGTAAGGGCTACGGCTTGATCTTGGAAAAGGCCTTCTTGACTTCCCCGATGAGGTCCTCGTAGCCCTTCAGCGCCTCCTCGCCCCGGGCGAGCTCGCGCTGGTAGAGCATGCCGTAGGCGAAGGTGTCCTCGCCCCGCCCGCGGGCGGCGTCGGCGAGGCGCTCGAGGCGGTCGCGGGAGGTGACGGCGTCCTGGAAGTCGCCGAGCTGCGACTGCAACGCCTTGCACGCCTTGGTCAACCGGCCCGTCTTCAGGCCCGCGCCCTCGGCCGCGACGGAGGCGTAGCGCAGTTTCTTCGCCGCCTTGCGCACGTCGTGGACGTAGTTCTCCCGCCGGTGCAGGCTGAGGTCGGTGTCGTGGTAGTGGTCCAGCACCTTCGCGTGGCGCTTGCGCAGTTTCTTGAGCCCGCCCTCGAGGTGGTCGTAGAGGATCTCGCGCGACTCCGGGTCCTTCTTCGCCTTCTTCCCGCCCTCGCTTTCCGACGCCCCATCGCCCACCGCCACCGGCGGGTCGGCCAAAAGGTCGTCGATCTCGTCCAGCAGGTCGAGGAAGCGGTCGGAGTCGAGCATTTCCACGATGATGTCGTGGGCCTGCCGGTACTCGGCCCGCATGTCGTTTTTGATGTGGGTGGCGGCGGTGTCGTCGATAAGCCCGCTCTCGTCGCTGTCCAGCAGCTCCTGGAAACGTTCCTCGACCACCTCGGCGTCGCGGGCGGTGCCCAGGACGGCGGCAGTTTCCTTCAGCTCCGTCTCGAGGTGGGCCAGGCGGTCGCCCTCGAGGATCCCCTCGAAGGTCTCGAGCAGCGAGCGCATCTCGCGGGTGGACACGCGCATCTGGTGCACGGAGTCGAACTCGTCGGCGCGCACCCGCGGCTCCCAGGAGACGATGGCGTCGCGCTGCTGGCGAAGCGAGGCAACCACGGCGCCGGCGGGGGAGTCCGGGTCGAGGTCGGTGGAGCGCATGTGCGGCGGCAGCGGGGCGGTTGAGGCGGTGTCGCCCAGCGCGGAGGACAGCTTCGACGGGGAGCCGGATTTGCGCGCCCCAGAGGAGATGAGGAACGAGGTGGCCTGCGAGATCAGGTTCGCTCCGTCCTCGGTGCCCGCTGTGAACTCGGAGAGCTCGACCTCCCACTCGCGCCAGGAGGTGCGCTCGCCACCCGGCAGGAGGGACCAGGCCGTGACGTGGTCGTCGCAGAACTCCGCGACCTTCTCGCCGGTGGGGGAACCGAGGGAGATCTCCACGCGGCGGTTGTCCACCTGCGCCACCGGGTTCAGCGGGGCGGTGCGCACGATGGCGCGGACGTTCGCCAGCAGCTCGTCGGGGATGACGGCCGGGTCGTCGAGCGGGGCTCGCAGCTCGTGGCGGCCGGTCTCGGCGGGCAGCTTGAGGTGCCAGCCGTCGTCGGACCCGCCGGTGCGGCGGCGCAGGGTGATCTTCGAGCGCGTCAGGCGCAGGTCCTCGGTGTCGTAGTAGATCGCGGAGAGATTGTGCTCCACGGTGTCGAGGATGCTCTCCACGCCCGGCAACTGGGTGAGGTCGGGGATGCCGGTCGACTCGTCGACGGCGAGCTTGACCTCCACCTCCAGGAAATTCTCGAGCTTGTTGTCGGCCACGGGGTTTCCGCCCTTCCTCTTGATTTCAGATCTGGGTGCCGGTCGTTGCTTGCCCGGTTTCCGGGCCATCCTACCCGCCGGGCGGGGCCGTTTCAGGCAGTAAAGCTGGCGCTAGAGTGGGTCGGTATGACTAGCCAACAGGAAAACGTCCTGCGCAAGGTGAGCGAGCAGGACATCGGGTTCATCCGCCTCTGGTTCACGGACATCTTCGGTTCCCTGAAGACGATCATGATGTCCCCGGCGGAGCTCGAGGCGGCCTTCGACGAGGGCGTCGGCTTCGACGGCTCGTCGATCGAGGGGTTCTCCCGCATCTCCGAATCCGACACCCTGCTGCGCCCGGATCCCTCGACCTACCAGTCGCTGCCCTTCGACGAGGACGAGGGGCTGCAGACGGCCCGGATGTTCTGTGACATCACGATGCCCGACGGCGACCCGCTCTACGCCGACCCGCGCCACATCCTGCGCCGCCAGCTGACCAAGGCGAAGAACCTCGGCTTCGACGTGATGGCCAGCCCGGAAATAGAGTTCTATCTGGTCAAGGACGCCTTCGTTGGGGACGGCCCGCGGCCGGCGGACAAAGGCGGGTACTTCGACCAGGCGAAGCGGAACGAGGCGCCGAAATTCCGTCGTCAAGCGATCTCCGCGCTGGAGTACATGGGGGTCGTCACCGAGTTCTCGCACCACGAGGCGAGCGCCGGGCAGCAGGAGATCGACCTGCGCCACACCAACGCGCTGGGCATGGCCGACAACATCATCACCTTCAAGTACATCGTGAAGACGATCGCCGAGGCCTCCGGCGTCCACGCGACGTTCATGCCCAAGCCCTTCCCGGACCTCGACGGCTCCGCCATGCACACCCACTTTTCGCTGTTCGAGGGCGAGACCAACGCCTTCCACGACCCGGACGATGAGATCTCGCTGTCCGCCACGGGCCGGCAGTTCATCGCGGGCATCCTCACCCACGCAAACGAGATCTCGGCGGTGACAAACCAGTGGGTGAACTCCTACAAGCGGCTGCAGTTCGGCTCCGAGGCCCCGACGGCCGCCACGTGGGGCATCTCGAACCGCTCGGCCATGGTCCGCGTGCCCACCTACCGGTTGGACAAGGCGGAGTCCCGCCGCGCCGAGGTGCGCTCCCTGGACTCCGCCTGCAACCCCTACCTCGCTTTCTCCGCGGTGATCGCCGCCGGGCTGAAGGGCATCGAGGAGGGTTACGACCTCGACGAGCCCGCCCGCGACGACGTCTGGGCGCTGACGCGCCGGGAGCGACGCGCAATGGGCTACCGCGACCTTCCCACCTCCCTGGACCAGGCGCTGCGCCACCTGGAGAAGTCGGAGTTCATGGCTGAGGTGCTCGGTGAGCAGGTCTTCGACTTCTACCTGCGCTCCAAGTGGGACGAATGGCACGACTACACCTCCCAGGTCACCCCCTGGGAGGTCGAGAACGGGCTGGACCTCTAACCATGGCCCGCCGCGAGATTGCATCCCCCTCCGCGCTGGGGTTGACCGGGGCGCGCGCCGCGCAGGACCTGGAGGACCTCGGGTGGGACAACCCGGCCCTGCTCGAGGTGCTCAGCCACGTCGGCGCCCCCAACCTAGCGCTGAACACCGCCGTTCGCCTCGCCGACGCGCTGGGCGACGGGTACGCGAAGCTCAAGGCATCGCTTGACGACGACCCCACCCTGCGCACCCGGCTCCTCGCCCTGCTCGGGGGTTCGACCGCCCTCGGGGACCACCTCGTGGCCCACCCGCAGCAGTGGGAGGCCCTGGCCCGGGAGCTGCCGGGGCGCGAGGACCTCATGCGGGTGATGCTGGGCGCCGTGGGTGCCGCGCCCGTGGAGGCGGAGGGCAATGCGGCATCGCCCGACCTGTCTACCGCGGGGACGTACCGCGCCGCGCCAGAGTTCGCGGACGGGGCGGTGGCCAGGACCGCCCTGCGCGACGCGTACCGCACGCAGATCATGCGCATCGCCGCCGCCGACCTGGCGGGAACGATGGTGGGCAGCGTCACCGGGGACGGGGACACATCCGGCTCGGGCGTGGGCTACCAGCGCGTCACCGCCGCCCTGACGGCCTGCGCCGACGCAGCGCTCACCGCGGCGCTGGCGGTTGCGCTGCGCTGCGTATACGGGGACGAGGAACCGGACGCGCGCCTGGCGGTGCTCGCGATGGGCAAGTGCGGGGCGGGGGAGCTGAATTACATCTCGGACGTCGACGTCATCTTCGTCGCCGAGCCGGCGAGCCAGAAGGCCACGCGCGCGGCGAGCGAGATGATGCGCATCGGCACGGAGTGCTTCTTCGAGGTCGACGCAAACCTGCGCCCGGAGGGCCGCTCCGGGGCGCTGGTGCGCACCCTCGACAGCCACGTCACCTACTACAGGCGCTGGGCCCACACCTGGGAGTTCCAGGCGCTGCTCAAGGCGCGGCCCATGACGGGGGACACCGGGCTCGGTGCCGACTATGTCGGGGCGCTGGCGCCGCTCGTCTGGCAGGCATCGCAGCGCGAGTCCTTCGTGGAGGACGTCCAGGCGATGCGCCGCCGGGTGCTGGAGAACGTCCCGGCGGAGATGCGCGGGCGCGAGCTCAAGTTGGGCGAGGGGGGACTGCGCGACGTGGAGTTCGCGGTCCAGCTCCTGCAGCTCGTGCACGGCCGCGTGGACACGTCCCTGCGCGTGCTCAACACGGTCGAGGCCCTGGAAAAGCTCATGGAGGGTGGTTACGTCGGCCGCGAGGACGCGCGCCAGCTCATCGGCGCCTACAGCTTCCTCCGGCTCCTGGAGCACCGCCTCCAGCTGCAGCGCTTCAAGCGCACCCACACCCTGCCCGCGGCCACGGACGACAAGGCGCGCCGCTGGCTCGCCCGGGCCTCCGGCTTCGCCCCGGACGCGCGCCACTCCGCCGCCGAGCAGATGGACGCCACCCTGCGCTCCTACCGTCGCAGCGTGGCGGACCTGCACGAAAAGCTGTTCTACCGCCCGCTGCTCAACGCGGTTGTGGGGATGAGCGCCGGCGAGGTCACGCTCTCGGCCGACGCGGTGAAGGATCAGCTCAAGGCGCTGGGCTACCGCCACCCCGCGCGCGCCTACGAGCACCTCAGCTTCCTGGTCAAGGGCAGCTCCCGCAAGGCCCGGCTGCAGGAGATTCTCCTGCCCAGCCTGATGCACTGGCTCGGCGGAACCGCCGACCCCGGCGCGGGCCTGCTGAACTACCGCAAGCTGTCTGAAGCCGCGGAGGACAAGAGCTGGTTCCTGCGCATACTCCGCGACGAGGGCGTCGTGGGGCAGCGCCTCATGCGCATCCTGGGCACCTCGCCCTACACCTCGGCCCTGATCATTTCCGCGCCCGAGGTGGTGCAGCTGCTCGGTGACGGGGCGCAGGGGCCGAAGCTTCTCGACGCCGCCCCCGACCAGGCCTACAACGCCATCGTCGCCGCGACCAAGCGCTACGACGACCCCGACCGCGCCGTCGCCGTGGCGCGCAGCCTCCGGCGCGCCGACCTTGCCCGCATCGCCGCCGCGGACCTGCTCGGCTTCATGGACGTGCGCGAGGTGTGCACGGAGCTGTCCTGGGTGTGGGAGGGCGTGCTCGAGGCGGCCCTGCGCGCCGAAGTGCGCGCCGACCTCGCCGCCAGCGGGCTCGAGGAGCCCCGGGCGCGCATCAGCATCATCGGCATGGGCCGCCTCGGGGGCGGGGAACTCGGCTACGGCTCCGATGCGGACGTCATGGTGGTCGCCGAGCCTGCCGAGGGGGAGGAGGAGTCCGGGGCCATCGCCTGGGCGGTGAAGATCGTCGACGCGATGCGCACCCGCCTGTCCAAGCCCTCGGGGGATCCGCCGCTCGAGGTGGACCTGGGCCTGCGCCCCGAGGGCCGCTCGGGTCCGGTCGTGCGCACCGTCGCGTCCTACGAGCGTTACTACCGGGAATGGGGCGAGGCGTGGGAGAAGCAGGCTCTGCTCCGCGCCACGTGCGTCGCGGGCGACAGGGAGGTCGGCGCCAGGTTCCTCGCGGCCATCGACCCGTTCCGCTACCCGCCGGGCGGGGCGAGCCAGGCCGACATCCGCGAGATCCGGCGCATCAAGGCGCGGGTGGACGACGAGCGCCTCCCGCGCGGCGCCGACAAGTCCACACACACCAAGCTGGGCCGCGGGGGCCTCGCCGACATCGAGTGGACCGTGCAGCTGATCACGATGATGCACGCTCACGAGCGCCCGGGGCTGCACAACACCTCGACCCTCGAGGTCCTTGATTACCTGGAGGAGCTCGCTGACCCGGACGTGCTCTCCCCGGGGCAGGCGCGCATCCTGCGTGACGCGTGGCTCGCCGCCACCCACGCCCGCAACGCCCTCGTGCTCGTCAGCGGCAAACGTACCGACCAGCTCCCCGCCCCGGGCCCGCAGCTTGCGCAGGTGGCGGGCTCCGCGGGTTACGCACCTGAGGACCAGCAGGAGTTCCTGGAGGACTACCTGCGCACGACGCGCCGGGCGCACCGGGTGGTGGAGGAAGTGTTCTGGGGCGAGGTACCCTCGCGCGAGCACGACGCCATGCCGTGAGCAGGGAGGCGACACCGGGGTTTTCCCCGATGCGCCGCGCGCCCGTGCGGCGCTAAGGTGGCGTTCATGGCTGTGAACCTGACTGTTGACCTGGACAATGCGACCTTCGCCGACCTAGTGGCGCTGGTGGAGGCGGCGCGGGTGGCGGGCGTCGACAAACGTGCGAAGCTCGAGCTGGAGGACACCACCCTTCACGTGAGCGTGGAGCCCAGCGCGCCCGGTGCGCCCGGTGCGCACTCGCCGGGGGCGCAGGCGGCCGGGGGGTACGCCGCGCAGCGTCCGCCCGCACCGCACTCGCCCCTTCCGCAGCTGGGGGACGCGGCGATCCGCAGCGTGATCGACATCCTCACGGGCCGGCAGGAGCCCCCGCGTCCGTAGCGCGCCGGGGGATTAACTCTCGCTGACGATGCGCACGCTGCCCCCGGAGTGGCCGCGGCGCCCGCGCAGGACGAAGTGGCGCGAGACGAACAGGCCGATGACCAGGGCGGCCCAGATGGCGAAGACCGCGATCCACGCGAAGCGGAAGTCGCCCCAGCCGTAGTCGCCGCCCGGAGCGGAGTGGTCGAGGAGAAGCCCGACCACCTGGGAGGAGATCATCGCGGCAACGAAGCCGCCCATGTTTCCCAGCCCGGTGCCGGTGGCGACCATGGTGCGCGGCATGTCCTCGCGGACGGTGTCGAAGCCGTAGTTCGACGTCGGCGTGGCAAAGCCCATGAGGACCATGAGCGCCAGGATGAACGCGTAGCCACGCGGCTCGGGGGAGGCGAAGAACCAGACCCAGACGGCGCAGTGGATGGCCGCGATGGTCAGCGCGGCCAGGTCGCGGTTCTTGCCCGCGCGCGCCGAGAGGGGGCCGAGGAAGGGTGCGGAGAGCATCGTCGCCACCGTGTAGACGGTGAGGATCATCCCGCCCTGGCTCGGGCTCAGGCCCATGCCCAGGGTGGCCAGGGGGATGCCCCACAGCAGGGTGAAGTTGAGCATGAAGAACATGGAGAAGCCGTGGATGCAGAAGGCTTCCCAGCACAGCGGGGAGCGCAGCACAGTCTTCAGGATCTCGCCCAGCGGGGTGCGCTGGGCCTTCAGCTCCGCCTTTCGCTCCCTCCGGGCCTCCTTGCTCAGCCCGGAGGCTTCGGGTGAGTCGGCCACTGCGATGCCGGCGACGATGCCGATCAGCGCACCGAGGGCGCCGAGGGAGACGAAGGCCGTCGTCCAGCCCTGGGCGTGCAGCAGCCAGAGGAAGGGCATCGCCGAGAGGAACTGACCCAGCTGGCCGAGCGAGGCGGTGAGCTGCGTGAACAGTGGTGTGTGCTTGAGCGGGAACCAGTACGGCAGGACGCGCAGGGCGGAGAGGAAGGCGGTGGAGTCGCCGGCGCCGATGAGGATGCGGGCGACGATCGCCACGGCGTAGGAATCGGTGAGGCCGAGGGTGATCTGCCCGACGGCCATGATGAGCGCGCCGGCGACGAGCAGCAGGCGCGGGCCGTAGCGGTCGATGAGCACGCCGACCGGGATCTGGGCCAGGGCGTAGACACCGACCTGGACGGCGGTGAACACCGCGATGCGCGAGGCGTCGACCCCGAAGCGATCGATGGCCGCGACACCCGCGACACCGAAGGACGTGCGGCCCAGAATGGCGGCCACGTAGACGAGGACGGCTCCGAGCCACACGGTCACGGCTTTGGCGGTTAATTGCTCGCGGGGGTGGGGAGAAGTCGGAGAGGCCATAGCCTTAAAAACTATCCCACTAGCCCCGGGGCCCGCTCACTGCCCGTAAAGTGTGACGGTGTGGATTACATTTCGACGCGCGACACGACCTCGACTTCGGCCAAGTTCACCGACATCCTGATCAGCGGCCTTGCGCCCGACGGCGGCCTCTACCTCCCCGCCGTGTACCCGCGAATCACGCCCGAACTTCTCGACGACTGGCGCCGCCTGCTCCCGGAGAAGGGTTACGCCGCGCTGGCCGCCGAGGTGGTCAAGCTCTTCGCCGACGACATCCCCGACGACCAGGTTGAGGCCATGACGGCGCGCGCCTACAGCACCCCGGCCTTCTCCACCGATGAGATCGTCCCCGTCAGCGGGCTCGGCGACGGCATGTACCTCGCCCACCTCTCCGAGGGTCCGACCGCCGCGTTCAAGGACATGGCGATGCAGCTGCTCGGTGAGCTGCTGGAGTACGAGCTCAACCGCCGCGCCGAGGAGCTCAACATCCTGGGTGCCACCTCGGGCGACACCGGTTCCTCCGCTGAGTACGCGATGCGCGGGCGCGACAACATCCGTGTCTTCATGCTCACCCCGCGCGGGCGGATGACACCCTTCCAGCAGGCGCAGATGTTCGGCCTCGACGAGCCGAACGTGTTCAACATCGCCCTCGACGGTGTCTTCGACGACTGCCAGGACGTGGTCAAGGAGGTTAACTCCGACCCCGCCTTCAAGGCGAAGTACCGCATCGGGGCGGTCAACTCCATCAACTGGGCGCGGATTCTGGCCCAGACCGTCTACTACATCTCCACCTACCTGCGGGTGACGGAGTCCAACGAGGAGCGCATCTCCTTCTCCGTGCCCACCGGCAACTTTGGCGACGTGTTCGCGGGGCACGTCGTCAAGCAGATGGGCCTGCCCGTGGACAAGCTCATCGTGGCGACGAACGAGAACGACGTTCTCCACGAGTTCTTCACCACAGGCCACTACCGCCCCCGCTCCGCCGCGGAGACGCACAGCACTTCCTCGCCGTCGATGGACATCTCCAAGGCCTCCAACTTCGAGCGCCTCATCTTCGACGCCGTGGACCGCAACGCCCACGCAACCGCGGACCTCTTCGCCGTCCAGGTCAAGGACGGGGGCTTCTCGCTTGACGACGTCAGCGGAACCGTCGAACCCGGCACCATGGACAGGATCCGCGACGAGTTCGGCTTCCTCTCCGGCACCTCCACCCACGCCGACCGCGTGGCCACCATCGCCGACGTGGAGCGCGAGTTCGGCGTGGTCATCGACCCGCACACCGCGGACGGCGTCTTCGTCGCCCGTGCGGTGGCGGAGATGGTGGACACCCCGATCGTTGTGCTGGAGACGGCGCTGCCCGTGAAGTTCGCCGACACCATCCGCGAGGCCCTCGGCCGCGAGCCGGAGGTGCCGGAGCGCTTTGCCACAATCATGGATGCCGGGCGCCACGTCACCGACCTGCCCAACGACGCGGAGGCGGTCAAGGAGTTCATCGCCGCGACCATCGACAACACGGACGTCTAGTTCGGGCGGAAAGGCGGGAAACATGGGCCAGGAGCAGTTTATGGGGCCGGAGTACCACACCGATTTCGATCCGGAAAAGTTCCTCCGCGACCTGAAGAACGCGCAGGCGGGCCCTTCGGGCGAGGCGGGCCCTGAGGTGGAGGCGGCCGCCGTCCCGTCGGCGGCGGAGGAAGCCGATGAGCGGGGCGGCGAGGGTGAGCGAGCCTAACCGTCCGGTGCCGCCCCGTGCCCCCGGGCTGAGTGCGGGCGCGTGGACGGCGGTGCTCGTTGTCGCCGTGGTTTCCGTGGCGCTCATCGTGTGGGGCGGGGTGAGCACCTCCCGCCTGCCGCCGGGGGCTGTCGAGGAGCGTCGCGCCCGCGAGGCCGTGCAGACTCCGCCACCTGCCGGCGCCCCCGATGCCGGAGTGCCCGGGCCCGCAGGGTCCGGCAACGTGGTGCGGGTGCCCGCCTTTGCTGCCTGGGCGCCGGGGACCCTGATCCAGACCACCGACCACTACCCGCAGCCGGGCGAGTCCTTCACGGCCCAGTCCTGCACAGTGGCATTCAGCTTCTCTGACGCAGAGGGCCGCGACTTCGCGGTCACCGCCGGCCACTGCGGCCGCGAGGGCGACCTGGTGTGGCCGACGAACGCCTCAACCGCGTCGGATTACGCCCGTGAAGCGGGCCGCTTCGTCTACTCGGGCCTCTACAGCCCGGGCGCACCGAACATCGATGTCGGGGTCATTCAGATTACCGACCCCGCGCGCTACATGGAGATTGTCGGCGCGCCCATCGAGACGGGTGTGGCGGTCGATGTCACCGCTCCCCTGGAGACGGTGTGCAAGACCGGTGGAACCACCGGCTACACCTGCGGCCGCTTCGAGGATACGGGTCGGGTGCAGATCATCACCACCGACACAAACGAGGAGCGCGAGACCCGCGGTGACATCGCGGCGGTCTGCGCGGCAAAGGGCGACTCCGGTGGGCCGGTCTTCCGCGACATCGGCGGCCGCGCCACCATCATCGGCGTCGTTTCCGGCACCGAGGCCGGGCGAAGCACGGAACCCTGCTTTGAGGGGATGGACAACCCGCGTCTGATGTCCTACACGGGCGAGGAGGAGATGATGCGGGTCCTCGACATGGTTGTGCCCGACTCACAGTGGGTCACCCAGGAGTGGTGAGCTATTCGGGGCGGGGGAGTGCGGGCGTCGGCACGCCGTACTCCTCCTTGAACTTCTCGCCCGTCGGCGCGTCATCGACCACGTAGTCGTTTTCGTAGCGGTATGCGACGTGCACTGTCTCCGGGCCGTAGGCGACCATGGTCAGCCTGTTCAGGCCCTCCTTGAGGGGGGTGTCCTCCCAGCCCTCCATGACGTGTTTCGCACCGTCCTCGGAATCCTCCGTCCACGTGATCGCGGCCGAGTGCTCGTACATCCGCCCCGGGTGGAAGTAGAACGAGACGTGCTGGGCCCCTTCCTCCAGCGCCTTATCGACGTACGTTTGAACAGTCGTCGGGGGCAGCGAGGAGTAACAGAAGCCCCAGAAATTGATCCTCATGTTGTCCTGGGTACGCACCGTCATGTTGTCGATGCAGTTCTGCTCCAGCAGGCGCGCGACGTGACCGGAGAACTCGGCGGTGTTGTCCTCCGCCGCCTGGCTCATGGTCCCCGTCACCGTGACCCCCGTGGCGGTGCGGGCGGTTTCCGCACCGGCAATGAGGTTCGGGCGCAGGCTGGATTCGACGTTGCTCTCGCTCGTCTCGGCGGGCAGCACGGGCCGGGCGGGCCGGTCGACGCGCGCCGCGGGTTGCTCGGCATCTGACTCGTGGCTGGCGAGCAGCACACCCATGACCACAACCCCGACGAGCAGCGCCCCGTACGCGGTGGTGAACACGGCCCCCGGCACGCGCCGGATCAGCGGCGGCTTCTTCCGGGCGGTCGACCCCGCCTCCGCGGGAGCTACCGTTTCGGGTTCCGCGTGGTGGTCCTGCGACGGTGGATCCGCGTCGGGTGAGGAGGGGGGAACGGTGCTCATAATGGATAGCAGTCTAGCGGAACTAGGATGGGGAACCATTGTGCCCGGCCCGCCCGACGAAAGGTGTCTTCATGCCCATTCCAGAGTTCATCGTTGAGACGCGGAAGAAGATCGGAACGGACCCGATGTGGGTGCCCTCGGTGGCGGCGATTGTGCTCCGCGACGCCCAGACGGAGTCCGCCTGGGCCGTCCCGGAGGTGCTCCTGGTCAAGCGCGCAGACAACGGGCAATGGACCCCGGTGACGGGCATCGCTGACCCGGGCGAGGAGCCACACGACGCCGCTGTGCGCGAGGTGCGGGAGGAAACCGGCATCGCGGCCCGCCCCGCCGCGTTGCTGGGCGTGGGCGCCGTCGGGCCGGTCACACACGTCAACGGAGACGTGGCCAGCTATATGTCGGTGCAGCTGCGGCTCGAGCCGGAGGACCCGTCCGCCGTGCCCGCAGCCAGGGACGACGAGAACACGGAGGCGGGGTGGTTCCCAATCTCCCAGATGCCGGTGCAGGACCCCAAGTGGCGCCTCGCCATCGCCGACGCTGCCGCGCAGCGCCGCCACCCGGCGGCCTTCGAACCCCGCCTGGGTTTGAAGAAGCGCTGATGCGCTTCGGCATCGACATCTCCGAGCACCAGGACGGGCTCCCGCTGGAGCGGGCGGCGGGGGAGGGCATCGAGTTCGTGGTCATCCGCACCACCGACGGAACCTACCGCGACCGCGTCTTCGCCTCGCACCTGGAGGATGCCCGTCGCGCCGGGCTGGAGGTGGAGGCCTACCACTACCTGCGCAGCCCCTCCGAGGGGACGGGCGTGGCCGAGCAGGTCGAGGCATCCCTTGCCGTCCTCGACGGCGCGCGTGTCCCGCTGTGGCTCGACTGCGAGACCCCCGCGGGCCTTTCGCTTGCCGACGTCTCCGCGGCCCACGCTCTCTTCACCGGTGCCGGTGTGGACGTGGCCGGCGTCTACACCCACCCGCGATGGTGGCGCTGGCGCATGTTCAACGCGGACACCCGGCCGTTCGGGGCGCTGTGGCTGGCCTCCTACGGACAGAATTCCACCGGTGCTCCGCGGGACGTGTTTCCGGGAGGGTGGCCGGGGGGCGTCGGCAAGCAGGTGCCCACAATGTGGCAGTTCACCTCCCGGGGGAGGGTCGCGGGATTCACCGTCGACGTCAACGCTCGCCGGTAGGGTGGCGGCATGACAGGCAAAGAGTGGATGTACGCGGTCCCGTCGGCGCTCCTTGTCGCGGGTGGGCCAGTGGTGTGGGCGGCCGGGCACCCCGGTTGGGCGGTCGTCGCGGTAGCGGCAGGCCTCGCCCTGGTTCTGCTCGCGCCGACGGCAGGCAGTTCGGAGCCGCTGCCGCATCCGTTACCGAGTGCGCGGGAGGTCAAGAGATACCGCGAAAATCACCCGGGTGTCTCCATTGAGCAGGCTATTCGGGAGATGGCGGGGGAGCGGTAGAACGACAAACCCCCTCCCGGAATCTCCCGGGCGGGGGTTGTGGCGTCGCTAAGCGTGCTCTAGCAGTCGAAGTACATCTCGAACTCGAGCGGTGTCGGGCGCAGGCGCGACGGGGCGATTTCGCGGTCGTACTTCAGGCGGGTGTAGGTCTCGATAAGGTCTTCGGTGAACACGTCGCCCTCGGTGAGGAAGTCGTGGTCGTTTTCGAGGGCCTTCAGGGCCGCCTCGAGCGAGGTCGGAGCCTGCGGGATCTCCTTGGCCTCCTCCGGCGGAAGCTCGTAGAGGTCCTTGTCCACCGGAGCGTGCGGCTCGATGCGGTTCTTGATGCCGTCGATACCGGCGAGCATCATGGCCGCGAAGCCGAGGTAGGGGTTGCCCGAGGGGTCCGGCGCGCGGAACTCGATGCGCTTGGCCTTCGGGTTGGAGCCGGTGATGGGGATGCGGATGGCCGCGGAGCGGTTGCGCTGCGAGTAGACCAGGTTGATCGGGGCCTCGAAGCCGGGCACCAGGCGGTGGTAGGAGTTCAGCGTCGGATTGGTGAACGCCAGCACGGAACCCGCGTGCTCCAGGATGCCGCCGATGTAGTAGCGGGCGGTGTCCGACAGCCCGCCGTAACCGGACTCGTCGTAGAAGAGCGGCTCGCCGTCCTTCCACAGGGACTGGTGGGCGTGCATGCCGGAACCGTTGTCGCCTGCAAGCGGCTTGGGCATGAAGGTGGCGGTCTTGCCGAACTGGGTGGCGGTGTTCTTCACGATGTACTTGAAGTCCTGCAGGTCGTCGGCCGCGTGGAGCAGGGTGTTGAAGCGGTAGTTGATCTCCTGCTGGCCGCCGTTGCCCACCTCGCGGTGGAAGCGCTCAATCGCGAAACCCGCCTCGGTGAGGTTGAGGGCCATCGCGTCGCGGATGTCCACCGTCTTGTCGTACGGCGGGACGGGGAAGTAACCGCCCTTGACGCGGTTCTTGTAACCGAGGTTGGGGGAGCCGTCGAGCTCGGTCTCGCGACCGCGGTTCCACCAGCCCTCCTCGGACTCGATGTTGTAGAACGACTGGTGGTCGTCGACCTGGTAGCGGATGGAATCGAAGAGGTAGAACTCGGCCTCGGCACCGAAGAGGCAGCTGTCGGCGATGCCCGTGGAGGCGAGATACTCCTCGGCCTTGCGGGCCACGTTGCGCGGGTCGCGGGAGAACGCCTCGTGGGTGAAGGGGTCGTTGACGAAGAACTTCACGTTCAAGGTCTTCGCGGCACGGAACTGGTCAAGCTTCGCGGTGGCGAGGTCCGGCATGAGCGTCATGTCGGATTCCTCGATGGTGGTGAAGCCGCGGATGGAGGAGCCGTCGAAGGCGAGACCGTCCTCGACCACGTCCTCGTCGAACATCGAGGCGGGGATGGAGAAGTGGTGCTCGGTGCCCGGGACGTCGGTGAAGCGAACGTCGACGAACTCGACACCCTCATCCTGGATGAACTTTTTAACCTCGTCGATATTCTCGAATGCCACGGTCTAACTCCCTTGGTTGGCTCAATTGAATGTAGACAGTCTACAGCCGGGGAGGACCGAATTTCCCAACAACGCGTACGCTTCACGTTCCCTCCAGAGGTCTCACAGCTGCCACGGATTCCACGGGCGAAGCGCTGGTTAGTAGGGTTGAGCCCATGGCAAGCACAAAGCAAAGCTGGCGCGAGGGGCCTGAACTACCGGAGCAGTTCGACGAGGGGGAAACGTACGGCTCCTACCCCGGGGAGACCCTCGGTCTGCCCAAGGAGGGGCCCGGGGCCCAGGCTTCCGTGGCCCGCCGCATGGGCGGGGTCATCATTGACTGGGTGTTGTGCTGGGTCATCGCCGGATTCATCCACCTCAACACCGCCGCCTTGGGTGACACGGCCACGCTCACGCTTCTGCTCTGGGTGGTTCTCGGCATCGTCTGCGGCTGGTTGTTCGCGCGCACCCCGGGGATGGCGCTTCTGGGCATGGGCGTCGCGCGTCTCGATGCCCCCGGCGAGCGCGTCGGCCTCGGGCGCGCCGCGCTGCGGACCCTGTTCACGATGTTCATCCTGCCGGCGGCGATGGTCGACGCGAACGGACGTGGGATGCACGACCGCGCCACCGGGACCACCGTCATCCGCGCCTGAGCGCCCGCCCCGGATGCCCCAGCTCTGCAGCAGAACAGGGGCGTTTTTTCTTTGAACGGCCAGAAAGCACAGACGCCGCCCCGGGGTGGGGGCGGCGTCTGTGTTGTAGAGGGGGGGATTCGAAGAGGGGGTGCTACTTGCCCTTGCGCTCCTGCATGCGGCGCATGCGCCGGTTCATGCCGGACATGGACTGCGCCTGGCGCGGCATGGGCCCGCCAGGCAGGCCCGCGGGGCGGTTAGCGGCGCGGGCGTCCATGGCGTCGAGCTTGGCCGACATGGCGTAGACCTCGTCCTTCTTGAAGTCCTTGGGCAGCTTGAGCATCGCCTTCTGCAGGTCGCGCACCGGGGTCTCCCCCTCGCCGTCACCGATGTAGATCTCGTGGATCGGCACGCCGGCCAGCAGGCGGTCGACGCGCTTGGACTCGCGTTCCATGAGCTTCCTCAGCCGGTTGCGGTTGCCCTCTCCGACGAGTACGACACCGGGGTTGCCCACCACGCGGTGCACGACGTCCATCTGCGGCGTCGCCGCCACGGAGGTCTTGGTGATCCAGGCGATGCCCATCGAGCTGCGCATGTTCTCCAGCGTCCAGGCGGCGGCGCCGGGCTGGTTACCCACCTCGTCGTACATGGAGCGCTCCAGCCGGCGGCTGAACAGCCACATGGCCAGGACCGCGCCAACGAGGATGCCCAGAACGAGCATGTACCACTGGCCGTGCCACAGCAGACCAATGAGGAAGAACAGCAGCGCCATTCCCACCACGGACAGCACCATGAGCGGAATAAGTTTGCTGTCCCTCTTGCGCTGCATCTGGAACGCCTGCCAGATCTGGCTCTGCGTGTTCCTGCGCTTCGCGCGCTTCGCCTCGCGCTGTTCGGCCTTGATGGACCTGCTGGCCACCTTGTTCTTCGAATCTGCCATGGTCACCACTCTATTGCACTCGCCTGAAATGGGAAAAAGCGGCGCGCTCGTCAGAGCGGCACCGCTTTTCGACGTCCCTTCAACCGCTTACAGCTGCGTCACCTCGGCGTTGAGGTGGAGCTTCTCCGGCTTGGAAGCGCTGCGCAGCTGGATGCTGGTGCTACACCCGTCGCCGGCGGAGCCCGGAAGGGCCCAGGCCGCGACGCGGGCCGGGATCACAACCGGCTTGTGGAACTCCACGGAATACCGCAGCGCACCGCCGAGCCTGCCCTCGAGGAGCTGGAGCACGGAAGCGGCCGAATACATCCCGTGCGCGATGACCGACGGGAAGCCGAACGCCTTGGCGCCCAGGTTCGAGGTGTGGATCGGGTTCGAGTCGCCCGATGCGTCCACGTAGGCGCGGACGTTGTCGCGCGTCCACTTCCACTGCGCGTTGGCGGCCACCTCGGGGGTCTCCGGCTTCGGCAGCATGCGGGCGTCGTCAAGCCCGCGGGTGGTGAGGCTGACGGGGGCGTTCTTGGCAAAAGACGTGCCCTGGGAGAGCATGGTGGCGGTCTGCGACCAGACCGGCTCACCGAGGGGTCCCTCACCCTCGACGAAGAATTCGGTGACGATGTCGATGAGCAGGCCCTTTCGGTGGGGCCTGAGGTTCTCGGCGTGGGCGCGCACCGTGAAGGTCTCGTCCACCCGCGGCGCGCGCTTCTGGGTGATCACGTTGGCCACGTGCACCGCGCCGACGGGGGCGAAGGGGAAGTCGGGGCGGCTCATGAGCTCCATCGTCAGCGGAAAACCGATGACGAAGAGGTAGGTCGGTGGCAGGTCGTTGCCGAGCCGGAGGCCGGTCGCGCGGGAGTACGCGGCGAGATTGTCCACGTCGACGGTCACTCCGCGGACCTCCAGGCGGGACTGGGGATCCTTGTCTGCCACGTGGTCGGTTCCACCGACGGGGGACATTCCGACGACGATGTTGCGCATCACCTTGCCCAGGTCCGGGATGGAGGGGAGGACCTCGTAGCGTGCCGTGCTCTGTGCGGTGGTCATGGTCTTACGCTCCCAGGATGCTCTGGCCGCAGACGCGGACGGTGTTGCCGTTCACGGCGGTGGAGGACGTGGACGCGAAGTAGGCGACCGTCTCGGCGACGTCGACGGGCTTGCCACCCTGCTGCATGGAGTTGGCGCGGCGGCCGATCTCGCGCGGGCCGGTCGGCATCGCGGCGGTCATGTCGGTCTCGATGAAGCCGGGGGCGACGGCGTTGATGTTGCCGCCGAGGGCCGCCAGGCTGTCCTTGAGCGAGTCGACGAAGCCGATGATGCCGGCCTTGGTGGTGCCGTAGTTGGTCTGGCCGCGGTTCCCGGCGATGCCGGAGGTGGAGGAGACGCCGATGACGGCGGGCTTGTCGCCGAGGGCGCCGAGCTCGATCATCTTCTCGGTGATGCGCACCGGGGCGACGAGGTTGATGTTCTGCACCATGTTCCAGCGGGACTCATCCATGTTGGCCAGGAGCTTGTCGCGGGTGACGCCGGCGTTGTGCACGAGGATGTCCACCTTCTGGTGGTGGCGCTCCTCGGCGTGCTTGGCAATCTCCTCCGCGGCCCGCGGGTCCGTCACGTCGAGGGGCAGCGCGGTGCCCTTGACCTTGTTGGCGGTGGCGGTGAGGCCCTCACCGGCCTGCGGGATGTCGATGCAGATGACCTTGGCGCCGTCGCGGGCGAGCACCTCGGCGATGACGGCGCCGATGCCGCGTGCTGCGCCGGTGACCACCGCGAGGCGGCCGGCCAGGGGCTTGTCCCAGTCGGTGGGGATGTCTGCACCGGCGGCGGTGACGCGGATGACCTGGGCGTCAACGTAGGCGGACTTACCGGAGAGGAGGAAGCGCAGGGTGGACTCGACGCCCTGGAAGTTGGCGGAATCGACGGCGGGGTCCACGTAGACGAGCTGCACGGTTGCGGCCTTGCGCATTTCCTTCGCGAGGGAGCGGGTGAAGCCCTCCAGGGCGCGGGCGGCGATGCGCGCGTCGGCGTCGTCAAGCAGCTCCGGAGTGGTCCCGATGACCACAAGGCGGGCATTGTCCGTGACCTTGCGCATCTGCGGCTGGAAGAAGTCGAAGAGCTGCTCGAGCTGCTCCGGGGCGGTGATCCCCGTGGCATCGAAGACCATGCCGGCGCGCGGGGTGTCGGCCTCGGCCTTCATCAGCTTGTACGGGCCGGCAAGGGTGGTGTCCAGGGCCTGGCGCAGGCGGCCCTCGCCACCGACGACGACGGGGCCGTGGAGGAGGGGCTCACCCTGCTTGTAGCGGCGCAGGGGGTAACCCTGGGGGACACCGACCTTGGCGGCGATGGGGGAGTTGATCAGCTGTTCCATGAAGCTCTTTTTGGCCACGGTGTTCTCCTTGTGAGTGGTTCCCCGAAAGCGTGTGGCAACGGGGGCTGAAGTCGTAAGGTAGTAACTAAGGCTACCAATTTGTTTCGTTCGTGATGTAGCTTACAATACAGCGATAACAGTAATGTGAAGTACATCGATAATCCATCGAATTCGCTTACCTCTCACCGCCCCTCGAATAAGTAAGGACTACTGACCGTGAATCAGCCCCGTAAGGTCGCCGTTCTGGGCGGCAACCGCATCCCCTTCGCCCGCTCCAACAAGGAGTACGCGAACGCTTCCAACCAGGACATGCTCACCGCGGCCATCGATGGTCTCGTGGCGCGTTACGGTCTGCAGGACGAGGAGATCGGCCAGGTCGTGGGCGGTGCCGTGATTAAGCACGCGCGCGACTTCAACCTGGTGCGCGAGTCCGTGCTCGGTTCGGCCCTGGCCCCCACCACGCCGGCCTTCGACATCCAGCACGCCTGTGGCACCAGCCTCACCTCCGCTATCCAGGTGGCCGACGCGATCGCGCTCGGCCGCGTCGAGTCCGGCATCGCCTGCGGTACGGACACCACCTCCGACGCCCCGCTGGCCGTCAACGACGACCTGCGCAAGACGCTGATCAAGCTCTCCAACGCCAAGACCCCGCTCGATCAGCTCAAGCTCGCCGGGTCCATCCGGCCGGGGCAGCTGGCTCCCGAGGCGCCGCAGAACGGTGAGCCCCGCACGGGCCTGTCCATGGGTGAGCACGCGGCGATCACCGCCCGCGAGATGGAGATCCCGCGCGAGGCGCAGGACGAGCTGGCCGTGGCCTCCCACCGCAACCTCGCCAAGGCCTACGACGAGGGTTTCTTCAGCGACCTCGTCACTCCCTTCCTGGGCGTGCAGCGCGACACCAACCTGCGCCCGGATTCGAGCGTCGAGAAGCTTTCGACGCTCAAGCCCGTCTTCGGCAAGAAGGATGCGGTGCAGCACGGCGGCACGGCAACCATGACCGCCGGCAACTCCACGCCGCTTACCGACGGCGCCTCCGCCGTCCTCCTCGGCACCGAGGAATGGGGCCGGGAGCACGGTCTGGAGGCCCAGGCGTGGATCGTCGACTCCGAGATCGCTGCGGTGGACTTCGTCAACGGCCGCGACGGCCTGCTCATGGCGCCGACCTATGCCGTTCCCCGCATGCTGGAGCGCAACGGCCTGACGCTGCAGGACTTCGATTTCTACGAGATCCACGAGGCCTTCGCCTCCCAGGTGCTCTCCACGCTCAAGGCATGGGAGGACGACACGTACTGCCGCGAGCGCCTCGGCCTCGACGGCGCCCTCGGTTCCATCGACCGCTCGAAGCTCAATGTCAAGGGCTCTTCGCTCGCCGCCGGCCATCCGTTCGCGGCCACCGGTGCACGCATCCTTGCCACCGCCGCCAAGACCCTGGTTGAAAACGGTGGCGGCCGCACCCTCATCTCCGTCTGCGCCGCAGGCGGCCAGGGCGTCGTCGCGATCATCGAGCGTTAGCCCACCCGCCCGGGCGCGCACCCGGGCACCCGCTTCCCGCGCACCTCAGGCATCACAAGCACCACAGCCCCGAAAGGACACCCCATGTCATCTCCCACCAAGGACGACATCCAGAAGAACCCGGTTCCGGAGCAGGCCGTTGTAGGCCCGACCGATCACAAGAAGGCGGAGGCCAAGCCGGAGAAGGATCAGCCGGCCACCCTGCCCTCCACCCCGGACCGGGCCGCCGTGCGAGGCCTGGCCGACGTTCTCGACGGCCCCTTCAAGGAGCGCAAGGACGCCGTGCGCCCGCTGCTCAACAACGCATCCTTCCTTCCGAAGATCGATGGGTCCCTCGACGAGATCCGCGCCGACAACCTGGAGAACGTCCAGGCGATCGCCGACTCAGGAAACATCCAGGACTCCTTCTCGCCGATGAACGGCGGATCCGGCGAGGTGGCTGCCGGCGTGTCCTCCCTGGAGCTCATCGCGCAGATCAACAACTCCGCCTGCATCAAGTCCGGCGTGCAGTTCGGTCTGTGGGGCGGCGCGATCGATGCCCTGGGCACGGAACGCCACGTGAAGTTCGCGCAGGGTGCGATGGATCTGTCGATGCTGGGCTGCTTCGCCATGACGGAGATCGGCCACGGCTCCAACGTGCAGCAGCTGGAGACCACCGCAACCTACGACCCGGAGACGCAGGAGTTCATCATCAACTCCCCGACGCCGGGTTCCAAGAAGGCCTACATCGGCAACGCCGCCCGCGACGGCCGCTGGGCCGCGGTCTTCGCCCAGCTCTACACCCCGGACTCGGTGGAGTCCAAGGGCGTGCACTGCATCATCGTCCGTATCCGCGAGGATGACGGCACCCCCTGCGAGGGTGTGACCCCCTCCGACCACGGCCACAAGGGTGGCCTGCTCGGCGTGGACAACGGCATGCTCATGTTCGATCACGTCCGCGTTCCGCGCGAGAACCTCCTGAACCGCTTCGCGGATGTCTCCGAGGACGGCACCTACTCCTCGCCGATTGAGTCGAAGAACCGCCGTTTCTTCACCATGCTGGCCACCCTCGTGCGCGGTCGTCTCGGCGTCGGTGCTTCTGCCGCCGGTGCGACCCGCGCAGGCCTCGCCATCGCGGTGAAATACGCAAACGTCCGCCGCCAGTTCGAGGGCCGCTCCGCGGGTGAGGAGTCCCGCCTCATCGACTACCGCGAGCACCGTCGCCGCCTTCTCATCCCGATGGCACGGTCGTACGCCCTGGCAGTGTTCCAGAACAAGCTCCTCGAGCGCTTCCAGGACCAGACGAACGCGATCAACAGCGGCGAGTGGAACACCTCCGACCCGACCGATGAGCAGGACCGCGCCGGACGCGAGATGGAAACCCTGGCAGCCATCTTCAAGGCCACCGCCTCCACCCACGCCAACCGCACCCTCCAGGTGTGCCGTGAGGCCTGCGGCGGCGCCGGCTTCATGTCAGAGAACCTTCTCACCACCTTCCGCGCCGACGTGGACGTGTTCACCACCTTCGAGGGCGACGACACCATTCTCCGCCAGCTCGTGGGCAAGAACCTCCTCACCGCGTACGGCAAGGAGGTCTCCGAGATGTCCCCGTTCGGCATGGCGCGCTTCGTCGCCTCCAACATCGGTGACATCCTCACCCGCCGCTCCGGTCTTTCCGCCAGTGTGCAGTCCATCCAGGACCGCGTCAGCGGTACGGGCTCCCTCTTCGATGCCGAGACCCAGCTGCGCGTGGTACAGACCCGGGAGGAGCAGGTGCTGAGCTCCCTGGTCCGCCGAGTCCAGCCCGCCCGCAAGATGGAGCGCGCAGAGGCCGCCAAGGTCATCGACCGTTCCCAGGACCACCTCTTGGCCACCGCCGTCGCCTACGGTGACCGCATGATGGTCCAGGCGATGATCGAGGCGGAGCAGTCCATCCCCGAGGATTCGCCGGCCCGCCCCGTCTTCGAACAGATCCGCCACCTGTTTGTGCTGGACACCATCGTCACCCACGGTGACTGGTACCAGGAGCACAACGTCCTGCCCTCGGGCCGCATCAAGGCCGCCAAGGCCGCGATCAACGACCTCGTTGACTCCCTGGGCCCGTGGTCCGAGGTGCTGGTCGACGCCTTCCAGATCCCGCAGGTCGTCCTTGACCGCCCGATGATGACCAACGGCGGCACCGACCTGAGCTAGAGCGCCACAGGGCCTAACGCAACGCCCCACCTCCCCGTACTGCGTCTCGGGGGAGTGCGGCGTTGTCGCGCGCTCCGGCCGTAAACCGGCGCGGTAGGGTCTAGCGGGTCACCACCGGGGTTTCCTGCGATGGGCCGTACTTGTCCAGCAGGGTCGAGGCCTCCTGGGCGGTGTCACCCTGCGAGGTCTCCGCCAGGTGGCGCAGGTTCTCCGGAAGTTCGAGGCCACGGTGCGCCATCGCCTCTACGTAAAGCTTGCCTGCACGGTAGGAGGAGCGCACGAGGGGGCCGGACATGACGGCGCCGAAGCCCATCTCGTAGGCGGCGTCGCGGTACTCGATGAACTCCTCGGGCTTGACCCACCGCTCGATCGGGTGGAACTGCGGGCCGGGGCGGAGGTACTGGGTGATGGTGATGATGTCGGTACCCGCGTCAACGAGGTCGTGCAGCGCCTGCATGACCTCTTCCTGCGTCTCACCCATGCCGAGGATGAGATTCGACTTGGTGATCAACCCGAAGTCCCGCGCCTGCCGGATGACATCGAGGGAGCGGTCGTAGCGGAAGGCCGGGCGGATGCGGCGGAAGATACGCGGCACGGTCTCCACGTTGTGGGCGAAGACCTCGGGGCGGGCCTCGAAGACCTCCTGCAGCAGGTCAGCCTTGCCGGAGAAGTCGGGGGTGAGATTCTCCACGCCGGTGTGGGGGTTAAGCTCGTGGATCTTGCGCACGACCTCGGCATAAAGCCAGGCCCCCTCGTCCTCGAGGTCATCGCGGGTGACACCGGTGATGGTGGAGTAGTTGAGGTTCATCTCCCGGACCGACTCTGCCACGCGAAGCGGCTCCCCGCGGTCAAGCGGCTCCGGCTTCGCGGAGTTGATCTGGCAGAAGTCGCAGCGGCGCGAGCAGTTGGCACCGCCGATGAGGAAGGTCGCCTCGCGCGATTCCCAGCACTCGTGGATGTTGGGGCAGCCAGCCTCCTGGCACACGGTGTGCAGGGACGCCCCGGACACCTTCTTCTTCATGTCCTCGTACTCGGGCCCCGTCTTCACCGCGTTGCGGATCCACCGCGGCTTCTGCTCGATGGGGGTTTGAGCATTTCGCTTCTCGACGCGGAGGAGCCTCCGGCCTTCAGGTGCAACAGTCACAACCTCTACCGTAGTAGCTGTGTCAAGCAGGGACGTGAACCACATCACCCGCCGGTGCCGCCGCTAGCGTGCCAGCCTGCGCAGCCCCTTGGAGGGGTCCGGGGCGGAACCGAAGGTGTGGTCGGCAACGGCCAGTTCGCCGGCGAGCGCCCGGTCGAGGGCATCCGTGAGGGGGGCGGCCAGCTCATCCGTGGGTACGGGCCGGCCGAGCTCGAGGCTCATGGTGGTCACGTCGGCGTCATCGATTCCGCAGGCGACGATGTGGCCGTAGGCATCCAGGCTGTTGCAGCAGTTCAGGGCCAGCCCGTGCATGGTCACGCCGCGGGTGATGCGGATGCCGAGCGCCGCGATCTTTCGGTCGCGGGTGGGCGCGGCCGCGTCCTTCGCCGGGGTGCTGGCGGGAACCCAGACGCCGGAGCGTCCGTCGATGCGCCCGGCGGTGGAGATCCCGGCCTCGCGCACTGTGTGGATGACCGCCTCCTCGAGCCGGCGCACGTAGTCCACCACATCCACCGGATCCGCGAGCTTGATGATGGGGTAGACCACCAGCTGCCCCTCTCCGTGCCAGGTGATGCGTCCGCCGCGGTCCACCTGCACCACCGGGGAGCCGTCCGTCGGCATGTCCGAGGGCTGGGTGCGCTTGCCGGCGGTGTAGGTGGAGGGGTGCTCGAGGATGAGCAGGGTGTCGCCGATCTCGCCACGGCCGCGCTGAGCCGCGAGACCGGATTGGAGGTGCCACGCCTCCTCATAGTCCACGAGCCCCAAAGCGCGCACGTCGAGCGGCGCGTTTGAGGCCCGGATGGATTTGTCGGCGGGGAAGAACGGGTCGCGGGGGGCTGTCATGCCCCACACATTAGTCCCGGGTTTAGACGCCGTTCTGCTGGGCGTACTCGTCAGCCGTCATCAGCGGGCCCACCTCGGAGACCTCCACCTCGAAGAGCCAGCCCTCGCCGTAGGGGTCGCTGTTGATCAGCTCGAAGTTGCCGTCGATGTCCTCGTTGACCGCGGTGACCGTGCCGGTGACGGGTGCGTAGAGGTCGGAGACGGACTTGGTGGACTCCACCTCACCGCAGGTTTCACCCACGGTGACCTCGTCACCGACCTGGGGCAGCTCAGCGAAGACGACCTCACCAAGGCGGTCGGCGGCGACGTTGGTGATGCCCACGCGGACTTTCTTGCCCGGGGCCTCGTCCGGCGACGCGTTGATCCACTCGTGGTCCTCGGAGTAGTAGAAATCCTGCTGCAGTGCCATGGCTTAGGCGTCCTTTCGCTTGTAGAAGGGGGTCTCACTGATAGTAAACGGATAGCGGCGCCCGCGGATGTCGATTTCCACCGCGGTTCCCACCTCGGCGTGCCCGGGGCTGATGTGCGCCAGGGCGACCGGGTAGCCCAGGGTGGGGGACGGCTGACCGGAGGTGACCACGCCGATCTTCTCGTCGCCGAGGTACACCTCCGACCCCTCGCGGGCGGCGCGCCGCTGATCCGACGTCAAACCGGCGATAACCACCGAAGCCTCGCGCCCGTCCAGCGCGGTCCTGCCCACAAAGTCCGCCTCCTTCTTCGCGTAGGCGCGGCCCATGCCGGCCTCCACGGGGGTGATGTCGGCTGTCAGCTCGTGGCCGTAGAGGGGCATTGCGGCCTCGAGGCGCAGGGAGTCGCGGGCGGCGAGCCCGCAGGGGGTCCCCGACCCGATGACGGCGTCCCACACCCTCTGGGTGTCGGCGGAAGCGGCGATGAGCTCGAACCCGTCCTCGCCGGTGTAGCCGGTGCGGGCGACGATGACGTCGACGCCGTCGAGCTTCATCAGGGCGGCGGAGTAGTAAGGGAGGTCGGCCGCGGGGGCGTCGAGAAGCGGCTCGATGACCTCGAGGGAGCGCGGGCCCTGCACCGCAACGAGCCCGAGCTCCTCGCTGCGGTTGGCAAGCTCCACGTCGAAGTTTGCTGCCCGAGCCTCGAAGGAGAGCCAGACAGTGTCCGTGTTGGCGGCGTTGGGAACGACGAGGAAGCGGTCCTCGCCGAGGCGGTAGGTGATGAGGTCATCGAGGATTCCGCCGTTTTCATCCACGATCATCGAGTACTTCGCCTTGCCCACCTTGAGGGGCGAGATGGAGGAGATGAGCGTGTAGTCGAGGAACGCGCCGGCCTCGGGACCGGTCACCTCGATCTCGCCCATGTGGGAGAGGTCGAAGATGCCGACGTCCTCGCGTACCGCACGGTGCTCCTCGAGCTCGGAGCCGTACTTCAGGGGCATGACCCAGCCGCCGAAGTCGGTGAATGAGGCACCGAGGGATTCGTGCGTGGCCTTCAGGGGGGATTCGGGCATGGCGCTTCCTTTACTTCTTGTTCTCTTCGGTCACGGTGACGTCCACTTCCTCGACGGCCTCGGGCTCCATGTCAAAGGCCTCAGGGGGCGGGCAGGAGCAGACGAGGTTGCGGTCGCCGTACGCCTCGTCGATGCGGCGCACCGGCGGGAAGTACTTGTCGTGGATGAGCCCCTCAACCGGGTAGGCGGCCTGCTCGCGGGAGAACTCGTAGGGCCACTCGGAGCGGGTGACGCTGTAGGCCGTGTACGGGGAATTGTGGATGACGGACTTCTCGTACTCGATCGTCCCGTCGATGATCTCCTGCGCCTCGGCGCGGATGGAGCGCATCGCCTCCACGAAGCGCTTCAGCTCCGCGAGGTCCTCGGACTCGGTCGGCTCGACCATGAGGGTGCCCGCCACGGGGAAGGCGAGGGTGGGGGCGTGGAAGCCGTAGTCGACGAGGCGCTTGGCGACATCCGTCGCCGTCACACCGCATTCCTTGGCGATGCCGTTGAGATCGAAGATGCACTCGTGGCCCACGAGGCCGTTTTCCCCGGAGTAGAGCACGGGGAAGGACTCGCGCAGCTCGTGGGCCAGGTAGTTTGCCCCGAGCACGGCGTGTTCCGTGGCGGACTTGAGGCCCTCGACCCCGCTCATTGCGATGTAGGCCCAGGAGATGGGCAGCACACCGGCGGAGCCGTAGGTGGTGGAGGAGATGGGCACGCCCGCCCCCGGGGAGGCCTCGGTGGCCGCCTCCACGGTTCCGACCTGCGGATCCGCGGGGAGGAAGGGCACGAGGTGCTCGGCCACGCCGATCGGGCCGACACCGGGCCCGCCCCCACCGTGGGGAATGGTGAAGGTCTTGTGCAGGTTCAGGTGGCTCACGTCACCACCGAAATCACCCGGGCGGGCGATGCCGGTCAGGGCGTTCATGTTTGCGCCGTCGATGTAAACCTGTCCACCGGCCGCGTGGACCCTGTCCGCGGCCGTCTGCACGGTGTCCTCGTAGACGCCGTGGGTGGACGGGTAGGTGATCATGATCGCCGCGACGCGCTCACCGTGCTCGGCGAGCTTCGCGTCCAGGTCCTCGAGGTCGATGGACCCGTCCGGGGCGGTCTTGACCACCGCGACCCGGAGGTTTGCCAGGGTGGCGGAGGCCGCGTTGGTGCCGTGGGCGGAGGCGGGGATGAGGCAGATGTCGCGCTCGGTGTCCCCGTTGGCCACGTGGTAGCGGCGGATGGCGAGCAGGCCCGCCAGCTCTCCCGTCGCGCCGGAGTTCGGCTGGACGGAGACGGCGGCGTAGCCGGTGAGCTCGACGAGCCAGTCGGTGAGCTCCTGGATGAGCTCGCGCCACCCCTCGGTGTACTCGTCCGGGGTGAAGGGGTGGACGTCGGCGAACCCCGGCCACGTGATGGATTCAAGCCCGGCGGTGGGGTTGAGCTTCATCGTGCAGGAACCCAGGGGGATCATGGTGCGGTCCAGCGCCAGGTCCTTATCACCGAGCTTGCGGATGTAGCGCATCATCTGCGTCTCGGAATGAATCTGGTTGAACACCTCGTGGGTAAGGAAGTCCGTGGTGCGCTCCAGCCCGGCCGGCAGGCGCGATCCCGACTCGTCGGGCAGTTCACCGCCGAAGGCGCGGGCAAGGGCTGCCACGTCCGCCTCCTCCGTATCCTCGCCGAAGCTGACCACGACGGTGTCGGCGCCCACGGTGCGCACGAGGTAACCCTCCCCGGCGAGCGAGCGCTTGATCTCCTCGGCGCGCCCCGGGACCTCCACGGCGACCGTGTCGAAGAACTCGCCGTGCTTGACGGCGGCACCCGATGTCGCCCCGACAGCCTGGGCAAAGCGCGCGGCATTGGCGTGCACCCCGCGCGCGATGGCGCGCAGGCCCTCGGGGCCGTGGTAGACGGCGTACATCGAGGCGGTGACGGCGAGCAGCGCTTGGGCGGTGCAGATGTTCGAGGTGGCCCGCTCGCGGCGGATGTGCTGCTCGCGGGTCTGCAGGGCGAGGCGGTAGGCGGGGTAACCCTCGGCATCGACGGAGACGCCGACAAGGCGGCCCGGCATCTGGCGCTTCAGCTTTTCGGTCACGGCCATGTAGGCGGCGTGCGGCCCGCCGTAGAACAGGGGGACGCCGAAGCGCTGGGTGGTGCCCACCGCGATGTCCGCCCCCAGCTCACCCGGCGCCTCCAGCAGGGTCAGCGCGAGGATGTCGGCGTCAACGGTGGCGAGGCCGCCCCGCTCGTGGATGGCGTCGATGATCGGGCGGGGGTCGACGATGTCGCCCTCGGTGCCCGGGTACGCGATGACCACGCCGACGAGGTCCTCACCGACGAGACCCTCCGCGAGGTCGGCAACCTCGACCTCCAGGTCAATGGCGCGGGCGCGCTCGGCGGCGACGGCGATGACCTGGGGGTGGAGTCGGGCGTCGAGAAGCACGCGACGGCCCTTGCGCACGGCGCGTGCCATGAGCCCGATGGCCTCGGCGGCGGCGGAGGCCTCGTCGAGGAGCGAGGCGTTGGACACGGGCAGGCCGGTGAGGTCCTGGACCATGGTCTGGAAGTTAAGGAGCGCCTCGAGGCGGCCCTGGGAAATCTCCGGCTGGTACGGGGTGTATGCGGTGTACCAGCCGGCGTCCTCGACCACCCCGCGGCGGATGACCGGGGGAGTGAGGGTGGAGGAGAAACCCTGGCCGTAGAAGGCCTTGAGCACCGTGTTCTTTCCCGCCAGCTCCCGCAGGCGGTTCTGCGCCTGGGATTCCGTCATCGGCTCGGGAAGGGAGATTGCCTTGGCGGCCTTGATCCCGGGTGGCATTGCGGCGTCCACGAGCGCCTCAACACTGTCGTATCCCAGGGTCGTGAGCATCTCCTTCTGCTCTGCGGCATCGGGACCGATGTGGCGGGAAATGTAATCCAAGACGTAACTCCTTGCGTCGCGGGGCGGGATTCTCCCAACAGTGTATCCAGCCGCCCGACATCCCGAGAGCACTTTGCTTATCGACGCGCCCCGCCAGCGCTACCGGCTCCCGCAGCGGGGGTGTGTGCCGGCGCGGGGCGGCGCAGGCGGGCACACCAAGAACCCGGCGGCGCTGTCGCACCACCGGGCTCTCTGCGGGTAGGGGCTGGCTAGATGTCCAGGTCGGACTCGAAGTCGCCGGCCTCGATGCGGTCCTTGATCGTGGTGACGAAGCGTCCCGCGTCAGCACCGTCGACCAGCTGGTGGTCGTAGGTGAACGGCAGGTAGCACATCTGGCGGATGGCGATGGAGTCGATGCCGTCCTCGGTGACGATGACGGGGCGCTTCTCGATCGCGGCGGTGCCCAGGATGCCGGCCTGCGGCGGGGTGAGGATCGGGGTGTCCAGCAGGGCGCCCTCGGAGCCGATGTTGGTCACCGTGAAGGTCGCGCCGGAGAGATCGTCCGGGCGCAGCTTCTTGTTGCGCGCGCGGTCAGCGAGGTCGGCAATCGCCTTGGCGATGTCCGCGAGGCTCATGTCCTGCGCCTTCTTGATCACCGGAACCAGCAGACCCTGCGGGGTGTCCACGGCGACGCCGATGTTGACGTCCGGGTGGTAGGTGATTTCCTTGGTCTCCGCGTTGTAGGACGCGTTGACGTTCGGGTGGGAGACGAGGGCCTCGGCGGCCGCCTTGACGAAGAACGCCAGGTAGGTGATGTTGACCTGGTGCTTGTCCTGGAACGCCGGCTTTACGCGCTTGCGCAGCTCCGCGACGCGCGTGACATCGACCTCCTGCACGTGGGTGAGCTGGGCCGTGGAGCGAAGCGAGTCGACCATGGTCCGCGCGGTGATCTCGCGGATGCGGTTGACCTTCTGCGTGGTACCGATGAGCTCCTGTTTGGCCGGGTCAACCGACTTGGTGGACCAGTTGGCTCGGGCGCCCTTCGCCTTTCCACCGGCGCCCTGCTGCGCGGAGCCGGAGGTTTCACTCTTGGCGGAGGCGCCCTCGGCGGCCGCGAGCACATCCTGCTTGCGGATGCGCCCGCCCACACCGGTTCCCTCAACCGTGCTGAGGTCCACGCCGTGCTTCTCGGCGAGCTTGCGCACCAGCGGGGTGACGTAGGGGACCTTGTCGCCGCGGTTATCGAGCTTCGCGGATGTGTTGGTGGCGCCGGAGGAGCTTTCCTTCGCGTCGGTCTCCGAGCGCTCGTTGGCGGCGGATCCCTTCGCCTCCTTCGCGTCATCGGACTTCGCGTCGGATGCGGAGTCGACCTTCCCTGCCTTTTCGGCCTTTTCGGCCTTTTCGGCCTTCTCGGCCTTCTTGGCTTCGGCGCGTTCCTGCTCCTTCGCGTCGTCCTTCTCCAGCTCCTCGGAGTCGTCGGAGGACTTTTCGGGCTTCGGCGCCTCCTTCCCGCTGGAGTCCGCAGAGTCGCCCGAGCCGGAAGCGGCCGCCTCGGCGTCACCGATGCGGGCGATCACGGCGCCGACCTCGATGGTGTCGTCCTCCTCGGCGAGGATCTCCAGGATGGTGCCCTCGACCGGGGAGGGGATCTCGGTGTCGACCTTGTCGGTGGAGACCTCGAGCAGCGGCTCGTCGACCTCGACCATGTCACCGACGGACTTCAGCCAGGTGGTGATGGTGCCCTCGGTGACGGACTCGCCCAGCTCGGGCATCTCGACATCCACGGACTCGCCCGAGCCCTTCTTGTTGCTCGAGGAGTCCTTGTCCTCGGACTTCTTCGGGGCATCCAGCGGGTTCGTGCCCTCGCCCTCGGCGGAGTTCTTCTCGGCGACATCCTCGTCGGTGTCGGCGACATTCTCCTCGCCCGGACCCTGCTCTGAGGAGTCGTCGGAATCCCCGGAAGCGGAGGCGGCGTCCGCGTCACCCACGCGGGCGATGACCGCGCCCACCTCGACGGTGTCGTCCTCTTCCGCGAGGATTTCCACGAGGGTGCCCGCAACGGGGGAGGGGATCTCGGTGTCGACCTTGTCGGTGGAGACCTCGAGCAGCGGCTCGTCGACCTCGACCTCGTCGCCGACGGACTTCAGCCATGTGGTGATGGTGCCCTCGGTGACGGACTCACCCAGCTCCGGCATCTCCACGTCGGTGGCGGCACCCGAAGACTTCTTGCTTTCCGCCTTCGGGGCGGGCTTGTCGTCCTTCTTGGACGCGGACTCGTCATCCTTTTCGGAGTCTTCCGACTCCTTCCCCGAATCGTCGGATCCCTCGGAGGACTCCGTCTTCTCGCCTTCGTCACCGATAACGGCGATAACCTCGCCCACGTCCACGGTGTCGTCTTCCTCGGCCTTGATCTCGAGGAGAACGCCGGAAACGGGAGACGGAATCTCGGTGTCGACCTTGTCGGTGGAGACCTCGAGCAGCGGCTCGTCAGCCTCGACGGTGTCGCCGACTGCCTTCAGCCACGTGGTGATCGTTCCTTCGGTGACTGATTCGCCCAGCTCGGGCATCTCAACAGAGTGAGCCATATCCTTCTCGTCTCCTCGTGGGTTCGTTATTAAGCGGAAGCTACAAAGCCTTAGCGTACCTTCTCCCCGCCCCGCGTGGTGAGGCTGGGTGCGCACACGCGAACCGGGCCGCGCGCCCCTTCGCGGGGTGGGCCGTTACGTAGGATGAGGGGCGTGTTCAACCTCTTCGGCAACCGCAGAACCTCCTCGTCCCTGAAGCCCCCCAGGGCACCCGGTGAGACCATCAGGCGGGAGGACGCCCAATACCTGTTGGACTGGGCGGCGGGGCGCGCATTCATCGAGGGTTTTGTCGAGCCGGAAACAGTGGTCAACGAAATGTCGGTGGTGCTCGTGGACGAGAACGGCGAGCACATCCGGCGCCGCATCGGCGGGCCGAAGGGGATCGATGCCGTCGCGCAGCTTCTGGGCATCCCGCTTTACGACGTCGAGGAGACCGGCTATCCCGAGCGCATGCGCAAGCGCATCGAGCGCGACCGTATCCTGCGCAAACGGGCGGAACAGAGGAAACGCCGCGCCCTGTTCGAGCGCGGCGAAAACCCCAACGGCTGAACGGTTACCGTGACCCGGTGGCGAGCTCCGTCAGCGCCTCGATGATGGTGCGCACGGGGGCGCCGGTCGCGCGCTTCGGCGTGTAGCCCCAGGCGCCCTTGGTGTTCCAGGACGGCCCGGCGACATCAATGTGCACCCACTCGGTGTCCTCGGCGATGAAGCGCGAGAGGTACAGGCCGGCGAAGAGCATTCCACCGGTGCGGGCGTTGTGGACGTTGCGGATGTCCGCGACGGGGGACGCCAGCTCCTCCTCCTGCTCCTCGAGCAGTGGCATCGCCCAGCTCGACTCGCCCACCCCGCGGCCGATCTCCGCGACCCGGTCGCGGAATTCGTCGGAGCCCATCACGCCCGCAGTCCGGTTGCCCAGGGCGACGAGCTGCGCGCCGGTCAGCGTCGCGGTCTCGATGATGTAGTCGGGCTTGTCCTCGCTGGCGCGGGCGAGGGCGTCGGCAAGCACGAGGCGGCCCTCGGCATCGGTGTTGAGAATCTCGGAAGTGATCCCGCCGTAGTGGGTGATCACGTCGCCGGGGTGGCTGGCCGAGCCGGAGGGCATGTTCTCGGCGAGGGGGAGCCACGCGTCGATGCGGATGGGGGAGGAGAGGCGGGCCGCGGCGCTGATGGCGGCGACGACCGCCGCCGAGCCGCCCATGTCCGAGATCATGTCCTCCATGTTCGGGGCGGGCTTGAGCGAGATGCCACCGGTGTCAAAGGTGATGCCCTTGCCCACCATGCCCACCGAGGTCGTGGCGCGGCCCGGGTTCCAGGAGAGGTGCACCAGGCGCGGCGGGCGGGCCGAGCCCTTACCCACCGCGAGGATGCCGCCGTAGCCGTTTTCCTCGAGATAGGACTCGTCGAAAACCTGGACCGCTAGCCCCGACTGCCCGGCGATCTCCCGGATGACGCCGGCGTAGCTCTCCGGGTAGAGGAAGTTGGCCGGCGTGTTCACCAGGTCCCGGGCAAGCATGGTGGATTCCGCGATGACGACGGCACGGTCGAAGTCCTCGCGGGCGTTCTCCCCGCCCACAACGTTGATGCGGGTGGTGGGGCGCTCGACACGCTCGCCGGGGTTCTTCAGCCCCGCGTAGGTGTAACCGCCCAGCAGCAGGCCCTCCACGATGGGCCTCACGCCGAATTCCGTGGTGATGGTGGCGCGTTCGATGCCCTTCAGGGAGCGGGCGAGTGCACCGGCGGCGCGGCGGACCGCTTCGGCATCGATCTCGTCGGAATCACCGAGGCCGAAGGCGATGACGAGCGCCCCGTCGCGCACCAGCCGGGTGACCTCACCCTGCTTGCCGGTTGCCCCGAGCGCCTCCAGGCTCTCCAGGAGGCTGTCGGCCCCGAGGCCCGTGACCGGGATTTCCAGGCCCTCCTCGCCCTTGGCAACGGGGACGAGGGCCGCGCCCGGATCAGCGGGAACGGAGGGGACAAACTCGACGTGCAGCGTCTCGCCGCGTGCCGGGAGGGACAGGTCGAAGGGAGTGGATTTCACGGTGCTCACTCTCGCCTTTCGTGCTCGGGTTCGGTTGGTAAGGCCCCACGCTACAGGGCCGAAATTTTTGTGGGACGGCCATCCCACCATCCGGGCGGGGGAGTATGGTTGTGGCCATGAACGCAGAGACCTCACCGAACTTCGCACTCATCCGGAACAACGCCCCGCGCACCGCGGAGCAGCGCGCCGCGATCCTCGCCGACCCGGCCTTCGGCAAGGAGTTCACGGACCACATGATCTCCATCGACTGGGACAGCGAGAACGGGTGGCACGACGCGCAGGTGAGGCCCTACGAGAAGATCACCCTCGACCCCGCCACCAACGTCTTCCACTACGGGCAGGCGATCTTCGAGGGTCTCAAGGCCTACCGCCACGCGGACGGGTCCATCACCACGTTCCGCCCCGAGCAGAACGCACGGCGGATGCAGCACTCCGCACGCCGCCTCGCCATGCCTGAGCTTCCGGAGGAGCTTTTCGTCGAGGCGCTGCGCCAGCTCGTCCGCGTCGACCGTGACTGGGTCCCCGAAGCCGGGGGAGAGGCATCCCTCTACCTGCGCCCGTTCATGATCGGAACCGAGAAGACCCTCGGGGTTAAACCCTCGAGCACCTACTCCTTCTACGTCATCGCGTCTCCAGCGGGGGCCTACTTCTCCGGCGGTGTCAAGCCGGTCAGCGTCTGGATCTCCGAGGACTACGTCCGCGCCGCCCCCGGCGGGACGGGCGACGCCAAGTTCGCCGGCAACTACGCCGCGTCACTTCTCGCCCAGTCCGAGGCAGAGAAGCGCGGGTGCGACCAGGTGGTGTGGCTCGACGCCATCGAGCGCAGGTACATCGAGGAGATGGGCGGAATGAATCTGATGTTCGTGGAGGGCTCCGGCCCCGGCGCGACCGTGGTCACCCCAGCACTGTCGGGCTCCCTCCTCCCGGGCATCACCCGCGACTCCCTTCTCCAGGTCGCCCGCGACCTCGGCTACGGCACCGAGGAGCGCGCCATCACCGTCGACGAGTGGCGCGAAGGTGCCACCTCCGGCGCAATCTCAGAGACAATGGCCTGCGGCACGGCCGCGGTGATCACCCCCGTCGGCCGGGTCATGAGCAACGGGGGTGAGTTCGCGGTGAACAACAGCGAGGCCGGCGAGGTCACCATGAAGCTGCGCGAGCAGCTGCGCGGCATCCAGCAGGGCGAGCGCGAGGACACCCACGGCTGGAACGTCACGCTTGTCGACGCCTGAGGTGCCCCGCTGGCGGAGCGCGGGTGCCCCGCCGCCTAACTGCGCAGCGCCGATATTTCGTCGCCCACCATCTCGGCCGCCGCGTTGAGCACCGGCAGGGCCAGGAGCGCCCCCGCGCCCTGGCCCGTTGCCATGTCCAGGGCCGTGAGCGGCGTGAGGCCGAGGGCGTTGAGGCACACCGCCTGGCAGGGCTCGGCCCCGAGCTGGGCGGCGGCGAGCCAGTCGCGCGTGCCCGGGGCAAGGCGCTCGGCGACGTAGGCGGCGACGGTGGCGTAGGGGCCGTCGACAAGCACCGGCGTACGGCGCACCGCAGATTGAGCGATGAGACCCACGAGCGCCACGAAATCCGGTGCCGAAAGGGAGGTGAGAACCCGCGGCACATCCTCGCGGTAATCCCGCACCCGGAACATTGCGTCCCGTACGGCGGCGGTCTTGACCTTCCAGACCTCGTCGCTGATTCCGCTGCCGCGCCCGACCGCGACGACGGGCTCGGTGCGGGTGAGGACGCCGAAGACCGCGGAAGCGACGGCGGTGTTCCCCACACCGATGTCACCCGGGACAATGAGGTCGGTTCCCGCATCCACCTCCTGGTCGGCGAGCCTCTTCCCCGACTCCAGGGCGGTGCCGAAGGCGGCGGGGCTCATGGCGTCCTCGACGTCGATGGCCCCGCTGGGCTCGGTCAGCCAGTCGTCCACCAGGCGCACGGTGCAGTTCGCGGCGCGGGCGGCGACGTTCACCGGCCCGCCCCCGGCCGCGATCTCCTGCGCCTGCACCCCGGTCGACTCCAGCGAGTGAGCGGAGATGCCGCGGGCGGCGACACCGTGGTTCCCCGCGACAATGAGCGCCCGGGCGCGGGCGAAGGGGTGCGGAACCTCTGCACCCTGGCACCCCGCGACCCAGGCACCGAGCTCGGCGAGGCGCCCGAAAGAGCGTCCGCGCGCCGACCCGGCGAGAAGCGCCGCGACCCGCGAGGCCGCGGAGACATCCGGGGTGTCGACGGGGGAGAAGTACTCAGACACGCGGCATCGCCGCCCTTCCGTGTAGGCCGGTTGATCCGGGAGTTAAACCTTCGCGCCGATGGCGACGCGCGGCTTGGGGGAGCGCCACCTGCGCGGCTGGGTCGCGCGGGAGAACGCGTACATGCCCAGGCCGAAACCGGTGTCGGTGGTGTGGGGGAAGCGCTCCCGGACCGCCTTGTTCGCACGGGAGCCGATGAAGAACGCCTCGACGAAGATGACCAGAATGAACACCAGGGTCACCAGGGAGAGGACCGCCGACACCTTGGGCACCATGGAGCCGAGGAACATGATCAGCAGCATCACGAGCGCTGCGGGCATGACGTAGTTGTTGATGAAGCGGCGGGCATCCACCCAGTCCCGGACGAAGCGGCGGACCTCGCCGCGGTCGCGCTCCATGAGGTAGCGGTCGTCGCCGGCGTCGATACGCGCCTGCATCTCCTTGTTGGAGCGGCGGGCCTCCTCGCGGCGCTGGCGTTTGTGTGCCTTCCACTCATCCCTGGACATGGACGCCTTGAGCTCCTTCTCCCGCGCCCGCTGCTGAGCGGGGGTGAGGGCATCGGGGTCGCGCCGCACCCCGCGCTTGATCTCCTGCTCGACGCGCTTCGGAGTCGGGCGGCCCTTCGGAGGCGTGTAACCCTTCGGGAGCGTGCTTTCCGGGGTGCCGGCCGGCGCTCCTGACGGGGCTTTTCCGCTCCCTCTGTCCGCCTCCGACCCGCTCACCCGGCGCGAGCCCTTTGCGGCGGGGGTGGTGTCGGGCAGCTCCACCTTGGTCGAGCCCCCGGTGCCGCTTCCTGCCTCAGATTTCTGCCACGGTTTCTTCACGCCTCTCAGGCTACAAGCCGGGCACACCGCAGGGGAATAGAGGTGGCGGTGCGCGCGTTGCACTGCGTAGCGCGGACGACACCCACCCTCGTTGCAGATGGCGGGTAGTCTGGTCCGCACACTGCACCAGTTTCGACAAATCTTTCGCGGTGATCATGCCGCAACATGTAGGCAAGGAGTTTTCATGACTGCACCGACCTCCGCCACGGGTGTCACCCTCACCGAGGCAGCCGCGGCAAAGGCGAAGGCGCTCCTGGACCAGGAGGGTGCCACCGACCTGTCCCTGCGCATCGCGGTCCAGCCGGGCGGCTGCGCGGGCCTGCGCTACCAGCTCTACTTTGACGACCGCGAACTCGACGGCGACAAGGCCGACGTCATCGGGGGCGTCCGCTTGGTCGTGGACAAGATGAGCGTGCCCTACCTCATGGGCGCGACGATCGACTTCGCGGACACCATCGAACAGCAGGGCTTCACCATCGACAACCCGAACGCCGGCGGGTCCTGCGCCTGCGGTGATTCGTTCAACTAAGCGGATCCGCGGAACAGGGAAGGCGGGCCTGGGCACCCATCTGCGGGTGCCCGGGCCCGTCCTTGTTGCGACGCCTTCGCGGCTGGGGCTCTAATCCACCAGGGACATGACCAGGTTGATGGCCGATGCCGTCAGTGCAATGCCGAAGATGTAGGCGTAGATCGCGTGCGCGGTAGCCGCCCAGCGGATCGACGGTTTGCTGATCGACGTGTCCGAAACCTGATACGTCATCCCCATCGACAACCCCATGTAGGTGAAGTCGCGGTAGGTGGGCAGATAGGTATCCTGGTTGAAGTCGAGCCCGCCCTCGGGCCCGTCGGAGTAGTAGAGGTCCGCGTAGCGCAGGATGAACACCGTATTGATCAGCATCCAGCTGGAGAACACGGTAACCAGCACGAGAAGCCCTTCGATCCACGCCCAGATGCCCTCCGCCTGTTTCGCCGCCACCATGAGCATCCCCACGGAGACGAAGGAAATGAGCGTGGCGACGTTCGTGAGCAGCAGCCTGGACACCCGCGACGGCTCCTCCGAATTCGCGTGATCGCGGGTCATCGCTCCGTCATAGGGGAGGATCTGGGACCAGACGAGCACGAGGTAGACCAGCGAGGCGGCACCCCAGCCGTAGGCCGGTGCGCGCCACCAGTCGGAGAGGAACCCGACAGCAGCGCTTGCCAGCACGAATACCGCGGCAAGGATGGCGGAGTTCCGCCGCGCCAGCTGCCTGCGGGTCGGGCGCCCGTGCCCGCCGGCCACTAGAGCTCCACCGGGTAATCCCGGTGCTCGATCTTCGGGTCGATGCGCTTTTCCACGAAGATGCCGTGCCAGACCATGAACGCCAGGACCGTCCAGAGGCGCCGTGAATGGTCGCTCACGCCGTCGCGGTGTTCCTTGAGCATCTCCAGCACCTGCGGCTTGTTGAAGATGCCGCCGGTCTGGGACTCGTTGATGGTGTCCTGGGCCCAGCCGTAGAGCTCGTCCCCGGCAAGCCAGTGGCGCATGGGCACGGGGAATCCGAGCTTCTTGCGGTGCAGGACGTGCGGGGGCACGATCTGCTCCATGGCCTTGCGCAGCGCGTACTTGGTGGTGCCGTGGGCAATCTTCTGGTCGAAGGGGATGGTCTGGGCGACCTCGAAGACCTCCTTGTCCAGGAAGGGGACGCGCAGCTCGAGAGAGTTGGCCATGTTCATCTTGTCGGCCTTGACCAGGATGTCACCGCGCATCCAGGTGAACAGGTCCAGGTTCTGCATCCGCGCGACCGGATCCATGTCCTTCGACGCGGCGTAGATCGGGGCCGTGACCTCGCGGTGGTCCCATTCCCGGGTGGCCCAGGGCAGCACCCGCTGCAGCTGCTCGAAGTTGAAGGAGCGGGCGTTGCCGTAGTAGCGCTCCTCCATCGGGGTCGTGCCGCGCTCCAACAGGCTCTTGCCCTTCACCCCGTCGGGCAGGACGCGGCTCAGGCGGTTCAACCCGCGGCTGAGTGTCGCCGGGAGCTTCTCGAAGGGCGCGAGCGAAAGCGGTTCCTTGTAAATGGTGTATCCGCCGAAGAGCTCGTCGGCACCCTCACCGGACAGCACCACCTTGACGTGCTTGCGGGCCTCCTTAGCCACGAAGTAGAGGGGGACGAGGGAGGGGTCGGCCACCGGATCATCGAGGTACCACATGATTGACGGGACGGCGTCGGCGTACTCCTCGGGGGAGACGATTTTCACGATGTGCTCCACGCCGATTGCCGCCGCCGACTCGGCGGCCACGTCCACCTCGGAGTACCCCTCGCGCTCGAAGCCCGTGGTGAAGGTGAGGAGGTTCGGGTTGTGCCGCTTGGCCAGGGCCGCGATCGCGGTCGAGTCGATGCCCCCGGACAGGAAGGACCCGACGGTCACGTCCGCGCGCATGTGCTTTTCGACGGAGTCCTCCAGCGCCCTGGCGATGCGGTCGTAGAGTGCCTGCTCAGTGTCCGCGTTAACGGGTGTGGAGCGGAACGCGGGCCTGAAGTAGCGCTCGGAAACGACCTCGCCACCCGGGGTGAGGGTAACGGTGGAACCGGATTCGACGCGGCGGATCTCCTCGTGCAGGCTCTCCGGCTCCGGCACGTACTGCAGGTCCACGTAGTGCTCGATGGCACGGCGGTCAAGCTCCAGGCCCAGACCGATCCGGCCCGCCATCTCGAGAATGGACTTCTTCTCGGAGGCGAAGACGGTCCCGGCCGGGGTGGTTGCGTAGTACAGAGGTTTGATGCCGAACTGGTCGCGTGCGGCAAACATCGTCTTCGTCTCCGTGTCCCAGATGACGAAGCCGAACATGCCGCGCAGGTGGTTGACCACGTCGGCGCCCCAATGGTGGTAACCGACAACAATCGGCTCCCCATCGCCACCCGTGTTGAAGGTGTAACCCTCTGCGGTGAGCTCCTCCCGCAGCTCGAGGTAGTTGTAGATCTCACCGTTGAATGCCATGGCGTAACGCTGGGGGTTATCGGCCGGTCCCCAGCGCAGGGGCTGGTCAGAGTGGGCGATGTCGATGATCGCCAGGCGATTGAAGCCGAAGACGGCGTCATCGTCGTGCCACGTGCCCGCGGCATCGGGGCCACGGTGGTACATGCAGGACAGCGCGCCTCCAACTGAATCGACGTAGGCCTGGCCGTCACCGTTGGCGGCGAGCATTGCGAGAAGACCGCACATGTTTTGAAACCTCTCCTATATATAAGGACGCCGGGGGCCCGAAACGCTCCGGGCGGGCGCGAAGTGCTCCCTCAACAATAGGGTTTCGCCGTCGGAGGCCGCGAACCGGAGCGGGCGGTTTTGCTTCCACCTTTAGCCCGTCCCCGAAAGGGGGCCAACTTAAGGATGACGTGGAACGGGCCTGGTGTGACGTGCGTTACCGCCTGGGCGATGGAAGGGGCGGGGTCAAGCCGTCGCCCCCGCTAGAGGGGCCGGTCACGCGGCCTGAAAAGGGGCTGGGGGAGGGGATGTAGCGGCCCCACGCGGGAATGCCGATACCCTGGCAGCGATGAACTATCCTGACTGAGTAGGAATGTTGGTGGCACCGCCATGGACATTCGTTGGTTTTTAGGTGTGGACAGGAAGGCAGACACACGTGGAAAAGGTAATGAAGCGCAGCTTCGCCAAAAAGGCCGGCGTCGCGGGCTCCCTGCTTCTCGGGGGCCTGACTCTCGCGGGCTGCGACGTCGCCCCGCCGGAGGCGCTGGCGAAGGTGCTCGACATGGGCTGGCCGGATCCGGTTACCCCCGAGGGCACGCAGCTGTACAACTTCTGGGTCTGGGTCTGGGTTGTGGCCTGGATCATCGGCATCATCATGTGGGCCGTGTTCCTGGTCGCGGTGTTCAAGTGGAATGCCAAGGCGCAGGCGAAGAAGACGGACGACGAGTTCCCGAAGCAGCTGCAGTACAATGTTCCCCTCGAGCTCACCCTGACGATCATCCCGATCGTCATCGTGTTCGTGCTCTTCTTCTTCACCGTCCAGGCGCAGACCGCGGTCACCGCCCGCGACAAGGACCCCGAGGTCACCGTCGACGTGACCGCGTTCCAGTGGAACTGGAAGTTCGGCTACGCCGAGCTCGACCCGAAGCTCTCCCCGACGGGCCAGAAGTACGAGGGCATCGACGAGCAGCGCCAGGCCGCCGCCGAGAAGACCAAGTACGACCCGGAGGGCATGAAGAACGCGAATCCGATCCACGGCTCCTCGATGGGCGACCAGTCCTACCTCAACTTCAACAGGATTGAGACCCTCGGCACGACCGACGAGGTTCCGGTGCTGGTTCTGCCGGTCGACACCCCGATCGAGTTCCGTCTCGCTTCCGGCGACGTGAACCACGCGTTCTGGGTTCCCGAGTTCCTCTTCAAGCGCGATGCCTACGCACACCCGGAGGAGAACCAGTCCCAGCGCTCCTTCCAGATCGAGAAGATCGAGCGGGAGGGTGCCTTCGTCGGCCGCTGTGCCGAGATGTGCGGCACCTACCACTCGATGATGAACTTCGAGATCCGCGCCGTTTCTCAGGACGACTTCCGCAACTACATGCGCTACCGCAACGACCACCCGGGCGCCACCAACGCCGAGGCGCTCCAGTCGATCGGGCAGGAGCCGTACGCGACCTCGACCCACCCGTTCAACTCGAGCCGCTCCACCCGCGACGGCGACAACTTCACCGACCCGAACGCGCACGTCTAAGAAAGAGAGAACCGGACAATGGGAACTGGCTCAAAAGTTTTTTACGCCATCGGCACCTTCCTCCTGTTGATGGGTGTCTTCTACATCCTCGCGACGATGTGGGTTGGCGACGACGCGTACCTCTTCGGTGTTGAGTGGGCCGGCGGCATCGGCCTCGTGCTCGCCACTGCACTGTCCTTCATGATGGCCGTGTACCTCGATTTCACCGAGCGCCGCATGGACATCGTCCCCGAGGACTGGGAAGAGGCGGAGATCGAGGACGGCGCGGGCGTGCTCGGCTTCTTCTCCCCCCACTCCATCTGGCCCTTCGCCATGGCGGGCGCCGTGTTCTTCCTCGGGCTCGGTATCGCGTTCTGGCAGCTGTGGCTCGTGGCCATCGGTGCAGTCCTCCTGGTGTGGACCACCACCCAGCTGAACATGCAATACAGCATCCCGCGCGAGAAGCACTAGCGCACCGGCTCGGCCGCACGCCTTCGCGGTGGAGCTGACCGATGCAATCCCCCGAACCTCCCGGTTCGGGGGATTTTTGCTGCCTCGGGGGAGAGGTGCGGGAGGGGTCATCCAAAAGTTTGCACCGGTCGGAATGGGCGGCCGGTGGCGGTGACCTTTCTCACATCTGGGAACCGCGGACCGGCCACCATTGCCCTGCGTGGGACCACGACCCGTCGGTGGGGGGAATGGGGTGCGGAAGGGTCCGCGATGGTCGCGCGCGTGACCAGCGCCGATGGCCGTCGTAAAGCGTGGTCCGAAAGTTCCCCCGCGGAACAAAAAAGTTTTCCGCGGCCGTCGGCGGTTGCAAAACGGCAGGTTGGTGACGTGGTTGCAGAAAATTGCCGGGGGTATGTGAGATGACTTTCAGGTTAAAAAGGGTGATACTTACATGCGTGACGACCGCAATTTCTAACCAAGGTATGGCGACGCCGCAAGGGCGTGTCCCGATGCTGAACCGGCCGAATATGGTCAGCGTGGGCACCATTGCGTTCCTCGCCCAAGAGTTGATGTTCTTCGCCGGGCTGTTCGCGATGTATTTCACGTCGCGCGCAAACGGCATGACAGCAGGTGACTGGGAGCACCAGACCGAGCATCTCAACGTGGTGTTCGGCCTGATCATCACCGCTGTCCTGATCACGTCCTCTGTGACTTCGCAGATGGGCGTCTTTGCCGCTGAAAGGGGTGACGTATTCGGCCTCCGCAAGTGGTTCGCAGTGACCATCCTCCTCGGCGTGATCTTCCTCGGGCTAGTTGCCTTCGAGTGGTCCGAGATGGTCTCGCACGGCGTGACCCCGCAGGCCAGCGTGTACGGCTCGGTGTTCTACATCATCACCGGCTTCCACATGGCCCACGTGACGGCCGGCATCCTGGCGTTCTGCGTTGTGATGCTGCGCGTGTCCAAGTCGAAGTTCACCCCGGCACAGGCGACTGCCGCCATGGCCACCTCCTACTACTGGCACTTCGTCGACGTCATCTGGATCGGCGTGTTCATCACCATCTACCTCGTTCAGTAGGGAAGTGCCCGCGAACGCGGGAGAACATTGCCAGAACGTAGAAGTCGTTTCGAATATTCCTCAATAGTCGCTTAAGGGAAAAAGATGGAAAACACCCCAAAGAAGACGCGCAGCCGCCGCAAGATGCGGCGCACCGTCGCCGGTGCCGCGGCGCTGACGTTCGGGCTGACCGGTGCGGGCTTCCTCGCCACCGCTCTCGCGCCCAACGCGCAGGTCGCCACCGCGCAGCGTGACCAGCAGGAGCTTGTCCAGGAGGGCAAGGATATCTACGACGTCGCCTGTATCACCTGCCACGGCGCGAACCTGCAGGGCGTCGAGGGCCGCGGCCCGTCGCTGATTGGCACGGGAGAAGGCGCGGTCTACTTCCAGGTCAACTCCGGCCGCATGCCCATGATGTCCAACGATGCTCAGGCAGAGCGCAAGAAGCCGCGCTACACCGAGTCCCAGTCCCTGGCCCTGGCCGCCTACGTCGCGGCCAACGGCGGCGGCCCGGAGCTCGTGTACGACAAGGACGGCTCCCTGTCCAAGGAGTCGCTGCGCGGCAAGAACTACGACGGCCAGATCCAGGACGCCGATGTCGCCCGCGGCGGGGAGCTCTTCCGCCTTAACTGCGCCTCGTGCCACAACTTCACCGGCCGCGGCGGAGCGCTGTCCTCCGGTAAGTACGCGCCCGAGCTCGATCCCGCCAACGAGCAGGAAATCTACCAGGCGATGCTGACCGGCCCGCAGAACATGCCGAAGTTCTCCGACCGTCAGCTCACCGCGGACGAGAAGAAGGACATCATCGCCTTCATCAAGTCCTCCAAGGAGACCCCGAGCCCGGCCGGTTACGCGCTGGGTGGCCTCGGTCCGGTCTCTGAGGGCATGGCCATGTGGATTATCGGCGTCACCCTGGTCGCCGCCGCTGCTATCTGGATTGGATCGCGTTCATGAGCAACGAAGTGAAGAAGAACTACACCGACGCCGAGCTGGCGAAGATGAACAACGCCGAGCTCGCTGCCCTCGGCACCGAGCTTGACGACGTCACGGTCGCGTACCGCAAGGAGCGCTTCCCGCTGGCCGACGACCCGCGGGAGAAGGCTGCCGCGCGCGGCATCAACGTGTGGCTGATCGTCTCCGTTCTCGCGGGCCTGGCCTTCCTGGCCGTGTACCTGTTCTGGCCGTGGCACGCGAAGTTCCACGGTGACGAGGGACTGTGGCGCTACACCCTCTACACCCCGCTGCTCGGCCTGACCTCAATGCTCGCGCTCGGTTCGCTGGGCATCGCGGTCATCCAGTACGTCAAAAAGTTCGTGCCGGAGGAGATCTCGGTGCAGCGCCGCCACGACGGCCGCTCCAGCGAGCTCGACCGCCGCACGACGACCGCCCTGCTGAATGACGCGTGGGAGACGTCGACCTTCGGACGTCGCAAGGCGATGATGGGCCTCCTCGGCACCGCCGGCCTCCTCACGGGTCTGATGGTTGTTGCCCCCCTGGGTGGCATGATCAAGAACCCGTGGAAGCCGCGCCACGAGCTCGGCTACGGCGGTGACGGCACCCTGTGGACCCACGGTTGGACCCTCGCGGACCAGGGCCAGAAGATCTACCTCGGCCGCGACACCGGTGCCATCGCCGAGCTCCACGAGGGCGAGGTTGGTTCCCACTACTCGACGGCGGGCGTGTCCCGCCTGGTGCGCATGCGCCCGGAGGATCTCGCCGCCGCCTCGATGGAGACCGTATTCCCGCTCTACCCGGAGGACGTCAACGACGGCGCCGAGTACGACCCGGAGCGCGACGTCTACGAGAAGCAGATGCACTCCATCCACGGCCCGCGCAACGCGGTCATGCTGATCCGCCTGCGCTCGGAGGATGCCCGCAAGGTCGTGGAGCGCGAGGGGCAGGAGTCCTTCCACTACGGCGACTTCTACGCCTACTCCAAGATCTGCACCCACATCGGTTGCCCGACCTCTTTGTACGAGGCGCAGACCAACCGCATCCTCTGCCCGTGCCACCAGTCCCAGTTCGATGCGCTTCACTACGGCAAGCCGGTGTTCGGCCCCGCCGCCCGAGCGCTGCCGCAGCTTCCTGTGACCATCGACGAAGACGGATACCTCGTTGCCAACGGGAACTTCAAGGAACCCGTCGGCCCTGCATTCTGGGAGCGTAAGTCCTAATGACCACCAAACTCGCAAAGACCGCGGACAACATTGATTCGCGATACACGGTCTCGGGAATTCTCCGGCCTCAGCTGAACAAGGTCTTCCCGACGCACTGGTCCTTCATGCTGGGAGAGATGGCGCTGTACAGCTTCATCATTCTCCTGCTGACGGGCATTTACCTGGCCTTGTTTTTCGATCCCTCGATCACAAAGGTCATCTACGACGGCAACTACCTTCCGCTAAACGGCGTGGAAATGTCCCGGGCCTACGCGACGGCGCTGGACATCTCCTTCGGCGTCCGCGGTGGACTCTTCGTTCGCCAGATGCACCACTGGGCGGCGCTCATGTTCATGATGTCCATGTTCGCGCACATGCTCCGCATCTTCTTCACCGGCGCATTCCGCCGGCCGCGTGAGGCGAACTGGGTCATCGGCGTCACCCTCATCCTGTTGGGCATGGCCGAGGGCTTCCTCGGCTACTCCCTGCCGGACGACCTCCTCTCCGGTGTCGGCCTGCGCATCATGTCCGCCATCATCGTCGGCCTGCCGATCATCGGCACCTGGCTCCACTGGGCCATCTTCGGTGGTGACTTCCCGTCCGATCTGATGCTGGACCGGTTCTACATCCTCCACGTCCTCGTTCTGCCGGGCATCATTCTTGCCCTCGTTGCTGCGCACCTCCTGCTCGTCTGGTTCCAGAAGCACACCCAGTTCCCCGGGCCGGGCCGTTCCGAGAACAACGTCGTGGGCATCCGCATCATGCCGGTCTTCGCCGTCAAGGCGATCGGCTTCATGTTCATCGTCTTCGCCGTCCTCGGCGGAATGGCCGGTCTAACCACGATCAACGGCATCTGGACCATCGGCCCTTACAACCCGTCGCAGGTTTCCGCCGGTTCACAGCCGGACGTGTACATGCTGTGGACTGACGGTGCCGCCCGCGTCATGCCCGCGTGGGAGCTCTACCTCGGCAACTACACCATCCCGGGCGCCTTCTGGGTCGCCATGATGTGTCTGGTTCTGGTGGTGCTGCTCTTCGCCTACCCGTTCATCGAGAAGGCCGTCACCGGTGACGACGCGCACCACAACCTCCTGCAGCGCCCGCGCGACGTCCCCGTCCGCACCGGCGTCGGTGTCATGGGCATCGTCTTCTTCCTGCTGCTGACCATCTCGGGCGGCAACGACCACGTGGCGCACTTCTTCCAGATTTCGCTGAACGCAATGACATGGTTCGGTCGTATCGGCCTGATCATCCTTCCGCCGCTGGCGTACTTCATCACCTACCGCATCTGTGTCGGGCTGCAGCGCTCCGACCGTGAGGTGCTGGAGCACGGCATCGAGACCGGTGTGATCAAGAAGCTCCCGAACGGTGCCTTCATCGAGGTTCACCAGCCGCTCGGCCCGGTGGACGAGCACGGCCACCCGGTCCCGCTGGAGTACGCGGGTGCCCCGGTACCGAAGCAGATGAACCAGCTGGGCTACTCCGACGCCGAGACGGTGGGCAAGTTCAGCGCCGCGGATCCGGGCATCGCCTCGCGCGTCCGCGAGTCCACTGAGCGCAACCACCACGAGGAGATCGAAACCTTCCGCGCCATTGAGGCCACGAAGGACGCCTCCGACCGGGATGCCGGGCGGCAGCACGGTAGCTCGCACGAATAAACACTGAGTGATTTTGCGGTCGCTTAAGTAAGACCCCCTCCTGTATGGGAGGGGGTCCTCTTGTTTAAGCGGTGGTGGGCTCGTTGGCGGGTAAGCGGACCGGCGGCGCTCGGCAAATGCCCCCGGTAATACTGGTCGCCGAGCCGGGTTGACCGCGCCGTGTGACAAAGACCACAACCGGGCACATTGGGCTAAGCTGGCTGCGGCCTGAAAGGGGAAGGTCGCGCGGTGGAGGGAAAGGGGCAGGTCAACGCCCCCGTGAACGTTCTGTCTGGCAGGTTCACCGCGAAGGCCCTCGCGGGAAGGGCCCCCTAACCGGAACGCCTGAGGAAAATAACGGCTCGATAACGGGAGTGTCGGTGGACAATTCCGTATCCGTTTCGTAATCTTACCGAGACATTGCGACACCACACGTTGCATGCATGAACCACACAAAAGCATATGAGCCGAATCTCTACCGCCCTCTGCGATCCCTCGGAGCGGGCGGCGGGGAACCGGGGAACCACATTGGCCGTTCGGCCTTTCCCTGGGGTGAATGGGGCGCAAGGGCGACGTCGAGAAGCGTCGCGGAGCGTTGCAGGGCTGTTTCTCAATCCCAACCCGTCAGCTAACCCGGTAGGCAGCAGAGATGATATGGAGAAAAATTACGTGGCTAACCACCGTCGTCAGAACAACACCGTTGCACGCAACGTGGCCGCAGCGACCGCTGTCGTAGCGGGTACCGCCATCCTCGCACCCGCCGCTGGCGCAACCGAGGTTCGCGTTCCGAACAGCCCCGTTTCCGTCGATGTTCCGGGCCTGGAGAACGTCCCCGGTCTGGCCACCGTCCCCGGTGTGAGCGAGTGGGTTCCCTCCATGGCGGACGTCGAGGGCCAGCAGGCTCCGGCTTTCACCGCGCCTTCCATCACGCAGCCGTCCGCCGGCCAGTCCATCGTGGACATCGCACGTAGCAAGATCGGTGCCCCGTACGTGTACGGTGCGTCCGGCCCGGCCGCCTTCGACTGCTCCGGATTCACCTCCTGGGTCTACGCCCAGGCCGGCAAGTCCATCCCGCGCACCTCCCAGGCTCAGGCGAGCGCCGGCCAGAGCGTCCCGCTCGACCAGTTGCAGCCCGGTGACATCGTCGCCTTCTACGGTGGGGCCTCCCACGTCGGCATCTACACCGGCAACGGCACAATCATCGACGCCCTCAACGACGGCATCCCGGTGGGCGAGCGCCCGCTCGACATGATGCCGATCCACTCCGCAGTTCGCTTCTAGGATTCATCTCCGGGTTGCCGCCCGTGTCCGGCCCGCCCTTCTGCCTCCCATCCGGGGGAGCGGGGCGGGTTTTTGCGGTTCAGGCTTCCGGGTGGCGGCGTTATGCGGGCCCGCTTGCGCCCGCCTCTGCACGTCTTGACCCTGGCGCGCGTACGGCTATAGTTAGATAACGGTTTTGTAAAGTAGCGGCCGGCCGGTGCGGGCGCGGCGCTGACAATTGAAAGAGGACCTCTGTGGGAAAGCACTCTCGTCGGTCCGGCCGCGGCGCTCTGCGCGGCACGGTCTCCGTTCTCGCCCTGAGCGCCGGTGTCGCCGGTTCTCTCCCGGTACCGGCTCACGCCGATGACGTCGACTCAATGATCACGGACTTGGAGTCTTTCTCCCAGGAGGCCAACGGCAAGAACGAGGAGATCAAGACCACCGAGGACGAGATCGCAGCCGCCGAGGCGCGCCTGAACGACCTGCGGGGCAGGGTCGACGAGACGCAGCGGGAGCTTGTCTCCGCCGACGCCGCACGCGAGCAGGAGCGCAAGAACTTCGACGAGATCGCCGCCTCCCAGAACCGCACCTCGCGCTCGGACATGATCATTACGAGCCTCGGCGCCGAGAACCCGCAGATGCTGATCGACCGCGCGGCCTACCTCGGCTCCATCTCCCGGAACACCGACCGCGCGATGGCGGAGCTGAAGCGCGCCAACGACGAGGCGGCGGCCCGCGCCAACGCCGCAAACATTGCCGTGGCAGAGACCGAGTTCCAGCGCAACCAGCTCGATTCGAAGCGTTCAAAATTGGAGCAGGAACGCGGCGAGCTTGATGAGAAGGTGCGTCAGCTGCAGTCGAAGGTCGACGGGCTGAGCCCCGAGCAGCGGGCCAGGTGGGAAAACAAGGGCAGGCCGATCGCGGCCCCTCTCGCGGATCTTTCCTCCGCCGGAGCGGGGGTTGTCGGTGCCGCCCTCGCACAGCTGGGCAAACCGTATGGGTGGGGCGCGAGCGGGCCGGACCAGTTCGACTGCTCGGGCCTCATGCTCTGGGCCTACGCTCAGAACGGCAAGTCCATTCCGCGCACCTCCCAGGCGCAGCTCGCGGGTGGGACCCCGGTGCCCCTCTCGGCGCTGCAGCCGGGTGATATCATCGGTTACTACCCGGGCACGACCCACGTGGGCATGTACATCGGTAACGGCCAGGTGGTCCACGCTTCCGATTACGGCATCCCGGTTCAGGTCGTTCCCTTCGACTCCATGCCGATCCAGGGCGCCGTCCGCTACTAGCACCCCCGCCCCGCGCGCGGGGCTGCCGCAATGACCACCCTGCTTGTCACCAACGACTTCCCGCCCACCGTCGGCGGGATTCAGTCGTACCTGAGGGACTACGCGGGGGAGTTCGTGGCGCGTGCCGGTGCGGGTGAGCTGATCGTGTTCGCCTCCACTCAGGACGCCGAAGCGGCGCGGGAGTGGGATGCCGGCGCCCCCTACGAGGTGATCCGCTGGCCGGGCCGGGTCATGCTGCCCACGCCGGCGGTGCGCCGCCGCATGCAGGCCATCATCCGCGCCCGCGGGGTCGAAACCGTGTGGTTCGGTGCGGCGGCGCCGCTCGCCGTGATGGGTGGGGCGGCGAAGGCGGCGGGTGCGGTGCGGGTCGTTGCCACCACCCACGGCCACGAGGTGGGGTGGTCGATGATCCCCCTTGCCCGCGGTGTACTGCACCGGGTCGGTGAAAGCGCCGACGTGATCACGTACATCTCGGAGTACACCCTCCGGCGCTTCCACCGGGCGTTCGGTACACGCGCGCGCTACGTGGCGCTGCCGTCCGGGGTGGACACCGCCTTCTTCCGCCCCGCCACGCCGGGCCAGCGCCACGCAACCCGAGGGGTGCTCGGCGTCGGCGACGCGCCGCTGATCGTCTGCGCCTCGCGCCTGGTGGCACGGAAAGGGCAGGACCAGCTCATCCGGGTGATGCCCCGCGTGCGTTCGCTTGTCGACGGCACGCGACTCGTCATCGTCGGAACGGGGCCGTACGGGCGCACCCTGCGCGCCCTCGCCGCGGACCTGCCTGACGCTGACCGTGGGAGCGTGATGTTCACCGGGGCGGTCTCCCGCGACGAGCTCCGGGACCTCGTCGCCGCGGCGGACGTTTTCGCAATGCCCGCGCGCACCCGCGGGGGCGGGCTGGATGTGGAGGGGCTTGGAATCGTCTACCTGGAGGCGCAGGCCTGCGGTGTACCGGTGGTCGCCGGGGACTCTGGCGGGGCCCCGGAAACCGTCGGGGACGGAGGGGGAGTGGTGGTCGGAGGGCGCGACACGGAGGCGCTGGCCGAACAGCTCGGCGCCCTGCTGCGGGACGCCCCGGGTCGCGCAGCGATGGGGGAGGCGGGCCGGAGGGGCGTCGAGAAGCGTTTCGCGTGGGACGAGCTGGGCGACCGTCTTTTCAAGGTATTGACAGGCGGGCATTAGACTGGGTGGCTATGTCTCTGCCTGCCAGTTCGCCCCCCAGCTCCGCCCGTCCGCTCACCGTCGGATTCGACATCGGCGGGACGAACGTGCGGGCTGGCGTGGTGGACGGCGACGGGCGGATCGTCGCGAGACGCGAGACGCGCACCCCCGAGGGCGACGAGGCGCTGACCGCCGCGATCACGGACATCGTCCGCGGGTTGCGCGCGGAGTACGACATCCGCGCCGTCGGCGCCGCGGTGGCGGGGTTCCTCGATCCGGAGTGCGAGATCGTCCGCTTTGCGCCGCACCTGGCGTGGCGGAACGACGAGCCAGTCAAGGCAAGGCTCGAGGGCGCCCTCGGGTTGCCGGTGCGCCTGGAACATGACGCCAACGCCGCGGCCTGGGGCGAGTACCGCTTCGGGGCCGCGCGCCAGGCCCGCACGTGGGTTTTCTTCGCGGTGGGCACCGGCATCGGCGCAACACTCATGCACGACGGGGAAATCTACCGCGGATCCTTCGGCACCGCGCCCGAGTTCGGGCACCTTACGGTGGTACCGGGCGGCCGGGTGTGCTCCTGCGGCAAGCAGGGGTGCCTCGAGCGCTACGCCTCCGGAACAGCCCTGGTGGACACCGCGGTTGAGGTGGCCGGCGGCGGCGGGTTCAAAAAATGCGGCCTGTACCGCAAGGTGGTGGACAAGCGGGCGACGGGCCACGATGTCATGCACGCCGCCCGGGAAGGCGACCCGCTCGGGGTGGCGACGATCGACAACTTCGCGCAGTGGCTCGGCAAGGGCCTGTCAATCGTCGCGGACGTGCTTGACCCGGCACTCATCGTCCTGGGAGGGGGAGTCAGCGCGGATGCGGACCTCTTCCTCGACGCGGCGCGCGAGGCGCTCAACCACAACATCGTCGGCGCGGGGTACCGCCCGGTGCCGGAGATAGTCCGGGCTGAGCTGGGGCCGGATGCAGGTATGATCGGGGTCGCTAATCTGGCCCGGGAACACGTGTGAAGAGGATTGACGCTGATATGACCAACTATTGGTACACGTTTTTCAAGGCGACCATCGGCCCGCCGCTGTTCCTCTGGAACCGCCCCACCATCACGGGGGCGGAGAACATTCCAAAAAAGGGCGCGGCGCTGCTCGTGTCCAACCACGAGGCGGTGATGGACTCCTTCTACCTGCCCCTGATGGTGTGGCGCCAGATGACCTTCCCGGCCAAGAAGGAGTACTTCACCGCCCCGGGTGTCGTCGGCCGGGTGAAGCGCTTCTTCTTCAGCTCAGCCGGGCAGATCGCCGTGGACCGAAGCGCCTCGGGCGCCGGTGACGCCCTCCGGGCGGCCGCGAAGGGCGTCCTGGACCGCGGCGAGCTCATGTGCATCTACCCCGAGGGCACCCGCTCGCCCGATGGGCGGATCTACCGTGGCCGGACGGGCGTGGCGCGCATCGCCATGGAAAACAACGTGCCCGTCGTTCCGCTCGTGATGATCGGCTCGCGGGAGGCCAACCCGATAGGAACCGTGTTCCCCCGGCCACGCCGTGTGCACATCAGGGTGGGCGAGGCCATCGACCCCCACGCGTGGGCCCGGGAAAACGGATACGAGCCTTCATCACGCGAGGTCATGCGTCCCTTCACCGACTACGTCATGTCCCGCCTGGTGGAGCTCTCCGGCAACGAGTACGTGGACATGTACGCCTCCGAGGTGAAGAAATCCCTCGAAGCGGGTGAAGGCTACCCCGCGGGCGCGGAACCGGCCGGCCGGTAAATTAGGATCTCACTCATGGATCGGGATCTCATCACGCGCTTTGTCCTCTGCAGCGCCCTCCTCGCTGTCTTTCTCGTCGCCTCCTTCACGCATTTCCACGTCAACGTCGTGGGGCCCGTGGCTGTGATCGGGGTGGCAGTGGTGATGTTCTGGCCACGCCACGCCGACGACGCGGTGGAGGAGCAGGTGGGCTGAGGTGCGCTACTTCTACGACACCGAATTCATCGAGGACGGCTCGACAATTGAGCTCGTCTCCATCGGCATTGTGGCGGAGGACGGCCGCGAGTACTACGCGGTGTCCACCGACTTCCACGCCTCCCGCGCGAACCAGTGGGTGCGCAAGAATGTGCTGGACAAACTGCCGAACCCGCGAAGTAAGGTGTGGAAGCCCAACTCCGTGATCCGCGCCGAGATCCTGGAGTTCGTCCGCTCCGCCGACGGGGATCCCGAGCTGTGGGCGTGGGTGGCTGCGTACGACCACGTGGTCCTCGCCCAGCTCTGGGGAGACATGTCCGGTTTGCCCCGGCAGATCCCGCGGTTCACCCGCGAGCTCAAGCAGTACTGGGAGATGGCGGGGCGGCCGAAGCTTCCTGACGTCCCCGCGGGTAACCACGACGCGCTTGTCGACGCCCGGCACAACCTGGCCAAGTTCCGGGTCTGCTTGGGCGCGCTCCCGTTGGACGGGAGGGGTCGCGCCGTCCACTCCGCGGGAAATTGATTCCGCTGCATGGGCGTGGCTCCCGGGCCCGGGAGTGACCGGCCCCTAAAACCCGTGGTAGAACTGTAGGGGTGAGTTGGACGATTGATATCCCGAAGAGTGTTCTGCCGGACCTCCCCCCGCTTCCCGGTGACCTGAACGAGAAGTTTCAGGACGTGCTGTCCCGCGATGCCAAGCAGCAGCCGAGCTGGGACGAGCACGAGGCGGGTTACGTCCGCAAGATCCTCGAGTCCGTCCCGCCCGTCGTCCTCGCCCCCGAGGTCGAGGAGGTCAAGCAGAAGCTTGCCGATGTCGCGCTCGGCAGGGCGTTCCTGCTGCAGGGCGGTGACTGCGCGGAGACCTTCGAGTCCAACACCGAGCCCCACATCCGCGCCAACGTGCGCACGCTGCTGCAGATGGCGGCGGTGCTCACCTACGGCGCCTCCGTGCCCGTCGTGAAGCTGGGCCGGATTGCGGGGCAGTTCGCCAAACCCCGCTCCTCCGACCTCGACGCAAACGGTCTGCCGAACTACCGCGGTGACATCGTCAACGGGGTCGAGCCCACGCCCGAGGCGCGCCGCCACGACCCGGCACGCATGGTCCGCGCCTACGCCAACGCCTCCGCGGCAATGAACCTGGTGCGCGCCCTCGTCGCCTCCGGGACGGCGGACCTGCACAACATCAACGACTGGAACCGTCAGTTCGTGGCCAACTCCCCGGCAGGCGCGCGCTACGAGGCGCTGGCCCGCGAGATTTCGCGCTCCCTGGCGTTCATGAGCGCCTGCGGGGTCAACGACGCCCACTTGCGCACCTCCGAGATCTTCGCCTCCCACGAGGCTCTCCTGGTGGACTACGAACGCGCCATGCTGCGCCTCGCGGAGGACAACCAGGGAAACACGAAGCTCTACGACCTCTCGGCGCACCAGCTCTGGATCGGGGAGCGCACCCGCGGAATCGAAGACTTCCACGTCAATTTCGCAGCCCTGATCAACAACCCGATCGGCCTCAAGCTCGGCCCGAAGGTCACGCCGGAGGAAGCCGTCGCCTACGCCGACAAGCTGGATCCGGACCGCGAGCCCGGCCGCCTCACCCTGGTCATCCGCATGGGTCACGAGAACGTGCGCACGGTGCTGCCCGGGATCATCAACGCCGTCGAGGCCTCCGGGCATAAGGTGGTCTGGCAATCCGACCCGATGCACGGCAACACCTTCACCGCGTCGAACGGGTACAAGACCCGGCACTTCGACAAGATCATCGACGAGGTGCAGGGCTTCTTCGAGGTGCACCGCCAGCTGGGGACCCATCCGGGCGGCATCCACATCGAGCTCACCGGCGAGAACGTCACCGAGTGCCTCGGCGGCGCGCAGGACATCACGGACCTTGACCTGCCGGGCCGCTACGAGTCCGCGTGCGACCCGCGCCTGAACACCGAGCAGGCCCTCGAACTTGCCTTCCTGGTGGCGGAAATGCTGCGCTACTGACGGATGCGGGCGGGCTGGCAGCTACCCCGCGATGAGCTGCGGAAGCTGGCCGTAGCTGCCCGATCCGAACCACCACGCCCCGACGAGGACGGCACCGGTGAGCGCGACCGCCCCGATGAGGAATAGCGCCAGGGCGACACCGGAGCGGTTTGTCACGGGCTTGATTGCCGGCGGCGGTGGTACCTCGCGGCGCTCGGAAACGGGGGCGGGGGAGACGGCCGGGTGTGCGGGGGTCGCGGACACCGCCGCGGGGGCGGGCGAGACGGCCGGTGGAACGGGGACGCGGGAGCTGCCCCCGCGACCGGTATCGGCGCGCCACTGCTCTGGCGCGCCGCGATTGGCGCGGGGCTCCGGCTCAACGGCGGGGAAGAGGCGCTGCTCCAGGGCGCGCGTTCGCGGCTCCACCGCGGGGGCCGGGCCGAGGCGGGAGCTGCCGGCCGCCGCGGTGAACGTCGTCGGGTGCGCCGCCGCGCGGTTGGCGGCCGAGTTCGTGGGTACCGGGACGGTGTAATCGGGAAGGTGAAGCGCGGCGGCGACGTCGTCGAGGGCGGCGAGGAACTCGCCGGCGTCGTGGAACCGGTCGCGGGGTTCGCGGGCGGTTGCGGTGGCGACGAGCTCGTCGAAAAGCTTCGGCACACCCTCGATGCGCGAGGAAGGGGGTGGGACATCGCTGCGCAGCCTCGCGTAGGCGTGGGCGAGGGGATTCTCCCCGGAAAACGGCGTGCGGCCGGTGAGAAGCTCGAAAAGGACGATGCCGGCGGAGTAGACGTCGGACGCCTGTGTCATGGATGTCCCGTCGACCTGCTCGGGGGAGAGGTAGGAGACGGTGCCGACGATCTGGTCGGTCGTGTGGGGCGAGTCGGCTGCGGCCCGAACGAGGCCGAAGTCCGCGAGTTTGACGGAGTGGTCGCTGTTTATCAGCACGTTGTCGGGTTTGATGTCGCGGTGGACCATGCCCTTGGAGTGGGCAACGCTCAGCCCGGTGAGAACCGCGCGCATCACGGCGGTTGCGGCGTGAGGGGGCATGGGCCCGCGTTCGGCGAGCAGCTCACGGAGGGTCCCGCCCGTGATCAGCTCCATGATGAGAAAGACCTGGTCCGGGTCATTGCCGCCCGCGGAGAAGTCGTACACGTTGACGAGGTTGGGGTGGGAGAGCTTCGCCATGGCGAGGGCCTCGCGTCGGAAGCGCTCGCGGAAGACGCCGTCGTGTACGTAGCGGGCGTCCATCACCTTGGCCGCCACCTCGCGGTCCAGGCGGGTGTCCACGCACCGGAAGACCGTCGACATCCCGCCGCGCGCGATCGGGCGGTCGATGACGTATCGTCCCTCCAGGTAGTCCCCAACTTCGAGCGTGGCCATGGGTCCAGTATGGTCGACACGCCTGGGTGTGCGCCAACGCGGGTAGACTGTCGACGTGAGTTTTGGAGATTCCCCCGCCACCCAGTCGACCCCCGACCTCGACGCGCTGCTTGCCGGCGAGAAGCTGCTCAGCCTTCCCGAGGTGGCCGAATACCTCGACGTTCCCGTCACCCGGGTCCACGACCTCGTGGGCGCCCGCAAGCTGCTCGTCTACAAGCGCGGCGGCACCAAGTACGTGCCGAAGCTTCTGCTCGGCGACGACGGCGGGCTGTCCAAGTTCGTCTCCGGGGCGATCACGGTGCTCCACGACGGCGGCTTCGGCGACGAGGAGATCCTCACCTACCTCTACACCCCCGACGACTCGCTTCCGGGCCGGCCGATCGACGCCCTCCACGGCCACGGAGCCCGCGAGGTGATCAGGCGGGCTCAGGCGATGGGGTTTTAGGCACCGGGTGCGTTCCCTTCGTGCCCATCGCCCGCTGTGCCTTTTCTTCGGGTGAGCTCGTCTCCTTCGGGTAAATCCACACGGCCGCCGCCCATGCGAGGGCGCCGGCGAGGAGGAGGAACCAGCTGTCGTACAACCGGTGGTTCCCCCCGCCCATGAAGGCCAGGCCGACGATGACGGTGGCTGCGACAGCGAGCTTCTTCACCCACACCGGCGGGTTGAAGGTGCCCACCAGACTGATCACGGAAGCGTAGTACCACGGGAGTGTGACGGCGTTGGTGACGAAGGCGATGGCGTACGCCAGCGTGGTGCCCATGACGGCGCGGCGGTTCGTGCCCTCGCCGTGGGGTCGGCAGATCAGCCACGCCGCGACCAACCCCGCGAGCATGAGGAAGGATCCCGCCGCGCGGGTTGCCGCCAGTGCGGTGTTGTAGGGGAAGTCCTCCTCGAACAGCTGGATGAAGGGGGTCACCAGGTCCGCCGCCAGCGTCGGCCCAGAAAGGGGGTTGACCACCTTCGAGTTGCCGGAGATTTCCGCCAGCCAGCCCCAGGAGGACCCGGAGGCGACGGTTACCGCGTCGACGACGAGAGCCGCCACCGCGACCGTCCACACCCCCGCACCGAGGAACACGGCGGCGCGGGCCCGTTTGCCGGCGCGGCCGCGGGCGTAGTGGTGGTACATCATCCACACGACGAACGGCAGGGCAATCGCCGCGGTCGCCTTGAGAGACAGGGCGAGGGCGATGAGCGCGATCCCGGGGGTGAAGAACCGGGTGGCCAGGCAGGAGAGGAGTCCCAGGCTCACCAGCCCGACCATGACGGACTCGTTGTGCATCCCTCCCACCATGTGCAGGAGCATCACGGGATTGGCCACCCCGAGCCAGGTGGCGACGGCCGGGTTCCCGCCGATACGCGCCGCGACGCGCGGCACCGAGTAGGCGATGAGTGCGAAGCCGGCGAGGCTGAGCAGCTTGTAGGCGACAACCCCCGCCGCGACGTTGTCGCCGACCACGGTGGTGATCAACTTGCCGATGCCCAGGTGCAGCGGCCCGTAGGGGGTGGTGGTGTTGCGCCAGTCGTGGGAGACCTCCCACAGGTACGGACCCGGGTTGACGGCGGCGCCCTCGGTGTAGGGGTCGAAGCCGTCGCGCATCATGGCGCCCTGCATGAGGTAGGAGTACACGTCGCGCGACAGAATCGGTGCGGCGAGCGCCAGGGGTGCGGTCCACAGCCAGGCGGCCCGGGTGACGGAGGTGAGGCCGGCTCGCCCGTGAGAGAGCTCGTGGCCGAGTAGGACCCACGCCGCAACGAGCCCCACGATTCCCAGCGTGAGCATGATCTCGAAGACCGAGCGGCCGTGGCCGTAGAGGATCTGCCCGAGGCCGAGCCCGCGCACCACGCCTCCGCGGTTGCGCGTGGCCCCGGCGCCGTACGAGCCCACGGCGATGAGGGCTCCCGCCGCCAGGCCGAGCTGCAGGGGGCTACGCACGGCGGGCGGTGGACTTGATGGCCAGCTCACGGAGGGTCTCCGCCACCGCGGCGTCCACCCCCGCCTCCTCCAGGTGCCTCAGGCCGGAGGCGGTGAGGGCTTCGATGCGCTTCTCGACGCCCTCGACCGCGCCGCTGGAGCGGATGATGTCCGCGAGGCGGCGCAGCGAGGGACCGTCGGACACGGTGCCCACCTTTTCGCGCAGCTCCCGGGCGGCCGCCGGGTCGGAGCCGTCAAGCGCCGTGAGAGCCATGGACAGCAGTACCGTGCGCTTGCCCTCGCGCAGGTCATCCCCGGCGGGCTTGCCGGTGACGGAGGAGTCCCCGAAGACGCCCAGGAGGTCGTCGCGAAGCTGGTAGGCGACCCCGATGTCGCAACCGTAGCCGCGGAAGGCGGCGACGGTGTGCTCGTCGGCACTGGCGAGCGCCGCCCCGAGGTGCAGCGGGCGCTCGATGGTGTAGGCGGCGGTTTTGTACCGGTTGACCTTGTCTGCGAGCTCGATGGACTCGTCGCCCGTGGCCTCGAGCGTGATGTCGAGCAGCTGGCCCCCGATGACCTCGGTGCGCATTCCCCGCCACGCGCCCTGGGCTCGGCGCAGGGCGGAATCGCTCACCCCGGAATCCCGCCACATGTCGTCCGCCCAGGCCAGTGCCAGATCCCCGACGAGGATGGCGACATCCCGGCCGAATTTGGCGGCGTCACCGCGCAGCCCGCGGGAAAGGTGGCTCGTCTCCACCGCCCGGTGGACCGTCGGGTTCCCGCGCCGCGTGTCGGAGGAGTCGATGATGTCGTCGTGCACGAGGGCGCAGGCCTGGATGAATTCCAGCGAACTCACCGCCGTGAGAACTGCGCGGGGGTCCTCGCCGCCAGCGGCCAGGCCCCCCGCCCCGACAAATCCCGCCCAGCCGTAGAGGGGGCGGAAGCGTTTGCCGCCGCCGAGGACGAAGTCGCGGAGGTAAGCCGCGGAGGCGGCGACGGGCGGGCCGATCTCCTCCACGTCGGGGAGGCGCTCGTCCAGGAAGCGGCGCAGCTCCACCTCCACCGCACCGGGGATGGCCGACATCGGCATGGAGGGGTCGAACTGGGCGGCAGACGGTGTCACGCTCGCTCCTTCAGGGTCGGGGTTGAACGCCATAAAGACTACCCGGGCAGGTCAAGGGGCAGCCTCCGGCCCAGCACGGCGAATGGGCGGCGGTCACCCGAATATGTGTAGTGCCGCAGGATGTCGCTGAAACCGAGCTTGCGGTAGAGGCCGAACGCGGGGTTGTTCTCACCCGCCACCTCCGGCGTGGAGAGAAGAGCCCACGAGGCGGATGTGGTGCGCACCAGCTCAGTGAGAAGATCGCGCCCGATTCCGCGCCCCTGCATCAGGGAATCAACGTGGATCTCCGCGATCTCGAAGTAGTCGTCCACCATCGCGGAAACCTCCGGCGTCAGGCTGCCCGATTGCTTGAGCCCGCGGATGAGCTGCTGGTCCCACCACCGGCCGCGGGTGCCGAGGAAGCCGTAGGCGACGCCGACCACCCGCTCGTCCGTCCCGGCACCCTCCACCGCGATGACGGCTGTGAAGCCGGGGCAGACGATCTCCCGGCGCCAGATATCGATGCGCTGTTTGCGGATGGAGCGCGGGTAATCCATGGCCGTGATGTAAATGTCCACCAGGGTGGGGGCGAGCAGGGAGAACTCGTGCCCCGTGAGGCGGCGGATTGACACTGTCATGGGTCCATCGAACCACGTTGAAGGCGCGCACGGGGGCAGTTCGAGCCCATTGTTTTATCGAACATGCGTGCTAATCTGTGGGAGGAGTGTCGAACAGAGGTTTTAACGTTGGGCCATACCGAGAAGGAGGAGCAGATGAACACCATCATTTCAGCCACCACCGGGGCGGCGTACGGGGCACCTGCCGGGGCGTCGAAGAGCGGGAAGTTCTTCAGCTCCGCCGATGAGCTCCTCCGCCGCGCCCACGCCGAGCAGGCGCAGGGGCACGGCGACCTCGCCCTGGAGTATGCGTACCGCGCGGCCCTGCGGGTCGCCGGGGCTGTCTGCGCTGAATCGCCGGTGGTTCGCAAGAGGAAGCGGCTTCCCAGCAGCGCGTGGGAGAAACTGGCGCTCACGGGGGAGTCCGGGACGGCGTGGGCGCGGCGCCTGTCGGCCTACTCGGCCATGAGGGGGCGGGTAGCCTCCGGAATCCAACCCGCACCCGACCCAGACACCGTGGAGGCGTTCCTCGCCGTCGTCGAGGATTTCTACGCCGCGTCCCAACCGGGGATCACGCTGGTGGCGTAGTGCTCGCTCGGGCCCGATGCCGGGCGGGAACATTCACGGGGGGAGGGGCGTTATTAGGAGTAGTCTTCTTTCAAACGCCCACGTCGATAGTCGGAGAGTGAAGAGTGTCTCTTTCGGAGCAAGAACAGCGGACGCTGCGGGAAATCGAGCGTTCCCTCCTCGCTGAGGATCCCGCCTTCGGCAACTCGGTGACGCGAATTGCGGCCTCCCCCGGAGGTGGTGCCGGGCGGATCACGATGCGCAGCGTCGCCCTGATCGTCTTCGGCCTCGTCCTCCTGCTCGGGGGTGTTGCCCTCGCCACGGTAAACATCTGGCTCATCGCGCTCAGTGTCGTGGGCTTCCTGGTGATGCTCGCCGGCGGCATCCTTGCCCTGCGGGCACCGAGCTCTGGCCCGGCCGTCTCCCGCACAACTTCCCGCGTGGCGAAGCCCGCTGCCCGTAGTTCGAAGATGGAGGAAAACTTCCGCCGCCGCTTCGAGGGGCAGTAGGGCCCCTCCCGCGTTTCCACCGCGTGCCCGCCTTGTGGCGGCGCGCGGTTTTTGCTGCGCTGCTTTAGCGGCCGGGCAAGCGGGCGGGCACCGGGGCTCCACTTCACCCCACCTGGTCCCCCCACCCCGCCCCACACGCGGTTCCGGGAAGGGTGGGGGCTTCCCCGGAACGCCTTTCGCGTGGTGGTGTGTGGGGGTTTGGGGGTGGGCGTTGGGCGTGGGGATGCCGTTCCGGAGTGGGAAGCGGGGCGCGAAAGGCACCCCGCGGGCCGTCGCCCCACCCATTTTCAGGCGTTTGAACTGGTTCTTTTGGGGCACCGGCGAGAAAGAACGCGTCTGGTGTGGCGTTTGTGGGAGAAAGTGGGTTAGAGTGGGGAATAGCGGAGAGACGTGGCGGCATCCTGACTACGTGCCACGACGTTTCAACGCCGGGAAAATTGAACAACCGAAGTCGGTGAGTGGAAGGAAGGTGGGCTCCGGATGTTTCTGGGAACCTACACTCCCAAGCTCGACGACAAGGGGCGCCTGACGCTGCCCGCCAAGTTCCGCGAGGATCTGGCGGACGGGTTGATGGTGACCAAGGGACAGGACCACTCGCTCGCGGTGTACCCGCGCGAGGAGTTCGCGGCACGCGCCCGCAAGGCCGCCGCCGTGTCCCGGACGAACCCCCAGGCACGAGCCTTCATCCGCAACCTGGCTGCCAGCGCGGATGAGCAGGCGCTTGACGGGTCAGGTCGCATCACGCTGTCGCCGGCGCACCGTGAGTACGCAAACCTCTCCAAGGAATGCGTGGTCATCGGTTCGGTCGACTTTCTCGAAATCTGGGACGCAGAGTCCTGGGCCACATATCAGGAAGAGACTGAGGCCGCCTTCGCGGCGGCCGATGACGATGGCATTCTCTCCGGCCTGCTCTAAGGGCTGACTACCCGGCCAGCAGGCAGTTGACTACTGACGGAGAGCGTGTACGGACTCTGTCCGGGGCGTGAAGCATTCTGGTGTACTTCCCCGACATCAGAACAGCCGCCCCGGGCAGGGCTCTATACGCTCCCCCGACCACGAACAGGGACGGGAAGACAACAATTCCAAGGTGACGGACGAAAGCGGAGGGGGTGACCACGTGTCCCGGAACGCAGACACCACCGGCAGCGGCGGGCACCCGGCCGAGATGGACTTCGACATCGGCACCAACCGCGGGCACGTTCCCGTCATGCGCGACCGCATGACGGACCTCCTCGCACCAGCTGTCAAGGCATTCGGCGACGATGCCGTCATCGTGGACGGCACCCTGGGCGCGGGCGGGCACACGGAGCACTTCCTCACCGTGTTCCCCCGGGCACGGGTCATCGGCATCGACCGCGATCCGGATGCCCTCGCGGAGGCGGGCGAGCGGCTTGCACCCTTCGGCGACCGTTTCACGGGCGTCCAGGCGCGGTTCGACGAAATTGGCCGGGTGGTGGGGGAGGCCGACGGAGGCATCTTCGACACCGTCCGCGACCGCGGTCTGGCGGGGGCTTTTTTCGATCTCGGCGTCTCCTCCATGCAGCTCGACCGCGAGGATCGCGGCTTCGCCTACCGGGTGGACGCTCCCCTCGACATGCGGATGGACCCCAGCCAGGGCCAGACGGCCGCCGACGTTCTCAACACCTACAGCCACGGCGACCTCGCCCGGGTGCTTAAGACTTACGGGGACGAGCGCTTCGCGGGAAAGATTGCGTCCGCGGTTCTCCGGGAGCGCGAGAAGGAGCCCTTCGACCGCAGCGCACGCCTGGTGGAGCTTCTCTACGAGACCATTCCCGCCGCCACCCGGCGCACAGGCGGGCACCCGGCGAAACGGACCTTTCAGGCGCTTCGTGTGGAGGTCAACCGCGAGCTGGAGGCCGTGGAGAACGTCATTCCGGTCGTGGCGGATCTGCTCGGCCCGGGCGGTCGGGCGGTGTTCATGAGCTACCAGTCGCTCGAGGACAAGATCGTCAAGTCGGCATTTGCCGAGCTCACGACCTCCAGGACTCCACGAGGTCTGCCCATGGAGCTGCCCGGTGCCGCCGCCAGGTTCCGTTCCATCACCAACGGCGCGGAAAAGGCGTCCGAGGAAGAGATCAGGCTCAATTCGCGTGCTGCCCCTGTGCGGGTGCGGGGCGTCGAAAAGCTGCGAAAGGCCCCCGATGACCTCCAGGATTAACCCCACCACCGACGGAAGAGACACTCACATGGGAGCGAACCGAGACTTCACCCCCGCCCGCGGCGGTACCGCCACGCTGACGCGGCCAGGGAGCCGCACCCACGGCGACGCTTCCCGACGCCCCGAGGCCTACGCCCCGACCCCGCGCGCCCGCCCCGTGGCACCGCACGTGCCGCACGCCGCCCGCAAGGGCCGGCTGGGCTCGAAACAGGTCGTCTCCGTCCGCGGCCGGCGGGTCACCGTAGCCAGTGAGACAAGGCGCAAGTTCTCCACTGTCACCCTCATCGCCCTGCCGCTGCTGGTGGCCGGGGTGGTGCTGGCGATGTTCCTGTCCGGCCTGTCGACCAACCAGTCGTTCACGGTCCAGCAGCTGCAGAACCGCGAACGCAACCTCTCCAACGAGGTGGAGTCCCTCAACCGGGACCTGGAAGACCTGCGTTCCTCGGCGGAGATCGCGCAGCGCGGCTCCGAGGCGGGGATGGTGGTGCCGCTGCAGCCCGGCATCATCGCCAATGACGGCAACGGCGGCGTCAACGAGCAGCGCCCCGCCGATCCCGGGAAGGTGCAGAAGGTCATGGATGTCAACGGCGCACCGGTACAGGCGGGCCGCGCTTCCAGCGACCGCTCCGCCACCCGCGACCTCGGCGGGAACCTCACCACGGTACCGGGCGGAAACGTCCTCGGCCGCGGTACCGCACAACCGGGTACCCAGCCGGGAGCTCCTGCCGCCAACCAGCCCGCGAACCCGCAGGACGCGCAGCCGGCGGCCCCGGCACCCCAGCGCAGCAACCTGGCCCCCTACCAGCCGAACGTGCCGGCCGCCCACTAACGGGGCACGCGGTACATGCCGCACGGTGCGTGGCGCTCGCCCCGCGCGGGCCTGCGCGGGGCAATATAGACAGACGTTGAACCCGGGCCGGACGCACCGGGGGCATGGATACGACGAAAAGGTGGATGCAGGCACGTGAGCAGTTCGAGAGCGCGGCGCCACCCGGAGAGCGCCGGGGACGCCCCGGGCGGGCGCCCCGGGGATGCCGCCGCCCGCCCCGCAGGCGACGCCGGCGGAGGGCTGCCCCGGAAGGTGGCCAGCCAGAAGGCAGTGACCAACGAGCGCACCCGCTTCATCACCGGGGTGTTCCTCGTCGCCGCCGCGCTGCTCGTCGGGCGCCTGGCGTGGGTCCAGGTCGTGTGGGCCCCCGGACTCCAGGATCAGGCGGAGGCTCAGCGCGCCCGCGTTTACGTCGAGCCCGCCCGCCGCGGTGAGATCGTCGACCGCACAGGCAACCAGCTCGCCTACACGATGCAGGCGCGCTCCCTCACGGTCTCGCCCGTGCTCCTGCGAAACGAGCTGCGGGAGCAGCAGGACCTGCAGATGCAGGTCGACGGATTGTCCCAGGACGCGATCAACGCCCAGCTCGATGCCCGCGTCGAGGACGCCCTGCGCACCATGGCCAACGACATCCCCACCATGATCAGCGACGCCGACAAGGCGAAGGGGAAGACGAAGCCCGGGCAGGCGGGCAGTGGCACGGGCAGCGACAAGAACGGCGGCAAGTCCGGAACCGACGCGTCGAAGGACGGGAAGAAGGACGAGGGCGCGTCGTCAAGCGACTCCGGCGCCGTGAGCGCCAAGGAGATCCTGGACAAGTTGCACGCCGACACCAACTACGAGGTGCTGGTGCGCAACGTCGACCCGGATGTCGCGGCGGCGGTGGCGGACAGGTTCCACGGTGTGGCCGCGGACCACCAGGACATCCGCCAGTATCCCAACGGCGCGATCGGCGAGAACATCGTGGGCAAGGTGTCCATGGACGGGCAGGGGCAGTTCGGCCTCGAGGCCTCCAGCGATGCCGCCTTGACCGGCATCAACGGCCGCGCGACGGAGGATGTCTCCGCCGACGGGCAGTCCATTCCCGGTACCCTCCGCGACGCGGTGCCCGCCGTCGACGGCTCCCACGTCCAGTTGACGATCGACCTGGACCTGCAGACCTTCGTGCAGCAGACGATCCAGCAGGCGAAGGAGAACTCCCTGGCCAAGAACGCCGAGGCCGTGGTGCTCGACGCCCGCACGGGCGAGGTCCGGGCCATGGCGAACACCGACACCATCGACCCGAACGGCGACCTGCAGAAGCAGCTCCAGGAGGGACGGGACTTCGACAACAACGCCGTCTCCGCCCCCTTCGAGCCGGGCTCGGTGGCCAAGGTGATCACCGCGGCCGCCTCCATCGAGGAGGGGCTGACCACCCCGCAGGAGGTTCACGAGGTGCCCGGTTCCATCCAGATGTCGGGCGTCACCGTCAACGACGCCTGGCAGCATGGCGTCGCCCCGTTCACTACCGCCGGTATCTTCGGCAAGTCCTCCAACGTGGGCACCCTCCAGCTCGCGCAGCGCCTCGGGGAGGACCGCTACGCGGACTACCTCCAGCGTTTCGGCATCGGCCGGGAGACGGGGATCGAGCTGCCCAACGAGTCTGCCGGTCTGCTTCCCGCGCGCGAACAGTGGTCGGGCGGCACCTTCGCAAACCTCCCCATCGGGCAGGGCATGAGCTGGACCGCCCTGCAGATGGCGAGCGTGTACCAGGCGCTGGCCAACGGCGGCGAACGCATCGAGCCCCGCATCATCTCCTCGGTGACCAACGCCAACGGGGAGAAGGTCGCCCAGGATCCTCCGGCGCGCACCCGCGTGGTCAGCGAGAAGACCGCCCGCACGGTGGTGGACATGTTCCGCTCCACCTTCCAGCAGGATCCCGCCGGGGTGAACTCGGGCACGGCCCAGGGCAACGCCATCGAGGGCTACCAGCTGGCGGGAAAGACGGGCACCGCCCAGAAGGTCAACCCGGAAACGGGGGCGTACTCTCAGAACCAGTACTGGATCACGTTCGCGGGCATCGCGCCGGCGGACGATCCCCGTTTCGTGGTGGCCATCATGCTCGACGAGCCCCAGCGCGGCCCGCTCGAGGGGGGAGCCGGCGGGCAGTCCTCCGCACCGGTGTTCCGGGAGATCGCCAACTGGTTGATCAACCGCGAGAACCTCCCGCCGAGCCCGCCCGCCGAACCCTACGAACTGCAGCACCAGTAAGCCCGGAACCACGGGCCCAGCACGACAAACCCCCGAGGAGAGTGGAACGTGAACCGGAACACCAGCAACGACTCGCCTGCGGCCCTGTCCGGACCCGCCACCCTCCGGGAACTGGCGGGTGTCGCCGGCGCGCGCATCGTCCACGCTCCCGCGGACGATCCGGTGGTCCGATCCGCCAGCCTCGACTCCGGCGCGGTTGAGCCGGGGGGCCTCTTCGCCGCCCTGCCCGGCACCCGGGCCCACGGGGCGAGCTTCGCCGCCTCCTCGCCCGCGGGCGCGATCCTCACCGACGGCGACGGCCTGAAGATCATCGGTGAAGCGGGGGACACCCGGCCCGTACTTGTGGCGGAAGACGTGCGCCGGGTTCTCGGGGACGTTTCCGCGAGGATCTACGGCTATCCGTCGCGAAGCCTCACGCTCCTCGGGGTGACCGGGACGTCGGGCAAGACCACCACGACCTACCTTCTCGAGCAGGGGCTCATCGCCGCCGGGTGCCGGGTCGGGCTCATCGGCACGACGGGGACCCGGATCCTGGGCCGGGACGTGCCCACCAGCCTGACCACACCCGAGGCGCCCACCCTCCAGGCCCTGTTCGCCCGGATGGTGCGCGAGGGGGTGACGCACGTGGTCATGGAGGTCTCCTCCCACGCCCTGATGCTCGGTCGCGTCGCCGGGTCCGAGTTCGACGTGGCGGGGTTCACCAACCTCAGCCAGGACCACCTCGACTTCCACCCCACCATGCAGGACTACTTCGAGGCCAAGGCCACGTTCTTCGACCCGGGCTCCTCCGTCAGTGCCGGGCGCAGTGTGGTCTGCGTCGACGACGAGTGGGGCGAGCGCATGGCCGGGCTCGCCGACAACCCCGTTCGCGTGGGCACGAGGGGCCAGGAGGGTCTCGACTGCGGGGCGTCGCTTGTCGACGCCACCGCCGCCG